>NZ_CP130720.1:7503490-8855236 GCF_035984415.1 Streptomyces sp. NBC_01296 | reverse complement strand
TGAGCGCTACGCGCTCAGGAGAGAACCGCCTCGCTGCGCTGGCGGGGCTCGGCTTCGCCGAGCCAGAGCTGGCCCTTCGGGCCAGTGTCCTGCGCTTCGCTCCGGACAGGTTCGGGTTCCGCTGCGCTCCACCCGAACGGCCCGCTTCGCGGGCCTGGGTGACCCCGTTTCACGGGGTCCGAGCCTTCGGCTCGTTGGGGTGTCCGCTTCGCTCCCACCCCAGGCCTGAGGGCACACGCCCGACCAACCCCATACCGTCCAGGGGGACCTGAGGGCCGTTCAGGGCATCGACAGCTACGGCCGCCAGGTGGCCCGCGCCCGTGTAGTAGAGCGCCACCCCGGGGTCGGGGTACCGCTCCCAGATGGGCACTGCACTGCGGTCGTGATACCCGGCACACGACCGTGTGCGAGGTTCCGGGCCGCTGAGCGCTGCGGCCACCTCGTCCGGCCTCATACCGAACTCCAACGGCCCCACACCAACCAGCGGGCTCCACGCCCACTGCTCACGATCTCCGTCCTCTTTGACGTCCCACGGACCCAACGTCTTATCTCCCCGCAGTCAGGTGATCCTTCTTGTGCTGCTTCTCGAGCCCACTAGACCACCACATCCCCACCGCTCTGCCGGCAGCCAGGGCCACCACCCGCTCGGTGACTCAATCTGCTAGCCGGATAAGCCCGGGAAACGAGGTTGAGCACCACACCTGGTGCGGCGGTAGGGTCTGTCGACGACCAGTGAAACTGCACAGTTCCCAACCAACCTGCGCAGCGCGGTCAGGCCGACGAACACCGCAGGTCAGAAGACCAACGAACTCCGATGCTACGCAGATTCAGTGAGCCGACCCATCACCAAACCCGCTCACCCAAACTGCACAACCCCCAGGTCAGAGCCTTGACGACTGCTCAGCTTCACTGACCGGCGACAGAGACCGGACAACAACGGCCCACCCCGGACGCCGGCCGACCCGCCCCATAGACACCGCACCCCGCTGTCCAGCAACAACGCACACGATGACACCGAACACACCGCACCAGAATGTCACCACCAGGAGCCAACCCACCCCTGACCAGTACGAACGACACCCCACCCGCGATGACGACAACCGCAGCACCCCAGTGACAATCACCCGCGGTGTCGCACTCACCAGACAGCCTCCGAACAGGCACGAAACGCAAATTCGCGAGAACTCGACCCCCGCCGGCCGGACTCGCACAGGTGCCCTCGCACCCAACCAACCAGCCCGACTCCGGGCCCAAGGAAAGGATCACCAACGCGTCCACCCAAGCCGAGGCGAGCGAGACCACCGAGACCAACGCGCAGCAGCTGACGCGGCGGCGGCAGCGAGACGCACTCATCGGAGTGCTCGGCTTCGTCCTCGCCATCGGCGCGCTCCTGGCGGTACGGCTCGCACCGTCCTGGGCCAACCCCGTAGCCACCGGGGTCAGCACCGCCGGCGTATACGCAGCCGTCGTCGTCCCCTACCTCCTCCGACGCCGCTGAACGCACGCAGGCACATGCGCCGGCCCGGCAGGGGCGGCCGTCTGCCACGCGATCGGAACCCGCCATGCATGTTGCAAAAAAGGCGGTGCCCACCCGGCTTGTCCGGGTGGGCACCGCCTCACCGGCCGCAGGCGTGGCCAGCTCCTCGCGTCACGCCGCAACCGTGGCGCTGTGGCCGAAGGTTTCGTAGAACCAGCCCTCGTAGAGCTCTTCGCGCCAGGTCGATGCACGCCACCACCAGACGTCGTCGGGAGTGTCCGTGCAGGGCGGCCCCATGACCTTGTGCCAAGCGGTAAACCAGTCGGGAAGGTCCTTGGAAGTGACCTCGCAGGCCTCAAGGAAGCCGATGTACTGGCCGACATTGACCGGCAGCGCCCGGGCCGTGATGATCCGGTGGGCTGAACTGTGAGGCAGGACCCACCTCCCAGCCCGCTGGGACATCGTCCGGACCGGAGGACGCCCCGCATGCCCGTAGGCGTCCCTCAATGCCCGGCTCAGGTCCGCCTCGTCGCTGACAAACCGCGGCCGGGGCACCACGGTGGTGACCCGCGCCTCCTTCGCATGCAGAGCCACGGCATGCTGCGCCCTCCCGTGAAGGTGGAGCGCCTCCTTCTGCAGGACCGAGCTGGACTGGCAAGCGGCCAGAAAGGCCGCCACCAGCTCCCAGGCGGGCAGCGTCTTTCCAGAAGCTGCCCGCTTAAGGGCCGCGCTGGACCAGGCCGTGCGCCTGGCCAACGCCTCATAGGTGAGCGGCTTGCCTGACCCGCTCCGCGCCCGCGCGGCGCGGAGCAGCTCGGCGAGCTCGGCCCGTTCGGGAACCGTCCGGTCCGCAGGGGCTTCAGGGCGTCCCATGACCGCTGCCCCCTTAGACCCCGGTCCCCGATCCAGGGCTGAACGCCGCGCTCAACAGCCGACGCAGCAGGCCCGTCCCCCCGTCCTTTCCGTTGCCGCCCTTGACGTTCGCGGAGACCAGGACGACAACAGCGACCGCGCCGGCGCCGCCGAGAAGGGTAAGGGTGTCCCGCGCAGCCATGTGCGCGGCGAGGGTGAGGATGACCGCGGCTGCGAGAAACGCGGTGATCACGAGGGCGTGCGCCATACCGAAGCGCCCAGAAGAGATGGTGGGGGCCGGCGCCCCGTCGATCGGGCTCATTGAAGGCTCCTGAATCTGAGCGGCGACCCTGAGGTCGCCGCCCTGCTACTGGCTCCAATTGGCCGTTGATCACTGGGTGATTGGCGTCACCCGAGCAGCGATCAACAGTCCCTGAAACTCCAACGATCCCAGGTGCGCGACACGTTCGGACCAGCCGCAAAGTTGGCTCAGGATCCGTCTATGAGAGCGGATCTCAAAACTTCGCCCGGCTCATCGACCTGACGTGCGGTGATGTTCATCCTCACTGGTTGGCTCAACTTGGATCCCAACCGGAATCCTTCGTTCCAGGTCCCTTCAAGCTGAGGCTGGAACCCGAAAGCGCGGGCGGCCCATATATGGACAAGCTCTCGCTGGCGCCCTGACTGCTACTGGCTCCACCCACGGCAAACCAGGGACATGCTCGGTCATGTTGGCGCGTGACCAGCGCGAAGTCGATGACGCCGGACACGGCGTGCATCGACTTTCGCCATACCCACAACCACCCCGAAGCCGGAAACAGACCGATACCCGCCGACCCGGCCGTTTCCACCGGGCACGCCCGAAGCACACTGGCCGGATGATCGAGCGCCGCCCCCTGGGCACCGGCCCCCGCCCCACCACCGACACCCCGGCCACAGCCGGCCCCCGCGGCCGTCTCGCGGCTGAGCTGGCGCGCGAGCAGCCGGCACAGTCCTTCTCCGCCGAGGCACCCGCGCCCGCGTCCGCCCGTCGCCGTCTGGGCGCAGGGCCCGGTGCAGGCCGACCTGCGGGCGGGTGATCCGTCCGGCACGGCGGCTGTGCTGGGGTCAACCTCTATGTCCGGCTATCGCGTACAAAGAGGTGTCGGCGCGCTTGACAGGCTTGCCCACCGGTTCTGACCTGCACGAACCTCCATGATTGCGAACACGGGGGTCCTACCTGCGGCAGTACCTGCGAGGCAATGGCCGGTGCAATGGGCAGACAACGGTGGAGCCCCCTCCCGGTGCAACCCTCCCGACCGCGACGGACGGACAGGCTTGCCCGGGCGCCAGAACTCCACCAGCGGCCGCGCCGGAACTCACCGGCCATATCCGTAGTCACCACTACAGGAACGGTGAGTTCCTGTGCCGCAGGTCAGGGCACGTTGAGGACCTGGAGCTCACCGATCGCAAGGCTGGTGGCGCTCTCGCGGGTGGTGGTGAGTGTGCCGGTCTGCCCAGCGCCGGCCCAGGAGATCTCCCAGGTCGTGGTGGCAGTGACCGCGTAGCGGCCACCCGGCGCCTGGGCGCTGGTGCGGGTGTACATGTGCCCGCAGTCCGGTGACATCTGCTTCCCGAACTCGGCCGCGTACGGGGTGCCGGAGCCGGTGCAGGTGATCTGTGCGCCGTCGCCCATGGACCACACGACGTTGCGGACCCTGGCGGTCGCGGTGACCGTGACGGATCCGGCCGAGGCGGACGCCGTGGCCGGGCCGGTCCGGGCCGGGCCCGGCCGGTTCCACATCCACACCGGCTTCCCGACCAGGCCTTTGCCGTCGGGGCGCGGCACGATCCCGATGTCCGGGCCCTCCAGGCGCAGGCGTTCGACCGCCTGCTGTGCGAGCGCCTGGACGTCGACGCCGCCGCCGGCCGGGCCGGTGGCGGACCAGCGGATGCCGGCGCGGACGTCACCGTTCCCGCTGGGGCAGGTCACCAGGTACAGCGCCCCGCCGCCGTCACCCGGCTTCCACCCGGCCGGCGCCCCGGTGTTGAACCCGTCCGGAGCTGCGGGGGCGGGTCCAGCGCCTACCAGTAGCAGGAGTCCGCCGCGCTGAACGTCCCCATCTCGGGGGTGGAGCACGGCACCTCCATGCCGTCGATCGCGCACGCAGGCTTGCCCGCGCCGTCCCCGCCAGGCTTGCCCGCGCCGTCCCCGCCAGGCTTGTCCGGCTCCCCGCCAGGCTCGCCCGATCCAGGCTTGCCCGGGTCCCGAGCTGTGACATCGCAGTTCAGCTTGGCCGGCGGACACACCACCCCGCCGCCCGGCCCGTCCGCCGAGGCGGGGCCTGCCCCGGCCCCCAGGAGCACCACGGCCAGGGCACCGCCAAGGCGGGGGCCGATCAGCACGAGCGGTCCCGCGCGATCACGTACGTCACGAACTGCCAGCTCCCGACCGCCGGGCGGATGGCGGTAGAGGTCACCACGTGGCGGCGCGGCCCGCTGTAGGGCACCTCACGGCCCGTGGCGGTCTCCACCTCCCGCTGCCCGCTCGAGTCCGCGCAATCCGTCACCGTGGCCCGCAGCGGCGCCGAGGCGGTGTCCAGCACGGTCACCTTCGCGTCGCGGCGGACCGGACCCTGCATCACCGTCTTGCCCTGCTGGTGCCAGAACACCGTGGCCTGGATGTCCGCCAACGCCTTGTCCGTTGCGTAGCGGGCCAGGTCGGGGTCGACCTTCGCCCCGGCGTACGAGCGCTCCTCCGCAGCCGTCAGCGCCTTGTACGCCTCCAGCACCGCCGCCCGCTCCCCCGCGTCCGGATCAGCCGCCGACGGAGCCCCAGACACAGCCGGCACCGGCTGCACGGCCCTGCCGCCCGACGAACCGCCCCCACACCCAGCCAGCAGCCCCACAGCCGCCACACCACCCGCACCGCCAGCCAGCCCCGCACTACGCCTCCCTGACTCGTGATCACGCCACGCTAACGACACGCAGCCCCACGATCACCAGGAAATCCAGCCAGCCAAATCCCCCCACCCCCACACCACCCTCAACCCACTCCCCCTACCCCTACCCCCTCCCACCTAATAAGTCCGGCTAGTCACCACCCACAAAACAGGCCCTGACCAGAGGCGATGCAGGCAGACCTCAAGAACCGCCTCCCCCCATGTTTCCCCCCATAAGTCCCCCGATGATTCCCCCCATGTCTCCCCCCATGTCTCCCCCTCGGAGGACACGCCGGTCGACCACGCGCGGGCCACCAGGACAAGGTGGCGCCAGTCCGGCGACTACTACCGTACGGGACCCCTCCCGCGGTCCCGGAAGCGACAACCGGCCCCACCCCAGGCCAACCAGACGGGGGTTGCACCGGACGGTGCACCGGCCATTGCCCGCGCCGGCGGACCGGAAGGCGCACTGGAGGTTCTGCCGGAGGTGGGAACCCCCAGACCGGACACCACCCATCCCCCCCAGGTCAGCCCCCGCGGGAAGAGCGCTGGTACTTCTCGGGGCGGGGGAGGTTCCATCGGCGACCGCAGCGGGTCCTGCTCTTTCACGCTATTCCGGACATGCGGCAAACGACGAGGCCGCGTGGCTGCGGACGGCCCGGACGGCTACGCAGGCGCTGCATCGACAGCAATTCGGACGCGTCACCTCATGGGGCATCGCCCGCTACGGACCCCGTGACCTTCACGAAATACTCGCCATAGCCAAATTCAACGAGCCTCATCAACACGGCCTGAACGTTGATCAGATGCTCTCTTAGCCTCTCTGGATGCCTTGCGTGTCCTGAAGGACGAGTTTGATGTCGTCGACTACCGCGACCACAAGACCTGAACGGTGAGGCTCAACTGCCAGGTACCAGGAGCCCGGCAGGAGCTGGTCCCCAGGGGGCGAGGAAGCCTCTCCTTCCAGCGTGTACAACTGGCGGGGCGTCGGCACCGCGAACCAGAACGCCTCGAACGGCTCAGGTCCGGCGGACCGGCGGGGCAGAGATGGCCTGCTCATGCTCAGATCTTCCGGACCCGCCCCCGGGTATCCATATGCGCGGCTGAGGTGGTCGGGCAACTGGGCGGGCCCCTGCGGCTGCGCCCCGCCGAGGTGGTTCGGAAGCCGGTATGGCTGCGGCCTGCTGAGGTGGCTGGCTATCCGCTGGGGCTGCTGGGCCTGCTCGGGGGGAGCGGATGTGCGACCCGTGAGCAGGTTGGTCTGCCTGACGAAGGTCTCGTTCATGTCGGCGGCACCGTCGCGTACCAGCGCCAGAAGCATGTCGGCTTGCCCAGGCTGGAGAGTCCGTCCAATCACTTCATTGAGGAGCAGAGCTTCCCGGAGGGTCCACGTTGCATGGGTAAGGGGCGAGTCCATGCGCGCCGGCGCTTCGGCGAAGGGGATGCCGGGGATCGCCGCAAGGCGGAAGAGGGCGCTGGTGACATCACCGAGGAGCGTTTGCACCGTGGCGTCGAAGGAGGCCACTTCCACAGGCCGGTTGGCCGCAAGGTCTTGGACCGCGAGTTCCATGAACAGCGCCCAGGCCCGGGTGGCGATGCGGACGGTGGAGGTGGTCTCCAGGGCAAGTTCGGTTGTCCGGGCTTTCTGCTCGGCGGCCGCGGTTGCCGAGGTGGTCTTGTGTGCCCCACGCTGCAGACGTCCGGCGCTCCAAGCGCCAATCGTCGCGCCTCCCAGTACACCCAGCACTCCGTAAATCGCTTCAAGAGCAGCCACCGGGATCTCCCCCCTCCCCCGCGGCCCCGTCGGCGGGGGCCGAGAACACGATCACGCTACCGGCCACACCTCGCCCGCGGGCACCGTCCAGGTACTGAGGTTTTCGGGTTGTCATCGGGTAGTGACGGTTCATGATCCCTGCGGTATGCCGGTGAGGTGAGGTATCCAGAGGGTGGGGGCCTGACCGCTGAGCGTCGGGCGTTTCGTGAGGGGATCCGGCTTCAGGCCGGCGAAAGGTTCGCGGCGGGTGAGAAGACCGCGGTCATCGCGAAAGAGCTGCGGGTGAGTGTCCGATCGGTGGAACGGTGGCGTCGTGCATGGCGCGAGGGCGGCATGGAGGCCCTGCGCTCGGCGGGTCCCGCGAACTCCCCGACCGTCACCGATGCCCAGTTCGCTGTGCTCGAGGAGGAACTCGGCAAGGGCCCGTCGGCGCACGGCTTCGAAGACGAGCGCTGGACTCTGGTCCGGGTCCAGACGCTGATCCGTCGGCGTCTTCGGGTGAGCCTGTCGGTGGCGACGGTATGGCGGCTGCTGAAACGGCACGGCTGGTCCTGGCAGGCGCCCGCCCGCAGAGCCCTCGAGCGTGACGAGCACGCGGTGGAGCTGTGGAAGAAGGAGGTGTGGCCCCGGGTAAAAGGCTCGCGGCGGCGTCCGGTGCCTGGGTCGTCTTCGAGGACGAAGCCGGCTTCTCGATGACTCCGCCCCGTGCCCGCACCTGGGGCCGGCGCGGGCAGACTCCCGTCATCCGCGTCCGTGGCAGGTCCCGCCGCCGGACCTCGGTCGCCGCGTTGTGCTGCTACAAACCCGGTGAGAAGAGCCGTCTCATCCACCGCCCCCGCACCCATCTCCTGCTCAAGGGCGCACGCAAGAGCTTCTCCTGGAAGGACTACCGCGACCTGCTGGTGCGGGCACACATCCAGCTCGACGGCCCGATTGTGGTGGTCTGGGACAATCTCAACACCCACCTCACCGCCGGGCTGAAACGGTACGAGGCCGAGCACGACTGGCTTACCACCGTCCGCCTCCCGCCCTATGCGCCCGACTTGAACCCCGTCGAGGCCGTCTGGTCACTCGTGCGCAGAGCAATGGCCAACACCGCTTTCGCCACACCCGACGACCTCGACCGCACATTCCGCCGCGAGTTACGCAGAATCCAGCTCCGGCCCCACCTGATCGATGGCTGCCTCACCGCCACAGGCCTGGCTATCAACCCACCGACGCCACCCTGAAAACCTCAGTAACTGGGAAGACGCCCGCCGCGCCGCCCGTATGGCCGCCGGGCGAGGACCAGACCATGCCACTGCTGGCGGGTGCGCTCCTCGCCGCTGACCCACAGCACACCAGACGCGACACTGAGGGACAGGTCGGCCATGAGATGGCGGCGATTTCGGCGTAGGGGGCGTGGTCGGCGTCGGCGACGGAGGTCGTCGATGACGCGTGGGACGTCTGTACGGCGTGGTGGAAGGCGAGCGCGAGCTGTTGGCGGAGAGCCCGCAAGATCGTTCATGGAATGTGTGCCAGAACCCGCAAGTCGTGTACAAAACCACCCCGACGAACGGCGAGCGACAGGGTCCCCGGATGACTCACCGGCTCTGGCACCCGCGCCTCGCTTCTGTCGACCGGTGAGCACGCTGCCAGTCACCGGGCATGCAGCGGTGTGGGGGGCTGGTGACTTTGGAAGATCGGTCATGACCGATGACCGATGGAGGTCGGATCGGTCACCGGTCACCGGCCCTCCTGACCATCGGTCATCGGTCAAACCACAGGTCAAACGCGTGTGGCTACTGGACCGGTCACGGCGGAAACAGCCGAGCACGACCACGTGCCGGGCCTCGCCCACGCCGACCGCTCGCGTCGAGTGGGCTCCCGTTTCGGCGTGCCGGTGACCGGCACCGGTGAGGTGATGGTCGGTCACTCACCGATTCAGTCACCGGTCGCGCCGCCTCCGGCCGGTCAGGCCATGACCAGTCACCGGGTACCCGGCACGTCACCAGTCACCAGTCGTCGGTCACCCGTCTCGGAGTCATCGGTCATCGGTCACCGGGCCATCGGCCGCGCGGGGTGGTCAGCTTCAGACCGAGCGGAGGTGGGCGCGCCCCTGCTGTCGGCGCTGCTCGGTGAGGTGCTTGCCGGCGTCGATCACGCGGCGCTGACCCGTCTTGGCCGATACTCCCAAGCGGCGGCCCACCTCTGCTCCGGAGAGTTTCACGCCGGTTTCCTCGGCTTCGGCGAGCCAAGCGGCGACGGTGAGGATCTGCTGCTGCACCGGATCCAGGGCAGGCTCCCCGGTCTGCTGCTCCGGGAGCCGGGCAGCGGCCGCAGCGGTGTCGGTGACCGTCGCCTCCAGTGCTCGGTCTCCCCCGCAGGCGCCGGGACCGGATCGGTCAGTACGTCGAGGGACGTCTGCTGACGTCCTGCCGCCGACAGCGGGGCACCGGCCGAAGCCGCTGGCGCCGGCACCCGACCGGACACCAGGGCCTGCACAACGGACGCATAAACCTCGCCGCGGGCCGAGAGGGCTTCAAAGAAGGGGTGGGGTTCACCACCGTGACCGGTCACCGAACCCGTATCGGTCAGAGCTGTCCGACTGCCGGGGAAGCGGGCCAGCAGCTCCTCCATCTCTGTCGCGGGCAGCGGCCCACCGGTCACCGGGTCCACCACGCCGTACGCCTCGGCCAGGTGCACGGCGAAAGCGGCGGCATCAGGGGCCGCGCCGGTGCGCGCCGCGTAGGAGCGGCAGGCCTCCCAGAGCTCCGCCTCCGTCATGCGGATCGGCTCAGCGGCCACCGGAGCGACCGGCTGCGTCGGGGCTCGCGCTCCCTGGAATTCGGGACCGTACGGGTGGCCCTGACCGAACTCGTCGTGTGCGGGGTCGATATCCGGGTGTAGCACGTGGGCGAGGCTCTCATCCCTATCTGCGGGCTCTTCCATGGCCTGCTCCCCCAATACAGCTGGCACCCCGACCGGGACGTCCTGCGGTGCATCGGCCCGCTCTACCGTCACGTGCCCGGCAGACTCCGGCGCCGGGGGCAGCAGCATCGGGTCGATGCCCGCCGCCGCCAGGCCCTCCGGGGCCGTCTGGGAGAGGGGGACGCCGATCCGGGCCAGCCGGAGCGGCATCAGCGCCTCCACCGGGGCCTTGCGGCGCCACGCCCGCCCGTACCGGGCCTGCAGCCGCGCCTGGTAGATCAGCCGGTCCTGCTCCATGCCGACCGTCTGCTCGTACGACCGCAGCTCCCACAGCTTCATCCGGCGCCACAGCTTGAACGTCGGGAGGGGGGAGAGCAGCCAGCGCGTGATGCGCACGCCCTCCATGTGCCGGTCCGCGGTGATGTCCGCGATCCGGCCCACCGCGTGCCGGGCCGCCTCCACCGTGACCACGAACAGGATCGGGATCACGGCGTGCATGCCCACACCCAGCGGGTCCGGCCAGGCCGCCGCGCCGTTGAACGCGATCGTCGCCGCGGTCAGCAGCCACGCCGTCTGGCGCAGCAGCGGGAACGGGATCCGGATCCACGTCAGCAGCAGGTCCAGCGCCAGCAGCACGCAGATGCCCATGTCGATGCCGATCGGGAACACCAGCGAGAAGTTCCCGAACCCCTTCTGCAGGGCGAGCGCGCGGACCGCGGCGTACGAACCGGCGAAACCGATCCCCGCGATGACCACGGCTCCTGCGACCACGACGCCGATGAGTATCCGGTGCGTACGAGTCAGCTGCATGCGCGTAGGGCCGCCTCTCCATGATCGGGTCTGCATGCTGATCACGATCACCGTCTCATGTACGGCTGACAGTTGGACCGGATTCCGGCCCCAGGGCGTTTTCTGCGCAGACCGGACGCTCGGACCTGCTGGGAAGGCGTCCCCGGGCGGCCTTTCGCAATTCGAGTGCTTCTGCGCGCCCATGGGTTCCGTTGTTGCAGGTCAGCGCTGAAGTCAGGGCCCCAGCGTGCATCTGGTATCCCAGTCGGGGATGGCGTCCATCAACAACCCTAAGAACAACCATGGTTAATGTGATGTACTGGTTCGCACCAGAAGACAGGGAGGGGTCCACATGCCGTTGCAGCGATGGCGCGACCTGGCCGACCGCTTGGCGGAGCGCATCGAGTCGGATGAGTTTCCGCCCGGTGCGAAAATGCCGACCACCGTGGAGTTGATGGCTCAGGGAGAGTCAAAACCGTCCATTGAACGGGCCTACCGGGAGCTCGTCGACCGTGGTTTCGTCGTGCGCAAGCCGCGAGTTGGGACGGTTGTTCGCAACCGCTCTCGCGTTCGCGTCCCGTTGAGCCGCTACGGTGCTGTACTTCGCCCGGGTGGGGACAAGGGGCCGTGGGAGACGGCAACGACCGCGGTGGGTCTGGAGGGCAGCGTCGTTGCCTTGTCCATCGAGCGGATCTCCGCTCCGAGGGAGATTGCCTCGTTGCTCGAGATTGAACCCGGCTCTCCTGCTGTTCGCCGCAGCAGGCATGCCGTGATCGACGGGGATGTCGTGCAGGTCCAGGACGCCTACTATCCGGCCGAAGTGGCTGCCGCGGCCGGACTCGATGAGCCGGGCAAGATCGTCGGCGGCGTGTTCGGGGCCATGACCGCAACTGGGCTGGATCCCCAAACCGCGAGCGAGACGGTGACAGCCCGGCCGCCGACGAAGGCAGAGGCCGCGGAACTCGGCATCGGGGAGCGGGTACCGGTCTTGTGTATCGAGCGTGTGGTGCGCAGCGGCAGCGGCCTCGCACTGGAAGCCCTACGCGTGGTGGGCGCTGCCGACCGTCTGGAGCTGCACTACGGGGAGTTGCCGCTGGCCGGCGGGGTGCCGTAGCGGGCCGCGAAACCTCACCGGTGACTCACCGGCTGCGCCGTTGCCCGGCTGTGATGCCACATGGGGCGCATCGGTGACCAAGCCGGTGGCATCGGCGCCGTTTTGTAGGGCGTGAGGATTCGCCCGAACCGAACGAGCCCCGCCACAGGTGGCGGGGCTCGCAGGTCCTCGTACAGGCCTGGACCGCCTGCGCGGGGAAGAGCACCTAGTTGCGTGAACTGAGAGGTGCGCTGAGCCATGAGCTTATGCGGAATCATCCCGAGGGCGCCACACGCCCCCGTACACGGCATCAACGGGTTCGCCCTGGATGTGGTGGTGCACGGTGGCGCTTGAGCCAATCCTGTGGGCTTTGCATGACAGCCCCGTGAACAGTACGACGGACCGGATGCTGCTGGCCGGCCTGGCAGAGAAAGCCGATCCGGACGGCACCAATGCCTTCCCGTCGCGGCGGACGCTGGCCCGGATCGCGCTCTGCGACGTCAAGACCGTGCAGCGGCGTCTGGCCTGGCTCGCCGAGCGGGGTGTGATCACGCTGGGAGACCAGGAAGCCGCCCGGTACATCCCCGCGCACGCCCGCCCCAAGGTCTACGACCTGCAGATCCCGGCAGCCTGGTACGGCCCCGAACGACTGACACGGGTCAACGAGGACCGGGCACACCGCGGCCTGCCCCCACTCACACCGCACACCCGCCCCACACTGCCACCCGCCCCACCGCGAACAGAACGCAGCGACAAGGGAAAGCCACGCCCCCAGGGAGGGGACTCTCAGTCCCCTCCCGCAAAACCCCTCGAATCCGGCGGACGGGGGGACTCTCAGTCCCGAGGAAGGGGGGACTGTCAATCCCCGCAGGGGGGACTGGCAGTCCCCCAACCCTCCCCTATAACCCTCCCCTCTCAAGAAACCCCGACAGCGCCTGCGGCGCGTAGCGCCGATGACGCCCGCAGGGCCACAACAGGTAGTAGCCCGCGACGGGCCAGCGGCTACGCCGCGTCCCGAGGCGCTGGCACGCCCATCCCGGCAGCCAGGTCACCGAAGACGACCCGGATACGGATGTCGCCGGGACTGGATGACTCGGTCAGAGCCGTTGAAGCGGGATGGCCGCGAGAGCTAGCAGCTCTGCTGCCGCCCCACCCCCCGGCAGTGCTGCGTGAGGCGATCCTGCACGCCCTGGACGCAGGACGGACCCCCCAGCAGCTACTCGAGCGGATCCAACGCCGTTGGTGGACGCACGGCTACGCCCGCGCTCTGGCCGAAGGAGAGCTCTCCTCCCCCGTCGGAGTCGCAGTCGGGCTGGTGCGCCCGTCCACAGACTGCCCGGACCCGATGTGCGAGGACGGCACAACCCTCCACCTGGACGACGCATGCCCCAAATGCGCAGAACGCCGGGCAGACCGCCGCCAGCGCCCAGTGACCGCACAACGGGGCAACGCCGCGGAGCTCCGGTGGTGGGAATGCGACGGCGAGGACTGCTCGGCAGCCGGCAAAGGACCACGACCCGACAACGGGCTGTGCCGGCAGTGCCGGGACCGGGCAGAGCAGACCGAGATCCAGCGCGCGACGGCAGGACTCGTCGCCGAGGCCGAGACAGCGCAGGAAGCCGAACGGCTACGACAGGCAATCCGGTGGGAACGCATGCTCGATGAAGCCCATGCCGAGCATGCCGAGCGGTCCCGCTCAGCTCAGGACCATGCCGAAGCCGAACAACGCGCCGCCACCGAGGCCCAGGAAGTACGCCGACTACGGGAACAACTCATACGGGAGCACCCCGAACTCGCGGCCTACGCCCAACAACAAACATGACCGCCACAACCCCGAACACGCTGCTGGCGCATGGACTACGTTACGGCCTCGGCCTCCGCCATGACAGCACCTCTGCACCTCCGGCAGATGACCATAGACATGCAAAGCGCCTAAGAACCTGCAGGCCACGAAGGGGGCTCCCCGCCGACCCGCCGTCGGGGCCGCGGGTGTTCCGAGATCCAGCGAGATCGTCTGGACCGGCGACGGGTCCTCTCCGCCAACGCGGGGTGTTCCCAGCGTGAGGCGGCTCCCGCACTGGGCCCGTAGTCCTGCCCGCCGACGCGGGGGTGTTCCAGGCGGCGACCCTGTCCCCAGGCTTCAACCAACCCCGTGGAAGGCCGCGCTCTCCTCGACCGCTTGCTCCTGGCCATGACACCTCGGAGCGCCCGCGAACTCCGGGCAGTCCTCAGCAAGTACGACGCTCTCTGGATCACCCCTTACCGCATATCTCACGGATCGTCGTTGAGGAGGCATTCCCCCGCGGAGAGTCACGACTTTCGTTGCGGACAAAAGTCGGGGGCCTCCGCGGCTCCTACTGGATGCTCCAGCGGTGCGGGTGTCCGGGGTCGGCGGGGCAGGCGAAGACGTTGACTTCGCCGTGGTTGCCCACGACGACTCCGGTCGGTTCGGCGGCCTGACGTGGGGGCAGGCCCTGTTCCTCGAGAGGCGCCCAGCTCTTGCTGCCTCCGTCCCATTCGGACGTGTCGACGGTCAGCAGGAGGTGCATCGGCGTGGTGCAAGCGCGGCAGTCCATCGGGGAGGGATCGGTGAGGTGCCAGGAGGCGAAACCGCCGACGCGCCAGCCGGGCGGGATCGACAGGTCGTACTGGTAGCCGGGGAGTTCGGCCACGCCGTCCTCGTCCTCTTCCTCAGCCGCCTCTTCCAGGGCCTCCTCCCATGCGTCGATCCGCGCGCACAGCTCCTCGGGCAGGAGCCCGGCGAACGGATACGTCACCACCTGCTCCGGGTGCAGCACGCACGGCTCGGGCACGTACCCCTCGTAGCCGACGACCGGCGGCTGCGGCGGCTCGGCCAGCACCTCGCCGACCTCTGCCGAGTTGCGCCAGCGCAGGCGGAGCAGCATGCCGTAGCGGGTGGGGCCGTGGGCGTCGAAGGGGCACCAGAACATCTGGAGCAGGTCGCATCCGTCCGGCCCGGCCGGCAGATCGGGGAGGTCTCGGCGGTAGAACTGCGCGACGCCGAGCATGGGCAGCGGGTTGGTGTCGTTCAGGTCGGGCACGCGATGCTTGCGGCCGAGCGTCTCTATGAGCTGCCGCTCGTCGTCGGTGAGACCCTCGTACGGCTGTCTCGCCCGCGCGGCCGCCCAGATCTGGCGTTCCCGGCGGATGTCCTCGATACTCCGTCCGCGGCCTCGGCCGTGGGCCTCCCTGCATACCGGCCAGGGCTCGTTCGCCGGCCACAGCATGGGCCCTCCCACCGAGCTCTGCGACAGGTCCGGAGCGCCCGCCCGCGGGTGGAGGCGGGTGGTCGTGCCACGGTACGCGGCCAGTTCCGGGAAGAGCGCCTCGACATCGAGCGGGCGCGGCGGTGTCGTCCTCGTCATGCAGGCGACCCTAGCGACCCTCGAGGTGACCGGGCACCCCTCTCTCCCGTCGTCTCCCGGTTGCTGGCGGGGGGACGGCGGCCTGGCAGGCGCGCCCCGCAGCGAGACCTGTACGTGAAGCTGCCACTTCACGGTGAAGGTGAGCTGGCGGGGCTGTTGACCTTGCGGCTTCGAAGGTGACGGTCGAAGAGATCCGTCGGCTGATCACTCGGTCGGTACGTGCGCGGAACGGTGCTGCCGGCCAACGTCGCGGCCGCCGACCTCGGCTTACCCGCGCGAGACTGCTGCCGCGGGCCTTCCGGATCTGGCCGATGCCGGAACAATGGCCCAGAACGGGCGCCACATCGCGGTGCCTCATGCGTCGGATGAGCGACACTCGCGGGCACGCCACCTGGCCGGCCGGTTCCTCCATCAGATCGCGTCCCAGCCTTACCCTCCCGCATGCGCATGGCCCTTGGCCACCTCGAGGATGAGGGATGGATCGGCCGGAAGGCAGGGCGGAGCCGTGTGGTCCTGCCTTCCGGGTGGCTGCTTGCCCCGCCCCGAACGGCGGCCCCTCCAACCCGCGCAGCGGGCACGGTGGGCCTGACCGAGTCCGAGATCCGGGATGCCGTCAGGTCGGCATACACCCGGTGGCGCAGTCGGCACTTCCTGCCGCCTGAGGACGTCGAGAGGGCATGGCAGCAGATGCGCATCGTTGCCTCGCAAGTCCTGCCGTCCACGCTGCCCCGGACTGTCCATCCTGCCTATCGTGGGGAACGCGCGTTGGCCCTGCTACGCGAGGCGGCGTCGGCTCCGCTCCCCGGCACCGCGCAGCTCGGCCTGTGGCACACCGCGTGCATGGCCATGCCTATCAGGGGCCTGATGGCCTACGCGTGCCGGAAGACGCCATGCCCGGAACCTACGGCCGTCGGGCGCTGAGGCTATCTCTCCGTCTGACTGGGGTTCCGCTGGTGGGGCCGATCGCGGCGGCCATCGCGGCTGCTTCGAAGCCGTTGTGGTACCGAACAAGATCGTTGAGTTGCCGCTGGTGGACGTGAACTTCGCCTAAGTGGCCGGGGCAGCCTTATCGCTCATGGTGCGGGTGCCCGGGTTCTCCCCGCCGCTGCCGACCGGTACGCTCCCGCCCGTGAATGATCTTCGTGTGGGAGCGTCCGTAGTTGCGGGCGGACTGGTCTTGGGCACACTCACCGTCATGGGTGGCTGGTGGGCCCTCAACGGCGGGATCTACGGCTGCACCGCCGCAGACGCGGCACTGCAGGACCCAATGTCCGCCCAGGTCGGGACCCTCGGCACCCCGCAAGGAGCACAGGCCGACGACGGGTCATACTCCGGCTGCGACGACGACGACCGCTTCGCGTACTTCGGCCGGGGGTACACCGAGCCCGCCCGCCGAGCGGACGTCGTCGCCTACTACAGGGCGGCCGCCGCCCGCAACGGCTGGCTGCCGGCACCGCCCGAGCCGGACGAGCCCGCCCAGCGCCACGACCCAACCGGCGAACGGATCGGCCTCTGCTTCACTACTGAGGTTTTCAGGGTGGCGTCGGTGGGTTGATAGCCAGGCCTGTGGCGGTGAGGCAGCCATCGATCAGGTGGGGCCGGAGCTGGATTCTGCGTAACTCGCGGCGGAATGTGCGGTCGAGGTCGTCGGGTGTGGCGAAAGCGGTGTTGGCCATTGCTCTGCGCACGAGTGACCAGACGGCCTCGACGGGGTTCAAGTCGGGCGCATAGGGCGGGAGGCGGACGGTGGTAAGCCAGTCGTGCTCGGCCTCGTACCGTTTCAGCCCGGCGGCGAGGTGGGTGTTGAGATTGTCCCAGACCACCACAATCGGGCCGTCGAGCTGGATGCGTGCCCGCACCAGCAGGTCGCGGTAGTCCTTCCAGGAGAAGCTCTTGCGTGCGCCCTTGAGCAGGAGATGGGTGCGGGGGCGGTGGATGAGACGGCTCTTCTCACCGGGTTTGTAGCAGCACAACGCGGCGACCGAGGTCCGGCGGCGGGACCTGCCACGGACGCGGATGACGGGAGTCTGCCCGCGCCGGCCCCAGGTGCGGGCACGGGGCGGAGTCATCGAGAAGCCGGCTTCGTCCTCGAAGACGACCCAGGCACCGGACGCCGCCGCGAGCCTTTTACCCGGGGCCACACCTCCTTCTTCCACAGCTCCACCGCGTGCTCGTCACGCTCGAGGGCTCTGCGGGCGGGCGCCTGCCAGGACCAGCCGTGCCGTTTCAGCAGCCGCCATACCGTCGCCACCGACAGGCTCACCCGAAGACGCCGACGGATCAGCGTCTGGACCCGGACCAGAGTCCAGCGTTCGTCTTCGAAGCCGTGCGCCGACGGGCCCTTGCCGAGTTCCTCCTCGAGCACAGCGAACTGGGCATCAGTGACGGTCGGGGAGTTCGCCGGACCCGCCGAGCGCAAGGCCTCCATGCCGCCCTCGCGCCATGCACGACGCCACCGCTCCACCGACCGGACACTCACCCGCAGCTCTTTCGCGATGACCGCGGTCTTCTCACCCGCCGCGAACCTTTCGCCGGCCTGAAGCCGGATCCCCTCACGAAACGCCCGACGCTCAGCGGTCAGGCCCCCACCCTCTGGATACCTCACCTCACCGGCATACCGCAGGGATCATGAACCGTCACTACCCGATGACAACCCGAAAACCTCAGTAGCTGGTCACGCCTTGTCGTCTCCGTCGGTCGGCCCGTGCCCGGCAACCGCAACGAACTCCCGACCCGCCTGATCCCCCGTGGCTCTAGCGAACTCCCCCGGCCGGCTGACCGGACTCGGCAAGCTGCATCGCGTCGGCCGCCGTAACCTGAAAAAGGGATGGCCGCGGGGGCGGCTACCGGGTCTGGACTTGTCGGCACCGCAAGCGGCGTCAAGCGTCTTCCGCGGCCGCAGCCGCGGCCGCAGCCGCAGCCGCACACAGGGGTGGCGGCGAGGCCGGCAGGAAACCCACACACATGGACGGAGTCAACCATGCCTGTGCTCAAGTGGCGTCGTGCCGCTACGGCGGTCTCGTCCGCTGTCCTCCTCGCGACCGGCATCATGGCGGTGCCCGCCTCCGGCGCGGAGGCCGCCCCGGCGCGGGACTGCTACTCCCGCAACGGCTTCCCACCCAAGGGCGGCAACAACATCGGGGACACTCCTCCCCGGTACAAGTTCAGCAACAGTCCCTACATCGGCGCGCGCTACGACTCGTGCGAGAACGCCATCACCGTCTACTTCGGGGGAACCTCCAGAACCGATACCACCCACTACACCATGCGCTGGTCGGGGGATGCCGGAGGCTGGCACGATCAAAGAATGCACAACGGCGCGCACAGGATGTGGACCATCGAAGCTCCCGGAAACGACTACAACTTCCTGGTCCAGGCGTGCAACGGCAATGCCTGCACCCGCTGGTCGCCCCAGATCTACGTGAACGCCCGTTGACGGCATGACGACGAACGCCCGAGAGGCTGAGGCAGCCCCTCCGGCATTCGGCACTGCTCCGACACGGCGCATGCGACCCGGATCGAGCCGCGGTGAACACGAGCGCGCGGTGGCCGTCCAGCTTCTGCTCGTACGCCACCCCCGCCCGCAGCGCGACCGGGCCCGGCACCGACTCCGCAGCCTGCGCCAGCATCGGCTCCACCGGCGGTTGCAACACCATCTCCGAGGCCTCCCTCGAGGTCACCCCTCTTCCATGGTCGGCCCGACCAGAGGAGCCCGGCCGGTGGGCTGTCGGCAGGCGACTCGCCCAGACAATCGAACATATGGTGGAATCTAAGGGTCCGCCGGACACAGGAGCACGCCGCGCGTCCCGGCCGGGCACCGGGCACTGGCCACTTGCTCAGGCCCGCACTGTAGGACGACCAGCCGGGCACAGCACGTGCCCCGCGAGCGAAAACTGACCTCTGACACCACCCTGTTCTTCAGTCTGCGCTGCACACTGGGCCGACCGATTGGCCCCGCAGGTACGCCGTCCGTTCTTCCGGGGTGATGTCGCGGTTGACGGAGTGGCAGATCTTCTTGATGGCTGTGGCGGGCGTGGGGAGCGCGACTTTCCACAGCCGCGCCGTCTTGTCGTAGCTGCCGGAGGCGACGGTGCGGCCGCCGGGGCTGAACGCCAACGACGCCACGCCGTCGGAGTGCCCGAGAAGTGTGGTGCGGGTCTTGGCGGACTCGACGTCCCACAGCCGCACGGTGCCGTCTGTGCTTCCGCTGGCGATGGTGCGGCCGTCGGGGCTGAACGCCACCGCGTTGACGTCGCTGGTGTGGCCGATCAGCGTGCGGCGCGTCTTGCCCGTAGCCGCGTCCCACAGCCGCACGGTGCGGTCGTAACTGCCGGTGGCGACGGTCCGTCCGTCCGGACTGAAGGCCACTGATGTCACCCGGTCGGTGTGGCCGGTGAGGGTGGTACGGGTTTCGCCGGTGGCCACGTCCCACACGCGCGCCGTATGGTCGCCACTTCCGGTGGCGAGGGTGCGTCCGTCGGGGCTGAACGCCAGAGAGCCCACGAACTCGGTGTGCTCGCCCATGACGGTCTGGACTTTTCCGGTCTTCACGTTCCACAGCGCTGTCGCTCCGTCGTCTGCGCCGGTCGCCAGGGTCTTTCCGTCAGGGCTGAACGCCACCGCGTCCACCTTGTCCGCGGGGACAGCGATGGTGCTGCGGACCTTGCCGCTGGCCACGTCCCACAGCTGTACCTCGCTGTCCAAGCGACTGGTGGCGAGGGTGCCTCCATCGGGAGTGAAGGCCGCCGAAAGTACCCCGCCGCGGTGGTTGAGGCTGCTGTGTGGCTTGCCGGACGCCACGTCCCACAGCTTGACCGCCCCCAGGGCTTCGCCGGTGGCCAGGAGGCTGCTGTGGGGACGGAACGCCACTGCCAGCACCGCGCTGGTGTTCCCCGCCAGGACGGTGCGGTCTGCCACATCCCACAATCGCACGCTGTGGTCGAGGCTGCCGGAAGCGACGGTGCGGCCGTCGGGGCTGAACGCCACCGATTCCACCTCGTTGGTGTGCCCGAGGAGGGTGGCGCGGACCGCTCCAGTGGCCACGTCCCAGATCTTCACGCCGTGGCCGGCAGTTCCGATGACGAGCATGGTTCCGTCAGGGCTGTACGCCATGGAGTGGATGGGGTCGCCATCCCCGGACAGTGTGGTGCGGGCTTTCCAGGTGTCCACGTCCCACAGCCCTACCGACCCGTCGCCGTTTTCGGTGACGAGGGTGCGGCCGTCGGGACTGAACAGCACCGAGCCCACGAGGCCTTGCCCCTCGGGCAGCGTCCTGAGGGCCGCTCCGCTGTCGACGTCCGAGAGGCGCACGGTCGTGCCGCCGCCGCTGGCAAGGGTGCGGCCGTCGGGGCTGAACGACACCGCGTGCACGATGTCGGTGTGCTCACGCAGGGTGGTGCGGGGCTTTCGGGTGGCCACGTCCCACAGCCGCACGGTCGCGTCGTTGCTGCCGGTGGCGAGCGTCTTTCCGTCGGGGCTGAAGGCCACGGAATTCACCTGGCTGATATGCCCGGTCAACGTGGCGAGGGGCTTGCCGGTGGCCACGTTCCACAGCCGCACCGGCCCTTCGTTGCTGCCGGTGGCGAGGATGCTGCCGTCGGGGCTGAACGCCAGTGAGGCCACGGCCAGGGAAACGTGGTCGAGTGTGATGCCGGCCTTCCCGGTAGCCGTGTCCCACAGCTGTGCGGTGCCGTCTGCGCTTCCGCTCGCGAGGGTGTGTCCGTCCGGGCTGAACGCCACCGCGTGTACGCCGCTGTCATGGCCCAACAGACGCCGGTGCAGCGGCAGAGCCGCGGCGTTGTTCAGGCTTTCCTGCGCTTCGGGCGTGTGGCTCGTGCGGTACGCCTGGACGGCCAGGAGCGAGGCCAGTTCGGGGTTCCAGGTGATGAGGGGGTTGGACTCGGCCGCGAGCTGACGGGACTGGGCTGCCTCACGTGCGGTGACCGAGGACCGCCACTGCCAGAGCGCGCCGATCGCCGCGATGAGAGCGAGAGCGAGCAAGCCGGCCAGGATCGCGTTGAGGCGTCGGCTGCGGCGGATGGCAGCCTGCTGGCGCTGCTTGCTGGCGGTGAGGAAGTGGTCGATGTTGGCGGGCAGACGGCGCTCATGGGACAATTCGAGCCCCGCTGCCAGAGCCGTGCCCGCGAGCAGGTCTTCCTCGTGCCTTCCGTCGGCCCAGCGGGCCTGCTGCTCTCGGGCTCGTACGAACCATTCCTGGAAGCGGCGGTCCTGGCCCATCAACTCGCGCAGCCTGCCCCAGTCTCGGATGAGCGCGTCGTGGATGAGCTCCGCCACCGGACGTGCCGATGGCCCTTCGGGTGTGCGGGTGGTGATGATGCGGTGCCGGGTCAGCTCGGCGAGGACCGTGTCGAACACATCGCTGCCGTCGGGTGAACCGTCGGGGCCGGCTGCGAGGTCGCGCAGATCCTCCAGGGGGACCTGCGCACGGATCGCGGGGATGTTGTGGCGCAGGTCGGCAGGGCGTACCAGTGAGGTCAGGATACGCTCAGCGACGGGCAGGCTGTTCGGGGGCAGTTGGTTGAGTGCGGTGTCGCACCAGGTGGTCAGGCTGCCGGTCACTCCCCCGATGCGCCGGTAGGCGTCGTGGGTGAGGAAGCCGTCGTGGCGCTGTCGCCACAGCTCGCTGAGTGTCAGTTCCAGCAGGGGCAGCACCGTGACTGTGGCCCTGCGGCTTGCCGCCCCCTCCGGGGCGGTGGCCAGGACATCGGTGACGACCTGCTCCGGGAGCCCGCTTTCGAAGCGGGCTCCGACCTTCTGGGCGGGCAGCGTGATGATGTCGTGCAGGTCGTTCTGGCTCAGCGTGCCCGGGATGTTGAGGAGGCCCGGCATTGCGGCCTCCAGCAGGTCGGGGGCGAGGGCGGCGAGCTGGGGGTAGAAGTCGTCGCGCATGACGAGGATCACGCTCAGGGCTGCGTGCGAGGTGATCGCGGCCGTGAGCCGGTCCGCGGCGGCAAGGTTGCCTTCCAGCGGGGTGAGGAGCTCCTCGAACTGGTCGATGACGAGTACGACCCGCTGGTATTCGGGCTGTGCCCTGAGCACGCGGGTCACGGCCTCGGCGATCCCGTCGGTGGCGGCCCCGGGCAGCCCTGCGCGCTCGATCTCGGCACACAGGTCCTGACCTGGTCGAACGCGTACGGGCAGCCACCGGTCGCTGCCCGCCACTTCACCCGCGGCCAGCGCAGGAAGGACCCCGGCCTGGATCAGGGAGGACTTGCCCGAGCCGGACGGGCCGAGCAGCAGGACCGCACGCCGCTGCTCGTCCAGATGCGCGAGAACCTGGCTTACGGCGTCCTGCCGGCCTTCGAACCACTGGGCGTGTTCCGCGGTGAACGGCTCCAGCCCCCGGTAAGGGCATACATCCTGAACGGTCAGGGCAGGCCAGATCGCTCGGAGCACCTGGACGGGGGTGACGTAGGCGATGCCCTGGCCCTTCCCGTATTTATCGGGGCTGGTGATCTCGGTGAGCATGCCGATGACCAGACCGGTCACCTCGTCGACGACCGGGCCGCCGCTGAAGCCGGTGGTCAGGTCGTTGGCGCCCGTCAGCTGGAGGTGTTCGGCCCGATGCTCGGTCGCAGGCAGAAGGTCACCAGCCGTCGCGTACCCGAAATGCCCGCCCTCCGGAGCCTGTCCGGGAAAGCCGAACGAGCGCACCTCGTGACCCCTGGAACCTTCCGCGGAACCCAGCGCCGGTACATGCGTCCCGGGCACGGCGACACCCAGGCGCACCATGGCGACGTCTTCGGCCTCGGGTTCCCGCCACGGCTCTTCCAGGACGATCCCCTCGACGACGCCTGCCCCGTCAGCGTTCGGGAAGACCAGCCATACGCTGGCCCCGGGCCCGCTGCCGGCAGCGCGGACGACGTGTGCACAGGTGACGAGCACGTCCTCAGCGACCAGGAAACCGGCCCCGCACGCCTCATCGTTCTGTCCAAGGACCTGGGCCACGGCCCGGAGCATGTCCACAGGTTCAGCCGTCCCTCTTTCGGCAGTTCATGGTGCCCTTCACGTGGCGTCGGCACTGCCTTCGCGATCCTCGCCGGGCGCCTCGAGCCCTTCGCCTCGTTGGAGGACCACGGCGTTCACGGGGAAGCCGATCAGGCCGCTGGTTCGTAGACGACGGTGGTGGTCGGGCAGTCCTCCGCAAGGCCAAGGAGCGCCTGCCGCTCCGCCTCGTCGACGGCCAGGCCCCAACGGAGTTTCGTGCCCACCCAGGACGCGGTGTAGGTGCAGTGGTAGGAGCCGTCCGTGGGCATCCATTCCGCGGGGTCCTTATCCGCCTTGCTGCGGTTGGAGGCGGCCGAGACCGCGATCAGGGTGTCCGGGGACGCCTGATCGTTGGCGTACGCCTCACGCCGGGCAGCGTCCCACGCGTAACCGCCGGAATCGTGGACTTCGGCCAGCGGGACAAAGTGGTCGACGTCAAGACGGGCTGCGTCGGTCACGACCACGTCGTCGTACGGGCTGCGCCAGCTGCCGCCGGTCAGTTTGCAGCCCGTCGCTACCTGCGGCGCCTCAACGGCCTCAGACAGGATGACTTCTTTACGGGTGTCACAGCCGTCGCCGGCGTTGAGGCCCTTGTTCCAGTGTTTGTACAGGGTGCGCACGTAGCCCTCGCGCTGCTCTTCGTCCACCGTGAGCTGGTCGATCGCCTCGAACAGCGGCAACGGCACCCGAACACTCCCGGTGCCCGGCGCCGCGGGTGCTGCGGCGGCACCCTGGACCGGGGCGGCGTGCGCGACGGGCGCAGAGGCAAGGACGGGCAGGACGGCGAGGGCGAGGGCGGGCAGACTGCCACGCAGCAGATTTTTGATCACGGACCAGGGTTGTAGCTGGCCCCGGCGTCACCGGGACAGGGGCTCGCCAAGAACTCACCCGGGCGGGTGGGCGAGTTCACTGCCGAAACGACACTGCGCCGCCCGGCTACGACGGGCCGTGCCGCTCACCCGGCAGCGGTGGCGGGGCCTTCACCGAAGAGGGCCACGGCCGCGGCGGTGGCATCGGTGAGCAGCTGTGTGAGACGCAGCGGGTGGCGGTGGATGCCGCCCGGTCGATGGCGGTGTCCGCGCTGATCTCGGCAACAAGGTCAGGCGGACCAGGTTAGCCTCGAGTGGTTTCGTGCTGCCCCAAGCGGAGGAGAACCGCATCCCCGTCCACGGTTCCCGGGGCCGGCGGCCGTGAGGCGCCCGGCGAGCTGCGAGGTTGCGTCCGCGGGCACAGGTACGGTGCGGCCCACGAGACGGAAGCGGCCGCGGGTGTCGTAGCGGCCCAGGAGCAGGAGCTGCGGGCGCGTCTGGGTGCCGGTGACTACGCCGGTGATCGCTTCGGTGGTGTCGCGTCGGCACTGGTGAAGTAGCGGTATTGCTTACCTGCGCAATTCCTCGTGGCGGTGGTCACGCACGGCTTGGTGCCCCTCTCGCGGCGATGGCCCCGGCGCATCGCAGAGGCCGAGACATCGGGTTGGGGGATGCTTGCCCGCACGTTCACAAGTGACCACCCGACGGCCCTTGGCATCCTTACCCGCTATGGGCGACGCGTACTCGAGTGTCACAAGCCTGCGAGAGCGAACAGTTGGTGCATGTGTGCGGGCGGCAGGTTGGGGTTTGCGGCTGCAGTGGCCGCGACAGGTTCGGACGGATCGGCCAGCAGCCGTGTCAGGTCCTCGGCCGGGAGCCGGGGATAGGTCGCGATGGTGCGGCGCATGGTGTGGTCGGGATCGGCTGCAAGGCGACGCGCGGATTCCACGGGCAAGTCGGGGTCGCGCGGGGCCAGCTGCCTCATTCTCGGGTCGGGGTCTGTGGCAAGGCGTCGAAGTACGTCTGCAGGAAGGGGGAATTCGTCGGCCGGACGCCATCGGACCCTCTTGGCCGGGCGGTAGGTTCGGTCGATGCGCTCGGCGGTGTCGGGATCGGTCTGGTCTCGGGCGTGCAGGGCCATCGTCGTGCGGACGCTGCTTTCCCCGTCGTCGAGCAGTTGGGCGACAAGCGGTGCCGGGAGGTGGTCGGACATCGCTGCCGAGGCGCGGAAGCAAATGTATGGCGAGTCCACGTATGGCAGGGGGTCCGCTGCCACCCACGGCAGGCGCAGTGCCCGAAGCTCCGCGCGGGCTATCTCGCCCATGAGTTCCCGCTCGAGTGTGTCGTCGTCCAGGTCTTGGTGGTTCGCGAGCCAGTCCAGCGGGGGCACGTCGGACAGGATCTGTGACGTACACTGCGCTGTCCACCACCGCCGGAGACGAGAGCCTCGGCATGTTCGGGCTCGACGATCAGGCCGCCGTGACCGCGCCCGAGATCCGGGCGCGCGTCGGCTCCCGCTCACTTCTCGTCGAAGGTGATTTCCTCGGCCTGGCGGGTCATCTTCACAGTCTGGCCGTTGGTGATCTCGACAATGTTGTGCATGCCGGTGAACTGCTTCGGATTTCCCTGGATGTAGAACTTGTCCGAGTTTCCGGCGAGGAAAGCAGGGAAGCAGGCCAGGGAGGGATCCGCCGGGTTGAGGTCCAGGTAGTCCTTCAGCCGACGGAACAGCTTCGGGAGGATCACGGCCCCGGTTTCGGCCGTGAGCGAGTCCATCCCGGTGACCTTCGCCCCCTCGGTGGTCGCGTCCTTGGCCCATACGCCCTTCCTCGCGTTCCTAGCCTCCCTGGCGGCGACGGTCAGGGAGGCGCGCAGGTGGTCGGGGAAGGCGGCGTAGTAGGTCGGGTAGGCCAGGCCGAGGTCGATCATGTGGTAGTTCGCGGTCTTCTTCAACAGGTCCTCGTCGACTTCGGTTTCGTAGCCGTTGAAGACCGGGGGGAATGTCTTGCTGACCAGGGCCACGCACCGGCCGAAGATGTCCGCGCCGCGGGTGAGGATGAAGCCGGGCACGGCGTCCGGGGTGGTGCTCTTGACGAATTCGCCATCGCGGACAACGTTGGTGAAGCCGAGCGAGGCCAGTAGCTCGTCACGTGCCTGATGCGCCAGGTTCAGCGGCTGGTGCTGCACGCCTGAGGGGGAATCCTTGTCCCCGTAGTGGGTCTCCAGCGCGTCGATGGCTTCCAGCCGGATCGGGGCGCGGCCGTCGCCCTTCGGCAAGACCCTGTTAACCCCGGGCACGAGCTTCCAGTCAGCCACGTTGTCCGGGAGGAAGAGGATGGTGTCACCATCCGGTGCGGAGAACGCCGCCCGGAAGGTTCCTTTGATCAGCAGCATGGACGTGGCGGACATGGCACTCCCACAGACATCGGACAGGGTCGGCGCACACCTCCCCACTATACGTCACCTTTGGTTACATATAGTGCATATCCGGCGAATCTACAGGCATGCCCGGGCAGGGTGCGACCGGGCGAGGGTCTGCACACAATGCACCCCGTGAAGGACACGGACCAGTAATTCGTAACCGGCGCGTCCGTCGATTGCCGCCCTCGGAGACATGTTCCTACTCCTGATCTTCCTCGACTTCATCTTCGAGGACCGTGACATCAAGAGCTGACCTGGGACGCGAGCTCCATCACCGGAGCAGCCTTCATCCGCGAGGTCAACCAGGCCGACGGCCAGGAGCTCGCGCTGCGACCTGAGTGAGGACACCTCGACGGAGACCGCGATGGTCTTAGGCGAGCTGTACCGCAACGGCGCGGAGTGGAAGTTCCGCGCCATCGGCCAGGGCTACGCCTCGGACCTGCGCGGCATCGCGCAGGACTTCGGCGCACGAAGATCCATCTCGCCTCCGATGCCCGCTGTCGGCCTCTGGCCTTCTATCTCGCGGCCGGACAAGCCGGCGACGCGCCCGCTTCCTGCACGTGATGGCCCGCCTGCGAGTTCCACGTCGACGAGGGCGACCCCGCACCAGGCCAGACCTGGTCCTCGCTGACAAGACATCCCACGCGGATAAGCGTCAAGCCGCCGCTGCTCTGATTGCTGCTGAGGCCTGTGGGAAGGCGGCTGCTTCGTCGTGGGTGTGGCCGTTCTGGAGGCAGTGGAACAGCATGCCCATGAAGCGGTTGAAGAGGTTCCGCTGTGCTGCGATGTGGCGGTCACCGGCAGCCCTTCGGCGATCGTAGTGGGCTCTGGCTCCTGGTGACCTGGTGAGAGAGTTGAAGGCCCAGACGTAGCCGACGGCGGCCAGTCTCTGGTTCTTGACCTTCCGGCTCATGACCTTGCAGCTCTTGCCGCTGGCCCTGGTGATCGGGGCGCTTCCCGCGTAGGCCTTGAGGGATCCGGCAGTGGCGAAGCGGGTCCGGTCGTCGCCGATCTCCGCCAGTACCCGGGCGCCGGTCAGTGCGGCGAGACCCGGAAAGCTGCGGATGACCGGCGCGTCCGGATGCTCTTCGAAGGTCTGCGTGACGGCCTCTTCGAGCTGGTCGGCGTTGTCGCGGGCGGGTGTTCAGCTCCCTGAGCAGAGCGGAAGTCTGATGTCCCAGAGCCGCTTCGACCGGCGGGAGCTGGTGGAGGTAGTCGCGTTTGAAGACCTCGTGGAGCCTTTCGGCTTCGGCCTGGATGCCGCGGACGCGGCCGGCCTGCTTGAGCAGCGACTGCAGGCGTTGCCGTGTGAGCTTCGCAGCCGATGTCGGGGTCGGCGCCGCGGCCAGGATGCTGCGGGCTTCCCTCGAGCACAGTCCTTGCTCGTGCTGGGCGAACGCGGCGAGGATCGCCGGATAGAACTCTCTGAGCTGGGAACGAACCTCGTGATCAGCGAACTGGCATGGGAGTTCACCGCCGCACTGACGGCCGCCTGCGGATGACCCCCGGCGCGCCGCCGGTCCGGGCTCATGGACTGGCGGTCGCCGTACGGGCCGAGGCGGACGGGGTGGAACGGCGCAGGTCCGGCGTCGTGATGCCCACGAAAGCCACGGCACCGAGGCAGAGCAGGCCGCCGCTGACGAGGGCCACCGCTCCTGACGAGACATCCGCCACGAGGCCCCCTCGCATGTTGCCGATGTCGGGCCCTGCTTGCCCCACGATCTGTTCGGCCGCGCTGACGCGGCCGAGCAGATCGCTCGGCGTGTTCATCTGGACGACGGTGCTCCGCGAGACCACTGAGACGGTGTCCGCCGCGCCGGCCACGACGAGGAAGGCCAGTCCGACCCATCGGTTGGATGCCGTGCCGAACAACGTCAGCGCCGCGCCCCAGGTGGCGGAACCGCCGAGCATCACCAGGCCGGGGCGGGGGAACCGGGTGAAGGTTCCGGAGAACAGTGACGCCGCTACGCCCCCGACGGCGACCGCGGTGAGGAACAGCCCGAGGGTGCGCGGGTTGCCGCCGAACCGTTCGGCGTTGATCAGGGGAAACAGACTGATGGGCATCGACAGCACGGTGGCGGCCAGGTCGGTGAGCAGGGCCCCGCGAATGACGGGGGTGCGTCCCAGGAAAACGAGGCCGTCCAGCACCCCCCGCAGGCCGGGGCGCGCCGGCTCGTCTCCGGGAGTCATCTTCGGCAGGCCGAAGGCACCGTAGAACGCGGCGGCGAACGTCACGGCGTCGATCAGGTAGCAGGCTCCGACTCCCAGCTCGCCCACCATCAGCCCGCCGAGCACGGGACCGAGCAGCATGGCGCCCTGGAAGGCGATTCGGCTCAACGCCAGTCCCGCGGCCAGCTGTTCCTTGGCGAGAAGGTGCGGGATGAAGGTGCGCGAGGTCGGGCCGCTGCCCGCGACGAAGCACGACTGAAGCGCGACGAGCCCCAGGACGGCGGCGGCGGGAGCGTGCCCGAAGAAGGCCTGGAGCGCGAGGAGCAGCGAGCACGCGGCTTGTCCGCTGGTCATGAGCAGGTAGAACTTCCGCCGGTCCACCCTGTCGACGAGCGATCCGGCGAACAGGCCGAGCACGACGAGCGGAACCGCTTGGGCCAGTCCGACGGCGCCCGTCCAGGCGGGGCTCTTCGTCATCTGCCAGACCTGGAACATGACGGCGATGAGTGTCATCTGGCTGCCGAAACCCGACAGGGTCTGGCCGATCCACAGCCTCCGGAAGGGTGGCGACGACCGTAACGGAGCCACGTCGATGAGTGCGCCCTTCAGCCCCATGCGGGATCCTCCGCCAGCTTCTCGGCGATCCGGTCGCGGAAGCTCTTCCGCTCCAGAGCGGCTTCGACATCGGTGACGACCCGGGAGAGCGGGTAGGGAATGTCCCCTTCCAGCTCGGCGATGGCAGCCTCGGTGGCTCGCCATTCCGCCGCCAGGCGACCGACGATGCCGCGGGCTTTGCCGGTGAGCGTCACCTTCCTGGTGCGCGCGTCGTCGCCCACGACGGTCTGGACCCAGCCGGCCTTCCGCATCGCGGCGACCTTCTGGCTGAGTGCGGAATGCGTGAGCTGAACGGACTCCGCCAGTTCCGCGATGGTCAGGGGTCCGCGGGCGTGAAGCCGGAGCAGCTCCATGACGAAGCTGGGCTTGAGCCCTTCGATCTGCTGGCTGGAATAGACCTCTGCGATGTCGGCGTCCATGGACGCCTGCAGCAGACGCAGGGGCCGCCAGAGGCTCTGCTGCGTCGGGTCGAGCGCGTGGGTGTCGGCCATGCCGTCCATCGTAACAGCATTTATATAAGCACTGTCACTCCCTACGGCCGCCGACCGCCGGCGGGATGTCGACAATCTTTCGCACCACATACGGAATCGAACCTTCAGCGGGATCGCAGCAACGGTCCACGGTCGCATTCCGTTCCCTCCGGCCACCCTCCTGCACAAAACCTTTTCATCATCACCATTCACCAGAACAGCAATCCCCACACGGCTGGCCGCCACTTTCCGCCACAGGCCCGGCTCTCTCCTGGGCTGCCACCTCTCACCGGAGGACAGCCCTCACCGCGAACGGCCTGCCGACGGGGGCGCACCCCGCTCCCACGACACACATTACGAAGGCCGGCCTGGCGCCGCTGCGGGCGAGCCGCGCAGGTGAGCACAATGCCAGTCTGTAAACCCGGCCCGCACCTCTCCATGCGCACAGGTGGTTTCGCACTTGACCCACGTGCACCGAGGGCATGTACAAGGCGCCCGGCCACAGCGGTGATTCCTCTCCCCCACGGCACCGCTGTGGCCGCCACCCCCCATGCGGGCCCCAGGCGCCGTCCTGTCGGGGCGGCGCCCCGGCCCTGCACCCGCCAGGGTGTCAGGGCCGGGGACCGCAGCATTCCGGTGGGCGCGTTGTCTGCGATCTCTCGCTTTCACGTCAGTACGCGACCTGGGCGTCTCTCACTCAACGACAGTGGATAGACCCCGATCTCTCACATCCATGACAGCGACCACACACCCCGAAACAGCCCCCGACCGGCATCAACACACCGGAGCCCACCGTCTCTCACACCGCTGTCACCAAACCGAGAGACCGCAGCCGGGGCCGTGCTGGGTGGACTGCTCCTCGGCGTGTTCCCGGACGTGGTGCTCATCCCCGCGCTGGCCGTGATCCTGCTCGTCTCCGCGTTCAAGCTCGCCCGCCACGACTGAGCAGCCAGAACGGAGCCGCCGAGGGTACCACTTGAGTAGCGGCCCCACCGCGTCGGCCGTACTTCTCACCCGGCCGCCGAGGGCTCAGAACTGTTCATTCGAGAGTGGTCAAGATCCGGCCGACGTCTCCCACCACCGCCTTTTGCGTTCAGTTCGCAACTCGTTCAGGCGGAGCGCCGTTGCCATTGAATCGGGATGGTGGATGCCCAATTCCTCGTTCTGGTGCTTGAGGACTAGCTTGAGCATGCTGATGGCCTGTGGCTGTTTGTCTGCATTCCAGTAGGCGAAGCTGAGCTGTACTCGGCATGACAGAGTCTCGGGGGCTGTGGGGCCGAGGAGGCGTTCCCGGACTGCGAGCGTGTCTTCCAACAGGCGGAGGAGGTCTGCAGAGTCCCCCGCCTGGTCCTTCTTCAGGCCGGTGTCAGCCAGTGCCTCGGCATCGTATGCGTAGTCCTCCTGGAACACGGCGAAGGCATCCTTGGTGCGGCCCGCGCTCAGGTAGGCCATAGCCAGCTCACGTCGAGCCAGAAGGGTCTTGCGGTCCGTCCGCCCGAGCAGGCGCTCACTCGTGTCTGCTACCCGCTGCCAGTACGGAACCGCGGCGCTGGCCAGGCCCCGAGCCCTCAAGCTGTGGCCTACCCAGCGGAGCAGGTGGTGGCCTTCAACCTCCCACAGCATGTCCCCTGCGAAGTCGTTCAGGCTGTCGACGTTCGTATGCAGCACAGCCCTCTCCACACCTTTGTTCCATAGCTCTGTGAGTGCTTCGGCTGCAGTCCTTACGATCTCTCGCTGTTCGCCACTCGGCGTGTGTTCACGAACGGCTCGTGCAGTCAGAGCGTGCAGCTTCACAGCGCGGAATCCGGCCTGAGCATCGTCGGTGAGGAGGCTGTACCTGTGCAGGAGCCTCAGCGTCGCCTTGGCTTGGGTGGCGTCGACAGGAATGAGGGCGTCTGACCCCGGTATGGGTGTTCGGTGGGCAGTGAGGTAGTTGATGACCGCCTGTCCTCCCCAGAGGTCGCGTGGATGCCCGGCCGGGTCGAGGACGGCGGCGAGGCGCAGCGCTGGGATGGCGAGGCCCACGGGTTCGCAGGCTTGGGCAACGTTCAGGGAGAGGAGGAGGGCGGCGGCTACGTGGCGTCCGTAGCCTTCGGTGTCCGCGTGGCGCGGAAGCAGATCGTCCAGTTTCGCGGCACTGCTGTTGAAGCGAAGGAGGTAGTCCGCGCAGGGCACGTCCTCATTGATCATGTAAGCGGCGGCGTGAGACAGCGCCAGGGGCAGATTGCCCAGTGCCTCGGCCAGCGCTTGTGTCTGCGCGTCCAGCAGATGCTCCGCACGGGCGGCTCGGAGCCGGGCGCGTAGGTAGGTGTGAGCTTCTTGTGGGCTGTAGGTGTCGACGTCTACAACCGCCCGGCCACCGCCGGACAAGGCGGCATCCTGGCGGCGGGTGGTTGCCACCACCCGGCCACAGCCCCACGCCGATGATGGCGGCCACCACGGCTGCATCGCATCCGGGTCGGTGATGTCGTCGAGGATGACGAGCCACGATCGTTTGGTGGTTGCCAGCCACTGGAGAAATGCCCTGGCGTGCTGCTCGCCGGTCCGACCCGCCAGAGCGTTGGGGACATCAACGATGTGAGCGGCTACCGCGTAGCGGGCGATCACCTGGTCCGTTTCGCTGGCGTCGACCCAGACCACCAGGTCGACGCCTTCGACCAGCGCCTGGTGGGCGTACGCGGAGGCGAGTTGGGTTTTGCCGACACCGCCGCCGCCGGACAGAACTTGGGTCAGCACCACCGCGGTGTGCCCGGTGACAGCTTGGTCGATCGCGTTGCGAACTTCAGGCCGCTGCTGGAAGGCAGATGCCAGTGCGGGCACCGATCCCAGGCGCAGCGGCCACTGGACTGGCCCTTGTGGACCGGCGTGGGTGATCGTCAGGTGATCCACATGGCCGCTGACGGCCACTGCGCCCACTGCCGACGCGATGGCGTCACCACTGTCGCTGACCGAGGAGGCCGCGAGATCGTCCCGCGAAGAGGATGAACGCTGCTTGCTTCGACGCCACCTCATGTCGCGTCCGGCCTTGGCGCTACCTGCATGACCACGCTAATCGGTGTAGTCGATGCCGGTGCCGGCGTTGCTACCCGTGCCACGCGAGATGGCGTCACCGGTGTCCTGAACCCGAGCGGTGCCAGGGCTGCCGGCACCACGGCGTCGTACGCCCGTATGGGCTTGCCCGCCGCCGCTCGCTTCCGCTCGGCCGGTCTGCGTCGCGGTGTCTCCTGCTTCGCCTGCCATGTCGGCCCGAGGCTGAGCCCACGCCCACACCAGCGCCGCGACTCCGGTGGCGGCCTGAATCGACGCGCCCACGACTCCTGCGGTGTCGGGTCCGTCAAGCAACCAGATGACAGGAGTCGAGACGATTCCCACCATCGCGGCGCCCATCACCGCGATCCGCTGCTTCCTCGACACAGACGTCCCCCTCTCTCGTCCGAACCCCCTCGTCGCAGCCACGAGCGCCGAGAGCCGCCTTCCTGCAACGCGGTTCCATACTCCGGGAAGACTCCCCGCCTGTCGGGTGAACCCCACAAATTGTCCGGGGCTGGTGCGCTGCCTCGACCACGCCGCAGACGCAATCGGCACCAGAGATCCGCTCCATAGGACGGAAGCGGCCACGCCCAGGAGGAGCGGGCGCGGCCATGATCTACCCGAGCCAGACGATGTCCAGGACGGACAGGTGTCGCAGCGCACGGTTGGCGAAGTAGATGACGGACGGGCGGCCGGCGGACGCGATCCGGACGTCTTCGCCTTCGGGGTCGTCGGGGTCCCACTGGCGGAAGCCCCACGGGTCGGCCGCGGCGGCGTCGAGCAGGTCCCAGACCGTCTCTTCGGCGTGCTCGGGGAGTTCGGCGAGGACCTTCGCGGCCGGGGTCGAGAGGCGGACCGCGTACGGGGGCAGGCTCACCGGCGCCGCCGGCCACGGAGCTCGGCCATGTCCATGAACCCGGTCTCGTCGTGGCCGGAAGCTGTGAACGCGTCGACCGCGGGGGCGGAGACGAGACGGGCCTGCCAGACGTGGACGACCTCGTAGAGGGTGTTCAAGGAAAACGTCCGGCGCGACTCCTCCAACGCGGCCGCCCACTCGCGCTCGAAGGCCGGCACCCACCGCTCGGCGCGACGGTCGGCCCGGAGCTGGGCGAGGAGTTCGGCCGGCGCCCCGGGTGCGGGCGCGTACGGGGCGGCGGGTGTCTGGTGGTCGGGCTGGGCGCTCATCGGCTCCTCCTGGCGGTGGGTGCTACCGGCCACGGTAGAACGCCGTGGCCTAAGCCGTGGCGGTTCGGACGGATGCCGCAGCCCGCACCCGGCTGCTGCCGCACCGCGGGCGCGACACAGCAAGGGTCCCTTGCCGTACAGCGCGCCCCTTGGGGGATGGGCTCCAGCCGCAGGGCTCGCGCGACTTGCGCGAGCCCTGGGCGGCGCTCTCGCCTCAGCCTGCCCGTCTGCACCCGGCTTACGGGGCCGGGGTTCGGGTACCCGACAGGGCCGGACCAGCCACTGGCCCAGTATTGCGCCAGGGCGCGCTCGGGTCGGCCATGGTGTCGAGGATCAGTTCGCACCACGTTACGGCCGCGTTGACCGTCAGGCGGGCATGGCGGACGCCGAGGCCGGAGGGCGCGCTCGCCTGTCCGTGCCCACTGCCGAAGCCCTGGTTCCGCAGCTCGGCCACGCCGACCGCGATGTTGACCGCCCCTGAGAGGATCTTCTTGATGGCCTTGCTGCCGTCCGGACCGTCCGGAGCTGAGGCTGCATCCAGCCTCAGCTCCTTGTGCACCATGGCGACCAGAATGGGCACGTCCCGGTTCTTCTCCACCACAACCCCCAGCTCCCGAAGCGCCGTCTTGGCGGTCGCCTCGATGAGCTGCTTGGCCGCCCCGATGGCCCCCTGCGGATCCGTCGTGAGGTCACGCCTGATGCGCTCCAGTTCAACGACGATGCCGGACGGGTCGCTGAGACCACTCAGATCCCGGACCAGCACGGGAGGGTTGACCCAGGAGATCTGTCCCTCGTCGCTGAGGTGGTACCCGTCCCGGTCAAGGCGGACCTTGATGTCCTCCAGCCACCTCGGGGTTCCCTCTTCACCCGGATCCCGGTACGTACGGATGTAGTCCTCGAAAACCAGGAGGGCACGCCGGACGTGGCCCTCGTCCGCCCAGTCCACGCCTTCCGCGTAGCGCATGAACTCAGTCCGCCCGCTGCCCCGGGTCGCTGTACTTCAGGTCTTCCGGTGCCACGGGCGCGAAGCCGTGGTCCTCCCACAGCTCGGCCACGATCCGGACAGTCAGATCTGTAGCGAGGGAGCGGAAGGCGTTACGGGTTCCTGGACTCACGAGTTCCCGGCGGGCAGTGACGGTCATGCTCTGAAGATACGAGCAGGCCATGACAAGGTCATGACCTTTTCCGACAAAGGGTCCGTACACCGGTTCGTCCCGGCGCACGTCCCGGCTCTGCCTCACCGCTCCTGGGCGGTCAGGAGGAGGACCAGGGCCGTGGAGCGGGTGGTACCGAGCCCGGTGGCGACCGTCTCGGCGGAGGCGCCCCCCGGCACCGAGCAACGGCCTCTTCGCGCGGAGTGATCAGCCGTGAAGCCTTCCTCGCGGCCTCTGGCCCGGCGTCGGCTACAGGCACCTCGAGGGGCTGACGCAGGAAGGCACGGTCATGTCCGGAGCCAGATCACGAGGGCTGATGGCAGCCGTCCGGTAGGTGCCGTCGGCGTCGCGGATCACTGCGGTGTATGAGGGGGCGAGGCGGGCTCGACTCACCTACCGGCGGGCCCAGATTGTTGGTGCCGTAGCCAGGCTGTCAGTGCTGCCTGAAGCTCGGCGACTTCCCGAGGATCGAGCGTTTGACTCGTGGTGCCGGCGTGCAGGCGCACCCCGGCAGCGGTGACAGTCCAGCCGGGGCCGCGCCGCGGGCCGGAGGTCAGAGCTTGCCCGCCTGTCAGGGTGCGCAGTGCTTCCCGGACGTGTGGGGGGACCGTGGCGGTGCCAGGCGGGAAGGGGGTGCGGGGCCGGGGTGTGATCCCGATCGCCGTGTAGAACGCGGCCAGCGCGTCCTCGAGGGAGCCGGACCCGGCGGGGGCGGCACCCGTGAACTCAGCGATGAGTTCCGGATGCGGGTGCGGGGCGTGGGGGCCGTACGGCTGTGCGTGCAGGGGGTGTTCGTCGGTCTCGAGGCGCACGCATGCGGGTGGGATGAGTTCGCGGGTGTAGCCGCGGCCGATCAGAGCTCGGTAGACCTTGCGCAGCGCGGCGGCCTGACGCGGAACTGGATGGGGGTCGGGGGCGATCGGGGCGTGGGGTTTCGCGGGCCGGGGGGCTATCCCGAGCAGGCCGGTGCTCTGGTGCAGCACGCCGGCCTCGGTCAGTACCAGCGTCGCCTGCCGGCCCTTCGCGTCCGAGCCGAGCCTGAAACCCACCACCATGGTGCCCATCGACACTGTCCTCCCGACGGCCGCCCATCCACCGCAGCCCGCTCCACCACGCTAGCGAGAGCGCAACCGCCGAGGACAAAGTTGTCGATGTTCGACGCCGGCGACGGCCCTTGATGCTAGGCCGCACGCTCGCCGGAGTTCCGAAGCGGCCGAGGACGCCCCGTGACACGGCGGCAGGGAGACAAGAGGTCTACGCACGGCGGCGCCCGGCCGGTCGAAAGCAGCCCGGTCGGCCCCGCCACGGACGCCTCGGGTCCTGGGAGCCCCGGGCACTGGCCTGGGGTGCGGTGTCGGCGGCCGCACGCCGTCCAGGCGGCCACCGACACCCTGACACCGGTCAGTGGTGGCGCCGGCCCCATGACTCGGTGTCGACCGTGCGACCACGGTCATCGCGCAGCGTCGCGGTGTCGGCCCGGTTGTCCCAGACGTAGTCGCGGCGGTTCTGGAACAGATCCGTGCGGGTGTTGTGGCCGGTTCCGGTGTGGATGCGGATCGTGGCACGGCCGTTGATGCGGACGTTGTCGAAGCGATAGCGGTTGCCGTCCGCGTCGCGCAGGGTCCAGCCGCGCAGGTTGACGGCGTCGCGCGTGGTGTTGGTGATCTCCACCCACTCGTTGTTCAGGGAGCGGTTGGAGCGGTCGTCGCGTCCGGGGCTGTCGGCCTGGACCCGGCTGATCTCCACCCGCGGATGCGGCCGGTGGTCACGGTCCTGGGCGGCGGCCGGCAGCGCGGCCGCACCGACGACTGCCCCGGCGGCCAGGACGGTGGCGGCGATACGGCGGGCGGAGGAAGAAGCAGAAGTCATGGGTGATGCTCCCTCAAGAACAGTGCTCCACCAGCCGAAACAGGCTGGCAGAGGCGGTGCGGGTTCCCGGCCCGGATGAGCCGAAGGCCCCACGCTCGACCCGGCACACAACCAGCTGCAGCCCCCGCCGGGGCCGGTTACCGCACCCGGACATTCCCGTCACAGTCGCCTGCACACCACACGCATACCGGTCAGGCGTGGCCCTGACATTCGCTGACCGTCACACCCACCCGCCCCGCCAGCCCCGATCCGGAACGATGCGCTCCGGCGCACCACCCGGCTCACTTCCGACCCGCCTCACCCAACCGGACTAGTTGATCGAGTAACAACCGTTCTGCGGAATTCTTGGTACTCACGCCCAAAGCTGCACGGATCTTCATTTCCCAGAACTGCGCGCGCGCCGGAAGCTCCGCAGGGAGCGGGAACAGGAAGCGTCCGGGGGCGCTGTGGCGACCCTGACCGAGGACGACGTTGCTCAGGGCCGGCCGCGGCCGATGATCCGGTTCGAGCAGCTGCCGGCCGCGGTGGACTCGCCCGACGCTCAAGGGCCGCTCACCGCCGAGGAGGAAGAGACCTGGGAGCTGTGCCAGCGCTCTTTCGCCCAGTACAAGGACGCATGGTTCGTCGCGGCCAGCGCGCTGGACATCTCGCTGCGGGGCCGGCTATGGCGGCGGGACTACGGCACCGCCGAGGCGTTCATCAGGGACGTGGCGGACATGTCGACGTCGAACGCCTACTGGCAGATCGCTGGCGCGCGCATCGCGGCACTGCTGGCCGAGCCGCCGCGCCGCGAACTCGAATCGAACGGTCTGTCCCGCATGCGGGACTCGGACAACGTGCGGGCCTACGTGATCAGCCAGCGCGCGGCCGAGAGTCTGACCCCCATCCGCGAGGACTACGGGGAGGACGCCGCCGCCGAGGCGTACCGGACAGTGGCCGAGGCGACCGGCCGCGACAAGGTCAGCCAGAAGACCATCACCGGCATCGTCAAGCAGTTCCCCCGCAAGGCCGTGGAAGAGCTTGACGCCGAGCAGCGGCGGCATCCGCGAACTCGCGGTGCAGCAGGCCGCCGCCAAGGCACAGCCGGTCGGGCCGGTCGCGGCGTTCGCGGCTACGTAGCCACCGCCGAGGCGTTCGCAGCCAAGACGGCCGGCATGGGGGCCGCGTACGAAGCGGCGGCCGAGGCGGACCCTGCGGAGGCAACGCGGCTGGCGGTGCGGTTGCGGGACCACCTGACGGTATTGGTCGACAACCTGCCGGACGTCTAGTGTTCTGCGCCGGAAATCTCAGGGCTAAGTCTGCGCCTGGTTGCTCGGGTCGGATGGGGTGATCTTGGTGAGGTAGTCGGCGAGGGACTTGAGAATCTCGTCGGCGGTCTTCGTCCAGGTAAAGGGTTTCGGGTCCTCGTTCCAGGTCTCGATCCAGGCCCGGATGTCGTCTTCCAGTGCTTTCACCGAGGTGTGGACTCCGCGGCGGATGAGCTTGTCGGTCAGCAGACCGAACCACCGCTCGACCTGGTTGATCCAGGAGGAGCCTGTGGGCGTGAAGTGGACATGGAAGCGGGGGTGCCTGGCCAGCCACGTCTTGATCTCAGAAGTGTTGTGGGTGGCGTAGTTGTCGCAGACCAGGTGCACGTCGAGCTCGTGGGGCACGGCTTTGTCTATGGTGACCAGGAACTTCTTGAACTCGATCGCGCGATGGCGGCGGTGGAGTTCGCTGATGACGGTTCCGTCCGCGACGTTGAACGCGGCGAAGAGGCTCGTGATGCCGTGCCGCAGGTAGTCGTGGGTGCGTCGTTCGGGCATGCCCGGCATCATCGGCAGCACCGGCTGTGAACGGTCCAGCGCCTGGATCTGGCTCTTCTCATCCACGCATAACACCACTGCCCGTTCCGGCGGGTTGTGATACAAGCCGACGACGTCGACGACCTTCGCCACGAACTGCGGGTCGGTGGACAGCTTGAAGGAATCCTGCAGATGCGGCTTGAGATCGAACCGCTTCCAGATCCGGCCGACCGTCGACTTCGACAGCCCCGTCCGAGCTGCCATCGAGGCCCGCGACCAGTGAGTATCCTTCCCCGGCGTGGACTCCAGCGTCGCCACGATCACGTCTTCGACCTGGTCAAGGAGAATCGAGGGCGGCCGGCCTGGACGGGGCTCATCGACCAGGCCTTCAAGGCGATGGGCGATGAAACGACTGCGCCAGCGGTCGACGGTCGAGGCATCGACACAGAGCTCGACCGCGGCCTGCCTGTTCGTCCCGCCCTCCGCACAACGCAGGACGATCCTCGCCCGCAGAGCCAGAAACTGGGCGGTCTTCGCACGCCGGGCCCACAGGACCAACTGGTTCCGTTCAGCCTCACTCAGAACCAGATCGGCCTTCGGCCTGCCGATTCGGGCGGCATCCTCGAGTCCGGCCATCCCCTCGGCGGCGAACTTCCCGCGCCACTTCCTCACCGTCGCTGCGGTCACACCGACCTTGACCGCCACCTGCGCGTTCGGCACCCCGCCTGCGCACGCCAGCACAATGCGCGCCCGCTCTGCGAACCGCGGCGCCACCGCCCCACTCGCCCAGCGGGACAACTCGGCGTGCTCCTCATTGGACAGGCGGACTTCGACGGCACGAGGACCTGGCGACATGACAACAGGCTACAGACTTAGCCCTGAGATTTCAGGCGCAGAACACTAGCTAGCAGCCGCACCCCAAGACGCCGATAGTGCGTCCTTATCGCCGCGTTGCGAGAGATCGAGCCGCTGGCCAACCTGGAAGAGATGGCGGGCGCATGCCCGCAAGAACACCCCTCATGCCGTGGCCGGAGGCTCGTCATGACTACTCCAGATCCTGAGGCACCGCAGCAGACACTCCTGCTGGATAACTGGGAGGGGTTCAAGGATCCGGCTGCCGGAATCCGATTGGGGCAACTTTGGCTCTCCAGAACCAAATGGCTGCACCGCCGCACGGATACCTACAGGTTTGTTGATGCTAAGACGGTTCACGCCACTACGAGTTTCCATGTAACTATCCCCCAAGATGCTTTGATCTTGAAGGGTGATCCAGGCCAGGACCAATCTGTCGTCCCCCTCATGGTGCTCGATAAATCGGAATTGCAATACGGGTTCCACGTCTGCGACGCGCAAGGGAAAGCACTACCGAGATTGCTCGACGATGAGTGCTATAGGTTGGAATTTCATTTCCTGGAGTTCCTAGCGAAGACCCTATGCGGCGGCCCGATCCCCGATCGCTTGACCGAAGAACTGCGAAACGTTACGAAATCCCACAACTTGAATGGAAGCATCCAGTACAACACGATGATATCCACAGAGTGGGGACTACCTAGAGCTCAAGCGCATAGCCTGTTTAGCGATACCGAAAATGCCCTATCGAAAACCTTCAGAATTTCCTTGAAAGTTCTCATAGGAAGCCATTTTCTATGCGTTCTGGTTCCTGGAGAACCAGGCAAGGAGTGCATGATCGAGGTATCGAATGATGCCCCTTACAAGGTAGAACGCAAATGGTCGACAGCATGGATGCCGCTCCTGGGGTGGGTCGACTGGCCTTTTAAGACCAATGCTCCCGTGGGCGACCCCCGGAGCTATCACTGCGAAGTATGGGTACCTGCTGGCGTGGAGATAAACCCGAGCTCCGTCGGCCTGGTGCCTACGCCTCCTGAGCCTCGTAGTGGCCGCCTCGGCCGATGCTGCTATCACTTGGCAGCTCACAACTTCACTTCAGGAAGAGACTACGAATTGCGCTTGAAGCTCCGGGGGGAACTCCTCGGCTGGCTCTTTGCGACACTCGTAACATGCTTGACAGTACTGGCTCTATTGTGGATAGGAAACTCCCTGGCCGCCGAGCTCGTTAAAGCCAAAACCAGCAAACCCGGAAAAACAGGCTCCGCGGTTCCGGCTCTCAACTTGACGGTACTACTCACTACGATATTCCTAGCCGTTGGGGCTGCCGCCATAACCATATTGGCGAAGTCTTCTACAAGATCTCACGCACTAGAAGATAAAATGCTTGCCGGCGTGCGGGCATTCGCATGGTGCATCCCTCTGGTATGTTTCGTGGCTTCGCTTATCCTTTTCTCCGCTGGCACCAGGGCATGCATGGCACTCGGATTCCACTTGCTCCTCATATTTCAGTGGGCTCTCTTTGGACTGATCGCGTTTCCCTACATAGTCCGCGCCTGGCACAGTCTGAAGTCTCGCGGCAACCCTCCGTGACGACTTTTGGGAATCCCGGGTTCTTCCATCGAGATGGACGTACGTGGGATAGTGAGATTAAGAGGAGGAGGTGTGCTATGTCGCGCCCTACCAGCGCAGAAGGCAGTGTCATCTGGGTGCGCACCTTGGACGGCCGTCAAGTCTGGCCGGACGACGAGGGTCTGAGCGATGAGGCACGCTCTCGCGTTATCGAGCTGCTACGGAAGGCAAGCACGCCTCCCTCCGCCAGCCCTCCACCAGTGCGCCCGGACGCTGAAAGCCCCCGGCGTAGGCCCTGGCGTAAGGGTTAATGCTGCGGTCAGGGGCTCGTGAGCCTGCTGCATGGAGGTGGATGCCCATACCCGCGCCTCGGTGCCTCCCGCCAGGCCCCACCCAATCAAGTTCGATTTCCTTCGAACGATCTGTACCGCATGCGGGACTCGTGCGGGACGCTGCCCCGAGGGCCGATAGGCCCCCGGTGGTCCCGGCACGTCAGATGTCCACTTGTACAGCTTGCACACGCACTCCTCCCCCAGGTCGGCGTACGGCACCCCGTGACGGACCACCCCGCCCGCCGACCGCTACGCGGCGGCGCCCCGCAGGCCAGCCGGCCAGGCCAACGTCACCCGCAGACCGCCCGCCCCTGACCGGAACCGGTCGACCACGCGGACCTCGCCCGGCACCGCCAACGGCCGGCCCCGTACCCGGCGCGGTCAGCCGGCGCACTGATGCCCCGAACTCCCCGGCCGTCACCTCGGCCAGCGCGTCGGCGTCGGTGGCCCAGCCGGACGAGCAGTCCTCGCCGGCCGCGTCGTCGGCCAGGGCCAGCCACGGGTCATCGAGGCGGAACCGGTGCGTGGCACCCCGGGCCCGGCCAGTACCAGCGAGGCTACCGTCGGCCCCGTGGGTACTTCGATCTTGTCGTGGGCGAGGAGCCAGACGACGACCGCGCGGCGCTCGAACTGCGGGTGCACGTCCGTGCCGGCCACCGGGTCGGGGAAATCGGGGTGCCGACGGCGCCAGTTCACGACCGCAGCCCGGCCCACCCTGGCGATCCGCGCCACCTCCGCCAAGAACACCCGGTCACCGCCGGGGGCAACTGGGCGGAGGCCGGCGAGCGGGGAGCGGCGGCCAGCCGTGACGGTGCGCACGGCCCGCCAGTCCACGGAAGGGCGGACCACCTCCAGCAGCGCGATCTCCTGGGCGTCGTACATAGGGGGACCGTGGTCACCCCGCCGTGGTGCTGTAGTCGACGTCCACGGAGGCAACCGGAGACAGCCACCCAAGCCGGCCGGCGATCAGGTCTAAATCCGAACGGCGAACGCCGAGGCGCACCGCGGCCTGGTCCGGGCCGAGGGGCACGTGCCGGTCGAGCAGGGCGGGCAGGTCCCGGCGGCGGGCGAGCGCGGCCACCTGGTCCGGGTGGACGTCGGGGAACTGCGTGTCCCCGCCGAGGTAGACCAGAAGACCGGCCTTAACGAGGTGGCCGACCGCCGCCGCGGTCACCCTCGGCCGGAGAATCGGGAGCGGCACCCCAAGGGCCTCCGTCAGCCGGTCCGCCGCCCACCCCGCCCCCACCGGGCCCCGCAGGGCCGCGCGGACCGCTTCCGGGTCGGCGGCCTCCACCACCGCCCGCGACCACAACCCGCGGCCGGCGTCCGCCGGCGGGACCAGGCCCGAGCCGGCCGCCCACCGCCAGGCCGCCAACGGCACCCGCAGCCGGCGCGCAGCCTGGTTCTCGTCGTACTGCTCCCGTACCGAACGCGCCATGAACCGCACTCCGATCACACATCGGCGGCCCGACGATCGGGCCGCGCCGGAAACATGCCGAAAGATCCCGTTTGATATCAATAGCCCTGATTCTGGGGCGAGTTGGGAGCACACCGCACAAGCCGCCTACGCGTACGCGAGGGCCGGATTCACCCCTGCGGGGGACACGAAGCAGGGCCGGCACCGACTGGCACCGACCCCCAAGAGGCCCGTTCGCCGACGCGCGCCGGGCCGGTCAGCCAGCCGCCGCAGCCGACCCCTGACCGAAAGCCGGGACATCGCCAGCGGTCACGTCCAGACGGATTCGCTGGAACCTCAGCGGGGGCCGGAAAACTCCCAGGTCAACCGCCCGGTCCCCGCTGACCTCCGCCACCAAGTCCGGGCGGACGAGCACCACGTCCAGGACGTCACGGCTCCCCCACGTCGCGGCGAACGTGACGCCCTCCCAGGGATGTCCGGGGTCGACACCGAGCCGCTCAGGTTTGCGCCCTCCCGTCAAGACACGTTCTTCAGGGGCATGACGCTCGCTACCACCAACGCGCCTACTTGAAGTGTGGTCACGCCGCAAAGACAGCGAGACCAGCCAGGAGAACGGCGGCCCTCCAGTGGCCCCGTATCAACCAGCCGCCGGTCGCTCGGGCGCAGCTTGCCCGGCCGATTTCCGGCGGCCTCTATCCGCTATCCGCAAGGAGCACTCATGTCGTATGACCGCCCCAGCCCGACCGCCGCTCAGTCAAAGCGCCGGATCTCGCGCTCCATGATGGTCTTCGCCTCAGCCGCTTTCATCACCGGAGGCATCGCGCTGCCGGCCACTGCGGCGATCGCGCCCCAGACCCAGACCTCTGTCACGAGTCTCCCGTCCGACGGCAGTAACCCCCACCGGCAGCCCGGTGGCGGAGCCTACGGGCCGGACACGTGCATGCCCGGCTACGTCTGGCGTGACAGTTTCGATGGCGACACCCTGTGCGTCACGCCGGCGGCACGACAGAAGGTTCACGACCAGAATCCCCACCGGCAGCCCGGTGGCGGAGCCTACGGGCCGAGCACGTGCAAGCCCGGCTACGTCTGGCGTGAGAAGTTCAAGGGCGACACCCTGTGCGTCACACCGGCAGAACGACAGCAGGCCAAGAACCATGGCAGGGTGATCGACTACGGCACGAACCTCGTTCCCGTGGACGAATAGTTCCCGACGCTTCGACGGTGAAGCCCAGGTCAGGCATAAAGATCAACTGCGCAAGCGGCAACTGGTGGTCCGCGGCGTGCAAGATACTGACTTCGGCTTTTCAAGGTGAGGCTGGTGCGTCGAGGGTGAGGCCGGTGCCAGCTATGAAGCCGTCGAGGGTGTGGGGCCGGTATTGAAGGCGTTTGAGCCGGTTGCGGACGAGTGCTTCGAGGTGGTCGAGTGCCATGACGGCGAGGTTGGCGAGGCTGCGTTTGACGTGTGCCCAGACGCCCTCGACCGGGTTCAGGTCGGGTGAGTAGGCGGGCAGCAGGAAGACCGTCAGCCACTCACGCTCTGCCACAAATTCCTGCATCCTGCGGGAGACGTGGGTGTTGAGCCGGTCCCAGACCAGCACGATCGGCGCCCTGACCAGCTGATGGACTCCGTCGAGCAGAGCGATGAAGTCCCGCTCGCCCATGCTGCGACGTGTTCCTTTGCCGGCGGGGTGGGTCCGCAGGCGGTGACACAGCCGAGTCCGGGAGCCGGGCCGCATCGCGATCAGGCCGGCCACCGACAGCCGTCCCGAGCGGCGACCGCTGACCGTCACGACCGGCGTGATGCCGCGCCGGCCCCAGGTCCGTCCCCGGGGCGGCCGTCGGGTGAAGCCGGCTTCGTCCTCGAAGCAGACGTAGCCCCCGCAGGCCGCCCGGGCCCTTTTACCTCCGCCCAGGTCGCCTCCCGCCACGTGCTCACGGCCTGCTCGTCGCGTTCGGCGACCCGCCGCGCGGGCACCTGTGGGGAGAACCCGAGCCGGTGCATCAACCGGGTGGCACCCGAGACGCTGTAGGAGATGTGGAACTTCCTGACGATCAGCGTGACCACCCTCGAGGCGGTCCACACCTGGTCCTCGACCGAGCCGTGCGCGGCCGGCCCCTCCTCCAGATACACGGCCAGCTTCTCCAGACACCGCGGGGACAGGCGGCACCGTGACCCGCTCGGACCGCGGGAGGCCAGAGCCTGAACACCGCCGTCCCGCCACAACTGGTGCCACTGATAAGCCGACTTCACGCTCACCCGCAGCCGCCGTGCGACTTCCGACGGCTTGACCTTCTGCTCGAACAGTTCAGCCGCCTGCATCCGTACCGTCTCGCGCCGCTGACGTCCTGTCGGAGTCAGCCCGCCCCCATCCGCATATCTCACACACCACGAATACAGTCACCCACCCACACCCATCAGGAACATCGCAACGATTCACCCCAACGAGCTCAAGTCAGTAAAAGGCCGGCGTCATGGACGCCGGCCCCTTGTGGCAAGCCACGCGCCAACGCCGCTCGCCTTGAAAGCTTCGTGAATGTCGTAGCCCGGCGCCGACTCCGCAGCCTGCGCCATCATCGGCTCCACCGGCGGCCTCAACATCACCCACGAAACCGTCCTCCCCCTTCCAGGGTCACCCCGGCCCCGCGCACAGGTCCGGCCTGATGGAGATCTCCCCATAGGGCCGAAACACCAGGTAGACACGGGGGCCAGCACTAGGCCAGAAAACCGAATAGGAGGATCCCCCTCCGAGGAGCAGCGCCATGACCTCCCCCGCCCCGGCCTCCGCGTCCAGACCACAGCCTGTCACCTGGGCCCCCTCACAGACCGGCCCCTGCACCCGGTGCCACCAGCCTTGCTGCCGGTACGGAGTCGGCGGGAACCCCCTTTCTCTTGGGGTGGATCGGCTGTGGTGTGACGTGGTGTGAGGTGGATTCGTTGAGCTCCTGGGACTCGTTCTCGGGGGGTGTGGCTCTGCGGCGGGTTGTTGCACGACTCGAAGCAGGAGTTGCGGATGCGGGCGTTTCCCGTGGTGATGCCGTCCGGGCAGAGGTACTGGACGGTCCTTGATGACGACCTGGAGGTCGTCGCCGTAGCCGATCACTGGTTGCGGAACCTTCGGTTCGGGCGGGACCGGGCCGAGCTGACGACGAAGTCGTACGCCGGTGGGGTCGCCCTGTACCTGAGGTGGTGCAGGTCGACGGGCCGGCAGTGGCCCGAGGCGGGCCGGGATCTGGGCCTGTTCATGGTCTGGCTGAAGTACACCCCGGCCGCCGGGGACGGAGCGGTGCCGGTGGTGCGGCCAGGCCCGGGGGCGGCGCCGGTGCGGGGTGAGCGGCGGATCAATCGGGTGCTGGTCGCGGTGCGGGGGCTGCTGGCGTACGCGGTCACTGCTGGTGAGGCACCGCGTGGGGTGCTGGGGCAGATCTACGAGCTCGCCGACAGCCGGGATCTGCCGGCGGAGGCCACGGGCGAGGACGGGGGCCTGTTCTACCGGCTGCGGCCGGTTCACCGCCTGCGGGAGCCGGTCGTCGAGGTGGACCGGGCGGCCGACGTCGAGCTGGTGGCGATGTTCGTCGCGTGCCGCAGCGCGCGGGACCGCCTGGTCGTGCTGCTGCTCGGGCGGGTGGGGCTGCGGCGTGGGCAGGCCGCGGGGCTGCGGCGCAGCGATGTGCATCTGCTGCCGGACTCGCGGGGGCTGGGCTGCGAGTACCCGGGGGCGCATGTGCATGTGCGGCGGCGGGAGAACTCCAACGGCGCCTGGTCGAAGTCGCGGCATTCGTGGGTGGCGCCGCTGGACTTCCTGACGGTGTCCGCGTTCGACCTCTACTACGAGGAGCGGCACCGTCTGCAGGGGGACGGTGGCAGTGACTTGCTGCTGGTGAACCTGTTCCGTGCTCCGCTGGGGGCGCCGATGTCGCCGGAGGCGATCGGGGAACTGTTCGAGCGGCTCGGGGAGCGGGCGGGACTGGGCCGGCGGGTGGGCCCGCACATGGCGCGAAGGGCGTTCGGGTCGAACGTCGCGGACGCGGGCGGTACGCCGGACGAGGTGCAGGCGCTGCTGGGGCAGCGGAGCCCGTACATGAGGTTCCCCCGAGATGCGGGAAGTGGTGACAGAGGGTCAGATGGGTCTCATGAGAGGAGTCCAGACGATGCCTGCACCGAGGAAATACCCGCGGGAGTTGCGTGAGCGCGCGGTCCGGATGTACCGGACCACCGAGCCGAAGCCGGTGATCCGCCGGATGGCCGAGGAACTCGGCGTGCATCACGAGGCTCTGCGGAACTGGATCCGGCAGGCCGAGGCCGACGCCGGCGAACGGGGAGACCTGCTCACGACCGCCGAGCGTGAGGAACTGGCGGCCCTGCGGAAGGAGAACGTACAGCTCAAGCGGGCGAACGAGGTTCTGCGGACGGCGTCGGCTTTTTTCGCGGCCCAGCTCGACCCGACCCGGCCCAGGTGACAGGACTCCTCGACGAGCACCCGCACCTGGGGGTCGAGCCCGTACTCCGGGAACTCCAGATCCCCTCCTCCACCTACTACCGGTGGCGCCAGGCCGAGACCGAGCCGTGCGAGCGACGCCGTTGGGACGCCGAGCTGACCAGCAGGATCCGTCAGGTCCACGACGAGTCCGGCGGGATCTACGGCTCACCGCGTGTGCACGCCGTCCTCAAGCACGAAGGCACCCGAGTCGGCCGCAAGCGCGTCGAACGTCTCATGCGCCAGGCCGGCCTGGCCGGGATCAGTCCCCGCCGGGGCAAGGGCTTCACCCGACGCGACCCGGACGCCGAGCTCGCTCCTGACCTGGTCGAGCGCGACTTCACCGCGACCGGGCCGAACCGGCTGTGGGTCACCGACCTGACCATGATCACGACGTTGGAGGGCCCGCTGTGGCTCTCCGCGATCCGCGACGCGTTCTCCCGCCGGGTCGTGGCCTGGGAAACCTCTGCCCGCGCGGACGCGGACCTGGTCCTGACCACCCTCGAGTACGCCCTGGCCAGCCGCGAGCCCATCGCTGGCGAGCTCATTCACCATGCGGACCACGGCTGCCAATACACGTCCGTGAAGCTCACAACACGCCTGGTCAGGGCAGGGATCCAGGCATCCATGGGATCGGTCGGCGACTCGTTCGACAACGCCCTCGCAGAGAACCTGTGGATGCTCATCAAGACCGAATGCGTCCGCGGCCGCGTCTTCGCCACACGTGCCGAGGCAAACCTCGCGCTCTTCCAGTATCTCGACGGCTTCTACAACCCCCGCCGCATCCAGAAACGACTCGGCTACCTCAGCCCGATCGAGTACGAGGAAAAGCACTACGCCAACCAGGCAACGACCGAACAAGTGAACCTGAAACCACGTCAACCCGCCCTGACCAGCTAGTCAGCACCTCCCGCACAGCGGGGGAACCTCACTCAGCGGCAGCACGTGCGCGTTGTCGCGGCAACGGTGCCCTCCCTCGCGTGCGCCGCCAACCGCAGATTCGTTCGACCGACTCCTCGCAAGGCTCTACGGCGCATGCTGCTGCTTCCCGGCCGGGGCCGGCAGCGTCGCAGGCCCGAGGTAGGCAAGAAGGCCCGGGATGCCAGGCAGGGCGGGGAGGGGGTGGGGCCGCCAGGCCCGGGCGTAGGGAGGTGGGTGCGCGTCGCCTCGTACGAGGACAGCCACAGGCCGGCTGCGCGCAGTGACCCCCATCTCGGCCGGGGTGATGCTGCCGTCGTGGCCACCGGTCTGGCGGGACGCGCAGCCGGAGCGGAACGCGACTCGGACGGCTTCCTCCCCGCTGACGACACATGGGGGGCGAAGCCCTTGGCGGCGGAGTGCCGCGGCCACCCGCCCGAACGCCATCTGGCTCGACCGGCTGCGGGAGACCGCTGCTTCGAGGATTAGATATTGGACGGTCAGGTGAGCGGTCAGCGCCAGCACCAAGGCGGTGACGACGACCGCGCGTGGCCGCGCGGCACCAGCCAGCCACATCAGGCTCAGCGCCGCCGGGAGCGAGAGCAGCGAGTAGGCAGGCAGCAAGAAGCGGGGTGCCGCGTAACCGACCAGGAGCAGGTACGGCACCGCCAGGGACAGTCCGACCACCGTCGGCACAAGGATGAGGGCCGTCTTGCGCGCGCGAGCCGCAGCCACGACGCCGCCTGCAGTGAGCAGCGGCAGAACGAACCACCATGCAGCGGAGAGCGGTTCCCGCAACGGCACATTGCAGGGGCGGCACAGGGTCCGCCCCTGCAGCGCCCGCACATGGTCGTCGAATGCAAGGTGCCATCCGAAATGCCCCTGGATATCGCCCGCACGTCTGAGCCGGGCGGGGAGACCGCCGTAGCGGAGGTACGCCTCGATGACCCATTCAGCGCTGCCGAGGACCGCTCCCGCAACCAGCACGAGCAGCACGGCCGGACGCCGCCACGCCCGAACGGACAACGCGGCACCAAAGAGCGGCAAGAGGAGCCAGAACGCGTCACCCGGCCGCATGAGCGCGGTGAAGGCCACAGCTGCGCCGAGACCGGCCAGCGCCGCACGGTCCGAACGGTCCTGCGCCGCTCTCAGGAAACAGCCAACCGCGATCAGCGCCCCGTACGCGACCCACAGGTTGGGCATGGCCTGCGAGCCGTAGAGCATGGTGATCCACAGGCCAGCGAAGAGCGCACCCGCGAGAGCGGCGACACGGGGAGAGAGGAGCCGACGCCATACGCACATCGACAGCAGGAGACCGGCGCCCGAGAGAACGGCAAGATAGGCGCGGAGCGCCTCCAGCGAATCCGTCAACCCCACTACGGGAGCGACAAGAAAGGAGATGCCACGGGCCCGCGGGGCGCTGAAGAACGCGGCGGGGGCATGCGGGCTGACCTGGCTGACATAGACCGCCTCGTCCCATCCCAGACCCGCCCCCGGCACGACGAGCAACAGCTGGGCAACGGTGTACGCCGCCGCGATGCCAGCGGGCCATTGGACATCGCGAACCATCGCCCGGTATCTGCGGGAGCGGGGCTGCGGTGCCCTCGGGTTGCCCGCTCTGGCTGATGTCTGCGTCACGGCTGGACCCCACTGGTCTGTCGGGAATCGGACCTGGCGTTTGACCACCACGGTGCCGCCGGACAGCAGTCCCCGCCTTCCGCGGTACGGCACTCGGACCAGTGCCTGCAGCCGTCGGCTTGTCGCACGACTGCCCTGGCTGTCACCACATGGGACCGGACCCCTCGTCCCTCTCGCCCACACCAGCCGTGTGCTGCGCACCCGGATGGCCGCCATGCTCGCCTGGCCGGCTACATCCACCACGGCCTGCGCATGACGTCGCGCATCTACCGTGCACGACGTCATTCCTGAGCCAGCTGCCTCCGCCGTGTCGGGTGCCGTGCGTTTCGTAACCTTGATACTGATAGTCCTGTGAGCATGAGCGCGCACCGCCGTCTTAGAAAAATCCTGACTGGTGTAGCGGCCGCCGCAACCGCGGCCGTAGTCCTTGGCGCCTGTGGCTCGGCGCGGCCCGCTTCGGCCCCTGGCGCCAAGACTCCTCCGGCTTCTTCTCGCGTTTCACGGCCGGCCCCGAGCGCGACACCCTTGCCGATTACTCAGAAGCCACACCCGGTCGACTGCCAAAAGACTCAGTGCGTCGCTCTGACCTTCGACGCAGGACCCGGCCCCGACACGACCCGACTGCTGGACATCCTCAAGGCCAAAGGGGTCAACGCGACGTTCTTCCTACTGGGCAAGAATGTGACCCGCCGTCCGGACCTGGTGCGGAGAGAGGCGTCTGAGGGGCACGAGTTGGCCAACCACACCTGGACGCACCGGCTCCTGACCAAGGCATCGGCGGAGGAGACCCGCCACGAGCTCATGCTCCTCCAGGAACGCGTCAAGGAGCTCACCGGCCGGACTCCCACCCTGATGCGTCCACCACGGGGACTGACGAACCCAAGTGTCGCCGAGGTCTGCCGCTCCCTGGGTCTCGCGCAGATCCTGTGGTCCGTCACAGCCAAGGATTACCGCGACCACGATCCCGAGGTCATCACGAGCCGTGTCCTGCAAGGGGCCCAGCGCAACGGGATCATCCTCTTGCACGACGTGTACCCAGGCACTGTTCCCGCCGTGCCCGGGATCATCGACGGTCTGAGGCGGCGCGGCCTCACCCCCGTGACCGTCTCCCAGCTCTTCGCCCCCCACCGACCCGAACCGGGCCAGGCATACTGGAGCGCACCCTCCGCCTGACTTTGGTCCACGAGCAGATCGGTATGGACCGCGGCCAGTGAGGCTGTAGTGGCCGAGCCAGCCAGCTGAGGCACTCGGCGCATAGCCGGTGGCCGGGCTGCGACTTCTGGCCGATGCTGTTGTCATGCATCGAGCGACCTCCCGCACCGTCAGGGCACGGCGGCTGTCGTCCCTCCGGCGGCGGACCCCGGCCGGCGCAACGCCACGGCAGGCGCGTTCCCTCGGCCACGACGTGGCGCCCTGGGCGGCAGCCCTGTCGGCTGTCGCGGCGGCAATCGGTCTGTTCTTCAGCGCCACGGTGGCATCGTCGAGCGTGGACGCTACGCGTAAGCAATTGGAGCGGGACCGGCGGCAGCAGGCCGGACGGGTCAGTTACTGGACCGAGGACGCCAGCGGTATGAGCGAGACGGTGATCGTCGCGAATCGCTCGCTGGACCCGGTCACCCGAGTCGACCTCTGGTTCTATGCGCCGGACGCGGGTGTCGATAAGTACGAATGGGTTTTCATGGGTTTCGATGCCATCCCGCCCTGCACCCGGCTGATCTTCTCCCCTCGTGCCATCGACGACTTCCTGAAGGGCTACGGCATTGCGCAGGGCGGGGCACCGATTCGCGCTGTCCAGTTCTTCGATAGCGACGGGCAGCAGTGGTTGCGCGACCCGGACGGGCTTCGGGCGGCCGAAAACGAGAGGAAGGATGGCGAGGACGTCGGCGTCGCGCCGGCCCGGCAAGAACCAGCCGAGCACTGCGACAAGTGAGGATCGGCCGACGTCCCTTGAAGAGAACCCACACTGGGCCCGGACCGCTGCCGTCAGCGAGGAGCACTCCCCCCGAGCCTGCGTGTGCGGTCGGCGAACAGCGCCCGGCGCCCTCGAACTTCTACTCCAGGGCCAGGCCGCCCGCCAGGACGCCGGGACTGGGGACGGACTCGGCGGCCTGGGCGAGCATCGGCTCAAAGGGAGGGGCCAGGACCCCCGGGGTTGGCCTCCTTCACCGCCGCTCCGGGCCTGGCCCCCAGCGTCACCCGCCGGGCGCGGTCCGGCGCGCCCGATGCGGCCAGAAGGCCCCGCGACGTCAAGCTGCGGGGTGAGCCGGCTTCTGCTGTGACTCTAGGAGCCGGGCGCGGCACTCCTGGCAGAGCGGGTTCTCTGGGGGAGACGGTGTGGCGCGAGGCAGAGGAAAGTCGGTTTGTACAGCTCAGCGGGCGGACCACCAACGCTAGTCGCTGCAACAGGTGCGGTGCCATCGCCGGTTCGGGTGACTCGAAGAACGGTGGGGTGGGGTGCGGGGCGGGCACGACAGCGTGGGGCCGCGACCGGACCCTCGTCCCGGTCGCGGCTCCGCCGCTTCGAGGAGCCGTCGGTGGCTACCGCGGCACCGATGCTGAGGGCGGCCGGGCACCCGCGAACGCATCGGCCGCCACAACGGCCTGTGGCGCGACGTCGTGCTGCTGGAGCGGCGCAGCACCCTGGTGGTGTGAACCGATCCGGGAATTCCGGTTCCCGGCCGGTGGGCTCCGGGTGCAGGATTCGGCCATGGCCATTTCCATTGCAGATATCGCCTGGGCTCGCGCGGAGCTGGCCCGGTTCCTGGAGCTGACCACGCTGTACCACCCGCCGGACCCTCCGGGGGTCACCTTCATCACCTCGCGTATGTCCAACCGGGGGGATCAGAAGGACATCCTGGCCAGCGCTCAGGTGGTCGAGCAGATCCTGGACCGGGTGCTTCCCGGCTGGCGCACGGAGATACCGGACAGCCGCGTCAACCGCTGGTGTCGACACCGGGAGGCCGCCCAGCGAGCTGAGGCCGTGCTGGAGCGCGACGGCGAGGTACGTGCGCGGCTGGGGGACGATGCCCCAGACCTGAACGCCTCGGCGATGCACCCCTGGGCGTGGGAGGGTGCGCGGCCGCTGTGGCAGAGCGGGCACTTCCGCGAGGCCGTCACGGCCGCCGCCCGAAAGGTCAACGCTGAGACGCAGAACAAGGTCGGCCGCAAGGACGTGAGCGAGACCAGGCTGTTCCAGCAGGCCTTTTCCCAGGACGATCCCAAACCCGGGCAGCCCCGCCTGCGCCTGATGGACAACGACGGAAGCGACACCTTCCGCAGTGTCCACCGCGGTGCTGCGGCCTTCACGGAGGGCTTCTTCGCCGGGATCCGCAACCCCAACAGCCACGATGACGGACTCCCCGAACTTCCCCAACATGAGGCGCTGGAGCAGTTGGCCGCGCTCAGCGTCCTGGCCCTCTGGGTCGATACCGCGGCCCTGGTCACCGCCTGACGCCCGAAAGCTCTTGGCTGTTCAGGCAAGCAGTCGCGGATCTGTGACTGCGGAAAGGCCCCTGCGGGTTCGGCTGGGCGGTCCGAGTAGGGTGCGGTCAAAAGCGGGGGTGGAAGATCTTGCTGCGGGGTCCGATCGTTCTGGCTCTCGCCTGGGCCTACCACCGGCGGCGCCCGCCCTGCCTGACGCAGGGCGGGCGCCGGGTTCAGACGTAGGTCCTGCGCCACTGGTCGGCCGAGACTCAATGGCGTTCGTCGTGCAGACGATCCGCCGTATCTCGGCAGCATCGGCTCGACCGGTGGTCTGAGCACCATCCCGGGGCCTCCCTCACGGCTTGTCCCTCTTCCAGGGTCGGCCGGGCCGGCTCCACACGGCCCGGCGGGACGGGCGTGGATCATCCATCCGAGGGGCCCGGCAGGGCCGTCAGGGCCAGTGCCGGGGTCGGCTGCGGCACGGTAGCGGCATGCGCCGCTGGTCCCTGCCCCTGGCCCTCGCCGCGCTGCTCGCGGCCTCCGGATGCATCACCGTCCACCCCGCCCACCAGGGTCTCCTCCGCTACGGTCCAGAAAAGTGCACGCGGGCCCGCCGCACAGGATTCCCATACCTGAGACGTCAGGTATGGGTGGCGATCTGTACGTCACACGTGCCATGGTGAGCCCATTGTCTATTCCACCCCCGGTCGGAATAGACAATGCGGTTCCGCCCCCTCCCAGAACTGCAGTGGGACGTTTTCCGGCAAAAACGGAAGACGCCCGCCGCTGGCAGCGACGGGCGTAACCCCCAGGTCAGGGGGTCACCCTCATGACGACAACATGAGGGTGACCCCCTTTGCAATGAGGGCCGCCGTGTAGTAGCAGAACATCACCGGATACGCCCAGTCGTGGGCGAATCTGCGCGCTCTCCACCACCACGGCACCTCTGGCGGACCGCTCTCCCGGCTGTGACATCCCATGGACATCACGCCTCCTTCGACTGCCTGGAGGGACCAGGCGCCCCGGGTGTCCGGTTCTCCGGGCCCGCGCGGAACCCGAAGCATTCCACCCCGGAAGGAACGGGAGCGAAGCCGCCATGACGTAGTCCACCACAGATCCGGAGGGCCCAACGCCCGTATAGGCGCGGCCAGATACGTGGGCACAGCAACGGCATAACGCTGCGAGGTCGCACCACCGCCAAAGCCCTGACATGGGCGCGTCACCGAACGCATCCAGTCCGCTTCCGAATCGGACGAGTTGACATCCCTAAACATGGACTCACCGAAAATCTTGGTCCGGGGTCGACGGCAACCCAGAGCTTTAGGGTGTGATCAGCAACACACCCGACGCACCCCTGCCGCGACGGCCCAGCCGTCGAGGTCGGCCGCCCGCAGCCGCCCTCCAGCGCCCCGCTTCCCGAGACGAGGGCGCCGCCGAGCAGCCGGCGCGGGCGCTGCCCAGATGCAGGCCAACGCCCGGAATCAACGCGAAGACAGCAGGATGCCCGGTCACGAGATCTGTGGCTGAGCAGCGTAGTTGGCCCGTCCGGCCAACTACGCCGCTCACGGTCCGGGACGAATGGTGCAGGGCGCGGCCTGGTTCGGATGCCGAGGCGGCCGACGATGCCCGGCAGGTCAGGGTGCCGCGGGGTCCGGGCAGGCGGTGAGGAGTATCCGGGCGCGGTTTCGGAGGGCTTCGTCCTGGCGGATGACGCGATCTTCGACTCCCGAGCGGACCACCCGGGCGTCGCCGACGGCGAGAGCGGCAAGTCGGCGCGCGTGGTCGCCGGTCAATGCCTCGGGGCCGAGTGCTTCCAGGGCGTCGCAGGCACCCGTCGGATCGGCGTCCGATTCGGCCGACCGCAAGGCGGCCTCGGCGAGCGCGGTGCGGTCCAGCGAGGCGGGTTCGGCCACGGCCGTGAGGGCCAGCACCGCGGCCGGCGCCTGTGCCGGGTCGTCAAGGGCGGCTTCCAGGCGGGCGGCGAGCGGCCGTCCCGCGGAGCCGAGAAGGACCGTCGTGCGGGCGGCCCGCACCACCGACCACCGGGACCAGGGGTTCTGTTCGGCGCGCGCGAAGACCGAGTCCAGAACGGCAACCACCCCTTCCGCGTCCCCCGTGACGCGCCACAGAGCCTCAGCGAGGGCCGTGTCCGTATCCAGCGCAGGCGTGGTGTTGCCGTCCGTGCCGCTGAGCGCCTCGCGCAGGGCAGGCGCAAGCGCCGCTCCCCGGGGACCGAGCGCACCGGCCATCTTGGCGGCCTCCCTGAGCTGGCTGGCACCACGCCGGAGGTCGTGTTCGAGGCAGTGCAGCAGGGGCGCGATCTCGCCGTCGAGGTCGTGCAGGGCCTTCGCCGCGGGGAGGACTGCCTGCTCGGCCGCCACCGCCCGCAACGACGTGACGGCCCGGGCGCGGTCCGTCGGGGCGCAGTCGGCGGCGACGGAAGCGATGGCTCGGGCGGCCTGGCCGGGAAAGTGCGGGAGCGCCGCGCACAGCTCGGGCAACGCCGGCGCTGCCTCGGCGCCCCACCCCGCCAGCAGGTTCGTCAGCTGCCAGGGTTCGTTGCCGCTCAGGGCCTCGGGCTGGGCAAGGCGGTCGCGGACCGCGTCGAGGAGTTCGCCGTTGTACGGGAAGGCGGAGTCCTCCGGGCTGCGGAACCCGGCGGCGGCGTCGAGGGCCCGCGGGCGCCGCCCGAGGCCGGCGGCCAGGAGCGGGGCCGACTGCGCGGGCGCAACCTGTACGAGTGCGGCCAGGGCCCGGTCCGCATGGTCGTCGTCGTGGTCCGGGTTCCGTCCGGCGAGGGGGGCGAGGATGTCCGCGGCCGGTGCGGCGACGCTGCCCAGCCGGCCCAGGAGGGACGACGTGGCTACCACCGACTCCTCGTCGACGGCCGCCGCTCGCAGGTTCCATACCAGTCGCCGCGGGGCACTGCGGGAGAGCATGCAGGCGCGGTCGGCCGCCCAGAGGCCTTCGGCCCGCACCTCGGCCCGACCGTCGTGCAGGGCTGCGTCGATCAGTGCGAACGCCACCTTGCGCTCCTTGCGGCGGCCCCGGCCCAGGAGTGCCTCGATGACGGCGGCCAGCGGCTCGCCGCGTTTGAGGTCGAGATCGGAGCGCAGGGGGTCGGCGGGTAGAAGGGACAGCATCGTCGTGTGCATGGGTTCGGTCCACGGAGCGCCTGCGTCGAGGGAGGCGAAGACGGCGGCCATGCGCACCTCGGCTGGCTGGGACGGGTCCAGGACGGCGGCGGCAGCCGCCGCTCCGCCCTGCGGGTCGAGCCGTGCGATCCCGGCCAGAACCTCGGCGCGCGCGGCGGGTTCGGGTTCCTCGTCCAAGCGCGCGCGGAGGGCGGGGAGCGCAATCGCGGTCGCGCGGGTGTGGGACACCGCCCAGGCCGCGGTCCGGCGGACCTCCGGCTCCGGGGAGGCCAACAGGGGCAGTAGCAACGGGAGCCGGTCCGCCACGGCCGCCCGGACCGCGCCCGGTGCCACGCCGTACTCGTCCTCGCTCTCCGCCATGCCGCCGAGCAGCGCCAGGACGTCTGCCGTGCGGTGGCCGGCCGCCGCGATCCCGGCCAGGAACGGCACCGCCTCCGCGCTGGCGGCGTAGACCGTCCCCTGGTGCAGAACGCTCCCGTACAGCTCGGACAACGCCTCATCCGCCGCATCCGCGTCGGCGCCGGTCAGAGCCCGCAGCAGATCGGGAATGTCCTCCGCGCTGCCATACGCATGGGAGAGGGAAGACCAGTGGCGGATATCCAGGCCGTCGAGCAGGTGTACGAGATCCATGCGGAGCATCGTGCCAGCCACCTCTGACATGACCGGGCCACCTACGCCGCTCACCCGGGCCAACTGAACCGCTCAGTCACACGTGTGCCTGAGCGGTTCAGTTGGCACCATCCGCCAGTTGGAGCGCTCAGCCTCGAGTCGCCCTGACCGGCCACGAAAAGGGCTTCACGGTCTACTCCTCGTCCGGGCATGATTCCCACCGTGCATAAGGACAGGGACCATCGCGGGCAGGGACGGTACACGCTGACGGACACAGGGGACGGCCATGTCTGGGGCACCTGCGCCGAGGCCGAGGGACTATTCAGGGAGCCGCGGCGCGGGACGTACGAACTGTTCGGCTGGGTCCCCGACGGAGCCGAGGTACGAGGCTGGGTCGGCAGCCGAGTGTGGCTGGTGCCGGAAGACAGGACGCTTGACGCCTGGCTCCTGGAGGACGCGGAAAGCCTCGGACCATACCCGGGAACGGACGCTCTCGTGATCAATGGTCTGGACGACTATGAGGGGCCGCCCGAGGGACACAGGGCTCCTGTCCGACTGCACAACGGGTACCAGTGGCTGGGCTCCTGCCGGGAGTTGCCGCGCGTCCTGCCGCCCGAGCACGCAGCGTCCCCGCTCATCTTGCGCGGGCTCGCCCCGGGTGACCGACTGCGGCGGGCACTGGCGACGGGCACCCGGCGGGCACTGGACCTGGAGGAGGCCTGGCTGGAGATACGGGACGACCGGGGCGAGCAGCTCACCGACCGTCTGCTGCGGCCCAAGGTCCGCACGTGGCGCCCGTCCTCCCATCGGACGGATCTGATCGATCTGGAACTCGACGGTGAGCACTTCGAACCTGTACCGGGGTACGCGCGGCCCATCTGGGAGCGCTGGCTGGCCGGACCACCGGACGCTCCTGGCGCCTGGGCAAGCCTCGACACCCGGCAACGCGGGGCCTGGCTCGACCTCGTCCGTGAGCGGGGCTGCCGGCTCGAGCACCACGACCGGGCGGCCGGACGCATGTACGAGCTGGACGGCCGACACATCACCGATGAACCGGGCCTCTACCTGGCACTCGGCGAGGCTGTCAACGGACCGGGCGGCTACTTCGGCGGCTGCCTGGACGCCCTCGTCGACTGTCTGCGCGGCAACTTCGGCTACACCGCCCCCGCAACCCTGCTCTGGCGGGATGCCGCAACCGCAGCCGGGTACCTGTCCCGCGTCTTGGCGCCGAACGGCGAGTCGTACGACCTGGTGGCCACCGTACTCGAGGTGCTGGCCGAGGGCGGGATGCGCGTCACCCTCATGTAAATCGGCATCCCACCGCGCGGCCGCGGTAATGACGAGTTGCTGCCGCCGGGTGGCTGGCCAGGCGCGCGTCGGTATCAGGAGCAGCGTCGTGCCCAGCGCCGGCGGAGGGATCAGCCAGTGGCGGATAGCCTGTGCCACCAGTGACCGCACCCGTCGGAGCAGAAGCGTTCGCGCCGTCGTCCGTCGGCGATCGCGAGGACCGCGACCAGCAGCCGGAACGCCTTGCGGCGTTCATCGAGGGGCGTGAGAGAGGCGATCTTCCCCAACTGGTGCTCAATCCGGCCGCGGGTAATCAGGACCGCGGGTGTGTGCGTCGGGCGCAGCCCGGCGCGGCGGACGCTCTCCGGTCCGTCCTCGGTGGTGGCGCGCGCCTGGACACAGTGGTGGCGTAGGAACAGCAATGCCTCGGACTGTTCCTCCGGGCCAAGTGCGTCGAACCATTCGATGCCCTGTGACATCGGGCGCAACCCCTGCGCGAGTTCGTTGAGCATGACGTCGCGTTCGGTCACGGCTGCCTCCCTTCGGACAAGCGGCGCTTCGCCGCGGAATCGAGGTCAGTGGAACCAGGCAACAAGTCGCACATGTTCCGCTCCGTGCACTTCGCTGAGTGTTCGCATCACGCTCCAGACTGGTCCCCAGTGGGTTTCGTCTCCTGCAACCGATTCTCGGCTCCGCGTGCCCGAGCTGTCTGTTTCTCGCCAGTCGGCGGCGGCCAGCTCGGCCCAGGTGATCCACGTTGTGCCGTGGACGTCAGGAGGTCCGCCGTACGCGGCGTATTCGGTCCGCAGCCCCTCGGATGTGTCGCTCGGAAGGCCACGGCCTTCGGCCAAGGGGCGAAAGCCGATGTAGTTGCGGATACCGAAAAGGCAGGCGAGGGCTTCGTAGGCGTTGCCATTGTTGAGCAGGAAAAGGTCGATGGCGGCGCGCCATGCGGAGTCCTCGTCTTCGGGGCCCCATAGGCGGGCACCTGGTCGACACTCGATCATCCCGCTGACTTCGGTAGACATGCGGGCATCCTGCCTGCATAGCTCATGCCCTGGCACTTGCTTTTCTGCGGCCTGCCGCGCCAAACCAGTTCCAGCGGCCGTCTCAGGCACCCGTGCGGGAGGCGATCTCCGCGATGTGGTGAAGTGCTGCCTGGTACGCCTGGGCGTTGCCTGGCTGTTCTTGCCAGGTGCGGATCCGGAGGGTGGTGGACTCCAGAGTTCCGGGCGGGATTCCGAGGTAGCGGGCGGCCCCGGTTCGTGATCCACCGCGGGCCATCTGGACCAGGGCCGGATAGCGGCGTCGCGCTGCAGGAGCCGCAGGGGCCCGTCCAGTTCGCTCAGTGGCGCTGTCCAGGCGTCCGGGAGTAGGTCTGGGATGCTGCGCGGGTCGAGGCGGCCTTGGTGGGTGGGCGGTTGGGGGAAGAGCGCGGGCGGTCCGGCGCGCCCTCGACCTCGGTGCGGCCGCCTGCTTCCACACCGCTGTCCTGGCGGACCATCCGCAGGACGTCCTGGCCGCGCTCGAGGCCGGCACAGCTGCTGGCAAGAACGTCACGGTCCGCCCAGCAGACGGCGAGCACTACCGCTTCTACCTCTCCGAGCTCCCCGGTCCCGACGAACTCCACACCCTCCTGCCCCACCCGCTGGGGCTCGCGGGCTATCGGGAACCACGCTGAACAGCCGTAGCAGGAATCGCCTCCGGTCCCGCCGTGGCGCGCACTATCGTGGAGGGCGACGAGCGGAGAGGACGCAATCATGACCACCGCCCCCGGGCCCTCCCGAGGCATCCCCCCGATGCCGGAGCGCAGCATCCCCGCGCTGCGTGCCGCGATCGCCACCCACGCGCCGCAGCTGCTGGCCGACTTCGAGGCCAACTGGCGGGCGAAGATCGCCGACACGTACGACATCGGTGCCGGCCCCGCTTTCCTGGCGCGCTGGTGGGGCGAGTACGCCCTCGCCCGGGATCCCGATCTCGACCACCACGTGCGTGATCTTGAGCAGCGGGCCGCCGAGTGCGCCGATCCCGACAAGGCCAGGGATCTCCTGGAAGAAGCCTCCCGAATCCACCACCAGATGGCTTCGCTCGGGCCCGGCGAGTGAGCGCAGAGTTCACCGGCCCGCCCTGGGCCGCGGACTGGACCAAGCTGGCCGCCGAGTACCGCGACGCTCTGCACACCCGCGTGCGAGACCTGATCATCGACGCCGTCACCGAGCTGAAGACCTCCCGCCACCCCTACCGCGACGACCATCTCGACACGACGAGCGTCAGCATCGAACCCGCCCGCTCCACCGAGCCCCGCGGCGCGCACATCCTGTACTTCGACCACGGCCACGGCTGGCTCCGCTACACCTTCACCCACCGCACCGCAGACCCCCAGATCGTCATCGAACGAATCTTCTGGCAGTAACACCCGGAATCGTGATCACGCCCCTGCGCCTGCGCCAGTCGCCCCGTTTCCTCCAGGCCGCCGGGCCGGCCCGTCCTCAGGACTCAGGGGGTGAGCTCTTGGGTGTCAGCCGAGCACTGCCATCCGCAGACCCTTCGCGCGGCGGCGGTGAGGGCCGGACGCGTTCGATTAGTGCCGGCGCGACCGGCCGTTGCGAGGCCCATCGGCATGTCAGGTCAGCCTGCCAGCTCATTCCCTGGTGTTCCGCAATGATTAGCTCATGGAGGATGGAAACGGTACAGACTCCCTGAATTCAGATGCGGGAGCGAGTAGTCATCAGCGCCGCACGAAGCCATGGGTCCGATGGCTTGAGATCAGCGCGGGTGTTGCCACAATCGCCGGGCTTGTCGTGGCTGTTCTCCAACTGGCGGGAGACCCACCCAAGGAGCCGGATCGCACAGAAGTTCACCTCCTCCGCCTCTTCCGGAGCGACGGATCGCTCCTTCCGCCATACCAAGAAGACGGTCACGGAGCAGCCAAGTGCCAGAACAGCCGCGTGAGCAGCGACCCCGACGCGCTGCGATGCTTCTCTAACGAGGCCATTAGGGATCCATGCTGGCCATTCGTCTACCCCGTGTCAGGACTCCCCCGCAGGGCAGCCTGCCTGGCGTCGCCATGGGAGAAGAAAGTTTGGATAGTTGACGATCCCACCATCGACCGCCAGCCCCGTCCGACTGACGTCTCTCCCGGCGAGGGATACCCATGGGCAATCGCTCTCAAGTATCCGTCCGGAGGATCCCAGAGCTTCCGCTGCGTCTACAACGGCGGAGCCGCCAACATCATCAGTGGAGAGCGCATGAACTACGACTGCAGGACTGCCGAGAACCCGGCAGTCGAGAGAATCGACGGATACGCCGTCGGGCAAATCAACGCTACGACAGACCTATGGAAGATCAGCTATGCCCCGGAAGGAAACAGCAGCACTACCCAGGCAGACGTAACGGAGGTATGGCGGTGAAGCGAGCGACCAGCACACGGACAGGCAGTCGGCCGGTACTTGCACCTGCCTGAGACGCCTGGGCACAGTACGAAAGGCCTAGGGCCCCCCTGTCGCCAGGCTCCTGCTCCAGGGCCTCCCGTCCACCATAGAGAGTGCCTCCCGAACCCATAGCCTGCGCCAGCATCGGTTCCATGACTGGCCTCAACCCCGCTCCGGCTCCTGCTTCACACCTCGTACGGCCCCAGAACCAGCCTTACCCCCACAAGGGGGCAGGACCTGGTGGAGGACTCCCTATGGCAGATCACGGCCCCGATGTCCCCCATGTCGGCCAGGAAGCCTCTCTCGGTCGTTTAGCTCGGCCGAGCGACGGGCTGAGGGCTACGAAGCAGCGACGTGCCTTACGGGGCCTGTAGCGTTTTGCCGAGTTCGCTGGCGGTGGGCCGGTTGGCTGGATCGTCCAGTAGTACGGGCAGCAGCACGTTCTGTAGGTCGGGCCAGGGCCGGTCGGCCGTGACGGGGACGCGGCCGGTGGCGATGTGCTGGCGCAGCTCGTGCGGGCTGCAGGTCTTCGGGCTGATCCCGGCGGCCTGGTAGTCCAGCGGCCACCTCCCAGTCGCGCAGGTCCAGATAGTCCCGGCGAGGGCGTACACATCGGCGGCCCGGGTGACGGCGACGGGCTTGTCCCCGGTGAGGATGGCGGCCGCGAGCTCGGGCGAGAGCAGGTGCGTCAGGCCACCGTTGAACTTGATGCCCTGGTCCCAGCCCGGCCGCCAGGCCCAGGCCAGATCGATGAGCTGGACCCCAGTGTCGGTGTGGATGCCGTGAGAGGGCTGGAGGTCGGCGTGCACCCAGCCCGATGCGTGGAGGCCGGCGACGGCCGCGCACAGGTCGGCGGCCGCGGCCACAGCCTGCTCCCGGTCGACGCCACCCGCCCGGACGGGGCCAAAGACCTCCCACGTGGAGGGGCCCTCGAGCCAGTCGGTCAGCAGCCAGGCCAAACCGTGGGTGACACCGCCACCCACGAAGTAATCGGTGTTCAGGGCGGCGAGAGCGGCGGCCTCGCGGGCGGTGATCTCGACGCCGTCGCCGCGGCCGACCTTCACAGCGGCGGCGCCCTTGTGGCCGGCGGCCTTCCAGACGGCAGAGCCGCGCCGGTCAGTGATCTCGGTGAGGACCAGGTCGCGGCCGCAGTGCTCGGTGGCGGCGGCCCGTGCAGGGGCTGGAATCGGGGAGGGAGTGCTCAAGGGATGCTCTCCTTCGAAGGCTTCGGCAGGCGGGCGGCCCAGGACCGCACCGTGGCCCAGTCGCGCTCAAGACCGTCGAAGACGTGGCGGCTGTCGTCCTGGGCCTCGCGGATGGTCTCGGCCAGCACAGGTGTGCTCTGCAGGAACTGCGGGTCACGCGGACGCACGGCGGGACGAATCGACAGGAACGTCACCGGGGGAAGGGGAACGGCGGCGCCGTAGCGGCTGGTGTCCTCCTCACCCTCCCAGAACTTGCCGAACATCGGCCCGATGGACCCGTAGAGGTTCTTCAGGGCCCAGTGCGGCCAGTCCAGGTGACAGCGTGAGGCCCCACGCACGACCAGGTTCTCGCACACCAGATAACCGCGCTGCCCTTTGGCCAGAATTCGAACCCGCTCCGTGCAGACGACCCGCCGCCGCGAACAGGGTGCCCTCGATATCGAACAGCCCGGCGCCCGGCGCAATGTCGTACGTCGTCCAGTACGTCAGCCCGTTGTTCACTGACGGGCCGAGGTAGGGGCAGTGCGCAGTGGTGGCCTCCACGTACCCGGCGAAGGCGGGAGTGGTGGTGCGGTTCTGGGAGAGGCGCAGAGCCCCCGCCCGCGCGAGCGGGGGCTCCGTGGGCGCGGTGCTGGTCACTGAGCGGTCTCGCCGGCGAACTCGGGACCGCAGTTCCACGACGCCTCGACGCGGCCGGTCTCCCGGTAGGCAGCGAAGGCCTCGCCGTCGAGGCGACCGAGCTCGTCGGTGAACCAGATCGCGGGCAGCGGCCCGTACGCCTCCTCGTACACGGCCGCCCACCCGATCCCGCCGGATCCGGACTCCGGGCTGTGTCCCACGACCGCTCCCGCGTGCTCGGTGGAGAACGCGTCGTAGGCGGGGGTATCGAGCTGGTCGTGCCAGTGGGCGTCGATGGCGCCGGAGAACATCCCGGCGGAGACCTCTTCTCGCATCCCGTGCGGTCCGATGCTGGGTCTGTTGCCATACCCGGAGCCAGGCGTGAGCCCGTCAGCGTGTGGCGATGAGCTGGACGCCGGCATCAGGGCGGTGCGCTGGGGTCCGGCCGCCGGCCCGGGTTCGCCAGTGGTACTGGAGGAGGATGGGCGACCGCACCCCCGGGGCCTGCTGTGCTCGGCGTCGAAGCTGATCGGGGTCCGAGGGCGGCATCCCAATGGCCCGGGAGAGTGCACTCTTCGCATGTACGTATGGCCAGGTGTAAACCACGGCTTCACCGGCCAAGAATTCCCCTATGCCTGATGATCCGGGACAACTTGTCGAGGCCATCACGATTGCGGTGCGAGAGGCAGGCGATCACCGGATCGATCTTCTTCTCAACCGGTTCAAAAATGTCGCGGACCTTACCGACTTGATGCGGCTGCGCCGCCGATTGCACGGCTCGGCCGTGCTGCGAAGCTATTCATGAGCAACTGACGTACGCGGTGATCGTGAGCGAGTCGCAGGGCGAGAGCAGTTCGGCGTCAGCCGGGCGAACGAACCGGGTTGCGGCAAAGCGAGTCCACATGGGCCACCTGACGCCAGGGTGCGGTGTGGTTGCTGAAGGGGTGGGCTGAGGGTCCCACCCCTTCATGGGGCACGCCGGCTGTGCCACGGTGACACTGTGGTGATCGCGATGGCGGGACTGCCTTGTACGGGGAAGTGCTCGATCACCGAAGCGTTGGGACGGAAGCCGGCCGCTCCAAAGGAGCGGCTCCCGTCATGAATTCCGGCATCGGCCGCCGGGGGGATTCGGCTGGCGGGGTGCACTCGTCTCCCGGAAAGGGCTATTTAGAGGAATCCGGCGGCTCGGGGTTGGCTGCGAGCCAAACGCGAATCGCCTTCGCCTCCTGGAACCGACCAAGACCATCAAGTATTTCTGCTTGCAAGCTCAACACCGCACGCAGAGGCGAAAGAATGAGATGCTGGGCAGGCCGCGCCGACATGAGCTTGCGGTAGATTTCCACTGCTTCATTTGTGGCTTGCAACGCACCGGAGATTTGCTGTCCCCAGAACAGCAAGGCTGCCCAGACGTACAAGGAGTGAGCGAGGTCGGGTTCGTGGGCAGCGGCGGGGTTGCCGGTGACCGGGTCCGCCAACCGCCGACGGATCTCCACCGCCTCCAGCTCCGCTTCCAGAGCCTCCCCCCACCGCCCCACCTCCGACAGCCGGATACCGAGGCTGGACAGCGAGGTGGCAAGGTCGGCTTCGCTGGCAGTCTGGTCGCGTTGGACTTGCGTGAGGTCGCTGGTGAGCCGTACCGCAAGGGTGGCGAGGACGTGGGAGGGATAGGGCAGTGCGGCTACCGGGTTCAGCAGGGCGTCAGGGTGGGGCGTGGTGGTGTCGAGGGCGGCGTTTTCCCCTGCTAGGACGGACGGCACGGCGGCTCGTACGGTTTGTCGGGCAAGTAGTGGTTCCATTCCTGCCGGGTGATGGGATCGCCGGCCGATTCGCAGATGTCGCCGATGACCCGTTCCGGGTTGGTGTCCCATAGCTCTACGCCTGCGGATGCCCTGACGATGGCGAGGAACTCGCCGTCCGGGGTGAACTGGAGCGCGTAGAAATCGGCGGCTCTCGATGAGCCTGGCAGGTAGGAGTTCCGTCTGGGATTCTGCGGATCGGTCAGATCCCAGATCTCGGGGCGGTCGTCGGCAAGCACGGCCTTCTTCGCGATCAAGGCGAGGTGGGTTCCGTCGGGGCTGAAGGCGATCGGGCTACCGTAGATGCTCACGGAGGCGCGGGAGAGCTCCTCGGTGAGCCGGTGCTCCTCGACGCGCCACAGCCTCAGTGTGCCGCCGCTGTCGTAGACGGCGAGCAGCTTCCCGTCCGGCCGGAACGCGATGTTTACCGAGCTGATTGCGGCCTCGACCGGGCGCGCCCACTGCTTCTCGGGATGTGCGGGGTCGGTGAGGTCCCAGCTCTCCAACTCGTCCGCGGGCTGGGGCCGGGTGCCGTGCGGGTCGGCGAAGGGGCTATCGGTGAGGAGGAGTGACTCGCCGTCCGGGGAGAAGTCGAGCATCGTGGTCGCCGCATCGATCCGGGCGATTTGCCGCGGACGCTCGGGGTTCGCGATGTCGTAGATCCGTACGACCGGTGTCTTGTGGTTGCCGTCTCTCCAGCCGTTCATGTCGGACACGGCCAGGACGGGCTCGGTGGGGCTGAAGGCGATCGCCGCCACACCGTTGTCCAACTCGTCGATGGTGGCCAGCGGTGCGGATTTCGAGGGCGCCGAGGTGCTGCGCAGTCGCAGGCCGACGCTCTTCTGCTTCTTGCCGTCCTTGTCGGCCTCACCGCCCTCGTACACCTCGACGTCGGCGAGGAGGCGTCCGTCCGGGCTGAGGGCGATGTCCGCTCCGGTGAACATGTCGGGGGAGCGGGTCGTGGTGAGGAGTGTGGCCGCGTCCGGCATCTCCGTCGCGTCCCACAGGTAGTTCACGCCCACTCCTTGAAGGGCGATCAGTGGCTTCTTACCCGCCATCCGGTAGTCGACCTGGCCTCCGGTTCCGGGCGTCGCCGGAAGGAATGCCTCGGCACCCGGCTGGGCTGAGTTGTTGAGGTAGAAGACGTGCACGCCGTGGTCGGTGGCCTGCAACAGTCTGCGGGGGTTGGCGGGGTCGAACAGAACCATCCCCACCTCGTCGGAGCCTCCCCCGCTGCTGCCCGACGCCCCGGACAGAATCGCGCCGGGAAGGAGGTCCTTCTGGTAGATCGACACCTGCCAGGTGCCGGCGCAGACCCCGACGACGTACTCGCGGATCGGGCTGAACGCGATGGAATTCAGGCCCTCGTAGCAGGGGCTGGATATGTCGCTCGTCGAGTCGTCCTTCTTCTTTTCCACCCTTCGGGGCGTGTCGGGCGCATCCAGCTGCCACAGCCCGAGCTCGTCCCCGTTCTTCACGGCGACCGGAGCCGCGAGCATCTGTCCGTCGGGGTTGAAGGCCACCCGGTGCAGCGGCCTGGGGTTCACGAGAATGCTGCGGTCGTACTTCGCCCCCTCGATCACGGCGACGCGCTCGGGGCGTCCGGAGTCGGCCGCCCTCCAGAGCTGGATCCGGCCGTCCGTGCTCATGCTGGCGAGCAGATCACGCTTGGGGGACACGGCCAGGGAGTCGATCCGCGCGGAATGGCCGCTGAGGGTGGGAAGGGGCTTCGGCGCCGCCCGGTCGCCGATGTCCCAGACGCGGATCTCACCGGTCGTCAGGCCCCCGTACAGGGTCTTGCCGTCCGTACTCAGGGCGAGCGCGTGGACGGTGTCGTCCAGCTGCGGCGCGGCGGTCTGCTTTGGCTGGTCGGGATCCGATATGTCCCACAGCCGCACCGACGCCGTTTTCGGCCGACGCTCGTCGTAGGTGACCGCAGCGAGTGTCCGACCGTCCCGGCTGATCGTGACCGGGCCGATCACGCCTGCTTCGACCCGTGCGGAGCCGCCCGGGTAGCGCAGCTCGATCGCGTTACCGACGGAGATCGCGAGGATGTGGCCGTCACCGCTGTAGGCGAGGTCCTGGGCCGGCTCCTCTGCGTCTATCACACCAGGAGTGCGCCGACTGTTGAGCAGCGCGCCGCGCCCCGCGTCCTTGTTCGTCCGGTACGAGACCAGGCTCAGCTGCTTTGCCAGACCGGGCTGCTGGTCGCGGAGTTCCTCGGCCTCGGCGGCGAGGTACCGGGCCAGGTCGCGTTCGCCCGCCCGCTCGGCCCGCTGCTGGAAGATCACGGAACCGATCAGCCCGGATGTGGCGAGCATGACCAGGGCCATGAGGAACGCCACGGCGATCCGGGCCCGGCGCACACCTCGGCGCTCCTGCCGCCAAGAGGCGTCCACGAACTCGGCGAGCACGGACTCGGGCTCGACCGCGCTCGCCGGTGACGACGCGGCGCGTTCCCGTACGGCGGCCAGCCTGCTCCCCCGGTACAGCAACGAGGACTCCCGCCCGGCCCGCTCCCATGCCCGGGCGTCGGCGGCGAGTTGCTGGCGGGCGCGCAGCCAGTCCCGGTCCGCGTCGACCCACTCCGTCAGCTGGGGCCAGGCGCGCAGCAGTGCTTCATGGCTGATGCGGGCGGAGTCGTGGTCGAGGGTGAGCAGGCGGGCCCTGGTGAACCGGTCGATGGCCTGCTGTGCGGCCGGCAGGTCGGGCAGGCCGTGCAGGAGCGCAGAGCGGTCCACGGGCTGGGCCGTGTCGGCGGAGTCCTCTCCTACGCGTACCAGCCGGGGCAGCATGAGACGTACGGCTTCCCGGCCCTGCCGGTCGAGTCCGTCGTACGTGTCGTCGGCGGTGGTCTTGATCGCCTCCGCAATGCCGCCGGCGGCACGGTATTGGGCGACGGTGAGCCGTGATCCGGCGCGGCGCAGCCAGGTCGCCCACAGGACATGGGACAGCAGTGGCAGCGCCCCCGCGGCCGGTTGCCGGTCGGTCGTTGCGCCGAACTCGTGCAGGATCACGTCGGCGAGGCCCTCGTCGAGGACCAGCCCTGCGGCGGCGGCCGGTCCGTCGACGGCGGCGTGGAGTTCGTCGGGGGTCATCGGCTCGACCAACAGCTGGTTGTCGCGCAGAGCGGCGAGCAGTTCGGGGTGCGCGGCCGCCTGGCCGTAGAAGTCCGCCCGGAGCGCGAGCACCACCAGCGCCCGCGGCCGGTCCCCTCCCGAGAGCCGGGCCAGGGCAGTCACCGACCGTAGGAACGCGGTGCGCTCCGAGGTGTCCGGGCACAGCGTGAACAGTTCCTCCAGCTGGTCGACGAGGACGATCAGCCGCTGCTCCGGCCGGTCGGTCAGCAGCCGTTCGGCCAGCTCGGCCGCGTGGTCGGGGTCCTCCCACATCCGATCGACAGCCTCGGGGCCGGTGTCGAACTGCGCTGCCAGGCGCCGGAGCGGGCTCCTGCCGGGGGTGAGCCGCAGGGGGAGCCAGGAGGCGGTGCCGAGCAATCCTCGCTCGTGCAGGCCGGCCGTGAGACCGGCGTTGAGTAGGGAGGTCTTTCCTGAACCGGACGGGCCCACCAGAACCAGCGGGCCCGGCTCATCCGCCCCGGCCACCTCCGTCAGTGCGGCGAACACCCGCTCCGTCATGCCGTCGCGCCCGAAGTACACGTCGGCGTCGTCCACCCCGAAGGCGTCCAGGCCCAGATACGGGCAGCGGCCGGGCGCGGGCTCCAAGTCCTCTGGAGGCCCCGGCTGCGCAGGCACTGCCGGGTTCGGTGCGATGACGAGCTGTCCCGAGCGGTCCCCTGCCTGGCGCCGGGGCAGCGGCCCCTGTCGGTCACTCATCGCCCGGAAAACCCCGTCGAACACGGCGTCCAGGGTCAGCTGCTGGAGCCCGCGCGGGTCGCCGTGCGTCAGCAGCTCGATGAGCGCGCCGGTGAACGCGGTGTGTGCGGCGCCAGGAGGCGCGAGGGCCAGCTGTTCCGCGGACCCCATGAGGTACATGCCGTGCGCGGGCGTCATCGTGAACGCGGGCAGGGACGGGCTGCCGTTCAAAGAAGCCCGTCCGGAGAAGCAGCAGTCGAGTACGACGACTACGGACGACGCCCGGCTCGCCTCCAGTGCCTGCCGCAGGGAGGAGAACGACAGCGCCTGGTGCTCGGCCATCCCGGGGGTGAGGCGGTCGGTGCCGGTGGCTGCCAGGTACAGCTCTCCGTCCGGGCCGAGCAGACCGTGCCCGATGAAGTAGACCAGCAGCACGGTGTCCGCTCGCTGCGCCTCCTCGGTGACGGCCCGCGCCATGGTCCGCGCGTCGGCCGGGTCGAGTAGCGTGCGCAGGCGGTCGGGCCGCACTCCGCAGCGTTCGATCAAGGCCGTGCGCAGATCCTGGCAGGAGGTGGCGACCGCGGGTACCGATGTCAGCAGGGGGCCTTCGTGCGTGGCGGTCGCGATCAGCAGGACCCGTACTCCCGCGCCGGACAGGTCCGTCACGGCAGCTCACGACGCTCGGGCTCGGGCTCGCCCGCGCCCTCTTGTTGTCGACTCAACAGGTTAGTGACTTCGGCCACTTGCTGCTGCAGAGCATTGGCGTCGAGACCGGATACTCGCTTCGCGGCCAGCTCCAGCGAACTGCGGTCCGGGAGCGTCACCCTGATGTGCACATCTCCACGGCGGGTGCGCAGCCAGGCGATGAGACCGGTGGCGAACGCGCTCACCGCACCAGCCGGGCCGAGTGCGACCGACAGCGCGTCAAGCACCGGCCCCAGCGTGCCGGTCTCCGGTGGCCGCTCCACCCCTTCGACCCGCCCCCGTAACTCCTGAGAATCAGCTAACCAGTCCCGAAGCGAACGGAGTTGGTTCTCCCCGTCTGGGCCTTCCGCGCCTACCGCAACGTCCATAGTTCCCCCGTCTTCACCGCATGAGATGCACGGCTGTCATTGCGATCCCTGAGGTTAGCGATGCTCGCCGCCGGAATCTGCCCAGTCAAAGGCTCATTCAAGACTTTCGTAGCTCGTGATCTCCCGGGTGGGGTGTGACATCGGGGCCGGGCGCTGGATGCTGGGGAATGTCCGATATGTGATTACCCGTGGGCCGCGATAGCGGTCACATCCAGGTTGGACGCGATGTAGACGCGGAATCCGCGGCGAAGTCCGAAGGCGGCGTGGACAGCACGTACGCCACGACCGGCTGGAGCCGCGCCGAAGTTCCCATGCTCCTCGGGTCCCCGGACACCAACGGAGACGGCATCCCCGACGTCTGGTCCGTGGACACACTCGGCAACCAGTGGCTCTTCTGGGGCGGAGCCTCCGCCCTCGGAGCAGCAGCCGGGCGCGACGAGGACGGCTGGAACAGCTTCCTCACCATCGGCTAACACCAAGCCCAACAGCAGTGCCCATGACGGCGCCCGGCCAAGACCTCCTGGCCGGGCGCCGTCGAGCTGCCCTGGGCCTGGTCCGGGAAGAGATGGGCCCGATCGGGGCGGCCGGGCAAGGGTGGGGTGAGGGCTGCGGTACTCATACCGACGATGCTCGCAGCAGCGACAGGATGACAGATGACAGGTGGCCCGCCGCATGGGATCAGCGGCGCAGGAGCAGGGCTCCCCACATCGCCCGCGTGCGATGGGAGCGGTAGGAGAGCCTCGGAAACGCCTGGTATCGCCAGGGAAGTCCGTGCGTGTAACCGTCTACATGACGGAACTGGGCCACGGATTCCTTGTAGCGGCCCTGGCGGAGCAGGAAGTACGCGAGCGTGTGGCGAGCCGACGGCAGTTCCGGGTGGCTCTCGGCCGCGGCGGCGTCCTCCAGCGCGGCGTCGACCAGAGCGATGAGATGCCGGCTGCGGAAGGCGTCCGAGGTCAGGCGTTCCTCCGCGAAGACCTCGTGCTCCTCGTACCACGTGTTCAGCGGCAGGAGCTTGAGCAGGCTGCCCAGCGGAGCGTCCTGCGCGGCCCGAGCGGCGAACTCCTTAGCCTGGGTGTGGGATCCGCGCCACTTCTTGGACATGAACTGCAGGGTGCCGAAGTGAGCCGAGTAGATGTGGGGGGCCCGCTCGGTCACCTGACCCCACAGCGAGCGCGTCGTGTCCATGGGATATCCGAGTCCGAGTGCCACCCAGATTTCCTTGGCGAGCGGAGTGGGGTCCTCGGGGTTCATCGCCGCGACACGCGCGAGGTCTTCCCGGGCGCCGAGCAGTTCGCGGTGGAAACCCTCGAACTGTTCACTGGATGTCGCACTCGCGCGCTGTCCGCCGCGCGTCTTCCACGCGTGCTCGACACGGGCGCACGCGCTGACCAGTGCAGCATCAGAGTCCTCGGGGCGAGCTGCAGTCCACGTGCGCAGCCACGCGTCACCGTCATGTGCAGCCGAGTGGGACAGATGCTGTGCGTAGTACGCGCGGCGATCCCAGTCCCTGCCGGCATCGGCCAGGAGCTGCGCCGCCGACTTCCACTCGCCCTCCCCGGCAGCTTTCAGAGTGCGCTGCAGCACGAGGTCGGGTCCCGGCAGCCGAGTATTCAACAGCCGCAGAGGCAGCAGACCGTAGCGGAGCCAGCCGAGGGCTGCGAGCGAGCCTATGGAAATGAGTATGAGCACGTTGTTCCTGCCGCCTTGCCTGTTTGCGTTGCCGCCTCGATGAGCGCAGCGGAGTATGCACCGCTGATGAAGGCAGTGGCAACAGTGATCAACAAGGCCGGGCCTTGCTGTGGTCAGGGCGCCGAGCCGAACTCACCCAGGGCGGCACCGGCGGCGGTATGCGCGTCTGGCCGGGGCGCGGCGCAGGTGGTGAAAACGTCGCCGAGGTGCCCCTGCCGGCCGGCGGGGGCACCTCGTGCGGTCAGGTGCTGTCCAGAGCGCCTGGGACACCTGCCCTCGTCCGCACACTCCTGTCGGCACGGCGTGATCTTCAGCGTAGCGCGCAGGCCGCCCGCCAACGGGCTCAATACGGGAATCGTCGCGACTACCAGCGGTTCACGCGCGAGGAGTACGCCTTATCTCCCCGAACTCGCAGGGGTTTGCGTCTGGGGCACCCACCGCCCGGTTTGGGCACGCGGATGGCTTCGAGGACCGGTTCGAACTGCGGGCTGTCCCCTCGCTGACCTGCGGTGACCAGCAGTGACAACGGCTTCTGGCCCTGTTCGCACGCCAGATGGATCTTCGTGGTGAACCGGCCCCGGGACCTGCCCAGCCCGTGATCGTCGGGCTCGTGGCCGAACCCGCCGGGCGGTTCCTTCTGCCCGGCGCCGTTCCGGCGTGCCAAGAACACCCGGTCACCGCCGGGGGCGACTGGGCGGAGGCCGGCGAGCGGAGAGCGGCGGCCAGCCGTGACGGTGCGCATGGCCCGCCAGTCAACGGAAGGGCGGACCACCTCCAGGAGAGCGATCTCCTGGGCGTCGTAGAGGGGGACCGTGGTCACCCCGCCCTGCCGCTTGTAGTCGACGTCCACGGAGCCGACCGGGGCCAACCACCCGAGCCTGACCACCTGGTCGAAGTCGGTGCGGCGCACACCGAGCCGGCGCGCGGCCTGGTCCGGGCCGAGGGGGACGTGCCGGTCGAGGAGGGCGGGCAGGTCCCGGCGGCGGGCGAGCGCGGCCACCTGATCCGGGTGGACGTCGGGGAACTGCGTGTCCCTGCCGAGACGGACCAGGAGACCGGCCCTCACGAGGTGGCCGACCGCCGAGGCGGTCACCCTCGGCCGGAGGATCGGGAGCGGCACCCCAAGGGCCTCCGTCAGCCGGTCCGCCGAAAGCAGGTCAGTGCGTTGGCCCGCCGCAAGCACGAGGCCGCTGGGCGCGGCTCCACAGAAGTTGAGCCAGAACCCGAGTTCCGACGGCAGAGGTTCACGACTTCGGGAGGCATCCCGTCCAGGTTGTGGTCGATGTTCACGAGAACGGGAGGTACCTCGTCATCGCCCCCGCCGGCCGGATGGAGGCTGGGCCGCGCACCGACTTCAGCCCACCCCATAGGCTGGTCTGATGTTCGATCGTTTGGAGATCAGGGTGTTGCCGCCGGGACCCCGGTTCGCTGCCCAGTTGCGCTTCTGGGTCAATGGTGAGGACGTGGTCGAAGGGGCGGTCTATGAGGGCGGCCGTGGGCCGTTCGCGGCTGACGTGCTGCCTGCCGGTCAGCCCGGCCTCCTGCGGGCGACCAGCGAGGCACGGCGCCTGGAACTGGGCGAACCCGAGTGCACCGGCGGTTGCTGCGGATTCCTGTGCGTCGTCGTGCAGCGATTCGGGGACATCGTGCAGTGGTCGGACTGGGAGGTTCCGCACACCCCCGCGCCCCCGCCGCCGGAGTTCCACTTTGACGCTAGCCAGTACGACGCCGAAGTGGCGCGGGCTGAGGCAGACCGTTCGTGGCAGGTCCACACGTAGCCCAGCACGGCGCGACCCTGCCCGGCTCACCATCGCCGAGTCCTTGGTCAGAGAGAACGCCCCCAGGCCCGGGTGCTGTCGAAACTCGGGCTCTGGCTCAACTTCTGTGGTGCCGGGTCAGGTGCCGATGCGCTCGACTCTGCGCAACGCGCTGAGCTGCCGGTTCCCCCGCTCGCATGCCGGGCCGTGCCAGGCAACCTCGCCGCACCACAGAGGTTGAGCCAGAGCCCGTTCTCGTGAACAGAGCCACCCTGCTCGATGACGTGACCGAGCCGCGCCTGAAACTGATCAGCGAAGACGAGGCGCGGGCGCTGATGGTGCTCCTCGGACTGCTCGATGACAGCGAGCAAGGCGAGGACATCCGCCGGGCCGCGGGCGAGATGCGGTTCCGGATCGGCTCCCGCCTCGCCCGCCCCTGACAGGGCGCAGGCTCGTACCCGCTGATCTGCACGGGTCGAAGATCTCGGGCCGGATCCCCGGGGGAGAGCCGCATGCCGGAACACGCTGTGGGCGGCAAGGTGTTCGTAAAGGAGACCGGCGTCGCCCGAGAGCAACCCGCTGGCCGGCACCCTGCGCGAAAGCCGGTCGAACACGGGCCGGGCGGTGCCGCAGGGTGGGGTTCATCGACGCGGGGTGGAGCAGCTCGGTAGCTCGCTGGGCTCAGAGGCCGTTAAGTCCGTTTCTGGTAGCGGCCTCGTCCGGGTTGGGTGAGGAAGCCTTGGCGGGTGAGGCGACCGAGGCGGCTGCGGGTGATGTTGACGGACGCCTCGCCGGTGGGCATGCCGAGGAGTTCGTGCAGCTCGCGAGCTCGAAATACCTGGTCGGGGTGTTGGTTGCACGCGTTCACCATGTCCTGGTGGGCGGCGTTCGCGCCGAAGCCGGCACCCCACCCTTGGCCACATCCCGAAGACCAGTGGAACTGCCCACACGACCTACTCGGCCCGGCTGGCCAAGTGCGCGCTCAGGTCGCTGATAGCGATGCCGACCCGCTCGTCAGGGGGCGGTCAGCGCCTCCACGAGCTGAGCGAACTCGGTGCGCTGCCGGATAGTCAGACGGGCGTAGAGCGGCATCTGCATCTCGTCGGTGATCCGCTCGGCACGTTGCCGTCGGGGGATCTGGGCTGCGTCGACGGGCTGCGGGTCCTGCCAGCCGTAGCGGGCTGCCTGCTCGACTCCGAGGTTGATGACCATGGCGGCTTGGGCGCTCAGCCCACACATGCGCACCGCCGCCAGATGGCAGGCGCCCCTGTGTTCGCGTAGTACGTGTATGCGCTGCATGGCTGCGCCGGCCGGGTCGTCGTCAGGGCACGGTTGCGCGCGCCAGCCGGCGAACAGGGGCAGTGCGTCGGCGTCGGCAGCATCAATCAGCTGTTGTGCCAGGTGGTTGAACTGCTCCACGTCGGCGTCGGCGGGGATGTGCGCGCGCCCCCACGCGCGGACAGCCCGCGCGTAGCAGGCGGCGGCCTCTTGCGCCGGCATCACGGGCTGTCCCGCCAGCCAGCCTGTCGTCACGAGCCGGGTGCCGAGGAAGCCTTGTACCGCTTGGACCACCGTGACCGGTGCCTCGCCGAGCACTCCGAAGCGTCCGCGGCAGTAGAAGCCGCGGCCTGGAGCGAACCCGGCACGCAGACCGATCTCGGCGGTCGCCTCGTCAGACATGAACTCGTCACCGAAGTCGTGGATGGGGCGGGCCACAGCGGCAATGCACTGAGAAATTTCCATGTCCTGAAGGTCGCCGACCACAACTCAGTAGGTCAAGAGGTGTTTTTCTGATGGAATCTTTTAGCTATCCTATCGAGTCATGCTCGATGTCCGCCGCCTGTACATGCTCAAGACCGTCGCCGCCCGGGGCTCCATCACCGCGGCCGCCCACTCCCTGGCGCTGACCGCCGGTGCCGTGTCCCAGCAATTGGCCGCGCTGAGAAGCGACGTGGGAGTCGACCTGCTGCGCCCCGACGGGCGAACCGTCGCGCTGACGGAGGCCGGCCGTGTCCTCCTCGAACACGCCGACCGGATCCTCGCAGCCATGGAGGAGGCCGAAAGCGCCATCGCGGCAGTCAAGGGCGCGGTCGGCGCCACCGCCACGCTCGCCGCGCTGCCGTCCACCGTCACCAGGATCGTGGCCCCCGCTCTCACCGCACTCGGCTCATGCCACCCGCAGCTCGCAGTGACCTGCCTCATCACCGACCTGGCACAGCTACGCGAACTCGCACTGGGCACCGTCGATGTGGTGCTGGGACAGCACTATCATCACCTGCCGGACGCGACACCCCGGGGCATCAACGTCTCACCCCTGCTCGACGATCCGCTGCTCGTCGTCACCGCAGCCGACCATGGCGACGGCAGGCCCGTCATGTTGCAGGAACTGGCCGCGCACGACCTCGCCGTACCACCGCCGACCACGGACTGCGGACAAGCCATCCTGCAAGGCTGCCACCGGGCGGGCTTCACACCCAGACCCCGCTACGTCACCGCCGACATCGCCGCCCAGCTCACCCTCGCTCGAGCCGGCCTCGCCACCGCGCTCGTCCCCCACACGGCCATCGACCCGACCACACCAGGAATCCGTACGGCCCCCATCGCGGACCACCCGATCCAACGCCTCCTCTTCGCCGCGACCCGCCACACAGAGAACGCGAACCCGACAACCACCGCCGTCATCTCAGCACTGCGCACAGCCGCCCAGGAAGGGCAAACCGCCTGCCTACCGCCAGCCCAGGAGTGACCCACCACTTCCCACGAGCACGAGTGCCACCAGACGGGCGCTGCCAAGGAACCTGGCGAGCGGGACCGGTCCGAGGGCAGGCCGCCGACACCGCAGCCCGCTGATGAGCCCGAGGTCCACGCACAGACCGCGGCAGGAACAACAAGCCCGCGCAACCCAGTTCCGACGACGCCGGACCACGCCGCTCGAGCGGCTGCCCGCCGCTTGGGCCGCTGCCATGGCCGCGGGGCCGCCGCCGGGGCCGACGCGTCCGGGTTTCTGGCGCAGCCCGCTCAGGGGACCGTGGCTGACCTCGGTGTTCGGCCTGATCCTGCTCTTCGGCGTCACGATCCTTTTCGTGACTGGCCTGTTGTCGTACGCGGCGTACAACCCGGATCTCGCCCCGGTCAACGACCAGACGCTCGACAAGGGGTGGCTGGGCTTCCATCTCTTCTCGTGGCCGACTTCGCCCACTTGGCCCTACCGGCTCACTCAAGGCGTACACGTCACGCTCGGGGTGGTGCTGGTGCCCGCGCTGCTGGCGAAGCTGTGGTCAGTGATCCCGAAGCTGTTCGAGTGGCCACCGAACGACGTCCTGCAGAACATCTTCCGCAGGGTCGGCGGCGGCCCGGTCCCGATGGCGCGGGCGGCGGCGATGATGAACGCCGCGATCTACGACGCGGAGTCCTCGTACCAGCTGAAGTGGAAGGGCAAGATCACCTCGGAGCCGTCCTCGCGCAGGGCACCCTCATCAGTCACGAGCACGCCACCACGGGCACGGCGAAACTGATCCGCCTCCCCGACGGCTCGCACACCCTCCGCCTGGAGCACCTCGACACCAGCAACGGCCCGGACCTCCGCGTCTCGCTCACCGATGCCCCGGGGAAGGAGCGCCCCGCCGGCTGGACCGTCTTCGACGACGGCAAGTACGTGAGCCTGGGCAAGCTCAAGGGCAACAAGAGCGACCAGAACCACGAGATCCCGGCCGACGTCAACCTCGCCGACTTCAGCAGCGTCACCGTCTGGTGCGACCGCTTCGGCGTCTCCTTCGGTGCGGCGGCCCTGACCTCGGTGTGACATCGCCACCGACCGGGCCCCGGCGGCTCCGCGCCCGACGCAGAGTCCGACATGAACCCGTCATGTGTCGACCCTCTATCGTGGGTGCACTCCCCAGAGAGGCACCGATGAACGGCAACCCCACCTGTCACAGGCTTCGCACCCGGGTCCTTTCCTGGGCCGACACGAACGTCTCCGATTTCCGCATCGGCGTTTCCCTGGACCCGATCAAGCGCTGCATGCGGTCCGGCAACTCAATGGACTTACGTCGCGGGCGATTGCCCAACCAGCCTGCGGAGGAACCAGGAGCACTCGTAGTGTGTCCACTCTTGGTAAAGGTGCGCGTACAGGGGGCGACAAGTGGATCCAGTTTCGGTGGCGCTGTTGGCGGCGTTGGCAGGTGGTTTCGGTGGTGAGGCAGGCCGACAGGCCTGGACGAGGCTAAGCGCTCTGGTACGGCGCCCCTTCCAGCGTTCTCAAGACGACTCCCCCAGCAGTCCGGCGTCGCTGCCGAGTTCAGGAGAGGCGGAGCTGGTCCGGCTGGAGGAGGCGCCGGCCGACCCGGCTCGGGCGCAGGCGCTGAGTACAGCGCTGGCGGTACGCGCCGTCGTCGACGATGACTTCGCCACGCGGCTCCAGGACTGGCACGAGCAGGCGAAGCGGGTGCGTACCGGTGACGGCGAGGTGAACAGCACGATCAGCGGCGGTTCGTTCTCGGGACCGGTGCTGATGGGCAGGGACTTCTCCGAGATCACCTTTCCCAGCCCGCCCCCCACCGCGCCTGGCAACGGCACAGCCCCTCCGCCCACGCAGGGCTGATCGACCATGTCCGCTCCGGCCGCCCGGTCGCGCATGTCGCGGCCGAGATGGGCATCTCCCGGCCCACGGCCCACAAGTGGATCCGGCGCTGGCGCTCCGAAGGTGAAAGCGGGCTAGGGCGGCGCTCGTGCCTCTATTCAGCGGTCTGCCAATGCCTCCAGCACCGGCGACACCACCTTTGCCATCTCATCGACTGGGGCAAGTAATACCGAAGGCCGGAAGCCTCCTTGCGAGGCCATGAAGAAGGTAACGGGGCCCGGCCGGCGAACCGGCCCATCATGCCATCGGCCGGTCCTGCGGTGGCCTGACCACGAAGACCTGCTGGGGGGATCATTGGTCCCCCTGGCCGTCCTCGTCGGTTTTCGGTGCTGCCGGGAGATGGAACGAGACCTGACCGATGGTGCCGCTTTGGACCACGGGGCCGGAGAAGGTGCCGTCGCTGATGGCGTTCTCGGTCGGACCGCCCCTGGTGGGGGCCAGCCGCTCCGGTGATGTGAGGGAAGTCGCGGGGGCCTGGGGAGCGGTCTGGATCGCGTTGACCGGGCCGTGGATCGTGATTTGCGTCGTCGAATGCTGTGGCACACCGGTCCCGAGCGGTGTGGGCGTGGCGACCTCAGTGGGGCGCAGGCGGCTGAGGGCGAGGTCGAGGAAGGTGGAGAGGTCTTCGGAGTTGGTGACGGCGGCGAAAAGCCTGCTGCCGGGTTCGGTCTGCCAGCGGTGCTCGTGCAGATGATCCGCGTAGGGCGAGTACTCCTCCAGCACCGAGGCGCAGGCGAACATCAGGCGGGCCGCGGGAGGCCAGTCGGGCTGGATGGTGCCGTGCAGTCGCCGCCGGGTGCCCACCGGAGTGGAGGTCAGCAGGCAGCACGCAACCAACACACCGGTGTCCTTCAGTTCCTGCGCAGTCGCGGCGATGTCGTCGGGGGTGCCGGGGCCGGTGGGCTCGCCGTCGGAGAAGACGAACAGGATTGGCTGGTCAGCGACGGACTTCATTTCCCGCGCCACCCGCAGTCGCTCCTGCGCGGTCTGAAATGCCTCCAGCATGGGGGTGGCGCCGAACATGTGTCGCCCCAGAGAGGTGATGTGCGCCTGGTGGGACCGCCAGTCGCTTGCCAGCCGGTCGATGCCGATCAACGGTTCGGATGCCTTCGGCAGGGCAAGCAGGTCCTGCACCGCCGACCCCTTCCACCCTGTCAGGTACGACCGCGGGTTCCCGAAGCCGAATCCGAAGGCGAACAGGCTGATGCGTGAAGCGATCGCCGTCCCAGCCTCCGTCGTACAGTACGCGGCGGCCCGTTCGATCAGCTGGTCGATCGACGACCTTACGCTCTCGATGCGTTGTTGACCCGGCCCCGCGCCCGGTCCCACGATGAGAGTACGCATGGAAGCCGAGACATCGATCAACAGCCCCAGAATCAAGGGGTGCTCGACCGATGGCTCAGTCGTCGATCGCCGTGACTCGTTCATGGCCTCCCCTTGTGGGTTGGGACTGAGCCGATTCGCACAGAGCGCCGTCAGGGTGGGCGCCGCAACAGGATGCAAAGGAAGTCTATGACAGCCGCAACACCCGAGAAGCTTCCACTGTCCGGTTTACTCGGGCTCGCTTTCGACGTGTCCGCATCCATGAGAGAGAGCATCGAAAACAACGATGCGCAGCAGACGACGGGGGTCAGCGCTCTGCAGGACCTCGTCGCGCGCCTCCGAACGCGCGGACTCACGGCCCTCGACGCCGCCTACCCGTCCGGCATGTCGACGTCCACGGACGTGTTCGCGTACGCATTCGGATTGCGAGTGCCAGACGATGGCAGCGGAGCTGCATTGGTGCGCAGTGTCATTGATGTCTTCAAGGCGATCTTCGCGTTCGGTGGCGGCAATGCGTCGCCCGAAACGTTCCCCGTCGTCTGCGACCTGCTATCCGTACTCGCCACCGTACAGGGCTGCGACGACGAGGCACCGGCTGCAGCAGCTACCGCCGATTCCGATCAGTCAGCCTCCTTCCCTTCTCCGGAGTCTGCGGCGCCGGCGCTGGCCCGCGAACCCGAGGCCACCGACTGGGACAACGAGCTGGCACAGATCGCGAACCGGCAAGGCCGAGGTGGCTGGGAGTTACTGGCCCGCGAACTCCTCCCCGAGCCTGAGCAGATCAAGAGACTCGTCCTACGCCTCCGTGCCGAGCCCTGGCTCGCAGAGGAACTCGCACAACTGGTGCCGCGCGCATCGCAGGGGGAGATCAACTTAGCCGTCCAGAGCGTGCGCGACAGCCGGCAGGGCAAGCACCTTGGCACCGCCTATGTCGAGCATCCCCTGGTCACCGCGCGCATGGCGCACTCCAACAGGGGCGAGTTGATGAGCGTCCGATCCAACCTGCGACAGGCACGCACCCTCTTGGAACGTCTCGCGACCCCGCCTGACCCGGACGTATCCCCGGCCCAGACCCTCCAGGAGATACGGCGCACTGTGGCGGCCACTGTGCTCGAGGCCGCCGACGCGATCGACACCACCCTGCCCGTGGAGGAGGTGCTTACCCGGCTGCGCCGACTCGACGCCTCGAACCATCGAGGCGTTGGCATCGAGGAATTCGTGTACGGCAGCACCCCCATGCGTCAGGCCATGGAGCGCATCGCTAGCCGGTTCGAGGCCGAACTCGCCAACCGACCGGCGAAAGCGCCCGCCACCTTCGTGCTCGTCAGCGACGGGCAGTCCACCGATGGCAACCCTTCCCAGGCCCTGGCCAGCATCTCAGCCCAGGGCGTGACGATCATCGCCTGCCATCTGACCGACCAGGACCTAACCCACCCGCGCACCCTGCACTCGGCACCGGGAGCAGACTGGACGCACGGCGCCACCGTCATGTTCAACGCGGCCTCCCCCCTTTCCCTCGACCAGCCCTTCGCCGCCCGCCTGTGCGCCGCTGGCTGGCACATCGAAGAAGGAGCCCGCTGGTTCATCCAGATCAACCACTCGACGGTGATCTCTGACTTCTTGGAGACCCTGCTCAGTATCTCCGAGCACTGACACGGCAGCTGTAGTTCTGGTGTCTGTGCTGGTCAGCTGCCTGCAGGGGCCGGATGAGGGTACGGGTACGGTCACCGTGATCATGAATGTTTGTGACGACGTTTCAAGAAGCGGTGGCCGTGGAGGTCACGGTAGCCCAGACCGTCTGGGACCGGGTGTTCGGGGCGGCGACGGACATGATCGAGGACTGCTTCGCGCGGCCTGAGACACGCGCGACAGCAGCGGCGATGATCAGCGGGCTGCTGAGGGAGGTGGACACCCGGAACTGCTGGACGCTGGCCCAGGCTCTGGGACATCCCGGTCCGCACCGGCTGCAGCACCTGCTGTCGAGGGCGAGGTTCGACCACGATCGGGCCAGGGAGGAGGTCGCCCGCCTTGTCGTGCGTGAACTCGCAGGTCAGGACGTGGTGCTGGTCGCGGACGAGACCGGTGATGCCAAGTCCTCCACCGGCTGCGTGGGAGCTGGCCGTCAGTACTCCGGCGCGCTCAAGGGTGTCGGCCTGTGCCAGGTCGCCGTCCACCTCGCCGCCGTCACCGAGACAGCGAGGGTGGTGATCGACCGGACCCTGTATCTCCCGAGGGACTGGGCCGGAGGCGAGGAACGCCGCGAAGCGGCCGGTGTCCCGGAGGAGATCATGTTCGCGACCAAGCCGCAGCAGACCGCGGCCATGGTTGCCCACGCGCTTGAGCTGGGAGTGCGGGCACGCTGGTTCGCCGGGGACGAGGTCTACTCCGGCCGCGAACCTCGCGCCCAACATCCTTCTCATCCCCGGAACCCGCACGCGCGCTCACCTGGCCGAGAACCTCGACGCCGCCGGAGTCCAGCTTGATGAGGCTTCCAGAGCGGAGTTGACCAGGCGATTTCCGGCGAAGCGCTAACTCGCCGGAATGTTCGACGACCACGACTTCACCCCAAGGGAACACCCATGACCAGCAGTGTCGCCGACCTCATCCGTCGCAACCTTCTCGACGTCTTCGACGAACGCGATCCGGACCGGGCACCGCACCGGTGCGTTCCTGACGGTGGACCCGGATGGCGGCGATCGCGATGAGCAGGGCGATCACGGCCGGTCTTCGCTGCGAGCAATAACCCGAAGGGGACCGCGCCGGGCAGGTTGGTGACCCATGGGGTGTCGGACGCGGCGCCGGAGGGCGTGACGGCGAACGTCGAGGTTGCTGCCGTGCACGCCGAGAGGTGCCGGCGGGCTGCCTGAAACCAGCCGACCGCCGAGTCCTGTCCGCACGGCTCCTCCAGACCCATTCCTCGGGTAGCGGGCTAGCATGAAATGCGGAGGTTCTTCTCCAGGCCCGCGCCGCAGCGGCAGGGAGGCCGACATGGCGTTCGACACGACTGGTTTCGAGCAGGCCGACCGCAGCCGCTACATACCAATCTCCGAACACGGCCTGATCGGCGATCTCCGAACGACCGCCCTGGTCGGCACGAACGGCACCATCGACTGGTACTGCTGCCCGCGCTTCGATGCACCCAGCGTGTTCGGGTCCATCCTCGACGCCGATCGGGGCGGCTCGTTCGAGCTGGCCGCCGAGGTCCCGACCCGCACCCGGCAGTTCTACTTCCCCGACACGAACGTCCTGATCACACGATTCTTCGCCGCAGACGGCGTGGCCGAGATACAGGATTTCATGCCCGTGGTCGACGACTCGCGGGAGGCGGCCCGACACCGGCTGATCCGGCGGGTGATCTGCGTCCGCGGAACCCTCCCCTTCAGGGCGCGGATCGCCCCGCGTTTCGGCTACGGCGCCGAAGCGCACACCACGCACCTCGAAGGCCACACGGCGGTGTTCCGCTCCCCCTCACTGACGCTCGCGCTGACCGCCACCGCACCCCTGGAGAGCGACGGCCTGGACGTGTGGTCGCACTTCAAGCTCCTCGAGGGCGAGTCCAACGTGTTCGCCCTCGACCAGATCGGCGACGACGTGGCCCCTCGGTCGTGTCCGCGTGCCGAGGCGCAGGAGCAGGCCGATGCGACCGTCCGGTTCTGGCGTCACTGGCTGTCCGGTTCGCGCTACCACGGGCGGTGGCGGGAAACGGTGAACCGATCCGCTCTGGTGCTCAAGCTGCTCACCTACGCGCCGACCGGTGCGATCGTCGCCGCACCGACCACCAGCCTGCCCGAGCAGATCGGCGGCGAGCGCAACTGGGACTACCGCTACGTCTGGGTCCGCGACGCCGCCTTCTGCGTCTACGCCATGCTGCGCCTCGGGTTCACCTCGGAGGCCGAGGCGTTCATGGGGTTCCTCGGCGAGCGCGGCATCATGTCCGGCACCGGTGCGACCGGCCCGCTGCAGATCATGTACGGCATCGACGGGCGCAGCGAGCTGCCCGAGTACGAGCTGCCGCACCTGGAGGGCTACCTCGGATCCGCACCGGTCCGGGTGGGCAACGCCGCCACCGGCCAACTCCAGCTGGACATCTACGGAGCCCTGATCGACTCGATCTACCTCTACGACAAGTGGGGACAGCCGATCAGCAGTGACCGCTGGGACGAGGTCGGTGCCGTGGTGGACTGGCTGTGCGAGCACTGGGACCAGCCCGACGAGGGAATCTGGGAGACCAGGGCCGGCCGGCGGAACTACGTGTACTCACGGCTGATGTGCTGGGTGGCACTGGAGCGGGCGATACGCATGGCAAACCGCCGCGGCCTGCCGGCGGACCTGCCCCGCTGGCGGGAGTCCCGGGACGCGATCTACCGGCAGATCATGCAGCGAGGCTGGTCGGCCCAGCGGGCCGCGTTCGTCCAGGCCCTGGACGACGACGTCCTGGACGCCTCGCTGCTGATGATGCCGATGGCCAAGTTCATCTCGCCCACCGACCCCAAGTGGCTCTCCACCCTGGACGCCCTCACCACGGACCTGGTATCCGACTCCCTGGTCTACCGCTACGACCCGACCGCCAGCCCCGACGGCCTGCACGGCCCCGAGGGCACCTTCTCGATCTGCTCCTTCTGGTACGTCGAGGCACTGGCCCGCGCAGGCCGGCTGGAGGAGGCCCGGCTCGCCTTCGAGAAGATGCTCACCTACGCCAACCACCTCGGTCTGTTCGCAGAGGAGATCGGCCCGACCGGAGAACAACTCGGCAACTTCCCCCAGGCCTTCACCCACCTCTCCCTGATCAGCGCCGCCTTCAACCTCGACCGCGCACTCGGCTGACCCGGCACCGCCGCCCGGACGCAGTGCCCGACGCGCTACGACGGGTCGACGGCTGGATGCGGCGCTACCGTAGGCGGTCACAACGGTGGGCGGACCTCGGTGACGAAGGTTTAGAGCTCGACGACGACCCCCAAGGCCCGCCCGCCGCCCCGGCTCGCCGAGGGCTCAGGTGGGTATCGCCGAAGCCGCTGGGCGGCCACGACGTCCGACTGCCGGGCGTGACGTCGACCCGCGGGGCGGACGGGCGACCCGTCGCGCACTGGGACGTCATGCTCCCGCGGTAAGCGGATCCACGGGCCGCCGGTGTGCGTGGTGCGGAGAGGTGCGTTCGCGACCGGTGGCGGCCTACCAGGAGCAGAGGGTCAACGGCTTTTCACAGCCGCAGAGTTGAATATCTCGCGGTAGGTGCGCGGCGGTACTCCGACGTGTGCCTTGAACAGGGTCCGGAAGTTGGCCGGGGTGCCCAGGCCGCAGTGTCGTGCGATGGCTTCGACTGTGAGGTCGCCGGTTTCGAGGAGTTCGCGTGCGCGGGCGAGCCGGGCGTCGAGCAGCCATCGCATGGGGGGCTGGCCGGTGTCGGTGTGGAAGCGGCGGATCAGGGTTCGGCGGGACATGCCGGCCTGGTGCGCCAGCTGATCGACGGTGAGTGGCTGGTGCAGGTTGCGCAGGGCCCAGTCGTACAGCGCGGGGCTGTCGGACGGCTCGGCTCGCACCGGCAGGTCGATGAACGGGGCCTGGCCGCCGGTGCGGTGCGGGGCGGCCACCAGCAGGCGGGCCTGCTGGTTCGCCAGGCGGGGGCCGTGGTCGCGGCGGATGAGGTGGAGGCAGAGGTCCAGGCCGGAGGATACGCCGCCTGAAGTGAGCACCTGGCCCTCGTCGATGTACAGGTCCTCGGGCACGACCGTCACCTGGGGGTACCGTCTGGCCAGCGCCTGCGCGTACAGCCAGTGCGTGGTGGCGCGGCGGCCGTCGAGCAGTCCGGCGGCGGCGAGGGCGAACGCGCCGGTGCAGATGGACGCCATGCGGGTGCCGCGGGCTGCCGCTCCCGCCAGTGCGGCGGTCACCTCGGCGCCGGGCACGTCCGGCTCCAGCCCGTCGGGCTCCAGGTAGCCCGGGACGATCACGGTGTCTGCGGTTTCCAGGGCGTCCAGACCGTGGGCGACGGACAGCGCAGGCCCTCCGTGCATCGGGACGGGGCCGGGCCGTTCGGTGCAGACCGTGAGCGTGTACGGGCCGTCCCGCCAGCTCCCGAAGACCTGCCAGGGGATCCCGATATCCAGCGCGAGGACGTTTTCGAGGGCCACCACGACCACGTGGTGTGTCCCGCCTGATGCCCGACCCGTCATGGCATGATTCTATCGCTATATGGCACGAGTGCCACTGACAGGTGGGTCCGGTACGCGCCTACGGTCGTCTCATGGACACTGAAGCCGGCCTCCTGCCGGCACTCCCGGACACTCCCGTCGCCCGTGCCGCCGTCGAGCTCGTTCTGTCGTGTGAGAGCGAGCCGGTCGCCAACCACAGCATCCGCAGTTACGTGTTCGCCGCGCTGCTGGCCGAACACGAAGGGCTGAAGACGGGCATCGACTTCGACGCCGAACTCCTCTTCCACGCCTGCGTCCTGCACGACCTCGGTGCCTCGCCGTCGGCTCCGGGCCAGGCGCGGTTCGAGGTCGAAGGCGCCGACATGGCCGCCCGGTTCCTCACCGAGCACGGCTATGGAGCCGACCGGACCGACCCGGTGTGGGAGGCGATCGCCCTGCACACCTCGGACGGCATCGCCGAACGCCGTGGAGTGCTGGCCTACCTCACCCGCCGGGGCATCGGAGTCGACATCGGCTTCGGAACCGAGTTCGTCACCGACGCCCAGGGCGAGGCGCTGCACGGCCGCTATCCGCGGCTGGACATGGCCACCGTGCTGGTCGACGACGTGGTGCGGCAGGCGGCCCGCTCCCCGCAGGCCGGCGCCCGCTACACCGTCCCGGGCGAATTCCTCCGTGAGCGCGGCGAACCCGGCGCCGTCACCGCCCTCGAACTCGCGGCGCGGGCCTCCCGCTGGGGCTCCTGACGCCGACACCGCGCCGCAGGGCAGAACCTTGGCACCGGGCCTTCCCCGACGGGCCGCCGTACGCCAGATCTGCGCGCTCACGTTTTCGCGTGGTGTCGGGGCGTCCGGCCGGCTGATGACCTGGGTACGGTCTCATGGGAGCAGCCCGGCGACGCCGTCCATGGGCGAATGCGGAGGTCAGCGGTGAGGAGTCAACACGAACCGACGCGGTCCGGCCGCGCAGACATCGACGCGGCCCAGGCTGCAGCAATCCATATGATCGTGCTTCCCGGTGGCGGGTACGCCGCACACGCGGCACACGAAGCGGAGCCGGTCGCCGACTGGCTCGGTGCGCTCGGCATCTCGGCGAGCGTGTTCCGGTACCCGCTCCATGCGCGCCATCCCGAGCCCCTGCTGGCGCTGCGAGCCGAGATCCGGCGCCGCCGCGAACAGGGCGCCGAGGGCATCGGTCTGATCGGGTTCTCCGCAGGAGGGCACCTGGCCGGGCATGCCGCGCTCGCGCCGACCGCCGACTCGCGTGAGTCGGTCCAGTTCGCCGTACTCGGTTACGCGATCACGTCGATGGAGACCGAGACCTACCGGCCCTCTCGGATCATCCTGCTCGGCGAGGACGCCTCGCCGGACCTGCGGCGTGAGACATCGCTGGACAAGCTCGTGACCGCCCCATCACCACCGTTCTTCCTGTGGCACACCGCCGAGGACATCTACGTCCCTCCGGAACACACCTACCGCCTCGCCGCGGCCTTGGCCGCGCACGACGTCCCGCACACCGTCCATGTCTTCGCGCACGGCCCCCACAGTCTCGGGCTCGCCCGAGGGGCCGGCGACGCGACGGCCTGGACCACGTTCGCAGCCTCCTGGATCGCCGAACAGATCGACACTCCCGCCAGAGGCACCACGAACTCGCACCGCTGACGACAGGGGCAAACCCCCGTGATCATCAACCTGGACACGGCCCAGACCATGGTCGAGAGGACCCGCGCCCGGGCGGTGGCGATCGGCGTCCCGATGAACATCGCCGTCGACGGCGGCGGACACCTGCCCGCGTTCGCCCGCATGGACGGCGCGATCCTCGGCTCGATCGACATCGCGCTCGCCAAGGCCAAGACCTCGATCCTGTTCAACGGGCAGAGCGAGAACCTGTGGGAGTCCGCTGCAGATGATCTCCTGAGCGGCCCCTTCGATGGTTTCCGGGCGGTCCCTGTCCGAGCCCCCTGCCCTGCTGCTGCGACCGGGGCACTGCTGATGCCTGCATCAACGGCTCGGCAACGCGTGCGGGCTGCCCGGTACGGCAAGCCGCAAGCGTCCACCTGGGTCTCGGAACGTTCACCCTCCGGGCGCAGCGCTCAAAGCGATATCCAGGAGCGTCTTGGCGGCTCGCCGGGCATCGGTGAACACCTGCGCGTCGTTGCAGGAGGCTGCCAGCGCATTGGCGCCTTCGAAGATCACGGCGAGTTGCCTGCCAAGGGCCTCCGGGTCGGCCGCTCCGGCCTCTGCGGCTGTGGCCACGAGGCGCTCGCGGAAGGCGTGCTTGTGTCGTTGCGCGAGGCGGGCGACCTCGGGGAGTTCTCCGGCGCCCTCGATGACGGCGTTGTGGAAGGGACACCCGCGAATGAGCGCGGACGGGTCCCCCTCAAGGGGGTTGAAGATCGCCAGCAGCCGCTGGGCCGGGGAGAGGTCGTCGCGCTCCAGCTCCGCTTCGGCGGCGATGGGCGTCTCAGATTCGAACCGGCGAAGATACTCCTCCACCAGCGCGTTCTTGGTCGGGAAGTGCGCATAGAAGGTGCGGGGCGAGACGTGCGCGGCCTCGATGAGCGCCGCCACGCCGGTGGCGTGGATGCCGCGTGTGTAGAAGAGCTCCTCCGCCGCCCGCAGGATGCGCTCACGCGCACCGCGCCCGCCGCGGACCGCCCCGCTGATTGGTGTCGTTGCCCCCGTACTCATGAGCATAAGCATAACGAACGCTTTACATTCGATGCCGAGCGGCGTAGCGTCGACAACATGTAAAGCGATCGCTATACCTTGATGAGGCTCAGTGGCTCATGACCAGCTCCTGCCCGCCCGAGCGTCGATCACGACCCCTGCAGGGCAGGCCTGAAGGGAGACTCCTATGACAGGGTCCTACGCGCAGGCGCCCATCACGACGGTGTCTGCCGCCAACGGCATCGAGTACGCGTACCGCGAGGTCGGCGAAGGCGGTGTGCCTCTGGTCCTACTCACGCACTTCCGAGGCAACCTCGACAACTGGGATCCCGCCCTGGTCGACGCCCTGGCCCGGAGCCGGCGTGTCATCGCCTTCGACAACACCGGCGTCGGCCGGTCCAGCGGCAGGACGCCCAGCACGATCGCGCAGATGGCGTTGGACGCCATCGCGTTCACCGACGCCCTGGACCTGGCTGAGGTCGACGTCCTCGGCTTCTCCCTGGGCTCCTTCGTGGCCCAGGAGATCACGCTGATCCGGCCCGCGCTCGCACGGCGCGTCGTGCTCGCCTCGGCAGCACCGCAAGGCGCGCCCGGTATGCACGGGTGGGCGAAATGGGTCATCGAGGCGGTGGGCGAACCGGAGATCGTTCCCGCATCGGTGCTCGACGTCTTCTACACCCGATCGCCGGAGAGCCGGTCGGCCGGCGAGAAGGCCATGGGGCGGATGTTCACCCGGGAAGAGCTGGACACGGCCACGACGTGGCAGACGCGCCAGGCCCAGTACGACGCGGTCTCCGCCTGGGGCATCCCCGACTTCTCGCTCCTGGAGCGGGTGACCGCGATCCAGGCACCGGTGTTCGTCGCCAACGGCGACAGCGACCCCATGATCCTCCCCCGCTACTCCCACCTGCTGGCCGGACTCATCCCCGGCGCGGAGATCAAGATCTACCCGGACGCGGCACACGGCTTCCTCTTCCAGCACCACGAACCGTTCGCCAGTGACGTCGCGCACTTCCTCGACCGCCAGTGAACAGCCCTGCCCCCACATTGATTACGCGACCGCATGCACTCACCGAAGGGAAATACCATGTCCACCATCACCGACATCGGCCATGACGTGTTCGTGGCGGACCCGCTGCCGATGAACGGTCCCGGGCCGCTGCCGGGCGGAGCGCCGCGCGCCTTCCAGCCCCTCGCGGTCACCCTGATCCACGGCCGCCAGGACGCCGTCCTCGTAGACCCGCCGCTGACCCGCGAGCAGGCGGAGCAGGTCGGAGACTGGGTCGAGGCGACCGGGCAGCGGCTGACGCACATCGTCGCCACCCACGGCCACGGCGACCACTGGTTCACCGCCGGCATGCTCGCCGAACGCTTCGGCGCCCAGGTCGTCACCACTGCAGGCGCCATCGCACGGATGCACGACAACGTGTACGCCCGGGAGGTCCTGTGGGACGTGATGTGGCCCGGCCAGATCCCCCCGTCCCCCGTCACGGCCGTCACGGTGCCCGGCAACCGCCTCACCCTCGAAGGACACGACCTCCACATCGTCGAAGTGGGGCACGCGGACAGCGACGACAACGCGGTGCTGCACGTGCCCGACCTCGGCCTGGTGGTGGCCGGCGATGCCATCTACAACGGGGTCCACATGTACCTCGCCGAATCGGCCGACGGCGACTTCGGCCCCTGGCGCCAGGCCGTCGACACCCTCGCCGCGCTGAAGCCGCGCCGCATCGTGGCAAGTCACCAGAACAGGAACCTCGACGACAACGCGGCACGGCTCATCGCCGAGACCCGCCGATACCTCGACGACGCCGAGGCCGCCCTGGCCGCGCACGACACCCCGGCCGACTTCTTCGACGCGATGCTGAAGCGCTACCCGGAACACCTCGGCCCGACCGTCCTCTGGGTCAGCGCACGTGCCCTCTACCTCGCCCGTGAGGGCGGCGACCCTGTGCAGAACCTCGTCGCAGCCTGGACGCTGTAAGCCAATCCGAAGCCGCCACCAGGATGGCCGCCCGCAGCTCAACGGTGTAGCGGAGCGCAGGCCCTGGCCGCTGCCCCACCCCGAGCCTGCGGCAGTCCACTGCGGCCGAGCCCCCCGTGCACCCCGAGCCTCCGCAGCGGACCCTGAAGAGGTGCGGCAAAAATTCGAATACGGCCAATTTCGCCGCTTCCGTCATCTGACGTAGTTCCGGGCGCCGGATGCCCGGGGGCCACTGCTGCTCCGGGCGCATCAGCTCGTCGCACAGTCCGGCCCGGGAGGTCACTCCGACTTTGGGAAGAGCTGGTAGAGGGTAGGGGTGGGTTGAGACAGTTCGCAGGGACAGGGAAGAGCTCTTCGACGATCCGCCGGTCGGTCAGGCCGACGGCAGCAAAACGCCCCGATCTCCTGCCTCGGCATCAGAGCCAGTCTCACGGCGGGGAGCCGTACGAGCGGGGCTGCCGCAGGCGCGCAGTTCCTGGTTCACCCGATCGGCTCACCGCGCCAAGCCGTTCAAAGTGCTGGGCCGCGGAGCACGGGTGGAGGCGCTTCCATGCCGCAGCTGACCAGCGTCCGCCCGCTCCTTCCCGCCGCCAAGCCGGACCAGGCGCCGGATCCGCCGGCCGCGTATCACACCCCCGGCGAGCCCTCACCCCGTGTCGGCAACGCGGCCGGAGCCAAAGCCCTGAGCAGATGACCCTCGGTCAGCAGGGCCGGTAGGACGAGATCTTGTTGTCGATCCACGAAGGGATCGTGGCCCACCACTCCCCGGGGCCGATCCTGAACTCGAGACCGCCGTAGTTCTTGTGTTCGTAGAAGCACATCGAGAGGTTCGTGCTGTTGCCTATGGAGGACGTGGTGTCCTTCGCCGGCCCCGTGAGCTCCGCGATCTGTACCGGCGCGCCGCTGGGGTACACCGGGATCGAGTAGTTGGGGTTGGCGTAGATGAAGACACCGCCGAGCGCGGCGGCCGGAGTGGCGGTCGCCACAACGCCCGCCGTTGCGGCCAGGGCACCTAAGACGCCAGCCACGGCCAGGCGCTGCTTGGTCTTTCGCAGGAACGACATGAACTCTTCCTTCTCTTCAGGGGAGGAACCCGACCGTTGAGCGACTCGTGCCGGGCTGGATGGAAGCCATTCCGTGACGTCATGCAAGATCTTGCTGCAAGCACTGAAATGGTTTCACGGGAATGACGGGCAGACAACTCCCGTGCACCGAAAAACAGTTCCTCGCACGGCCTTGCTCCTCTACGTGTGGAACTCAGTGGCCGGCGTCGTGCACGGCGGCGGTTGCCTGGGCGAGGTCGACGACCTCGCCGCCGGAGCCGTACTGATCCAGGTCCCCGCCGGGAGACTCGATGCGTCCGGCGTCAGCCAGGCCGCCGGCCTTGACGGGGTCGAATCCGGCCGTGCGGATCAGCCGCTCGGCCGTCGCCGCGGCGCCCTCGTCGTCCGTGGCGTAGAACAGCGCCGCCCGTCGCGGCGTGCGGTTCGCGCTCGCGGCGAGCACCTCCGCGGCGAGGGTGCCGAACGCCTTGACGTAGTGGGCGTTCTTGGGCAGCAGGGCGGCGGCCACCGACCCGGCCGACTCCCCTTCGGGCAGCGACCGCGTGATCTGGCCCTTCTCGTCGAAGGCGATCGGGTTCGAGGGGTCGATCACGACCTTGTCGTCGAGCAGGGGCGCGACCTGCGGGATCAGCTCCCTCATGGCGTCAAGCCAGATGGCGAACACGACCGTATCCGCATCGGTGATCGCGTCCTGCACAGAGGCGGCGCGGGCGAGGGGACCGAGCTCGTCCGCGATCTCCGCGGCGCGCACGGGGCCCTTTCCCGCCAGGACGACGCTCTCACCTCCGGCCACCAGGTTTCGGGCGAGCGCGGCTCCGATGTTGCCGACGCCTACGATTGCGGTGGTCATCTCCGGCCTTCCTCTCCGTTGACGTGGAATCAGTTCAAGCTTGAGTGTTCTAGACGTCCCAATGTCTCAGGCGTCCTGGATGTCGTCGGATAGCAGCCCGAATGCCTGATACGCCCGCACCCAGTCGACCGACTCCCCGTGCTCGACGATCAGCCCGTCCTCGATGCGGAAGAAGTCGAGCGTGGTGAAGTCGGCCGCCCGCCCACTCCCGGCGATGGTGCCGTCCCACACGCTCCGGGACGCGAGCCGGTTGTTCTCGGCGACCATGTGCGCCTGCAGGGCCCGCCCGTCGGGCATCGCCCCGCGGCTGATCGCCAACGCGCCGGCGAACGCGTCGCGGCCGTCGGGCGTCCAGCCCGAGTTCTGCAGGTACTCCTCACCGACCACGTCGACGTCCTCGGGCCTCCCCGTGGTGATCACACCGTCGTAGAGGCGACGCACCACGGCCGGGACTCCTCCCGGGTCACCGGCCGCCCGGCGGCCTTGCCGAACGCGGTGCCGACCTTCTCGGGGAACAACCCGCCCTCGGACTCCTTGACACCGAGGATCTGCTGGAACGCGCTCGCCGCCTTCGGGATGGCACCGATCGCGACCAGGATCCGGTACGTGTCCACGACCTGCCAGTGCTCGACGATCTCGTCGTCGCGCACGCGGAAGATGTGCGAGGCCGAGGTCTGGACGCGGTGCCCGGTTGCCGCGTTCCCCGCGTACTCGCCCTGATGGGTGCCGGTGATGACCGTGCGCAGCGCAACCTGGTCACCTTCGGCCAGGACGCCGATGTTCTCGTGCACCTCGAAGCGGAGATCCGGGAAGGACCGGCGAAGGCCCGCGTAGTGGTTCTTGACGCCGGTTCGGCTGCAGGTGCCGTGCACGTCGTACGACAGCACCGAGTGCGCCAGAACTGTGTCCATGCGGCCCCACGTAGCCGTCGGGGTCGGCGCTACGTGATCCGCTCCTGACGCATCAACGCATCACCAGGCCGCCGTCGACCGTGAGTACCTGGCCCGTCAGCGCGGCGGCGCCCTCGCCGACGAGCATCGCCACCACAGCTGCGGTGTCGTCGGGGGTGAGCGGCCGGGGCAGCGCCTGGCGCGCCGCGACCTCCTCGAACTCCTCCGCCGGCACGACACTGGTAGCCGGAGTGCGAGTCAGCCCCGGGGCCACAGCCGTGACTGCGATCCCATGGCCGCCGAGCCCGACGGCGAGGGCGTGGGTCATGCCGATCAACGCCCCTTTGGACGCCACATACGCGAGCATGTGCGCGCCCGGGGGGCGCCAGAACGTGTTGGACACGATGAAGACCACCCTGCCGAAGTCCCGTTCACGCATCCCCGGCGCGAAGGCCTGGGTGAGCAGCAGCGCCGACTCGACATTCACTGCTTGGACCTGATGCCACAGGTCGAGTTCGAAGTCCTCGAACGGTCCGAAGGCGACCATGGCGGCCGAGTGGACCAGAACGTCGCACCTGCCGTAGCGGTCCAGCACCACTTGCGCGGCCCGGCGCACATCGGCCGGATCACCCAGATCGACCGGGACATCACCCGCGCGGTCGAGCACGACCACGGTGTGATCGACCGCAAGCCCCGCAGCAATCGCGCTGCCGATCGCACCAGCGCCGCCGGTCACGACCACGACCCGCCGGCTCCCAACGGTCTCATCAGACGCGGTAGACACTGCTCAGCGCTCCTCTCACTGCCGAACTCGTCGGCACCCGGCTGCCCACCTCGGCGACCAGCCGCCACAGAGAACCCATAGCGCAACAAGCCAAGACTCTTCACGCACCGTCGTCCAAGACCTGCTACCGGCTTCAGCGATAGCCGCCCGCTATCAAGCTGTTCGGCTCGCGGCCCGAGCTGGTCGCCTCATGCGGCCGTTTCGATGGGCGCGAGGACGGCCTCAACGTCGACCGTCACATCGACCATGGGGCTGACGACCACGCCGCCGCGGTCGACCACATCGTTCCAACTGGCACCGAAGTCATGCCGATTGATACGCGTCGTGGCTATGAATCCGGCGCGTCGCCTGGGACCGAGGTCCCGCCCCTCTTCCCACCAAGGGGTATCCCACTGTCCCAGGTACGTGACGTCGAAGGTGACGGGGCGCGTCACGCCGCGTACCGTGAGATCTCCGGTGACCTCGAACTCGGTTCCGCTCATCTGGTGAATGCCCGATCCGGAAAACGTCCATGTTGGGTGGTGCTCGACGTCGAAGAAGTCAGCGCTGCGGAGGTGGGCGTCGCGCTGGGGCTGACCGGTGTACACCTGGGTCGCGTCGACCGTCGCCTCGACGCGCGCCTTCTCCGGCTCGTCGGGATCGACCTCCAGAAGGCCGTGCACGTTCTTGAGCTGCCCGCGCACATAGGTGACCATCATGTGCCTGGCGCGGAACTCCGCCGCGGTATGACCGGGCTCGAAGAACCATTTGGTCATGGCCATGTGCGCCCCTGACTTGCCCCTTACCGGGCCGGATCCGATGACGGTCACGGAGCGCGTACAGCAGCCGTTGGGACCGACGTGCTCGTGGTGCGTCACCGGTGTTCGTACACGCCCTCGGCGATGAGCGAGACGCCGATACCCAGCATCCAGACGTCCTTGGCCAGCACGATTCCCTGCTCGGTCGGGCGCAGGCTGCCTTCCTGCCGCATCCCCGGCGTACACAGGTAGAGCCCGACGGTGCCAATGGAGAATGCGGTGAGCGCAACCCCGGCGACAGCGGCGGGGACGACCGGCAGGAGCAGTGTCGTGGCAATGGCGAGCTCCCCGGCGGAGAGCAGCCGGACGAACTTCTGGGCGTCGTGCTTGCCCAGGAACGGGTAGGTCGTGGCGGCGAACTGCTGCAGCCTCTCGGCGGTGCCCTCGTCCGCACCGAGTTTCGAGAGCCCGGAGTTCAGGAAGAACGCGCCGACCGTGAGCCTGAGCGGAAGTTGCCGTGCTGCGGAACATCGTGCCCAACCGGATGCCATGCCGAGCCTCCCAACATTGGCCCCAGATACCACCCTGCCATCCGTTCGAAGCATGTCAAACGGGGCCGATTCTCCCCCACCGCTGGCCCCGGAGCCCCGGAGCAGGTCAGTGCAGGTGAAGCTGCCAGTCCGCCGGGGCTTTGCCCCGGGGTCGGCTGCGAGGCCGGGTGTGAGGTCGGCGGTGCCAGTAGCGGACCCTCGTAGTCAGTCAGGGTCCGCAGGCTGACCGACCATGAGGGCCAGAAGCAGCAACAGATCGTGCGGCGGGGCAGTAGCAACTCAGTGTGGTTCCGTCGGGTGATGATGCTGCTGGCCTCGGCCGGCGGCAGCACGGTCCCGGTGATCGCGCGGTTGGTGCAGGCAGAGCAGGACACCTGCGCGGCCGACCTGCCTTCACCGCGCTTCTGACCAACCCTGACTGCTGGCAGCCGCCTCCGCCTGACGCTGGCCCCGCCGACGCGGCCTCGGCGACGCACTCGGGACCGGGGGTAGCGGTAGTGGCTCCGCGTGCCGCAGGTGGGAGTTCTTCAGTTGATCACTGCAGAGACTGATGGCAGGATCGTCCGCCGGTCCGGGATTCGGACAAGCGAGCCATTCGAACGGGGAGTTGGGGTATGCGTGTGAAGACCGGGACGGGCACTGCCACAGTGCTGCTGGTGGTGTCGGCGCTCTTCGTGCCCGGCTGCGGCGCCGAACCGTCGAAGGGCGCGGGCACACCGGGGACGGGGGCCGCCTCCAGGCCTGCGGCGGGTGCGGACGCCGGCGCGGGCTCGGGCACTTCCGCGGCGGAGTTCTCCACCGTGTTCAACACCGAGCAGAAGATCCAGGCCGCGCTGCCCGACCCCGCTTCGATGAAGGGCTGGAAGCCGAAGACGGGCAGCGCGAACGTCGTCGAGCAGCCCACGCCGCCGGCACAGTGCGGCCCCGACTGGGACTGCGCCGCCGTGGCCGACGGCTCTGCGAAGTTCGAGGAGGTCGGGGAAAACGTCATCTTCCATCTGCGCGCCTTCACCGACCAACCCACTGCGCAGGACGCCTGCCGCAAGGAAGCGACGCAGATGGCCAAATACACCAAGGCTGAGGTCGCACCCCTCGACGGCGCCACGAGCCACGCGTACTACCGCAATGCCGGAGGCCTCGACGGCATCAACGTCAGCCTCTGCCTGGGTACCGTCGTCGGCCGGGTCACCATTGAGGGCGGGGGAAGCAACCTGGATCCCAAAACCGCGCACTCCATGGCCCGCATCCTCATCGACCGTGTCCGCAAGGCCGCCGCAGCATCCTGACCCCCCTCCCGCACCCGCTCGGTACTGGCCTTCCAACAGCAGGGACCGAAGCAGATGCCGATACGGACGCGGGTACGGGTGCGGATTCCGCAGCGGGCGGCGCCGCCCACGGATCGCGGGCTGCACCAGCGGCCCGCACGTCCCTGGAGCGCGCCGGGCGCCCGCTGCCGGCGCTGGTGCTCCCCAGGGGGCGCCCGCGATGCCCATCCGTGAGGCCAGCACCTGCCTCGTGCTGTGACCGCGAACGTTTGCCGGGTTGCTCGTTGTGCTGGTCGGAAGTGACTGCCAGCAAGGGAAGGCGGAATGACTCAACCAGTCAGGGTCCGCAGGCTGACCGAAATCAAGCCGGTGATCGAGGTTTGCGAGTACTACGGCACCGTTCCGTGGCAGCTCTCCCGACACGAAGTTGACCGGCACTGGCTCTGTTCACAGGAAGCGGTTCTGGCACGACTTCTGTCGTGACGAGCCGACACTCGGCGCATCAAGTCGGCGCACACGGGAAACCGGCACGTCAGCGAATTGGTCTGGTGCCTACAAGAGCTCGCACAGCACAGGTCCACAGAAGTTGAGCCAGAGCTCAGGAAGCAACAGCGTTTGCTCACCGGATTGGGAGGCGGTTACTGGCCCTAACAGAAGCCGAGCCCGCCCTCTCCCGATGTTGCGCCGATTCGCCATTGAGAGACGATGAAACTGGCTCGGCGCTGTCCGCAGTCCCCAAATCTGCCGAGACAGGAGGCGTGGCATGCCCGCGAATCCGTCGTTCCCGACCCCCGTCCTGGAACCCGCGGCCAAAGAGCTGGCGGACGCCACCTCACCGCACCCGCGCATCTACGAAGTCCCACCGGAGAACGGCCGCGAGATGCTCGATGACCTGCAGGCCGGGGAGGGCGTGGCCAAGCCCGCCGTGACCGAGGAGTGGGTGAGCGTAGACGCGGGACAATACGGCCACGTCCGCGCCCGTATCATCCGCCCCGAGGGAGCGACGAAAACCCTCCCGGTGGTGCTGTACATCCACGGCGCCGGATGGGTATTCGGTGACGAGAACACCCACGACCGACTGATACGTGAACTCGCGGTCGGATCGGACGCAGCGGTGGTCTTCCCGGTCTACGACCTGGCCCCCGAGGCGAAGTACCCCACGCAGATCGAGCAGAACTACGCGGTCGGAAAGTGGATCGTCCAAAACGGCGAGGAGCAAAACCTCGACACCTCCCGGATCGCGGTCTGCGGCGACTCGGTCGGCGGCAATATGTCGACCGTGTTCGCGCTGATGGCCAAGGAACGCGGCGATGTCAGCCTGGCGGCCCAGGTGCTGCTCTACCCTGTCACCGACGCCAACTTCGACACGCCCTCGTACCAGCAGTTCGCCGAGGGGTACTACCTCACCCGCGACGGGATGAAGTGGTTCTGGGACGCCTACACGAGCGAGCCCGGGCAGCGCGAAGAGATCTACGCGTCCCCTCTGCGGGCCGACATCGAGCAGCTGCGCGGCCTTCCCACCACCTTGGTCATCACCGATGAGGCCGACGTACTGCGTGACGAGGGCGAGGCGTACGCATCCAAGCTGCGCGAGGCCGGTGTGGACGTCACCGCGGTGCGCGTGTTGGGGATGGTCCACGATTTCCTCATGCTCGACAGCCTCCGCGACTCCAAGGCGACCGTTGTCGCACGCACGCTGGCCGTCGAGGCACTGCGCCGAGCACTCCACTCTTAAAGGCCCTAACAGAGGCGCCGGACGTGTCGGTGGGGGATGAGGCAGGTGGCCAGGCCGAGGAAGGCTTCATGGATGTCGTCGCGTCGTTCCCATCGGATCCTGAGTCGGCGGAAGCCGTGGAACCAGGCGATGGTCCGCTCGGCCACCCAGCGGTGGACTCCTGGTCCCGACCCATGAGGGACACCCTGTCGGGCAATTGACGGGTTTGACGCTCATCGCCCTGACCAGGCGGCGGTACTTGTCGTGGTCATAGCCGCGGTCACCAAGCAGGCTGTCGGGCCGCTTCCGCAGCCGTCCGACCAGGCCGGCAATCGGCGGGATCTTCTCCAGCAAGGGGATCATGGCATGTCGACCAGCTGAGTCTCGGGCGGGAAGATCCTGCGAGGGGGAGGGGTCAGTGTGCGTGGGAACCGTGGGCAGGGAGCTCCGGCTCGCGCAGCGACTCCCGTTGCCGCCAGGCTCCGGGCGGTTCGCCGTGGTGGCGGCGGAAGGCGGCGGCGAACGCGTAGGGCGAGCTGTAGCCGATCGTGCGGGCGATGGTCGCCATGCCGAGTTCGCCGTTGCGCAGGTGGTCGCGGGCGAGGGCCATGCGCCAGTCGGTCAGGTACTGCATGGGGGTCTGGCCGAGCACGTCGCGGAAGGTCCGGGCGAAGGCTGCCCGGGACAGGCCAGTGATCGCGGCGAGTTCGGGGACTGACCAGTCGCGGCCGGCGTCCCCGTGCATGGCCTGCAGTGCGGCGTTCAGGCGGGGGTCGGCCAGGGCCCGGTACCAGCGGGGAGCAGTGGGGCTGCGGCGGAAGTCGCTGCGGATGGCGAGGACGAGCAGGACGTCGAGGAGCCGGTCGAGCACGGTGGGCTGGCCCGGTTCGGGTGCGGCCAGCTCGTGGGAGAGCAGCGAGATGACGTCCCGCAGCGGGTCGCCGACCGCCGCCTGCAGGGTGAGAACCTGTGGCAGCGCCTCCAGCAGTCCGTTGCCGATGTCGCCGGTGAACCGGTAGGCGCCGCAGAGGAACACGGTCGCCCGGGGGTTCTCGGCCTGCGCGTCGTGGGCGTGCCGGGCCCGGAATTCTTCCGGGTCGAGGCAGTCGGTGCCCGGCTCGTGCCCGATGTGGTGGTCCGGTCCGCCGCGTACCAGCGTCACCTCCCCGGGCACGAGTTCCACCGCGTGGCCCGGGTCGGTGAGCCACAGCCATCCCCGGCCGCGGACCACCGTGTGCACGGCCAGCTGGATCGAGCCGGCCAGCCGCAGCCCCCACGGCGGCTCGGCGACCGTCCGGGCGAAGACCGCGCCGCCGGCACGCGCCCGCGCCAGGTGATCCTGCAGTATGTCCACCCGACCAGTATCGGCAGGACGGCCACACCCGGCAATGGAACGAGCGTTTGACGTAAAAGAACGAGCTATTCGCGCATTGATCCGCTCCCTTGGTGCTCTCACGATGGACCCATGACTGGATCACCGCAGACCGCTCTCATCCTCGGCGGCACTGGCCGCACCGGCTCACTCCTGGCGAAGAAGCTCACCGAACGTGGCCTGGGCGCCCGCACTGCGGCGCGCCACGGCGGCGACGTCCCCTTCGATTGGGACAACCCCACGACCCACCCCGATGCCCTGACCGGGGTCGACCGCCTCTACCTCGTCACCCCCGTCATGCGCGTCACCTACGCCGACCAGGTCGCCGCCGTCCTCGACCTCGCCGAAGCCGCAGGCGTCCGCCACGTCACCTACCTCAGCACCTACGGCGCCGACCAGGCACCGCCCCAGGTCGACATCAAGGCCGTCGAGGCCGACCTCGCCGCCCGCGGCGGCATCACCCACTGCGTCCTGCGCCCCTCCTGGGTGATGCAGAACTTCGCCGACGCCCACCTGCCGGTCATCGACGGGGCTGTCACGGTCCCCACCGGCGGCGGCAGGGAGGCCTTCGTCGACGCGGACGACATCGCCGCCGTCGCGGCCGAGACGCTGCTCGCCCCCACCGCCCACGCCGGCGCCCACTACGCGCCCACCGGCCCGCAGGCCCTCACCGTCGCAGAGGTCGCCGACACCATCACCGCCGTGACCGGCCGAACCGTCGCGCACCACGACCTCGACCCCGAGGTGTGGATCGAAGGCGCCATCGCCGCCGGCCTCGTCCCCGCCGACTACGCGGTGATGCTGCGCTGGCTGACCGGCGCCATCTCCTCCGGCAACGGCTCCACGCCCAACGACGACGTCGAGAAAGTCACCGGCCGGCCCCCGACCGCCTTCCTCGACTTCGCCCGGCGCAACGCCCACGCCTGGACGGCGGGCCGGTGACCGGGCCCGTGGACGACATCACCGACTTCGCGGCGCTGGACCCGTTCTTCCGCATCGTCCAGGAGGGCCTGGCGGGCCTGGTCGACGGCGAGCACTTCTTCGACCTCTTGGCCGAGGACGTGGTCGTCGAGTACGTGGTCTCCGTCCCCGGCTACCCGCGCCGCATCCAGGGGCGGCGGGCGGTCGCCGACCTGTACCGCGGCTACGGCGACATCATGTTCCTGCACAGCGCGGACGGACTCGCCGTCCACCACGACCCCGCGACGTCCGTCGTCGTGTTGGAGTACGCCGTGCACGGGAACGTGGTCCACACGGGACGCGCCTACGACAACCACTTCGTCTCCGTGATCACCATCGAGAACCGTCAGGTAACGCACTGGCGGGACTACCTCGACCCCGTCGCCGTCTTCCAGGCCATCGGGTGGCCCGCCGAGCCTCGCTAGTGCTCTGACCGTGCAGATTCGCCGGGTTGACGGGGATATTTGAATCTCACCCTGACTGAGGATGGCCTCGGAGTTGCTCGCCTTGAGTCCTCAGACGCGCACGTGCTGATCCCGAACTACAGGGCCGGCCCGGTGGTTGAGTGGCTGGGCACGACGGCCTGGAACGGCGTTGACGGGCGAGCGGGCTTCTCGCATAAGGCGGCAACGGGTGGCGTTGGAAGGACTCAGGGTCCGATGACGAGACGTTCGATGAGGCCGTCGCGGAGTGTGAACTGGTAGCGCAGATCGATCGACCCGCCGGGGAAGTTGCCCTCGAGGTGGTGGGTGGCGATGTAGCGGGTTGCGTCGGTCTGCTGGGCGTCGGTGAGGTGGATGGTGTAGGTGAATTCGGTGGCGGATCGGTCGAGCCACTCCCCGATCCCCTGGGTGCCCTCGTAGGTGTTGCCGTCGTCGATCACCGTGGCTTCGCGGGTGAAGGCGGTGATCGCGGTGGCGGTGTCGTGGGCGCGGTGTGCTGTCAGGTAGCGGGTGATCACCTCGGGCAGGGTGTCGGGAGTGGTGGTGCGGGGCTGGTTGTCGTGCATGACGGTCCTTGGGGTGGGGGTGGGTTCAGACGGTGGGGGTGGTGCCGCCGTCGATGACGTGTTCGGCGCCGACGATGGCCGAAGCGCGGTCGGAGACGAGGAAGGCGACGAGCTCGGCGACTTCCTCGGGGCGGTTGGGGCGGCCCAGCGGGATGCCGCCCAGGGAGTCCATGAGCCGGCCCAGCGCCGCTTCCTGGGTGATGTCTGCGTCGTGGGCGATCCGGGCGACGAGGTTGTCGGCGGCCGAGGTCTGCACGAAGCCGGGCGAGACGGTGTTGACGCGGACGCCGTGCGGGGCGACCTCGTTGGCCAGGCCCTTGCTGTAGGTGGTCAGGGCGGCCTTGGCGGCGGCGTAGGCCAGGGTGCCGTTCCACAGCGGCATGCGGCGCTGGATCGAGGTGACGTGCACGATCGCGCCCTTGCCCTTGGCGATCATGTGCGGGAGGAGTGCGCGGTCCAGGCGGACCGCGGCCAGCAGGTTCGTGTTCAGCTCCCTTGCCCAGTCGTCCTCGCCGAGCGCCGCGAACCCTCCGGCCGGCGCCTCGGACCCGCCTAGGGTGTTGACCAGGATGTCGACGCCTCCCACGCGGGCGTCCACCTCGGCGGCTACGCGGACTGCGCCCTGGGCGTTGGACAGATCGGCGGTGATGAACGCCTTCTCCTCGACGTCGCCGGGGCGGCTTCGGGCGGTGACCAGCACGGTCGCGCCGGCCTCGGCGAGACGTCGGGCGATGGCCGCCCCGGTGCCCTTGGTGCCGCCGGTCACCAGAGCGCGTCGGCCTTCGAGGGATTCACTGATGGATGTGGTCACGGTGTGCTCCGTTCCCGGACGCGGGCGCAGAGGGCACCGCTCCCGTCTTTACTGCTAAAATAGAAGCCAGTAACTTCGACTTTAGCAGTAACTGAAGGGATGGTCGCCGTGGCAAGCCGGATCAGGTTGGAGGACCGGGAGTGCCCGCTGTCCACGACGGTGGAACACGTCGGTGAGTGGTGGACGCTGCTGATCCTCCACGACGCCTTCGACGGCTACACACGCTTCGACCAGTTCCAGGAGAGCCTGGGCATCTCCTCCAGCATGCTCACCACCCGGCTGAAGACCCTCGTCGCGGACGGGCTGCTGGAGCGCCGGCCCTACCAGACCAACCCCGTACGCCACGAGTACGTCCTCACCGAACTGGGGCGCTCCCTGCGCCCGGTGATCGTCGCCCTGGCCGCATGGGGCAACTCCCGCCTCACACCGGCCGAACGCAGCATGATCCTCATCGACGCCCACAACGGCGAGGAAGTCGAACCCGTCGTCGTCGACGCCAAGACCGGCCGCCGACTCGACGACAGCGGGACCTACGTCTTCACCGCAGGCCCCGCAGCCAGCGACGCCATGCGCCACCGTTACGCGACGCGACCGACCACCCCCGCGGAGGCGTAGGGCTGCCCCGAACAGGCACCGAACGGGCTTGAGCAGGGCCGGGACGCACAGGTCGCACCCGATCGGCCAGGCAACCCCGGCTCGCCACCAGCATCAAGCATGCCAATCATCCCGAGCCGTTGAAAACTAGATCAAGTGAGGCGAGGAGCAACACCGGTCGTTTCCAAGGTTCTGACCGCCCTTCCGTGATGACTACGCCAGAAGGATGGCCACGTCGAGGACAGGCAGCCGCCGTGCAACCGCCTGAGCAGTGCGGGACTCTTTGGCCTCACGGAAGCGCGGTCAGAACCCGATAGTTGGCCACATCGACGCTCAGCCCTCTGAGATGCGCCAGAAAGCTCGCGAAGCCCCTGGACCTTATGATCCAGGGGCTTCGCGGCCATGACTGGTGTCGAGCCTGCGGACGCCACCGTCACAAGGTGTGCCCGGTCACCGGTCGATGACGGCCATGTTCCCTTCGTCGTGGCGCTCGCCAGCAGCCGGGGTGAGGTTGTTCAGCCTCTCGACCTGCGCGTCGGTCAGCTCGATGGCGTCGGCAGCGGTGTTCTCCTCGACGCGGGCGACGCGCTTGGTACCGGGAATGGGGGCGATGTCGTCGCCCTGGACGAGCAGCCAGGCCAGGGCGATCTGTGCCGGGCTCGCGTCCGCTTCGGCGGCGACGGCCTTGACCTCGTCGACGATGCGCAGGTTGCGCTGGAAGTTCTCGCCCGTGAAGCGCGGGTTGGTCTTGCGCCAGTCGTCGTCGGCAATGTCGTCGGTGGAGCGGATCTGGCCGGTGAGGAAGCCGTGGCCGAGCGGCGAATAGGGCACGAGGCCGATGTTCAGCTCGCGCAGCAGCGGCAGGATCTGCGCCTCGACGTCCCGGGTCCACAGGGAGTACTCGGTCTGCAGCGCGGTGACCGGGTGCACGGCGTGGGCGCGGCGGATGGTGTCGGGGCCGGCTTCGGACAGGCCGATGTGGCGGACCTTGCCCTCAGCGACCAGCTCGGCCAGTGCCCCGACGGTGTCCTCGACAGGAGTGCTCGGGTCGACCCGGTGCTGGTAGTACAGGTCGATGTAGTCGGTGCCGAGACGCTTGAGCGAGCCCTCGACGGCGGTGCGGACGTTCGCCGGGCTGCTGTCGATGACGCCGGGGCCGCCACCGGAGTGCTGCACAAAGCCGAACTTGGTCGCCAGCACGACCCGGTCGCGGCGCCCCTTGAGAGCCTGGCCGACCAGCTCCTCGTTGGTGTAGGGGCCGTAGATCTCGGCGGTGTCGAGGTGGGTGACGCCCAGGTCCAGTGCACGGTGGATGGTGCGGATCGACTCGGCGTCGCTGCCCTCTCCGACGTTGTAGTAGCCGGACATCGACATGGCACCCAGGCCGATCCGGGAGACCTCCAGACCACCCAGTGAGATGTGCTTCATCAGAAAGTTCCGTTCCTCGGTTTCCGGTTCCCGGGCGATATCACGCCCGGGGCGGAGCAGCCGCTCACGGCGGATACCCACCAGGGCCGACCGCCGGATGCCATGATCAGCGCGATGCGGTGAGCCCGCCATCCAGGCAACCACCCGCAGCCACCGCGTGGGCCGCCGTAGGGGGCACCCTTGTTCCGGGGGTCTGCCAGTACCCCCTTCCAGGACACTGGCGGGCCCGGGCCCGCCGTACGGTGGATGCATGGACCGCAGCGCCGAGATCCGTGAGTTCCTGCGCACCCGCCGAGCCCGGATCACCCCCGAGCAGGCCGGCCTCGCACCGCATCCCGGCGCCCGCCGGGTACCGGGGCTGCGCCGCGAGGAAGTCGCCCAGCTCGCCGGGGTCAGCGTCGACTACTACGTCCGCCTGGAGCGGGGCCGCACCCAGAACGTCTCCGAAACCGTCCTGGACGCCGTCGCCCTCGCCCTTCAGCTGGACGAGACCGAACGCGCCCACCTCTTCGACCTCGCCCAGCCCACCGCTGCCCGCACCCGCAGCAAGCGGCCGCTCAGCCCGCAGCGGGTCCGCCCCGTCCTGTACCGGGCCCTGGACGCCCTCGCCGTCCCCGCGATGGTCCTGGGACGGCGCATGGACATCCTGGCCGCCAACCGGCTCGGCTCCGCCGTCTTCACCGACTTGCAGGCCCGACCCCACCGCGATCGGAACTTCGCCCGCTACGTCTTCCTCGACGAAGCGGCCCACAGCCTGTACACCGACTGGGAGAAGGCCGCCGGCGACTGCGTGGCCACGCTGCGCCTGTACACAGGACGCCACTCGGACGACCCACAGCTCACCGAGTTGATCGGAGAGCTCTCCCTGCACAGCGATGCCTTCCGCCGCATGTGGGCCGACCACGACGTCCTCGCCCACACCACCGGCACGAAACACCTGCACCACCCGCTCGTCGGCGACCTCACCCTCGACTACGTGGCCCTGTCCGTCGAGGGCGACCCCGACCAGACCCTCATCGTCCTGACCCCCGAACCGGCCTCCCCTTCCGCCGAGGCCCTCGGCATACTCGCCAGCTGGACCGGCACGCCCACCATCAGGCCGCACGCCCCCGAAGAGACACACACCCCAGCCAGCTGACACCCGCAAAGCACTCGTTTCTGAGCGTCCTACCTGCTTCCCTGAGGGGCCATCCCGGTGCCGGCCCCGACTGCTGTCAGCCAAAGAATCCCGCGCTGCTCAGGCGGTTGCACGGCGGCTGCCTGTCCTGGACGCGGCCATCCTTCTGGCGTAGTCATCACGGAAGGGCGGTCAGAACCGTTTCCAAGTACCGCCATCAGCTTCGGGTCGTGCATGCAGCGGTCACCGACGAGGGCGCGCAGAACGGCCATGTTGCCCCGCTGACGGGCGCATTGCCCGGCGGAGAGCGCCATCGGGAAGTCGAGGCATCCGGCGCATGGTGGCCGCGTCGAAGCTGACGCCCAGTGCCGCCCAGTGCCGCCCAGTGCCGCCCAGTGACGGTCGTCGTGGGGTCCAACACGGGGTGACAATGACGCGCGGTTCCCCCTCCGGCTTCCACTCGAGGCCGCAGCGAAGCCGTCGTGGTTGCGCCCCTGCGTGGAGCAAGATCCGGGCCAGTTACGGGCCAGCACCGGCCCGCCGAAGGCAGAAACTTCATTCTTCCTGGTCATGAGCGGTGTGGCGCGTGTACCACCGGCACTTGGCGGTGGGGACGGGTACGCCTCATCCCATGAGGCTAGTATGTGGGAATGGTTTCCATTACCAATATGTGATGGCTGCAGAGAGAGGCAGGTATCGCCATGTCCGCCCACTGCCAACTGACCGGCGCCAAGCCCGGGTTCGGCAACAACATCTCCCACTCCCACCGGCGTACGTCACGCCGCTTCGACCCGAACATCCAGAGCAAGCGCTACTGGCTGCCCAGCGAGGGCCGCAACGTCCGTCTGACCCTGAGCGCCAAGGCGATCAAGACAGTGGACGCCATCGGCATCGAGGCCGCCGTGGCCCGGATCCGGGCGCGAGGAGTGAAGGTCTGATGGCGAAGAAGAGCAAGATCGCGCAGAACGAGAAGCGCAAGGAGGTCGTTGATCGTTACGCCGCGCGGCGGGCCGAATTGAAGGAGATCATCCGGCGCCCTTCGTCCACCGAGGGCGAGCGCCGGAGCGCGGTGGCGGAACTGCGCCGACAGCCGCGTAACGCCAGCGCCACCCGCGTGCGTAATCGCGACAGCGTCGACGGCCGCCCTCGCGGCTATCTGCGCAAGTTCGGACTCTCCCGCGTACGCGCCCGGCAGCAGGCGCACGCCGGCTTCCTCCCCGGCGTGACCAAGTCCTCTTGGTAGTCCAGCCCGGATGACACTCCGCTGCCCACGCACCCCACCATGAGGATCCGGTGGGGTGCGTCGGCAGCTGTGCCACTGATCTGGGCTACTCCACCTCGGTCTCGCGGTTCGACGAAGCGCGTACAGCCAGCCGGTGCGACGGTGGCAAGCCTAGGTCAGGGATGGAAAGACGGCGTCATCGCCGGTTCATTCGTGAAGAGTCACGAACCGCGGCGTGGAGGTCACCCATGCTGTCCGGACGCCGGCTCGGCTGCCCTCCAAGCTGCGGCCGCTGCACAGTCCGCGCAGGTGCCGAAGATCTCCACGGTATGGGCGATGCTGACGAAGTCGTGTTTGGCCGCGATCGCCGCAGCCCACTTCTCGACGGCCGGACCGTCGACCTCCACCGCCTTGCCGCACGAACGGCACACCAGATGGTGATGGTGATCACCGCTGGAACAGCGCCGGTAGACGGCCTCGCCGTCGCCCGTACGGAGCACGTCGACTTCGCCCGCGTCCGCCAGGTGTTGGAGGGTGCGGTAGACGGTCGTCAGGCCCACGGAGTCACCGCGACGCTTGAGCACATCGTGCAGCTGCTGCGCACTCCGGAACTCGTCGACGTCGTCGAGCACCGCCACTACGGCGGCTCGCTGCCGGGTGGACCGTTGCCGGACTGGCGCGCCGCTCGTCTCGCCAGGCACAGTCGCCACCACTTCCTCCTCTTTGGGCACGCAGGCTCGTCGCGTCAGGCTACGGGTCATACGCCCCACTCTTCCAAACCATGACAGATACAACGGTAATTCCCCCGGCCCAGGAGCCGGGAAGAGGCCTTGCGGAGTCTCCCCAACCTGCACAGGATCGGGGCGACCGGTCTCACGACATCGATCCGGGCGCCTTCTGGAGGTTCGTCACGTCGCATCGCGATCTCCAAGTAGCCGGCGTCCTGGGACTCGCCCTTCCTGAAGTCCGCCGCGTGCGCGAGTTCGGCCCTTTCGGGGGCCGAACCGACGCCGTTGACGACCTCGGCATGCTTCCAACCCACGGCGCGCCCCGCTTCCCCCATCACGCTCGCCCCGCGACGCCCCGCACCGCCGGTCCGGCGGGCCCAGCGATAGGCCCCACGCCCTGCAGGTGCCGACTCCCGAGCACCGCCCGGCATACCAATACGTAGTTCGGGCGCCTCCGACGAACCCGACATGACGCCATCGCGCCACCGTCCCGACACCCCTACCGGCAGACCCTCCCGCCGCCACGCAAGCCACAGCCAGCATCTCGGCATGATATAAAAATGGAAACCATTTCCATAAAGGAGATCGGTTCATGCAGGCCGACGGGCACGGCCAGGCGGAGGCATGGGCGGCCTGGATGGAGCCTGCGATCTCCGCTTACGCCCACCCCCATCCCGACCGAGCGGTGTCCACCTTCGTCTGGCGCTCCCGCCGACCGGTACACCCCGAGCGGCTGACCGAAGCACTGGGCGACACCACGCTCGGCGTACTGCGAAGCCGCGGACACCTCTGGCTGGCCAACCGGCCGGAGTCGGCCGCCACCTGGCGCTCAGCCGGTGGCCACCCGGAAATCCGCGAAGCCGACCACTGGCTCGAGGCACCCGCCTCCCCTGCCTGGGAGGCCGCGTCCCCGCAACGCCGCACGCTCGCATGCTGGTTCTGGGACGCCTACTACGGCGAGCGGCGCAACGAGATCGTGTTCACCGGTGCCGGCCTGGACGCCGACCGCATCGGCGGCGCGCTGGACTCCGCACTGCTCACCGACAGCGAGTTGTCACTGGGACACGAAGGCTGGAGGACCCTGAACGACCCGCTCCTCAGAGATGCCGAAGGTCATTGAAGATCCACACTGAGCATTAATTGAAAATGGTCGTCGTTTTCATATAGGCTCACGCGAGCACCTTCGACACCCACAGGAGATCCCGATGGCCGTCCCCAAGCGGAAGATGTCCCGCAGCAACACCCGTCACCGCCGGGCCCAATGGAAGGCCACGACCCCGCAGCTCGTCCCGATCACCGTCGACGGCTCCGTGTACCAAGTACCGCAGCGACTGGTGAAGGCGTACGAACGCGGCCTGCTCCGCCCCGAAGGCTGAGCCGATGGCACGCCCGACGAACGCCCCGCTCCCCGTCACCGTCCTGTCCGGATTCCTCGGAGCCGGCAAGACCACCCTGCTCAACCACGTGCTCGGCAACCGTGAAGGCCTGCGGGTCGCGGTCATCGTCAACGACATGAGCGAGGTCAACATCGATGCCGCGCTCGTGCGCGGCGGCGAGGCCGCGCTGTCGCGCACCGAGGAGCGACTGGTCGAGATGACCAACGGGTGCATCTGCTGCACCCTGCGCGACGATCTGCTGGAGGAGGTGGACCGACTCGCCCGCGAGGGGCGCTTCGACTACCTGCTCATCGAGTCCAGCGGGATTTCCGAGCCCATGCCCGTCGCCGCCACGTTCTCCTTCCCCCGCGACGACGGCGCCACCCTCGGCGACCTCGCCCGCCTCGACACCATGGTCACTGTCGTGGACGCCGCGAACTTCCTGCCGGAACTCGCAGGCGGCGACGAGCTCACTGCCCGCGGACTGGACCAGTACGAGGACGACGAGCGCACCGTCAGCGATCTCCTCATGGACCAGATCGAGTTCGCGGACGTGATCGTCCTCAACAAGCTCGACCTCGTCGCGCCCCAGGACGTCACCCGGCTGCGCGCCACCCTCGCCCGACTCAATCCCGAGGCCCGGATCGTTCCCGCCGTACGCGGCCAAGTCGCTCTCGAACAGGTCCTGGGAACCGGTCTCTTCGACGTCGAACGCGCCCAGCAGGCCCCGGGCTGGGTCAAGGAGCTGAACGGCGACCACGTCCCGGAGACCGAGGAGTACGGGATCTCCTCGCTCGTGTTCCGCTCCGAACTCCCCTTCCATCCCAACCGACTGTGGACCTTCGTCACCAAGGGCCTCGACGGCGGGACCTTCGGGCAGATCCTGCGCAGCAAGGGCTTCTTCTGGCTTGCCAGCCGCCCCCGCGTGACCGGCCTCTGGTCCCAGGCCGGCGCGGTGGCCCGCTTCGAGCCTTCGGGCGCCCGCGGGCCGGACACCACGCAGGGCCAGGAACTCGTCTTCATCGGTACCGGCCTGCGCGCCGACGCACTGCAGGCAGCCCTCGAAGCCTGCCTCCTCGGCCCGGACGAAGCCGTGCCGACCGCGGACGCCTTCCCGGACTGGGAGACGTACGGGATCGACGACGCCTGGGAGCACGAACACGCGCAGGCCGTGGCCACCGCCGCCTGAAGACTCCGGGCCGGACGGTGGTCGCAGCCACGGCACCGTCCGGCCCGGTTCTCTCATCCATTGAAAACGATTCCCATTATCGTATACTCAGGCCATGGCACGCAACGAAATACGCCCGATCATCAAGCTCCGCTCCACCGCCGGCACCGGCTACACCTACGTCACCCGCAAGAACCGCCGGAACGACCCGGACCGCATGGTGCTGCGCAAGTTCGACCCGGTGGTCCGCCGCCACGTCGACTTCCGCGAAGAGCGCTGACCCCACCGAAAGAAGCACCCTCATGAAGCCTGGAATCCACCCCGCCTACGGCCCCGTCGTCTTCCGCGACAAGGCCGCCGACTTCGCCTTCCTCACCCGCTCGACCGTCACCAGCGGCAAGACGGTCGAGTGGGAGGACGGCAACACCTACCCGGTCATCGACGTCGAGATCTCCTCGCAGAGCCATCCCTTCTACACCGGCACCGCGCGTGTCCTGGACACCGCGGGTCGCGTCGAACGCTTCGAGCGGCGCTACGGAGGGAGCAAGTGACCCTCCCCGTCGTGATCGTCGGCGGTATGCACGCCGACGCGCGCATGGAGACCGTCGAACACCTGCTGCGCGCCGTGCCGGGAAGTATCGCCCTGCACCACGATCTGTCCTCGGCTGCCGCGGGCAACGTACTTCGCACCCTGCGCGATTCCGGGGGCGAGATATCCGCCGACGAGACTCCGCTGGTCAACGACTGCGCCTGCTGCGCCCTGCGCGAGGACCTCGTACCCGAGCTGGAGCGACTGGCCGCGAGCGGGCTGACCCGCCTGGCCGTGGTGGAACTCTGGGACTCGGTCGAGCCCCGGGCGATGGCCGAGGTCGTGGCCGCGCACGCCGGTGACGTACTGGAACTCACCAACGTGATCACCGCCGTCGACCCGGCGCTCGTCCTGCCCTGCCTGGGCAACGGGGACGACCTCGCCGAGGCCGGACTCGCCGCCGCGGCCACCGATCAGCGGACCGTCGGGGACACCTTGGCCCGTCAGCTCGAATACGCGCCGGTCCTCGCGATCGCCGACAGCCAGGAGGCCGACGACGAGGACCGCGCCCTGCTCGCCCAGCTACACCCGACGGCCCGGCAGGTGCCCACTGGCTCCAGCGAACTCACCCGCTTGGTGTTCGCCGGTTTCGACGTGGAGACGGCCGCCGCCGCGCAGCACCCCGCGTGTGCGCTCCTCCCCCAGGAGGCCGACGAGGCGGGGGTTGCCACGCTCGTGTGGCAACGCCGCCGGCCGTTCCACCCCGAGCGGCTCTACCAGGCCCTGGAGGACCTGACCTGCGCCGCGGCCCGCAGCCGCGGCCGGTTCTGGCTCGCCGACCGCCCCGACACCCTGCTCGCCTGGGACGCCGCGGGTGGCGCGCTGTGCGTGGAGAACGCCGGCCCCTGGCTGGCCTCGCTCCCCGACGCCGCCTGGGACCTGGTCCCCGCCATGCGTCAGGCCGCGGCCGCCCTCGACTGGGACCCCGAGCACGGCGACTGCTGCCAGCACCTGGTCTTCACCTCGCCGGGACTCGACCGCGACGGGATCGAACAGCTCCTGGATTCCTGCCTCCTGACCGAAGCCGAGTACACGGCCGGGCGCGAGGCGTGGAAGCAGCTCCCCGCCGCCTTCGGGCCGCTGCTCGACTCCGTTGCCTGACCCCAGCGACCCACTCACCAACACCCCGAACTCCGTACCCCCGAGGAACACCCATGGCCCGCCGCCCCTCCCCCAGCAAGCCGCTGAAGTCCCGCCCCAACCCGCTGGACACGGCAGGAATCACGTACATCGACTACAAGGACACCGACCTGCTCCGAAAGTTCATCTCCGACCGCGGCAAGATCCGCAGCCGCCGCATCACCCGTGTCACCGCGCAGCAGCAGCGCCAACTCGCCCTGGCCATCAAGAACGCCCGGGAGATGGCCCTGCTCCCGTACGCCAGCCGGTAGCGCACGGCCACGTCGGGCCAAAGAGTCGTAGGACAGCCGGGTCGGCGAAACCTTACGGCTCAGGCTCGTCGTCGGCTCGCCCTGCGGGATCCCGGTGGGCTACGCGGAGCTCCTCCAACGGGGCCCGCCGCAGGACGTCGTCACCCACCCGGGGCAGGTGCGGAGTTTGGTTGAAGGTCGTTGCCGGCGAGTGCGATGTCGGCGGTCTCCAGTGCGACGTGGGAGGAGTGTTCCCCCATGGTGATGCCGACATCGGCCAGGGCGAGGGCGGGAGCGTCGTTGGTGCCGTCGCCGACCATGGCCACCGTGTGTCCCTCTGCCTGAAGGTCCCGGATCAGCTGGAGTTTGGCCTCCGGGAGGGCGTGGGCGTGGACTTCGGTGATCCCGAGGGTGTCGGCGACGACCTGGGCGGTCTCTTGTGCGTCGCCGGTGAGCAGGATCAGGCGGGCGTCCCCGAGGTCGCGCAGCTGCTGAACGACGGTTTCGGCGCCGGCACGTACTGCGTCGGATACGCCGAGCATGCCGATGAGGTCCTTGTCGTGGGCGAGGCAGATGACGGTCTCGCCGCCGGCGCGCAGCCGGTCCGTCCAGCCCCGGGCATCCTTGGTGAGGTCGACGCCGTGCTGGCGCAGGAGGGCGGGGCTGCCGACGAGGAGGCGGGTGCCGTCGAGTTCAGCCCGCATGCCCATGCCGAGGACGACCTTGCACGCCTGGTGGATCGGCACGTGGAGGTGCTGCTCCTCGGTACGGGCGACGATGGCCTGGGCGAGCGGGTGGCGTGCGTGCAGTTCTCCGGAGGCGGCCAGGCTCAGCACCTCGTCGGCGGTGACCTCTCGCTGAGGGTCACCACGCTCGTGACCAGGGGGCGGCCGAAGGTGAGGGTGCCGGTCTTGTCGAAGACGACCGCGGCGACCCGGCCGATGCCCTCCAGGTGGGTGCCGCCCTTGATGAGGGTGCCGCGGCGGGCGCCGTTGCCGATGGCCTCGCTGATGGCGGTCGGTGGCGAGTCCCGCCGCGCTGGGGCAGGCGATGAGCAGCATGGTCATCGCGCGGCGTGCGTCGCGGGTGACGACGTAGGTGACCGCGGCCAGGGCGAAGGAGACCGAGACGAAGCGCTGGGTGAAGTGGGTGGCCACGGTCTGGATCGGGGCCCGGTCCGACTGGGCCTCCTCGACCCGGCTGATGATCCTGCCGACCGTGGTGTCCCAGCCGACGAAGTCTGCGCGGATGGTGAGCGAGCCGGAGGTCACGATGGTGCCGGCGTAGACGTGGGCGCCTTCCCTGGCGTAGACGGCAGCATCTCACCGGTGACGGCTGCCTGGTCCACCAGGGCCTCGCCGGTGAGTACGTGTCCGTCGACCGGGATGCGGTGGTGTTCGTACACGGCAACGGTGTCGCCGGGCTCCACGGTCTCCAGGTCGACTTCCAGCTCCACGCCTTCGCGTACCAGCCAGACGCGCTCGTCGTCGAGGGGGTCCGGGGCGAGACCTCCTCGCCTTCCTCGACCGCCTCGCTGAATGCGGAGGGAGTGCGGTTCACCAGGCCGCATGCCTCGGTCAGGTACAGAGGTACCGGCTCGGTGACCGCCACCGGCGTGCCCTCATGGTCCGCCTTGATCCGGTCCGTCCGGGCCCGGAGGGATCCCAGCCTTGAATTCCTTGGCGTTCTCGCGGAACGTGCCCGCGTCGGCGGGTGCGGCCCGGGCCAGGGCGGCCGCGATCCGGTCCGCGAGTCGGCCCATCGTGGGAACGTCGTACCGGACGTGCTCGTTCAGCTCCCCGCCCGCGGGAGCAGCCTTGCCCGAGACGTCCACAGCGTTGATCACGTCAGCGGAGGTGTTGCCTGAGCTGCGGAGCATCCGGTCGATGAAATCGTCGTAGCCGCCGCTCTCGACGACGACCCTCGCCTTGGACAGCTCCAGCTGGGTTCGCGTGCTGGCCTCGTACGAGTGGGGGTCCTGCGCCGGGTCACTGATGACCGAGACTACGTCGATCCTGTCGGCACCGATCCGCTCGACGATGTCCCCGTACACGTTGGTGGAGGCAACCACGGGAATGGCGACCGGCGGAGCCAGTCGCCGTCCGTCAGCCGCGGGGCCGGCGTTCGCACCGGCCGAGGTGCACCAGGCAAGGGTCAGCGCCATCGTGACCCCGACGAGCACACCCGCACCACGGGCTGAGGAGACGCGCAGAGCGCCCTCCCTGCCGGAGGGAATCCGAAACGGTCATCACTTGCAGTATCTGCTCCGCGTGGTCCTGCCCTCCAGCTGACGATCAGGCGTCCTGCGTCAATGAGGCGGACAGGAGCCCCTTGGTGATGGGGTGCTGCGGCATCTCGATCAGCTGACGGGCGGGGCCGTCCTCGACGACGCGGCCTGCATCGAGAACCGCGATCCGGTCCGCGAGGACTGCGGCGGCGGCGAGGTCGTGGGTGATGAAGACCAGGCTGAGTTCGTTGCGTTCCCTGAGCCGGGCGAGGGCGTCGAGGATGGTGGTCCGGGTGGCCGTGTCGAGTCCGGAGGTGATCTCATCGCAGATGAGCACCTGTGGCTCTGCCAACAGGGCTCGGGCCAGGGCCGCTCGCTGGAGTTCGCCGCCGGAGAGCTCTCCGGGGCGGCGCCCGGCAAGGCTCTCACTGAGGCCGAACTCACCGAGAGTGCGCCGGGCCGTACGGTGCGCGTCCGCCGGGGTGGCGCCTCGTAGCCGTACCGCGCTGCGTGCCACCTGCTCGAGGACCGGCCGCTGCTCGTCGAAGGCCGCCTTGGCGTCCTGGAACACGTACTGCACGGCGGCCAGTTCGGCGCGACTACGGGAACGCAGGCTGCGCGGCAGCGGCATCCCGTCGAGCAGAACCGCGCCGTCGTACGCGCGATGCAGGCCGGCCAGGCAGCGCCCGAGGGTGGTCTTGCCACTGCCGGAGCGGCCGACCAGCGCCAGGCACTCCCCCGCCGCCACCGAGACCCCGACGTCGCTCAGCACGTCGACGGCTCCCCGTGTGGTGCGGTGCCGTGCGGACAGATCCCGCGACTCCAGGCGTACCGGCCCGCGCTGGCGGGGCGCTCGTGCAGAGCGAGGCTGCTCCGCTACGAGATCTCCGAGAACGGACGACGCGGGTCCGCGGTCCACGACGCGCCCGTCCCGCATCACCACGACCTCGTCGGCCAGCTCCCGTACGACGTCCAGGTCGTGGCTGAGCAGGACGACGGCGATGCCTTGTGCGGCGACGGCGGCCAGCTCCGCCACGATGCCCTGTTTGGTGAGGACGTCCTGCCCGGTGGTGGGTTCGTCGGCGACGATGACCCGCGCACCGAGCAGCAAGGCCTGCGCCAAGACGACCCGCTGCTGCTGACCGCCCGAGAGCTGGTGCGGGAAGCGGCGCAGTACGCCTGCGGGGTCCGGAATCTGGGCGAGGCGCAGGGCCTCTTCGGTGCGGTGCCTGCGTTCGCGCCTGTTGCCTCCCTGGCGTGTGGCGATGTCGGCGAGCAGTGCTCCCACCCGGCGGGCGGGGTTGAGGACGGCTGCCGGGTGCTGGGGTATATATCCGACCGGGCCGGCGGGTGTGTGGACCGCGCCGCCGACCATGGCGCCAGCCGGGTATTCGCCGAGGAGGGCGAGCCCCGTGGTGGTCTTGCCGCTGCCGGAGGGGCCGATGACGACGGTGATCCGGCCCGCGTGGGCGGCAAGGCTCACTCCGTCCACGATCGCCCGTCCGCCGATCTCCACGCGCAGGTCCCGTACTTGTGCGACGAGGGTCATCGCGGCGCTCCCTTCCGGGGGGTCTGCCGTTGGAGGGCGGCATCGAACAGGAGGTTGGTGCCCATCGACAGGGCCGCGATGAGGAGGGCGGGCACGACCACAGCCCAGGGCTGGAGGAAGAGGCCGGTGCGGTTGCGGTCGACCATCACGGCCCAGTCGGCTGCGTCCGGCTGTATGCCCACGCCGAGGAACGCGGCGGTCGCGACCAGGTAGAGCGCTCCGGTGAGCCGGATCCCGGCGTCGGCGGCCAGGGTGCGGCGCATGGAGCGGGCGACGTACCCGATGGCCGTGCGCCACCAGGATTCGCCCTGCATGCGCAGCGCTTCCACGGCGGGCCGGGAGGAGATCTCGACGGCCGCCGCGTGAATGACGCGGGCGGCGTCGGGTACGGCGGCCAGCCCGACCAGGACAGTCAGTCCGACAGGTCCCGGAGTGAGGGTGGCTGCGACGAGGAGCACCAGCAGGAGCGAGGGGACTGCGATGACCACGTCCAGGGGCCGCATCAGTGCCTCCTCCAGCCAGGTACGGCGGGTGAGGGCCGCGGTGAGTCCCAGGGGGATGGCGACGAGGTAGGCGAGGGCGGTGGCCGCGATCGCCACGAGCACGACGGAGCGGCCGCCGAGGAGCAGCTGTTGCCAGACATCGCGCCCGCTGAAGTCGGTGCCGAGCCACTGCCCGTCACCGGAGGCGAAGGAAACCGAGCGGGGCCCGGCCGGTCCCGCCAAGAAGGGCCCCACCAGAGCAAGGAGGACAGGCAGGCCGATCAGTCCGAGGGCGAGGAGGGACCTCGATGGTGCCCGCTTCATGCCGCCACCTCGGACCGGGGTGCGAAGCGGCGGGCGACCAGGTCGGCGGCGAGGTTGACCGCGACGGTGACGATGCCGAACACGACGGCCATGCCCTGGACGACGGGGACGTCACGGGCGGCGACGGCTTCGATGAGTACGGTGCCCAGGCCTGGGATCACGAAGAGGGCCTCCACGACGATCACTCCGCTGAGGAGCCAGTCACAGGTGCGGGCCAGTTGCTGGGTGGCCGGGGCAACTGCGTTGGGCAGGGCGTGGGTCCAGGTGATCCGGGCGCCGGACACGCCGTAGCGGCGGGCCTGGGCGACGTACGGCGATGCCAGCGCGTCGATCATCCCGGCGCGCACGAGGCGGCTGATGGTGCACACCGGCCGCGACAGCAGGACGACGACGGGCAGGATCAGGACGGCGGGCTCCGTGAACGGGTCGGCTCCGACGGCGGTGGGCGGCAGCCAGCCAAGCCACAGGCCGAAGAGGGTGGCGAGCAGGACGCCGACGGCGAATTCCGGTACAGCGTGCACGGCGAGGGTCAGGGCGCTCACGGTCCGGTCGAGCCTCCCGCCCTCGCGGCGGGCTGCCAGGACCCCGAGGCTCACGGCGAGCGGCACCAGCAGAGTGAGCGTGGCGGCGGCCAGCAGGAGAGTGGGGCCGAGGCCGGCGGTCAGGTAGCCGGTGACGGGCCGTCCACTGACCAGAGACGTGCCGAGGTCGCCGTGCATGAGGCCTGCGACCCAGTCGGCGAGGCGTTCGAACACGGGCCGGTCCAGGCCCATCGTCTCGCGGATGCGTGCGATGCGTGCGGGGTCGGGCTGGTCGCCGGCGAGGGCGACTGCCGCGTCACCGGGCAGCGCTTCGGTGAGGGCGAAGATGAACAGGACGACGGCCGCCGTCTGCCCCAGGCCGAGGAGCAGGCGACGGCCGATCCATGACAGGTGCGGTGTCACGCGAGCCAGATCCTGTCGAAGCGGGCCCAGTCGAGGGTGTTGGCGGGGGCCGTCTTGGACACCCCGTGCACCTTGGGTGCGGTGGCGATGATCCAGTCGGCGAAGCCCCAGATCAGGAAGCCGCCCTCGTCGTACAGGCGGCGCTGCATCCGCTCGTAGAGGGCGCTGCGCTGGGTGATGTCGCGCGTCGACTGGGCCTGCTGGTACAGGTCGTCGAAGTCTTGTCGCTGCCACTTGGTGGCGTTGGTGGTGGAACCGGTCAGCAGGCGCTGCGAGATGTGGGACTCGATGGGCATGGCGCCTGAGCGGTAGGAGGCGAGGGTGCCGTTGTTCAGGATGTCCTTCCAGTACGTGTCCTTGTTGCCGACCTTGATCTCGACGGTGACTCCGGCCTTCGCAGCCTGCTCCTTGAAGATGCCGGCGGCCTCGACGAAGCCGGTGGCGGCGGGGGCGGTGTCGAGGGTGACCTTGAGCCCCTCGGCGCCGGCCTCTTTGAGCAGGGCGCGGGCCTTGTCGAGGTCCTGGGTACGCTGCGGGAGACCGGCGGGGTAGTACTGGTATCCCTTGCCGAAGAGGTCGTTGCCGATCTCTCCGGCGCCGGAGAGGGCTCCGTCGACGAGTTCCTTGCGGTCGGCGATGAGGAAGAAGGCCTGGCGGACCCGGGGATCTTTGAAGGGCGGGCGGTCGGTCTTCATGACGAAGCCCTGCATCGCGCTGCCCGGGAGGCGGACGATGTCGATCTTGCCCTTGCCCTCGTGGGTGCGGGCGGTGGCCGGGTTCAGCTCGTGGGCGTACTCGACCTGACCGCCGAGCAGGGCGCTGACGCGTGCCGACTCCTCGCCGGCGACGACGAATTCGAGCTCGTCCAGGTGCGGGGCACCTTCCCAGTAGGCGTCGTTGCGCTTGACGACGAGGGAGCTGCCCGGCTTGAAGGACACGAAGCTGAACGGTCCGGAACCGACTGGATTGGCGAAGGCGGTGGCGTCCTTGGGGACGATGTACGCGCCGAACGCAGCGAGGACGTTGGGGAATTCGGCGTACGGCCGCTTGAGCTTGAACTCGACGGTGGAGGCATCCACCGCCCGGCTCGCGTCGAGGTCGATCGGCTCCAACGAAGCCTTGGCGCGGAAGGTGCCCTTGGGGTCGGCGATGCGGCGGTAGCTGTAGAGGACGTCTTCGGCGGTGACGGGCTTGCCGTCGTGGAAGGCGGCCTTGCGCAGGGTGATCTTCCAGGTGTCGAGGGCGTCGTTGGGCTCCCAGCTCTCGGCGAGCCGGGGGACGGCGGCGAGGTCGGCGCCGAAGTCGGCGAGCTTGTCGAAGAGGGCCTTGGCGCGGGCGGCATCGACGAACAGGTTGGCGGCGTGCGGGTCGAGGGTCTCGTTGGCGCCACCACCGGCGAAAGCGGCGCGCAGCCGGCCGCCCTGCTTGGGGGCTCCCTCTGCGGCGTTCTCGGCGTCCTGGGTGGTGGCGCCGGTGCCGCAGGCGGCGGTGAAGGCGAGGGCGGTGGCGCCCGTGGCGAGGAGGAAGCCTCTGCGGGCGAGGCTGGAGCGGGCGTCGTTCATGCGGGGATGTCTCCGTTGCTGGAGTGGGGCTTGAGCCGGGCGATGAGGTGGAGGCGGTCGGAACTCGTGGTCCCGTGCGGGGCCTCGCCCTCGCTCCACGGCGGTTCGGTGCGGGGGCCGGGTCCGTCGTGCAGCGCGAGGACCTCGAACCCGGCGGTGGTGAGGAAGTACCGGAGCTCCTGCGGGAAGAGCAGGCGCCAGGCGGAGCGCTGCTCCTCCTGCGGGCAGCCGTCGTCGGCCGTCCAGATTCTCCGGCGGCGCAGGAGTTGCGCGCCGTGATCGATCCACAGGGTGGTGTGGGAGGTGTAGGTGGCGCCGCGCCAGGCGAAGGAGGCGGTGCGCGGGCCGTCGAGGAGTTCGGTGTTGCCGAGGAAGAAGGCGCCGTTGCGCATTTCGGCGACCAGCAGCCCGCCGGGCGTGAGGTGGTGGCGGCAGCGGGCGAGGAAGGCGGCGAGGTCCTCGTTGGTGTGGCAGTAGAGCAGGGCGCTGTCCAGGCAGACGATCGCGTCGAAGGTCGCTCCGAGATCGAAGTCGCGCATGTCGGCCAGGTGGTACGCGGGGCCGGGGTGGTGGGTGCCCGCGTGGGCCAGCATCGCCTGCGAGCTGTCGATGCCGGTGACCCTGCGGCCGGCGTGGTGGTGCAGCCAGGCGGCGTCGCGGCCGGTGCCGCACCCGACGTCGAGGACGCGCGGGCCTGCGTCGTGGCGGGCCAGGACGTCCTCGGCCCAGCGGGCGGCGAGCCGTTCGGGGTCCGGGAAGCGCTCTTCGTAGAGCTCGGGGTGGTCGGTGAGCAGGTTGCCGCTGGTGGTGGCTGTCATCGGGTCTCGCTTCGGGGACGTGCGGGGGCACGAGGGGGCAGGGCGTCCGGGGCCCGGTCGCAGGGCAGGGCCCGTCTTCGCTGGAGGTGTCCCACGGCCGCTGCCGAGACCAGGCCGAGGGCGAGGCAGCAGCCGTAGGGCAGCCAGGTCAGTCCGGTGTGGCCGGCGGTGTCCATGGACCAGCCGATCGCCGCGCTGCCGGCCGCGGCCGCGACTCCGGAGACCGCGTAGAAGAGGCCGTAGAACGTGCCGGTGAGGTTCGCGCGGCCGAAGGCCGGTATCAGCTCCATCACGAAGGGCTGGGCGACCATCACACCGAGGTGCAGCATCAGGGCCCCGGCGAGCACCGGCAGAAGGCGCAGCGGGTGTGGGGCGGAGGTGCCGGCGACGAGCATCGGGGGCAGGAATGCGAGGCCCATGGCTCCCAGGCCGGTGGCGATCCAGCGCCCCCTGCTCCCGCGGGCTTTCAGGGCGCGGGTGATGCGCAGCTGGAAGAGCAGGTTGACGACGGTCCCGGCGAGGAACAGCAGGCCGACCGAGCCGCCCCAGCCGGAGGCGTCGGTGGCCGCACGGGGCAGCAGCAGGTACAGCTGGTTCTGCAGTCCGTACATGCCGATCATGGCGAGGGAGAAGGCGAGGAAGCGGCGGTTGCCGGCAACCTCGCGCCAGTCGCCGAGCAGCCTGGTATCGGGGGTCGGGACCTTGCGGGCGGGCAGGACCAGCAGCTGCGCGAGGGTGAGCACGGCGAACACCACGGCCGCGGTGACGGCCGCGGCCCGGAAGGCCACGAGCAGCAGCAGGGTGCCGAGCAGTGGGCCGAGCAGGGCCCCGGTGGTGGCGAAGACGTTGAACAGCGCGAACGCCTCGGCCTTGCGTTCGCCGGCCTCCTGGGCGACGTAGGTGCGCACGGCGGGGTTGAACAGGGCCCCCGCGAGCCCGCTGAGTATGGAAGCGGCGAGCAGCAGCGGCAGGCTGTCGCCGAGGGCGAACAGACCGAATCCCACCGTGCGCAGCCCGCAGCCCGCGATGATCACCCCTCGGGCGCCGAGCCGGTCGGCGGCCGAGCCGCCGATCAGGAACAGGCCCTGCTGACTGAGGTTGCGCAGGCCGAGGACGATGCCGACGACGGCAGCCGAGAGTCCGAGGTCGTCGGTGAGGTGTGTGGCGAGGTACGGGATGAGCAGGTAGAAGCCGGTGTTGACGCCGAGCTGGTTGACCAGGAGCAGTCGTACGGGGAGCGGGAAGCCTCGCATGGATCTGAGGATCTTCACCGTAGGACCGCCATGTGGGTGCGCCGGACGCCGAGTCCGGCCCGGTCGGCGGCCCGTACCGTGCCGTCCGTGCCGCCGATGCCGGTCCAGGGGTCGTCGGCGAGCAGCAGGTGCCCGTCGAGATCCACCCAGCGGGCCCGGTCGGCCAGGTGCACGGCCGGGGCGATGCCGAGCGAACTGGCGGTCAGGCAGCCGAGCATCAGGTCGGTGCCGCTGCCGCGCAGGGCTTCGTGTATGCGCAGGGCAGCCCGTACCCCGCCGCACTTGGCGAGTTTGACGTTGACGCCGTGGACCAGGCCGGCGAGCGCGACGGCGTCCTCATAGGAGACGGCGTCCTCGTCCGCGATCACGGGGATCGGTGACTCCTTCGCCACTCGGGCGAGCGACTCGGGGCTGCCCGGGGCGATGGGCTGTTCCACGGCGGTGACGCCGAGGTCGGCGAAGCGCGGGAGCAGGTCGAGGGCCTGGCGTTCGGTCCAGGCTCCGTTGGGGTCGAGCAGCAGGCTCGCCTCGGGAGCTCCGTCGTGTACGGCGGCCACGCGGGCGAGATCCTCGGCCGGATCGGGGGATCCCGCTTTGACCTTGAGGGCGGTGAAGCCGCTCATGTCGAGCCGGGCGGCCTGCGTGGCGGCTTCTGCGGGCGCGGTGATGCCGATCGTACGGGTGGTCGGCGCCGTCGGCGCGGTGTGCGTGCCCAGCAGCTGGTGGGCGGGCCGGCCGGCCCGTTTGCCGACCAGGTCGAGCAGCGCTGCCTCCAGCCCGGCGAGCACACCGGCCGGCAGCTTTGGCAAGCCGGGCAGCGAGTCGGCCATGTGTTCGCCCCACGCGGTCTCGGGGTCGGGAAGGTGTTCGACGGCGGCGCGCGCCGTGGTGAGGTGCCGAAGGATGCGAGCGGTGGGCAGCCCGAGGAAGTCGCTGCTGACGACTTCTCCCCAGCCGGTCAGGCCGCCGTGCTCGATCGCGACCCAGACGGCGTCGCGGCGGGCCATCACCGAGCGGGAAATGCGCAGCGGCTCGGCCAGTTCCAGTTCGGTGGTGTGCCAGGTGAGTCTCATGCGGCACCTCCCCGCGTCGGTGCAGGCAGGTGCGGCCGGGTGGCCGCAAGCGGGTCGACGACGGTGCGGCAGCGGGTCCAGCCGACGGCCTCGGTCGCGTACGGGTGGGCGATCTCCAGCGGGCGCAGGGCGAGTTCAGCCCGGTCGAGGCCGTGCGCGTGGCAGAAGTCGTCGTCGTAGACGGTGCCGAGGTAGCGGTGCGGCCCGTCGGGGAAGACTGTCGCAACGACCGCGCCGGCCTCGACGCGGGCCGCCCAGGCGGAGACGAGTGCGACGGCTCCGGTGCTCCAGCCGCCGCTGACGAAGCTGGCACGGGCGAGCCTGCGGCAGGCGTCGACCGCTTCGGCGGGGCCCACCCAGTGGACCTCGTCGAAGGCATGGTGGGCGACGTTGCGCGGGTGGATGCTGCTGCCGAGTCCGCGCATGAGGCGGGGGCGGGCGGGCTGGCCGAAGATGGCGGAGCCGATGGAGTCGACGCCGATCACCTTCAGGCCTGGCCAGCGCCGGCGCAGCGGGCCGATGAGCCCGGCGCTGTGGCCGCCGGTGCCGACGCTGCATACCAGGATATCCAGGTGGTCGAGCTGCCCGCAGAGTTCGGCGGCCATGGAGAGGTAGCCGGCGGCGTTGTCGGGGTTGTTGTACTGGTCGGGCCAGTAGGCGTCCGGGAAACGGGCCAGGACCTCGCGCAGCCGGTCGATCCGGGCAGCCTGCCAGCCGCCCTCCGGGGCGGGCCGGTCCACGAGCTCCAGCTGTGCGCCGTACGTGCGTAGCAACTGCCGCATGGAGGGTTCGAGTTCGCGGTCGCCGACGAGGACGACCGGGTGGCCTAGGGCCTGTCCGGCGAAGGCGAGCCCAATCCCCAGGGTTCCGGAGGTGGATTCGACCACGGTGGCACCCGGGCGGAGTTCGCCGCGCTGTCGGGCACCGCGCAGCATCGACACGGCGGAACGCGCCTTCATCCCGCCGGCGCCGAGGCATTCGAGTTTGGCCCAGAAGCCGGGGTGGGCGTAGGGCAGTTCGGTGCGGATCCGGGCGAGCGGGGTGCGGCCGACCAGGGTCAGCAGCTCCGGGTTCATGCTGTGGGCCGGCGGGCGGTACAGCAGGGGTGCCGTGGTCACCGGGTGCCTCCGTAGCGATGGATGACTCCCGGGCCGCCGTCGAGCCAGAAGAAGGGGTACGGCTCTGCGGACACGGCACTGACCCCGGCGCCCAGGAACCGCGGAAGGACCGCGCTGCCGGTCTGCGCGAACATGACCAGGGGCTGTCCGGCGGTGGCGGCATGGTCGAGCAACGGCTGGAAGGTGCCGTTCCCGAGAGTCATGCCGGAGGCGAGAACGGCGTCGCAGCGCTCCAGCTCCGCCAGGGCATCGGTCCGTACCGGCTCGCCCCACTCGGTGGTGCCGCCCTTGAGGTCGCAGGGCACGTACCCCAGGCCGCGCGCACGCAGCTGCTCCAGCAGGGAGTTGACCACGCCGATCACGAGGACCCGGCGGATCCCGGTCGCGGGCAGCAGATCCACCACGGCGCGAGCGCGGGCTAGGGACCGGCGCAGGGAGCTGCCGGCCGGTAGGGCGTAAGGGCGGGCGCCATGGTCGGGGGTATGGGGGCGGACATGGCTCAGGTACGCGTCGAGCGCGGCCACCCGCACGGGAAGCAGGGGGTGGTCGAGGAGCTCGGCCACCGAGGCTCCGACACAGTCGTCGAGTGCCGCCGCGGGCAGGGCGCCCGGCTCCACCGCGCAGGATCCGACGGCCGCGTCGAGGCGCAGGCTGAGCACCTCGTTGCGGTAGCCGCTGCTGCGGCCGGCGTGGCGGACCGCCTGGGCAGTGGTGAAGGCGAGCGCGATGCGTTCCTGGGTGGGGTCGGGACCGTACGTCCCGGTGCGGACCGCTTCGACGAGCTGGTCGATGGTGCGTACGGCGGGCTCGTGCAGGGTGGGTGTGGTCATGCGGGCACCACCGAAGGCAGCTCAGCCGAACACTCTTCATACGTGGGGTGCAGGTGCGCGAGGAGCCGCTCGGCGGTTTCCCTTGCCCCACTGCCCTGGGTGTCGGCCGTCATGATGTGGCCGAGGTATTCGTTGTTGCTGGTCGCGGCCCGTACTGCACGGCCCGGCTCGGCAAGGGTGAGCTCCAGGACCCCGGGCTGCGCCCTGACCTCGTCGGCGCCTTTGATGCCGGTGAGGGTGCCGGTGGTGTCGGGAAGCAGGAAGGAGATCGCCGCGCTATGCACGCCGGTCGCGCGCGGCGTCAGGTCGGGCATACGGCCGAGGGCGACATCCACGCAGGCGGCGGCCATGTCGATGCCCGTCACGTGCCGGACGAGTTCGGTGATCCGGTTGCCGGCGGGCCGGACATTGACCTCCACCACCTTGGGGCCCTCGGGCGTCAGTTTGATCTCGGTGTGGCACACGACGTGGTCCAGGCCGAGGGCCTTGATCGCGGCCACCGCCGTGTCGACCGCTTTCCGCTCCACCTCCGGCGCGATGTCCGCCGGGAACATGTGACCGGTCTCGATGAAGGCGGGCGCCCCGCCGATGCTCTTGTCCGTGACACCGGCCACACCGATGACACCACCGAAAGAAACGGTCTCGATGCTGACCTCGGGGCCGGTGAGGAACTCCTCCAAGAGGACGACGGGCATCCGCTCCTGGCCCCTCGCGTTGACCGGGAACTCCTCCAGCGCCCGGCAGGCCACCTCCAGTTCCCGCTCATCGCGGACCTCTCGTACGAGCATTCCGGCGCACAGGTCCACGGGCTTGACCACCAGCGGATAGCCGATCTCCCGGGCGGCGGCCGCTGCCTGCACCGCGTCCGCGCAGAGCGCGAAGCGGGGTCCCGGCACCCCTGCCTCGGCCAGCACCCGGCGGGTCAGGTCCTTGCGGCAGGCGGCCTCGACGGCTTCGACAGTCGGGCCGGGCAGGGCCAACCGATCGGCGATCCGGGCCACGGCCGGCAGGTAGTAGTCGCAGGAGGAGGCGACCCCATCGAAGGCGAGCACCGCGTGCAGGCGTTCCAGATGCGGCAGCAGCTCATCCATGTCGTTGGTGTCCGCGGTGATGATGTTGCGCGCCGCCAGCAGCGGGTGCGGGCCGTCGGAACCGGCGCCGCGCAGGTAGTGGTGCAGGTCCCGGGTGACGAAGGTGAACTCGTGCCCGCCTTCACCGATCGCTCTGGGCAGCAGCCTGCTCATCGACCCCACCCAGCTCTCGACAACCAGCAGATGCGCCAAGGGGCTTCCTCTCAAAATGCCGTCACGGCAGTGCGGCATGCCTGCGAAGCGGACCGCCTGACTGGAGGCGTCCGCACCGAACCAAGGAGGAAGCTATCCGAAATCGTTTTCATTTCCAATAGAGCGGATTTCCGGTAGCCTGCCGCTCACGAGACCGGAGCGCCGGAAGGGAGTCACCGAGCCATGAGCGACCTGACACAGGGCCAGGAGATCGGGCCGTACGTGGTGCGGCACGCCAGACAGGAGGACGCGCCTGGCGCGCGGAGCGTCATGCTCGACACGTTCTACCGGGAGTTCGACTACGGGTACGTACCCCAATGGCACGACGACGTCGTCGACATCGACAGCGCTTACCTCACGCACCCGCGCCACACCCTCGTCGTGGCGGTCCTGGGCGCAGAGGTGGTCGGCACCACCGCGCTCAACTCCCGGGGCCCCGCACACCCCCCACACCCCCGCTGGCTCACCGAGCGCTACCCCTCGGGACGCACGGCGCAGCTCCTGCGGGTGTACGTACGCCCGCACCACCGCCGTCACGGCCTGGCCCGCGCCATGGTCAGGACAGCCTGCGAATTCGCGGCGGGCGTCCCCGACTACGACGCCATCTACCTGCACACGAACGTCGACATCCCCGGCGCGGAAGCCTTCTGGCGCAGCATGGCCGACGAAGTCTGCGACGCCCGCACGACCGGCGAGCACGGCGGCTACGGGACGGTCCACTTCGAAATCCCGATCCCTGTGGCGGCCACCGCCGGCCACCGCGGCCGCTAGTTAGTCGGCGAAGCGCTTCTCCTCGGCCTGCTCCCAGACCGTCAGGAATGCCATCCGCAGGCACGCCGCGAGCGCCGGGTGTTCGATGTACAGGGCGGTGGTGGTCCGCGCGGCCGCCATCGGGTCGGGCATGTCGCACAGGACCAGCGAGGCGTCGGCGATGATCAGCTTCAGCGGGAGGTGCGGGGTGAAGCGGGACTCCTCGCCCGCTTCACCGAAGCGGTGGACGTTCTCCAGAACCCCCGCGTCACCGAGGGCCTCGTGCGTGTACACGGCGCGGGCCGTGCCCCCGGCCCGGCGCAGCCTGCGGACGGCCTCGATCCCCTCGTCGTTGGCCGCGGGGGCCACGAAGGGGGGCTTGCAGAAGCTGAGCAGCTCGCGCGCGGCCTGTTCCTGGATGCCCGCGAAGCGTTCGGCGATCTGCTTGGGATCCCGGATCACCTCGATGTAGTCGAGCGGGTCGGTGTGGGTCCGTCCGGCTGACCAGACCGGCGCCAGCACGGCGGCGAGCGCGGACGAAGCCCGGTCCAGCCGGTCCAGCGACTCCCTCTGAAGGGCCATCAGCCGGGTGAGGGCCAGCTCGGGCGCCACGGCCGAGAAGGCCGCGACCCGTCCGGGGCGCAGGAGGGCGAGGTTCTTGCGCACCAGCGCGTCGAGTACGTCGTACACCCGCTGGCGGGGCACGTCCGCGGCCCGCGCGGCCTCCGCAGCGGTGTACGACTCCCGCCGCACCAGAGTGAGGTAGACCCGCGCCTCGTAGCGCGAAAGTCCCAGCGCGACAAGGTCGTTGACGGCACCATCGTCCAACTCCATGGCACGACACGGTATACGCGGAAATCATCGGCCGAAAGCAATCCTTTGCCCTCGATGGGTATTCCCTTGGGCCTGCTTCTCACTACGTTCATCCCTGGCCACCACTGACCGTGGTGACAGTCAGCACCAATGAACCCGTGCCACTCGCAGTCCGCGGCGTTCCCCTCTCTTTGACATGTCATGGACCTGTCAGTTCGTAGTGGGCCACATCCCACGCCGCGGGGATCCGACCCCCCATGGAGGGCAGTTCATTGCAATCGAAACCCGCCAGCCGCGCCAGAAGCCTGACGCGCCGCGCCGCCACCGCCGCACTCTCGGCCGCCGCCCTGATATCCGGCGGCTTACTCGCGCTCGCCTCCCCGACCGCCGCCGCGACGGCGCCGGCCACTCCCGCCACCGCCGCCGTGCACATCCACCGGCTCTGCTCGGAGCCCTCGAAGGCCGGCTTCATGGCCTGCCACGCGCTGGCCCGCACCGACCTCGAGCAGCAGCTCAGCCTCGCCCCGAACATCCTGCCGTCCGGCTACGGCCCCACGGACCTGCAGAGCGCCTACGCCCTTCCGGCCTCGGCCGGCGCCGGGGCGACGGTCGCCATCATCGACGCCTACGACGACCCGAACGCCGAGTCCGACCTGGCGACCTACCGCTCCCAGTACGGCCTCCCGGCCTGCACCACGGCCAACGGATGCTTCAAGAAGGTCGACCAGAACGGCGGCACCAACTACCCGACCGCAGACTCCGGTTGGGCGGGCGAGATCTCCCTCGACGTGGACATGGTCAGCGCCGTCTGCCCGCAGTGCCACATCCTGCTGGTCGAGGCGAACCAGCCGTCCATGGCCGACCTGGGCGCGGCCGTGAACCGCGCGGTGACCATGGGGGCGAAGTACGTCTCCAACAGCTACGGCGGCGGCGAGGACTCCACCGACCCGAGCTCCGACGCCTCGTACTTCAACCACCCGGGCGTCGCGATCACCGTCAGCTCCGGTGACAGCGGTTACGGAGTCGAGTACCCGGCGGCCTCCCAGTACGTCACCTCCGTGGGCGGCACCTCGCTGACCCGCTCGGGCGGCACCTCGCGCGGCTGGTCCGAATCCGTCTGGGGCACCAGCTCAGGCGGCAACGGTGCGGGCTCCGGCTGCTCTTCGTACACCACCAAGCCGTCCTGGCAGAGCGACAGCGGCTGCGCCAAGCGCACCGTCTCCGACGTCTCGGCGGTCGCCGACCCGGCCACCGGCCTCGCCGTCTACGACAGCTACCAGGCGAGCGGCTGGAACGTTTACGGCGGCACCAGTGCCTCCGCGCCGATCATCGCCTCCGTCTACGCCCTCGCCGGAACCCCGGCCGCGGGCAGCTACCCGTCCTCGTACCCGTACGCCCACACCTCCTCGCTCAACGACGTGACCAGCGGCGCCAACGGCTCCTGCGGCAGCAGCTACCTCTGCACCGCCAAGTCCGGCTACGACGGCCCGACCGGCCTCGGCACCCCCAACGGCGTCGCGGCCTTCACCGGCGGCTCCACCGGCGGGAACACCGTGACGGTGACCAACCCCGGCAGCCGGAGCACCACCGTCAACACGGCTGCCTCCCTGCAGATCCAGGCCACCGACTCGGCGAGCGGCCAGACCCTCGCCTACAGCGCCACCGGACTCCCGCCGGGCCTGTCCATCAACGCCTCGACCGGCCTGATCAGCGGCACGCCGACCACCGCGGGCAGCTACAACGTGACGGTCACGGCCAAGGACACCACCAACGCGGCCGGCAGCACCTCCTTCACCTGGACCGTCACCCCGACCGGCAGCAGCTGCGGCGCCACCCAGCTCCTCGGCAACGCGGGCTTCGAAACCGGCAGCGCCAACCCCTGGACCGCCACCACCGGCGTGGTCGACAACGGCAGCGGCGAGGCCGCCCACTCCGGCTCCTGGAAGGCCTGGCTCAACGGCTACGGCTCCACGCACACCGACTCGCTCTCCCAGTCGGTGACGATCCCCAACGGCTGCCACGCCACCCTCAGCTACTACCTGCACATCGACACCGCGGAGACGACCACCACCACCGCCTACGACAAACTGACCGTGCAGGCCAACTCCACCACCCTGGCCAGCTACTCCAACCTCAACAAGAACAGCGGGTACGTCCAGAAGACCTTCGACCTGACCTCCTTCGCGGGGCAGACGGTGACGCTCAAGTTCACCGGCACCGAGGACCCCAGCCTGCAGACCTCGTTCGTCATCGACGACACCGCGGTCAGCACCGGCTGATCGCCGAATGAAGGACGGGCCCGGACCGCAGGCATCGGTCCGGGCCCGTCCGGCCATGAGGCGTTCAACGGACCACCACGGTGACCCGCCAGGCCACCATCGCCAGGCAGCTCAACGAGCCAGACGGAGCCGGCTCCGAACAGCTCCGAACCGCGGACGTCAGGACGGCCGTACCTGCCGACGCACCCCGGAAGACATGGTCCGAGACCTCGGCCAGCGCCGGTCCGGTCACGGTCACCCGGACCGCGGGGGTACCCGACAGCGACACCCGGAGCGTACCGCCCCGGTCCAGACACACCCGGCGGCCGGTGTCCGCCTCCGCCACGGTCACATCGCTGCCGTATACACAGTCATCGTCGGCGGACACCACGACACCACCCGCCGGTCCCGGCCCAGGTGCTGTTGCGCCCGAGCCGCAACCGGCCGCGAACAGCAGCACCGCGAGCACCGTCTCTGTTCGTATACGCATCCCATGACCTCCCACAACGGAGCAGCGGTAAGCTCTTGGACGCGGTCCGTTCCATCCAGGTTCCCTTGACCTGGACAACCGAGGGTCTGGGCAGGGCGCCCTTCGCCGCGACGAGGTGCGCTGGGCCGGCACCCTGGGGGAAGCACAGCGGCTCTCCCCCTATGCGACAGTCCATCAGGGCAACGTCAAATGAGCGTCTGCTCTGTTTGTTCACGCCCGCCAGGAGAAGCCATGCTCTTCCGGGCCACGTATATTGCAGCCTTTCAGGTACGCCTTCAGCTCCTCCGCCTCGGGATCGCGGGGTGCCGGCATCCCGGGCAGCTCCCTCAGCGGATCCAGGGATCCCACGTAGGCGCGGGCCCACTCCAGCCACTGCCGGGTGGAGGCTGCTTCCTTGGCTGTCGAACCGTCTGACGCGGTGAGCCGGCGCTCCAGGGCATCGCAGTACTGGCTCAGCGCCCTCGCCGGATGCCAGTCCTTCGCCTGCTCACGCAGGACAGTGGCGAGCTGGGCCTGGATCGCCTGCTCCCGCGCCGAGTCCATAGCCGCCTGCCACCTGACCTTCCGGTCCTCCTCAGCCCGCTTCTCGTCGATTCGGCGTTGGGCGTCCTCCCGCGAGCGGACTTCCACCTCGCGCAGGACCGCACCGAGGACGTCCTCCAGCCTCCAGCGTTTCCGGTCGGCCCACTTGCCCTGGCGTCCCGATCGGCTGTACGGGAGCTCGATCATCAGGCTCTGCGCCCGCTCCGGGTCCTCGGACAGCGGAAATTCCTGCTCGATGGTCACCGCGTACATGAAGTCGCCGACGGCCAGGTCCAGCTCGCCCTCACGCCGGGAGGGACGAGAGGGGACGTACGTGCCGCCGTACCCGTAGGCCCGGCTGCGGTAGTCCTCATCCATCGGGTGCTCGAGTACCGCGTAGCCCCGCTTCACCGCTTCCGCGCACAGGCCCTGAAGCAGGCGCAGAGCCCTGCTCCGAAGAGTTGCGGGCACGGCGAGCCTGCACGGGTCTTCCTTGAGAGCAGCGACCACTGGGTGAAGGGAGCGCAGTTGGGCGGGCACAGGAATAGGCGGCGCGCTCTCCGCCTGTGGCTCAGACCGTGATCGGGCGGAAAAGCGGTGGTCGTCTGATCGGCTTGCCTGCCACGATCTGGGTGTGACCACGTTGTTCCTGATGGTCGGCCTGCCAGGGGCCGGAAAGACCACGAGGGCTCGGCAGCTCGCTGCGGAGCACGGCGCGCTGCGCCTGACGCCCGACGACTGGATGATTCCCCTGTTCGGCGAGGCGGAGGCGGACGGGAAGCGCGACGTGCTGGAGGGGCGCATGCTCTGGCTCGCCTTGGAGGCGGTCAAACTTGGCACCAACGTCGTCGTGGACTACGGCTGCTGGTCACGGGACGAACGGTCTGCGATCCGCTGGCTGGTGGAGGCCGAGGAGGCGTGTTTCCGCATGGTCTACCTGCCGGTGGAGGATGAGACCCAACGCGCCCGTATCGCCCATCGCTGGGCGACCACCCCCGAGGAGACGTTGCCTATGTCCGAGGCCGACATCCTTCACGGGCGCGCGCATTTTGAGGAGCCCGACGCGGCGGAGTTGGAGGGCCGCAGGGTCGCCGGCCCGCCGCCCGGCTGGGTCGACTGGCGGGAGTGGGCCGCTCATCGGTGGCCGTCGTTCGCGTGACGGCTGCGGCCCACGACAACTCAGCCGTGCCGAGCGTGCCTGCACTAGCCCGAAATGATCCGCCGGACAGCCCCTAAGGGCTTCGCCGGGGAAGTCACCTACGGTGCTCCGCCCGGCCTGGCTGGGCGGGCCGACTCCGTAGGTTGTACGACGTCTGCCATCAGGTTGAGCAGGGGGGACTTTACCGAGCCCGAAGGGCCCGTAATCGCTATCCGGTCGCCGGCGTGGACCTCGCATGTCGCACTGTTCACGGCGGCCAGGGCCGTCGGCTCGTTGCCGTGGGTGCGAGCGGCGTCCTGGCAGCGCAGCAGCAGGGTGCCGGCAGTGGTCACGACAGGGCCCCTCTCCAGCCCGGAAGGTCGACTTGGCAAGCGGCCCCGATGACTCCGTGAGTGTCGAAGGGATGAGTGGCTCGGCCCTCTGTTGCGGGCGCGGGCGCGGGAACGGGCGTACATCGCATGATCATGGCGCCTTTCGGGAGACGAAGCGGAACCACGGGTCTCTTCCGACGCTAAGCAGTGACGGGTTAACGCCCGGCCCGTTCACGGTGAGACGACGGTAAAGCCCCAGCTCATGCATCCGGAACGCCACGGGAACCCGGCCTCATACGTGCATGCCGTCCCGGCATGCACCGCTCGCTGGACGACTGCCCCGACGCATGGGAATGCGCCGGGGCGATCCGTCATCAGTCAGCAGTTCAGCCGAGCGATGTGAGGAGCGTGTTGAGTGCGCCGACCTCGGTGGCCTTGTCGGGGTGCGGGGCCCGTACTGCCTTGAGCACCTGGTCGATCTCGCCGTCGAGGAAGCTCCACGCCTTCTCGCTCTTGGGCTCAAGGGTGGACTGGTCGTCGTCCCACGCGGTCTCCAGGTCGGTCACGCGGCTGGTCGCGGCCCGCTGATCACCCTGGTTGACCTTCGCCAGGGTGTCGGCGGTAATGGTGCGGAACTTCGCGATCTCGGCCGGAGGGAACGGCGACGTCGCCTCCTGAGGGCTGATGTGGCTGGTCACCGGTGCGGGAGTGTCCTCTTCGCCGCTCGCGGCGGCGTGCGGCTGGTGGTTCGCCCAGACGAGGAGCGCTGCGCCTGCGACCGCTACGACGGCGTAGTAGGCGAGCATGCCCCGCTCGCGTGCCGGGTTCAGTGCCCGTGGGTTACCAGTCGGCTCCTGGGCCTCGATGACATCGCTGCGGCTGCGCGTGAGGTACACGACCGTGGCGAGGATGGCGACCAGGAAGATGACGCTCGTCAGCGCGGTGCCGAGGCCCAGACCGCCGTCGCCGCTGGGTGACCCGAGCCAGTCGCCGAGGTTGGCGCCGAGCGGGCGGGTGAGGATGTAGGCCAGCCAGAAGGAGAGCACGGCGTTGGCGCCGAGGCGCCACCCGACAATGATCGCGACAATCAGTCCGAGCGGCAGGAGCACGGAGACGCCCGCGGTCCAGCCGGTCAGCTCCAGGGTCCAGTCGCCGGTGGCGGTGCCGAGCGCGAAGGTGACCAGGACCGCGAGCCAGTAGAAGAGCTCACGGGGCCGGGTGGTGATGCTGTGGACCGAAAGGGTCCGCTCTCTCACGTACCAGATGCCGAAAACCACGGCGAGCGCGCCGGCGAACACGCTGCTGCTCAGGGCGAGAGGCACTCCCTGGCTGTCGGTGAGGATGTCGGTGTAGAGGGTTCCGGTCACACTCACCACCACGACGGTGAGCCAGTACACGAACGGGATGTAGCGTTCGGCGCTGAGCTGCCAGGCCAGGACGGCCGCCAGAACGCCGGTGAAGATCAAAGCGGTGCTGATCAGGCCGACACCGAGGTTCATGTTGATCCAGTCGGCGAAGCTCTCGCCGACCGTGGTGCACAGGATCTTGATGATCCAGAACCAGATGGTGACCTCGGGAACCTTGTTCAGCATCTGCCGGGCAGGCGTCCGAACGCCCTCGCCGACTCGCAGGTGATCTCCTGAAGGGGCGCCTGCCCCTGGAACCGTGGGGCTCTCAGACGTTTCGTAGGTCATGCGGCCCGACTGTGCCACCGGGAACCTGAACGCATCCTGACCATCTCAACGGGTATGACGGCAGCGATGCACCTGTCGCCGTACTCGATGGTGCACTCAGTCGGTACGGCGACAGGGGGCCGGACGTCAGGCCGACGACCGTGGCGCGCGGCGGTCGGCGGCGCTCAGCCACAGGACCACGGCGACGATGATCACGGCGAGGACCAGGCTGACCGGCCCGGTGCCCAGCCCGAGGCCACCGCGCTCGGCGCCGACGCCGGCCCAGTCCGCGAAGGAGGCGCCGAGTGGCCGGGTGAGCACGTACGCCCACCAGAAGCCGAGCACGGGCGGGAGGGCGAACAGCCGGTGGGCGAGCGCCGGCAGGGCGATCAGGGCGGCGAACAGCAGCCCGGAGGGCAGGTATCCCCAGCCCAGGGTCGCCGCGGTGAGGTCGCCGACGGCCGTGCCGAGCGCGAAGGTGGCCATGACCACGGTCCAGTAGAAGACCTCGCGGCGTCCGCCGACCACCGTCTCCACCGCGAGGGTGCCCTCGGTCCGCCGCCAGACCAGGAAGACCAGGGCCAGGGCCGCGGCGAACGCCGCCGCGGACACGGTGTAGGGCACGCCGAGGGCGACGTGCGCGACGTCGGCGGCCATGGTCCCGAAGACGCTGACCATGACCACGGCGGACCAGTACACGGCCGGGACGTAGCGGCGTGCGCGGGCCTGTGCGACCAGGGTGGCGCTCAGCAGCAGACCGGCCGCGGCGACCGCCGGGACGGGTCCGAGGAAGCGGGCGAGGTAATCGGAGGTGGTCTCGCCCATGCCGGTGGTGAGGATCTTGACGATCCAGAACACCGCGGTCACCTCGGGGACCTTACTCGCTGCGGAGCGAACGGCCTGGGCCTGGGCGCGGCGGTGCGCCCGGGGGGTTGTCGTGGCGCCCAAGTCGGCGGCACTCCTTTCTGGGCGGCGCGGCCGGGGCCGCGCCGCTCGGTCGGTCCGGTTCAGCCGCCCAGGACGGTGTTGCCTGTCAGCGTGCCGCTGGTGCCGTCGACGGTCACCGCGTGGCGTACTCCGTCGGGCCCGACGACGACGATCCGCCAGGCGCGGCCGCCGCCCTGCTCGGTGACCGGTGCCAGCGACTCGACCTTGCCGTCGTTGACCGCCGCGGTGGCCTTGTTCACGGCGTCCGCCGCGGAGAGCGAGGGCAGCGGGGCCGGGGCCGCGCCGGTCGAGAGGTCACGGGAGTCGTCGGCGTGGATGCCGCGCTCGCCTTCGGTGCGCCGGCCGTCGTGCCCGTCGCGGCCCTCGGAGTCTTCGCGCGACTCGTCGTGGCGCTCGTGCTCTCCGGCGGACGCCACCTTGTGCTCGCCGCGCCCCTCTTCCTCGTGGTGGTGAATGGCCGCCGCGGCCGCGCCGCCGCCGATCACCACCACGGCCGCGGCGCCGACCGCGGCCCATCGCGCTCTGCGGCCACGGGGCCGACGCCCGCCGGCCGGCTTCTTCGGCGTCGTGCCGGGGCCACCCTGACCCGCCTGCTCCTGCGGCTCGTCGCCTGCGCCCAAGGATTCACTCACTGTGACCACCCCTACCTCTTGGCAAGGCCCGGGGCCGTGCGCCCGGACATCCGGGCACAGCATGGTTCGGGCACGCTGAAGGAACGCTGAAGACCTGAAGGCCCCTTCAGGTTGGCGGCTCCGCGGCGTGCCACTCTGGGGGCATGCGTGTACTGGTGGTGGAGGATGAGCGCCGGATGGCCCTGGCGCTTCAGCACGGGCTGACCGCCGAGGGGTTCAGCGTGGACGTCGCCCACGACGGCCTGGCCGGCTTCGCCAAGGCCACCGATCGCACCTACGACGTGGTGGTGCTCGACATCATGCTGCCCGGCCTGAACGGCTACCGTGTGTGCTCGCGTCTACGGGCCTGCGGCAGCAATGTCGGCATCCTCATGCTCACCGCCAAGGACGGCGAGTGGGACGAGGCCGAGGCGCTGGACACTGGTGCCGACGACTACCTGTCCAAGCCCTTCTCCTTCGTGGTGCTCGTCGCCCGCCTGCGGGCACTGGCCCGCCGCATCGGCAGCCGGGCCCCGCAGCGCACCGTGCTGGGCGACCTCGTCGTCGACTCCGCCGCCCGCACCTGCAGCCGCGACGGCGTACCCATCCCCCTCACCCCGCGCGAGTTCGCCGTTCTGGACCACCTCGCCCGACGGGCCGGTGAGGCCGTCTCCAAGCGCGAGATCCTGGACGAGGTCTGGGACAGCAACACGGACAGCGACCCCAACACCGTCGAGGTTCACGTGAGCGCCCTGCGACGCAAGATCGACGCCCCGTTCGGGCGGGCCGCGGTGCAGACCGTCCGCGGCGCCGGATATCGGCTGGCGGCCGACGGTGGCTGAGCCGCAGCCGATCGCGCCCGGGCCCGGTTTCGTGAGGATCGTCGACGGCGCACAGCGCCGGGCCGGTGCCCTGCTGCGCCCGCTGGCTCGTCATCCCCGGGCGGCCGGCCTGATCCGGCGGCTGGCGCCGCGCTCGGTCCGTACCCGTACCACTCTCGCCGCGTGTGTGAGCGTCGCCGTCGTCATGCTCGCCGCGTCGGCCGTCGTCCAGATGCTGTTGCGCGTCAACCTGGAACGCACCGTAGAAACCGGGGCCCGCGAGGAGACCCAGGCCGTCTCGCACCTCGCCGCCAGCGGCCGCCTCACCGCACAGCTGCCGCTCGGCCCCGGAACCGACTTCATCCAGGTCGTCGACGCCCACGGAAAGGTGGTCGCGCAGAGCCAGAACCTCACCGGCCGCCCCGCCCTCGCCCCCACCGGCACCCACGAGGGCCACCGGACGTACAACCTCGACGCCCTCGGCGAGGAGCACGACCAGCGCGTCACCACCGCCACCGCCGCCACCCCCACCGGGCCGGTGAGCATTCACGTCGGCGCCTCGCTGCGCACCGCCGACACGGCAGAGGACATCACGACCGCGGCTCTCGCGGGCCTGAGCACCCTGCTGCTCCTCACCGTCGGCGCCTTGACCTGGCGTACGACCGGCCGGGCGCTGCGGCCGGTCGAAGCCATCCGCGCCGAGGTCGCCGCGATCAGCGACCGCGATCTGGACCGCCGGGTCCCCGCCCCGCGCGGCGACGACGAGATCGCCCGCCTCGCCGAAACCATGAACGCCATGCTGGAACGGCTGGAGGCCGCGGGGATCCGGCAGCGCCGGTTCATCGCCGATGCCTCTCACGAACTGCGCAGCCCCCTCGCGGTACTCCGGACCCAGCTGGAAATCGCGCACACCCACCCCGACCCGAAGGTGCGCGACACCCTGCTGGAGGGCGCCCTCCAGGACACCGAACGCCTCCAAGCGCTCTCCGCCGACCTGCTCCTCCTCGCCCGCCTCGACGCCACCGGGCAGAGCCGTCCCGGCGAACCCGTCGACCTCACCGAACTCGTCCGTGCCACCGTGGCAGGACGTTCGACGGACCCCCATGCGATCGCCCTGCACACTTCCGGCGACATCATCGTCTCCGGCAATGCACTGTGGCTCGGCCGCCTGCTGACCAACCTCCTGGACAATGCCCAGCGCCACGCCCGACACTCCGTCACCGTGCAGCTGACGATAGACCCGGTGACCGGCAACGCAGTCCTGGACGTCACGAACGACGGCCCCCCGATCGCCGCCGCCGACCGTGAGAAGATCTTCGAACGGTTCACACGTCTCGACGACGCCCGCAGCCGTGACGACGGCGGCACCGGTCTCGGCCTGTCCATCGCCCTGGACATCGCTGCTCTCCATGGCGGCACGATCACCGTCCAGGACACATCGGACGGCACCACCTTTCGCACCCGTCTCATCGCCTACCTCCGGGGATAGCGCGGGGGCGGGGGCGCCGTCGGCAGATCATTACCTCTGCACGGTCAGCCTCCGACCGCCACCAGAGCGGCACGGCCTGGTGGCCGTACGGAACGGGATGCCTGGGTGCGTATCGAGCGGCGGGGATTCGAGCCGATCGGCCCGCAGGGCTGGAACGGAACCGTGGCCGCAGCCGTGCTGCAAGGGTCGCGATGATCGAGTGGTACCAGGACGTGACGTGGCGCGAGCCGGACGATCCGGTCGTGGGCGTGCGGATGAGCTGGAGTTGATGGCGTCGCCGTCCGGAAAGTGTGCCTCTGACGCTCAGGGTGATGGCGCGGCAATCTTGAGCAATCCAGGGTTGCGACGCACTCCCTATGACGGGTTATAGAGAAGGCGCCGGGTCGAGTCGATAGCCATGGCCGCGGAGTGTCGTGATCTGCGGGAGGCGGACGGTGCGCGATGCCGTGGCCTCCGCCGTGTGAAGGCGGCGGCGGAGAGAGGCCATGGTGACGTCGAGCGTCTTGGTCGGGCCGAACCAGTTCTCGTCCCACACCCGCGCCATCAAAGTCTCCCGGGAGACCGCGCTCCCCTGATGCCGGGCGAGTTCGGCGAGGAGTTCGAACTCCTTCGTCCGCAAGGCAACTTCCTGCTCGGCGACCAGCACGCGCCGGGCCGCCGTATCGACCGTGAGGTCGCCCAGCCGGATGGGCTCGCTCTCCTGCTGTGCCTCGGAGGGAGCTCTGCGGCGTAGGTGGGCCCGCAGGCGGGCGAGCAGGACGGTCATGCTGAAGGGCTTGACCAGGTAGTCGTCGGCTCCTGCGTCCAGTCCGGCGATCACGTCGATCTCGTCGGTGCGGGCGGTGAGGATGACGATCAGAAGTTCCGGCAGGTCCTCGCGCAGACGGCGGGCGAGGTCGATCCCGTCGAGGTCGGGCAGACCCAGATCGAGCAGGACGAGGTCGGGCAGGTCGTGGTGGGCGGCCGTCAGACCTGCCGAACCGGTACGGCACCAGGTGGTGCTGTAGCCGTTGCCGCGCAGCCCGCTCTCCAGGTGGCGGCCGATGGTGTCGTCGTCCTCGATGACCAGGGCGGTGGGCGGGCGCCCTACGGTACCGGTGCTCATGGCTCGAGGTTATGGGCTGGTTATGGTTCGCGGAGTTCTTCGACGGCAGGCCGCCCGGTACCGCGGACGGCGTGCAGGGCGGCGGCAGTAAGGGCCGCGAGCGTCGCGAGCAGGGTCAGGGCCAGGTACGGCCAAGGGAGGGACAGGGAAGAGGGAGGCGGGTCGAAGACCCCGGTGAGGACCTTGGTGAGCATCTGTGCGAGGGCCCAGCCGATGAGAGCGCCCCCTGCGAGACCGAAGAGTGCGACGGTGGCCGCCTCGGCCAGGACCATGCCGCGCAGCTGGTCCCGGGTGGCGCCGAGAACGCTTGCCAAGGCGAGGGTACGGCGGCGCTCGGTCAGGCCGAGGGCGAGTACCACTCCTCCGGCGCCCGCCGCCAGAGCCACGGCGAACCCGAGTTCGATCCGGGTCAGTCCGGCGAGGTCAACCGAGGTGAGGCTGGAGCCGACGGCGGACCGGGTCTGGGTGAGGTCGGTGACCGTGGCCGCGGCGCCCAGCCGTTCGCGCAGCCTGGCGGCCACCGCCTGCTGGTGTACGCCACCGGTGTCGACGAGGAACGCACCGACCGCGTCGCTTCCGGTCTCGCGGGCGACGTACGCGGCGTTGGCGACGAAGAAGCTGTCCTTGGGGGCTGTCGGGAACTCCTTGACGACGCCCGCGTAGTGGAACTGCACCGTGCTCAGCTGCTTGGTCCGGCTGTCCTGGAGGCGCAGGTTGAGGCGGTCGCCCGGCGTGAGCTGGAAGTCCTTCACCGTCTCCTCGCTCACGAGGACCGAGTCGGGTCGGGTCGCGAGCTTGTCCAGGAGCCTCCGGGCGCTGCCGCCCGCGAAGTAGGTGTCCTGGAGCGCGGTTGCGGAGGTGATGGTGGCGGGGTTGACGCCGTACAGGTCCTGGAGGTCGGATCCGACGTAGGCGAAGCGGTGTTGGAGGGGTTCGACGCGGCGCACTCCGGGGACGGATGCCAGCACGTGCCCGGCGTCGGGGCCAGTTGCCGCGCCGGGTGGCTGGGTGACGGTGACGTCTGCGCCGTTGGTGAGCTGGGCGTCCACCTCCGCCTGGTGGCGGTAGGTGTCGTTGAACGCGGCAGTGGAGAGTGCGAACGACACGGCGAGGGCGAGAAGGATCACGGAGCGGGCCAGGACGCTGCGCTGGCGGGCCATGCCGGATGCCGTCGCGGCGGCGAGGGTGCCGGTCAGCGGCCGGACCATGAGCGTGAGCGGGCGCCGTCCGTGGGCGAAGGCGTACGTCATCAGCCGCCACAGGAGCAGCGCGGAGCCCAGCCAGAGCAGCGTGGGGCCGAGGAACGCCCAGTAGGACACCGAGATGCTCGCCACTCCCTCGGGAGCGAGCACCAGGGCGTACTGGTTGCCGGCGGCGGCACGGAAGACGAGGAGCGCGACCACGAGCAGGATGAAGTCGAGTCCGATGCGCTGCCACAGTGGGGTGCCCGTTGAGCGGTAACCGCGGCGTGCGGCGGTAACCGTGGTGGTGCGCTGGTCGTGGATGGCGGGCAGCAGGACTGTCACGGCGGCGACGGCCACACCGACGGCGAAGGCGATGAGGGACCATCGCAGCGGTACGAGGCCGGCTGCCCCGAACGATGCCCGGCCGAAGGCGATCCGGCCGGCCAGGGCGGCGAGGGCGATGCCCAGCAGGCCGCCGCCCATGCCGATTGCGCCGGCCTCTACCGCGGCGAGCGCGGCGACCCGGCGCCGGTCGAGGCCGCGGGTGCGCAGCAGGGCCTGCTCCCGGCGGCGGCGGTCCGCTCCGGCGCTGACCAGGGCGGAGGTGAGAAGGGCTGCAAGGGCCACGCCGGGGGCTCCGAGGAACAGGAAGAGCAGCTGGGCGTACAAGGCGTCCTGGCGTGCGGCGTCCAGGGCCGCGCCGAGGTTGTCGCCGACCTGGACGGCTCCGGAAAGCCGTGCTTCGAGATGGTGGGCGGCTCCTGTGACGGCTGTGAAGGCGGCGGCGGGGTCGGCGGGCAGGGCCGTGTCCCGGGCCGCGTGCACCTGTGTGGTGACGGCGGCGGGGTCCTGGGCCCGGGCGCGCGCGGTGAGGGAGTCGAACTGGGCGGCGGGCAGGAGCACGACGTTGTCGGGTGGGGCGGCGGGTTGTGACTGCGGCGGGGCACCGACCTTCTGGAACAGTGAGTCGGCCTGGGGCAGGTCGACCACTCCGGCGACCGTGACGGTGGCGTCGGCCGTACCCGGCAGCGCGATGCGTACGGTGTCGCCGGGTGCGGCGTGCAGGTTGGCGGCGGTCTGCTGGGCGAGGAGGACTCCGTCCCGGGCACCGGTCAGCGGCCGAATCTCGCCCGGGAAGGCGGTGCGATAACCGTCGGGGATGCCGAGCACCACGCCGTCCCCGGTGGTCTGTACGGAACCTGCGGCCTTCGTCTGGAAGCCTGTGCTGCGGGTGTAGGTGACGGGCAGTGCGGTGCGGATCCCTGGGGTGTGGCGGATCGTGTCGAGCACGGTGGCGGGCTGCGCGGTGGGCTGGAGCTGCACCTGCCAGTCGACGGCGACGGACCGGGCGGCCCGCGCGGTCATCGTCGAGCGGGAGGCGGTCAGGAACGTGCCGAGTGCGGCCATGAGTGCGACGGCCAGCGCTACGGTCAGGGAGGCCACGAGGAGCCTGCCGCCGCGGTGCCGGAGCAGGCCGGCCAGCCAGGCGGTGATCACGGTGTGCCTCCTGTGGCGATGGTGCTCGGGTATCCGTCGCTCACCGTCCGGGCGGCTTGTGGGGGTCCGCCGACTCCCCGGGGGTGCCGGTGGGCCGGGCCTTCGGCCCCGGTCTCGGGGACCGTGTCCCCGAGGACGTCGGCGATGCGCCCGACGATGGTGTGGTCGCTCCGTCCCGCCGGTTCGTCGGCCAAGGCGAGGTGGGACAGCGCTGCGAAGAGCGCCGGCCCCTGGCTGCCCGTCGGTCGGTGTTCACGGTGTGCCTCCGTCCGGGTGCAGGTGGAGTCGTCCTTCGCGCATGGTCCAGTGCGTGGGCAGACGTTCCCCGACGGCCGGGTCGTGGGTGCTCACCACCAGGGCCGCGCCGATCTCGTCCACCGCCGCCAGCAGGACGTCCACGACGTGGCGGCCCGTGGTGCGGTCGAGACGGCCGGTCGGTTCGTCGGCCAGTACGAGCCGGGGCCGGGATGCCAGGACCCGGGCGACAGCGACACGCTGTGCCTGGCCTCCCGAGATGTCGTCGGGCAGCCTGTCGGCGAGGTCGGCGACGCCGACACGGTCCAGGGCTGCCAGCGCCCGCGCACGAGCGAGGTCGGCGCTCTCGCCGGCCAGCACCAGCGGAAGGCCGGTGTTCTCGGCGACGTCCAGGGTGGCGATGAGGCTGGGGCTCTGGAAGACGACCCCGATGGCCATCGCCCTCGCCCGTACCCAAGCCTGTGCATCGGCGGCATCCGCGTACCAGGGCCACGTCACCTCGCCGCTGGTCGGCTGTTCCAGTCCGGCCATCAGGTGGAGCAGCGTGGACTTTCCCGATCCCGAGGGCCCCATGACGGCGATCCGGTCTCGGGCGTCCACCTGGCAGTTCGTGCCGTGTACGGCTACCACCGCCGCGGGGCCTCGCCCGTACGTCCGCCCGGCCTCCCGGCAGATGACGAGCGCCCGGCCGGTCATGGCCGGAGCCTGCCGTCGCGGAGGGTCAGGACCCGGTCGGCGCCCCCTATGACGGCAGTGCTGTGGGTGACGAGCAGCACGCCCCGCCGTCCTTCGCTCCCTCGGGCCCTCAGCAATTCCAGGATGCGGTGTTCGGTGCTCCCGTCGAGCTCTCCGGTGGGCTCGTCGGCGAGCAGCAGGTCCGGGTCGTTTGCCAGGGCCACGGCCAGTGCGGCGCGGGCCAGCTCTCCGCCCGCCAGTTCGCGGGGCAGGGCGTGGGCCCGGCCGAGGAGGCCCACCTGGTCGAGGAGGACGTCGATGTCCTGTGCCGGGGTGCCGTGGCGGCCGGCGGCCGTGCGGGCGAGGCGGATGTTGCGTGCCACGTCGAGGTGGGCGATCAGGTTCTCCGTCTGGAGGAGGATGCCGATCCGGCGGGCCCGGATCCCGGCCCGCTCCGCCTCCGGGCGGTGGCTGATCCGCTCTCCTGCTATTCGTACGGACCCGCCGGCGGGTTCGTCGAGGCCCGCGAGGCAGGCCAGCAGCGTGGACTTCCCCGATCCCGAGGGGCCGACCACGGCTACAAGCTCTCCGGGGGCCACCGTGAGGGACACTCCGCGCAGGGCGAGGGTCTCCTCTTCCCCGGCACGGTAGAAGCGGTACAGCTCGCGAGCGTCGAGAGCCGGAGCGGTGCCCGCACTGAGCGTGCCCACGTCCATCACCGCCACCTCAGCGAGTCGGTGACGGTCCGCCAGGGATCGACGTTGTCCGCGTTGACCGGCCCCGAGAGCGTGACGACGACGTCACGGCCCTGGTGGTGGAAGACGTACCGTTCGAAGGCGTCACGGACGGCCTTGCCGGTGACCGGGTCCGCCGCGGAATTGCCCTGGTAGGTGTACAGGACGGCGGTGCCGGCCTTGCGGCTGACCTCGGAGGCCTTGCCGGGTGCGAAGGCGGGGACGCTCTTGGCCAGAGAGGGTACGTCCCCCGCGGTCACCGACGCTGGGGTCGGCGGGTGCGCGGCAGGGTGCTCGGACACTTCGATCCGGTTCAGCTTGTCGGTGAAGGTGGTGACGGGGCCCGCGGTGGTGCGCGCCCAGCCCTCGGGCACGCTGACGGTGAAGGCCGCGCCGGGCGGCTCGAAGGCCACATAGGCCTGGTTGTCCGGGATGTCTCCGGGCGGGTTGGACTCGGCAGGGGCGGGCGGCGGTGGCTGCGGGCCGGCGGCCGTGGCGGAGCCGGCTGCGCCGCACCCGGCGAGGACCGCAGTGAGCAGGAGGACTCCCGCACAGGGGACGAGTGTGCCGCGTACGTTCATGAGGGCCTCCGCAGGACGAGGTGTCTTCCACGCTAGGCAGCGGGGGGTGAAGGGCCGGGGCGGCGGCGGTTAGACGACGGCAAAACCGGATGCCGGGCGCCATGATGGGCGCATGAGGCAGCGTGTCGTGCGTGTCGCGGTGTCCGCCGTGCTGGTGGCCCTCGTCCTGCTGGCCGGGCCGCTCGCCTGGGTCATCCACCGGTCTTTCTTCGAGGACGAACGGGGCGCCCTGGAGCGTACGGCTCTGGCCGCGACGGTCACGGTGGGGCCTGAGTTCGCCTCCGGCGACGCACTCGAGCTGACGCCGCCCAGGCCGGGCGGGAAGCTGGGGGTGTACGACCTCTCTTCGCGTCTGCGTGCGGGCAGCGGTGGACCGGTCGCCGACCAGGTGACCCGCGAGGCTGCCGGAGGCAAGGCAGTCAGCGGCCGCACCGGGGCTGATCTGGTCGTCGCCGTACCGGTGGTCTCCGGCGAGAAGGTGATCGCGGTGGTGCGGGCCACGGTCCCCGCGCGATCGGTCTGGACGCGGGTGCTGTGGGCTTGGGCACTGCTCCTGGGAGTGACCCTTGCTGCGCTGGCCACGGCGGTCCTGGTGGCACGCCACCAGGCGCGTGCGCTGAGCACTCCAGTGGAGGCACTCTCCCGTACGGCCCGCGCGATCGCCGACGGCGACCTTGCCGCCCGGGCAGCGCCGTGCGGGATCACCGAGCTGGACCAGCTGGCGCGCAGCCAGAACTCCATGGTCGAGCGACTGACCCAGCTCCTGCGCCGGGAGCGCGACTTCAGCGCCAACGCCTCGCACCAGCTGCGCACTCCCCTGACCGGGCTGCAGCTCGGCCTGGAGGCCGCCCGACAGCTCCCGCCGGGCTCGGACCTGCGCCCCGCACTGCGCGAGGCTCTGGAGACGGCACGCCATCTGGAGGAGACCGTCGAGGAGGTGCTGCGGCTGGCCCGGTCCGGCACCGAGGGCGGACCCCCACTCCCCCGTGAGGCTCTCGTTCGGGTGCTGGAAAGGGCGGAGTCGCGCTGGCACGGTACGCTCGCCGCCGCCGGCCGACGGTTGGAGGTTCGCGCACAGCCGGGGGCCGGGGCCTTCGAGGTCCCCGGCCGCACCACGGCACAGATCCTCGACGTCCTCATCGACAACGCCCTACGCCACGGCCGGGGTGCAACCTCGGTAACCGCCCGTGAGGCGGCCGGGGCGGTCGCGGTCGACGTGGCCGACGAGGGGACACTCACGCTCGACCCCGGGACGGTCTTCGCACGCGGCGGCACCGGCGGCTCCGGAACCGGGATCGGCCTGGCGGTGGCCCGGGAGCTCGCGGAAGCGGCAGGGGGAAGGCTCAGCCTGCGCGGCGCAGAGCCGACCACGTTCACCCTGCTCCTGCCCGGCGCTCCGGGCTGACGTGCCGCCGTGACCGGCTCAGCGTGGCTTGGCCGGCTGTCCCCCGGCCGACACCGCGTAGAAGATGCCGGCGATGACGTGGACGACGTCGGCGGCCATCGTGCCGACGACGCTGACCATGACGATCGCCGACCCGTAGGGTCAGGTCCGGTAGCGCGCCGACCAGAACTGCGGGGTCAGCAGCGATGTAAGTCCGGCGAGTTCGAGACAGTCGGCTGCCGGCACCGGGCCCAGTGTCCGGGCCAGTCCCGCCATACCGTCCGGGCCCTCCATCGGGGCGGGCGTACGGCGCGCTGAGCGGCCAGCTTCTGCAGCAGGCCGTACACCAACACAGGCAGCAGGACGTGGGGCCGATCGGGCAGCACCGCACCGATGAGGACCGCGCCCGCGCTGCTGTTGCTCATACCGCAAGCCAGCGTCACACAGGCTCGTGCCCGTGTGTCCAGTCGCAGCAGGGACCCTGCGACGCGGCCGAACGAGAACGACAGCGTGCACACGAAGACGGCCACGGCCACTGCCGCGATCGACAGCAGGGCTGCGGGATGGGCCAGGAACCGGCCCAGGGCACCTGCTGCGTTGAGGTACGTCAGGGCCAGCGAGGCGAGGACCGCGGTGGGCGCCGCGGTGCGCCGCAAGCCTGCCAGGGCCTCGGCGGGCAGGGCGATGTGGCACAGCAGCCCGGCAGCGCACGGCAGCAGCACACCGGTGAGGGCGAAGCCCTGCCCTACCGCGCGCGCCGCACCGGCCGGCGTTCCCGGATGGTCGCCACCTACGAGCGGCGCCACTGCTCCGAGGGTCAGGGGCAGGGTGAGCGGGCTGAGGAAGGTGGAGGCCAGGACGAGGCCGAGCATGGTGGGCTGGTCGCCGTCAGCCCGCGCGGTCCAGACGGTCGCCCCCGCTGCCACGGGCATCGCCGTGAGGAAGATCATCGCGGTGGTCATCCCTGCGCCCCCGTCGGTGTCGGGCGTCCAGGACAGCATCGCCGCCAGGGCCGGGATGATCAGCAGCGGGGCCAGGAGGTGCGCCGCAAGTCCCGCCAGCAGGGTCGCGGGGCGACGGACCGCCCGGACGAGGGTCTGCGGTGGCACCTGGAGCCCCGCGCAGAACAGTACGAGGGCCAGCAGCGCCGGTGCGAGTTCCAGACTCACTGCCACGTTCCCTGCATGGAGTTCGCGGGGCCTGCGCAGCCACATGCCGGGAGCAGGGCAGACGGCAGCGGCGAGGTAGGCGGCGGCGACGGCCCAGCCCAAGCGTTCCCTCAGTCGGCCGGCGAGACCGCGTGAGGCGGAGGGCTTCGTGGCAGGAGACATGAGCGTGGCCGCCGTTCATGGCAGGAGCTGGGACCGCACGGGCGCAATCGGGGGGAGTCTAGGAGTCCGGTTGTGACTGCGCCGCAGTGCTCAAGGCATGTCGGTCGGCGCGCTCAGGATGTGTTCAGGTTTCCAGTGGCGATCGCCGTGGTGGGTATCACCGTGCTGGTCGTCTTCATTCCATTCACCCGCAAGAACGCCGTCGACCGGGAGGCCTTCAGCCGGCCGGCAGCCTGACCACGAACACCGCTCCCCCGCCGCCCTGTTCCCCGAGTTCCGCCTCCCCGCCCGCGGAGCGCGCCAGGCGCCGGGCAAGCGGCAGCCCAAGGCCCGCCCCATCGTGGCCGTCGCCCGGATCCGCCCGGCGACCGGGCTGGAACAGGTGGGCACGGAAGCATTCCGGAACGCCGGGGCCATCGTCACCCACTTCGATGCGGACACACCCCGGCTCCCGGAACGCGCGGAGGTCGACCGCCGTCGCCGCGTAGCGCAGCGCGTTGTCCAGCAAGGGGCTGACGATCCGGTCCAGGACGGCAGCGGGCACTCCCGCGGTCAGCTCCCCACCCTCGTCGGCGATCACGACACGGACCGAGACGATGTCTGGGTCCGTGCGGTCGGCCAGGGCATTCAGGACGGGAAGCACGGCGGTGGTGCCAGGCGACCTGCCGGCGTCCTCGCGAGCTTCGGCGAGGAGGGTGTCGCAGATGGTCCGCATGGTCCGGGCCGCATCGCCGATGGCCCGTTGCACGGTGACCGTCTCGTTCTCGCTGCGGGGGCGAGCCTGCCACCAGTCGAGTTCGGCGACGATCGTGGCCAGCGGGTTGCGCAGTTCGTGCGACAACTCGCTGGTGAGCTGCTGTTCGTGGCGCAGGGCTGCCCGGATCCGGTCGAGGAAGGCATCCAGCGAGGCGCCCAGCCTGGCGAGTTCGGCGGGCCGGGGCACACCGCTGAAGCGTTCTTCGGAGGCGGTCGCACTCCATTGGGCGGCCTGGTCGGTCATCGTACGGACGGGTCGCAGGGCCCGGCCGATGGCGAGTCGGGTGACCGCGTACGTGCAGAGGAGCATGACGGCATCCAGTGCCAGGGATGCCATCAGCAGGGTGTCGCCCGATGCGCGGTACGGAGTGAGGTCGAGCGCGGTGACCACGGTCGCGGCCCTCTCACGGCCGTCTGGGGAGGGCACTGGCCGGGCACAGAGCCGGATGTCCGCCGCGTCGTGCGAGGTGGTGGTGCACTGGGCGCCGCCCTGCGCTGCAAGACGGGCGGCCGCGCGGGTGGCGGGGCTGTCCGCCCGGGCGGCCGGGGGCTGCTCGACCAGGCTAGTCCCTTGGTAGATCCAGGCGTTGGTGTCGAGGAGGTCCTCCTGCGGGGTCTCCAGGACGCGCAGCACGGGACCGCTGGTGTCGACGGTGGCGGCGATGGCGGAGGCTCGGGCCCGCAGCTGGTCGTCCGCCTGCCGGGCCAGGTGCTGCTGCACGAACGCGTTGAAGACGATGGTGAACACCGCCATGACGAACGCCGCGGTCGCGACCGCGAGCAGGGAGAGCCGTCCGCGCAGGGTCGTCGGCCGCGCTCCGGCTCTGAGCAGTCTCATGACAGCCGGTGCCCTACGCCGCGGGAGGTGCCCAGGGTGAGGATGCTGCCCGCCTCCCGAAGTTTGCGGCGGAGCCGGGTCAGGTACTGGTCGAGGGTGTTGTCGCTGACCTGGGCGCCTTCCGGCCAGCCGGCGCGCACCAGATCCCGCCGGGGAACCAGGTCCCCCGCGGCGGCGAGCAGGGCGGCCAGGATCCGGAATTCGGTCGGGGTCAGGCTCAGGGGGACGCCTCGTACGGTGCAGGCGTGGCGGACGGCGTCCAGCACCATCTCTCCCTCGGAGACAGGGGCGGCCGGGCGGCTGCGTTTGACGGCGGCCCGCAGTCGGGCGGCCAGTTCGGCGATGTGGAAGGGTTTGGCGAGATAGTCATCGCCTCCCGCAGAGAACCCGCTGAGCCGATCTGTGAGGTGATGACGGGCGGTCAGGAAAATCACCGGGCGGTCGAACCCGTTGGCGCGCAGCGCCTGGCACACGTCGCGGCCGTCCGCGTCGGGCAGGCCGATGTCCAGGACCACGGCGTCGACGCCGGCCACGGCCAGTCGCAGTGCCGCTGCGCCGTCCTGCGCCTGGGTGGTCTCGAAACCCTCCTCACGCAGGCCGCGCAGCAGGACGTTGCGCAGCCGGTGGTCATCCTCGACGACCAGGACGTGTCGGCTCATGCGGGCCTCTGTTCTGTGGGGACGCCGGAAGTCAGCCGGTCTTCGCCGTCTTTGCCTCCACGCCGGCGGCGGGGGTGGTACTGCGCGCAGGTGCGAGGAAGAGGGCCATCACCGGAACGAGGTAGAGGCACCACACGGTGACCTGGAGGGCGGTCGGGTTGGGCTGGAAGTTGAACACTCCCTTGAGCAGGGTCCCGTACCAGCTGTCCGATGGGATGGTCGTGCTGATGTCGAAGGCGAGGGTGTGCAGGCCGGGCAGGAAGTCGCCTTCCTGGAGGTCGTGGAAGCCGTACGCGAGGACTCCTGCGGCGACGACGACCAGCATGGCACCGGTCCAGGTGAAGAACTTCGCCAGGTTGATCTTCAGCGCGCCCCGGTAGAACAGCCAGCCCAGCACCATCGAGGTCAGCAGACCGAGCACCGCACCGACCAGGGGCCGAACGCCGTCACCTGTGGCTTGGACGGCCGTCCAGATGAACAGCGAGGTCTCCAGTCCTTCCCGGCCGACGGCCATGAAGGCGGTGAAGACCAACGCGCCGCTGCCCACGGCGAGCGCCGCATCGAGCTGGCCCTGAAGCTCCGATTTCAGGTTCCGGGCAGTGCGCTTCATCCAGAAGACCATCCACGTCACCAGGCCGACCGAGACGATGGACAGGGTACCGCCGAGCAGTTCCTGGGCCTGGAAGGTAAGGGTGGAGGAACCGAACTGGAGGGCGGCGCCGAACCCCAGGGAGAGGGTCACGGCCAGGCCGATGCCGAGCCAGACGGGCGCAAGTCTGTCCCTGTGGTCGGTCTTGACCAGGTAGGCGATGAGGATGCAGACGACGAGGCTGGCTTCCAGCCCTTCGCGGAGTCCGATCAGGTAGTTGCCGAACACGGCGTGGGGTTCCTTCCGGTGGTCACGTGAACAGGGTCCGGCCCCACCAGTCGTCCTTGTCGCGGACGCCCGGCGGGACGGCGAAGACGGCCGAACCCACGTGCTGGATGTATTCGTTGAGCGCATCGTTCTTGGCGAGCTGCCGCTGGATCGGCACGAAGCCCTTGCGGACGTCCCGCATGTAGGCGAGGAAGAACAGCCCCGCGTCGAGCCGGCCGAGGCCGTCCGTACCGTCGGTGAAGGAGTAGCCGCGGCGCAGGATCGTCGCGCCGTCGTTGGAGTCCGGGTGCGCGAGGCGTACGTGCGCCTGCGGCTTCATCGCCTTCAGGAACGGCTCGTCGCGCTCCTTGGACTTGCCGACGGGCGCACCCTCGCCCTTGTCGCGGCCGAAGACGTCCTCCTGCTCCTGCAGGGAGGTCCGGTCCCAGGTCTCTATGTGCATCCGGATGCGACGCGCCACCAGGTACGAGCCACCGGTCAGCCAGTCGCTGCCGTCGCCCGCGCCGACCCACACGTGCTTGTCCAGGGCGGCGGTGTCGGTGCCGGAGATGTTCCGGGTGCCGTCCTTGAAGCCCATCATGTTGCGCGGGGTCTGCTCGTCCGGGGTGGTCGAGGAGGTCTTGCCGAAGCCGAGCTGCGACCAGCGCACCGCGACCTTGCCGAAGCCGATGCGGGCGAGCTGGCGGATCGCGTGCACCGCGACCTGGGGGTCGTCGGCGCAGGCCTGGACACAAAGGTCGCCGCCGGAGCGGGACGCGTCGAGGTTGTCGCCGGGGAACTGCTCCAAGTCCATGAGGGCGGCGGGGCGGCGTCCGTCGAGCCCGAAGCGATCTCCGGCAAACAGCCCCGGTCCGAAACCGATGGTCAGGGTGAGCCGGGAGGCCTTCAACCCCAGGGCCTCGCCGGTGTCGTCCGGCGGGGCCTCCGGGACGCCGCCGTAGCCGCCCTCGCCGACCGGGTGGCCGGCCGTCATCAGCCGGGCCGCCTCGGTCCAGTCCTTGAGGAGCTGGACGAGCTCGCCGCGGTCCTTCGTCTTCACGTCGAAGGCCGCGAAGTGCAGGCGATCCTGGACCGGGGTGGCGATACCGGCCTGGTGCTCGCCGTGGAACGGCACCGCCATCCCCAGGGTGCCGGGGGCTGCGGGTTCGTCGTTCCGGCGCAGGACCGCCACGGTGCCCCCGGCCGCGGCGGCACCGAGCGCAAGCCCGGCCCCGCCCCAGGCCAGCAGCGCCCGCCTCGAGGTGCCGCTGCCGGACATGTCCGCGTTCGCGACGCTCCCGCTCTGGACGGACTCCGGATCCGCTTCGGACATCACTGCTCCCCTGCCTGCTTCTGTCTGCTTGCTGTGCCCGGGCTACTTGGCGACTGCCGCCGCGAGCTTGGAGAGCGGTTCGGCGAGCGCGTTGACGCCGTCCGAGAGCTCCTTGCGCTGCTCCTCGGTGACCTTGTCGTACGCAGTGAAGTCGTAACCGGTCTTGTCCGCCCGGTACTTGTCCAACAGTGCGTTGATCGCGGTGAACCGGGCGTCCAGGGTCTTGGCCAGCTCCGGGTCGTTCTTCACGGTGACGGGCTTCAGGAGCTCGTAGACCTTCTCGGCGCCCTCGACGTTAGCCTTGAAGTCAGCCAGGTCGGTGTGGCTGTACCGGTCTTCCACCTTGTTGCGGGAGACCTCGTCCAGCAGTTCCTTGGCGCCGTTGGCCATTGAGGTGGGCGTGATCTCCGCCGTGCCGACGCGCTTGTGCCACTCCGCGATGTCGGTGTCCAGCTGCGAGGCGAGGGCCTTCTCCTCGTCGCCGATCTTGTTGTCGGCCCACAGGGACTTCTCGAGCCGGTGCCAGCCGGTCCAGTTCTGACCGGGCTCCAAGCCGTCCTCGCGGACGTCGGTCTTCGGGTCGATGTCACCGAAGGACTCGGCGACCGGCTCGGTGCGCTCCCAGCCACGCCGCGAGGAGGCGAACGCCTGCTTCGCGGCTTCCACGTCACCGGCGCGGACGGCATCGGTGAACGTCTTGACCGCGGGCAGGGACTCCTCGGCCTGCGCGAGCACGTAGCTGCGGTAGGCCGAGACAGCAGCGTCCAGTTCGGGGCTGCGCTTCTCGCCGCCACTGCCGGTGGCCTTGACCTTGATGCGGATGCCGTCGCCCTTCATGCCGGGCTTGCAGGCGAACTCGTAGTCGCCCGCCTTTATCTCGGCGGTGATGGTGGCCTTGGTACCCGGGCCGATGTTCTCGCGCTCGGCGACGATGCGGTCATCGGGGAAGAGCACGTACAGCTCCGTGACCTTGGATCCCTTGTTCTCCACCTGGATGGTCACCTTGCCCGCCGGGAAATCGGTCTTGGAGACCTCGCAGGCACTGTCGGACGCGGTCACCTGAAGGGCGCCGGCCGAGCCGCCGTTGCTCTTCTGGGCACACCCCGTGGCGGTGGCGGTGACTATCGCGAGACAGGCGGCCGCGAGGAGCGCCGAGCGGGCGGATGAAGACATGGGCACTCCCAGGCATGGCGGGACGGCAAAGCCGCGGCAGACCTCGGGTTAGGTAAGGCTGCCCTTTCGTCTACGGAACTGTAGACGATGCCGGGCGATACGTCTGCCACCGGGGCACAGCCGCGACCTCCGCGTCATGCCGCCACGCACCACCCCTCACTCGACGGCCGCTCGTGGCTTCCGGGCCGTCCACTGAGACAGTTCCGGCGTGCGGCGCCGGAGCACATGCAGGGCTCGCCGGGCGAGCGCGCTCCCTGGCCGGCACGTCGCACTGCTGAACGGGGGAACTCAGGCTCCTCCTCGCCTGAGCGTTCCCGCGATCCGGGTCGCACTACGGGTGTACCGTCAGGGCCAGCTGTCATGGTTCCGAAGTACCGGTCGCCCGTGAGCGTGCGGACGGGCGTTTCTGCTGTTCAGAGTCTCTGAGGACCAAGGCGATCACCTCCGGTTCCCGCACGGTGCGGGAACCGACTCCCAGTCCCCTTGGAGGGCAAAATGGCCAGCGGAACCGTCAAGTGGTTCAACGCGGAAAAGGGCTTCGGCTTCATCGAGCAGGACGGCGGCGGCCCCGACGTCTTCGCTCACTACTCCAACATCGCCAGCTCAGGCTTCCGTGAGCTCCAGGAAGGCCAGAAGGTGAACTTCGACGTCACCCAGGGCCAGAAGGGCCCCCAGGCAGAGAACATCACCCCCGCCTGAGCTTGCACCCACACCGCACCCGCCTCGCGACGGTCGCTGGGCGGGTGCCGTACGTGCTGGAGCTGGCTTGTCCGGCGGAGGACAGGGCCCTCGGCTGCCTCACGCCTGCCAGCAGGCCTGGCGTTCACTGGATCGGGGGGCGTGTCCAGGGGCGGCGAGCGCGTTAGAGCGATGATGACGGGCGGCGTGTACCGACTCCGCCGCCTCCCGGTGGGCGGGGCCGTCGCAGCCGCAGATGTTTCCGTTCCTCACCGGCCGGGTGCTTCTGTACGCCGGGACGGGGGCAGGCGCACTACACACGCAGAACGCCTCGGGAGAGGAGAAGCCATGGCCTCACCTGTACTGGATCAAGACTTGCCCCCTGTCAGCCAAGCCACAGCTTCGGCCCGGGAAGCAACCCGCACCTTCCTCGACCAGGCCGCCCGGACCCGATGGCCCGCTGAACCGGCCGCCTCAGACCTGGTACTGCTGGTGGTGAGCGAGCTGGTCAGCAACGCCATCCGCCACACCAGCGGGCCCTGCACCCTTCATCTGGCCCTGCGCAGCGACTCCATCGACATTCGTGTCACTGACACCAGTCCCCACCCGCCCCAGCCCCGACACCCTCACACCGACGGAACCGGCGGCTGGGGATACATGCTGGTCAACCACCTCACAGCCGACCTGCACATCGAACCGACGCCCGACCAGCCGGCCCATGGTGTCGTGAAGGCCAAGGACGACGAGCTGCGATCAGTGTGCCCGCACCGTAACCCCCAGCATCCGTGCGCCTGTCTCCGTGCGGGGGCGGTGGCGGCTGCCCGGGGCGAACACCACGTAGGTGCCCGGGCCATGGCGTTCCTCTCCCTCGATCACCTCGCCGCTCAGGACGTAGTACCGCTCCTCGCTGTCGTGGACGTCGACATCGGGCCACTGGGTGCCCGGGGCGAAGTCGATCAGCCAGCCGCTGGCGAACTCGGTCGCCGGGAGCCTGCGCCGGACGATGCCGGGGGCGACTTCTCCCGGCTCGATGTCGTCGATGTGGACGGTGTTCTTCAACGGGCCTGTAGGCGTTGTTTCGCTCATGCGCCCACGATCGCGCGGAGCGGGTACCCGGGCCGAGAGTCTGGAAAGACATCATCAGGTATTTTCCTGCCATGAGCCGTCATCATGTGGTCGCGCTGCTGAACGCGCCGCAGTCACCGTTTGAACTCGCCTGTGCCGCTGAGGTGTTCGGATCCGTGCGGCCGGATCTGCCGGTGCACTACGACTTCACGGTCTGCGCCGAGCATCCCGGGTCACTCCCGGCCACGACGGGGCCCGCAATGTACGTCGAGGCAGGGCTGGACGCACTGACGGACGCGGACACCATCGTCGTTCCGGGCTGGCAGCCGACGGGGGCGGCCGTGTCACCGCACGTCCTGAGCGCCCTGTGCGCGGCGCACCGGCGCGGGGCGCGGGTGGTATCCATCTGCACGGGGGCATTCGTGCTGGCGCAGGCCGGGTTGCTGGACGGGCGCCGGGCGACAACGCACTGGCGGCGGGCGGAGCAGTTCGCTGCCGCGTTTCCGCGGGTGGAGGTCGACGCGGACGTGCTGTACGTCGACCATGGCGACGTGGCCACCAGCGCCGGGTCCGGAGCGGGCATCGACCTGGCCCTGCACCTGGTACGCCGCGACCACGGCGCCGCCTACGCGGCCCAGGTCGCCCGGAGCATGGTGCTGCCCCCGCACCGGGAGGGTGGCCAGCTCCAGTACGCCACCCAGCCTGTAGCCAGCAGGACCGACGAGTCACTCGCGCCACTGCTGGAGTGGGCCCTGTCCCGGCTCGACACCGAGCTGACCGTGAGCCGCCTCTCCGAGCAGGCGGGAGTGTCGAGCCGCACGCTCGCCCGGCGATTCGCCGAACAGCTCGGGCACAGCCCCGGCAAGTGGCTGCTCACCCAGCGCCTTGGCGTCGCCCGGGTTCTGCTGGAGCAGACGGAGCTGCCAGTCGAAGCCATTGCGATCCGGGTCGGCCTGTCCTCCGCCGTCAACCTGCGGCGCCGCTTCCGGACCATGCTGGGCACGACGCCCGGTGCGTACCGAAGAGCCTTCGGCCGCTGAGCGACCGGCGCGGCGGAGCCCCCGGGATGCACCCAAAATACCCCGCGGAAACCGGAGAAGGCCTCGGTTACAGGGGTTGCCGGCGAGGCCCGTCGCCTTGGGCGAGCCGGTGAGGCCGAGGCTGCCCGGGGGCTGAGCGGTGTCCGAGCTCCCGCCTGACCTGCCGCGCCTGCGCACCGTGGTGACCTACCTGCGCGGCGAGCTCGGCCGCGCCCAGCGGGTACTGAACACGGCGGAAGAGCGCGAGGCCCTCGCCGCACAGCGGCAGCCGCTGCCCGAGCCGCCCGCCTGGCTGATCGAGCGGAGCATCGGAGCGGGCGGCTGCCGGTCCGCGTCCACGCCGGGGACTGCTGGGACGCACGAAAGCGCTGCACGGCCCTGGGCATGGACGAGGCACGCCGGGCGCTGGCCGAGGTGCGCCCGCCTGCCCGCAGTGCCGGCCCGACGTCGCCCTCGGCGTGCTCGAGTGACCGGAGAGCGCGCCGCGCCCGCAGCGACGGCGTAATCCTCGGCCGCAAGCCGGTCTCGGCAGTCTGCCCGGGGTGCCGCCCGAGGTGACGTCCGGGACTGTGCAGCGTTGTCCCCGCCATGGACGAGACGCTAGACCCGCTTGGACACCCTCCTCGACGGCGTCACCGAACCCAGCCTGAAACTCATCAGCGAAGACGAAGCACGGGCGTTGATGGTGCTCCCCAAACTCCTCGATGACACCGACCAGAGCGAGGACATCCGCCGGGCCGCAGGCAAGATGCGGTTCCGGATCGGCTCACGCCTCGCCTGATCCTCCCCCGGCACCAGACCGTGTTCGTCTACGGCGTCGGCTCGTCGCGAAGGCGCAGGTGGTCGGTCTGCTTCGCGAAGTCGGTGTCTGATCTGCGCCGGTCATAGACCGTCTCGGGCCGGAGGCCCGCCGCGAGGGCCGCCTGCCGGAGCACCCCATGGACGGCGAGATGCTCGTAGAAGGCGGTCCACTGGGCGTCAGTGGCGGCGCCGACGGGTTCCGGGGTGCTGCGGGTGGCGGTGGCCCGGTCCATGGCCGCGGCGAACCCGGGATCGCGGCGGCGGCGCTGGTAGACCGCCGCGTTCGTGATGCCGACCTCCGCCGCGGCCTTCGTCGTCGCCATCCCGGCACGCAGATGCTCGAGGAACTGGCGGCGGCGCTCCGGCGTGAAGCGAGAGGGCCGGCGCTCCGCCCGCTTCACGGTCGCATCGGTCACCGCGTCGCACGCGGCGGCGAACGCCGGCTGATCGCTGCGCCAGGTGTTGGCCTGCCCGCCGCCGTCGAACAGGATTTGGGAAGCCAGGCTGGCTGAAGCGCCCAGGGCCAGGAGCCGCAGGTAGTCCGCGCGGCCGACGATGCCCACCGCCTCGACACTGTCCGGGTCCACGCCGGCCAGCGCGAGTGCCAGTCCCGCATCGGTGCGTGCCGCGCGGAACACCTCCCGGACCGGCACCCCCAGTTCTTCCGCCGCCGCCTGGACGGCCTCACCCGTGCGCAGCCGGGCCAGCACAGCGGACCGGGTACGGGCCGGGAGCTTGTCGGGCATGAGCGCACCGTAGGACGACGCCCGCCCCGGCGGCCCTCCCGACACACCACGTCGCGAGCCCTTGTGGCTCTGTCCACGAGAACGGCTTCTGGCTCAGGTTCTGGATGCTGTTGGTGATTTTGTCGAGACTCGTTGCTGCCGCACTGTTGCGGCCCCGCGCGATATGCCGAACTCGTAGCCAATGAACGTGCTCTCACGTGCCGGCCTCGGCCAGCACCCTGGCTGTCGGGACGCCGCGCGATCAGCGTCTACTGGAACGCGACGGCGCTCATGTCGAAGATCACCCACAGCATCGGTTCTGTGAACTGGCCACATTGAGTCACGGATCGGCAGGTAGGGGGCGGCCACAGACGGGCACGGCTCTGGAGAGCATGCGCCCGCAACCGGGGCCCAGCTCGGGGACGGCTGCCTCAGCCAGGGGCAACCTGATATGAGTTGATCATGAATGCTGAAACTCTTGACCTGATGGAGCGCCTGCTCGCAGAGCGGGCTTGTGAGCGGCTCATCGTCGAGTTCGTCCACCGGCTCGACCTCGGGGACCCGGGCTCGGTGGCGGACCTCTTCACACAGGACGGCACCTGGGAATGGCCCGCCGACGACCGCCGCATTGCGGGTCACGACGCCCTACGCACCTACTTCGGCAACCGGCCCGCAGACCGACTGTCACGCCGCATATGCACCAACATCCTGGTTACCGTGACCTCTGCGGACACCGCCGCCGCCACCACCTACTTCACCACGTACCGTGTCGACGGCTACAGCGAGGGCCTCGTACCACCGCAGCCCCCGGTTCAGGTGGGGCACTACGAAGACACCTTCCGCAAGGTGGACGACACCTGGCTGCTCACCACGCGGACACTCTTCCTCTCCTTCGCCGGCCCCACGGAACGCCTCGACGGACACAGCCAGTCATGAGAACGACTCTCAGCCGACCGGCCGTCAAGGGCCCTGCGCCACGGGGAGTGACACTCCACAGAACTTGAGCCAGAGCCGGTTCTCGTGAACAGAGCCACGCTTGCCCGCGGCGGATGGGGTCAGGTGTGCAGGCGGCTGTTGGGGCCGTCGTGGTCGGTGCTCTCGTCGTTGAACCAGTAGTCGCCCGCCGCCAGGTAGCGGAAGGACTGGGTCGTTGCGCCGGGCAGGGCGACCGTGACCGCCCGCTTGCCGTCCTTGCGCGGCTGGAGCGTGTGGACGCCGGGCTGCCAGTCGTTGAAGTCCCCCACCACGCTCACCGGCCCCGGCGGATCCTCCCGCGGCAGAACGAACGTGACCTCGGTACCGTCCTTGCGCGGCCTGCGCTCCAGCATGAGTGGCTCCATTCGACGAGCGGTAAAACGGGTGGCCCCATCCTCGGGTCGCCGGATGCCGGGCCGCGCCCCCGCGCAGCCGCAGGTGTGAGCGTGTCACCCGCCCGGCCCACTCTTCCCCCTGCCCGGTGCGCAGTCGGGGTTCGTACATGTCAGGGTGGCAGGGCGACGAGAGGGTCCACATCCGCGGGACCCGGCCGGTTGAAGCCACCCCGGCCGGGTCCCGCCACGGACCCGGGGAGCGCCACGGACACCCCTCACGCCCTGGCAGGCCCTCTACAGTGCGCCTGTGGATGATCACGAGACGGACCTCCTGGACGCGGTGCGCACCGCTCTCATCGAAGCGGGGTTCGACCCTGGCAGCGGGGGCGGGGAGGGTGTGCATCTGGTCCGCCATGCCCGGGGCGTGATGGTGGGCTGGCTGCCCGAAGAGATCGACGAGTTGCACGCCCGGATCAGTGGTGAGCAAATGCCGGGCGAGGGCGGTACGGGGCTGGCCGGGCTGCACCACGCCACCGGTCTCGCCCTGGACGCCGCACTCCATACCGCAGGGTTCACCACCGAAACCCTCAACGACCACCTGCTCGTACTGCCCCCAACACCAGCATGAAAGCACCGCCGCAGCCTCGGTCAATGAGGCGTCCGGCCGGTATTCGTCACAGCCCCCGGACAGGCCCACCGCACCGGTCAGGCCGGCGACCCCGGCAGATCCCGGCCAGCACCACCGGCCTGGAGCTGCGCACCCGGCCCGGGACGTTGAGGAAAGCCGAATCGGTGAACAGCCCCAGCGCGATGGGATGGCTGGACTGAATCGGGTCAGGCAGCGGGCTCGTAGACGACGGAGGTGTCCGGGCAGTCCTCCGCGAGGCCGAGGAGCGCCTGGCTCTCGACCTCGTCCACAGCCAGATCCCAGCGCAGCTTTGTACCCACCCAGGTCGCGGCATAGGTGCAGTGTTACAAGCCGTCCGTCGGCAGCCACTCCGCCGGATCCTTGTCCGACTTGCTCCTGTTCGAGGCTGCGGAGACCGCGATGAGGGTGTCCGGGCTGTTCTGGTCGTTCGCGTACGCCTCACGCCGCGCCGCACTCCACGGCGTCCGCTCCGAATCGAAAACTTCTGCCAACGGGACGAAGTGGTCCACGTCGAGGCGGGCGGCGTCCGTGACGACCACGTCGTCGTACGCACTGCGCCACACCCCGCCCGTCAGCTTGCAGCCCGCCGCAACCACGGGCGCCTCAAGCGCCTCGGACAAGATGACTTCTTTGCGGGTATCGCATCCGTCGGAGGCGATCAGGCCCCTGTTCCAATGCTTGTACAGGGTGCGCACGTAGCCCTCCCGATGCTCCTCCGCAACCGGGATCCGGTCGACCGCATCGAACAACGACAACGGTACCCCTCCCCCACAGCTGCCTACGGCACCCGTGCCGGACCACCCCACCCGCCGGCCTTGCTGACGAAGCGGCGCCCCGCAGACCCGCCAGCCAAGCCAGCGGGCCGCCTGCCGGAGCACGCCGTCAACGGCAAGGTGTTCGTAGAAAGCGGTCCACTGCGCATCAGAGGAAGCGGCCCGGGAACTGCACAAGGCACGATCACGTCGCGGCGAACGTGACGCCCTCCCAGGGATGTCCGGGGCTGGCACCGAGCCGCTCAGATTTGCGCCCTCCCGTCAAGACACGTTCTTCAGGGGCATGACGGTGGCTACCACCAACGCGCCTACTTGAAGTGTGGTCACGCCGCAAAGACAGCGAGACCAGCCAGGAGAACGGCGGCCTTCCAGTGGCCCCGTATCAACCAGGCGCCGGTCGCTCGGGCGCAGCTTGCCCGACCGTTTTCCGGCGGCCTCTATCCGCAAGGAGCACTCATGTCGTATCACCGCCCCAGCCCGACCGCCACTCAGTCAAAGCGCCGGATCTCGCGCTCCATGATGGTCTTCGCCTCAGCCGCTTTCATCACCGGCGGCATCGCGCTGCCGGCCACTGCGGCGATCGCGCCCCAGACCCAGACCTCTGTCACGAGTCTCCCGTCCGACGGCAGTAACCCCCACCGACAGCCCGGTGGCGGAGCCTACGGGCCGGACACGTGCATGCCCGGCTACGTCTGGCGTGACAGTTTCGATGGCGACACCCTGTGCGTCACGCCGACGGCACGACAGAGGGTTCACGACCAGAATCCCCACCGGCAGCCCGGTGGCGGAGCGTACGGGCCGAGCACGTGCATGCCCGGCTACGTCTGGCGTGAGAAGTTCAAGGGCGACACCCTGTGCGTCACACCGGCAGAACGACAGCAGGCCAAGAACCATGGCACGGTGATCGACTACGGCACGCGCCTCATTCCCGTGGACGAATAGTTCCCGAAGCCTTCGACGGTGAAGCCCAGGGCGGGCAGGTCCCGGCGGCGGGTGAGCGCGGCCACCTGGTCCGGGTGGACGTCGGGGAACTGCGTGCCCCCGCCGAGGTAGACCAGGAGACCGGCCTTCACGAGGTGGCCGACCGCCGCCGCGGTCACCCTCGGCCGGAGGATCGGGAGCGGCACCCCAAGGGCCTCCGTCAGCCGGTCCGCGGCCACCCCGGCCCCGATCGGGCCCCGCAGCGCCGCGCGCACCTGCTCCAGGTCGGCGGCCTCCACCACCGCCCGGGACCACACCCTGCGGCCGGCGTCCGCCGGCGGGACCAGGCCCGAGCCGGCCGCCCACCGCCAGGCCGCCAACGGCACCCGCAGCCGGCCCGCGGCCTGGCTCTTGTCGTAGAGCTCCCGTACCGAACGCGCCATGAACCGCACTCCGATCGCACAACCAGCAGCCCGACCATCGGGCCGCGCCGGAAACATGCCGAAAGATCCTGTTTGCTGTCAATAGCTCTGATTTCAGGGCGAGTTGGGAGCACACCGCATAAGCCGCCTACGCGTACGCGAGGGCCGGATTCACCCCTGCGGGGGACACGAAGCAGGGCCGGCACCGACTGGTGCCGACCCCCAAGAGGCCCGTTCGCCGGCGCGCGCCGGGCCGGTCAGCCAGCCGCCGCAGCCGACCCCTGACCGAAGGGCGGGACATCGCCGGCGGTCACGTCCAGGCGGATTCGCTGGAACCTCAGCGGGTGACGGAAAACTCCCAGGTCAACCGCCCGGTCCGCGCTGACCTCCGCCACCAGGTCCGGACGGACGGGCACCACGTCCAGGACGTCACGGCTCCCCCAAGCCGAGGCGAACCGCACCCCCTCAAAAGGGTGACCGGGGCCGGCCGCGGCGAGGTGCTCGCCGACCTGGCGGGATGTGTCCGGGCGCAGCGGTACGGTCCGGCCGACCGCTCGCAGCCGGCCCGCCTGCTCGAGGCGGCCGAGGACGAGGAGCCCGGGGCGGGTCAGGGTGCCGGTGACGGCGCCGATGATCGCCTCTGTTGTGTCCCGTCTTCTGATCTTGGTCCATCCCCGGTACCCGGCCAGATATCGGCTGGTCAGAGGCTTAATGACCAGGCCCTCCACCCCGGACACGTCGGTCCAGGTCTCCAGCCACTCCCGGGCCTTGGCCAGGTCCGTCGTCATCGGGCACAGCGTCCACGGGGCTGTCAGGGCGCGATCGGTGAACAACTTCTCCAGTTGAGTCCTGCGGTCCCTGTAAGGCCGTCGTAGCAGTTCCTCGCCGTCGAGCTGCAAGACGTCGAACGCGACGAAGTAGGCCGGCCACCGGGCGGCCAGGCCGGCAGCGCCACGGGCGCGGGCGGCGGCCCGGCGCTGCAACGCCTGAAACGACAACCGGCCTTCCTCGGCGTCCCAGACGACCAGCTCGCCATCGAGGACCAGGCCGTGCGGCAGCTGCTCCGCGGCGGCCGCCACCAAGTCCGGCCACCTGTCCTGAACCAATGCCCCGCGACGGGTCTGCACCACCACCGTGCCGCCCGGGCCGGCCGGGGTGAACAGCAGCGCCCGATGCCCGTCCAGCTTCTGTTATGCGCTGTTGAGCTGTCCGAGGGTACTGTCCGGCAGCATGTCGATCTTGAAGTGGCGGTGCACTTCACCCGCCGGGAAGTACGGCGGCCTCGCGAAGCCACACCGCTCATGCGGGAGTGCGCCGACCTGTTCGCCCGTCTCGACGATCAGTTGGACGAGTGGGCGATACCGGACGGGCAGCCGCACCTGATCGGCCCTCGGGGGAGGTGTTCCGAGTCTGCGCTATTGGGGGATGGTGACCAGGATGCGGCCGTGGCCACCGCCGGCGTCGACGTGGTCGTGGGCCTTGGCGATGTCATCCAGCGGGTAACGGTCGCCGACGGCGACGGTGAGGGCGCTGACAGCTGCGGCGGAGGTGAGGTCGCGGGCGGCCTGGCGCTTGGCTTCGGGCGGGAAGTCGTCGCTGCCGAGCAGTCGCAGGGTGACGTTGTTGAACAGCAGCGGCCAGAAGGGGATCTCGGTGCGGTCCGTGCGGGTGGCGTAGGCGGCGATGACGGCGTTGTTGGCGGCGACGGCGTTGTCGAGGTCGGCGTTGTCGGACAGCGCGACCTCGATGATCCGGTCGACGCCCCGCGGTGCGTACGAGCGGATGGCCGCGGCGGGGTCGCCGGTGTCCAGGGCGACGGCGTGGGAGACGACGGCCGGGTCGACGCGGTCGAGGTCCGCGGTGCGGCGGACGGTCGCGATCACAGTCGCGCCGGCCCAGTGGGCGAGCTGGGCGGCCAGGGAGCCGACGCCGCCGAGGACTCCATGGACCAGGACCAGTCGGCCGTCGACCGGGCCGTCGGCGAAGACGGTGCGGTGGGCGGTGATGCCGGGGATGCCGAGGCTCGCCCCCAGCTCGTCACTCAGATGGTCTGGCAGAGGTACGGCCTGGTGGTCAGGTACGACGGTGTACTGAGCGGCTGTGCCGAAGGGGCGGTAGGACTGGGCGCCGTATACCCAGACCCGCTGTCCGACGCGGCGGGCGTCGACTTGGGCGCCCACGGCGTCGATGACTCCGGCGGCATCGCTGTGCGGGATCACCCGCGGGAAGGGCATGGAGGAGCCGAGCCAGCCGCGCCGCTTCTTGGTGTCGCCGGGGTTGACGCCCGAGACGGTGACACGGACGCGGACCTCGCCGGGGCCGGGAACGGGATCAGGGAGTTCGCCGACGTGCAGGACATCGGTGGCGGGGCCCTGGTCGTCGTACCAGGAAGCAAGCATGGTGGTACCTCCGTGGACAGTCAGCTCGCGGGAACGGCGGGCGCATGCGGATCGCAGTCGGTGCATCCGGTGTCGAATACGGGCGGTTCCTCGCCGAGGGTCTCGCGCAGCCAGGTCCGTTCGGCGCGGCTGGTGGCGCGGGCGGTGAGCAGCATGCCCCGCCGGTAGGGGTCGGCGACCTCCTCGGCGCGCAGGGGCCGCTCGTTGTCGTAGAAGAAGCTCACCGGTTCTTCCAGGAACTCCAGCCGTCTGCGCAGAACCGCGTGCTGTTCGGCCACGTCGGGCAGGTGGGAGAGGAAGGCCAGGACGGTGTAGAACCGAGTGAAGTCGGTGATCTCGTGGTCGGCGGGCTTGCGCAGGCGCTGAAGCATGTCGGCCCGCCCGGCCACGGTCAGGCTGAGCACGTACCGGGCCGCCCCCGCGGCCGGGTTGGCGCGCCGCTCGATCAAGCCCGCCTTCGTCAGACGGTTGAGCGCCGGATACAGGCTGCCGTCACTGACCGGCCGCGCATAGCCGGTCAGCTGGGAGACGCGGCGGCGCAGCTCGTGTCCAGGCAGGGGTCCCTCGGCGAGGAAGCCGAGTATCGCGAGTTCCAGCATGTCTCCATCTTCGCACGCCTACATCGAAACGATGTGAACATCGATTCGATGTTACGCTCGTAGGTACCACCCAAACATCTCTGGAGAGGCACAGCACGATGCCGTCGCAGTCCACCGAGTCAGTGATGAACCGCTTCGTCGAGTTCATCAACACGGGCAACGAGGACCTCGCTCGCGAGGTCATTTCTCCGGGCGCGGTGTTCCACGCGCCAAGCCACCCGGAACCACTGCGGGGCCCCGATGGGTACATGGAAGTCATCGGGATGATGCGCAGCGCCTTCCCGGACGTCCAGTGGACGCTGGAGGAGACGGTCACGGAAGGAGACACCGTGGCCGCGCGGTTCACCATGCGGGGAACCCACGACGGTGAATTCTTCGGGGTCCCGGCGAGCGGCAAGAAGATCTCGGTGCAGGCCATGAACTTCTACTACCTGGCCGACGGCCGGATCGTCGGCGAACGAGGCCAGCCCGACCTCCTCGGGGTGATGCAGCAGATCGGTGCCGTACCGGCGCCGTGAAACCACGATGGGCTGGGTGAGCCTTCTGTCGCGCGGGATTGCCGCTGCCCGGAAGAGCCGTACGCAGCGGTGGAGGGCGAAGGACCGCACCGGGGCGCGAGCGCCGGCGCGGGTTCACCGCAAGAGGTCGGCCTTCTTCTTGATCCGGCGTCTTCGCGCAGACAGCGCCCGTTGCGGCGAGAGCTTGTCACCGCTGACGTGACCGGCCGGATGTGGGAGTGCTCGCCCTGCGGGCAAATGCTGCAACCCTCGAATACCGACACTCCACCAGTGCACCCGGGCGACGACCGAGGCGGTGGTCGGCGCCGTCAGCGGCACCCTGGCCGCGCTGACCTCGGAGGAGCCCGGCCGGTGAGCCGCCTCATCCAGGCCGACACCGCCGACCCGTCATAGGTCACCTCAGTGGTCGAGTCGACTGGCTGAGCGACGAAGGTGCCGTCGACGCCGGTACCTTCGCCGCCCGAAACGCTGCGCTCATCCCCGGAGCGAACCCACGCCAGGCGGAATCCCGTCAGCTGATGAAACGGACAACGGACAGAGCAAAACCCTGTCCATAATTTCTGCTCCGCCGCGAAGCCGCTCGCCAGGACGCCGGAGCCAGGGACGTGCTCGGCGGCCTGGGCGAGCATCGGCTCGAAGGGCGGGGGTGAGAACCACTCGGGGGACGACCTCCCTCACCGCTTACTCCGGGCCTGGCACCCGACAGCCTCACCCCCGGTCCAGGCAGGCATGGCACGTTGATACGGCCGGAGGGCCCTGCCGAGTCAGGCTCCAGGGCGGGTCGGCTTCTGCTGCGGCTCCACAAGCCGGTCCCGGCACCCCTGGCAAAGCGGATTCCCACCGACCCCGTATCGGCAGCATGTTCGATGGCGCACGCACGGTCCGGACTGGGAAGGAGCCCAGGTCGCGACCGAGGGGCGGGGTGCGGGGGTACTCATGAGCGGGTTCCTCTCGGCGGGCGGCACTGTAGTGAACCGTTTTGCCGACCCTGCATTCCCACCGACACACAGCAGCACACGGACGCCACAAGCAGTCACCAGATAGCCCTGCAGCCTGGCGAGGGTCCCGGAAGGATGCCGCACGGCGCCGTGCTGCAAGCGCTCGCGCAACAATGGGTCGCCTACGTGGCGCAGGTCAGTACATGTACCCCTCGGGTCGTCGCCGGCCCCCAACTCGAACCAGACCTCTTCCCTCGGCTATCGCGAGGAAAGAGGTGTCCTCCTCGTGAGGGGGCTTGCCCACCGGGTCTGACCTGCAAGAACAGACCATGCCCGATTTGCGAGGTCCCACCTCCGGTCACACCCACGGTCCCCCGCTGAAGGCAACCCTCCAGACAACGGTCCAGCCTCCTCCCGGTGCAACCCCGGTACCGACCTCTACGCGCGCCTCAGCGCGCCGCACACCGGCCCTAAGCCGTACCGGGCCAGGATGGGGCCCCGTGGGTCCGGAGCCTTCGGGTGACGGGAGCAGAACATTGATCAACGTTGAGGTCCAGCACTGCGGCAGCTCGATTCTGATCAGCGCCACTGGGGAGCTCGACGAGGGTGCGGGAGAGGTGCTCCAGCGCGCGCTGGACCACGTGACCATGGACGAGCGGGATCTCCTGGTGGACCTGCACGCCGTTGCGGCCATGGACGTCGACGGCCTGCTCCACCTCCTGAACCTGCACCGGCGCGCCGAGCGCATGCGCCTACGGGTCCTGGTCACCGGCTGGCAGCCCCAGCCCCAGCAGTGCATGGCCACCGTGGCCGGCATCCCCGGGCCCCGAGCGGGCACCGGGGAACGCTACGCCCTGGCAGGCTTCCGCCGGCTCCTCGAGGAGAAGGCGCAGCGCGCACGGGAGCGCTCCGACTTCGCCGACGGCTGGCTGCCCCGCGTCTAGCCCTCGCGGCGGCTCGGCAGGGAGGAGCATTTCCGCCGGCGTGGAGGGTGCTTCAGGGGGAGGGGTGGGGGAGGGGTTCCACGCCTCGGGGCCTGCGCCTCGCCATTCCACGAAGTCGGGGTCGGTGAGGTCTACGTCCTCAGCGTTCTCCAGTCCAGCGTCGGCGAGGAAGACACGGATGTCGGACGGCCGGTGCGCGACCCCGATGGCGACACCGTCGTAGCGCACCCGGCGCCAGCCCTGCTCGTCGGGCGGGTAGATGATCAGCTTGGCGGACATGCGCCCAGCCTCTTCCCCGCCCTCCTCACCGGCACCTGGCTGCGCGCGAACGGGTGACGCACGGCCGTGAAGCAGATCGCGGCCCTTTCCCGGACAGCACCACTGGTGTCTGCGGCGGCGGGGTACGTTCGGCCGTGCGGGTATCCGGGGCCGGAGTCGACTCGTGCGGGTGGAGCCAGGGCCGTCGGCGAACCGCCTCGCTTCCTCTTGCCGTCGCAGCGGTCATGAAGCCGATCGGCGAGCAGGGCCTTCGCGGTCGGCCCCGCGACCTCCAGACCGACGCCCGCCAGTGCCGCGGTGAGCTTGTTCCAGACCAGCCGGTAGCCAACCTCCGGGAACAGGCACATCGCCAGCAGAAAGTAGACCCCGACCCGCGAGGGCAGGAGACGCCCGGCGCTCCACACAGCCAGTCTCCTCCAGGACCTCGTCGACGAGCTCGAACGGCACGACCTTCGTCAGCTCACCCAGATGGCCGGGCGCGAAGGGGCCCGCGGCCACAACGAACACGCGGGAGAGCGTCGTCAGAACGGGCGGCGCGACACAATGACGTACGGGCAACGGGGCACCTCGGCGATCAACAGTCTTGGAGGACTATCTGATCAACGCGACCCCGTTTCCCGCGTCACGACCCGACGCCAAAACCCCTTGCCACCAGAGGAAATCCGTTAACTACCCGGCCTTGGGTCAAGGCCCGCTATGAACATAACCTTCGGGGTCGTCAGGGAAGCTGGATCACCGCACACGTAGGACCGCGCGTTGATCGAGACTCGCACTCTTCGGCCCCGCCTGCAGTGACTGCGCTGATTTGGATGCCCCATGCGCCCTGTGGGGCCGAGAACGGCACGCTAATGTGCTGTTCGATTTCGCCCCTGTCGTTGGGCCTGAGGGTGCTGTTGTAGAAGTCGCGCGATTCGATGGAGTCCCCGTCCTTGGCCACGGCGTTCGCGTATACGTTGATGCTCGCCCACGTGTCGACGCCGTCCGCGTGCACGTCGAAGCTCAGCCTCATGTCGGACCTCGGCCCTGCGAGTCTGACGTCAGTGATCGTCGGTCGCCCGTTCCCACCTGCCGCTTTGGACGCGCCGACGACCGCCACGCTCAACGCGACCATGTAGAAGATCACTCCGAGCACCAGTACGACGGTCTCCCACAGGTTGCCCCGCCGGGTCGGGTGGATGAGTAGGGCCAGGATGCTGCACACGATGGCGAGGATGGCGCAGAGCGAGGCCACGTAGATGGGCCACGATTCATTGTTGAGCGCGACGAATACGACATCACTCGTCAGCCCCAGTGTGGTCATAACCCCGGCCACCGTGACCAGGGCACCGGCGAGGATCTTGGCAACGTCGTCCAGGCGCTTTCCGACCCTGGCCTGGATCTCGTCGAACGTTGGAGCAGGTTCGTGCCCACCACCCAGCTGCTTCACCCCGCTCATGGTGGTCAAGGCAGAGTGCGTACGAGTGCCTACGCGCCCATGATTGGCCCGAAGGGAGGAGAAACCAGAGCGGAAGATGGGATCCGTCTCGCCCCGTGCTTCGCGGGCAGGTTGGGTGAGATGGGGCTTGGCGAGGAGCCCGCCTGCCGCGTCGGTGGCCTTCTCCCCCCAGGGCGCTGTCGGCCGGGTACCGGCCGCCGTCACGTCGCCGTCACGCAGCCGGGCTGACAGCACTCGCTTACCCGTCCGCTGGCGTCCGGCGCCCGGCCGCCTGACCATTGACGACCCGGCCGTCGTCGTCGTGGGCAAGGGACGGCAACCACGGCACGACCCGCCCCACACCCCCCGGAACCACCCGCACAGACCCCAATTGCCGCGCGCGGCGGGCCGGAGCGGTGAGTGCAGGACCGCAGGCCTGCCAGTACGGGGCCACCGAGCGCCTGTCCGGGCGCTGTACCCATGCGGGCCCGCTCCCAGGTTCGGCAGAACGGGGTAGCCCGCACCAGAGGAGCCGCGTGCCCGTACGCCGGACCTTGGTCCGTTGGGTGGTTGGGCGGGCCGGTGCTACTGCCGCCAGAGCGCTCTGGATCACCGGGCCTCGCCCGCGCACGCCCTGTCGACGCGGACTGAGCCGACCATAGTCACGGCCAGCCGGCGCCCCGCAGCAGAAGCACAGCGTTCGGCATCCCGGGTGACTGCGCGGGCGAGGGGTTGACCCCTGGCACTGACACCGCCACTCCCAACCGCAGCCGTGCCCCTCTCCTATCCCCACACCGTTCACGCGCAGCAGCCCCAGTGTCGAAGCGGCCGAGGACGAGGAGCTGGGGGCGGGAGGGGAGAGGCCGGTCCCGATGCTCTGCGGACACTCCTGCGCAGCACCATCCGCGAGGGGCCGAACCAGGATCCAGGCTCGAACGGTGTGGCGTTCCGATCTTCAATGTTGTTGAGTAGCCGTTCCAAGTGATCTGCAGGTTCAGAGGAGTTGACGGTGAAGAGGGCGACACGGGGGATGACGCTGGTGGTGCTGGCGGCGGTGTTGACCGCATGCGGAGGCGAGCCGGCCGGTCGCGCGAACGGCGACTCCCTGGAGGGGCACGAGAGCAAAGCGCCGCTCACGCTGTCCGCGGAGCAGGTGCGGGTGGCCCTGCCGAGCAACGGGCGCCTGCCCGAAGGCTGGGTGAGTGGTGGCTGGTCGTCCAAGCCCGAGGCGGAAGAGGGGGCGAAAGCGGCGAAGGAGTGCGCAGGCGACACCCAGACGAACTGCGCCGGGCTCACGGCCTACGGCCACCGGTCCGTCGAGACCAAGGAAAACGCGGAATCGACGGGCAAGGGGGCACCTGTGTGGTTCCACGTCTACTCCTTCGACACCGCCGAGAACGCGGGCGTGGCGTTCAAGGGTCTGGTGGCCAACAAGCGCAAGCAGGCGTCGCAGGGCGGGAGCCCCCCGGCGCCGCTGACCGTCTCGGCAGGCGCAGACGAAACGGATGCGTTCTCCGAAGACGTCAGCGGCGAGTACAGCGTTGAGGTGATGATGCGCGTGGGCGGGGTCGTCGTCTACCTCAAGGGATACGACCAGAGGAAAGCGGACGACCTGCAAGGACTCGCGAAGCTTCAGATCGACCGGATCAGGAAGACAGCGGAGGGCAAGAACCCCGACGCGTGACGGCACCCGCGGCCCGGGCCCGCGAGGCCCGGGCCGCAGGCCTGCGTCGGCTACTGCTCTGAACTCACCGTCTGCACCCACACTCGCGACAGCAGTAGTCATCACGGAACTCCGGTCAGAACCCTGAAAGCGGCTGTGACCGCGCTTCCGTGATGACTACGGCTGGATGAGGTACGGCGTCTGCTGTTGGATAGCTCGATGGGACGCATTGAGGCTGAGCTGGGTCAACGACCTTAGCCACCCTCCGTCACCACCGAATGTGAGACAGAGCCGTTAACTTTACGGACCCAGTTTCACCGACCAGCGACACCAGAAGGCTGCGCGGTCAGCGCCGGCCGCCGCCGATGCGGCGGTCGTCGGCCAGTGCGGTAAGCGGGCCAAACTCGCGGGCAAGCTGGTTCCACGTCAGAACCTCGCCACAGCGGGCCGGGAACTCCTTCGGGTTGAACTCGGGCATGGTCCAGGTGCCAGTGCCCCGGTCCCGCAGCCACAGGTCCCCGTCACCGTCGACCACAGTCGGCGGGACCGGTACGGGCTCGGCCTGATCGGTGGGCTCCCAGGTGACCCGGCCCGGGTGGGAAACGCGGCGCAGCTCGGTGGTGGCCAGCCGCGCGGCCAAGTCACGGGTGGACTCTTCGGCGTCCTTGACCGACGCGAGTCGGAATGCGTCGTCAAGTACGGGCAGGGCTGGATTCTTGCTGCGCTTTGAACTCATACGCTGACTACCTCCGGTGGGGGGCGTCACATCCGTTATGGCACCCCGTAGAGGAACACGGTATCCGAGGCGGGAGCCGGGCCGGCTACGACCACTGTCCAGGTGGAGGCGCTGGCACACCGGGCGGTGGGGCTAGGTGGTGAGCTGGTCCTAGACGTGGCGCAACCCGTGGTGGTAGCGCTCAGATATGGCGGTCCGGGTCTGAGAAGGTGAGGCCGCCGGGGGCGAGCGGACGTCGGGCCGGGGCGGGTGCGGGCTCGGGCTCGGTCTCGCCGGGCGGCTGGCGGAAGTAGGCGCCCTGCTCGACCGGCATCAGCCGGCGCCCACCCGCCTGGGCGGGTACGGGAGCGGGCTCGGAGAAGGCGGGCAGCGAGAGCGGTCGATGGTCGGTCATGATCCCTAGTCTCCCAGGTCCAGCCCTGCGGTTAGGGCCAGGCGATGATCGCCAACCGACACGCGACGAACGCCCAGGTTCGGGGCGCCGAGTGCTCAGTATTCGCGAACTCAGGCGCTTTCGTCGGCGACTACATCGCAGACAGCACCCGAACCGAAATCGCCTACGCCCGGTCGCTGGGCAAGCCCATGCGGTTCACGCACCCCGAAGTCGCCCCTGACGCCTGACCGCCCGCTGCCACCTCGACAACAAGGCTGGCAGCCCGCCGCCTGACCGTCTTGCGGTGGCTTCGGCCGCCGCCCACCCCACACCCCCTGCAGGCATCCTTTGGAATTGATCATCTAGCCGGAGGTCTGGGCAAGCCCTGCGTCGGCAGAGCTTGCCCAGTGCCGAGCGCGTCCACAGCGGCTGGCCCTGGCCACTCCCACCGCAGTGGGCGCAGTGTCCCGGGCGGGCGATGCCGGGCGCGCCGATGGTTTCGTCGGCGTCGAGTAGGAGCCTGGTCAGCCCCTCATCGCGCAGGGCCAGGTCTTGGTGCTTGCCGACCAGGACGTCCAGGGCGATGTCCGGGCCGAGGGTCCGGGCGTCCCAGCTGATGCCGCGGGTGGCGGTGGCGATCATGTCGTGCATTTCGCTCGCGGTCTGCGCCCCGGTCAGCGCCCGTCTTCGTCGACGACCACCTCTCCACTGTGATCCTCCTCCAGGACGAACCGCTGGCCCAGGCGCTGGCCGCCCAATGGCTGCGGCCCCTGGCAGGCCTGACCCCACGCCAGAGCGAGCGGCTGGAGGCGACCCTGCTCGCCTGGCTCGAACGCGGTGGCGCCCCAGAGGCCGCAAAGGCCCTGAACGTGCATCCCCAGACCGTCCGGTACCGCATGCGGCAACTGGAGAAACTCTTCGGACCGCAGCTACGTGACCCCCGTACCCGGTTCGAACTGAAGATGACCTTGCACACCCGCCGGCTGATGGCGCAGATTCGGATTCCGCACGCGCGGCGGGGCCGCAGAACGGACCGCGTCACCACAGCGAACTTCACACCGCTGGCCGTGGAAACAAGCGCCCGCGTCAACGGCCTGTGACCGCAGCAGTCCGGCCCGGTGGGCTCCGCCCCTCAGGCGGGGCCCCATCCGCCGCCGGACGCTGACCGCCGTCACGGCGACCCGTTCGTCGCGGGCTTGCTGGCGACGTCGCGCATCTTCTGGGTGTCGTGCGGGGGCGGGCTCGGTGGAGGCGGGCTGAGCAGATCAGGGCCCGCTCATTGAGGACGCAATCCTCCCCGCCGGGCACGCCGTGGTGGGCGGCCCGCATGTGGATGTGTTCGGTGACCTGGTGGACGTACGGCGTCGGCATGGCGTGGTGGTGGGTGTACGAGGAGCCCTGCTCCGACTGATTGACGGTTCAGGGCTGCTGGTGTTCGGGCAGGCTGTTGCGGCGGATCACTTCGGTGGCCAGCTCTACTCGCGAGGTCAGTCCGAGCTTGCGCAAGATGTTGGAGACGTGGGTGCTGACGGTGCGGCGCGAGATGCACATGCGGGCGGCTGTTTCGGGGTTGGAGTGTCCAGCAGCGACGTGACCGGCGATGATGCGCTCGGTGGAGGTGAGTGCTTCCCATCCCAGGCGGACGGTGTTGCGGGGGCCGCGGTTGCCGCGGCTCACGGAGACCGCGCGAAGGCGGGCGGTGGCACGCGCCGCGTCCCAGACTGCGCCCAGGCCGGCGTAGATCGCCAGAGCTCGCTCGAGGTGGGCGCGGCCGTCGGAGGGCCGGCCGCGTATCGCGTGCATCTCGGCGGCGTCGGTGAGGGCGTGCGCCTGGTTCAGCGGCCGTGTGGCTTCACTGTAGTGACGGGCTGCTTCCAGCAACAGCTCCGGATCCTGTGCGATGAGCCCCTCGCACCGGCAGGCGTCCCCCAGATGGTAGGGAGCGCTGCTGTGTGCGGCACGCGAGCGCGCCGCCTGCGCGTAACGCCGGGCTGCCGGCGAGTCGCCCTGGTCAAGCGCGAGTCGGACCAGATCGGGTGTCAGGAAGCTGAGGATCAGCTGACCGGGCAGATGCCCGATTCCGGCATCGAAGCTGTGCGCCAACCGGCGGAAGGCCCGCTCGGGATGCCCTTGCGCCTCGTCCAGCAGGGCCTGGGTACACAAGAGGACGTACTCGTAGAACCAGGAGACCGTTCCGCTGTCTTGTGCCGCTGCAGCCTGGCTCATATGGCTCTCAGCGTCGTCCCGCCGGCCTTGATGGACGGCTATTGCCCCCGCCAACGCTCGCAACGCCCGGCTCATTGCAAAGTGGACGCCGGGGTCGAGGCCGGCGTCCACCTCTGCCATCGCGTCCTCCCACCGGCCGGCATGGAACGCCAGCAGCGCACAGGACAGGTGGTACCACGGCAGGAACACACCCCCGAGGTCCTCGGCGCTTGGGCGCACGCTCGCCAAGGTGCGCTCCGCGTCCGGGGTCAGATCCAGTTCCATGTAGCAGTTGGCCAGCGCGAGCTGCAGCCCGAGCCACTGCGCCGGGTGGATCGTCTCGGGTGTCAGACGCGACGCCTGACGGGCAAGCTCCAGTGCTTCAAGGCCAGGAGCCTCCAGGAAATGCTTGGCGGCCAGCACTTGCAGGGCGTAGGCCAAGGCCGTTGCGTCGCCCAGCTCGGCAGCCGCTCGCCGCGCAGCGGAAGCCACAGCTCCCGCTTCCGGCAGCCTCCCCAGGGCGAAGAGGCATACCGATGCAAATGCTTGGAACCGGACCGCATCGAGTGTCGGCACGCCTGCTGTTCCGCACGTAAGACGGGTTTCTGCCAGAGCGACGTCGGGGCGGCCGCGCGCGAACGCGGCCTGCACGATGATCCAGCGAAACAGATCTTCCAGACCCGGATCGGCGGGTCTGGCCAGAGCGATGCGGGCGCTCTCCTCGGCCTCGGCCAGAAGACCTGATGACAGTTGCGCGACGACATGGTGCAGACGTAACTGCTCGTAGCACGGGTCAGCGGGATCGGCGATCTCCAGCGCCGTGCCCAGCAGCCGCAGAGCCAGACCGGGCGCACGCGCGGTGAGCTGCGCTGCGGACCCGGTTATCCAGGGAACCAAAAACTCCCCGTCCGCAGGGGCGGCTTCCAGCAGATGTCCGGCAACGCGCTCGGGCGCCGCCCCGGCCCGGGTCAGAGCCTGCGCGGCCCGGATGTGTAGCAGCGAGCGTACGGAACTCGGCACGGCGTCGTGCAGAGCTTGGCGCACCAGGTCATGACGGAAGACGACGCGTGGGCCGTCAGGAGTCAGGATTCCGGCCGCTTCGGCATCAGCGACGGTGGTGAGCAGGACGTGGGCCGGCACCTCCAGTACTGCTCCCAGATCGTGGAGCGTGCAGCCGGCTCCCAGCACGGACGCCGCGCGCAACACCTGCAGGACCTCGTCACGCAGGTACGCCAGCCGGTGAGTGATCAGCGTGTCGATCGCCGGAACGGGGCAATCGGCCGTGACCTCCGCGACAGCCCCGTTCAGCGTGATCGCCTCTTCCCGTCGAAGGGCGGCAATCAGCTCCTCCAGGTACAGCGGGTTGCCTGCCGCCCCCTCGCACAGCCGAAGCAACCGAGGACCGGGCTCATGCCCGATCACGTCGGCCACCAACAAGGGCACGGCCCAGGAGGCCAACGGACCGAGCTGCAGCACCGTACGGTTGCCGCCTCGCAGCCCACGGGCGAGTACGTCGACCTCCACCACCCGGGGAACCGGGCGAAGCGCCCCGACGATCAGCAGCGGCAACTGAGCCACCGATTGCACGAGCCGCTGCAATACCAGCACACTGGCCCGATCGGCCCACTGAAGATCATCGAGGAAGAGCGCTACGGGCCCCTGCGCACAGATCTCCTCCACCAGAACGCACATGGCTTCCACGGTGGCGAAATCCGCGCCTCCCGGCGTGCCCGGCAGCCCGTACCGAGCCTGCCCCAGGAGGACTTCGGCGGCCCGCGCCCTCAGGGGGTCCATAGGGCCGTCATCGATCCCCAGGCAGGCCGATATCAACGCGAACGGGCGATGCGCCTCCAACTCCTGAGCAGATCCCCACAGCGCCTGGAGGCCGGCGCCTTCGGCGTCTGCCGCCGCGCACCGAAGCAGCGCCGTCTTGCCCGCCCCGGCCTCGCCGACGATGAACGCGGCCTGTCCCGTGCCGCGCGCGGCACGTACCGCCAGAGTGGTGAGGATCTCCGTTTCGGCATCGCGTCCGACGAGGCGAGGCCCCAAGAATTGCACGGCCGTCTCTCCCGTAGTAATGCCATCAGCCTGCTGAACCAGATTTTCGCCGAACCCGATGGGCGGTGCCCGGGTATCGGGTTCAGAAGAGTCAACTGCCCGATGAGAGGGACCAGCCTCTAACCGGGTGACCATCCCCGCCGGGGGGTGGTGACGGTCTCATTCCGCAGTGCGACCAAGGCGTTACTTGTTCGGGTCACGCTTCCGGGCGGCGACTCGTGGAGCTGACTCCATGACAGCAGACAATAGACGCCGTCCTGTTCCGTTGCGTACCGAGCGGCGCATATTTGAGCTTCATAAGAGGCTTCAGAGGCCGGACACGCCAATGCGGGTATGTTCGCATAGGGTCGTCGGCCGCGCCCGCTCGGCCTGGCCTGGGGCAGAAATGCCATTCCGCACGCATGTGCGTGGAGCCCCGTGTCCGGCACACAGGGTATCCGGTTGGGGGGAAGGCGTCTCCGTTCATGCCCTCGGCGCCGCCCTGACCGATGACGACGGCTGCGGAGTTCCTCACCCCCGCGGCGAGCATCCCACCATTGCTCCCCCGCCGTCTCGACCTCTCCGAACTCACGGAGATCCGGCGCATCTGGGGGTGAGCGTCGCCTCGCTCATCTTCCGCTGCAGAGAACTGGGAGTGATCTCGAACGCCACCGCCAGCCGCGACGACCAGAGCCTGCGCGCACTCGACGGCCAGCCGGGCTTCACCGCCGAGCCGGTAGACGGATTCCCCGGCGAGCAACCCGCTCTGCTCGCCCAGACCTACGAACGGTCCGAGCGGGAAAAAGACTCACCATCCCACGTCCGGCCGAAGAATTGGGCCGGCGTCCCGCGCGCGTCCGACAACTCCTTGGCACGCCGGACAGCCGGCCAGTGCTGCGCGTCGTCTGAACGTCGCCGCCCGCAGGTCCAGTGCCCTTGAAACACATCCAGCACGTGCTCACAACCGATAGAACCCGCGCCATGACCTACCCGAACCGGGCCGGTTCTCTCACCATGCGGAGTTCCACCCGGGACGACCGTTCGGCGAAGGGCCCCGATCGCCTATCGGGATGCCCCGAGGACCACCCCCGGTGGCATCGAAATCACCGAGCTCGAAGTCAGGCTGGGCGGGCGTCAGAGCCCTGGTACGTGGCCGGGGGCTGGCCCGGCCGCACCCGACCCTTGTCGCTGTCGTGCGCGGGTCGCGCGCTGGAACACTCCAGGCACGCCAGAGGCTGCCACCGTCCCGCCGCCCCCTCATCGCGCCCAAATGCCGAGGAACGCCCTATCCGTCGGGGCGCTGGCGTTGGGCCCGACGGATCAACCGCAGCTGCTGCGATACGGCATCTCGTCGACTGCCCACAAATGTCGGGCGCCGTATTCCACGCCGAGAAGGCAGTGGACCACCGCTCCGCGGCGGGGCTCACTTGGAGCGCTCGAACTGGCACGGCACGCAACCCGGATCGCTCCGGAATCGAACCACCCTGCCCAACGCATAGGGCTGCAACTCGCCCTGGCCAAAAGCTACATCGAAGTCGACCGCAGTCACGACGCGCAGCACACCCTCGCCGACGGCCACGACGCAACCGAGCACACAGGAGGCGTCTTCCTGCCCTGGTACCACCTCTCCTACGCCCTCCTCGCATTCCACACCGGCCGCCGGGACGAGGCCCTCGCCGAAATCGAGGCCGGCCTCGATCCGGGCGAGCACCTCGCGACGAGCCGGGCGCTGCGGGGACTCGCGGCAGTGATCGAAAGTGCATCGCGGCCGGCAGACCGCAGCAGCAGCTCACGTGACCGCCGCCACAGCAGCGTCCGACAGGGGACCCGTCGCGGGGTTCTACGAGTACCTGGCCCTGTGCACCGACACCCTTGTGAACGAGGCCGAAGAGGACTCCGGGCGCGCCTACACCCGGCTTGCGGACTCGTTCGACCGCGGCGTCGGCCATCTGCCCAGCCAGCTGATCCCCGGCTTCCTGCCGTCGATGTCCACCGAGGAACGCGAGGACCACGGAGGACAGCCCGTCACGGCTGGGAGGCGCACACCGGCACTGAACACATCGTCGCGGGCCATGTCGCCGACGGCCACTCCAACCCGGAGATCGCTACCCGTATGTCCATATCGCGACGCACCGTCAGCACCCATGTGTCCAACATCTGCAGGAAACTGGAGATGGCCTCGAGCGTCGAACTCGCGGCCGAAGATTATCCGTTGGCAGCACCCGGACCGCGCACAGCCGGAGAACTGACCGCGTCCCGCGCCCCCAGCCCGGACACCGCGGACACTCCCGAAGAATCCCTACGTCAGCTGACGGATGTATCGGCCCCTGCACGCTCCTACTTTGGCGGTGCCACGACGGCCCGCTCCTCCTCGTGCGACCGTCGAAGACGAACGAACGGAACCACCATGAGCGTTGACGCGATCCCGCTCCGTACCACCGCCGCACTTCTTTCGCTCTCACCTACCGTCGCCCTGTCGACACTCGCCGCCGGACCGACCCACGCAGACAGCCCGACCGGTAAGGGTCCATCTACCCACACCAGTAGCACCGTGGCGTCATCGGGTGCGGCCACCGTATGCGGGGGATTCCGCTGACGAGTTCCTTCAGTCATCTATCAGGACCCGTCGTCGGCGCTTCCGTGCCGGCGAATCCGAACAAGCAAGGAGTCGCAGTGGTTGAAAAGTTGACTGCACGCTCAGGTTCGCGTCGCAGAAGGGCTCATCGCCTGGTGGTCCCAATCCTCGGATCGGTAATTGCGATGCTGGCCTCTGTCGTCGGGATCGCTCCGGCTGAGTCGGCGATAGCCGATACGGGGCTGAGCGTGTCGTCGGATTCGGTGCGGAAGGTGGCAGCGGGGACGACCGTGTCCGTCGGCCACATCTATGTTGCCGGTGACAGCAGCAAGACGCTCGACATGTACCAGGGAAGGACCGACACCGGCCACTACGCGAACGTGTACGGGAAGAACGCGTCGAATCCCAGCAACCAGCAGTTCCGCCTGTACACGATGAGCGACGGATCGTTCCAGATCCTGGCGGGCAATGGTAACTGCCTGCAAGCGGCGACCTGGTGGGACAGCTGGAACCGGATCCGCCCCATCACCCAGGAGTCGTGCGATTCGAGCAAAAAGCACCAGCTGTGGGCGTCGACGCCGCGTAACTCCGCGGCCAGTGGCCAGACCATTGGGTACCAGATCAAGAACGTGGGGTCGGGCAACTGCATGGACTACCTGACCTCGTGGCCGGAGGTCAACTCGGCCAACTGGGTGGATGACTACGAATGCCGTAATACGGCCAACCAGACCTGGGCCTTCGACAGTAGCCATCAGAGTGTCCTGGACAGTCTCGCGGTGCAGTACCAGATCGCCTCCGTGTGCGGCGGCGCGACCAGCTCGTCGATCTCCAGCGCCTGCACGTTCACGGAGACCGGCAGGAGCATTGCCCGTGGCCCTGGGAAATGCGTCGGCACCGCCTGGTACAACGAGTATGACAAGCCGGTGACCCAGAGTTACTCGACAACCACCAGCCTCGCATACTCAGATTTGTGGGGCGTCAGCCTCAGCGTAGCCGAGAAGGCCGCAGTCGCCCCGTTCGGCGTCGGCTTTGAGCTGACGCTGACTCAGCAATTCAACTACAGTCACACTGAGACGTCGACTCGCGGCGAGACGTTCACCACGCAGGTCCCGGTCGACGCAGGCAAGTACGGCTGGGTGGTTCTGTCTCAGCCGATCGTCCGCGTGACCGGATACTGGACTTTCGGCGCCGGAACCAGCCAGTCCTGGACCCTCCCCGTGACGCAGGACATCCCTGCTGCGAGCGAAACCGGCGGCTTTAAATCGATCGTGACCGCGCGTCAGGGCGACCAGCTGCCGACCACCTGCTCCGCCCCGGTACCTGCTACCACCTGACCGTATCCGCCAACGGCGCGATCACCGGTACGACGGACATGACCGGGATCTTCACCGCCATCGTCCTCGATACCGGAGCGAGGGGGCAACATGGGCTAAATGAGCCCTCACCGGGACCACTTAGCCTCGACCTCGCGTGAGGGTCCGTCCGTTTACCGATGGACCCTCACGCTGTTCGGCCGCGTCGACGGGCAGAGCGGCACCACACTCAGCGGCGCCGAAGAGAGCACGGACTACCCCCCTCTACTTCAGCCACGACAGCCGGTACCTCGTACAGAACGCCGCCGTCTGGGACAGGGAGAACATCTTCGCCCAGGACCCGTCCTGCACCACGAGACCACCCAGAGCGAGTGCTACCCGCTGACGGCGCTGCGTTTCACTCCCGACGAATCCGCACTCCGGTGCGTCGGAACGGACGGCATCGTCCGGTCACTGAACGTCAGTCCGTTCACCAAGCCCGACGCGGGGACGGGACAGTACTACCAAGAGGGGGCGGTGAGCTCCGACCGGCGCACCGTTGCGCTCCTCGAGGGCTCCGGAGCCGAGCTCTGGTCGCCCCTGTCGCGAACCAAGCGTTCCACCGTGACGTCGGACCCCGACGGCAAGCACGACCTGGTGAACGTCCAGATCAGCAGCAACGGGCAACGGCTCGCCGCCCTCCGTGACACGAAGGTCGAGATCTGGGACACGGCCAAGGAGAAGGCCTCGATGCTCGGCAGTCTGCCCGCCATCGAGCCGGACCGGCGCGACAGGGCCACGACCGAGTACGCCTTCTCGCCGGACGGCACCGCGCTCGCCATGCAGGTCATCCGTGAGATACGTGCCAACCTCGGTCCCCCGGGCGGCTCGGGGGCCGTCTTCTTCGATCCCGACGGCAAGTCCGTGGTGGCCGCACCCCACTTCGGCAGGGTCGCGTTCCCCTCCGGCGAGGTCCTCGCCAAGGGCGCTCCGAGCGTGGAAGTGGACTCCATCAGCGACGACGGCTCGACGCTCTACACCCACGCCCGCGGCTACCGACCCTACGTACGCCTCTGGGACTCCCGGAAGCTCCAGCCGGCGGGCGAGGACCTGCGTACGGGCCCGGTGTTCCCTCCCCTCTCCAATCCGGAGAGGGCCACCCGCCGCCTCGCCCGACGGCCGGCTGTTCGCCATCGTGCACGGGAAGCCCCCGGCTACCAGATCAGGGTGTGGGACAACCGCACCCGAGCCCAGCTCGGCGTCGCCCTCACGGGGCCCGTGGACGAGATCGTCGCGCTCGCGTTCACCCCCGACGGCTCGGCACTGACCAGCGTGGACAAGCGAGGCAGGTTCTACACCCACACCATCGCCCCCGCACAACTGGTCCGGGACCTCTGCGCCAAGTCGGGCGTCCTCACCGAGGAGCGATGGAGGGGGCGGTGCCTACAATGCTCGAATGATCTTCATTGTGGTCAGATTCCCCGTCAAGCCCGAATACGTCGACCAAACACTGGCGGCCTCCGCCCGGCCAGGCCAGGGTCGGCAAGCGCCGCCTGGATGACGTCGCCAAGATTTTGGCCGGCGCCCTGGTCGCCGTCGCGGGGATCATGACCACCCTCGGCTTAACGAGCGATGTGGTCTTCGTCGCCCTCAACAACGAGTCCTGGCCCATCTGCGTTGCCTCCCTCTGCGCCATCCTGGCTATCGCATGCAGCGTCGTGGCCCTGCTCATCCACCCCACCCGCCGGGGCAACGTCTGGGAGACCGTGGTCCTGGTGCTAGGGGTGATCTTCTACATGGCGGCATTGAGCGTGGCCGTCGTTGGCGCCGCCCGGGCGGCGGGCGGAAACGGGCGCCCGAACGTCACTGACGTCGTCATTGAGGGTCACAGACCCGATCTGAAACTGAACTTCGACGTCCACGCGGACGGTGTCGACCGGTGGGCCACCATCGACGTGTACGTCAATGGCGTGGACAAGGACGGAGAACCCGTCGGGAACGAAAATCTGTACGAGAGCACCCTTCGGCCCAATGACAAGGGCGAGGTCGCCCAGCGCGTCAGCGTGCCCGTCTCCGTACCGCGGAACGCTTGGGGTATCCAGGTCACCGCACTCACTGCGGGTGGGGAGATGGCCTGCGAGGTCCGTTCATCGCGTGGCCCTACCTGCGTGACGCTCAAGCTGCCATAGCCCACCGGGCCCGGTCGCGCATGAGCCGACAGGACGCGGGTGGACGCGTCGCGTTGCCTTCGAGCAGTATCCCGACCTCGACCAGGTCCTTCGGCTCCCATTCCGACGCACGATCACGCCATCAGCTCAACGAGGCACCCAGGGAGAAGAAGCCGAGCAACTCTGAGGCCGCCCGAGCACCCACTGGGGAGAATTCAGATATCGCCATCAGCGAGATGCGGTTCCGGATCGGCTCCCGCCTCGCCTGAACCCCCGCACCAGGCCGCCTGCAACTACGACGCCGACTCATCCCGAAGCCACAGGTGGTCGGTCTGCTTCGCAAAATCGGTGTCTGATCTGCGCCGGTCATCGACAACCTCGGGCCGGATCCCCGCGGCGAACTTCGGCATGTACATGGACTCCAACGGCCGACTGAGCTTCAACGTCAACGACTTCGACGACGCCGACCTCGGCCCGTACCCGTACCCGCACCCGCACCCGCTTCTCCCTGCTGGACTCCATGACGGAGATAAGGGACTACGAGCGCCGCTTCACGGCCGACGGGGGCTCCATCGAGCTGGACGCCTCCACCCGCTACAAGGTGCTGGCCGCCTTCGACGGGTACCTGGAGACCCTCCCCGACGAGTCCTCGTACGGCCCGACTCCTACCTGGTCAAGGACGTGGTCGGACGCCGGGGCCTCGGGAGCAGACCCCCCGCGGCCTCCCCACACGTCACTGATCGAGTGCAGGGTCAGGAGGCCGATGGCCGCTCCCCTTGTTGGCCTTCACCCTCTTGACGACGTTGTCCATGATCGTGAGGTTGGGCAGGCCGAGCGACTCGCAGTCGTGGGTGAGCGGTCGAGGTCGGTGATGCCCAAGGCGTACGCGACGATCCAGCCGGCCGCGGAGACTCGGCCCCGGCCCACTGCGATGCCTCCGGGGTAGCGGCGGTGCATGCCGCGCATGGTCTCCTCGCGGAACCAGGTCACCTCGGTGTGGCCGTCCGGGATGTCGAGCTTCTTGCCGATCTCCAGCAGCCCGTCGCGGACCCGGCGCTCGATCTCGATGCCGTGGTCCATCAGCTCCAGGAAGTACCGCTCCTTGCCGAAGATGTCCTGGTACTCGGCGGCCGACTTCAGGACCTCGTCGAACTGGCCGAGGCGAAGGCGCGTCTGCAGCTCGCCGGAGGGGCAGCCGGTGGACGCGATGAGCCCCTGGGACCACTTGGAGATGGTCTCCTTGTCCATGCGCGGCCACTTCGTGAGCCAGCCCTCGGCATAGGCGTCGGAGGACAGCCGGAAGAGGTTGTTCAGCCCAGTGGCGTTCGCCGCCCAGATCGTCTTGTGGGGTGGTGTCACGAGTGGCGGGGCTCGTTTCCCACCATGTGCGGTGAAGACTCCCTCATGACAGACGATCAGGAGCGATTCACCCTGTGGACGCCTCCCCAGCCGATCAGACTCCCCGGTGCAGGCGCGATCGACTACTGCGTGGCCAACGACGGATCGCAGCGGCCCAAGGGCACCCGCCGGCGCAGCCAGCGCGACGGCCGGTACGTGACGACATGCGAGGAAGGCGCCCTCGGGCAGGTGGACTGGATCGAGTCCCGGTCTCCCGCGGTCACCACCACTGTTCGATCCCCGCAGAGCGGGACGCTGGACTCGCAGGGCGACAACGGCAACATCTCCAGCGTCGGCGCCGTCTTGACCGTGGAAGTGTCCTGGGGACAGGAATTCCAGGAAGCCACCGTCCGCTACGACGCCGAGTGTTGGTTCTGGGACGCCATCATGTGGCACCGCGAGAGAGAAGGCCTGGCCGAGAAGTTCAAACCGGTCATCGACGGGACGATCACCCTCAGCCAGGGCCAGGACGTCCTGCAGAGCCACGCCTTCCACGCCGGCACGGGATCAGACCCCTACCTGTGCACCGTCACACGCACCTACACCAACCTGCAGCCCGGCACCTACCAGGTCGAGATCACCGGAACCAAGACCAAGGGCAGACGCACAACCGACGGCAAAAGCCGCACCGGCAAGGACCGAGTCGTACTCCAGAAACACACCGCCACCTTCACCATCGGCTGACCCGGCTGCGCCCCACCCGAAATGGGGCGCCGCTGGCCCAGGTGCCATTGGGTGTGGCAGGCACTCCCGCCCCCAAGCCGCTGACATCCAACCCGGATACCGGGCCTTCTCCGCTGCGCCAGTGGACCCGCGCCCAGGTCCGGGTTGGCGCTGATGGCCACGATCGCGCGGCCCAGGCGGTGCGTCTCGCTCGCCGTGAGTTTCGTGAGCTGTGTGAGCGCGGGCTCCACCATGACGACGCGCGAACGGCGCGCGGAGGGATCAGGCGACACGGGGCTGCTCGTCCGCGAGGAACGGCGGATGCTGTGGTGCGTGCCGTTACCCGTCCTGCGCGGTCAGGAGCAGGACCAGGGCCTTGGAGCGGGTAGTCCCGAGTGCGGTGGCCACCGCATCGACAGAAATTCCGTCGCCGCGCAGCGCGCCGGCAGTCTCCCGGCTCACCCGGGCGGCGATCCGCTCCAGCACCCCCGCGGCGCGCAGCGCGGCCAACGGCGCGTCCGCGGCCGTGGTGGTCAGCTGCTCGGCCATCTCGACCAGGAGGGCAGCCAGCCGTTCGGGCAGCGGCACGGCAGCATCGCGGACAACCGTCAGGTGCGCGGTCCGATCCGCGAGCGGTCCCGCGAGGTCGACGTCCGCTTCGTACAGAGGTCGGTCGCCGATCGTGTCCCAGTCCACGGCGTACTGAGCCGCGCTGCGCCATCCGCATGCGCACACCGCCCGGAGGGCCTCGGCGCGCGGGCGGCGGGCGCGGCCGTCGTAGGCCGACCAGTGCGTGGTCGATAGCACGTCCGGACCGCTCCCGACATCGAAGTACACCGGGCCCGGTTCTCGGCCGCCGACCAGCACACCCGCCGCGCCCGCGTGCGCGTCCCCGAAGTCCACCGTCCACCAGTCCCAATCCACCAGCACCCCGCCCTCTCCCACATCCCTGCCGACAGGCCAGTCGAATCCCGTCTGCGACCCTGCCCCGCTCCCGCACCCCGCCCATCACCGGCCGCCGCACGCGGCCGCGTCCGTCCGCCGGACACTGGCAGCGAACGAGGACGGCCCCGGCAGACGCGCCCAGGAGGAGATCCGTGCAACGGACTCCGCCTCCGGGGTGCCGGTCCATCGCGGGCGCTCAGCCAAGGACCGCGAGGTGGTCGGCGGCGCCCCCGCGCCACTCGATCATGAAAAGGGTGGCGTCGTCGCTGGTATGCCCGCCCCGTTCGCTCTTCAGCATGTGGGAAAGCCGGCGCAGATCCGCCCGCAGCCCTTGAGAGGGTTCCTCCCCCAGGCTGTCGACGCAGCGGATGAGGCGTTCCTCGCCGAACAGGTCCCCGCCGGCGACGTGCTCCTCGATGATGCCGTCGGTGTAGCACAGCACGCGGTCGCCTTGCTGGAGTGAGTGCTCTCTGATCCGGGGCTCCTCACCGCCGAATCCGACGGGCAGCGTCGTCGCGCTCTCCAGCTGTTGAACGACCCGCCCGTCGCGGATCAGCAGCGGCGCGGGGTGGCCCGCGTTGACCAGCTCCATCGCACCGGTGGCGACGTTGATGTGCATCAGCTGCGCTGTGACGAAGCGGTCGGGGCCGAACTGCCGGGAGATGGCATCGTCCATGAACGCGTACTTCTCGGCCAGGCTGATGAACACGCGGCGGGCGTGGCGATAGGCGCCGATGGCCACGGTCGCCAGGGTGGCGGCTTCCACGCCGTGGCCCATCGCGTCGATCACGGCGGCGTGCAGGATGTTGTCGTTGAGCGCGTAGTCGAAGCTGTCGCCGGCGACGCGGTAGGCGGGCTCCAGGATGCCGGCCACCTCGACCTGCGGCACGGCCATCGACAGCGGCGGCAGCAGGGTCCACTGGATCTCCGCGGACACGCTCATCGGCTCCCGGCGCCGGGCCTGGAAGAACTGGTCGGTGTAGGCGTTCTTGGTGACCAGCAGGTCGGCCACCAGGCATGAGAGCCGGCTCAGCAGCCGCCGGTCGTCGCCGCCGACGTCGTCCAGGGTGAGGGCCATCACGCCCACCGTGTCGCCGCCGTCCAGCAGCGGCAGATACATCCGGACGCCCCCGCGGGCCTGCGGCACCTCGACGACCTGCCCGCGCAGAAAGGCCCGGCCGGCGTGGGAGTCGATCACCGATTCGGGCTGGCCGACGTGCAGTTTCCTGCCCGGCAGCGGCACCAGCAGCTCCTGCGCATAGTCCTGGAGCAGGATGGAGACATCACGACCCCCGACCCTGCCCACCTCCTCCGCGATCAACGGCGCGATCAGCTGCGGCGGCAGCAGCCGCGCCCGATCCAGCAGCAGGCCAAGCAGCCGCTCACCGAAACCCTCCGACCGGTCCTCCGCGATCTCCTCACCCATAGCCCGCTTCGCCGATCCTTCCTGTCACCACCCCGGTCACGCCTTCGCACAACGTGGCCCTGGAAGCCCGCTTGAGTGCCTCATTACGCCAAGCGCGGCATGTCGGCCCACGGCAGCCCGCAGTCCGAACCGACCACGCCGGGTGCTTCCAGCACCTGCCCCCGGTCTTCCCCGTCGACCCGTACCGGCGTGCCATCGTCCCGCCCACGCGGTATCGGACGACACGAAAGTTGTCAGAGGGCCCTCGGCAACATCAAGGCCGCCGGAGCCACCCGAGACCGCCACTGCTCCATACGAAGCGCCCCGACGTGATACGCCGGGGCGCTTCGTATGGGCGGCGCCGACCTGCCGGCAGAGGCTGCCGGTCGGCGAGCCCTTGGGAGTTGAAGTGGGGTTCTGTCAGGTCTGGTCGCTCTTGAGGTGCTGAACCTGACTGTCCGGCCCGGGCGACATGATGCTTTCGAGACCATTTGCGGCCCTCACCTTGTAGGGCGGTGATCCATCCGGGCCGAGGACTTCGACGATCTCGACAACTCGATCATGCTCGCCCACGACTCGGCCGTGCACTACGAGGCGGTCCCCTTTTGAGGCGTGCACTGGTGCGACCCTCCCTGCTCGACGACCCTGCATGCATTCACGCTGGGTAACTGCGTTGTAGCTAACGGTGTGCACGACTTGCGGCTTACGCCCCGCACCGACCGCCGGAGGCCCTCCGTGCCGCCGCAAGCAGCGCCAGGCCCTCGAAGACCTCACCGCCGCCGAGAGACCAGCGGGACAGGCCTGCCCGGGCCGGCTCACCCACCCCACCCAACTGGCCGGCCGAAAGCCCCACCCGCGGCGTCCCACCCAACTGTGTGCCATCCATTTCGCCGTTGCGGTCCCGCGGCACCGCCAACGTAACTGCGCCAGCATCGGTCAGGACCGTCTTGGGCGAGGTCCCGTTTCGGGAGTTCCCCGACCCGTGACCTGCAGGATCTCCACGCTCGTAGCCGAGGTGCTCGCTCATCTCGGCTTTCAGAGCCCGCTCGAGTACGGCTTTGGTGATCTCCGTCAGCAGCCCGCCCTCGCCGAGCAGGGCCGCTCCTGAGGCGTCAGCCTTCTCGAGCAGTCGCTCGACGGCCTCGTCGACCATCTCGTCGCCGGCCACGGACACAGCCGCTTCTTCTTTGTCTGCCATGACTCGTCCGATCCGCCTGGCCCACAGGCCCGAGGCCGAGCCCCGGGCCAGGCTGTCACATCACGGACTTACACGATGTTTCAGACACGTCCGCCGAGGATGAGGAGCTGGGGCCGGATGAGAGCGGCCGGTCCCGGCCCCGGCGTCGTGGCGGGCCGTCGTAACTGCGAAGGCGGCTTCTCGCAACCATGGGCCCGCGAGAGCGCCGACAGCCGAATTGCGGGCGCTGGGCTACGCGCAGCGGCGTGCCGGTAGGCGGGCACGGTCCCCGGAAAGCCGCGAAGACTTGGTCCGATTCAGGGCGCGGCGTCACCTCCCGATACGGGATCAGCGCAACCATCTACCCATGTCGTGGCTCGCCGCTCGAAACCTCCGACGTTCTTGTCCGCCACTGGTCCGTCATCCGCCCGTCCGGCTTCTGTCCCTTCGGGGAAGAAGGCGGGCGGATCCGTTGCGCGTGCCATACCGCTCTACCCGTCAGGAGTACCCCAGGTGAGTGGAGACGGCGCTCGTGGTCCTTTCGCGGTGCGGCGCGATCACGGGGTGGCCGGTGAGGCCCGCTGGCCCATGGCGGCTGCCGTCGTGGCGGCGATCATGCTGACCTTGCTGCTGCCCGATGACCTGCGTCTGGCGCCACGCTGGGTGCTTCCCGTGATCGAGGGACTGCTTCTATTGGCGCTGATCGCGGGTGACCCCGGCCGGATCGACCGCCGCTCGACCGCTCTGCGCGCTGCCTCGATCGCGCTGGTCGGTGTTCTGGCGTGCAGTGCCGTGTGGTCGACGATCCGGCTGGTCGACGACCTCATTCACGGCGGGAAGGAAACCAGTTCCGCCGCGAGCCTGCTACAGGCCGGCGGAGCGGTCTGGGCCGGCACCATTCTCGCGTTCTCGCTGCTGTACTTCGAGCTCGACAGCGGCGGTTCCGCCGCCCGCGCGCACCGCATGCCCCTCATCCCCCAGCTCGCCTTCCCCCAGCAGCTCAGCCCCGAGCTGAATGCCGCGCACTGGCGGCCGCACTACATCGACTACCTCTACCTCGCGCTCACCAACGCCACCGCGTTCAGCCCCACCGACGTCATGCCGCTGGCAGCCTGGGCAAAGATCGCCATGGGGATCCAGGCCCTGGTCTCACTGCTCATCCTCGGCCTCGTCATCGCCCGCGCCGTCAACGTCCTGGCCTGACACCTCCACGCCACCGTCGAGAAGCCCAAAGCCCCAAAACCACCAGCGAGAAAGCCACCACCTCCGGCATCCCCGGCTGCTCCACCATGACCCGACGAACTCCAGCAAGCACTCACCCGGAACAGGACACACCAAAAGGCCTGCCCCTCCAGCTGCATCCCAGCACCGGACACGGGCTCGGCAGCAGACCGACTCAAGGTCCAAAACGCCTCCGACGTCTGGTGGTCGGAGTCGGGGCCGCGCTCGTCCTCGGCTCCACGGCCTGGTTCGAGGAGCCCATCGACACGCAGGAGGCCACCAGTCCCACCGGTCTGCTGAACACCAACCGCACGACGGTACTCCGCCAGGCGCTGGTACTCGGAGTGGTGTTCGGGCTTCTCATCCTGCTCGGGAGCTGGATTATGGCCGGTCTGCTGCCCCGGCAGATATGGGGCATCCCCGTGGTGTGGACACCCGCCCTGGGGCTGCGATCCGGGATTCTGATCGGACTCGGGAGCGCGCTCGTGGCCGCGCTCGCGCTGACCGCCTGGGGCCGCTGGGTGATCCTTGCACGCGGCTGGCTGCCGCTGACCGGACGACTGCCATGGGCCGTGAGCGCCTTCCTGGAGGACGCCCACCGACGTGGCGTACTACGCCGAAACGGAGCGTTCTACCAATTCCGCCACACCCGGCTCCAGCATCACCTGGCCCCTGTCCCACCACCGCTGCCGCCCCAGCGGCGCTCCCGGCCACGGGTCCGTCTCTCCGGCCTGCTTCGCCGTCAGGACCACGGCCGCGTGGGAGAGCCCGACAGTGATGGTGAGATGTCTCGGTGACCCATCACATCGAGCGACAAGCATCCGTCATCGGCCATCGGCGGGGCCGCCTTCGGGACCCTGGCGTCGTGCGGGATGCAGCTCCCACTGGCAACCCGTTCGCCCCTGGTAGAGCAGCGCGTTGACGATCTCCCGCATCGCGTACCGGCCCTGATGGCCGCTGACCGAGGGATGGACGGCCTTCCACGCGACGATCACCGGCTCGACCAGCGCCCACTGCTCGTCGCTCAGATCGGTCTTGTAGGGCGTGCGCTCGCTCACGGTGTTCAGCCCACCATGCCCATGACCGCCGAAGGACCGGGATGCCGTGCCGCCACACGTTCAGGTGACGATAAAACGCCTACACGCTCTCATACCGCCCTCTGAAACCAACGGTAGAACTGCGCCTTCGCCGCATGGCTGCGCCGCGAGACGCGGTTCAGGTCCGCTTCACTCATCGGGGCTCCCTCGAATGCAGGTCTGCCGTCACGCGGGACGGCCGTTGTCTTCGCGCCGCGCGGACGGCCAGGGCGGAGCGGATCTCCTCAGGGGGCGGGCACCTGGCCGTCCGCGAGCCGCGGCCTGGTCAGCCGGCCAGGATCACGGACGCGACGGTCCGCCAGCCCGCGTCGGTCCGGGCGACGAGGTAGAGCACACGGACACGCTGGAACTCCCGCCCCTCGCGGTCCTGGCGCGCCCAGGTCACCTCGATCTCGGCGGCCCGCTCGTTGAGCGCGCGCACCACCGGGTCCAGGGCCTTGCTGCCCCCGTAGTCGGCGTCCCGCAGTCCGCGCAGCTCGTGTCCAAGGCCCTGGGAGAGCGCCTCCGCGGAGGTGAGCACGGCGTGGGCCGCCCCGGTGGTCATGCTGATCGGCACGGAGAAGTAGTCCAGCAGCGGCGCGGGGTCGGTGCTGCCCTGTGCCGCCAGTGCGATGAACGTCTCGACGTATCCGTCGAACCATGCCTGCGCTTCGTTCGCGACGGCGGTCAGGTCGGTGTTCGTCATGATTGCGTGGCCTTCCTTGCTGAGATTTCAGATGCCTTGAGGGGGAGTCCGCGTTGCCGTCGTGTCACCGGGTCGCGAACGCGTTGGTGTCGGTCAGCTGGGCGGACAGGGTCCACAGGCGGGCCGCCTGGTCCGGGTCAACCGCGTAGGGCCGCACTCCGGGCGCGTCGTCCTGGGAGAGCTGGGCGACGTCGCAGTCGTTCAGGTAGACACCGCCCTCGTCGGCCAGCTGCGGGGAGGTGGCCGCCCAGACCTGGGTGGCGGCGCCCTGTTCGGGGGTCTTGAAGCCGGGGGCGATGTTGCCCTGCTCGTCGATCCAGCCGAACGCGATCATCTCCTCGCGGGTCATGTGCCGCTGGAGCGGGGTCATGACGGCGCCGGGGGCGACGGCGAAAGCGCGCACCTGCTGCTCGCGGCCCAGCGCATCGAGGTGGACCGCGAACAGCGCGTTCGCGGTCTTGGACTGCCCGTAGGCGACGGCCTTGTCGTATCCGTGGTCGAACATGACGTCGTCCCAGCGGATCGGCGAGTAGCGGTGCCCCACCGAGCTGAGCGCGACCACGCGCGCGCCGCCGTCGGCTGCGAGTGCGGGCCACAGCCGGTTCGTGAGCGTGTAGTGGCCCAGGTGGTTGGTGGCGAACTGCCCCTCCCAGCCGGGACCGAGGCGGGTCTCGGGCAGGGCCATCACGCCCGCGTTGTTGATGAGGATGTCGATGCCGCGGCCCGTGGCCAGGAATTCGTCCGCGAAGGTGTGCACGCTGGCCTGGTCGCCCAGGTCCAGGCGGCGCACCTCGACCCCGTCCGCGGCGTCGAAGGCTTCCGCGGCCGCCTCCGGACGGCGGACGGCGACGACGACGCTCGCGCCAGCCCCGCGCAGGGCGCGGCTGGTCTCCAACCCCAGCCCGGAGCTGCCGCCGGTGACGACGGCGAGCCTTCCGGTGAGGTCGAGGCCGGCCAGGACCTCGGCCGCGGTGCTGCGGGCCCCGAAGCCGGAGCCGATGGGCTGCTGAACTGTCATGATCGCCAATTCCTTGCACGTGGAGCATCACGGCCAACGCCGTAAGTGGGGAGTTCCCCGGTTCTCCATCACCGTAAGCGGGGAACTCCCCGGTTGTCCAGCTAGACTGGTCACGACGAAGGGAACAGCCTTGACCACCAAGCCGAGCGTGTTGCGCGCCGATGCCCGCCGCAATCGGGAACGCATCCTGGAGGCGGCCGTACGCGCCTTCTCCGAGAAAGGCCCGGACGTCGCGATCGACACGATCGCCAAGGCCGCGGGCGTCGGCTCGGCCACGCTCTACCGCCACTTCCCTACCCGCGAGGCGCTCGTCGAGGCGGCCTACCGCAACGAGCTCGCCCGCGTCTGCGACAGCGCAGCGCAACGGCTGGCCGACCATGCGCCGGACGAGGCGCTCCGCCTGTGGATGGACGACTTCATCGACTACCTGGCGGCCAAGCAGGGCATGGCGGACGCACTGCGGGCCGCGGTCGCCTCCGGCGCCGACCCCTTCGCCCAGACCCTCGACAAACTCGCCACCGCGATCGACACCCTGCTGAGCGCCGGCGCCGACGCCAACCTCCTGCGCCGGGACATCGACCCCTTCGACGTCGGCTTCAGCCTGGCCGGCGTCGCGCTGGTCACCAGCGCTCCCGACCAACGCGAACGGGCTGGCCGCCTCCTCGACCTGCTCCTCGACGGCCTGCGATACGGAGCGAACGGACCAGCATCCCGCTCGTGACCCCTGCCAGGGGGCGACCTCCGAGTGTCGGAAAACAAGGCACCCTCAAGTGATCAACGCACCACCCACGGATGATCATGTGATCGTGGAGGCACAGGTGCGTGACTACGGGTTTTCGCCGGCTCAGCAGGACGAGATATGGAGACGCTGGCGCGAGGGGCAGTCGTTCAGCCTGATCGCGCGGGCGCTCGGGGCACCGATGCAGCACGCTCGTCGCTTCCTGTACCAGAGCGGCGGCGTCCGCCTCGTCCCGCAAGCGCGGTCAGAGCGGCATTTGAGTGGCCGCGAAAGGGAGGAGATCTCTCGCGGCATCGCGGCGGGAGAATCGGCCCGGCAGCTGGCCAAGCGGCTGGGCCGGTCCCCTTCGACCGTCTCCCGCGAGATCGCCCGCAACGGCGGCCGAGACCGTTACCGAGCCGCCACCGCCGATGCAGCTGCCTACGGACGCGGGTGTCGGCCCAAGCAGGCCAAGCTCGCCCAGCGGCCCGCTCTGCGCGTCCTGGTGGAGGCCAAGCTGGCTCTGTGCTGGTCACCCGAGCAGATCGCAGGATGGCTGCGACGGCAGTTTCCTGGTGACGCCTCCATGCAGATCTCGCACGAAGCGATCTATCTCTCGCTCTACGACCCTCGCCGGCGCCAGGCGATCGACCGCAGCCTCACCCAGCGGCTGAGGTCAGGCAGGCCGATGCGCCGTCCGAAGCTCGCCCGCCGTCCCACGGGCCGGGGGATCATCCGCGGCATGGTGTCCATCACCGACCGCCCCGCCGAGGTCGAGGACCGCAAGGTCCCCGGCCATTGGGAGGGCGACCTCGTGATGGGCAGCCGGCCCTCGGCAGTCGCCACGCTGGTCGAACACACCAGCCGCTACACGACCATCGTCGCGCTGCCGGACGGCATCAAGGCCGAGCAGGTCACCCCGCATCTCACCAGGAGCCTCCTCAGCATCCCGCCCCAACTGCGTCGAACGCTCACTTGGGACCGCGGCCGGGAGATAGCCGAGCACCAGGCCATCACCGCCGAGACCCGGATGCCGATCTACCTCTGCAAGCCGCGCAGCCCGTGGCAGCGCGGCACCAATGAGAACACCAACCGACTGCTACGGCAGTACCTACCCAAGGGAGCTGACCTCCGCACGTTCAGCCAGGCCGACCTGGACGCCATCGCCCACGAACTCAACCACCGTCCACGCAAGACCCACGGCTACCGCACTCCCGCGGAGGTCTACGCTGGGCTCCTGAACAGCGGTGATGCGCTGACCGCTTGAGCTCGCCATCAGATCGACGCACTACTGCGGCACGGAGTGGGCCTTGGCGACATCCACGTCGACACCGCGAGCGGCGCGAAGGCGTCCCGCCCGAAGCTCTAACTCGTCCTGCAGCTGCTGCGCCCCGGCGATACGCTGAAGATCACCCGGCTCGACCGGCTCTCCCGGTCCGTGCTGCACCTGGTCACCCTCGGCGCGAACCTGCGCGAGCGCGGGATCGGACTGCACGTCATCGAGCAGGGCATCGACACTTCCACCGTCGAGGGCCGAGCGATGTTCGGCATGCTGTCGGTGCTCGCCGAGCTCCAGCGTGAGCTCATCGTGGCCAACACCATGGACGGCCTCGCCTCAGCTCGGGCCCGCGGCCGCGTCGGCGGCCGGACGGCCCCGCCTCAGCCCAGAACAGGCCGCGCTCGCCCAGCAGCTGTACGACGCCCGCGAGAAGACCGTCCAGCAGATCGCGGACCTGTTCGGCGTTCCCCGTTCCACGGTCTACGGGCACCTCGACAAGACCAAGGCTGTGCCCCGCCAGCCCAAGAAGACCACGATCACGAAACCCTGACGCTCGTTTGCGGCTGGTGACGATCCTGCTGGTCAATTCCGTTGGGTGCAGATCCTTTGAAGGGAAAGGGCACCTGCTGAGTTGGGCGTGGCTATGAAGCGTCGGCGTAGGCGAGATGGGTGCCGCAGACCGTGCAGCGGAAGAGCATGGCGCTTGCCCCCTGCCCGAGGTGGGTCAGGAAGGTGTCGAGCTGGGACGCGTCGTGCCAACCGCTCATCCGAAGGTCGAGTCGAAGCTGGTCGAGGGCCTCTGGGTGGGCTGCCAGTTCCGTGTATCCGACCTCGCCGATGAAGGCGGCCGCGTCGTTGCAGTGGACAAGCCAGTGCGGATCCTGCCAGGCGTGGAAACCGGGGGTGCGGCGGGTGACCTGCACCAGGGTTTCCTCGCTGACGCCGTCGAGCCCGTATGCGTCGGTAAATTCACCTTCGAATCGTTCAGCGGCACTGCCGTCGGCGATGCACCAGGGGCAGAACCTCCCGCTGACATCCTGGGCCGTGAAGAAAGTAGCGGTGTAGATCCACCCCGTGTTGCGGTTGCAGCAGGCGCAGGTCTCGTCACTCTCGCGGATGGACTCGCTTGCGACGGGGTCGGGGTGGTAGCGGAAGTAGGGCAGGTTGGTACTCACTGGTGAGCCCGCCGTTGCATGGAGAGGTCCGCTGCGACGCCGGTGGTCTGCGTGTCGACGGGCAAGCCTGTGAACCTCATGAGTCGCAGTCTCTCTGCAAGCAGGCCCGTGATCAACCGGTGAGGTTGAAGTCCTGCTGGTCGAGTCGGGCGAGGTGGCTGGTGCGGGTTCGGTCGAGGGGACGGCCGTTCCACCAGGCGTCGAGACGGATGAGGTTGAGCGCGACCGCTGAGAACGCGTGTTCCAGGTGAGTCTTCTTCAGGCCGCGGTAGCGGGCGCGTCTCATACCGGTGACGGCCATGGCCTGGTGGATGGTGCCCTCGACGCCAGCGCGGGTGGCGTACTTGGCCCGCCATTCCTGACTGGTCTGCTGAGTGCGGGCCTCATCGAGGACCTGTTGCTGCTCGCGGGCGCGCAGGGAGAGTGTGCGGCCGCCGTTTTTGGCCCGCGTGCACTTGTCTCGGACCGGGCATGGCTGGCAGGTCTCCTTGTCGAACTTGACCACGATGGCCTTGGTACCGCGTTGGACGGCGGGGCTCCACCAGGTGCTGGTGTGTCCGCGCGGGCAGGTGGCCTGCCGGTTGTCCCAGTCGATGGCGAAGGCGGTGCGACCGAAGCCGGCACCGGAGCGGGCCTGGGGTGAGCTGTCCAACAGGACCGGGGTGACCAGGGTGACGCCAAAGCCCTCCTTCATACCGACGATCAGCTCGGCGGAGGGGTAGCCGGAGTCCAGATAATGCTCGGCGGGCAACAGGTCGCGGGCGGCGAGCATGTGGTGGATCGACTCGGTCATCTCCGCGTCGGTCACGGTGGCGTCGGTGGTCGCGATGTTGGTAATGACGCGCAGTGGGCCGGCCTCACCCGATCCGGAGGCGAGAGCAGTCCCGCCGACAGCCGGGAGGATCTCCTCCTCCGGGTCGCAGGTCTCGCTGATGTGAACCTTGTAGCCGGTCCACCATGAGCCCTGTTTGAGGCCGTAGCGCGCGTCCAGGTCATACGGTGAGGTCAGACGCAGTCTGCTCGGCGGGAGATCCTGGCTCTCCCGCCGCTGCACCTCCAGCCCGGTCTCGGTGACCGTTCGCGTGTAGTTCTGCACCCACACCATCCGCAGGATCTGCACTGCGGGAAGTTCTCGCAGCCACACCGGAGCGCCTGCGGCATGCGCAGCTTCCAGAAGCGCGAAGCCGTCCTGGCCGTAGGCCAGTGCCATCTCGGTGCGCTTGGCCTGGGAAGAAGGCAGCTGCCAGGAGTCGATTCGCGGCCCGTACCGCTCTGTCCACTGTGGGATCGGTACCACCTCGGATAGCCAGCCGGGTGCCGCGCAGGCCACAACCTCCAGGGCGGTACGTAGGGTTTCGCCGGCCAGCTCCAGGCGGTTCAGGTCGCGCACCGCGGCGAGCACGCGAGTAGAGTCCGTCCGCTGCTGCCCGCCGGCCTTCACCAGGCCCTTGCTCTTCAATACGCCCAGCAGCAGGTCCAAGGCCCGTTCCTCCAGGTTGTGCGCCACCAGACGAGCGCGGAACTCGGACAGGACCGACGCGTCGAAACCTGGATCGTCCAGGTCCAGGCCCAGCGCGTACTTGAAGTCCATCCCGAACCGCACCCGATGCGCCGCGGCCCGGTCGGTGAGGTTTTCAGCGAACTGCAGCACCGTCACCAGTGCCAGCTGCCCCGGCGACCACCCTTGCCGGCCTCGTACCCCGAACGCCTGGGCGAACTCGACATCCGCGAACAACTCGCCGAGCTCGTCGCGCACCCGCATCGCCAACGGATACGGCCCTTTCGCCGCCGCTGCCCGCGCTGCCCGCCCGGTCGTTTCCGGCACCTGCGGCCACGGCCGCGCCCGCATCGACACCCCACACCCCACCCCGCGACCGCAGACGGAAGAACACGACCGCTACATGACCAACGAGTGTCACGACCGCCCAGCAACGGAATTGGCCAGCAGGATCGGTGACACGGGTCTTACCGGTACCCTAGGTTGCCGTGCGCTACCGGCCCGCCTAGTCCGAGGCCCTGGTCGGCGGCGACTGGTACGACGCGGTCGTGCTGCCCTCGCAGCACATCCTGCTGTGCGTCGGCGACATCGCGGGCCACGGCATCGACGCGGCCACCGGCATGGTGGTCCTGCGCAACGCGCTGCGCGGTCTGGCCATGACGGGCGCCGGACCGGCACAGCTGCTGTCCTGGCTCAACAACGTCGCCCACCACCTCACCGACCAGGTCACCGCCACTGCCGTCTGCGCCCTGTACGACCTGGCCACCCGCACCCTGCGGTGGGCCCGAGCCGGACACCTGCATCCGGTCCTGGTCCGCACGGACCAGGTCAGTGCCCTGCCGCTCACGGGCGGCCTGCTGCTGGGGCCCCTGCCGGAGGTCGTCTACGAGGAGGACGAGGTGCAACTGCAGCCGGGGACACCCTGCTCATGTACACCGACGCCTCCTCGAGCCGGGGGCCCGCGATGCACGAGTCCCTCACCCAGTTGCCGACCAACGCCCAGACCCCGGTCGACAGCCTCGGCCAGCGCCTGGACCGCCTGCTGACGTACAGCAAGTCCGACACCGACGACGACACCTGCCTGATCGGCATCGAGGTCCTTGAGGAGCAGCAGCCGTGACGGGTGCCCCGTAGACCTGTCACGGTCCGGACGGGCCGTCACATGTCGTCGGCGAGGCGTTCGGCCAGGGCGTGCATCTCCGGGTCGTGGGGCCACCGGTCGGCGAGCGCCTGCACGGCCGCCTGTCGCAGTCGCCAATCGGAGTCGTCGGCGGCCCGCTCCCGAAGCAGCACCTCGGTGGCGGGGTCGTGGCGCCAGCCGCCGGCCAGCGCCTCGACCGCCGCGCGCCGGCTCGTCGCTTCGGTGCCGTCGGCGACGATGCGCCGAAGCAGCTCGCCGGTCGCCGGGTCCTCGCGCCAGCCCGCGGCCAGGAGGTGGATGACTCCAGCGCGCAGGAACTCGTCGGGGTCGTCGACGGCGAGCCGACGCAGCAGATCGCCGGTCCGTGAGGTACGAAAGCCCAGGACGAGGGCCCGGACGGCGGCCGTGCGGACGTAGGAATCGGGGTCTTTCTCGGCCCGCTCACGAAGCAGTTCCTCGGTCGCGGGGTCGTCGCGAAGGCTCGCGCCCAGCATCCGTACCGCCGTCGTCCGTACGTACGTGGCGTCCAGGCCGACCGCGAGTCTGCGCAGCAGCAGCCGGGTGTCCGGGTCGTCGCGCCATCCCGAGGTAAGGGCGAGAACAGCCATTTCGCGCGTCCTCGGCTCGCCCTTGCCGTCGGCGATGCGGCGCAGCACCACTCCGGCCTCGCGGTCTCCCGGCCACTGAGAGCCGAGGGCCCACAGCGCGGCCTGCCGCACCGACTCGCTCGCCTGTGACGCGGCGAGCCCGCACAGCCACGGCAGCGTACGCGGATCATCGCGCCATCCCGTGGCCAGGACCCGCACGGCGGCCACGCGGACTTCCGCGTCCGGGTGTCCCTCGGCACGCTCGCGCAGCAGCAGAGGAGTTCGCGCGTCGGCGCGGCGGTCGACGACGAGTGGCCCGAGTGCGGTGATGCGCGGATCTTCAGCCGGTGCGGGGTAGGACGCGAGGGCAGCGTCAGGGCGGACGGGCCCGGGCCGCATCCGGTCGAGCGCCTGCTTCGCGGCGTTGCGCAGCCACCTCTCCTCAGCCTGACCGGCGGCGACGTCCTCCAGCAGCTCCGCGGTCCGCGGGTCGTCGGGCCAGCCCTGGACCAGGACGGGAAACAGGTCAGCCCGCAGGTTCGGGTCCCGGTCGCGCGCGGCCCGCTCGCGGACGGCGGCCCCGGCGTCGGGGTCGCCCGGCCAGCCGGAAGCGAGGCACCGCACCGCGGTGAGGCGGACTTCGGGATCCGGGTCATCGGCTGCGTACCGGCATATCGCGGCGTACGTCTCGGGCTCGTCGCGCCAGCCGTTGACGAGTGCTCCCAAGGCTCCCCGGCGGAGGTAGGTGTCGTCGTCGCCGAGCCAGTGTCGCAGCGAGCGTGCGGCGGACGGGTCCGTGCGACGGGCCAGGGCGAACAACCGGACCCAGCCCTCCCTCATATCTCCATCGGGGTCCGCTTCTGCGCATTCGCGCAGCAGTTCAGCCAGTCGCGGGTCATCGGGCCGTTCCTGGACGAGCGCACGCAGGGCCTCCAGCCTGGTGGCCGGCGTGGGGCCGAAGGCCGCCTGGCTGTAGAGGTTCTCGTAGAACCCCGGGTGGTCGCCCAGCAGTGCGGCGCCGACCTGTGCGGCCGGTGGTACCTCGAACCAGGCGAAGTTCTCCCCTTCCCTCATGACACTGAGGAACTGACCGCGCGCCAGGTACCACTCGTAGTAGAGCCGATGGACAGCGGGACAGCGTGCGCCGAGCCGGGCGAACACGGGCGGCAGGGTTTGTTCCACCGCGAGCATCACCGGCGAACCCGCCTGTGCTCGTTCCGCGACCACGTGCTCGATCAGCGCGATCACCGCGCTGACGACGGCGGAGCACTGGGCAGGCAGTGCGCCGGGGTCGCGGACCTCACCGAGGCAGCGGGCGGCGAGCACGATGTGGTGGGGGATCTCGCGCGAAGACGCCCCGGACAGGCGGACGAACCACAGCGGATCGGCCGCCAGGAGGTGGTCGACGATCCGTCCGGCGACCCGAGGTTCGACCATGCCTGCGGTGAGGACGAGGGATTCCTGCCGGGAGGGGTCGTTCCAGTGCTCGCCGTACTCCTGGTGAACGAGCGCGTCCTCGGTCAGGCTGCGCTCGACGGTGAGCCGGTGGTGGAGATCCGCCGCGTCGAGGTATTCGAGCAGCGCGCGATGGAGGAATCCGTACATCGCGCCGCCGAAGTGACTGAGGATCCCGTTGCGTACGCGGAACTCCTCCAGCATCGCGCGGGTGAGCGCCGGCGAGCGATCGGGTGGGAGCTTGTCGCGCAGGTAACCGTCGAGTTCCGCGGTCAACTCCGCGTCCGTCAGGAGGTTTCCCGCCGTCCCGCCCGCCCCGGTCTGCATCCGATGGGCCACGCGGCGCAGCAGCTCCATCCGCTCGCCGGCGCGCAGGCGCCCCGCGTCCTCGGCCACCCGTTTGTCGCGCGCGAACCGGCCGGGGTCCCACTGGGCGATGAACGTGCTCACGGTCTGTTCGAGCACCGCGCGCCGGTCCCTCGGCAGGTCCCGGTGTTCACCGCGAAGGGCCAGCATGGTGAGCATCAGCGGGTTGCCCGCGAGCTCAGCCGCCGCCGGTGTGTCGTCGATGGCGGCCAGCAGACGCTCCCGCAGGCGGGCCGCCTCGGCGGGCTGTTCGGGGAAGGCCAAGCGATACCAGCGGGTCACGAACGCGTCGATCCGCGCCCGGTCGAAGTCCCGCAGTACATGGATGCGGAAGCCCTCGCGTTCGAGTACGGCGTGCTGGTAGTCGACGATCCGGGACGTCACCACGAGGCGGGCGCTCGGGTGGCGTTCCGCGAGCCCCGCGATCTCGCCGGTGACCTCCTCGCGCAGCCGTGGGTCGAAGACCTCGTCGAGGCCGTCGAAGATCAGTACCGCGCGGCCGCCGGTATGCAGGTACGCGTCGAGTACGTCCTTCGGCAGGCCGGGCCCTTGGGTGTGGTGGAGGCGGTCGACGAGGTCGAGGAGTGTGCCGGTGCGCCACTGCGGGTCGGCGTACGCGCCGAGCTCCACCAGGAGCGGCAACGCCCCCGCGAGCGGCGCGAGATCCGCGTCCACCTCATGGTCTTTGTCCATCGCGTCCGCGAGCGTCAGCGCGAGGTAGCGCGCCAGTGTCGACTTGCCGTGGCCCGGGTCGCCGAGCAGCACGATCCGGCGCGCGTCTTCTTGGGCCAGTACCTGGAAGGCGGGGCGGGTCCGGCCGTCGTCCAGCGGCCAACGGTCGGAGGCCGACGCGTCGGCGCGGCGGGCCGGCGGCGCGCCCAGTCCCCCACCCTGCGCCGGCGTCTCCGGACGAACGGCCGGGGCGACGAACACGTCGGTCAGCCGGAGTGGATCGGGGCGGACCGGCGAATGCGGGGAGGCGACGACGGCGAGCTGTGCGTGCCGTCGCCGCAGTTGGGCAAAGTACGTCTTGCACGCGGCGTCGAACCCGGCCGGCGCGGGGCGGGCGCGGCCCGAGGAAACGGCGTTCTGGTACCAGCGTTTCCACTGATCCTCGTCGCCCAGTGCCGCGTTCCGCGCCGTGAATGCGCGCTCTTCCGCCGCCAGCCTGATCAGGTCTTTGAGTACGGGACGGAAGGTGCGCCAACTTCCCGGGTGGTGGCCGCTGGGACTCATCCAGGCGCTGATCGGCTTGTTGCTCGGCTTGCCCTTGCGGTCGGTGACCCCCGACCTTTTCGCCACCGCTGTCAGGTCGGGGCGATCGGCTGCTTCGTACAACTCCTGGAGCCGCTTGGCGAACTCCAGCCGTGCTGTGCTCGGGACACTTCCGCCTGCCATGAGACTCCCCCCTCCGGCGCGTCCTGCCGTCCGGTCCGGTCCGGTCCCGTCCGGGCCGGACACCTCACAGCAGCCGCCCTGACCTGCACGTTCGATCGGGTGAGGCGAGCAGCGGCTGCCGAGGCGGCCCAGATGCCGCTGCACTGGTGCGGACCGGCTTCCGAACGCTTCCGATCGAGGAAAAGGAGTCTTCCATGAGCACCGCGATGATCACCCTGCTTTTCGGAATCTGCTTTGCCCTTCTGGCATCCGCCCTGTTCGCGGCCGTCGTCGGCTTGGCGGCCCGCATAGGAGGGGCGAGTCCCGCCTCGGCCTTTTCCCGGGCCGGTGACGCATTCAGCAAGTCCCTGAATGTCACGCTGCTGATCATCGGGCTCATCGTCACCGTCGCCGCGCGTTGAGGCGCGGCGGTTCGCCCCTGTTCGGCACCGAGAAGGAGCGGCAGGTGGTGGACGTCGTAGATGGACATGGTGTCGCGCATCTCGATGTCCCGCGCCGGCCGCGCGAGCCGGAGGCCGGGGAAGCGCCGGAACAGTTCCTTGAGGGCGATCTGCATCTCCAGGCGCGCGCTGCTGGCCCGTGCACTGGTGGATGCCGAAGCCGAACCCCAACTGCCCCTGGGCGGCCGGGTTGGCGAGGTCGAGGGTGTCCGGGTCGGGGAAGCGGTGGGCGTCGCGGTTGGCGGCGACCAGGGACACGGTCACCGCCTCACCGGCCCTGATCACCTCTCCGGCCAGCTCGACGTCCTCCAGGGCCGCCCGGGTGGGGCCGGCGTGGATGATGGTCTGGTGCCGCATGAGCTCTTCCACGGCGTGTTCGGCGAGCGAGGGGTCGGCCAGGAGCCGGGCCAGCTGGTCGGGGTGTTCGAGGAGGGTGAAGACGCCCAGGGAGAGCATGTTGGCGGTCGTCTCATGGCCCGCGACGAGCAGCGTGATCCCCATGAAGGTCACTTCGTCGTCGGTGAGAGCGCCGTCCGTGAGGTAGCTGAGCAGGTCGTCGGCGGGCGCGGCGCGCTTGCTGAGGACCAGCCGGCGCAGGCGGCCGGCTCCCCACCGAAGGACTCGCGGCGCTGACCACGATGGTGGCCACAACCGGCCTCCACCCACCCGACGAGAGCGGAAACCGCCAGCCGTACCAGTTGGCCGACCCGTACAGACCCTGCTCACCAGCACCGCGGCGATCCTCGACCTGCGTCTGGCCGCGCCCGCCGTATCCACGCTCCACCACGCCGCCCGCACCGACTGCATCCACCGCGCCAAAGCGTCGCCCTCCTCGAGGCGCTCACCGCACACGACCGGCACACCTGGACGAAGCAAGACATTGGGGAGCAGGCCATTGCCCAGGCTCACCTCACCCTCGTGTACGCCTTCACCGACCCCGCCCGGGCCGACGAAGAATTCGCCCTCGCCGAGCAGCTCCTGGCCGGGCTCGACCAGCGCGCCACCGCTCTCACCCTCAAGGTCGCCGCCCTCGCCCGCGAAGCCGGCACCCTCACCGACCCCGAGGGCGCCCGCGCGCTGCGCGCCGAGATCCACGCGGCAGGGATCACCTCGGCCGAAGCCGTCTTTGAACTCGCCCTCGCCCTGCACCACGCCGTCCTCGGCGAACACGACAAGGTCCGCACCGTCATCCACCGGCTGCACGAGCTGGCCCAGAGGGGCGACTACGCCTACTACGCCGACGTCGCCCACTACATGGCCGGCCTGCCTCTGCCGGACCCCTCCCCCACGACCTGGCTGGACGGACCGGACGCCGTTCGAACCCGGTGGCGCCGGCTCGTCCAGGACCGGCAGACCCGCATCAGCGGGATCTGTACGGTCAACGGTGGATCTTCGAGCAGGAAGTGACACCTGATGACAGACGTGACCGTGTCGGCGGAGGCCGTGGCGGAGGTACAGCCGTCCGGGTTGGCGCCGGAGGTTCTGGACGACCAGTTGATCAGTCAGCTGGTGGACCGGGCCAAGGCTGACGGGATCAAGCTGACGGGCCAGGGTGGTCTGCTGCAGCAGTTGACGAAGCGGATCCTCGAGTCGGCCCTGGAAGGCGAGATCACCGACCACCTCGGGCACGAGAAGCATGAGAAGGCCGGCTCGGGCAACACCCGCAACGGGACCCGCTCGAAGACGGTGGTGACCGAGGTCGGCCCGGTCGTTCTCGAGGTCCCACGGGATCGCGAGGGCTCGTTCGAGCCGCAGATCTTGACCACAGCGGCCCTGATCCGCTGGGGCCTACGGGGCCTGCCGCGCCGCGGCAGGGGTCCTGATCGCGTCGCGCAGGTAGCCGTCGATCGCGGCGAAGGTAGCCCCCGGCTGCTCCAGTTGCGGCAGGTGCCCGGCCTCGGGGATGACCTGGAGCCTGCCGTCAGCGAAGGCTTCGGCGTATGCGGCGCCGTACGCGGGAGTGACGATGCGGTCGCTCTCACCCCACAGCAGCAGAGCGGGAACGTCGACGCGCCCCAGTCGGCGGAGCAGCTTCGGGTCGTACATGGAGGGCTCCCCCGCCAGGACGCGCAGCGTGGCCATGTTGGCCCGCTGTACGGCCAGTTGATCCGGGGTGAGCTCAGCCGGGTCACGGTGGAAGCGCGCCGAGTCGTGCCAGGCGTACTCGGCTACGCCCCGGGGATCGAGCGCGAAGAAGTCCCTGATGGGCTCGGTCTCGACGTGGACCCCGACGGGATCGATCAGGACGAGCCCGGTGACGGCTCCGCCGGTGTCCCGTACGGCCATCTCCGCGGCGATCCAGCCGCCGAGCGACGAGCCGACGAGCAGGACGTCGCGCAGTCCGCGGTCGTGGAGGAGGTGCAGGTAGGCGAGGGCGAGGTCATCGATGCCGGTGAGCCAGTCCGGGCGGTGGGTCCCGTCCCATCCCGGGTGCACCGGCGTGACGGCGTGCACGGTCCCGGCGAGGTGGGACGCGAGCCCGGCGACGGTGGCCGGGCCTCCGCCGCCGTGCAGGACCAGGCACGGCCTGCCGGAACCGGCTTCGGTCAGTGTGAGGGACAGGTCCTGGTGCAGGGCGACGCTCTTGTTCGTAGGCATGCCCCGACCATAACTAAACATGTTGATACAAACAAGCTTAGTCATGCTCTAGGCTGGACTCATGCCCAATGAACTGCAGCTCCTCGGAAGAGCGGTGAAGCAGGCCCAGTACAGGCAGCACCGCGCACTGGACAGCCGCCTGGCCGCCGTCGGCACGACACTGGCCCAGTGGGACGCCCTGCGCGCGATCAGTCGCGCGCCCGGCGCCGCGGCCCGCACCCTGGCCGCGGCGACGTTCCAGAGCGAACAGGCCTTCGGAACCCTCGCCGGCCGGCTGGCGGCCCTGGGCCTGATCGACCGCAGACCCGGCACCGGCCGGCGCATCGAGCACTACCTCACCCCCTCCGGCGAAGAGGTCCTGAGCGCGGGGCACCGGATCGCCGACGAGGTCCTTGCCTCCTGCTACGCGAACCTGTCCGCCGCCGACCGCTCCGCCCTGCTGGACCTGCTCGAGCGCGTCGACGATTCCCGCTGAAGCCCGGCAGGCCCAGAGCGGGCGTTCAGCATCCGCCGGTGGACGCGGGAGCGCCCACACCGACCTGGAACGCGGTCGGCGCGGGCACGGCGCAGCACCCACCGTCACCGCCCGCGGCGGTCTCGGGCTGGTCGAAGAGGCCGGCTCCGCCGCAGACGCCGGTTTCCGGCAGGACGAGTTCGACGCGCTTGGCGGCTTCGCGTTCACCGCGTGGTGGTGGGCGAGTTAGGGCACGGGTGAAGGCGCTGGTGGTCGCTTCGGTGTCGCAGGGACATCGCTACCTTCTGGGTGAGGCGTCCCCCGGGGTGTGGACACAGGGGTTCATGCCGCGATTGCGAGTTTGGCTGCTTGCAGGTGTTGCTGTTCGAACTCCACGGGTGAAAGGCAATTGAGGGCGCTGTGGCGTCTGCGGGCGTTGTAGTACGTGAGCCACTCGAAGATCTCCAGCCTCGCCTGGCGCATCGTCGAGAAGAGCCTCTGGTGCATCGTTTCTCGCTTCAGTCCCTGCCAGAAACTCTCGGCGAGAGCGTTGTCGTAACTCGAACCGACGCGGCCCATGCTCCTGCGGATGTCGTACTCGTCGCTGACCTGCGCGAACGTCGCTGCCGTGTACTGGGCGCCGCGGTCGGCATGAAAGATCACCCCGCCGACGTTGCAGCCGCGGGCCGCCACGGCCATCTTCAGAGCGTCGATGACGAGTTCGGCGCGCATGTGTGAGGCCATGGACCAGCCGAGCACCCGGCGTGAGCAGACGCCGATGACGCAGGCGAGATAGCCACGCGCCGCCGACCTGCACGTATGTGATGTCGCCGCACCACTTCTCGTCCAACTGCCCGGCGATGAAGTCACGCCGGACGAGGTCCGGGGCGGGCGGCGCGAGCCGGTCCGGGACCATGGTGCGCTTGCGGCGCCGTAGGTGACGGCCCTCGAGCCCGTTGAGGCGCATGAGCCGCTCGACACGTTTGCGGTTCACGGTGTGACCGAAGCCGCGCAGCTCTGCATGGACGCGCCTCACCCTGTAGGTGCCCTTGTGGCTGCTGTGTATCTCGCGTATCTCGGCGACGAGCTCCTCATCGTCCCGTCGGCCGGCCGCCCTGGACTCAGCCGAGGCCAGGTGCCGGTAGAAGCCGGACCGCGAGACCTGCAGCATCCGGCATAGCCGCTTCACACCGAAGTCGGCGCGGTGGGCGGAGATGAAGTCCCAGCGGCGGGTCATGCCCTCATCTCCGCGGCGAAATACTGGGCCGCCCGGCGCAGGATCTCGCGCTCGAGTTCCCATTCCCTCCCAGCCTTGCGCAGCCGGCCGTTCTCCGCCCGCAGCCGGGCCAGTTCCTCGTCCCGGCTCACCCCGGACGGCTCGCTGCGGCTGCCTTCGGCGCGGCCGTCCTGCCCGTCGGCTTGGCGTACCCAACTGCGCAGCGTCTCTCCCGTCACACCAATGTCGGCCGCGACCGCCGCATACGTGCGCCTCCCGCCCCCCGCGTGGTACAGCGACACCGCATCGTTCCTGAACTCCTCCGGATACGGAGACTTACGTCCCACCAGGACACCCTTCCTCGGATCAACAAGATCCATTGTCAGAGTGTCCACACCACGGGAGTCACCTCAAAGGCGCCGCGGACCCGCACGGGGGCGCACGCGTTCGGCGACGCAGGGAACGCGGAAGGGGCCCGGCTGATGCCGGGCCCCTTGCTTTTGTAGCGGGGACAGGATTTGAACCTGCGACCTCTGGGTTATGAGCCCAGCGAGCTACCGAGCTGCTCCACCCCGCGTCGGTAGTGCCACTCTACGTGATCCAGGCGGGGCACGTTGACCAGAGTCAGCCCCGGGCGATGGTCTTTGGGTAGCGGCCGGGCACGATGCATTACCCACCCAGGCGGGCTGTCCCGTGCCACCGGGGCTTCGTGCTGGTGCAACAGCTCGGAGACGCCGGGCAGCGGGGGCGCTGCGGCGAGATCGGCACGGGATGCGCGCGCCGAAGGCGTACGGGTTCCCCGGAGCGAGGTGGTGGAGCGGTCAAGACCTCGCGAAAACCGGTCACAGGGGCGGCAACCTCGTCCAAGTCATCGATGGCGCTGAGGGCCGGCAAGACTCGAACGGATCGGTGCTGTGCTCTCGTCTCAGACACAGGTCGCCGCGCTCGTAGTCGACGCTGATCACCCCGCTGCGGAAGCATTCGCCGAAGGGTCATGGTGACCATTCAGCGAACTGAACTCCTGGGACGCATGAGACAGGTGAGCCTCCGGGGGCACGGTCGCCACGGTGACCTTCACCCAGAGGCCGGCGAAGTCAGGCGGTGGCCGGAGACTCTTGATCATTCTCACGTTGTTCAGGAACACCATGGACCACGGCTCACCTGGTTGCCGAGGCCCTGGTGCACGGGGTGGCGGCCGGGCAGGCTAGTTTGCTCGGATGAGTCTCCTCGATGATGTGGCCGAGCGCGATGGCTGGCGGTGCTGGGTGTGCGACGAACCGGTCGACCCCGACAAGTCGGTGAACGACCCGCAGGGACCCAGCGTTGACAGCCGGACCGCCGACCGGAAGGCCAAGGTCGCCGAGCGGCTCGCGCACCGCGGGTGCAACACCCGCAAGGGCGCGGTCAAGGTGGTCATCGCCTGGCCGGACCGCCTGTACGTCGTCGAACCCGCGCCGCTGATCGCCGTTGCCGCGCGGCTGGAGCGCAAGGGGGGCCGCGAGATGGTGGGCCGTTGTCCGACCAGGCAGGACGCCCAAGAAGCGGCGGATTGGCTGGTGGACCGGTTCTCCCGACTGGTACCGGGGCTGCCGGTGACCGCCGACATCGAGGCGGGCGGCGGCCAGTTCCTCGTCATCCTGGCCACCGGCCGCCGCTGACCGGGGATCACCGGCGCACACTCGCGACGAGCTGAACCGTCGGCCCCCATCCACCTGTCCTGGCACGAGCTGACCCACCCCCGCGTGGCGGGCTGCGACTGGGTGACCGGCGGGCTGCCCGGCCGGGTCACCAGCGGCGGGGACCGGGCCACCCTCGTCGGGGACCACCGTGGTGGTGGCGGCCAACTGCTTCCAGCAGCGCCTGGCGGACCGCCTGCGCCGCACGTCCTCCATCCGCCCGGCGTCGGCCGACCACTCCGATGGCGCCTGCCCCACCAGGCCACCGAGTGCCCTGTTCCCGGTGGGCTTGAAAACAGGTTCTGGAGACCCGCTACAGCCATGCGGGCAACAACGCCGGACCGCCCGTCGCGTCGCGCTGTCCCGGTCCGGGGTGGGGCGGCAGCCGGGCCTCGCCCTCCCGCGTGTACCGGGCCACGCGAGGCTCCGGTACAGACGTGGGCCGGCTCCGTTCCCCACGGACCAGGCGGGAAGCCCTGACCCAGGAAATGGCGAACCCGTCATCGAGGAGGACGAACGCCCCGATCTCCTCATCGGGCCGGCACTCCGGGCGGGTGGTGGGCCCAGTGGACCCGTCCGGCAGAACACCCTCCAGGAGCCGGCCGCCACAATCCGGATAGGCGACCCACAGCGTCCCGTCCGTGGACACAGGGACTGCGGCCTGCCCGTCCCGGGGTAGGTCCGCTGCCACGCCACCTCGCCTGAGAGGTCGACCCTCGTGATGACGATCGCCAGGGGATTCGCGCCGTAGCCGGTCACGGTCAGCGGTCCGGAGGGGTCCGTAGTGGCCACAGCTCGGACCTGGCCCGGCAGGGTGAAACGCGATGAGAGGGTCATGCGCCGCATCTTGCCGCATGCCTCCGTGCGCAGCGGTTGGGCCCTCTGCAGCGCCGTCGGCCAACTGGAATGCTTCGGGGCCAACTTCGATCCTCAGAGCCGGGGCTGGCTGTGGCAACATCACCCCATCACGGGGACCCCGTCACCTGGCCGAGGCACCTCGCAGGTCGCCTTCTCCTTCGGCGATAGCGATCTCGGCGACGCGGTGAAGGGCATGCTGGTACGCCACGGCGTTGCCTGGTTCCTTCTGCCAGGGGCGGATAGTGACGGTGGCGGAGTGCAGCGACCCCAGGGGGATTCCGAGGTAGAGGGCGGCGGACCGGCGCGAGCGGCCGGTGGCCATCTGTACGAGTCGGATCGCCGCGTCCCGCCGCAGTTGCCGTCTCGGTGCGTCGAGCTCGTCGAGCGGGGTGGTCCAGTGCTCGGGCAGGACAGCGGGGATGGTGCGGGGGTCGAGTCTGCCCCGGTGGGTGGCGGGACCGGGTCGGCGGGCGGGTGTCCGAAGGTTCGAGCGACCCGTCTGTCCCCCAGCGCCGTTGTCCGCTCGGGGTGGGGGCGGCGGAGAGCATCGACGTGGGCCGTGACCGCGTCCATCGACCCGAGCTCCGCGAAGACCTCGCAGGCTAGGGGCCAGCTGCCGCAGACGGCCGAGACGGTCGCCCGGACGTCGTTGAAGAACGACTGGGCGGACACCCGCTGACCGAGTCTCGTTACCTCGTGATCGGCCCCGGCTGTGGCGGCTTCGGCTAGCTAGTGGGATGCAGTGCGGTGTTCGCCGGCGCGGCGTCCGAGGGTGAGCCATGCGAGGCTGCCGAGGAAGGGGGCGGCGAGGACGATTGCCACCCACAGGGCCTTCATGGCGTTGCAATGCCTGGAGCGCAGGACGCTCAACAGGGTTGCGACCGCGAGGAGGAGGGCGGCGAGCGCGGCGGCCAGAGCGGTGGTCATCGCTCCTCCGGCCAGGACGAGCCGGCCTGTGTTTCCCATGGCTTGCAGGTGGTCGGGTTGCAGGGCGGAGAGCGCGTTCACCGGCGTGTTCCTTGGTGGGTGTTGTGTCGGTCATTTCCGTTCGGCCGCCCCCAACGTCGCCGGGCGCTGCTTCCGTTCGCGTTCGTCTTTCCGCTCGTTGCGGGTCACCCGAAAGTCGTACCGGGCATGGCCGGTCGTGTGATGCCCCGTCCCGAGGGAGTGGCGGAGTGTGGGGACCGTTCGTCCGATGGGGGCGAGAACCGGTGGAAGGGAACGACATGATTCGGGTGCAGGGATTGCGGAAGAGGTACGGCGACACGCTTGCCGTGGACGGTCTGTCGTTCACGGTGCGGCCGGGGGTGGTCACGGGTTTCCTCGGGCCGAACGGCGCCGGCAAGTCGACGACGATGCGTCTGATGCTCGGGTTGGACACCGGGGAGGGGAGCACCACCTTCGATGGTGTCCGGTACTCGGAGCTCGGATGCCCGGTCGGGACCGTTGGTTCGCTGCTCGACTCGGGTGCCGTGCACCCGGCCCGGAGTGCCCACCACCACCTGCGGATGGTCGCCGCCGGCGCGGGCCTGCCGGATCGGCGGGTACGGGAAGTGTTGTCCCTGGTGGGTCTCGACGACGTGCGTCACTGCCGCACCGGGGGGCTCAGCCTGGGTATGCGGCAACGGCTGGGGCTGGCCACGGCGCTCCTGGGGGATCCGGAGTACCTGATCTTGGATGAGCCGGCCAACGGCCTCGATCCGGAGGGTGTGCACTGGATGCGTCGCTTGCTCGTCAGGCTCGCCGAGGAGGGGCGGGTCGTGTTCGCCTCCTCGCACCCTCTGTCGGAGATGGCCAGGCTCGCAGAGGATCTGGTGGTGATCGGACGGGGCCGGCTGATCGCCGCGCAGCCGGTCGAGGACTTCGTTGCCGCCCACACCCGCTCCGAGGTCGTCGTGCGCGCCGACCGCTCGGCCGACCTGGCCGCCCTGCTACGGCAGGAGGGCGCGCAGGCGTGGGCGGATGAGTCCGACACCCTGGTCGTGATCGGTTTCGACGCCGAACGCGTCGGTGCGGTCGCCGCCCGGCATCAGCTGGTGGTACGGGAGTTGCGTACGCGGCGCAGCAGTCTGGAGGACGCCTTCCTCGCGGCCACCGCCGACCGGACCCAGTTCCGGGGGGCGGCCGCATGACCGCCCGGAGCACGCCGAGCGGTGATGTGGCCTCACCGCCCGTTGCTGCGGCCGGCCGGGGCGGCGCGTTCGGCCGGGCGTTGTCCTATGAATGGGTTGCCCTGCGGTCGCTGCGCACACCGTGGGTGCTGTGCGGCTCGGCGGTGGCGGCGCAGGTGCTGGTCGACCTGGCGGTGGGCCGGGACGGGACGTCGGGTCTGCGGCAGTTCGCCAGCGGCATGGTGGGTGTGACCCTCATCGGGTTCGTGCTCTTGGCCGCGTTCGGCGTCAACGCCCTGGGCGGGGAGTATCGACACCGCACCATCACCCGGATCGTGCTGACGCTGGGTGACCGCCGCGGGATCCTGCTGGCGAAGGCGACGCTGACCGGCGCGGTCACCGCGTCCGTTGCCGCGGTCATGGTGCTGGTGAACGCCCTGAGCGTGCCGATACTCGGAAAGAGCTCGCTCCCCGTGATCCGAGTGGTCGCGCTGGGGGGCGCCGGAGTCCTCTATACGGTGCTGTGCGCACTGGTGGGCCTGGCGCTGGCCGGGGTGACCCGGAACTCGGCGCTGTCGATCGCCGTGGTGATCCTCTGGCCGGTCCTGCTGGAGAACCTGATGGTCGCGACCACCCGTTTCGGCCGGAACCTGGCCCCGTTCGGCGCGGCCGCGGCGCAGGCCCAGGCAGGCGACGGCGGCGGACCGCAATGGGTGCTGATGCTGCCGCTGGCCGTCCTCACCACGGTGCTGCTGACCGCCGCCGGCATCCTGTTCAGCCGACGGGACGTGTGACGGCACCGCGCGTCCGGCTAGGATCCGGTCCGGTGAAGATCTTCCTCCCCCGACCGGACCACCGTTGGTTGTCCTGGTGGGAAAACAGACCCGCGTATCTCGCCCTCGACGTCGCCCTGGTGGCGGGATGCGCGGCGGCGGCTCTCTTCGCCGGAGGCAGTCCTTGGAGGCTCCTGGTCTTCTCCGTCGCTCTGCCGACCTTGCTGATACGCCGTCGCTTTCCGTGGCTGCCCGTGGTGGCGATGCCGCTGTTCTGCTGGAGCTCGGGAGTTCTCCCGGCCATGGTGGTGTGCTACACGGTGGCCCGTCAGTGGGGATGGCGCTGGCGTACCCTGCTGTCCTTTCTCCTTACCGCAGGCGGCACGGTGATCGTTGCCTGGGATCCGACGCCGGACGACGGTGTCCTCTACCAACTCTTCTTTCCCCCCGCCTGGTTGGCGCTACCCGTCCTCGGCGGGCTGTGGATGCGCCAGCGGCACACGTTGCTGAACGCGCTGCGTGAACGCGCCCGGCAGGCCGAGCGGGAGCGGGACCTGCTCGCCGAGCGGGCGGTTGCCGCCGAGCGACGGCGGATCGCCCGGGAGATGCACGACGTGGTCGCCCACCGCGTCAGCACCATAGCCCTGCAGGCGGGCGCGCTGAGCGTGACCGCCCCGGACGAACGCACGATCGAGACCGCCGAGGTCATCCGGCAGGTCAGCGCCCAAGCCCTGACGGAGCTGCGCGAGATCCTGAATGTCCTGCGCCACGACCAGCCGGAGTCAGCCGACGGTGTGCACGGCGTGCAGTCCGACGGCTCCGTGCAGGCGGACGTGGCCACGCTGGTGCGCGACTGCGTCGCAGCCGGCGGCAACATCCACCTGCACGCGGCCACGGAAGTCCCCGTGGTCACAGGGGCCGTGCGCCGGGCCGTGTACCGGGTGGCCCAGGAAGCCCTCACGAACGCGGCCAAACACGCCCCACACGCCCGCGTCGACATCCGTCTCGTAGACGAGCAGGGTGAGTTGCAGCTCACCGTGACCAACCGGCGCGGCGGCAAGCGCCCCTCCGGCCACGCCGTGCCCGGATCCGGCTACGGCCTGCTCGGCATGAGGGAACGCGTCACGCTCGTCCAGGGCAACCTCCATACCGGCCCGACCCTGGAGGGCGGCTACCGTGTGCACGCAGCCTTTCCGCTCGTGTCCACCGTCGCCAAGGAGTCCGCGTGATAGATGACCAGCCTGGCCCTACGGTGAGGGTCGTGCTGCTGGACGACGAGGAACTCGTCCGCAGCGGCGTACGGATGATCCTCGACGCAGACCCGCAGATCGAAGTCGTCGCCGAGGGCAGTGACGGGGACATCGCCGTGGACCTGGTCGCCCGGCACCGCCCGCAGGTAGTGCTCACCGACATCCAAATGCCCCGCGTCGACGGCCTGGAAGTCACCAGACGACTGCTCGCCGCGCCCGACCCGCCCTCGGTCGGCGTGCTCACCACCTTCGACCTCGACGAGTACGTCCACGCGGCGCTGCGCGCGGGCGCGGCGGGTTTCCTGCTCAAGGACACCCCGCCTCGGGAGCTGGCCCGTGCCGTGCACGTCCTTGCCCGCGGCGAGGCGATGCTGTCACCGCGCATCACCAAGCGGCTGCTCAGCGCCTTCTCCGGCAACGACACGGTGGAGGCGGCCCGTCGTCGGTTGACCGCGCTCACCGACCGGGAACGCGAGGTCGCCGCGGCGGTCGCGCAGGGCCTGAGCAACGCCGAGATCGCCGGCGAGCTGTACCTGAGCGAGTCGACGGTGAAGGTCCACATCGGACGGATCATGACCAAGCTCGAGGCGGCCAACCGCACACAGGTCGCCATCATCGCCCACGACGCCCAACTCGCCTGACCCCGACGCGGCCGGGCACGCGTTGACGGCGGCAAGGTGACTACGGCGACTGCCCGGGCCGGTGGACGCCGGCTCGGCGCCGCGCTCTCGACGGCGGTCGGCCGGGAGTGAGGCCGCTGTCGGCATCCGCTGTGCCGAGCGGCAGCGCGCCGCCGCCCCCTCGGCTCCGGCGGCGCCCGCGGAGTCCGTGGCGTCCTGTTGTTCGGCCTGGGCTTCCGGGCGACCCAGTCTGTTGCGGACCCGGTGCGGCGCACGACCGCACGGGGCTCGGACTCGGACTCGGCCGGGACACGCACGTATGAGCTGATCGGATGGCATGCCGAGCTACGGCGGCTGGACGCCCCGCTCCAGGCGGCGCGGGAGAGCCGGGCAGCGCCCCGGACCTGCCCGTTGAGGCGGATATCGGCACCAGGGTGCTGCTGCACGGTCTGAACGAGGCCGCGACCGGACTCCTCGTCATCCGAGGGTTCGGCGCGCGCAGTTCGAGACCAGATTGCGTTCCTCCCGCGTTGCGCGTGCTGTCGGCCACGGCGTTGCCCAAGCCCAACGCAAAGCGCCTGAGATCGCTTTCGGCCTCGCCGCCGGCATGCCCGTTCCATTCCTTGACGCCCACTTGGCCCCACCTATTTCGGCGCAGCGTCAGACGACCGGGCAGGCCGGATACGACTTTCGGGTAACCCGCCACGAGCGGAAAGGCGGACGTGACCGACTGCAGCGCCGGACGACGATAAGGGAGTTCCCACGGAACCGACCGACACAACGCCCGCCACGTCGAACTGTCCGATACCGGCCAGGCGTGCACGGTCCGTCCTTCCTGACCCCGCTCATCTCACCCTCTCGTCCCGGAAAGAATGACCATGACTCTTAGCAAGCCCTACATCAGCGAGCACTTTTCCCCCGTCACCGACGAGATCGCGGGCCGTGAGCTCCAAGTGCGGGGCACTCTCCCGCCGGAGCTGAACGGCCGCTACTTCCGCAACGGCCACAACCCCAAGCCGGGCATCACCCCCACTCACTGGTTTCGAGGCGAGGGCATGCTCCACGGCATCCGCCTCAAGGACGGCCGGGCCGAGTGGTACCGCAATCGCTGGGTGAAGACCCCCTTCCTGGACGGCGTCCCCTTCACCGGGACCGAACTCGAAGTCAGCGCCGCCGCCACCAACATCATCTTCCATGGCGGTCGCTACCTGGCACTCCAGGAGGCCAACCTGCCCTGGGAGGTCAGCGCCGACCTCGACACGATCGGCGTGTACGACTTCGGCGGCAAGCTCACCAGCGCGATGACCGCCCACCCCAAGGAGGACCCGGAAACCGGTGAGCTGCACTTCTTCAGCTACAGCCCCTTCCCGCCCCACCTGACCTATTACGTGGCCGACGCGTCCGGCGCCATCGTCAGGTCACAGATCGTCGAAGGCGCCGGCCCGTCGCTCATGCACGACTTCGCCATCACCCGCGAGCACGTCGTCTTCATCGACTCGCCGGTGGTCTTCGACCACGCGGAGCAGTCCGGCATCCCCTACCGCTGGCACGACGACGTCCCGCTGCGCATCGGCGTGGTCCCGCGTGCCGGAGGCAGGACCACCTGGTTCGAGGTGCCTGACCAGGCCGTGCTGCTGCACGTCGCCAACGCCTACTCCGACGCACGAGGCCGGATCGTCCTCGAAGCACCCCGATTCGACCGTTCCGCCTGGGAGAGCTCGTGGAAGTGGTGGGTCGGCGCTCCCGGCTACGGCACCACCCCCAACGCCGGCTCGACCTTCCACCGCTGGATCATCGACCCCGCCACCGGCACGGTCACCACCGAATCCCTCAACGACCTGGTCACCGAGTTCCCCGCGATCAACGACGCCCACACCGGTGCGGACTACCGCTACAGCTACGCCATCGCCTTCCCCGGCGCGGGACTGTCGGGCTACCACACGGCCAAGCTCGACTCCCGCACCGGCGAGCAACGGCTGTTCGCGCACGGCGAGGGCCGGATGCCCGGCGAAGCCGTCTTCGCACCCGCCGAGGGCGCGACCGCCGAAGACGACGGCTACCTGCTCACCATCGTCAGCGACATCAAAGCCGACAGCTCGGAACTCCTCGTCCTGGACGCGGGCGACCTGAGCACCGTCGCCGCCGTCGAACTTCCCCGCAGGGTGCCCGCCGGCATCCACGGCCACTGGATCCCCGACGCCGAACTGCCCTCCTGACCGCTCTGCCGGACCTTCCCACCGCCGTCCCGATCCACCCGGGCCGCCGTTCGTCTCAGCGGCGGCCCAGGTCCCACACCCCCATGGACCACCATGAACCACCTATTCTTCCGGGGCAGTCCGCCCACCCCGCGCGCTGCCCTCCGCCGTGGTGCGGTGCTGGCCGCGCTGGCCGCGAGCCAGTTCGCCGTCATGCTCGCCACCTCCATCGTCAACGTGGCGCTCCCTCAGATCCGCAGCGGGGTGGGCCTCTCGGACACCGGAACCACGTGGGTGGTCAACGCCTACGGCCTGGCGTTCGGGGCATTGCTCCTGGCGGGCGGCCGGACGGCCGACCTCCTCGGCCGGCGCTGGGTATTGATCGCGGGCCTGGCTCTGTTCGCCGGCGCTTCGCTGGCGGCCGGACTGGCCGCCACCCCGGGCATGCTGATCACCGCCCGCGCCGCTCAGGGGGTCGGCGCCGCAGCCATCGCCCCGGCCGCGCTCGCTCTGGCAATGGAGCAGTTCCCCTCTGGCGCCGGACGCGGCAAGGCACTCGGAGTGTGGGGAGCGGTCTCCGGCGCGGGCGGAGCGGGCGGCGTCCTGCTGGGCGGCGTGCTGACCCAGGCATGGGGCTGGCCCTGGATCTTCCACACCGTCGCACTCGGATCGGCACTGGTCCTGGCCGCCGTGGCCGCTCTCGTGCCGGCCGCGGACGGACGGCAGTCCGGGCGGTTCGACCTGTTGGGCACCACCACCGTCACCCTCGCCCTGACCTGCCTGGTCTGGGCACTGACCACCGCACGCGGCGCCGGGTGGGCGGACGCGGGGGTGCTCGCCGCCCTCGGCGCCGCCGTCGCGCTGCTCGCGGCCTTCGCCGTGATCGAGCTGAGCCGCCCTGATGCCCTGGTACCGCCCAGGCTGTTCACCACCGGCCGGGTCGCCGCCGGCAACCTGCTGATGGCACTGCTGGGTTCCGTATGGATCGCCCTGTTCTTCTTCCTCCCGCTCTACCAGCAACAGGTCCTCGGATCAGGCCCCTTGGCCACCGGTGCGGGTCAGCTCCCACTCGCCGCCGCGAACATGTTCGGCTCCACCCTCGCGCCGCGCCTGTCCCGTCGTTTCGGGGCCGCCGCGACCGTGACCGGCGCCCTGCTCACCGAAGCGGCCGGAATGCTGTGGCTGTCCCGGATCAGCGCCGACGGCAGCTACCTCGCCGACATCCTCGGACCGAGCATCCTGGTGGGCCTCGGCCTCAGCATCGCCTTCGTCCAGCTCACCGCCCTCGCCGTCGAAGGCGTCCCGCCGCAGGACGCGGGCCTGGCCGGAGCACTGGTGAACACCACCCGCCAGGTCGGCGGCGCCATCGGACTCGCCGCCCTCGCGACTCTGGCCGGCTCGGTCACCACACGTGCCGCGCTGCACGAACCGCACGTGGAGGCGCTCACCGCCGGATACCGGACCGCGTTCACCGTCTCGGCCGCGGTGCTGGCCTCGACAGCCCTCCTCGCCCTTCCCCTCACCCGCCGCACCGGCCGACGGACCACCGTCGACGCATCCCGGTCCACCATTCCAGACTCAGCCCGCAACAACGCCCAGCCCCAGGGCTGAACAACCACCGAACACCACCTCCAAGGAGCAGCGACATGACAAGAATGCGCACGTACGCCGCCTGGACCGCCGCCGCGACCGCCCTGCTGGCCACCGCCACCGCCGCCACCACCGCCTTCGCCCAGTCGCAAGAGGGCACTGCCCTGCCCTCCACACGTGGCATCGCCTGGCACGCCTGCGCCGACACCGACTTCAAGAACATGCAGTGCGGGGCGATGAGCGTGCCGGTCGACTGGTCCCGCCCCGACGCCGACAGACTCACTTTGGCCATGGTCCGCAGACCGGCCGACGACAAGGCACACCGCCAGGGCACCCTGCTGCTCAACGACGGCGCCGGCGGCTCCTCGATCGAACAACTGCGCCTGGCGATGCACGCCGGACTGCCCGCCATCGGCGGGGACATGACCCGCAAGTTCGACCTCGTCGCGGTGGACCCGCGAGGCATCGGACACAGCAGCCCGATCCTGTGCGCGCCGGCCCCCAAGCCCGCCGGAGTCAGCCACTTCCCCAAGGACCAGGCCGCCTACGACACGCTCGTCCGCCACAACCAGGCCTTCGCCGCGGACTGCCTGGGCCGCAACGGCCCCCTCGTCAAGCACGTCGACCTGACCAGCACCGCCAAGGACTTCGAGGCGGTACGCATCGGGCTCGGCGAGCGCCAGGTCAACTGGTACGGCATCCACTACAGCACCCTCCTCGGCCGCACCTACGCCAAGCTCTACCCGGGCAGGCTGCGCACCATGGTCCTCGACACCGCGCTCGACGACACCGCGTCGCCACTTGAGCGGGTGAGGGCGGAGGCGGCCACCGCCGAGACGGCCTTCAACCGATTCGTCGCCTGGTGCGAGGCCTCGAAGGACTGCGCTCTGCACGGCAAGGACGTCGCGGCCGAGTACGACGCCCTCGTTGCCGGCGCCGACCGCGATCCCATCCCGACCAAGGGAAGGGCCCACGAGCCGCTGACCGGTGAAGACATCCGGGAGGCCACTCAGGACTACCTGAACGTCTCCTTCGTCACCTGGCCGGAGCTGGCCAACGCCATCGTCAAGGCTACGGAGAAGAAGGACGCGGCCGACTTCAGGAAGGGCCCGGACGCAATGGACTTCACCCACGACGCGGACGACACCCTCGACCAGGTCCAGGTACAGGTGCCCGCCTGCCTCGACAACGCACGACCGGTGCACAGCCTCGCCCAGCTCACCAGCCTGCAGGAGGAACTCGCCCGCATCTCCCCGCACCTGGGCGGCGCCGTACGCTCGTACAAGACCATCGCCGGCTGCCTTGGCTGGCCCGTCCCGGCAAACCCGGTCAAGGCCGGCGCCCCGGTCCACGGCGCGCCGCCCGCGCTGATCGTCCAGTCCACCCACCAGGCCCTCGCCCCGCGCAGCGCCGGTCCGGCCATGGCGGCCCAGTTGCCGGGCAGTGTCGTCCTCAACCGGGAAGGCGACGACTACAGCATGTTCCTGGTCTCCAGGTGCGTCCAGGACGCGACCAACCGCTATCTCACCACCAGCGCGCTGCCCGCGCCCGGCACCACCTGCACCGACTGAGTCCCGTACGCCACCGCTCCCCCGGGGAACGGGCCGCCAGTCCCCTGTCGTTCGTACGGACGAGACGGTAGGACGAACGCGACACGGTCCGAATGCGGTGCGGCAGGAGGACGTCCGGGGTGACGGCGGCGGTCTGGTCCCCGTACCTGGTACGAGGCCATTGCGGGGCCCTCCCGGTGCGTGCACGGATAGGATCGTCTGATGCCGGCGGGGACACCCACCGCCGCCAACAGGGGGGTTCACACGTGAAGAGTGCGGATGTGCGATACGGACTGGCGATCGCAGTGGCGGCCGCGGCGGGGGCCGCCCTGCTCACCGCCTGCGGCGGCGACTCCGGGTCGAAGCCGCTGAGCCTGAGCGGGCTGACGGAGACCGCAGACGGGATACCGGACGCGGGCCAGGACACCTGCCCGCTGCCCTACGACATCGCCAAGGCCGCGAAGGCCGCAGGCTTGAACGGGGAGGCCGGCCCCGGACGGGCGAAGGCGGCCGACGGGCCCGCCGTCGCGACCGGGGAGGGCGGCAAGCGGATCAAGCCCAACTCGCCGTTCGGGCGGAACCCCGGCGCGCTGGTGACCTGCGTGTTCCACATCGGCGAGGAGGACGTGGAGGTGCACACCGTGGCGACCGGGAAGCCGCTGGCCCTCTCGCCCGTCACGCCCGTCGTGCAACGGTACGCGGCCGTGGAAGTGGGCCCGCTCGGGAACTACATGCACCAAGCCACCAGCACGAAGCCCGGCGGAGCGCCGGTCACCACCGTGAACGGCAACGCCTCCTCGGTCCACCTCGAGCTCGACGGCGACGGGGACGCGTACCTGCTCGTCGGCATCGGGGCCCCCGAAACCGGTTCGCCTGCCCGGGACGGGCAGCGCACCACCGCCCTGGCCAAGGCCCTCGCGGGACAGCTCCCGTAGGCGCCCCGACCCGTCGCCCTCGAACCACAGCATCCTGGCGGCCGGCAGCGGGGCCGTGCCCCAGCGGTCGGTTACCGCCTCAAGACCCGTCTCGCGTTCGCAGCCCATCGATGGGGTTGCAGGACTGGGCCGTTTCTTGGGGACCACCTCGCGGCCCAGATGTGCAGAGCCGCGAGGTGAAGGGCGCCCGGTAGACGGTCGCCGTCTAAGTCGTAGCAGGTGGCAAGGCGGCGTATGCAGTGTCGCAGCAGTAGACCGGTGTCCCCTGGGGGCGGGGGTGAATCGGGCACCGCATGGGTCTCACGATCAATTCCCTTCGGACAAAATGGAGTTGGTTACACGCGTAGACGGCGGATCCAGTGGTGCCCGCCCCTTGCCGCCTCGTCACGGCTCGCCAATGATGCTGCGGGCGCGCACCGGCAGACCGCCGCTCCGCTCCTCCCCCACGCCGCTGAGGAAACCTCGCATGCGAACGGGTCATCGCGTACGGAGATCGGCGGCCGCCGTCGCAGCCGCCCTCGCCCTGGTCATCGCCGTCCCCCAGGCGGCCTTCGCGGCCCCGCCCCCGGGCCTGCCCGGCAACGCATCCGCACTGGAGTCGACGTTCCAGCCCGCCTACGACTACGACACGGACGGCTGCTACCCGACTCGCCGTGCGCCGACGTCGACACGTACTTGGCCAGCGTCGACGAGGCGGCGCGCCGCGATCGTCCACAGCCAGCCGACGGCCGTCCCGCCCACCGAGGACCCGGCGAACGCACCCGCCGCGCGCCACACCGCCAGATACGTCTCCTGCATGACCTCGGCGACGATCTGCTCGTCCGCGCAGCGGCGGCGCAGCCGCACCGCCATCCACGGCGACGTACGCCGGTACAACTCCTCGAACGCGACACGGTCTCCCTTGGCCACCAGCCGGACGAGACGCTCCTCGTCCCACTCGTGCAGCGCTGCTCTCACTGATCTGACACCTCCTAGACGCCCGAGCCGGGCCGCAGGTTATCCCTCCGACATGATCCACGCCACACATGGAAACCCGTGCCTTCCACGCAACTGAAGTTTCGCCTCTGTGCAGCGGTGGCTTCGCTGGTCTGGACGGTCTCGCTGAACAGGGCGGGGGAGAGCTCGGGGTACCGGATCGACTCCCTCCCCGTGGCCGGACAACACGTGCACCCGGCCCGTGATCACGCGAGGCGGATCGGGAACCTGTAATCACTTCCCCTCAGCCCGTGCGGGGCAGGGGCGGTACGGCCGGTCAGGCTTGGTCCGCGGCACGCAGGGCTCGCGCCAGCCACTCCAGCTCCTCTGTCGCGTCGGGAGGCGAATACTGTCCGCGCACGCGGGCGACAAGCCCGCGGTAGCGCTCGGCCCCTGCCTCGATCCCGGCCTCCACGCACAACAGCACGGCGGCCCGATCGGCGTCACCGAACAGCTCGGACAGCACTTCGGCCGCTGCCGGTCCCTCAGGGGCGATCCCGCGTTCCCTGACCTCCGAGACGGTCTGCACGACCTGCCTGGCCCACCAGATGGACGCCCCAGCGGGACGACTCCGCCCGGGGACCGGGGTGCTCAGCTCCAGCATGGTGCGCATCCGGGCGCGGAAACCGGGGTCCCGCACCAGCTCGGCCAGTTCGATCCAGGCGTCGACCTGCTCGGGTGTGGGGTCGTCGGGCAGTTCGATGCTGAAGCCGCGCATACGGTCACGCAGTCGCGGGTCGACGTCGAGACCGCCGAACACCTCCTCCTTGAACTCGTCGATGATCTGCTTGCGTTCGGCGGCGGAAAGCCGCGCCAACCGGTTCATCAGTGCTGTCTCCTCAGCGGTGGAACCACGTTTCGATACGGTGGACAGGACGGCCCGGCTCACCTTGAGGGAGCGGATCTGCGCGTCGAGCGCGGCCACGTGCGCGTCGGCGACCTCGGCGACCGTGGTGCGGCCGCTCAGGACGCGGCACACGTCGTCGAGCCCGAGGCCCAGCTCCCGCAGGGTACGTACCAACTCGACGCGGGCCACGGACTCGGCGTCGTACAGCCGGTAGCCGCTCGCGGAGCGGGCCACGGGCGGCACCACCGCCTCGTCCGACCAGAAGCGCAGGGTGCGCACCGGAAGGCCGGTGCGGCGCGCGAGCTGGCCGATGGTGAGCACGTCGGAGCGTTCGTCTTCCATGGGCGAGATCCTGGACCCTCCAGCCGCTGGAGACTCAACCGCCCGGGCGCGCGAGCCGGTGGATCTTGACGTCGAGGGGCTTTCCGCCGCTTGCCATGGCAGTCATGCAGGTCCACATGAGCTCGTGAGGAACCGGCACACGACGGGCTCAGCGAAGGCGCATCAGTCAGTGCCTGGACGCTGCCGGCATCGGCAACGGCACCCTGATCCCGCTCTGCTCCTGCTCCAACGGCAGCAATCAGCGCTTGGCCCGTACCTGACTCCTCGTCACGGCCACGGGGCGGCGCGTCCCGGACGCGCTCCGCCCGCCGCCCGTGGCGACGGGCGGGCAGCGCATGATGACCGTTCAGGAACAGGGTGCACCGCCCAGCGTGTAGCGCGCCGGGACCACGTTGGTGCCCGAGCACGTGGCCTGGAAGCCGAAGCTCGCGCTGCCGCCGGGCTCCAGCGTGCCGTTCCACCCGGCGTCCCGGGCGGTGACCGTGCTGCCCGACCGGCTCACCGTGGCGTTCCAGGCATGGCCGATCTGCGGAACCGGTTTTCCGCGTCCGGCAGCGACGCCTCCCCAGGTCCCTCGGCCGTGGCGGGGCCGCAGGACGTTGTGCCTGCGGCCCTGCCGGAGCGTCGGGGTCAGGACGGGTCGCCGTACTGGAGGCCGCGTCCGTTGGTGCCCACGTACACGCGGCCGAAGGCGTCGGGGTCGCCGGTGATGACGCCGGTGCCGCCGATGCTGCCCCACTGGTGGGCGTCGTCGTTGACGCGGAGCCACGTGGCACCCTTGTCGGTGGAGCGGAAGACGCCGGTGACGTCCTTGACAGTGCCGATCAGGTACAGAGCCTGGTAGGAGGCACCCGGTGCGGCCTTGCCGAAGCCGAGGGCTGAGGCGGACTTCACCGGGGCGAGCCTGGTGAAGGTGCGGCCACCGTCGGTGGAATGCAGGAGCCCCTGGCCACCGCCGGCGATCCACAGGTCCCCCGCGACTGCGGGAACGGCCTTCAGCCGGCCGTCGGCGGGCAGGTTGGCGGCCCGGGCGCTGAAGGTCGCCCCGCCGTCGGTGCTGGCGTAGAGCGTGCCGCCGGCCAGTGAGTAGAACGTCCCGGCCGAGGAGCGGTCGGCGACGACGACGGCGTCGGCGCCCAGGCCGCTGACCTTCGACCAGCTCGCCCCCTTGTCGGTCGAGCGGTACGGGGCCTGGCCGGCCTGCGTCCAGACGATGGCCGAGCCGTCGGCGGACAGCGTTACCCGGCCGCTGTCGGCGCCGGCCACCGGTTCTGACGCGAAGCCGTTCCAGCTGCGGCCGCCGTCGGTGGAGTAGGCGCCGTCCTGCGCACCGCCACGGCCGACGCGGACCATCATCGAAGGGTTGGACCCTGCGAAGTCGATGGACGTGCTGTTGGTCATCATCGGGTCCTTCAGTCGCCCGGCGGCCGCCTCGGTCAGGGAGTCGTGGCGGAATCCGCCCAGGTCGCCCATGGCCGTGATGACATGGGCGCCGCCGGGCGGGGCAATCGCGTCCAGAAGTGCGGTCTCCTCCAGCCCGCGGGCCCCCACGCTCCAGTGGCTGGTGCCGCCGCTGTCGGAGGCGTTGGCGTCCTTGCTGCGCAGGATGCCGCTGCCGGTGCCGTACAGCACGTGCCCGGAGTCGAAGGGATCGATGGCCAGGGCGGTCATCCAGTGCCCGGTGCCGGTTCCCACGTACGGAGCGGCGGAGGCGTCCCGCACGGATTTGCCGGCCAGGGCCTTCCATGTCGTGCCGCCGTCGGTGGTCCGGTAGATCTCGTCCTCCGGCCACCAGCGGCCGAGGGTGGTGACCATCACCGTGGAGGGTTTGCGCGGGTCGACGGCCAGACCGGAGAACCCGTAACTGCCCTGGGACGGGGAGATGTTCTTCCACGCCCCGCCGGCCGGCGTGTGCTTCCACACCGAGCCCGCCGTCACGCCGTTGGGGCCGAGGGCGTTGGTGTACGTCAGGTACAGCGAGCCGTCACCGGAGAGCACGCCGTGCTGCGGCATCTGTCCGGTGGGCTGCCCGGGGACGGCCTGCCAGGTGCTGCCGCCATCGGTGGAGCGGTAGAGGGAGGTGGACCCGTCGGCAACGCCGACGTAGACCGTCTTGCTGCCAGCCGGGCCGTACGTCACGAAGGAGATGCCCGCGCCGCTGCTCGCCCCGTCCTTGACGGGGAACGAGGAGACCTGGCTCCATGTCGCGCCGTGGTCGGTACTGCGCCACAGCCCGTTCTTGCGTGTGCCCAGCAGCAGGGTGCCGTTGTCCGCGGGGTTGATCGCCAGCCGTTCGCCCGCCCCGCGGCCGTCCTCGTTGCCGCCCAGCTTGAACGGCAGGTCGGTGCGCTGGAAGGTGCGGCCGCGGTCCTTGGAGCGCAGGATCGCGCCGTTGCCGGCCCAGTTGTTGGTGTAGGTGCCCGTGGCGAGGTAGAGCCGGTCGGCGTCGACCGGATCGGTGGCCAGCGCGTCGATGCCCAACAGGTTCCAGTCCTTCTCGCCGAGCCAGTCGGTCAGCGGGATCCACTGCTCGGCCCCGGTGTCCCAGCGGTAGGCGCCGCCCATGTCGGTACGCGCGTACAGCAGGCCCTTCTCCCGCGGGTTGAACACCAAGCCGGTGACGTAACCGCCGCCCACCACCTGGGCGTTTCGCCACGTATACGGTCCGGATCCGGGCGCCTGGCTCTCGGCCGTCCTCACCAGCTTCCACTGCTGGTTGGTGCCGCCGTGGCCGCGATACTGGATGACTGCCGCGCCGTCGGCCGTGGAGCCTCCGGAGACGTCCAGGACCTGGCCGCTCCTGCGGGAGGTGAGGACGACGGCATCGGAACCGCTCACGTCGTCGATCCGCCATTCCTGGGAGGTGGAGGAGCTGTCGGTCTGCTGCTCGGCAGCGGCCGCCTGAGCTGTCGAATCGCCCGCCATGCCCAGCACTTTGCCGCTGTTGCGGTTCACCAGCTCGTAGTAGCCGTCCCCGGTGGGTCGCAGCTTCCACTGCTGGTTGGCGGTGTTCTGGTCGGTCCACTGCTGGATGCGGGTGCCGTCGGCGGTGGAGAAGGCGTTGACGTCCAGCACCTTGCCGCTGCGTACGGAAACCAGCCGGTAGTAGGCGTTGCCGTCGACCGTAGCGGCCTGCGAGTCCTCCTGCACGAACAGGAGATACGGCACGACGCTGGCGGGCACGCCGAGCAGCAGACCGGTCGCGGTCCAGCGACGGCGGTGACGCCCGCGGCGCCCGTCGTTCGTGGGTTTCTTCATGGGGGGTGTTCTCCTTGCATGCCACCAGAGGAAAAGTGGATCCGGCTACCGGACGGCCGGATCCGACTCCTTGTGGTCACAGGCCCTGCAAAGGGTTGCCTTGAGCCGGGATTTTTTACAGGGCACCTCGAGGTGCGCGTAGGCGTTGATCAATGGTCGGGTTTGACGCCTGGTGCCGCGGCTGGAACACGGACGTCAACCCCGGCCCAAAGCACAGGCTTTGCACGCATACCCTTGCCGACGTCAAGGTGTTGCGCCGTACTCGGCGGATCGCTCCCCTGAGAGAGGTGTGAATGGGTCTCATGGATACGGATCACACGGGGCTGATTGTCGCGGCGCAGGCCGGTGACGATCGGGCGCGCGAGGAGCTGATCGCCGCGTACCTGCCGTTGCTCTACAACATCGTCCGACGAACGCTGAGCGGACATGCCGACGTCGACGACGTCGTCCAGGAAACCCTGCTGCGCGTGGTGCGCGACCTGCCTGCCCTGCGTGCTCCGGAGAGCTTCCGGTCCTGGCTCGTGTCGATCACGCTCCGCCAGGTCAATGCCCACTGGCAGCGGCAACGCGCCTTCGCCGACCGGACCACGGTCATCGACGAGGCGCTCCAGCTACCGGACGCCGGCGCCGAACCCGAGGACGTGACGATCCTGCGTCTGCACGTATCGGACGAGCGCCGTCAGGTCCTCGAAGCCGGCCGGTGGCTCGACCCGGACCATCAGGTGCTGCTGTCGTTGTGGTGGCAGGAGTGCGCCGGATCGCTGAGCCGTGACGACATCGCCGCCGCGATGGGGCTCACCGTCGCCCACGTCGGAGTACGCCTGCAACGCATGCGCGAGCAACTGGATGTGAGCCGCACGATCGTCGCCGCGCTGGGGGCCGACCCGCGCTGTCCGCAGTTGGACGAGACCCTCGTCGGCTGGGACGGTCTGCGTGGATCGGTGTGGCGCAAGCGGATCGCCCGGCACACCCGCGGCTGCCCGCTCTGCACGGCGACGACCGCGGAACGGGTTCCGGCCGAACTGCTGCCCCTGGGCCTCAGCCTGGCGCCGCTGGCCGTCCCGGCCGGACTCGTCGCCGCGCTGGCCGCCAAGGGCCTGCTGTCGGGTACGGCCGCGAGCGCCGCCGGGCTGGCCACGGCCCCCGTCGCCACCGCCACCGCTACGGGCGGAGGCGCTCTGCACAGCGCGCTGGTCGCCAAACTCTCCGCGGTGACCGCTCATCCGCTGGTGAGCCTCGCCACCGGCGCGGTGCTCATAGCCGGGACCGCCACCTACGCGGCCTGGCCCGAACCGGAGCATCGGGCGCCCGGCGCCATCGCCGCTCCCACGGTCGCCGCTCCCACGGTCGCCGATCCCACGCCGATACCGTCGCGCACCGCCACATCAGCCGGACCCTCCCCGGTGGGTCCGTCCGCCGTAGCGGGCACCGTTCCGCTGGGCGCCCGGTCGCTGGAGTCCGTGGAGGACCCCGCCCTGTACCTCACGTACGCCGACGACTTCGCGACGCTCGGCCCGGTCTCCGCACCCAGCAGCACGCAGACGAGGCAGCGGGCCACCTTCACGGTCGTCGGGGGGCTGGCGGACGCACGGTGCGTCACCTTCCGGGCCGCCGACGGCCGCTATCTGCGCCATCGTGAACTGCGGCTCCAGTTGAGCACCAACGACGGCAGCGAACTGTTCCGTGAAGACGCCACCTTCTGTCCCAGCCCCGGGGCGGTCACCGGGTCGGTGACCCTGCACGCGCACAACTATCCCGGATCGGTCCTGCGCCACCGCGACGGTGGCATCCGGCTCGACGGCTCCGACGGCACTCGCACCTTCGCCGGCCAGGCTTCCTTCATCGTGCGCGGGGCCTGGGCGACATAACGCTTTTTCGCCGCGAGATGCATCACGGGGCAATCGTCCGGGCGGCGCGACTTTTTTGTTACGGGACCGCGCATTCGGGGGCCTCCATAACGTGGGGTGCTTTCCCCGCCGCTCACCATGCGTGTCGGCGCGGCAGGTTCCCCGACTCTCCCGTTGACGCATCTCCTGAAGAAAGCCCTCCCATGACGCGACACATCCACGAACTCCGGGCGACCGGTACGCAGGAACGGCCCCACGTCCTGCACCGCACCCACCCCGCGGCGGATCGGGCCGTACCGGCCGATGCGCGCACGATCACGGCACCCAGGGTGACCCGCGAGCGCCGAGGAGAATCATGAAGGGCCTGCACCGGCTCAGCCGGCGCCGCCGGATATTCGCGATAGGACTGTCGGCCTCGGCGCTGGTCGCCGGTGTCGCGACCTTCCTCCCCAGCTCCGCCGGAGCCGCGAGCCTGGGTACGCAGGCAGCCCCGTCGGGCCGGTACTTCGGCACCGCTGTGGCGGCCGGCAGGCTCGGCGACTCGCGGTACGCCGCGATCTCGGACCGGGAGTTCAACATGATCACCCCGGAGAACGAGATGAAGTGGGACGCCGTCGAGCCGTCCCGCGGCAATTTCAACTTCGGTCCCGCCGACCAGATCGTCAACCATGCCCTGGCCCACGGCCAGCGCATGCGCGGGCACACCACTGTCTGGCACTCGCAGCTCCCGTCCTGGGTCAGCTCCATCGGCGACGCGAACACGCTGCGTAGCGTGATGAACAACCACATCACCACCGAGATGACCCACTTCAAGGGCAAGGTCTACGCCTGGGACGTGGTCAACGAGGCGTTCGCCGACGGCTCCTCCCAGCACCGCAGCTCGGTGTTCCAGAACGTGCTCGGCAACGGCTTCATCGAGGAGGCGTTCCGCACCGCCCGTGCGGCCGACTCCTCGGCCAAGCTCTGCTACAACGACTACAACATCGAGAACTGGACCGACGCCAAGACCCAGGGCGTCTACAACATGGTCAAGGACTTCAAGTCCCGCGGCGTGCCCATCGACTGCGTCGGGTTCCAGAGCCACTTCGGCGCCGGCGGCCCGCCGTCCAGCTTCCAGACCACCCTGTCCAACTTCGCGGCCCTGGGCGTCGACGTCCAGATCACCGAGCTGGACATCGCCGGGGCCTCCCCCACCCACTACGCCAACACGGTCAAGGCCTGCCTGTCCGTGGCCCGGTGCAGCGGCATCACGGTATGGGGCATCCGCGACAGCGACTCCTGGCGCAGCGCCGAAAGCCCCCTGCTGTTCGACAACAGCGGCAACCCCAAAGCCGCCCACACCGCCGTCGTGAACGCCCTCAAGGCCTCCGCCGGTGCCACCGGCGGCACCGGTACCGGAGCGATCAAGGGCGTCCCCTCGGGTCGCTGTATCGACATCAATGGCTTCACCACCGCCAACGGCACCCAGGCGCAGCTGTGGGACTGCAACGGTCAGGCCAACCAGCGCTGGACCTACACCTCCGACAAGCAGCTGATGCTCTACGGCAACAAGTGCCTGAGCGCCCTGGCCAAGGGCACCGGCAACGGCACCGCGGTGGTCATCGAGGACTGCGACGGCAGCGCCGCCCAGCAGTGGAACGTCAACACCAACGGCACGATCGCCGGCGTCCAGTCCGGGCTGTGCCTCGACGCCGTCGGCGCGGCCACCACCAACCGCACCAAGATCCAGCTGTACTCCTGCTGGTCCGGCACCAACCAGCAGTGGACCGGCCTGTCCGGGACGTCGACCCCGACCACGCCGACGCCGACCGGCAGCGCGTGTGCTCTTCCGTCCACGTACCGGTGGACGTCGACGGGTGCGCTGGCGCAGCCGTCGAACGGGTGGGGCTCGCTGAAGGACTTCACCGACGTGGTGTACAACGGCAAGCACCTGGTCTACGCCTCGAACACCTCGGGATCGTCGTACGGCTCGATGATGTTCAGCCCCTTCACGAACTGGCCGGACATGGCGTCGGCCGGTCAGACCGGGATGAGCCAGACCACGGTGGCGCCCACGCTGTTCTACTTCGCGCCCAAGAAGATCTGGGTGCTCGCGTACCAGTGGGGTCAGTGGCCCTTCATCTACCGGACGTCGAGCGACCCCACCAACCCCAACGGCTGGTCCGCGCCGCAGCCGCTGTTCACCGGCAGTATCCCGGGCGCCGCCCCGATCGACCAGACCCTGATCGGTGACGACCAGAACATGTACCTGTTCTTCGCCGGTGACAACGGCAAGATCTACCGGGCGAGCATGCCGATCGGGAACTTCCCGGGCAGCTTCGGCTCCTCGTACACGACGGTCATGAGCGACACGGTGAAGAACCTGTTCGAGGCGCCGCAGGTCTACAAGGTCAAGGGCCAGAACCAGTACCTCATGATCGTCGAGGCTCGGGGTGCGAACGAGCAGCGCTACTTCCGCTCGTTCACGGCCTCCAGCCTGAACGGTTCGTGGACCCCGCAGGCCGCCACCGAGAGCAACCCCTTCGCCGGCAAGGCCAACAGCGGCGCCACCTGGACCAACGACATCAGCCACGGCGACCTGGTCCGCAACAACCCGGACCAGACCATGACCATCGACCCCTGCAACCTGCAGTTGCTCTACCAGGGCAAGTCCCCCACCGCGGGCGGCCCCTACGACCAACTGCCGTACCGGCCGGGTCTGCTCACCCTGCAGCGCTGACCTGACCGATCCACGCCGATCTCGATTTCAGGAACCCCAGCCGCGCATCGGCTGGGGTTCCTCCTTTCACGAGCGTTCCGGTGACCACTGGTTCCCGCTAGTACTGCAACGGTGTTTGCTGTGACGGTTGGGTGTTGCGGTCACGGATCGTCCTGGAGAGCGCAGACGGGCATGCGATCGCGGAGGTCGCCCGGCGGCTGGGCATCACCACGGACACCGTCCGGGCCTGGCGGAGGCGCTTCCTGGAACGCCGGCTCGGCGGCCTGTGCGATGAACCGAGGCCCGGTGTCCCGCGAAAGATCACCGACGCCGATGTGGAACGTGTGATCGTAAAGACGCTGGAGGAGACGCCGAAGGACGCCACCCACTGGTCGACGCGATCGATGGCCGCAGCGCCCGGGATGTCGCAGTCGGCGATCTCCCGGATCTGGCGGGCCTTCGCCCTCCAGCCGCACAGGGCTGAGACGTTCAAACTGTCCACGGACCCGTTGTTCGTCGACAAGGTCCGAGACGTGGTCGGCCTGTATGTGGACCCGCCGGAGCGGGCCCTGGTGTTGTGTGTGGACGAGAAGTCGCAGATCCAGGCACTGGACCGGTCCCAGCCGGTCCTGCCGATGATGCCCGGGGGCCCGAACGCCGCAGCCACGACGAAGTGCGCGCAGGTACCATCACCCTCTTCGCCGCACTCGACACCGCGACCGGCAAGGTCATCGGCTCACTGCACCGCCGCCACCGCGCGGTGGAGTTCAAGAAGTTCCTGCTCAAGCTCGACAAGGAAGTACCGGCAGACCTCAAGGTCCACCTGATCTTGGACAACTACGTCACCCACAAGGTTCCGGCGGTCAAGAAGCGGCTGCTGGCCCACCCGCGCTTCCACCTGTACTTCACCCCGACGGACTCGTCGTGGTTGAACCTGGTCGAGCGGTGGTTCGCCGAACTCGCCACGAAGAAGCTCCGCCGAGGGGTCCACCGCTTCGTCCAGGCCCTTGAACGCGACATCCGGGGCCCTTGGGGGCTCCCGGCCGGTGCGTGGACATACGGGGCGTGTGCTGCGGGATCAGTTCGGGTCGAGTCCGGGGCCGAAGCATGAACGACAAGCTCAGTCGGCCGACGAGGGCGCGACCGCCCGGCGCCAGACGGTGGCGTCGAGGGTGACGTGGAAGGCTGGGTCGGTATGGGCCGTCTGCCCCCGGAAGGTGATCAGGCCAATGTGACCCGCCTTGGTCAGGACACAGAACTGGGCGCCCGGGGACAGCCTGTCCAGCGGGATGTAGTCGGCGAAACGCGTCTCGTCGCGGCACGTCTCCAGGGATCCGGCCTGCCCGGGGTCAAGCAGCACGAGATGGTTGCCCGCCTGGGTGCGCACGCGGTACGGAAGCGAGTGCCCGGCGAACTCCAGGTCGCCGGCGGAGCCGCCCGCCTCCTGCGGCCGCAGCTCACCGTCGCCGAACCTGAGGGTGTAGTTTTCCGGCAGGCTGATGCCCGTGCGGGTGACCGGCTCCGGCGCCTTGGCTACGCCGGCCGGCGGCTGCGAGGCCTTCGGGGCGGACGAGGCCCCCTTCCCCTTTTCGGCGGCCTGTTCTTCCCTGCCGGAGCTGCGGCTCACGAGGTACACACCTCCGCCGACGAGCAGCGCCAGGGCGAGCCCGATCGCCACGGCGACGCCCGGCCGCCGGTTCGGGCGGCCCGCCGCGGACGGCCGGGGCGGGGAGGCCGTTGGAATCGACGGCTGAGCGTAGGGGCCCGGCGGGGGTGGCGTCGGCGGTCCGTACGCGCCTGGGACGGCGGGCGGCGCGGCGGGCACGGCGGTCACCGTCGGCTCGTGGCCGGGCGGTGCCGGTGCCGGGGCCGCCGTAACCTGGGTCACTTCGGGCGGTGCGGGCGCCGCCGCGCGCAGCGTGATGTCGGCGGCGACCGCGCCGGGCAGCCAGGCTTCGGGGCGGCGCAGCGGCGCGTCGCCGTTGGCGGCCCGGCACAGCGCGAGGACCTCGTCGACCGATGGCCTGGCCGCCGGGTCCTTGGCGAGACAGCGGGTCACCAACTCATGCAGCTGGGCCGGGAGCCGGGTGAGGTCGGGCTGCTCGTGGACGATGCGGTAGAGCACCCCGTGCGAGGTGCCCTCGCCGAACGCGGGCAGGCCTGTCGCCGCGTACGCTGCGACCTGGCCGAGCGCGAAGATGTCGGTGGCCGGGGTGACCGCACCGCCCGCGGCCTGTTCGGGTGCCATGAAGGTCGGGGTGCCGATGGTGACGCCGCTGCCGGTGAGGGCGGTCGCGTCGGCGGCCCGCGCGATGCCGAAGTCGATGACGCGGGGCCCGTCGCCCGCGAGCAGGACGTTGGACGGCTTGAGGTCGCGGTGGACGATGCCGGCCGCGTGGATGACCTGCAGGGCCTCGGCGACTCCCGCGACCAGGAGCAGCACGGTGGGTACGGGCAGCCCGCCGTGCCGCTGCACGGCGTCGGCCAGGGAGGGCCCCGGGACGTAGGCCGTGGCGAGCCAGGGGCGGCGGCCCTCGGTGTCGGAGTCGATCACCGGCGCGGTGTAGAGCCCCTGCACGCGCTCGGCGGCCCGCACCTCCTGCCGGAAGCGGCGGCGGAACTCGGCGTCCTCGCCGAACTCCGGCCGGATCACCTTGATCGCGACGGACCGTCCGCCCGGCGTGTACGAGAGGTACACCTTGCCCATACCGCCGGCGCCGAGCCTGGCCGCGATGCGGTATCCGGCCACGGACCGCGGGTCGTCGACCTCCAGCGGATGAAAGACGGTGTCCAACTCGCTCCCCCTACAGTCGGTTTCGGCCCGCGCTGCGGCACCTGCCCGGCGCACGCGGAACTTTACCGAACGCAAGATCCTCTGCCGGTCAGGTCCTGCCTTCGTGCTGGTCAGTGCCTCTTTGTCGGGGCACAGGATCAGGCGAAGGCCGTGTCCACGTCCCCGGAATCCAGCTACGCGCGAACGCGTCAGGGGCATCGTTCGAGGTCAGACCATAACGAACAAGGTAAGTACCTGTGGATGAGCAGTCCATGACATGGCTGTCGGCGGCTGCCGCCTTCGTGCCGATCGACTTAGTACTGCAACGGTGTTTGGCGTGACGGTTGGGCAGGCCGCTCGTTGGTTTGGTCATGGGTGGGGAACTGGTTGATGCCCGGTCGTGGGCGGGTGAACTGAAGTCTCTGCACTCCTGGACGAGGCGACCGACGTCGTGCACGGGCGGGCTCGGCCTTGCGCCGAGCCCGCCACTCCGGCTCCACTACGGAGCCGCACCCGTGTCACGCCCTCAGCGCTGCAGTGTCAGCAGACCCGGCCGGTAGGGCAGGAGGCCGTAGTCGATGCCGTCGGAGCTGGGACTGCGTCCCTGGTAGAGCAACTGCAGGTTGCAGGGATCGACGGTCATGGTCTGATCGGCGCTGGTGCGGATCAGTTCGCCGTGGCTGATGTCGTTGGTCCAGGTGGCGCCGCTGTTGGCCTTGCCGGCGAAGGGGTTGCTCTCGGTGGCGGCCTGCGGGGTCCACGAACCGTTCAGGCTGGAGGCCGTGAACGAGCGGAAGTAGCGCTGCTCGTTCGCACCCCGAGCCTCGACGATCATGAGGTACTGGTTCTGGCCCTTGACCTTGTAGACCTGCGGCGCCTCGAACAGGTTCTTCACCGTGTCGCTCATGACCGTCGTGTACGAGGAGCCGAAGCTGCCCGGGAAGTTCCCGATCGGCATGCTCGCCCGGTAGATCTTGCCGTTGTCACCGGCGAAGAACAGGTACATGTTCTGGTCGTCACCGATGATCGTCTGGTCGATGGGTGCCGCTCCGGCGCCGATGCTTCCGGAGAAGAGCTCCTGCGGTGACGACCAGCCGTTCGGGTTGGTGGGGTCGCTCGACGTCCGGTAGGAGAACGCGGTCGCACCCCACTGGTAGGTGAGCACCCAGATGTTCTTCGGCGCGAAGTAGAACAGCGTCGGCGCGACGGTGCCGGTCGACATCGTGTTCTGGCCGGCGGAGGCCATCTCCGACCAGTTGGTGAACGGGCTGAAGTTCATCGAGCCCCAGTTGTTCCCCGTGTCGTGGGTCGTGGCGTAGACGAGTTGCCTGCCGTTGTAGGGGACGACGGTGAAGTCCTTGAGCGAGGCCCACCCGGGCTTGGGCTGCGCCAGCGCGCCCGTCGAGGTCCAGCGGTAGGACGACGGAAGAGCACACGAGCCGGGAGTGCCGGCGCCGACCCGGACGAGCTGCCACTGCTGGTTGGTGCCGCCCCAGTCGTCGTACTGGACGATGTTCGCGTTGTCAGCGGTGGAGCCGCCTTGCACTTCGAGGGCCTTGCTGCTGTGGCGCGCGATGAGCCTCACGTAGCCGTCCGAGCTGTCGGCCAGCCGCCACTGCTGGTTGGTGCCGTTCACGTCGGCCCACTGGACGATCGCGGCGCCGTTCGCGGTGGACCCGTTCTGGACGTCCAGCACCTTGCCGGAGAGGCGGGACTTGATGCGGTAGTAACCGCCGCCGGAGTCGACGAACTGCCACTGCTGCTGGTTCTGATCGTTACGGGTCCACTGCGTGATGCGGGCCCCGTCGTTGGTCGCCAGGTTGTAGACGTCCAGGGCCTTGCCGCTATTGCGGTTGACCAGCACGTACGAGGCGTTGGGGTCGACTGCCGTCGCCGCGCCGGCGGGCTGCACACCGAGGAAGGCGACCAGGAGCAGCAAGGGCATAAGGACGGCGAGCAGGCGTCGTCTCAGGTGGGCCGGGGATGGAGGGCGAGACCTCATCAGAAGGGCTCCTTCGGGGAGTGGGGGCGGGGTGACCCCGACGGACCGCGGGGCGGACGCGTCGAGGAGTCGGGGACGGGATAGGTGTGGAGGAGGCCGCACATGCCGAAGCGTTGGTGCTCTGGGCACTCCAGCCGTGACACTGCGCCGTGGTCGAGGTGGGAGAGGTCTCCGGCCTTCAGCCGTTCCAGCTGACGGCCGGTCGTGACGGCTGCGGCGAGGGCGCCGTCACGCCAGCGGACCCGCCAGGCGTCCAGGAGGTCGCTCTTCAGGCGTCTGGCCGCGATGTGGAACTCCCCGAGCCCCCCTTCGCGCAAGGCGAGGAAACCCTCCAGTGCCAGGTCGCGGCGGCGGCGGGCGGCCGCGGAACGGTCGCCGCTCAGGCCGGCCGCCCTGCCGTAGGCCTGGGGATCGGCCAGCACGGGCGCCGGGAAGGTGAAGACGGCGTCGCCCGCCTCGGGGAGTCCTCCGTTCTGCATGAGCACCACGAGGCGCAGGCCTCCGTCGTTGACGAGGCGGTGGATCGTGCCGGGGGTGAACCAGACGACGTCGCCGGGGAGCAGTGGGGTCTCGTCGAAACCGGAGGTGGTGAGGGTCTGTACGCTGCCCGCGCCGTCGATGACGACGTAGGCCTCGGAGCAGACGAGGTGCATGTGCGGCGTGCCGCCGCACAGCCCGTCGGCGGCCTCCCAGTCGTAGACGGTCAACCCGGAGATCCCCACGCCGCCGGGGAGCGGGGTCACCACGGGTGTTCCGCGATGTGGCGGGACAGGCGCCCGGCGGTCCACGCGCCGTCGGCCACGACGATCCGGTAGCGGCGCGAGAGGGTGTCGCCGGGGGCCAGTGGCAGTTCCTTGTCGAACGCCAGGGACGGGTTGACGGCGGGGATGGGTTCACTGCGGACGAACCAGTGGCAGGGGGCGTCGGGGTCGTCCAGGAACAGGAGCGCGGAGGAGCGGTCGACCTCGTCGTGCGCGCCGATGAAGGCCAGCCAGTCGCCCTGCTCGCCCATCGCGGGGCCGATCACTTCGCCGCCGGTGAACTCGCGCGGGCCGCGCCAGAACAGGCCGGAGTATCCGGCGAGCTCTCTGCCCTGCGTGCCGGGGCTGCCGAACACCAAATCGCTGTCGCGGACGTTGGTCAGCGAGGTGGTGACGTCCAGGGTCCAGAAGTCGGCCCCTACATCGTGTGCGGTCAGCGTGCGGCGCTCGTCGATCCAGTGCTCCCCCGCCATCGTGATCCAGGCCAGGGCTTCGGTGATCACGGCGCGGCCGGGGCCCGTTTCGGCGGACACGGCGAGGCTGTGCATCGTGCCGAGGTTCGGCAGGTCCACGTAGCCCTGGCCGCGCAGGTAGGTGCCGCCGCCCCAGAAGTTCTGCCCCGACACCCACGACGCCGTGATCTGGATGCCCTTGTGCCAGCGGTGGTCGTGCGGCCGGTACCCGGTGACCACGTCGCCGGCGAGCGTGCGCACCGGATGCAGGTAGGGCTTCGGCGCCTCGAAGGGGTCCATGACCGATCGGTGTACGTACCGGAAGAGGTCGACGTCGCGTGCCCGGACGGTCAGGGAGTCCTCGTTCTGGAGGAGTTCGAACGTCACCGGAACACCCCCGGGCGCCCGCCGTTGAGCGAGACGTAGTACGGGTCGGCCGCGTCGATCTCCCCGCGCCGGACCGGCAGGCCGGTGATCGCGGCCTTGTACAAGCCGGTGACCAGTTCCATGGTGGGCCTGCCGAGATCGGGCCGGGTCCCCGCCTCGTAGTCGTCCAGGAAGGCCGCGAGCTGGGCGGTGTGCGAGCTGGGCACGTCGTCCGGCAGCTCCCACTTCACGCCCGGCGACCTCGTGGTGAAGGTCCAGTCCGCGTTGGAGTAGCCGTACAGGTGCCGCAGCTCGACCGTGGCGTCGGTGAGGTCGAAGCGCAGGTAGCTCTCCTCCCGGGGGGAGAGGACGCTGTTGACGACCGTCGCGACGGCCCCGTTGTCGAACCGGACCAGGGCTGCGGACACGTCCTCGGTCTGGACTTCGCGTGCGAGGCGGCCGGCCATCGCGCGCACCTCGGTCCATTCGCCGAGCACCGCGAGCATGAGGTCCATCTGGTGGATGCCGTGGCCCAGGGTCGGGCCACCTCCCTCGCTCTCCCAGGTTCCGCGCCAGGGCACGTCGTAGTAGGCGTCGTCGCGGTGCCACGCCGTGACGCACTGCGCGACGAGCGGTCGGCCCAGCGTCCCGGCCGTGATCCGGTCGCGCAGGTACCGGGACCCCGAGCCGTACCTGTGCTGGAACACCGCGCCCGCGTGGGCGGGCCCTTCGGCGGCGCGGATCCGGTCGAGCTCGGCCAGCGACAGGGCCACCGGCTTCTCGCACCACACCCACGCCTGCGCCGCCAGGCAGGCCACGGCCTGTTCGGCATGCAGGAACGGAGGCGTGCACAGGTGCACGAGGTCCGGGCTCTGCTCCTTGAGCATGGTGTGCAGGTCGGTGTAGACCGCGGGGATGCCGTGTTCGGCCGCGAACTGCTCGGCGCGCGCGGCGTCCACGTCGACGGCTGCCACGATCCGGGCCCGGTGCGCCTGCGCGCGGAGGGCAGGGACGTGGCAGATGCCCGCGATCCCCCCCGTTCCGACGATCGCCGTCCTGATCATCCGCCAAGCACCTCCTTGATGGAGTAGTAGGCGGGCTTGGGCAGCAGGTTCTCGTCGTAGGGCAGCGCCGCGCCCTCGCCGGGGAAGACGGAGGGGATCCACGAGTACTTGTCCGTGTAGTCCCAGATGGTGACTCCGACGCACTTCTTGACCGCCAGGCAGGCCTTGACGTAGTCGGCGTACCAGGTGGCCTGGGTGGCGAGCTTTTCCGGGGTCGCGGGGAGGGCCATCCGGATGTCGAGCTCGGTGACCGCGACGTCGACGCCGAGGTCGGCGAAGCGCTGCATGTTCTGCTGGACGTCGCCGGGGAAGCCGTACTGGAGCGCCAGGTGGCCCTGGATGCCGAAGCCCTCCACCGGGACCCCGTCGGCCTTCAACTGCTTGATCAGGGTGTAGTAGGCGTCGCTCTTGGGGCCTATGCCGTCGACGTTGTAGTCGTTGAGGTACAACTTGGCGTGCCGGTCGGCCTCGTGGGCCCAGCGCAGGGCGTCGGCGATGTAGCCGGGGCCGAGCGTCTTGTAGAAGAGCGATTCGCGGTAGGTGCCGTCCTCGTTGAAGGCCTCGTTGACCACGTCCCAGTGGATCACCTGGCCCTTGAAGTGCCGGACCTCCGTCTGGATGTGGTTCTTGAGGATGGCACGCAGCTCGTCGGCGCTCCAGGTGCCCTCGGTGAGCCATGCGGGGAGCTGGTTGTGCCAGATGAGGGTGTGGCCGCGGACCTTCTGGTGGTGGGACTTGGCGAAGGCGACGACCTTGTCGGCTTCGGTGAAGTCGAAGACGCCGCGCTCGGGCTCGGTGGCGTACCACTTCATGGCGTTGCCGGGGGTGGTCTGGCCGAATTCGCTGCCGAGGAGCTTGAGGTAGGCGGCGTCAGTGAACTCGGGGTTGTCGGTGGCGGAGCCGAAGTACTTGTGGTGCTTCGCGGCCAGTTCGCCAAGCGTCCTGGGACGGGGCTCGGCGGCTGCGGGCGCCGCGGCGAGACCGGCCGACAGGCAGATGGCGGCGGACAGGGCGGTGAGGATCCGGGACATGGGAACGGGCATGTGTACGGACATGGCGGGTTGCTCCTCGGGGTGCGTGCGGTTCAGTCGAGGACGATCGTGGTCAGCGCGCGCGGAGCGAGCTTCGCCGTGAGGGTCGTGCCGTGCGTGGAGACGATGTCGGCCGGGGTGATCGAGCGGGTCCCGTCGGTGACGTAGCCGTCGGGGTGCCGGTCGTGCCCGCCGCGAAGGGAGAACTCGGTGGAGCTTTCGGTGGTCGCGGTGTTGAGGATTTCGATCACGCGGCTGCCGTCGGCGTTGCGGAAGGCCGTGATCTGCAGTGCCGGGTCGGCCTTCGTGACCGGTACGCGGACGGCGCCGGGTCGGATGAAGCGGCTGAAGGCGGCCAGGGCCCAGTACCGCTTGGACACCCGGTAGTCGTCACCGGGGTTGGCGAGCTGGATGAGCCCCCGGGTCGCGCCGAGGGACGCGCCGGTCCAGTAGACGTAGGCACTGGCGTTGCCGGTGGTCAGGGTGTTCTGGATGTCGGCGGCGACAGCGAGACCGTCGTAGCCGCTGCCGTCGTCCCAGTTCTCGTTCCAGGTGGCGCCGTCCGGGGACCATTCCGACATCCACACGGGCTTGTCGGTCGGCTGCGGGACCGCGGTCGGACCGCTGTAGCGGTGGCCGGTGACGGTCCGTACGGACTTGCCGGCGGCGGGGTCAGCCTCGATGGCCTCGGTGTAGGCGACCTGCCGGTCCCAGCCCGCGGCGTCGCAGCAGACCAGCCCGGTCTTCAGTCCGGACGCGCGGACGGTCGGCCCGAGCACCTTGAGGAAGTCGACGGCCTGCTGCGGGGTGAACCGCATCGAGGCGTAGGTCGCCGTCCAGTCGGGCTCGTTGGTGAACCCCAGGTCGGTGATCCCGATGCCTTCCTGACGGTAGAACTTCGCGTACTGCACCAGGTAGTTCGCGTAGGCCTGGCGCCATTCGGCCAGCAGCTCACCGCCGTTGTTCTCGCTGCTGTTGGTCTTCATGAAGGCCGGGGCGCTCCAGGCGTCGGCGTAGAACCGTTTGACGCCGTAGGCCTTGGCCTCCTTGGCGAGCCAGACCTGGCCGCCGTCCTGGCCGTCCCAGACGTACTTCGGTGTGGCGTCCGGCCCGCCGGGATCGGTCGGCAGGATCGTCGGCATGTGGTCGTAGACCCTGTCGGTCGACGACCCGATGCCCAGGCGCAGGATCGAGAGGCCCGCGCCCTTGTCCTTGCTGAGCAGCAGGTCGAGCACTTCGCGCTGCTTGGCCGGGCTGAGGCCGCGCGCGCCGTGCAGCAGGTCGGCCCTCTGGAAGGCCATCGAGAAGCCGAATCCGTCGATGGGCTGGAGCGCTGTGCGGAAGTCGATGCCGGTTCGCGCGGGGGCGGGCGCGGGCGAGGGGGCGGGGGCGGGGGCGGGGGCGGCCACGGCCTGCGATGTTAGCGCTAACAAAAATGGGACTGCCAGTGCGATCAAACGTTTCACAATGTCTCCTCGGGGGTGGAGGTCGCGCGGGACGGGTCAGCCCTTGGTGGCGCCCGCCGTGAGGCCGCCGATCAACTGCCGCTCGGCGACGGCGTAGAACGCGAGGGCGGGGACCATGGCGAGCACGATGTAGGCGAGGACGAGTGCGTAGTCGGTCGAGTACTGGCCCTGGAACTGCTGGACTCCGACCGGGATGGTCTGCCATTTCGGGTCGTTGAACACCAGCAGCGGCAGGAAGAAGTTGTTCCAGCTCGCTACGATCGCCAGCACCGACACCGTGCCGAGCGCCGGACGCGCCATCGGCAGCAGGATCTTCCAGAAGAAGCGGAACTTGCCGCAGCCGTCCATGATGGCCGCCTCTTCGACCTCCGCCGGGATGGTCCGGAAGAAGCTGCGCAGGATGATGATGGTCATGGGGAGCCCGAAGGCCGCCTGCGGGAGGATCACGCCGAGCGGGTTGTCGAGCAGGTCGAAGTTGCGCAGCAGCAGGAACAACGGCAGGACGGCCACGGCGAACGGGAACATGAGCCCGATCGTGAACAGCGTGTAGAACAGCTCCCTGCCGCGGAAGGCGTAGCGGGCCAGCACGAACGCCGCCATCGCGGAGGCAGCCACCGTGCAGCAGGTCGTGCCGATCGCGATGCCCGCACTGTTGGCGATCTGCCGCCAGAACATTCCGTCGCCGAGAATGCCGGTGTAGTTGCCGGCCTTCCAGTGTTCGGGCAGCCCGAACGGGTTGGTCGTCAGCTCGCCGGTGCTCTTGAACCCGGAGAGCACCGCGTAGACCAGCGGCACGACGACGAAGGCGCCGATCAGCCAGACCACGGCGTGCAGCGACAGGCCTCGAGCCGTCTTGCGTGCGTTCATCGGCCACCTCCCGAGGTGACGGCCCCGCTCAGGTCACGGCGGAGCACGTAGCGCTGGTAGAAGAGGGAGAAGACCAGGCTGATCACGAACAGGACCACGCTGATCGCACTGGCATAGCCGACCTGGTAGCGCTTGAACCCGAACTGGAACATCGAGATCGCCATGGTCTCGGACGAGTGGTTGGGCCCGCCCGCCGTCATGACCCACACCAGGTCGAAGAGTTGGATGGCGCCGATGATCGAAAGGAAGGCGCTGATCCGGATCGTCGGGCCGAGCAGCGGCAGCGTCACGTGCCGGAAGCGCTGCCATGCGCCCGCGCCGTCGATGGAGGCGGCCTCCAGGACCTCGTTCGGGATGCTCTGCAGGCCGGCGAGGAAAAGCATCATGTGGAAGCCGAAGTACTTCCAGGTCATGACCACGAACAGGGTCGGCATGACCGTCGAGGGATCCGCGAGCCACTTCCCCTGCAGCCCCTCCAGGCCGAGGGCGCCTGCGAGATGGTCGGCCATGCCGGCACCGGGAAGGAAGATCATGGTGAAGAGGACCGCCGTGACCACCTCGGACAGGATGTACGGCGCGAAGAACAGCATCCGGTAGACGGCCCGGCCGCGCAGCCGTTGGTTGAGCAGGACCGCGGTGAACAGCGCGAACGGCAACTGCACCGTGATCGAAAGGGCGATCAGGTACAGCCCGCGCCTCAGATCGCCGAGGAAGACCTGATCGCGGAAGAGCGTGGCGTAGTTCTCGAGGCTGATGAAGTCGTCCAGGGGGCCGATCCCGCCCCACTTGAAGAAGCCCGTGTAGACGGCGACGACGATCGGTGCAAGGACGAAGACGAGGAAGAGGACCAGAGCCGGGACGAGGAACCAGGCGACCGACGCCCAGCTTCCCAACCCGCGCAGGAGCGAGCGCGCCGGCCGGGCGTGCGGGTGCGCCGGCACGGCTTCCTTCGTCCGCTCCTCGGTCAGGGTGGACACGGAGCTAGGCACCCTTCGCAGCCTCGGTGATCGACTTCGTGACCTGCTCGGGCGTCTTCTTGCCCGCGATGAGGTCGGCGACGCTGTCGTTGACCTCCTGACCCACCGCGGGCGGGTAGGCCTGGTCGAGGAAGAGCTGGAAGCCCGTCGCCTTGACCAGGCTGTCGGCCACCACCTTTCTGTTGGGCTCGGTGAGCCGGCTCTCCGCGCCCTTGACCACCGGCAGGTAGCCGTTGGAGGCCAGCAGCTTGGACTCGTTCTCCAGTACGAAGAACTTCAGGAAGTCCAGCGCCTCCTTCGGGGCGCCCTTGCGCAACGCGAAGCCGCTGCCACCGCCGAACACCTCGGCGGCCTGGCCGACGCCGCCGTCGACCGTCGGGAAGGGGAAGAAGCCCAGGTCCGCTCCGAGGTCCGCGCCCGCGTCCTTCTGTACCGACGGCGCCCACTGCCCCATCAGCTCCATGGCGGCCTTGCCGTTGCCCATGGTCGCGGCCTGGCCGCCGGGGGTGGAGTACCCGGCGCCGAGGAAGCCCGTCTGGAAAGGCTGGAGGTCGACCAGTTCCTTGAGGTGGGTGCCCGCCTGGACGAAGCCGGCGCCGGTGAAGTCCTTGGTGGTCGCGGCCTGCTGCAGCGCGGAGAGGCCCGCGACGCGCATCGCGAGGTAGGCCCAGTAATAGTGGCCCGGCCACTTCTCCTTGCCCGCGAGGGCGATCGGAGTGACGCCCGCCGCCTTGAGCTTCTTGACGTCTTCGAGGAACTCGGCCCAGGTGGCCGGCGAAGCGGTGATCCCGGCCTGGGCGAAGAGCTTCTTGTTGTACCAGAAGCCGACCATGCCGACGTCGTAGGGCACCCCGTAGGTCCGGCCCTCGAACTGGTAGGCCTGCAGCGAGACCGGGGTGAGTTCGGAGGACCAGCCGAGCGCCTCGGTGAGGTCCTCGACCAGCCCCGCGTCGATCTGCTGCCGCAGGACGCCGCCGCCCCAGGTCTGGAAGACGTCGGGGAGCTTGCCCGATGAAGTGTTGGCCGTGAGCTTGGACTTGAACGCCTCGTTCTCCAACGAGGTCGTCTTGATGGTGATGTTCGGGTGAGCGGCGGTGAACGCCGAGGAGATCTGTGGGAACAGGGACTTGCCCGGTTCCGTCGTGGCGATGTTCCACCACGCGAAGGTCACCTTGCCGTCGGCCGCCGACCCCGAGCCGGAGCCACCGCCGCCGCAGGCCGCGGTGAGCGAGACGGACAGAGCGGTCAGGCCCGAGAGCGCGAGGAAGCTTCGTCGACTCGGGGTGGTGCTGGCCATGGGACCTCCGGGGTGGTGAATGCCGGTTCGCTTCGAAAATGTTTCGTAACATTCTCGAATTGGTGCTGCCACAAACTAGGAACGCGAAGCCACCCGGTCAAGCTTTCTTACCAAATTTCCTTCCGCAGCAGCCGACTTATGGCTTGACAACCAGGTCGCGCCGACCGGAAACTCTTCGAAAGTTTGCGATACATGTCGCTCACATAAGGCGTCAGCGCGGAGGAGAGAATTGAGCGAGCAGCGCCCGACCCTGGCCGTCATCGCCGCTGAGGCGGGGGTCTCCCAGGCCACCGTGTCCAAGGTGGTCAACGGCCGCTCCGACGTCGCACCCGCGACACGCGAACGGATCGAGAGCCTGCTGCGCTCCCACAACTACCTCCACCCCGGCGCGCAGGCCAGGGCCCGCAGGTCCGGCCTGGTCGACCTGATCATCGGCGGCCTGGACAGCGCGTGGGCAGTGGAGATACTGCGCGGCGTCGAAGCCGAGTGCGCCCAGCGCAGCGTCGGCACCGTCGTATCGCTCGTCCCGCCGGGCGAGGCCACGCCTTCGAGTTGGGCCGCACTGCCGGTCCTGCACCACAGCGACGGCGTCATCCTCGTCACCGCCTCGGTCACCCAGGCCCAGCGCGCCCAGGTCGAACAGGCCGGGGTGGCACTCGTCGTCATCGACCCGATCGACCTGCCGGGCAACGGTGTCCCGAGCATCGGCGCGACCAACTGGGCGGGCGGCCTCGCCGCCACGGAACACCTGCTGGAGCTGGGGCACCGCCGGATCGCCGCGATCGGCGGGCGCAAGGAGATGCTCTGCAGCCAGGCCCGCATCGACGGGTACCGCGCCGCGCTGGAGCGGGCCGGGATCGAGGTCGACCGCGACCTGATCCGGTTCGGCGACTTCGGGCACGAGGGCGGGTTCCAGCGCGCCCGGGAACTGCTCGCCCTCCCCGAGCCGCCGACCGCCGTCTTCGCCGGCAGCGACCAGCAGGCGATGGGCGTCTACGAAGCCGCCCGGCAGGTCGGACTGAGCATCCCGCAGGACCTCAGCGTGGTCGGCTTCGACGACCTGCCGATGTGCGAATGGCTGTCCCCGCCGCTGACGACGGTGCGTCAGCCGCTGGAGGAGATGGGTCGGCTCGCCGCCCGCACACTCTTCCAGCTCCTGGACGGCCAGCCCCTGGTCAGCCCCCGGATGGAGCTCTCGACCGAGCTCAAGGTCCGGCTCTCCACCGCCCCGCCCCGTTCCTGGGCGGATCCGGCCTGACCGACAAGACACCCCCTAGGAGAACTCCTTGCCCGAGCCCTGGCGTGACCCCCTCATGCCCGTTTCCATACGAGTCGCCGATCTGTTGAAACGGATGACGCTGGAGGAGAAGGCGGGTCAGCTCGCCGGCTTCTGGGCGCTGCCCTCGGATCCGGGCGCACCCGTCGCGCCGATGGAGGACGATTCCGGCGAGTCGGCGCCCGGCCTCGACGACATCGTCGCCCACGGCCTCGGCCAGCTCACCCGGGTGTACGGAACCGCGCCGATCACCGCGGAAGCCGGGATGGAGCGGCTCGCCTCGCTCCAGCGGCAGGTGACCGAAGCCGGCCGGTTCGGGATTCCGGCGGTCGCTCACGAGGAGTGCCTGACCGGGTTCATGACGTTCGGAGCGACGGTCTTCCCCGGGCCACTGGCCTGGGGCGCCTCCTTCGATCCCGGACTCGTGCGCCGGATGGCCGCCGCCATCGGCGCCGGGATGCGGCGGGTCGGCGTCCACCAGGGGCTGGCTCCCGTGCTCGACGTGGTCCGCGACTACCGGTGGGGCAGGACCGAGGAGTGCATCGGCGAGGACCCCTATCTCGTCGGAGCCATCGGCACCGCCTACGTACAGGGCCTGGAGGGCGCCGGGATCGTGGCGACGCTCAAGCACTTCGCCGGGTACTCGGCCTCGCGCGGCGGCCGGAACATGGCCCCCGTCGCCTCGGGACCGCGCGAGTTCGCCGACGTACTGGTCGAGCCCTTCGTACGGGCACTGCGCGAAGGGGGCGCCCGGTCGGTGATGAACAGTTACACCGACGTGGACGGCGTTCCGGTGGCCGGCGACGAACAGCTGCTGACCGAACTGCTCAGGGGCGAGCTGGGGTTCGGCGGTGTGGTCGTCGCCGACTACTACGCCGTCTCCTTCCTGGAGACCCGGCACGGCGTCACCGGATCGCGGGGCGCGGCCGGCGCGCTGGCGCTGACCGCCGGAATCGACGTCGAGCTGCCCACCGCCCGGTGCTACGGCGAGCCGCTGACCGAACTCGTACGGGCGGGAAGCGTGCCCGAGGAGCTCATCGACCGGGCCGCGGAACGGGTCCTGCTCCAGAAGGCCGAGCTCGGCCTGCTCGACCCCGACTGGGAACCCGTCAAGCCCGAGCCGATCGACCTCGACCCGCCGGAGAACCGGGCACTGGCCAGGCTCCTGGCCGAACGGTCCACCGTGCTGCTCGCCAACGACGGCATCCTGCCGCTGCGGCCGTGCCGGGTCGCGATCAGCGGGCCCTACGCCGACGACCCCCAGTCCTTCCTCGGCTGCTACTCCTTCCCCAACCACGTCGCGCTCCCCGGCGACCTCGGGCTGGAGATCCCGACGCTCGGCGAGGCGCTCACCGCTGCCGGGTTCACGGTCACCGACGAGGAGCCGGACGTGAACCTGCTCGTGCTCGGGGACCGGGCCGGCATGTTCGGCCGGGGCACCTCCGGAGAGGGCTGCGACGCCGAGACCCTCGAGCTGCCCGGCGACCAGGCCGCACTCGCCTCCGCCGTGCTGGACTCGCAGGTGCCGACCGTCATGGTCCTCGTCTCCGGACGGCCCTACGCGCTCGGCACGCTCGCCGAACGCGCATCGGCCGTGGTACAGGCCTTCTTCCCCGGCGAGGAGGGCGGGACGGCACTGGCCCGGATCATCAGCGGCGCCGCGGAACCGTCCGGGCGGCTGCCCGTCTCCATCCCCCGCCAGGTCGGCGGCCAGCCCGGCACCTACCTGCACGCCAGGCTCGGCGGGCACACCGACTGGAGCTCGGTGGACCCGACCCCGCTGTTCCCGTTCGGCCACGGGCTGAGCTGGACCAGCTTCACCTGCTCGGAGCTCTCCGTGGATCCCGTCGCCGCGACGGACGGGACCGTCGCCGTTTCGGTCACCGTACGCAACGTCGGCGAGGTGGCCGGGACCGAAGTGGTCCAGCTGTACCTCTCCGACCCCGTGGCGTCCGTCGTCCGGCCGCAGCGGTGGCTCGCCGGATTCGCCAGGGTCGAACTGGGGCCGGGCGCCGCCTTGCGGATCACCTTCTCGGTCCATGCCGACCGGACCTCCTTCACCGGGCTCGACCTGCGCAGAAGGGTGGAGCCCGGGGAGATCGGCGTGGCCGTCGGACGGTCCAGCGGCGATCTTCCGCTCCACGGCTCCTTCACTCTGGAGGGCCCCGTACGCCACCCCGCGAACGACCGGGTGCTGTCCGTGCCGGTCGAGATCGTCCCGGTTCCATGACCGGATACTTCGGTGATCCCGTGCTGCCCGGGTTCCGGCCCGACCCGTCCGTCTGCCGGGTGGGAGCGGACTACTACCTGGTGACGTCCAGCTTCGAATGGTTCCCGGGCCTTCCCGTGTTCCACAGCCGCGACCTCGTGAACTGGCGGCGCATCGGCTCCGCGCTCGACCGGGCGTCCCAGCTCGACCTCGACGGGTGCGAGCCCTCCCGGGGTCTGTTCGCACCGACGATCCGGCACCATGACGGGGTCTTCCACCTCGTCTGCACGCTGATGGACGGCCCGGGCCATTTCGTCGTCACCGCGACCGACCCGGCGGGGCCGTGGTCGGAGCCCCACTGGTTGGAGGGCGAGGGCTTCGACCCGTCGCTGTTCTTCGACGACGGGCCGGACGACGGCGAGGGCGACGGGGACGGGGAGGGCGAGAGGGACGAGGGCGGCGACGGCGATGGCGACGGCGACGGCCGGGCCTGGTTCACGGCCGCACGAGTCGTGGACGAAGCCGCGGGCCGCACCGAGATCTGGATGCGCGAGTACCTTCCCCGGGAACGACGGCTGACGGGACCCGAGCACGTCCTGTGGTCGGGGAGCCACCCCGGCGCCCGATGGTCGGAAGCCCCGCACCTCTACAAGACCGGCGGCACCTATCTCCTGGTCACCGCCGAGGGGGGCACCGATGTGGAGCACCGTGTGGTGGCCGCCCGCGCCGCCCGCGTGACCGGCCCCTACAAGGGCGCCCCCGGCAATCCGGTACTACCGCCCGCCAAAGGTCCGGTCACCTGCACCGGGCACGCCGACCTCGTCCAGACCCCGAACGGCGACTGGCGCGCCGTCCTCCTGGGCGTCCGCCCCGGCTCCGCCCTCGGCCGCGAGACCTTCCTCAGCCGGATCACCTGGGACGCGGGCTGGCCGGTCTTCTCCCCTGTCGACCACACGGACCTCCGCCTCCCCGTCCACGACGACTTCGCCACCCTCCGCGCGCACTGGAGCATCCTGCGCACGCCGCGGGAGCGGTTCTGGACCACCGGCGACGGGCTCCGTCTCCAGCTCCGCCCCGACCGCCTCGGCGAACGCACCACCCCGTCCCTCCTGGCCCGCCCCCAGGAGCAGCCCGACTGCGACGTCTCCACCGAGCTGCACTTCACCCCCACCGCACCGGAGGAACAGGCCGGCTTCGCGGTGGTCTTGGACGACGACACCCATCTCCTCTTCCTCCGCACCGCGGAAGGACTCAGCCTCCGCCGCGGGGCCGAGGTCTTGGCCGGCGTTCGCGTCCCTGCGGGCCCCATTCGCCTGGGGGTCCGAATCCGCGGTTTCAGCCACACCTTCGCCCACGCGGCACCCGGCGGAGCCTGGCAGGACCTGACCACCGTCGAAGCCACTTTCCTCACCCCGCTGTTCACCAGCGTCCAGCTCGGCCTCTACGCCACCTCCAACGGCCGTCCCTCCACCAACCAAGCCCACTTCACACGTTTCGACATCACTTACCCGAGCCCACAGGAACCGCCGGGCAGGCGCTGACACCGCCGATGCCGCGGGCAGGTGGCAATCAGCCTCCGCCACCTGCCCGTTCGCACCCCCACCTCCCGCCCAGCCGACCCCGTTGACCTCGGGGTACGTGGCCGCGATGCACCTCGCCGGAGCGGATCGACTGCCCGGACCAGCAGCGCGCGGAGTGCGGGACGGCCTTGTCGCCGCCGCCCGTCGAAAGTATTGACACGTCAATTGTGAGCGTTAACACTCGTGCGCAGCAGGCGGCTGCCGCACCGACCTCGCTGCCGCCTGTCGACGCCCGACAGCCCTTGTGCGCGGCACCCTCATCCCCCACGGACCATGGAGTTCGCCATGCCGGTTCCGCCCTTCAGCCGCCGCTCCATGATCAAGGCGACCGGTGTCGCGGTCGTAGCCGCAGCTGTCGGCCCCGTACTGAACACCGTCTCCGCGGCGGCGCAGACGCCCCCGGTCAGGTCCGACATCGGAGTGTCGGCGTTCCCGTTCGACCTGGGTCAGGTCCGGCTCACCAGCAGCCGCTGGCTCGACAATCAGAACCGCACCCTGGCCTATCTCCGCTTCATCGACGTCGACCGCCTGCTGTACAACTTCCGCTCCAACCACCGGCTCTCCACCAACGCCGCGGCCCCCACCGGAGGATGGGACGACCCGGCGTTCCCCTTCCGCACCCATGTGCAGGGCCACTTCCTCACGGCATGGGCCCAGGCCTACGCCGCGGTCGGGGACACCACCTGCCGCGACAAGGCCGACCGCATGGTGGCCGAGCTCGCCAAGTGCCAGGCCAACAACTCCACGGCGGGCTTCTCAGCCGGCTACCTGTCGGGCTTCCCCGAGGCCGACTTCACCAACCTCGAAGCAGGCACGCTGAAGAACGGGAACGTCCCGTACTACTGCGTCCACAAGACCATGGCCGGTCTGCTCGACGTGTGGCGCCTCATCGGCAACACGCAGGCCCGTGACGTGCTCCTCGCGCTCGCCGACTGGGTCGACCGGCGCACCGCCGCGCTCAGCCGGAGCACGATGCAGTCGTTGATGGGCGTCGAGTTCGGCGGCATGAACGAGGTACTGGCCGACCTCCACCAACAGACCGGCGACGCACGCTGGTTGACCGCCGCCCAGCGGTTCGACCACGCGGCGGTCTTCGACCCCCTCGCCGCGAACCTGGACCAACTGGGCGGTCTGCACGCCAATACGCAGGTGCCCAAGTGGATCGGAGCCGTCCGCGAGTACAAGGCCACCGGGACGACACGCTACCGCGACATCGCCGCCAACGCGTGGACGATCTGCACCACCTCGCACACCTACGCCATCGGCGGCAACAGCCAGGCGGAACACTTCCGGGCCCCGAACGCCATCTCCGGCTTCCTCGTCGCCGACACCTGCGAGCTCTGCAACTCGTACAACATGCTCAAGCTGACCCGAGAACTGTGGCAGCTGGACCCCGGCCGGGCGTCGTACTTCGACTTCTACGAGAAGGCCCTGCTCAACCACGTCATCGGCGCCCAGAACCCGGCCGACCCACACGGGCACGTCACCTACTTCACCCCCCTCAACCCGGGCGGCCGCCGCGGCAAGGGCCCGGCGTGGGGCGGCGGCACCTGGAGCACCGACTACGACACGTTCTGGTGCTGCCAGGGAACGGGCATCGAGTCCAACACGAAGCTGATGGACTCCGTCTACTTCCACGACGGCGGCACCACCCTCACGGTGAACCTGTTCCTTCCCTCCGTCCTGGACTGGACCCAGCGAGGCATCACCGTCACCCAGACCACCTCCTATCCGGCCGACGACACCACGACGCTCAAGGTCACCGGCGGCGTCGGCGGGACCTGGTCGATGCGCGTCCGCATCCCCGGATGGACTTCGGGCGCCACCCTCAGCGTCAACGGCGTCGCCCAGAGCGTCACGGCCAGTCCGGGCACCTACGCCACGCTCACCCGGTCCTGGGCCTCCGGCGATACGGTCACCGTGAAGCTGCCCATGCGCGTGGCCCTCCAGGCCGCCAACGACAGCCCCGGTGTCGCGGCGATCACCTATGGCCCCGCCGTCCTCGCCGGCAACTACGGCAGCACCGAACTGTCTTCCCTCCCGGCCCTGGACGCCTCCTCGATCACCCGAACCAGCAGCACCTCCCTCGCCTTCACGGCCACCGCCGACGGGACGAAGGTCAGCCTCGCCCCCTTCCACGACGCCCAGGGTTTCAACTACACCGTCTACTGGCGGACGGACACTCCCGGCTTCCGTCTCGTCAACGCGGCCAGCGGACTCGTCCTCGGCATCCGTGACATGTCCACCGCCGACGGGGGCCTCGCCCTGCAGTGGGCCGACTCCGGCACCGCCGACCACAATTGGCTCCTTCTCGTCGACGGCACCGCACTGCGGCTGCGCAACCTCAACAGCGGCAAGGTCCTCGGCGTGAAGGACATGTCCACCGCCGACAACGCCCCGATCCTCCAATGGGCCGACACCGGCACCCCCGACCACCGGTGGACCGTCGTCGACGCCGGCAACGGCTACCACAAGCTTCAAAACGTGCACACCGGCAAGCTGCTCGGCATCGAAGGCGGCGCCACCGCCAACGGCGCCGCGGCCGTACAGGTGCCCGACACCGGAGCCTCCGCCAGCCAGTGGCAGTTCGTCCCCGACGGCGCCAGGCGCATCCAGAGCGTCGCCAGCGGGCGGGTACTCGGTGTGCGGGACATGTCCACCGCCGACGGCGGCCTCGCCGTCCAGTGGGACGACAACGGCACCGCCGACCACCTCTGGACGGCCGTCGTCGACACCGGCGGCCACCTGCGCCTGCGCAACTCCCACAGCGGCAAGGTCCTCGCCGTGGAGAACGGCGGCACCGCCAACGGCGCCCGGATCGTCCAGTGGGCGGACAACGGCACCGCCGACCACCGGTGGCGCCTGCGCCACGGCGGTGGCGACACCTTCAAGATCCAGTGCGCCAACAGCCGCCGCGTCCTCGGCGTCTTGGGCGCCTCCACCGGCCAGGGAGCACAGGCCGTCCTCTGGGACGACAACGGCACCAACGACCACCTGTGGCGATTCATCTGACCCCGTTGACCCCGCTGACCTCGCGCCGAGTCCCCCGACCGCCACAGGCCGCTCGCGGCGAAGGGAACTCGGATGGGAGGCGCTCGGGTCAGATCGGGCCGATTCTGCCGGAAGCGCCCACCGGTCAGGCGGACGCGGGCAGATCGGGGGCGGACTCGCGCACAGTCAGGCGGGTCGGGAGGATCAACGGGCTGGGGCGGTGTCCTTCGATGGCACTGACCAGCATCCTGGCCATCTCCTGCCCCAGCGCCCGTACCGGCTGATGGACCGTGGTCAGCGGCGGGCTGGTGTGACGGGCGCTCGCCAGGTCGTTGAAGCCGATCACCGCGACGTCCTCGGGCACCCGGAGCCCCCGTTCCCGCAAGGTGCGCAGCGCGCCGATGGCCATCGCGTCGGAGGCCGCGAACACCGCGTCGGGATCGGGGTGCGCCCGGAGCAGCCGCTCCATCGCCTCGGCGCCGCCCTCCTCGGTGAACTGCCCGGGCTCGACCCCGAGCAGGGGCAGGCCGGACAAGGTCAGACCGTCGGTGAACCCCTGCTCCCGCGCGACCGCGGCCCTGGCGTCCACCTGCCCGGTGATCATGACGGGCCGTCGGCGGCCCGTACGCGCGAAGTGCTCGGCGGCCAGGCGGGCACCGCCCCGGTTGTCGGCGTCCACGTACCACGTGGGCTCCCCGATGAGCGGGAGCCCGCCGAAGACGACGGGCAGATCGACCTCCTCGCCCAAGCGGCCCAGCGGATCGTCGCCCCGCAGCGCCATCAGCATGACGCCGTCGGCCCGGCGGGAGCGCAACAGCCGCTCGAACCTCTCCCGGCCGCGCGGGGTGTTGGCCAGCAGCAGGATCAGTTCCAGCTCGGTCTGCTCCAGCGCCGCGCTGACGCCGACGATGACCTCCGCGAAGAACGGGTCCGCGAACAGCCCCGGTTCGTCGCTGGAGAGCGCCAGCACCACCGCTCCGACCTTGCGGGTCGCGAGCGCCTGCGCGGACGGATTGGGCACGAAGTCCAGCTCGCGCACCGCCCGTTGGACCGCCTCACGCTTGGCGCGGCTGACGTGCGGGGCGTTGTTGATCACCCGGGAGGCCGCGGTGCGCGACACACCGGCGCGTGCGGCCACCTCGTCGAGGGTCGGCATGCGCTTGGGTGACGGCTCCATGGAAGAACTGCTCCTCGGGCTCACGCGGACGGCGGACGGCGGACGGCGAACAGCGGCCATGATTCCATGCACCGCCCGGCTTCGGACCTGCACTCGGACGTCGTCCTCGGTCTCGATCTGGTAGCGCTTCCAACCAATGACGCCATACCGGCCACGCCGGTAATTCCGTGTTCAACCACTTGACACACCCCGGTAACGGCCCCAATCATCCCATCAGCGCGATCCGACCCCACACCAAAACTGGAAGCGCTTCCACTTCCCCACCCCCACCGGAGGAAGAACCATGCGCAAGTCCGTCCGAGCCGCATCCGCCCTGCTGGCCGGTGCCCTCACCGCCGGTCTCTCCCTGCTCAACGCCGGCCCGGCCTACGCCGCCGACCCGACCACCATGACCAGCGGCTTCTACACCGACCCCGACAACTCCGCCCTGCGGTGGACCAACGCGAACCCCGGAGACGGGCGGGCGGCGGCGATCCGGACGTCCATCGCCAACACCCCGGCGGCCCGCTGGTTCGGCAACTGGAGCGGCGACATCGGCGCCGCCACCGGCGCCTACGTCGGCCGCGCGGACTCCTACGACAAGTTGCCGGTCCTGGTCGCGTACAACATCCCCAACCGGGACATCTGCGCCGGTCAGTCCGGCGGCGGCGCCGGGAGCCGCGCCGCGTACGACGCCTGGATCGCCGCCTTCGCCAGTGGCATCGGCAGCCGCCCGGCCGTCGTGGTCCTCGAACCCGACGCGCTCGGCCACGAGAGCTGCATGACGGCCACTCAGATCGCCGAGCGCAAGGCCATGTTGAAGAACGCGATCGCCCAGTTCAACGCCAAGGCACCCAACACCTGGGTCTACCTCGACGCCGGGAACCCCGGCTGGGTCGGCGCCTCGACCATGGCGCAGCAGCTCGCCACCGCCGGGGTCAGCGGGGCGCGGGGCTTCGTGCTGAACGTCTCCAACTACTTCACCACCGACCAGAACACCTCCTACGGCAACGCGGTCAACTCCGCCCTGGCCTCCTACGGCTACACCAAGCCGTTCGTCGTCGACACCAGCCGCAACGGCAACGGCTCCAATGGCCAGTGGTGCAACCCCGCCGGCCGCCGGATCGGCACTCCCACCCAGCGCGGCGGCGGCGCCGAGATGCTGCTGTGGGTCAAGGTCCCCGGCGAGTCCGACGGCAACTGCGGTGTCGGAGCCGACTCCTCGGCCGGACAGTTCCTGCCGGAGGTCGCCTACAAGATGATCTATGGCTACTGACCCGCCCCCACCCCCCTTCCCTCCCCGAAGACCGGGCCCCGGCGCCAGGGCGAGCCCCGCGGTCCGACGCCAGGGCCCGGCGCCCGAGCACCCCTACCGAAGGAACCCCGTGCGCATCCCCCTGCACCGATCAGTCCTGGCAGCGAGCGCGCTCACGCTGCTCCTCGGCGCCGTCACCCCGGCCTCCGCCGCCGAGGCGGGCTCCGCGCCGGCCTCCCACACGCTTCCCGCCAACACCCGCTTCTACGTCGATCCCGACAGCGACGCGGCCCACCAAGCCGTCACCGACCTCATCCACCGGGACTTCGAGGGGGCCAAGTCCATGGCGAAGCTGGCCAGTTGGCCGGAGGCCGCCTGGTTCACCGACGGCACCCCGGAGCAGATCGAATCCCGCGTACGCGACCTGGTGCGCCGGGCCGAGCGGACCCGGACCGTTCCCGTCCTGGTGGCCTACGACATCCCGCTGCGCGACTGCTCCCAGTACTCCTCCGGCGGTGCGCGGTCGGACTCCGAGTACCAGGCCTGGATCAGCGCCTTCGCCCGGGGGATCGGCCGCAGCAAGGCCGTCGTCATCCTCGAACCGGACGGGCTGGCCAACCTCCCCTCCGACTGCGGGCCCGACAGCGACCCCACCGGCGCGATCACCACCGGACGCTACGCCGACCTCAACCACGCGATCGACGCCCTGGAGCGGCAGCCGAACAGCGTGGTCTACCTGGACGCCGGCAACAGCCACTGGCGCAGCGTCGGCGACGTCGCACAACGCCTCCTCCAGGCAGGTGTCACCCGTACCCAGGGCTTCTCCCTGAACGTCTCCAACTATCTGGCCACCGATCTGTCCACCCACTACGGCACCTGGGTCTCCCAGTGCCTGTGGTTCGCCACCAAGGGCCCGGACTGGGCCAAGGGGCACCCCGATTGGTGCGCGAGCCAGTACTACTCCCCTGCGGCGCCGAACGACGGGCAGCCGGGGAACGCCGTGAACGTGGACGACCCGTCCACGTGGCACTGGACCGACCTGTGGTTCCAGCAGAACGTCGCCGCCCTGCCCGCGCAGGAGCTCACCCATCTCGTCGTGGACACCGGCCGCGACGGCCGGGGCGCCTGGACCCCGCCCGCGGGCAAGTACAGCGGCGATCCGCAGACCTGGTGCAACGCTCCCGGTCGCGGCATCGGGGCCCGGCCGACCGCGAACACCCGTGTCCCGCTCGTGGACGCCTACCTGTGGATCAAGACCGTCGGCCAGTCCGACGGCGAGTGCAACCGCAGCATCCCGGGCGGCACCATCGACCCGGAGTACGGCGTCGTCGATCCCGCGGCCGGTGTGTGGTGGCCGGAGCAGGCCAAGTCCCTCGTTCGCAACGCCGCCCCCGCACTGGAGTTCAACACGGCCCTGCGCTGACCGGAGACGCGAACTGAAGGAATTACCCGTTCATGGCGGAATCCCGCATGGCGGGATCTCGCCTCAGGGGCCGCCGTTCTGATTTCGCCTGAGCTTCGGCAGCAGCCCAGTCGAGCGATCCTCATCGAAATATTTTCGATGAGGATCGCTCTATGAAAAGCGGCTATTGGGCTATTCAGAGGGACCGGATTATCGAAAGCCTTTCGAAAGTCTTGACATGTTTCTGTCGTGTTTCCAGACTGAAGCCCGAGGCGATACCCCCCGCCTGTGTCCGGGTGCCGGGTTCCGGCCTTGGATCTTTACGCCCCGGCCGTGAGCGTCCTTTGCCAATGGACGCGGGGTCGTTCGCGCGGATTGTCCCTGCCGCGCTCCAATCCCTTCCGTGATTTCTGTCCTGGAGGCTCTTTCATGGGCTCAAATGCCATTCCCCCATCCACCGTCCGCCGGAAGATCGGCATTCTTCGTACGGCGTTGGTCGCCGGCGCCCTCGCTTCGGCCGCCATCCTGATGGCTCCGCTGGCCTCACACGCCGCCGAGAACACGCTCGGTGGCGCCGCAGCGCAGAGCGGCCGCTACTTCGGCACCGCCGTCGCCTCGGGCAGGCTGGGCGACTCGGCGTACACCACGATCGCGGGCCGCGAGTTCAACATGGTGACCCCCGAGAACGAGATGAAGATCGACGCCACCGAACCCCAGCAGGGCCAGTTCAACTTCGCCGCAGGTGACCGCGTCTACAACTGGGCGGTGCAGAACGGCAAGCAGGTACGCGGCCACACCCTGGCCTGGCACTCGCAGCAGCCCGGCTGGATGCAGAACCTCAGCGGCAGCACGTTGCGCCAGGCGATGACCAACCACATCAACGGCGTGATGGCCCACTACAAGGGCAAGCTCGTCCAGTGGGACGTCGTGAACGAGGCCTTCGCCGACGGAAGTTCGGGGGCCCGGCGCGACTCCAACCTGCAGCGCTCCGGCAACGACTGGATCGAGGTCGCCTTCCGCACCGCGCGCGCCGCCGACCCGTCCGCCAAACTCTGCTACAACGACTACAACGTCGAGAACTGGACCTGGGCGAAGACACAGGCCATGTACGCCATGGTCCGGGACTTCAAGCAGCGCGGAGTGCCGATCGACTGCGTCGGCTTCCAGTCCCACTTCAACAACGACAGCCCGTACAACAGCAACTTCCGCACCACCCTGCAGAGTTTCGCCGCCCTCGGCGTCGACGTGGCCGTCACCGAACTCGACATCCAGGGCGCGTCGGCCACGACCTACGCCAACGTGACCAACGACTGCCTGGCCGTCCCGCGCTGCATGGGCATCACCGTCTGGGGTGTGCGCGACACCGACTCCTGGCGGTCGGAGCAGTCGCCGCTGCTGTTCGACGGCAACGGCAACAAGAAGCCCGCCTACACCTCCGTGCTGGGCGCACTCAACGCCGGTTCCTCCAACCCCACTCCGACCCCCACGCCCGGTTCCGGACAGGTCAAGGGCGTCGGTTCGGGCCGCTGCCTGGACGTGCCCGGTGCCAGCACCACCGACGGCACCCAACTCAACCTGTGGGACTGCAACAACCGCACCAACCAGCAGTGGTCCTACACCGCCGCGGGCGAGCTCAGGGTCTACGGCGACAAGTGCCTGGACGCCGCCGGCACCGGTAACGGCACCAAGGTCCAGATCTACAGCTGCTGGGGCGGCGACAACCAGAAGTGGCGCCTCAACTCCGACGGATCCATCGTCGGGGTGCAGTCCGGCCTCTGCCTGGACGCCGCCGGCACCGGCACCGCCAACGGCACCCTGATCCAGCTCTACTCCTGCTCGGGCGGCAGCAACCAGCGCTGGACCCGCACCTGACGAACCGTCATGGCGAAAGGGTGAACCGATGGAACCGATGAAGACCTACGGTGCGGCCTCCCCCGCCCCTCCACGAAGGCATCCCTGGTGGTCCCGGTTGGCTGCCGTGGTGGCGGCGACGCTCGCGATCGGCATGCTCGTCGCGGTGAAGCCGGCGCCCGCCGAGGCGGCGACGGTGGACGGCAATGCCTGGTACGTCCTGATCAATCGCAACAGCGGCAAGGCGTTGGACGTCTACGGCGCGTCCGCCGCCGACGGCGCGCGGGTCAGTCAGTGGACGCGCAACGACGGAGCCAACCAGCAGTGGCAGTTCGTGGACTCCGGCGGCGGCTTCTACCGGCTCAAGGCCCGGCATTCGGGCAAGGTCCTCGACGTGGCCGGCGCCTCGACCGCCGACGGCACCGCGATCACGCAGCGGACCGACGGCAACGCGGCCAACCAGCAGTTCCGACTGGCCGACTCCGACGCGGGCCACGTCCGGCTGATCAACCGCAACAGCGGCAAGGCCGTCGAGGTGCAGGGCGCTTCCACCGCCGACGGCGGCAACGTCGTCCAGTACGGCGACTGGGGCGGCGCCAACCAGCAATGGCAGCTGGTCAAGCTGTCGTCCGGCGGCGGATGCGGCAGCGCCCCGACGCTGGCGAGCGGTACGCACACGATCCAGAGCGGCGGCAAGAGCCGCAGCTTCATCCTCAGGGTTCCCGACAACTACTCCAACAGCCATCCCTACCGGCTGATCTTCGCGTTCCACTGGCGGGGCGGAACCGCCGGCGACGTCGCCTCGGGCGGAACGAGCGGGAGCGCCTGGTCCTACTACGGCCAACAGGAGCAATCCAACAACAGCGCGATCCTCGTCGCCCCCCAGGGCCTCGACAACGGCTGGGCCAATCCGGGCGGTGAGGACGTCACCTTCGTCGACGACATGATCCGGCGGATCGAGGGCGGCCTCTGCGTCAACCCGGCGCAGCGTTTCGCCACCGGTTTCAGCTGGGGCGGCGGAATGAGCTACGCACTCGCATGTAGCCGGGCGAACGTCTTCAGAGCCGTCGCGGTCATGTCCGGCGCCGAGATCAGCGGGTGCAGCGGCGGCACCCAGCCCATCGCCTACTTCGGAATCCACGGCGTCAGCGACTCCGTCCTCAACATCGCGCAAGGAAGGTCCCTGCGCGACAAGTTCGTCAGCAACAACGGCTGCACCGCACAGAACCCGCGCGAGCCCGCGCCGGGCAGCCGTACGCACATCACCACCACCTACTCGGGCTGCCGTGCCGGGTACCCGGTCCAATGGGCCGCGTTCGACGGAGGCCACTTGCCCGGTCCGGTCGACGGCTCCTCCAACGAGAGCGGCGTCACCACCTGGACCAAGGGAGAGATCTGGAGGTTCTTCGCACAGTTCTAGCGACACAGTTCCAGTGACACGCCCGCACCGTGGAGTGGAGCCAGGATCATCCTGGCTCCACTCCGTCGTGTCCACCGTGGCAGCGCTTCCCGCAAGACACCTTCGATAGTACGGTCGCGCGCACCACCTACGACCGCCGGAGGATTCCGCATGTCCGCACGCTGTTTCGAGGACTACGCGCCCGGCCGCGGCAGCTCGGCGCCACCTCGAGCTGGCCCGGGGCGTGCTGCCCGCACCGCAGCTCGCGCCCGGTCAGCACGGCCGGCTGCCGCTGCCCCGGCTGGACCTAGACGCCCTATGTGCGCCCCCAGGACACCGGGAGCAGCCCGCCGCACCAGGGTTTCCGGTGCGGCGGGCCGGCAGCAGGGCGTGGTGAGCGTTCAGGAGCAGAGCGCACCATTGAGCGTGTAGCGCGCCGGGATCGCATTGGTGCCCGAATACGTCGCCTGGAAGCCGAAGCCCACGCTGCCGCCGGGCTCCAGCGTGCCGTTCCACCCGGCGTCCCAGGCGGTGACCGTACTGCCCGACTGGGTAACCGTGGCGTTCCAGCCGTTGCTGATCCGCTGATCACCCGCGAAGCTCCAGCCGAGGGTCCAGCCGGAGATCCTCGAGGTGCCGGTGTTCTTCACGGTCACCGTCGCCGTGAAACCGTTGCCCCAGGAGTTGTCGATCCGGTACGCCACCGTGCAGGCGGCCGCCGACGCGTCGTCGTCCGCCTCCGTCGCCGTGAACGTCGCCGACTGCACGCCAGGGCCCCCGACCGTGAATGTCGCGCTGCCCGAAGATGCGTCGGAGTCCTGCGCGGCGAGGACCGAAACCTGCTGCGCCGTCGCCCAGTTGGCCGGACTGAACACCAGGGTCGCGGCTGCCGACAGGTCCTCGTCGCCGGAGCTCCGGGCCACCGTCACCGTCACGTTCTGCGCGGGCGCGGCCGAGAGCCGCACGCCCACCGTCGCCGAGCCGCCCTCCGGGACCGTCACGGCCGCAGGCGCCACCTGGACCACGGGCGCCGCCGGGGCGCCGCGCCGCTCGGCCGCGAAGGCCGCCAGCCAGGCCAGCGAGGCGTTCCAGTTGATGGCCACCTCGTTGGTGGAGTACGAGCCGATGTCGTCCACGTAGCACGCCGCCGGTGCGCAGCCCGCCAGCTTCTCCTTGGCCACCGGGTCCTCCAGACCGGCGTTCGGCCCTCCCGCGAAGGAACCGGCCGGCGGGTGCGGCAGCGAGGCGTCGTTCTGATGCGCCCAGAACCGGTGGTGCTGGTTCTCGGAAGTGCGGTCGCCGTAGCCGGTGACGTAGGAGAGGTCGAGCGCGTTACGGCCGAGCAGGTAGTCCAATGACTCCAACGCTCCTGCGCGGTAACGCTGTTGGCCGGTGATCTCATACGCGACGGCCAGCACCATCGCGTTGTTGGTGACGGCACTGTTGGAGCCCCACACGTACCCGGTGGCGGCGAGCGGCACCGCGTAGCCCTGTCCCGACATCGTGGAAAGGTGGCCGTCGGCGGCCGTGGTCAGCAGGCCGCGCAGCCGCGTCACGTCGTCGGCGGGCAGGCCCACGCCGGGCACGGTGGCGAGGGTGATGCGGCCGAGCGTCGCGGTGCCGCCCCACCAGAACGCGTCGACGGGCTTGGCGTGGTGCGGGGAGGAGGTGACGGCGTCCCGGTACTGGGACTCGCCGGTGGTGGTCAGGAGTTCCGCCGCCGCCCAGTAGAACTCGTCGGAGACGTCGGCGTCCTCGTACGCACCGCCGCCAGTGCTGTCGCTCACCAGGGCGAGCACGTTCGGATTGGCCTTGGCGGCCGTCCAGGCCCGGCGGGCCGCGTCCAGGCAACGCGCGGAGAACGCGGCGTCGTACGGCGCGTACACCCGGGCACACTGCGCGGCCGAGGCCGCCAGGTTCAGCGTCGCGGCAGTCGACGGCTTGTGCAACTCCCGCTGTTCGGTGTCTAGTTCCGGCCGGGTCGGCAAGGCAGTCCACTTGGCATCGTGCATCTTGTGGAAGGCCATCCCGGCCATCGGCTTCCCGGCCGGGACCTGCATCCGCAGCAGGAACTCCAACTCCCAACGGGCCTCGTCCAGCACGTCCGGCGTCCCGTTTCCGCGCTCCGGCACCCGCAGCGTCGCATCGCCGAGGGCCGCATCGCCGCCCGAACGGCGGGCCCGCTCGAAGGAGTTGACCATCTCCCAGACCGAGATGCCACCGTTGACCACGTACTTGCCCTGGTCGCCCGCGTCGTACCAGCCGCCGCGCACGTCCAGTTGGTAGTCGCACACCCCGGCTTGGCAGGGGACGGCGATGTCGCCCTTGTTCGGGGCGACGCCCAGGTGCCCGGCGGGGCGGGCGTACGCGCTGCCGCCCACCAGGGCGGCGTCGATCGCGATGCCGCTGCGCTGCTGGTAGAAGAACGACATGCTGTCGGCGCGCAGTCCGTCGTAGAGCGAGGCGGAGATGTCGAAGGGGTGGCTGGTCCGGCCGTCGACAACCAGGGTGAAGCCGGTGCCGGTGCCGGTGTACGCGCCGAAGTCAACCAGGTGCGTGGACTGGCCGGACGCCTGGTCGGCGCCGCGCACCGCGGTGGCGCCCGAAGCGGCCACGGCGCCGGAGGCGTCGCGCAACTGCCAGGCGAGCGGGGCGGTCGCGGAGCTGGCCACGGTGGCCCGCTTGGGGCCGTCGGGCAGGTAGCCGAGCTGGTTGACCCGGACGGGCGAGTCGGCAACGGCGGCCACGGTGGCGGCAGCCGCGACCGGAACGGTCAGGGCGGTCGCGGACAGGCCGCCGACCGCCAGCGCGAAGCCGGCGAGCACGGCGACCGCGCGACATGGCACGCCGCGGGCGGAGGTGACAGGAGGCACGGTGAAGCCTTCCTCGGTGGATGAGGGGCAGAGTGGGAGCGCTCCCAATCAAGCCAGGCCTCTGACGGACCCGTCAAGCCACCGGTACGAACCGGTAGTCGAGCGAACCGCACCCGACACCGGGCCGACTGCCACCACAGCTCCGGCGCACGTGAACGGGTGGCCCGAAACCGACGACCAGGGGCGACGTCGGCCCCGCGGAGCAGACGCGTCCGCCCAACCCCCAACCCCCAAGCCACGCGCACCGCCGGCCGGGATCAGGGGGTGCCTGGTCGATCAGGGTCGGATGGGCCGGGCCGGCTGGTGTCGTGGATTGCAAGGCGGACGGAGGAGGGAGACGACGCGGAGCGTCGGCGACCGACGACAACCCGGCAAGGCGAGGCAAGGCGCGGCACCAGCCGACCCTGATCCACCAGACACTCCCCAATGCTGTGGCCGGAAAGGCTTGCCGGGTCGCGGCTTCCGGTGCGGTGCATCGCAAGGCGGAGGACCACGTCTCGTACTGGACGTACTTGCGCAGTCCGACAACGCGGCGAGGTCCCGAGCCGGGCGCCGCGCCCCGGTGAACCCTTCCGGTCACAGCACTAGGCCGTCCGTCCAGCGCATCGGTCGGCCACGCGCATGCCTGGGCGTCGACGGACGGCTGGCCAGTCGTGCACCACGTGGAGTCGGCGTCCGTCCGGGAAGGTGCCGGTCGCGGCGGCGACGGACACGGACAGGTCGCGCCTCCCGCCGCCGGGCGTCGGCGCCAGCCGGTCAACGTCGGCCAGTCGGCCAGTGACCGGGCAAGGTCGCGCCCCGGCACCGGGCCGACCCAGGCGATCCGGCCCGCGCACCCGCGACGGGAGACGAGGGCGGCCCGGCGACCGATGTGCAGGTGGCCGCACTCGGCCGCCACCGAGGCCTCGGCGACCGCGAGGCGTCCACCCACCGGGACGAGGTCACGCGGTGCGGGCGACGAACTTCCCGACCGCCCGACACCCCTCACCCGTCGGCGGAGCCGCGGATCGGCGTCCGCCTGCTGCAGGTCGCCGCACCGCGAGGTGGTAGGCGGCCTCAGACGCTCGGGGCGTGCGGGGCGTTGCCGTAGTAGGCGTCCGGTCCGTGCTTGCGGGTGAAGTGGCGTTCCAGAAGATGCCTCGGCGGTTCGGAGGTGTCTCCGAGGCGGGAGCCCAGGGCCAGCGTGTGCAGCGCCATCTCCGCCACGGCCTCGCAGACGATGGCGTTCTCCAGCGCGGCCTTCGCGGTGGCTCCCCAGGTGAAGGGGCCGTGCCGTGAGACGAGCGCGCCGGGGACCTCGTCGGCCCGGCGGGGGTCGCCGTCGAGATGGGCGACGATCACCTGTCCGGTGTTGTACTCGTAGTCCTGCGCGCACTGCTCGGCGGTGAGGTCCGCCGTCACGGGGACGGGCCCGTTGAAGGTGTCGGCGTGTGTCGTGCCGAGCACGGGGATCGGGCGGCGCGCCTGGGCGAAGGCGACGGCGTGCGTCGAGTGCGTGTGGGTGACGCCGCCGATGGAGGGGAAGGCCCGGTAGAGGCACCGATGGGTTTCGGTGTCGGTGGACGGCCGGAGGTGTCCGTCGACGACCCGCCCGTCCTCCAGCGCCACCACCACCAGGTCGTCCTCGGTGAGGTCGGCGTAGGAGACCCCGGACGGCTTGATGACGAAGACGCCGGCGTCTCGATCCACTCCACTGACGTTTCCCCAGGTGAGGGTGGCCAGACCGGCCTCCGGGATGCGCAGGTTGGCCGCGAGGACCTCGCGACGAAGGTCCTTGAGAATGGTCTCGCTCACTACGCTCTCACCGTCTGTCTGACATGCGCGGCGGTTTCTCCGGACCGGCGTCCCGCCGGCCCCGCGGTCGCGCATGAGCGGGCTGGACTGATCGGGGCCGCGCCCGGCGTCGCGGCTGCGCTGTCGCAGCTATCCCACCCACCCGGCTACCCCGATCGAATTGTTAACGCTAACAAGCAGTAATCTCAAGAGGTAGGAGAAGATTCATGCCCACACCATGCAACCCACGCTGCATAATGTGAACGCCCACATCGATCCTGATCGACGAACTCCCGGCCGGTCCGGGATATGTGCGCGCCGCGGCCGGTTCGGTACCTTGAGGGAAGGCCGCTCGATGAGGAAAGGAAGAGAGTTGACCCAGCTCCCAGACGTCTCGCGAGCGCCCACCATGACGGACGTCGCACGTGTCGCCGGCGTGTCCCATCAGACCGTTTCGCGGGTGCTCAGCGACCATCCGAACGTCAGCGCCAAGACCCGGGCCGCCGTGACGCAGGTCATCGAGCAGCTGGGGTACCGCCGCAACTCGGCGGCCCGGGCCCTGGCCACTCGCCGGACCCACACGCTGGGCGTCATCGCGGTGAACACCACTCTGCACGGGCCCGCCAGCACCGTGGCGGGAGTCCAGGAGGCGGCTCGGGACCGCGGCTATCTGACGTCCGCCGTCACGCTTCGGACCGCCACGCAGACGGCCCTCGCCGAAGCCATGCAGCACCTCGCCGCGTGGGGCGTGGAGGGGATCGTCGCCGTCACCCCCCAACGCGCCGCGGTAAGGGCCCTGGCGGCATTGGAAGCACCGTGCCCGGTGGTCACCGTGGAAGGCGGCCACACCCTCGACCTGCCGGGGGTGTCGCTGGACCAGAGCCTCGGCGCTCGCATGATCACGGAACATCTCCTCGCGTCGGGCCACGCCACCGTGTGGCATGTCGCGGGCCCTCCCGACTGGCTCGAGAGCGAGGCCCGCACCCAGGGATGGGAGGACGCGCTCCGAGACGCCGGCGCCGAGGTGCCGCCCCTGCTGCGCGGCGACTGGAGTCCGCTGTCGGGATACCAGGCCGGCCAGCAGCTCGCGGGCCGGTTCCTGGCGTCACGCGGGCAGGGTGCGGGCCTCACCGCCGTGTTCGTCGCCAACGACCAGATGGCCCTCGGCGTCCTACGGGCCCTGCGCGAGGCGGGCCTGCGCACGCCGGAGGACGTGGCGGTCGCCGGCTTCGACGACATCCCCGAGGCCGAGTTCTTCCCGCCCCCGCTCACGACGATCCGTCAGGACTTCGCCTCGATCGGCCGCGACAGCATCGGGCTGCTCCTGGACCACATCGAAGGCCGGACCGACGAGTCGACGCACCTGGTGGTGGCGCCCGAGCTCATCGTGCGCGCCAGCACGGCCCGCAGGATCACTCCCCCCGGCAAATGACCCCCGACTGCCCCCGACCGACCCCTGTGTGCCGTCCGTCGGCCCCTTCTACGGGAGCCCGGGTCCCGGGGTCACCTCGTACGGGGAAGGGCGCCGCGGCCACGAACCACCGCCCGGCGCCCTCGCGGCACCGGACGGCGGCACCGGCCGACGCCGCCCCTCTCAGGCGTCGACCGTGGTGAAACTGTGGATCGTGGTGGACCGGTACAGCTCGCCCGGGCGCAGCAGGACCGTCGGGTAGTCGGGGCGGTTCGGCGAGTCCGGGAAGTGCTGGGTTTCCAGCGCGACCCCCGCGTAGGCCTGGTAGGGCCTGCCTCCCTTGCCCGTGATGTCGCCGGTCAGGCCTTGGGCGGTGTAGACCTGGATGCCCGGTTCCGTGGTGAGCACGTCCATCCGGCGGCCGGATGCGGGGGCGTACAGCACGGCGGCCTTGTGGGGACGGCCTCGCCGGGCGCCGTCGAGGACCCAGTTGTGGTCGAAGCCGCCACCGGCCAGGGCCAGTTGCGCATCCGTGTGGGTCAGTGCGTCGGAGAGCCGCCGGGGCCGGCGAAGGTCGAACGGGGTACCGCTGACCGAGCGGTGGGGACCCTCGGGGATCAGCTCTCTGTCGACGGGGGTGTAGAGGGGGGCCTCGACCTGGAGATGGTGGGCCAGCACGTTGCCGCGCCCCTCCCCTTCGAGGTTCCAGTAGGCGTGGTTGGTGAGGTTGACGATCGTCGGCGCGTCGGCGACCGCCTGGTACGACATGGTCAGGTTGTCGTCCCGGTCCAGCGTGTAGGTGACGCGGACGTTGAGGGCGCCGGGGAATCCCTGGTCGCCGTCGGGGCTGTGCAGGAACAGACGGACACCGGTGCGGTGCATGGAGTGGAAGGGTTCGCACCGCCACACGCGCTGGTCGAACCCGTCGGGACCGCCGTGCAGCGCGTGCCCGGTCTCCTGGGTGGCGATCCGGTGGGTGACGCCGTCGACGACGAGCCGGCCGCGCGCGATCCGGTTGGCGTAACGGCCCACCGTAGCGCCGAAGTAACGTGCGGAGTCCTCGCAGGCTGCGGGGTCGCGGGCGGCGAGCACCACGTCGGCGGTGTGGCCCCAGCGGTCCGGCAGGATCAGGGAATGGAGGCGGGCGCCGCGCGTGTGGACCTCCGCGCAGGCCCGTCCGGGGAAGCCGAACCGCCACCTCTCCCCCGGCCCTTCATCGTCCAGGCGCAGGGGGCGGACCGTCCGCGGACCGGCGGCGGTCCGCCTGGGCTCGGCGGCCTGGTCGACGGATTCGTATGCGTGTTCCATGGCGGTATTCCCTGGAAGTCGGTCCACCGCAGGGCGCGCCGGGAAGCGAGCTGCGACCGCGGCGCGCGACCGCGGTGGCACGGGCTGATGGAGTCAGTCGGTGGCGGGGCGGCGGCCGCTCATCAGACGTTGCAGCACGATGAACACGAGCAGCAGGGCGCCGATGACGATCCGGGTCCACCAGGAGCTCAGCGTGCCCTGGAAGTTGACGACCGTCTGGATCATGCCGAGGACGAGCACGCCGAGGGCGGTGCCCAGGACGAAGCCGGAACCCCCGGTCAGCAGCGTGCCACCGATCACGGTGGCGGCGATCGCGTCGAGTTCCATGCCCATGGCGTGGAGGGCGTAGCCGGAGAGCATGTAGAAGGTCAGCAGCACGCCGCCGAGTGCGGAGCACAGGCCGCTGACGGCGTACACGGCGATCTTGGTGGAGCCTGCCGGAAGACCCATCAGGCGTGCGGAGGACTCGTTGCCGCCCAGCGCGTAGACGTTGCGGCCGAAGCGCGTGTGGTGCAGTACGACGAAGGCGATCACCAGCACGGCCAGGGCGATGACCACCGGGATCGAGACGAACAGGCCCCCCGGACCGTACAGCCGGGTCTGCGCGATTCCGGCCGTGGTGGGGTCGCTGATCGTGATGGATTCGGTGCTGATCGTGTAGCAGAGCCCGCGGGCGAGGAACATGCCCGCCAGGGTGACGATGAACGGCTGGATCTCGAAGGTATGGATGATCCAGCCCATGAGCGTCCCGCTCGCGGCGCCGACCAGCAGGACGAGGGGGATGACGGCGGCCAGTGGCCAGCCGTGCGACTCGACCAGCCAGGCGGTGAGCATGGTCGACAGGGCCACCATGGAGCCGACGGACAGGTCGATGCCGCCGGTGAGGATGACGAAGGTCGCCCCGACCGCTACGACCAGGAGGAATCCGTTGTCGATCAGCAGGTTCAGCACGACTTGCGCGGAGAGGAAGCCCTCGTAGCGCACCGATCCGACGCTGAACATGACGACCAGCAGGACGGCCGTGACGATCAGTGGGATACGGGTGCGGGTGCGCGGCGACACGGTCGCGAAGGGGCGGGTGAGCCCAGCGGCGGCGCCCGCGATGCCGGTACTCATGCGCCTGCCTCCTGCTGCTGCGGGGCGGCGCCCGCTGTGGTGTGGGATCGGGGAGTGGTCGTCCTGCGGCGGCGCAGGACCTTGGCCCGGAAGACCGGGGACTGCACGAGGCAGACGACGATGACGACGAAGGCCTTGAAGACGAGGGTGGTCTCGGGTGGGACACCGAGGGTGTAGACGGTGGTGGACAGGGTCTGGATGATCAGGGCGCCCAGGACGGTGCCGCCGAGGGAGAAGCGTCCTCCGGTCAGGGCGGTACCACCGACGACGACGGCGAGGATCGCGTCGAGTTCGATCCACAGGCCGGCGTTGTTGCCGTCGGCGCTGGAGACGTTGGAGCTGATCATCAGCCCGGCGACGGCGGCGCACAGCGCGCTGAAGACATAGACCAGGGCGAGCAGACCGCCGGCCCGGATGCCGACCAGGCGGCTGGCGGCGGGGTTGCCGCCGACGGACTCGATCAGCATGCCGAGCGCGCTGCGACGGGTGACGAAGGCGGTGAGCGCGACGAGGGCGGCTGCCAGGAGGACGGCGAACGGGAACGTCAGCCAGTAGCCGCCTCCGATCATCTTGTAGGGGGCGCTGGTCACCGTGATGATCTGGCCGTCGGTGATCAGCTGGGCGACGCCGCGGCCCGCGACCATGAGGATCAAGGTGGCCACGATGGGCTGCACCCCCAGCCCGGACACCAGGAAGCCGTTGGACAGGCCCAGCACGAGGGCGACGCCGAGCGCGAGGGCGGCGGCCGTGAGCATGGTGGCGACACTGCCGGGATCCGCGGCCGTGGAGATGTGCCCGCAGGCGAGGGCGCCGGCGATGGCGACGGTGGAACCCACCGAGAGGTCGATCCCGCGGGTGGCGATGACCAGGGTCATGCCGAGCGCCACCAGGACGAGGGGTGCGCCGAACTGCAGGATGTCGATGAGGCTGCCGTAGAGGTGGCCGTCGCGGATGCGGACGGAGAAGAAGTCGTGGTGGAACGCGAGGTTGCCGAGGAGCAGGGCGAGCAGGATGAGCGCGGGCCACAGCAGGCGGTGGCCGGCCAGTCGTCTCCCGATTCCGCCGGCCGCCTCGGACTTGGCGGGCTGTGTGGTCATGAGTCCGTTCCGGTGGCGATGGTCGTGAGGAGGCGTTCGGGCGTGACGGTGTCGTCGTTCGCGAGGGTGGCCACCATGCGGTGGTCGCGGAGCACGGCGATGCGGTGGCTCAGGCGCAGGACCTCTTCGAGTTCCGCCGAGATGAACAGCACGGAGGTGCCTTCGCCCGCCAGGCGGGCCACCAGCTTCTGGATCTCCGCCTTGGCCCCGATGTCGATGCCCCGGGTGGGTTCGTCGAGGATCAGGAGCCGGGGGTCGGTCAGCAGCCAGCGCGCGAGCAGCACCTTCTGCTGGTTGCCTCCGCTGAGGTGGCGTACCTGCGCTTCGGGGTCGCCGGGCCGGATGTCCAGGGCTTCGATCCAGTGCCGCGCCAGTTCGTCCTGCTTCGCCCGGGCCAGCGGCCTGGTCCAGCCGCGGGCGGCCTGCAGGGCGAGGATGATGTTCTCGCGGACCGTGAGCTCGCCCACCAGCCCCTCGGACTTGCGGTTCTCGGAGCAGAACGCGATGCCCCGGGCGATGGCGTGGCGGGGGGTGCGCAGGGCCACCTTCTCGCCCTCGATGCTCACCTCTCCGGCGTCCGCGCTGTCGGCGCCGAACAGGAGGCGCGCCACCTCGGTGCGGCCCGAACCCAGAAGCCCCGCCAGCCCGATGACCTCGCCGGCGTGGATGTCGAGGTCGTACGGTTCGATCGAGCCCATGCGGGTCAGTTGTCGCGCCCGGAGGAACGGCACGTCGGCCGCGCGTACGGCCGCTTCCTCGCGGGCCCGGCCGGACAGCTGGTCGAGGGTGGCCAGTTCTCCGCCGATCATGCGCTGTACCAGCGTCACCGGCGTCAGTTCCCCGATGGGGTACTCGCCTTCCAGTTGGCCGTTGCGCAGGATGGTGACGCGGTCGCAGAGGTCGAAGACCTGGTCGAGGAAGTGCGTGACGAAGAGGATGGCCACACCGCGGTCCCGCAGGCGCCGCACCAGGGTGAAGAGCTGGGCGACCTCCTCGCGGTCCAGGCTGGAGGTGGGTTCGTCCAGTACGAGCACCTTCGCCGAGACGTCCACCGCCCTGACGATGGCGACCAGTTGCTGTACCGCCAGCGAATGCGAGTCGAGCAGACTGGTGACGTCGAGGTCGAGGTCCAGTTCCGTCAGCAGCTCGGCCGCCCGCTGCCGCATCGCGGACCAGTGGATGAGACCGAACCGGCGCGGTTCGCGCCCGATGAGGATGTTCTCGGCGACCGAGATGTTCGGGCAGAGGTTCACCTCCTGGTAGACGGTGCTGATGCCGGCCTGCTGCGCCTGGAGGGGGTCCGCGAACGCGTGGGGCCGGCCGTCGACCACGAGGGTGCCGCCGTCGGCGGGGTGGACACCGGTGAGCACCTTGATCAAGGTGGACTTCCCGGCGCCGTTCTCGCCCATCAGGGCGTGCACCTCACCGGGGAAGAGCCGCAGGGCGACTCCGTCGAGGGCGAGCACGCCCGGGAACTGCTTGCGGATGCCCTGGGCTTCCAGGACGGGTCGCGGGGCGCCCGCGGCCGTGGGCCGCGGGGTGGTGGACGGGGATGCCATCCGCCCTCCTCTCATGGTGGGGTGGTGGAGCGGGCTACCGACACTCGAGGAGGCACCTGGGTCGTCTCTTTCCGGTCTTGTGAACCGAGTTCCGGCCTGGTCGGCCGAGCCGAAAGAGACGGCCTGGGACGGGCCTCCTCCCGCACTGGAAGCTGCCGCGTCAGTAGCTCCGGGACGGCAGCGCGGCCGCGGCCTTGTCCTGCGGGAAGACACCCTCCTGGGTCTCGATGCGAGGCGGCACGCTCTCCCCCGCCGCGACCTTCTTGGTCAGCTCCATCAGCTGGTCACCGAGCATCGGGTTGCACTCCACCACGACGTTGATCTTGCCCTCGGTCATCGCGACGAAGGCGTCCTTGATCCCGTCCACCGAGATCACCTTGATGTCCGTACCGGGCTTCTTGCCGGACTCCTCGATGGCCTGGATGGCGCCGAGGGCCATGTCGTCGTTGTGGGCGTAGAGGACGTCGATGTCCTTCTGGGACTTCAGGAACGCCTGCATGACCTCCTTGCCCTTGGCGCGGGTGAAGTCGCCGGTCTGCGAGGCGACGATCTTGAACTTGCCGTCGGCGTGGATGGCGTCGGCGAAGCCGGCCTTGCGGTCGTTGGCGGGTGCGGAGCCCGTGGTGCCCTGGAGCTCGACGATGTTGACCGGGCCCTGCTCGTTCGCATAGGCGGCGGTCAGCCACTCGCCCGCGGACTTGCCCTCCTTGACGAAGTCCGAGCCCAGGAAGGTCTTGTAGAGGGAGGTGTCCTTGGTGTCCACGGCGCGGTCGGTGAGGATGACCGGGATGCCCGCGTCCTTGGCCTCCTTCAGCACCGTGTCCCAGCCGGACTCCACGACCGGCGAGAAGGCGATGACGTCGACCTTCTGCTGGATGAAGTTGCGGATCGCCTTGATCTGGTTCTCCTGCTTCTGCTGCGCGTCGGAGAACTTGAGGGTGATCCCGGCCTTCTTCGCCGCCTCCTGGACGGACTTGGTGTTGGCGGTGCGCCAACCGCTCTCGGCGCCGACCTGGGCGAAGCCGAGCGTGATCGTCTTGCCGGATCCCGCCTTGGCCTCCGAGGGGGAGCTGGAGGCGGGGCTGCTGGTCGAGCAGGCGGTCAGCGAGGAGGTGAGGAGGGCGGCGGTGAGGACGAGAACTGCTCTGCGAGCCATGTCGGGATTCCTTTCAGGGTGTACAGGAAGAGGCGCCGCACGGCCGGGGCCGGGCTTTGCCCACCAGGAGTCCCAGGAGTGCCGCGGGGCACGACGACCTTGGGTGGCCGGCGTCCGGATCCGCAGGAGAGGGACCCCCTTGGGAGGGGGCACCGTGGCATTGTGAGCGCTAACAAGCCAGGTTCTCAACCCCCTTGTGCGCGTTACCTCCCCGTTACCGCCTCGAGCGGGCCGACGAGGCGGGCCTCGATCCGCTCACCAGGCCATCGGCTTCACCACCCGGCTTGAGGGCGCAACCCGCTCCACTCCACATCGACGACGGATCACTCCCGGCGGGTCGTATACGGAGGCCACTGCGCCGATGGCGCTCACACGTGATCCATGCAGACCCCTTGCCTCTCGATATTGTTAGCGCTCACAATGCATTGCATTGGACCACCCGGCCGACCGCCACGATCGCGGGTGGCATCGCCGCCTGCCGGGCCGCCGCCTGCCGCCCCGCGGCTCCTTCGAAAGGCACTCCGTTGACCTCACCCAGTCCCCTCGCGCCCACCCCGTTTCCCGAGGAATCGGAGCGGTACACGGTCGGCGTCGACTTCGGCACGCTGTCGGGCCGCGCCGTGGTGGTGCGGGTTCGCGACGGTCAGGAGCTGGCCGCGGCGGTCCACGTCTACCGGCACGGCGTCATCGACCGCTACCTGCCGCACGGCGGTGCGCCACTGCCTCCGGACTGGGCCCTGCAACACCCTCAGGACTGGCGGGACGTACTGCGCCACGCCGTCCCGCAGGCCGTGGCCGCGGCCGGGATCGACCCCGCCACGGTGATCGGCATCGCCACCGACTTCACCGCCTGCACCGTCCTGCCCACCCTGGCCGACGGGACCCCCCTCGCCGAGACCGACCTCGCCGGACGGCCGCACGCATGGCCCAAACTGTGGAAGCACCACTCCGCCCAGTCTCATGCCGACCGCATCAACGAACTCGCCCACGCCCGCGGGGAGAAGTGGATCGCCCGCTACGGCGGCCGGATCTCCGCCGAGTGGCAGTTCGCGAAGGCCCTCCAGGTCCTGGAGGAGGATCCGCTCGTCTACGACACCTGCGCGCGGTGGATCGAGGCCGCCGACTGGATCGTGTGGCAGCTCACCGGCGCCGAGTCCCGCAACGCCTGCACGGCCGGATACAAGGGCATCCACCAGGACGGCACCTACCCGAGCGAGGAGTACCTGGCCGCATTGAACCCCCAGTTCGCCGACTTCGCGCGCACCCGCCTCGAATTCCCCCTCTCCGCGCTGGGCTCACGAGTGGGCTCGCTCAGTACGGAGGCGGCAGCGTGGACGGGGCTGCGCCCCGGCATAGCCGTGGCCGCGGGCAACGTCGACGCCCATGTCACCGCGGCGGCGGCCCAGGCCGTGGAGGACGGCCAGCTGCTCGCCATCATGGGGACCTCCACCTGCCACGTCGTGAACGCCCCCGTCCTCGCCGACGTACCCGGCATCTGCGGTGTCGTGGCCGGCGGGATCGTGGAGGGGACCTACGGCTACGAGGCCGGCCAGAGCGCGGTCGGCGACATCTTCGCCTGGGTACTGGAGCAAGGCGTCCCGGCGGACTACCTCGCCGAGGCCGCCGACCGCGGCGAGGACCTGCACACCCTGCTGACCCGCAAGGCCGCCGGCCAGCCGGTCGGCGGACACGGACTGGTCGCCCTCGACTGGCTGAACGGCAACCGTTCGGTCCTCGTCGACCACCACCTCTCCGGAGTCATCGTGGGCCTCACCCTCGCGACCCGCCCCGAGGACGTCTACCGCGCGCTGCTCGAAGCCACCGCCTTCGGCACCCGCGTCATCGCGGAGGCGCTGGAGAGCGGCGGCGTACCGGTGCACGAGTTCATCGTCGCCGGCGGACTGGCCAAGAACGAGCTGCTGATGCAGATCTACTCCGACGTGCTGCGCCGCCCCGTCTCCCTGGCCGCGTCCGACCAGGGCCCCGCCCTCGGGTCGGCCATCCACGCCGCCGTGGCCGCCGGCGCGCACGCGGACGTACGCACGGCCACCGCCGCCATGGGCCGCCGACTGCCCGCCGTCTACACGCCCGACGCCTCCCGGGCCGACGCCTACGACGCCCTCTTCGCCGAATACCGGCTCCTGCACGACCACTTCGCCGTCGACGGCCTGCTGCACCGGCTGAGGAGCATCCGCGACACGACCCACACCGAGGGCTAGGGATATCCGGCGGGACCGTCCCCGATCCGCCGGACACCACCTGACCCCGCCCCGCTGTTCGTAAACCACTTCCCCACCCGCCCGCCGCCCTCACCCCCGTTGCGGGACGTCACCTTCAGGAGTCCATGTGCCCAGCCCGACATCTCCCGCCCAGGAAATCTGGTTCCTCACGGGCAGCCAAGGCCTGTACGGGGAGGAGACCCTGAAGCAGGTCGCCGAACAGTCCCTGCAGATCGCCACCACCCTGGCCGACGTCTCCGGCATTGCCGCACGTGTCGTGTGGAAGCCGGTACTGACCGACGCCGACGCCATCCGCCGGACATGCCTCGACGCCAACGCCGACGACCGGTGCATCGGGCTCATCGCCTGGATGCACACCTTCTCGCCGGCCAAGATGTGGATCGCCGGACTGGACGCGCTGCGCAAGCCGTTGCTGCACCTCCACACCCAGTCGAACGTGGCCCTGCCCTGGGACACCATCGACATGGACTTCATGAACCTCAACCAAGCCGCTCACGGAGACCGCGAGTTCGGGCACATCCAGGCCCGTCTCGGCGTCCCCCGCAAGACCGTGGCCGGCCACGTCTCCGATCCGGTCACCACCGCACGCGTCGCGGTCTGGGCGCGGGCGGCCGCCGCGCGATCCGAACTGGCCACCCTCAAGGTCGCCCGCTTCGGCGACAACATGCGCGACGTGGCCGTCACCGAGGGCGACAAGGTCGAGGCCCAGTTGCGCTTCGGCGTCTCCGTCAACACCTACGGCGTCAACGACCTGGTGGAGGTCGTCGACAGCGCGGACGAGAGCGAGGTGGCCTCCCTCGTCGAGGAGTACGCGGACCTGTACCACCTGGCGCCGGAACTGCGGCCGGGCGGCGAACGGCACGACTCGCTGCGTTACGCGGCCCGCATCGAAGCCGGCCTGCGCACCTTCCTCGAAGCGGGCGGCTTCGGGGCCTTCACCACCAACTTCGAGGACCTCGGCGGACTGCGCCAGCTGCCCGGCCTCGCGGTCCAGCGGCTCATGGCCCAGGGCTACGGCTTCGGAGGTGAGGGCGACTGGAAGACCGCCACCCTGCTGCGCGCCCTCAAGGCGGCCGCCACCGGTCTCCCGGGCGGCACCTCCTTCATGGAGGACTACACCTACGACATGACGCCCGGCAACGAGCTCATCCTGGGCGCACACATGCTGGAGGTCTGCCCCACCATCGCGACCGCCAGGCCCAGCTGTCAGGTCCACCCCCTCGGCATCGGCGGGCGGGAGGACCCGGTGCGCCTGGTGTTCGACGCGGCCCCCGGGCCGGCCGTGGTGGTCGGGCTCGCCGACCTCGGCGACCGCTTCCGCCTGGTCGCCAATGACATCGACGTGGTGGCACCCCCGCACCCGCTGCCCGCCCTGCCCGTCGCGCGCGCGGTCTGGCGGCCCCGCCCCGGCCTGCGGACCTCCACCGAATCCTGGCTGACGGCCGGAGGGCCGCACCACACCGTCCTCAGCACCGCCCTCACCTCCGACCACCTCGACGACCTGGCCGAGATGCTCCGCATGGAACTCGCGCTCATCGACGAGACCACCACCCCGAAGCAGTTCCGGCGCGATCTCCGCTGGAACCAGACCTACCACCGGCTCGCACTGGGATTGTGAACCGCCCGGAGAGCGTGTGACGGGGGACGCGTAGAGGCCGGGCAGTCCCTGAGGGCCTGCCCGGCCTCGTCGTACGCGGAGCCGTCTCCGGGCGGGGCGCTCTGTTATTCGAGCAGCTCCGCGTACGAGCCCATGGCCAGGGCGATGTCCGCCTGGGCCCAGAACCGGTGGTAGGTGAAGACGGGCGCGGCGCCGCCCGCGAGGTAGGCCTCGACCTTCGGCCAGGCCGGGTCGTTCTTGTAGAAGCCACGGATCGAGGCGAAGGTGGACGAGGAGTTCACCGCGTCGCCGTTCGGCATCTTTCCGGTCCAGGTGCTGGGCACGTACACCGGGTCGTTGAAGCGCTTGTAGTCGGTCCGGGTCTCCTGGACGGAGAGGCCCAGCGGGTCCTGGTGGTGGGCCCACATGCCGTCGAGCAGGGCCTTGGCGACCCTCTTGGCCTCGGCGTTCCCGGACTTCGCGGCGTAGTAGGTCAGGGTCTTGGCGTATGCGGCGGCCACGCCCACGTCATCGGTGTAGTCGGCGACGGTGACGTGCAGGCCCGCGTTGGCGCCGGGAGCCGACGCGTTCCAGGTGTCCGGGGCGCCGGACCACTTGAGGGTGGAGGGGATCCGGTAGGTGCCGTCGGGGTTGATCGTGGTCTTCGACAGGGCCCAGCCGACCCACTTGTCGAGCAGGGCCTTGGCGCCCGCGTCGCCCGTCTGCTCGTAGAGCTCGGCGACCCGCTCCATGGACCAGGCCTGGAAGCCGAACCACTGGTTGGACGGCGGGTCCTGGTAGACCGGCTTCTCGTCGTAGAAGAGGCCGTGAAAGGTGGCGGTCCCGGCCGGGGGCTGTGCGTAGCGCCCCTGCCAGCTGTTGGTGGCGCCGCCCGCGATGGCGCCCTCGTCGGACTGGAGCCAGCGGTAGAACTCCAGCTGCCGGTCGAGGCTGGTCGCCCAGTCCGTGGCCCCGGTCGGCGACTTGGGCTTCAGCGGGGCGTACTCGCTGAGCGCGTAAGCGGCGAGGGGGTTCTGGTATCCGCTGTGCGCGTGGCTGGAGCCGATCCGCCAGGACCAGCCGGCCGCGGTGTCGGTGGCGCCGCCCCAGGCGTAGTACCAGGACATCAGGTAGTGCGCGCTGTCCTTGCCGGTGCCCGCGGGGCAGACGGTCGGGCCCACGCAGTTGCCGGCCTTCTTGAAGTACTTGTCGAACATGGAGTACCGCAGGTAGTCGCCCATCTTCGCCGCCTTGGAGACGGTCGCGGTGACCTGGGTCCCGTTGCCCTGCTCCTTGGCCCAGACATCCGCCCAGTAGGCGGCCTGGATGGCACGCGCGTCGGCGTCCGGGGCATCGGTGAACTTCCACTGCTTGGCGTAGGAGGCGTCCCCGGTGAAGAGGTCGAGGTAGCCGTTCTTGCCGCCGTAGGTGAAGTTGTCGCAGGTGGGGTGCGGCACGGTCTCCCAGACCGATTCCTCGGGGCCGCGCTGGAAGGTGTTGATGTACGAGGGTCCAGTCGCGGTGGGTCCGGCGGAGCACTTTCCGGGCTCGTTGCCGTAGCCGTAGACGTTGTCGACGTCCTGGAGCCAGTGCATGCCGTAGATGTCGTCCGTGCCGTACGCGCTCTTCAGCTCACCGGCGATCGGGTCCGCACCGGCGGAGACTGCTCCGTCGAGCTTGGCCGGGTACTGCGAGGGGAGGTCCTGCTCGGGCGCGTAGGTGGCGGGCTTGGAGGCGTTGTAGGTGCCCGTCGTCGGCTGATCGGCATGGGTGGGGATCATGAACTTCTCCATGGTCTCCCACGCACCGTTGAACTTGGTCCAGTCCCCGGTGATCTTCCCGTACATCGCCTGCAGCCAGATCAGGTAGCTGTAGGCCTCGGAGGTCGTCTCGTGGCCCTGGTCCGGGGCCTCGACGATCAGCGTCTCGACGGAGTGGTACGGGATGCCCTCGGGCGAGAAGTAGCCGTTGGCCGGGTTGGTGATCTTCCCGTAGAGGTCGAGGAAGTGGGCGTCGTACGTGGAGTCGGCGGCCAGCTCGGCGACCGTCACCTCGGCCTTGGCGTGGCCGGGGGCGGTCACGGTGAAGACGGCGGAGCCGCTGCCGGTGGTACCGGCGGTGACCGTCACCTTCTGGGCGGTGTTCCAGTTCGCCGGGGTGAAGGTGAGCGCGGCGGGTGCCGCGGTGAGGTCGGTGTTGCCCGAGGTACGGGCCACGCCCACCGTGACGTTCGCGGCCGGCTGCTTGGAGAGCTTCAGGTCGAAGGTGCCCGTCTCCCCGCGGCGCACGGAGAGCTGCGCGGGGGTGGCGACGAGCGCGGGGCCCGCAGCGACGGTGATGCCGACGGGGGCCGACTCGGCGGAGGCCCCGAGGCTGTCGTAGGCCTTGGCGTAGAGGGAGTGGGAACCGGCTGCGAGGCCGGTGGCATCCAGGGTGAAGGGCGCCGTGGTGTCCGTGCCCAGGAGCGTGGTGTCGCTGTAGAACTCGACCTTGCCCACGGTGGCGCCGTCGGCCGCGGCGGCGGTGGCGGCTAGCGGGACGGGGGTGCCCGCCGTGTAGACGGCGCCCGCGGTGGGGCTGGTCAGGACGGCGACCGGGGGCTGGTGGGCTCCGGTGCACGGGGTGCCGTTGACGGCGAAGGAAGTGGGGGCGGCGTTGGTCCCGCTGTAGCTGAACTGGGCGCCGGTGGTGACGGCCGCGCCCGCGGCGACGGTCTTGTTCCAGTCCGGGGCCGAGACGCGGACGCTCTTGCCGGACTGGGTCCAAACGCCGTTCCAGCCGTTGGTCAGCTGCTGGTTGCCGGAGTAGTCGTAGGTGAGGTTCCAACCGTCGAGAGCGGTCGCGGACCGGTTGGTGAGGGTCAGTTCGGCGGTGAAGCCCGAACCCCAGTCGTTGGTCTTGTAGTCGACGCTGCACTGCACCGCTGCGGCCGCGGCGGTGGTGGCGCCGACGGCCGTGAGGCCCAGGGGGAGCGAGAGGGCCACGGCCGTGGCGGACGCGGTGAGCAGTTTGCGTCGTCCGTGGAATCTGGGTGGGGGGTGTGACGACATGCGGACGGTTCTCCTCGCGGCTCGGGGGAGACGGGATGGGAGGAGCGGCAGCGCACAAGCTCTGAACCAGTGGGAGCGCTCCCACTGTGCAGACGTGTCGGGACGGCGTCAAGACGTGTGAAGAGTCGAAAGCAATCTGCGACGAATTTACTCAACTCCTCTTTTGCTTGGTGATACTTGGCGCTACGGTCTGGCCCCAACCAGTGGGAGCGGTTCCATCGGTCGGCGCGCCGTCAGAGCGCGACTTGCTGCAAGGACCCGCTCATCGACACCCCCGCGCCTGTCGGCACTGCTCGGCGGAGCAGCGTTGACCTCGTGCGACGGCGGTACACAGGACCTGGTGCAGGCCGCGCTTGCGACCGGGGCCCGCAGTTTCCTGCCGGTCCCCGGGATCGCATACAACGACCCGAGCCAGTGGCTCACCCCTTCCCCACCCTCGCCTCGTTCGCTGACCGGCCCCGGTCTCGGGCGAGAGCGGCGGGCACATCCGCGGACACGCGTTCACCGACCGCGCCACGGCCCGGTTCCAAGGACCGCGTCCGCTCCGTACGACGGCACCCCTTCGCACCACGGCACCCCTTCGCTCAACGGCACTCCTCGCACCACGGCACTCCCCCCATTCGGCACCGGGTGCGCGACCGCCTGCGCACCTTGAACTGAAAGGCACCCCGCGAAATGAGCCGCACCATCCCCCGCACCGCCCTACTGGCGGCCCTCAGTCTCGTCACCGCCGCCGGCGCCACCGCCACGGCGTTCGGTACCAGCGCCGGCGCCGCCACCGCCGGCTGCAAGGTCGAGTACCAGATCTCGAACCAGTGGAACACCGGCTTCGGCGCCAATGTGATCGTCACCAACACCGGTGACCCGGTGGCCTCCTGGACCGTGGAGTGGTCCTACGCCAACGGCGAGCAGGTCACCCAGGGCTGGAACGCCACCATCACCCAGTCCGGGGCGGCGGTGACCGCGAAGAGCATGTCCTACAACGGGTCGCTGGCCACGGGCGGTTCGACCTCCTTCGGGTTCAACGGTTCGTACAGCGGTACCAATGCCGTCCCCGCGACCTTCAAGCTCAACGGCGTCACCTGCAACGGCGCCACCCCGACCCAGCCCCCCACCACACCCCCGACTACCCCGCCCACTACGCCGCCGACCACGCCTCCGCCCACCGGCGGCAAGGTCGACAACCCCTACGCCGGCGCCAAGATGTACGTGAACCCCGAGTGGTCCGCCCATGCCGCCGCCGAACCGGGCGGCAGCAGGGTGGCCAACCAGCCCACCGCCGTATGGCTGGACCGCATCGCCCTCGTCACGGGCACCAGCGGCACGATGGGCCTGCGCGACCACCTGAACGCGGCTCTGACACAGAAGGGCAGCGGCGAACTCGTCGTCCAGCTGGTGATCTACAACCTGCCCGGACGGGACTGCTCCGCGCTCGCCTCCAACGGCGAACTGGGCCCCACCGAGATCGACAAGTACAAGACGCAGTACATCGACCCGATCGCCGCGATCCTCGCCGACCCCAAGTACGCGGGGCTGCGGATCGTCACCACCGTCGAGATCGACTCACTGCCGAACCTGGTCACCAACGTCTCGGGCCGCCCCACCGCAACCGCCAACTGCGACGTGATGAAGACCAACGGCAACTACGTCAAGGGCGTCGGCTACGCCCTGAACAAGCTCGGCTCGATCGCCAACGTCTACAACTACGTCGACGCCGGCCACCACGGCTGGCTCGGCTGGGACGACAACTTCGGTGCCTCCGCCGACATGTTCAAGCAGGCCGCGACCGCCGAGGGCTCCACGCTCTCCAACGTGCACGGCTTCATCGTCAACACCGCCAACTACAGCGCGCTGAAGGAGGACAACTTCAAGATCGACGACTCCGTCAACGGCACCTCCGTGCGCCAGTCGAAGTGGGTCGACTGGAACCGCTACACCGACGAACTGTCCTACGCCCAAGCCATGCGGACCAAGCTGGTCTCCCTGGGCTTCGACACCAACATCGGCATGCTCATCGACACCTCCCGCAACGGCTGGGGCGGCACCGCCCGCCCGACCGGACCCGGCGCGCTGACGAGCGTGGACACCTACGTCAACGGCGGCCGCTACGACCGGCGCATCCACCTCGGCAACTGGTGCAACCAGTCCGGCGCCGGACTCGGCGAACGACCGAAAGCAGCCCCGGCCGCCGGCATCGACGCCTACGTGTGGATCAAGCCCCCGGGCGAGTCCGACGGGGCCAGCAAGGAGATCCCGAACAACGAGGGCAAGGGATTCGACCGGATGTGCGACCCCACCTACACAGGCAACGTACGCAACGGCAACAGCATGTCGGGGGCCCTCCCGGACGCACCGCTCGCCGGCCAGTGGTTCTCCGCCCAGTTCCAGGAGCTCATGAAGAACGCCTACCCGGCGCTGTGACGCAGGGCAGGTGACGAGCCCGGAGCCTTACGGAAGCATTCCCTTCCGCGGGGCTCCGGGCCTCGGCACGCTCGGGGCGGGCGGCCGACAGGCTTCCGGGGCGGCTCAGGAGGAGTCCCGCACGACCAGTTCCGTCGGGAGCACCCGGCGCGGCTCCTCGCCCATGCCCTGCCTCGGGGCGGCGCCGACTCCGGACTCCTCGGCGATCTTCTGGAGCAGGAGCCGGGTCATCGTGCGGCCCATCTCCTCGATGGGCTGGCGCACGCTGGTCAGGGGCGGGTCCATCAGGCGGGCCACCGTGGAGTCGTCGACCCCTACGAGGGCGACGTCCTCGGGGACCCGTCGGCCGGCCTCGCGCAGCACGCCGCGCGCCCCGGCCGCCATCACGTCGGAGGCGGCGAAGACGGCGTCCAGGCCGGGTGCGCGTTCCAGGAGCTCGCGCATCGCCAGCCGGCCGCCCTCCTCGGTGAAGTCCGCGGTCGCCACGAGCGACTCGTCGGGCTGGATTCCGGCCTCGGCCAGGCCCGCGCGGTAGCCGCCCAGGCGTGCGCGGGCCACGTACATGTCCAGCGGCCCGCTGATGGTCGCGATCCTGGACCGGCCGCGCCCCGCGAGGTGGGCGACGGCCGCCCGTCCCGCACCGATGTTGTCGGAGTCCACATAGGCCACCGGCTCGGCCTCCGAACGCCGCCCGTTCATGACGACCGGCAGGCCCAGCCGCGTGATCCGGTCAGGCAGCGGGTCGTTCCCGTGGACCGATGCCAGCAGCACGCCGTCGACCCGCTGGGCCGCCAGGTAGTGCTCGAACCGCTGCCGCTCGGCTTCGGTCCGGACGAGGGTGAGCAGCAGCTGCTTGTCCGCCTCGGCCAGCTCGGCGCTGACCCCGCGGATCAGGTCGAGGAAGTACGGCTCCGAGAACAGCCGGGCCTCGGTCTCCGGAATGACCAGGGCCACCGCGTCGGTCCGACTGCCGGCCAGCGCCCTGGCCGCCTGATTGGGTACGTACCCCAGCTCTGCGACAGCCCGGGCCACGGCGTCCTTGGCCCGCTCGCTCACCCGCGGCGAACCGTTGATGACCCGGGAGACCGTGCCCCGGCCGACACCGGCCAGGGCCGCGACCTCTTCCAGAGTGGGCCTGCCGCCGCTTTGCCGTCCGCTCACGCTCTTGAACTCCCCTCGTATGCCACCGAACTCGCGTGCCATCGCACTCCGCACCGGGCGCGGGCCCGGCCTGCTGATCAGGTAAGCAGGCCGGTGCAACCGCCCCGCAGCCGTGGACACGTTACGCCGACTCGGAGTGGGAGCGCTCCCACAATACTCTCGATCCCCTCCTGCCACCACGGTCGCGTTCACAACCTGACACGGGGCAGCCCGCCGGAGAAGCAAGAGCCCGCACCTGAGGCTCCTCTGTAATGAATTCGCGTTCATCTCTTGACACCCGCACCCGCCAGGCAGCAACCTTCCGGCAACGACGTGGGAGCGCTCCCATCCAGGGGTGCGACAGCGGCTTTCACATCAGGTCCGGGCGGGCCCCTGGCCGAGCCGCGAACAACCCGCCGGACCCCATGGCGCACAACGGGCAGCACCTTGGACGAGGAGAGTGGAATGCGTACTTCCAGCAGCAGACACGGACGCGGACGCCGCACCGTGATCAACGCGGTCGCCGCGGTCGCCGTCGTAGCGACCGGTACGGCCCTGCTCACCGGCTGCGGCGGTGACAGCGACAAGGGCAAGAGCGACGGCGCGGCCGGCGGCGAGCAGATCACGCTGCGGATCGGTACCTTCGGTTCCTTCGGCTACGACGACGCGACCGGGGCCAAGCTCTACTCCGAGTACACGAAGGCGCACCCGAACATCAAGATAGAAGAGTCGAACGTCGCGGACGGCCAGAAGTACTGGGACACCCTCAAGCTGCGCCTCTCCCGCGACAGCGGCCTCGCGGACATCCAGGCCCTGGAGGTCGGCTACATCGCGGAGGCGACCGGACCCGCCATGGCCGACAAGTGGACCGACCTCGGCAAGACGGGCGGCGCGGACGTCGGCGCCTTCCTCGACTGGAAGGTCAAGCAGGCCACGACGGGCGACGGCAAGGTGATCGGCCTCGGCACGGACATCGGCCCGATGGCCATCTGCTACAACAAGGACCTCTTCGCCAAGGCCGGCCTGCCGACCGATCGCGCCGAAGTCGCGGGGCTCTGGGCGGGCGACTGGGCGAAGTTCATCCAGACCGGCGAGGCGTACAAGAAGAGCGCCCCCGAGGGGACCTCCTTCCACGACTCCGCGAGCGGCCTGTTCAACGCCGTGATCTCCAGCGAGCCCGTGCAGTACGCCAACGCCAAGGGCGAGCTGGACTACGAGAACAGTCCGGGTGTGAAGAAGGCCTGGGACACCGCCGTGGCGGCGGCGAAGGGCGAACTGACCGCGAAGCTGCGCCAGTTCGACGAGAAGGGCACGTGGAACGCGGCCTTCAAGAACTCGAAGTTCGCCACCGTGGCCTGCCCGAGCTGGATGACGGGCATCATCAAGGACCAGGCGGGCCCGGAGAACCAGGGCAAGTGGGACATCGCCGCACCTCCCGTGGCCGGGAACTGGGGCGGCTCCTTCCTCGCCGTCCCGAAGTCGGGCAAGCACACCAAGGAGGCGGCCGAACTCGCCGCCTGGCTCACCGCTCCGGCCCAGCACGCCAAGGTCTTCGGCGTGAACGGCAACATCCCCTCCTCCAAGGACACCCTCAGCTCTCCGGCGGTGCAGGGCGCGAAGCTGCCGTACTTCGGTGACACTCCGGTCGGCAAGATCTACTCGGAAGCCGCGGCCGGCATCACGCCCGCCCCGATCAGCCGCTGGGACGGACAGGTGAAGACCTTCCTCACCGACAACGGCATCCTCGACATCGAGCAGCGCGGCACCGATCCGGCGAAGGCGTGGGAGAACGTCAAGAAGCTGGTCGCTGACAAGATCGACAAGTAGCGGGGCACGCGGCGGCCCGCCCCCACCGCCTCCCACCGCCTCCCCGCGGGTGACGGGTGGCGGCGGGCCGCCGCCGTCCGCAGAACCGCAGAACCGCAGCACAGCAGCACAGCAGCACCGCACGCATCGACCTGGAAGGACGCCCCCGTGGCCACCTCCGTACGGGCGACCAGCGGCGGCTCCCCGCCGCCCGCCGCACATCCCCCGGCCCCCAGCACCGGCTCCCGCAAGCAGTGGCCCTCCGGCCGGGGCGGACTGCGCAGCACGCTCTACCGCCTGGACCTGAAGGCGGTCCCCTACGTCTTCCTCGCCCCCTTCTTCCTCACCTTCGCGGCCTTCGGACTCTTCCCCCTGATCTACACGGGCTGGCTCTCGCTCCACCGGGTGGAACTCGGCGGCAGCGCGCAGTGGAAGGGGCTGGAGAACTACACCTCCCTGGCGGGCAGCGAGTTCTTCTGGAACGCCCTCGCCAACACCTTCACCATCGGTGTGATCTCCACCGTTCCCCAGCTGCTGATGGCCCTCGGCTTGGCCCACCTGCTCAACTACAAACTCCGTGGCCGCGGTTTCTTCCGCGTGGCGGTGCTCGCCCCGTACGCCACCTCGATCGCGGCGGCCACCCTCGTCTTCGCGCAGCTGTTCAACACCGACTACGGGCTGATCAACACGGCGCTGGGCTGGGCCGGCTTCGAGCCGGTCGCCTGGGAATCCTCCAAGTGGCCTGCTCAGATCGCAATTTCGGTGATCGTGACGTGGCGCTGGACCGGCTACAACGCCCTCATCTACCTGGCCGCGATGCAGGCCGTACCCCAGGACCTCTACGAGGCGGCCGCGTTGGACGGGGCTTCGCGCTGGCGCCAGTTCCTCAGCGTGACCATCCCCTCGATCCGGCCGACGATCCTGTTCACCGTCATCGTCTCGACCATCGGGGCCACCCAGCTCTTCGGCGAGCCGATGCTCTACGGCGGCAGCGTCGGCATCAGCGGCGGCAGCGGCAACCAGTTCCAGACGCTGAGCCTGCTCATGTACGAGAAGGGCTGGGTGACCGGCGCGCTGGGCCAGGCCTCCGCCATCGCCTGGGTCATGCTCCTGCTCCTGCTGCTCATCGGCGGCCTCGAGGCGCTGGTCTCCCGCTCGAACCGCAGCCGCAGCCGCAGCCGCGACCGCAACCGCGCCGGCCGCATCAGCACGAAGGCGGGGAGCTGAACCCATGAGCCGCACACTCGACACGACCGCAGCCGCCAGGGCGCCGCGCGCCAGGCGCCTTCGCCCGTCGGCCGGCCGCCAGCACCACGCCGGACCGCTGACCTACGTCCTGCTCGGCCTCGCCGCCCTGGTCTCCCTCTTCCCCCTGTACTGGAACCTGGTCGCCGCCTCCCACACGGGCGAGCGCGTGGTCAAGGCTCCGGCCCCGCTGCTGCCCGGCCCCCGGCTGTTCGACAACCTCTCCTTCGCCTGGAACCAGGTCGACATGGGCGAGGCACTGGTCAACACGACGATCGTGGCCGGGCTCGTGGCCCTGTCCACCGTCCTGTTCTCCACCCTCGCCGGCTTCGCCTTCGCCAAACTGGCCTTCAGGGGCAAGGGGGCGCTGCTGGCGCTCGTCGTGGCCACTATGACGATCCCGCCGCAGCTCAGCGTGATCCCGCTCTACCAGATCATCACCGACCTCGGCTGGGTCGACCAGCTCCAGTCGGTCGTCCTGCCCTCGCTGGTCGCCGCCTTCGGCGTGTTCTTCATGCGCCAGTACCTCATCGAGGCCCTGCCCGTGGAGCTGGTGGAGGCGGCGCGGATGGACGGTGCGCACAGCCTGCGCATCATCTGGCACGTGGTGTTCCCGGTCGCCAGGCCAGCGATGGCGGTCCTTGGAATGCTCGTCTTCGTGCAGGCATGGAACGACTTCTTCTGGCCGTTCATCGCACTGACCCCCGACGGGAACCCCACCCTGCAGGTGGCCCTCGCCGGCCTCGGCGCGGGGAACCACACCGTCGACCAGGCCGTCGTCCTGACGGGGGCGCTCATATCCACCCTGCCGCTGCTGCTGGTCTTCGCGGTCCTCGGCAAGCACATCGTGGGCGGCATCACCGCAGGCGCCGTCAAGAACTGAAGGCGTCCGTCGAGACGGCCGACCCGTCGGTCCGTTCGCACACCCTGCCTTCCGCCACCGCTTCATCCGGCATGGCTTCATCCGGCACCACTTCACCCGGCACCGCTTCATCCAAACCCGCGTTGGGAGCGCTCTCCTATGACCGCGTCCGAGACCCGGCCGCTCACGGCCACCCGCACCTTCCCGCCCGACTTCCTGTGGGGCACGGCCACCGCCGCGTACCAGATCGAGGGCGCCGCCCGAGAGGACGGCCGGACCCCGTCCATCTGGGACACCTTCTCCCACACCCCCGGAAAGGTCTTCGAAGGCCACACCGGTGACGTGGCCGTGGACCACTACCACCGGTACCCCGAGGACGTCCGTCTCATGTCGGAACTCGGCCTGGGCGCCTACCGGTTCTCCGTCTCCTGGTCACGCGTTCAGCCGACCGGCCGGGGCCCCGCCGTCCAGAAGGGGCTGGACTTCTACCGCCGGCTCGTCGACGAACTGCTGGCCGTCGGCGTCACACCCGCCCTCACCCTCTACCACTGGGACCTCCCCCAGGATCTGGAGGACGCGGGCGGCTGGCCCGAGCGCGCGACCGCGGAGCTGTTCGCCGAGTACACCGGCCTGGTGGCCGACGCCCTCGGAGACCGGGTGAAGCACTGGATCACCCTCAACGAGCCCTGGTGCAGCGCCTTCCTCGGCTACGGCTCCGGCGTCCACGCCCCCGGCCGTACGGACCCGGTCGCCGCCCTGCGCGCCGCCCATCACCTCAACCTCGGTCACGGCCTCGCCGTCCAGGCCCTGCGGGCGGCGCTGCCCGGGGACGGCCAGGTCGCGGTCTCCCTCAACCTCCACGAGGTTCGCCCGCTGACCTCCTCGGCCGACGACCGGGAGGCGGCCCGGCGCATCGACGCCGTCGGCAACCGGATCTGGCTCGGACCGATGCTGGAGGGCGCCTACCCCGAGGACCTCCTCGCGGACACCGCGCACCTGACCGACTGGTCCTTCATCCGGGACGGCGACACCGCCACCGTGCACCAGCCCCTGGACCTGCTCGCCGTGAACTACTACACCCCGACGGTCGTCTCGCACGCGGCGCAGGGCACGGCGGTGCCGCAGGACGACGGGCACGGCAACAGCGAGCACTCGCCGTGGCCCGGAGCGGAGGGCGTGGCCTTCCACCGGGCGCCGGGTGAGCGTACAGCGATGGACTGGCCGATCGACGCGGGCGCCCTGTACGACCTGCTGACCCGGACCGCCGCCCGGTACCCCGGGCTTCCGCTCGCGGTCAGCGAGAACGGCGCGGCGTACGAGGACGAGGTCGGCCCCGACGGCACGGTCCACGACCCGGAGCGCGCCGCCTACGTCCACGCCCACCTCGACGCGGTGCACCGGGCGATCTCGGACGGGGCGGACGTGCGCGGCTACTTCCTCTGGTCGCTGCTGGACAACTTCGAGTGGGCCTACGGGTACGCCAAGCGGTTCGGCGCCATCCACGTCGACTACGACACCCTGGAGCGCACACCCAAGTCGAGCGCGCACTGGTACTCCCGCGTGGCCCGGACGGGAGAGCTGCGCGCTCCCGGCGAGGCGTAGGGCCTGTCGTCAAAGTCCCGTCTGCCCCGCGGGCGACGACGCGACTTTGACGGCAGGCCCTAGTAGTGCTTGGTCAGGTCGGTGTTGGTGCGGGTATGCCGCGGTGGCAGGTGGGCCAGACGCCGGTCCATGTCGCGAGGAGGGTCTGTAGCTCGCGGACGATCCGGTAGAGGCTCAGGCCGGCGCCGTGTCTTTTGGGGCTCTGGCCAGCCGGAGCAGGGTGCAGAAGGCGTGTGCGACCGAGACGAGGGTCACGTGGTGGTGCCACCCGTTCCAGGTGCGGCCCTCGAAGTGGGCAAGGCCCAGGGCCTGCTTCATCTCCCGGTAGTCGTGTTCGATGCGCCAGCGGAGCTTGGCCAGGCGGACCAGGGTGGTCAGCGGGGTGTCGGCGGGCAGGTCGGACAGCCAGAACTGGACCGGCTCGGCCTGGCCGGCCGGCCACTCGGCCAGCAGCCAGCACTCGGGCAGTTCCGGGCTGTCGGCCGCTTGGCGGACCTCGCGGCCGGCGGGCCGGATCCGCAGGGCCACGAACCGCGAGTACATCCGCTTCACGCCGCTGCGGTCGGTGCCGGGCCGGGATCCCTCACGCCATTGCACCGGCTTTGCCGCCTTCCGGCCGGCCGCGATGACCAGCTGTTTCACCGACTGCGGCTTGTCGGGGTACTTCGCCACCGGCGGGCGTCCGGTCCCGGAGTACGGCTCGGCGACCGGTAGCGCGAGGCCGGGCTGGGCCGAGAGGGTGGTGGAGATTCCCACGACGTAATTGAGGCTGCGGGCCTGCAGGCCGTGCCGGAAGGCCGCCGCGTGGCCGTATCCGGCATCCGCGACGGCCACCGGCACCTCGACGCCCCACGAGCGGGTCTCATCGAGCATGTCGAGTGCGAGCTGCCATTTCTCCACATGCCCGATGTCGTCGGGAATCTGGCAGGCGGCTGATGCCGGAATTGGCCCAGATACGCGGGTTGCGCGCTGCAACTGCTCCAGGTGCGCCGGCTGCTGGAACCGCGGGCGACCGGGGCTTGCCGCTGCCCTGCTGACGCCGCAGGACCTCCAGGAACTGCGCGACATCCTCGACAGGTCCCAGGCCGCCACCACCGTGGAGGAGTTCGTCGCCCACGACATCGCCTTCCACCTCAGGATCGTCGAAGCCGTCGACAACCCGATGCTCTCGATGCTCCTGCGGGTCCTCTCCACACGTACCCCGCGCGTCCGCATCGTCCGCGGCAGCCGGACCCGTGACGCCTTGGACAGCGCCCACCGGGACCACGAGCAGATCCTCGGCGCGCTGCAGTCCCGCGACGCCCTGCCGGCCGCCGCCGCGGCGACGGTCCACATCACGGCCATGGAGCAGTGGCTGGCCGCCAGTCTGAGCGACGACGCGCTGCGGGCGATCGACGGCTGACCGCGCCCGCCCATCCGACCCTGCTCCACCAGACGCCCCCTATCGGGCCGGCAGGCGGCCCGGGTCGGCGATGATCTGTCGGACGGTCGACCATGCCGCGCCCAGCACCGGTCCGCGCCGGCCCAGGGCGGAGGGGCGTACCGCCTCCGGGGTCCAGGGCCGGACGGTGATCCGGGCGGCGAGTTCGGCGCGGACGGCCGGGAGGAGCCAGTCGGCGAGTTCGGCGTAGGCGCCGCCCAGAACGAGGCCGTCCGGGTCGATCAGGTTCACCGCGGAGGTGAGGGCGAGGCCCAGGGCGCGTCCCGCACGGTCCAGGGCGCGCAGGGTCGCCGCGTCCTCGGCGCCCGCCCGCTCGGCCAGCAGGGCCACCGGGTCGCCGACGTGCGCGAGCCCGGCCTCGCGCAGGACGGCCGCTTCGCCCGCGTACTGCTCCAGGCAGCCGCGTGCCCCGCAGGCGCAGCGGGCGCCCTCCGGGTGGACGGGCAGGTGGCCGAGTTCCCCCGCGAATCCGCGGGCGCCGCGGAACAGCTGCCCGCCGACGACGAGTGCGGCACCGATTCCGGCCTCGGCGGAGACGTGCACGAAGGTCCCGGTGGGGTCTCCCCGGTGCCACTGCTCGGCCAGCGCCCCGAGGTTGGCCTCGTTCTCCGGCTCGGGCACGGTGTCGGGGTCCGGCCAGTGGTCGGCGGGGCGGACTTCTTGCCAGCCGAGGTTGGGGGCGTGTCCGACCAGCCCGCCCGGCTCGTTCGGCACCACCCCCGGCACGGCCAGGACGCGGCCCGCGACGCGCAGCCCGAGGGCGGCGGCCTCGGCCTCCGCCTCGGCGCCCAGCGCGGCGGCCTCCATCAGTACCTGCCCGGCCGGCCGGCCCGCGTTGGCCCGCTCCACCCGGCGCCACACCCGGGGTTCACCTCGTAGGTCCACGACGCACGCGGCGAGGTGGGTGACGCCGATCTCCAGGCCGAGGCCCGCGGGACCCCGGTCGTTCAGGGCCAGCGCCCGCCCGGGGCGGCCGACGCGTCCGCTGGGCGCGGTCTCCGTCTCGGTCAGCGCGCCGCGGCCGATGAGTTCGTCGACCAGGGAGGAGACGGCCGGCCTGGTCAAGCCCGTGTGCCCGGCGACGTCCGCCCGGGAGAGCGGACCGTGCGCGGCGACCGCGCCGATCACCACCGCGAGGTTCTGCCGCCGCATGCCCTGCTGCGAGGCGGGCACGGCCTCCGCGCCCCCGCTCGCCCTGCCGCTCCCCGCCATCGGGCCGACCTTCCTATCGTTGTGCCGGCGGGAGCTCCTGCAAGGCCCGCGCCCGCCGCAGCGTACTGGTGATCCGCTCGAGCGTGTCCTCGTCGCGGGGTACGGGGTCCAGGACCCGGCCCCCGGCGGTCCGCCAGCGCCGGGCGACGGCGTCGGCGGGCTCACCGGTGAGGAGTGCGGCGGCCTGGGCGGCGGCCCCGAGCGCGACCAGTTCCCGGGCCTCGGGCACCTGTACCGCTCGGCCGGACAATCGCAGCGCGGTGCGCTGCCAGGCGCTGCCGTGGGCTCCGCCGCCGATCAGCAGCAGTGGTTCGTCGGGGGCGGGGCTTTCGCCTCCGGCACGCAGTACGTCGTCCAGGGCCACGAGGAGGGCGTGGGCGGCGCCGTCGTAGGCAGCCTGGAGCAGCTGGCCCGGCGTGGTGTCGTGGCGCAGGCCGTGGACCAGGCCGGAAGCGCCGGGGAGGTCCGGAGTGCGCTCGCCGTCCAGGTAGGGAAGGACCACCACCGTGCCGCCCGCCTCGACGTCCTCGCGGCCGCGTCCGACGAGGGTTGCGAAGCGGTCGACGGCGAGGGTGCAGTTGAGCGTGCAGGCGAGCGGCAGCCAGCCGCCGAGGGCATCGGCGAAGCCGGCGACGGTTCCGCTCGGATCGGCGGGGCGGGTCCGGCCGACGGCGTAGACGGTGCCGGAGGTACCGAGGCTCAGCACGGGACGTCCGGGGGTCAGGCCCAGCCCGAGGGCGGCGGCCATGTTGTCACCGGTCCCGGTGGCCACCAGCGCGCCTTCGCGCAGTGGCATCCCGGTCCGTACGGTGCCCGCGAGGGCGCCCGGCGGGAGGACTTGCGGCAGCAGCCCGGGGTCGAGGCCGATCCGGCCGAGGACGTCCCGGTCGTAGCCGTCCGGGCCCCACCAGCCGGTTCCCGAGGCGTCACCGCGGTCCGTCACCGCCTCGCCGGTCAGCCGCTCCGTCAGGTAGTCGTGGGGAAGCCGGACGGCCGCGACGCGGTCTGCCGCGGCACGCTCGTTCGCCTGCAGCCAGGCCCACTTGGCGGCTGTGAAGGCGGCCGTCGGGACGCTTCCGGTGCGGCGCGCGAGCTCGGCCGGGCCGAAGGCGGCTCCGAGTTCTGCGGCCTGCGGGGCGGAGCGGACGTCGTTCCACAGCAGCGCCGGGCGCACCGGCCGGCCCGCCGCGTCGAGGGTGACCAGGCCGTGCTGCTGGCCGGCGATCGAGCAGGCGGCCGCGCGATCCGCCCAGCCGGTGCCCGCCGCGGCCTCGCCGAGCGCCCGCCACCACTGTTCGGGGTCGCTCTCGCGTCCGGCGCCGGCGCTTACGGCGTGCGAGGCGCGGCCCTCGCCCAGGACGGCGCCGGTTTCCAGGTCGACGGCGAGGGCCTTGGTGGACTGGGTCGAGCTGTCGACACCGATCACGACACGCTGAGCAGACATGCGTTCCTCCGGTGGGGTTCCTTCTGGCGTCCCGGCATACTAATTTGTTTTTCGCCATTACAAATAGCCCTCGGCCTGATCCGGAGCGCCTCATGACCCGCGACCCGCTCGTTCCCACCCCCGCGCACAGGTTCACCTTCGGCCTGTGGACCGTCGGCTGGCAGGGGCGGGACCCCTTCGGCGACGCCACCCGGCCCGCCCTCGATCCCGTCGAGAGCGTCGAGCGGCTGGCCGAGCTCGGCGCCTACGGCGTCACGTTCCACGACGACGACCTGATCCCCTTCGGCGCCGGCGACGCCGCCCGCGAGCAGGCGGTCAAGCGGTTCCGCACCGCACTCGACACAGCCGGGCTGAAGGTGCCGATGGCCACGACGAACCTCTTCACCCACCCGGTGTTCAAGGACGGCGCCTTCACCGCCAACGACCGGGACGTGCGCCGGTACGCGCTGCGCAAGACGATCCGCAACATCGACCTGGCCGTCGAGCTCGGCGCCTCGGTCTACGTCGCCTGGGGCGGCCGCGAGGGCGCGGAGTCCGGCGCGGCCAAGGACGTGCGTGCCGCCCTCGACCGGCTGAAGGAAGCCTTCAACCTGCTGGGCGAGTACGTCGAGAACCAGGGCTACGACCTGCGCCTCGCGATCGAACCCAAGCCCAACGAGCCGCGCGGCGACATCCTGCTGCCCACCATCGGCCACGCCCTGGCGTTCATCAACGAGCTGGACCGGCCCGACCGGGTCGGCCTCAACCCGGAGGTCGGCCACGAGCAGATGGCCGGACTGAACTTCCCGCACGGCATCGCCCAGGCCCTGTGGCACGACAAGCTGTTCCACATCGACCTCAACGGCCAGACCGGCATCAAGTACGACCAGGACCTGCGCTTCGGCGCGGGCGACCTGCGCCAGGCCTTCTGGCTGGTCGACCTGCTGGAGTCGGCGGGCTACGACGGCCCCCGCCACTTCGACTTCAAGCCCCCGCGCACCGAGGACTCCGACGGCGTCTGGGCCTCGGCGGCCGCCTGCATGCGCAACTACCTGCTCCTGGCGGAGCGTTCCCGCGCCTTCCGGTCCAATCCGGAGGTCCGGGCCGCGCTCGCCGCCTCCCGACTGCCCGAGCTCGCCCTGCCCACCGCCGAGGACGGCCTGGCCGGGCTGCTGGCCGACCGGTCCGCCTTCGACGAGTTCGACGTCGACGCCGCCGCCCGCCGCGGCATGGCCTTCGAGCAACTGGACCAGCTCGCCCTCGAACACCTCCTCGGCGCCCGCTGAGCCGGTGCGCGCAAGAGCCGGGCCGTGACGATCCACGGCCCGGCTCCGCCACTCCCCCCCCAGGCGGGGTGGGCGAAGTCGGCCTCCAGGGTGTCGGCCGGCCGGGCGTGGACGGCTGCGTCCGGCCCGCCGAACCGGAGCTGCCAGGGACGCGGGCTGTCGGTGGTCACGTGGAGCCGGTCGCCGCGGCGGCGCAGCTGGAAGCGGGCCACCTCGCCGGGGCCGTCGGAGCGCGGGATCACCAGGGCGCGCTCGGCGCCGTCGGCGAAGGCGTGCACCCGCAGTTCGACACCGTCCCCCCAGGCCGAGACCGGGTGCTGGTCGTCGGCGCCGAGCGGGATGACGGAGTCGGGGCGGGCCAGCAGCGGCAGGGTGTGGAAGCCGTGCTGTTCGCGGACCAAGCGGGGACCGTCGATCCGGGCACCGGTCAGAACGTTGGTCCACGTTCCGGCACGTAGCACTCGACCGTGCCGTCGTCGGTGAAGACCGGGGCGAGGAGCAGGTCGTTCTCCGAGCATGTGCTGGGTGGTCAGCCACAGGCCCAGCGCCCAGGCCGGGGGCAGGGCGGGGCGGCCGGTGAGCGCGGTGCAGCGCTCCAGGATCAGCTTCGGGGTCGGGCCGTGGACCACGAAGTACTCCAGCGACTGGTCCTCCACGCTGAACTGCACGTGGCCGACCGACTCGGAGCCGACCTCGTAGCTGACCTTGCCGGGGTGGTTGACGAAGACTCCGTAGCCCCGATTGGCCAGGTGGAAGGGGACGTTCTTGTACGCCTGCTCGCTGCTGGGTGCCATCGTCGGCCTGCCGGATGTCCACGACCTGCCGCCCGTTCTTGACGAACGGGGTGAACCGCTCCCCCAAGCCGTAGACCAGCTCCCCTACGCCCAGGGAGAGTTGGCCGAGCATGCGGAGGTCAGCACCTGCCCGCCGGAGGTGAACTCCAGGCGCCACGGCTGTGAGGTGTCCGCCCGCAGCGACAGCTCACCCACGCTGAGTTCGACCACCGGGCCGTCCCGGTGCACCTTCCCGCTGCCCTCCTGCGCGCCGGGCAGTGCGAACTCCGGCCCGGGCCGCACGGAACCGGCGTGGTGGGTGACGCGCACCCCGATGACGCCCTCGGCCGGTGACCAGCAATCGACCGTCAGGAGCGTACTGTTGAGCATGCCACCGCGGCTGCGTACGGGTTTCACCGGCGCGTGGATGGTCATCCGGTGCTCGTCGGCCCGGACGTCCGCGACCTCGGCGGCGTAACGCGCGGTGACGCCCGGTGGCATCAGCCAGTAGCCATCGGTGAACTTCATCGGGTGGTTTCTCCGTCCGCGCTCGGTGCGCGGTGATCAGGGCCCGGAACCAGTGGTAACTGTCCTTGGGCGTTCGGGTCAGCGTGTCGTAGTCGACGTGGACCAGGACGAAGCGCTGGCCGTAGCCGCGGGCCCACTCGAAGTTGTCCAGCAGCGACCAGACGTAGTAGCCGCGCACGTCCACGCCAGCGGAGACCGCCTCCGCGACGGCGGCGAGGTGGTCCGCCAGGTACTCGATCCGCGCGGTGTCATGGACCCGGCCGTCGGGACCGACGGTGTCGGCCTCCGCGGAGCCGTTCTCGGTGATCCACACCGGCGGAAGCCGCGGGTAACGAACGTGGAGTGCGCGCAGCAGTGCGGTGAGCGCCTCCGGGACGACGGGCCGGCCGGTGGTGTGCCCCCGGGCAGCAGGCGGAGCCATGCGATCGAGAAGCGGTAACCGTCCACGCCGCGCCCGCGCAGCAGGGCGACGTCCTGCGGGTGGCGGTGGTAGTGGTCGCAGGCCGTGTCGCCGGTGGCTCCGTCGAGCGTACGGCCGGGCATGTGGCTGACGGTGTCCCGGATGGACGGGCCACGGCCGTCCCGGTCGTGGGCGCCCTCGATCTGGTAGGCGGCGGTCACGGCGCCGAAACGGAACCCGGCGGGCAGTTCCGGGAAGTCCGGGGTGGTCATGGGCGGTATCTCACGGCTCGGTCGGGCTCCTCGGTCTCCGGTGCGAGGCTCGGGGTCGCGGGGCGGCCTGGGGGGTGTCTTGTCGATCAGGCCGGATCAGGGAGCGGTGCCTGGTGCGTGCGGTCGCAAGGCCGAGGAGGGAGTCGACGCGGAGCGTCGGCGACCGACGAGAACGCGGCGAGCGTGCGTGCCCGGCACCGCGAGCCCGGCCCGATCGGCAAGACACCCCCTGGCGCTCTGCCCGGTCCGGTGGTGCGGGGGCGGGTCAGAGCTCCGGGGCCAGACCGCGCTCGCGCAGCCAGTCCAGTTGGACGGGCGGGTTGGAGCCGAGGCCGCCGCCGTGGTCGCCGAACGGCCACACGGTCATGGTGCGGTCCGCGCCCGCGTAGCGGTTGAAGGCGGCGTAGACCGTGGAGGGCGGGCAGACCGGGTCCATCAGGGCCACGCTGAACAGCGTCGGCGCGGTGGCCCGCCGGGCGAAGTGGACGCCGTCGAAGTAGTCGAGGGTGTCGAAGGCCGGCTCCACGCGGTGTGTGCCAGCGCAGGTACTTGGCGATCTCCTGGTACGGGCCTTCGCCGCATATCGCGGTGGCGTGGCGGAAGTGGCACAGGAACGGGACGTCCGGCATCGCGGCCGCCACGCGGTCCGCGGCGAGACCGGCGACGGCGAGCGCCAGACCGCCCCCCTGGCTGCCTCCGGCCACCACGATCCGACGGCTGTCGAGTCCGGGCAGCTGCGCGACCGCGTCCACGGCTCGCACGCAGTCGGTGATCAGTCGCCGGTAGTAGTAGTCGTCGGGAGAGTCGATGCCGCGGGTCATGAACCCCTCGACCCACTGCGTGCCGTCGCCCAGGCCCCGGTCCGGGGTGTCGTGGCCCTGCCCCCGGCTGTCGACGACGAGTTGGGCATAGCCGGCCGCGGACCAGAGCAGGTGGTCGGTGGGCAGTCCGCGACCGCCGCCGTAGCCGATGTAGGTGATGACGACCGGCAGCGGTCCGGCCGCGTCGCGCGGGCGCAGCAGCCAGGCGGCCACCGGTTCGCCGTTCCAGCCGGGGAAGCGTACGTCCTCGACCTCGACGGTGCGCAGCATGTGCTGGGCGGTGACCCGCTCCACCTTGATCGCCCCGTCGCGTGAGCGGGCTTCGGCGAGGGTCCGCCGCCAGAAGTCGTCGAATCCTGTCGGATCGGGCAACTCAGGGCGGTAGTAGACAAGTTCGTCCGCGCCGAGGTCTGTGAGCGGCATGGGGGCTTCCTCCGGTCGGAGAGGTGACGGGGGTGACTGGGTGACTGGGCGACGGAGCTCGGCGGCCTCGAGGGCCTTGCCTCGCAGCTCCGGGCGGTGGTGCGGGACGGGGGTGGCGGCCCGCCCCCCTGTGGCGGGCCGCCGGTCTCGCGGGTGCGGGCCTCAGCCGGTCCCGGCGGCCTCAGCCGGTCCTGGCGGCCTCAGCCGGTCCCGCTGGACGCGGTGAAGCCGAAGGCGGCCAGGCGGAAGCCGCCGTGCAGCGTTTCGGCCGACGACCACGCGGGGCTCGGGGGCCGGTCCGGTCACCGTGAGCCGTGCGGTGCGGACCGGGTTCTCGGCGGAGCGGCCGGCGGTGATCTCGTACCTGCCGGGGTCGACGGTGAAGGCGCCGGTCGCGGTGGACCAGTGGGCGAGCCGGTCGGCCGGGAGCGAGAACTCAACTCCCTGCACTCGCCCGGCTCCAGGCGGACCTTGCGGAAGTCGGCGAGGCGCCTGCGGGGGGCCTCGTAGCGGGCGTCAAGCGCGCGGATGTAGAGCTGGACCACCTCGCTGCCCTCCCGTGGGCCGGTGTTGGCCAGGGTCACCGTGACGTCGACCGAACCGTCCTGGCCAATCGACGGCCGCGACATGCCCAGGCCGCTGTAGGCGAAGTCGGTGAAGGACAGCCCGTGGCCGAAGGGATAGAGGGGCGCGGCCTCGTGGTACTGGTAGGTCCAGCAGGCCTTTATGACGTCGTAGTCGAGCGGGTCCGGCAATGGGTCCCCGCCCCGGTACCAGGTCTGCGGCAGGCGGCAGGCGGGCTCGGCCTCCCCGAGCAGCGGCGAGCGGCGCGCCCCTCGGCAACCACCGGCAGGACCATTCGGATGGCGAGGCCTGTGGCGATGCCGATGAGGTGCGGGCGGGCTCAACGCCGGCGGCGGCGAGTACGGCGGGAAGGAAGGTGCCGCAGTACCTCGCCCCGCCCTCGGGATGCCGCAGGGCCCGGCCAGGCGGCTTTGGGCGCCCGGCACCGGCCGACTGGCGCTCGATGACGGCGCGCGGATACGCGCGCAGAATGGTCGCGAGCTCCCGTCCGCCATGCACGGCGACCGGCACAGCGTGTGCGGTGAGGCTGCCGGAGGGGATGCCGAAGACGACGTACCCGTCCGAGCCCCCGACAGCAGGGAGCACGGTCACTTCCTTCCTCACCCCTCGCACGGGAAACAGCAATGGCTCCTGCGGAGTTGAAGCGTCACCTCTCTCGACAAGACAAATTGTTAGCGCTCACAATCTTCCTGTCAAGGAACCGGAACCAGGCCTCGACAAGTGTGACCGGCGCGGCGGAGAGCCTCGGCGACGGGACGGTCGACCCCGAGTCCGATGGCCCCAGGGCCCTAAAGGGTGTTGCAGAAGGTCCTTGTCGGGCAGGCCTGGGTGATCTCTGACCTGCTGCTTCACCCTGCCATGGCGAGGTTGTGCATGGTGGCGACGGCCTGGACGGCGTGGTGGAGGCCGTCTCCTTTCTGGCGGCAGTCGCGGAGGATCTTCCAGGTCTTCATGCGGGCGAAGGTGTGCTCGACGCGGGCACGGACCCTTCGGTGTTCGGCGTTGTCCTCCTCCTGGCCGCGCAGGAGGTGGCGTCCGGCCCTTCTGCGGTGCGGAACGATCAGCCCGGCGCCCGGGTAGGCGCCGTCCGCGATCACCGCTGTCCCGGCCGCTACGGCGGGCAGGTCTGACTCCCGCCAGACATGGGCGTCGGCCTTGTTCCCTGGTGCCGGCCGGGCCGAGGCGACGACCAGGCGGGTGTCGGCGTCGATGATGACCTGCACGTTCGCCGAGAACCGGTAGTTCCTCGAGGAGGCGGCAACCTTTCAGTCGCGGATCGGGATCAGGGTTCCGTCCACGATCCACAGGCGTTCGACGTCGGCGACGGGCCGCGGGGCCGGCTCCAACGCCAGCAGGGGCCGCAGCCGCTGGATGACCCGGCAGACCGTCGCCGAAGAGACCCCGAAGAGCGGGGCGAGCTGCCGCATCGTGAGGTTGGTCCGGTAGTACACCGCCACCAGCAGCACCCGGTCCGCCAGCGGCAGACACCACGGGCAGCCACCGCCCGACCCGTTCCCGCACCACCTTCACCAGCTTCGCAAACCGGTCCATCCGCAGACCCATGAACGTCTCCACCCACACCGGCTCAGCCCGCAACACCCCACCCATACAAGGAAAATGCCCCGACCTGAGCCTTCTGCAACACCCTTTAGCAGGGCATCTGGCGGGTCAGGGTCGGCTCGGCCGGGTTGGCTGGGCGTGGACCGCAAGGCGACGACAACCCGGCAAGACGCAGCAAGGCGCGGCACCAGCCAACCCGGCCCCGGCCCTGATCCACCAGGCACCTTAAGGCCGGGCCCGCGGCGCCCGCGCGACGCGGCCCCAACCCGGACGGGCTCGGCAGGCGGCACCGCAGGTCCGCGCCCCACCCCCAGCTACCCGACGAGCAGTTTCCGGGGCCGACCGACCAGGCTCGCCGAAGCCCTGCCGCACAGCAGCCAAGGGCGGAGTGAAGCAGCTGAACTCAGGAATGCCGCCAAGGCCACCGAGCCGATGCATCCCGGAATCGAGCGGCCGGAGCCGTGCGGGACGCGCGCGCAGCACACCGAGCACCACGTCCGCGTCGACACAGGAGGCGCCGCAACGTCGCCCAGTCCGTCCGGCGATCCGCAATCCCACCAAGTAGCCAGCCCCCGCACCCCCTACTCCCGCTCGGCAAAGCCGCAGAAACCCCGGAAGCCGCCCGCGACCGGCACGCCCGGACGCCCCGCTGCGGAGCCGCCCCGGCGAACCGGCTGCCCGCCTGGGGCGATGTTGCCCAATGGTGATCTGAGTAGACCCTTGACGACACACTTGTGAGCGTTAACACTCAGGTATCGCCAGGCCGGAGCCGCTGCAAACCTGACTTCGCAACAGCGCGGGGAACGACTCCCGGCCGGCCCCGCTCGACCGCTTCCGGTTCTCCCAGCCGGGTCGCACTGTGCCGGTCGCGGAAAGTCACTGGAGGAACTGTGCGGAAGCTTTCAGCGGGACTTGTCACCCTGGGCCTGACGCTGTCGCTGGCAGCCTGCGGCCAGAGCGCCAACGGAACCGGCGACGCCCCGGCCGGCGGGGACGCCAAGGGCGGCCTCGTCGGCATCGCGATGCCGACCAAGTCGTCGGAGCGCTGGATCAACGACGGCAACAACATGGTCAAGGAGTTCCAGGCCAAGGGTTACAAGACCGACCTCCAGTACGGCGACAACGTCGTGGAGAACCAGGTCTCCCAGGTGGAGAACATGATCACCAAGGGAGCCAAGCTGCTGGTGATCGCCGCCATCGACGGTTCCTCGCTCACGAACGTGCTGCAGAAGGCCGCCGACGCCCACGTCCGCGTCATCTCGTACGACCGGCTGATCCGCGGCACCGGGAACGTCGACTACTACGCGACCTTCGACAACTACAAGGTCGGCGTCCTCCAGGGCAGCTACATCGTCGACAAGCTCGGCGTCAAGGACGGCAAGGGCCCCTTCAACGTCGAGCTGTTCGCCGGCTCGCCGGACGACAACAACGCCGCGTTCTTCTACAACGGCGCGATGAGCGTCCTCAAGCCGTACATCGACGACAAGAAGCTGGTCGTGCAGAGCGGCCAGACCTCCCTCAACCAGATCGCCACGCTGCGCTGGGACGGCGGTCTCGCCCAGTCCCGGATGGACAACCTGCTGAGCAAGTCGTATACCGCCGCCCGCGTCGACGCCGTGCTCTCCCCGTACGACGGCATCTCGATCGGCATCATCTCCTCGCTCAAGGGCGTCGGCTACGGCGCCGGCCAGCCGCTGCCCGTCGTCACGGGCCAGGACGGCGAGCTGGCCTCGGTGAAGTCGATCATCGCGGGCGAGCAGACCCAGACCGTCTACAAGGACACCCGCCAACTGGCCAAGTCCGCAGTCCAGATGGGCGACGCGCTGCTGACCGGCGGCAAGCCCGAGGTCAACGACACCAGCCAGTACAACAACGGCGTCAAGATCGTGCCGGCGCAGCTGCTCCAGCCCGTCAGCGTCGACAAGGAGAACTACCAGAAGGTCCTGGTGGACAGCGGCCAGTACACCGCGGACCAGCTGAAGTAGCCCGCGGAGCCCGACCGACGGGTCCGACGACGACGAAACGGCGGTGCGACGCCCGGGAGACCGCCCGGCAGCGCACCGCCCCGACGATACGGATGCACAACCATGGCCCGACCCGTTCTCGAGATGCGGTCGATCAGCAAGACGTTTCCCGGCGTCAAGGCCCTCTCCGAGGTCAACCTGACCGTCGCCGCCGGTGAGGTGCACGCCATCTGCGGCGAGAACGGCGCCGGCAAGTCCACGCTGATGAAGGTGCTCAGCGGGGTCTACCCCCACGGCGGCTACGAGGGCGAGATCTTCTTCGAGGGCGAGCCCTGCCGGTTCCGGGACATCCGGGCCAGCGAGCAGCGCGGCATCGCGATCATCCACCAGGAACTCGCGCTGGTGCCCTACCTGTCCATCGCCGAGAACATCTTCCTCGGCAACGAGCACGCCACCCGGGGCGTCATCAGCTGGCACAAGACGCTGACCCACGCCGCCGCACTGATCCGGCAGGTCGGGCTCGACGAGAGCCCGCACACCCGGATCGCCGATCTCGGCGTGGGCAAGCAGCAGTTGGTCGAGATCGCCAAGGCGCTCGCCAAGAAGGTCAAGCTGCTCATCCTGGACGAGCCGACGGCCGCCCTGAACGACGAGGACAGCCGCAAGCTGCTCGACCTGATCCTCGAACTCAAGGCCCAGGGCATCTCCTGCATCCTCATCTCGCACAAGCTGAACGAGATCGCCCGGGTCGCCGACTCCGTCACCATCCTGCGTGACGGGCGGACCATCGAAACCATCGCGATCGGGCCCGAGGGCATCTCCGAGGAGCGGATCATCCGCGGCATGGTCGGCCGCGACCTGGAGCACCGCTACCCCGAGCGCGCCCCCGAGATCGGCGAGGTCGCCTTCGAGATCGAGGACTGGAGCGTCCAGCACCCGATCGACCACCGGCGCAAGGTGGTCGACGGCGTCTCGCTCAACGTCCGTCGAGGCGAGATCGTCGGCATCGCCGGCCTCATGGGCGCCGGTCGCACCGAACTGGCCATGAGCGTCTTCGGCCGTTCGTACGGACGGTGGACCGGCGGCCGGGTACGGCTGGACGGCCGGGAGATCCGTACCCGGACGGTGCCGGAGGCGATCGGCCACGGCATCGCCTACGTGACCGAGGACCGCAAGCAGCTCGGCCTCAACCTGGGCGACGACATCAGCCGGAACATCTCGCTGAGCGCCCTCGACAAGGTCGCCCGGCGGGGCTGGGTCGACCGGCACGAGGAGGCCCGGATCGCCGAATCGTTCCGGCGGACCATGAACATCAAGGCCCCCTCGGTGTTCGCGCAGACCGGCAAGCTCAGCGGCGGCAACCAGCAGAAGGTCGTCCTCAGCAAGTGGATCTTCGCCGAGCCGAAGGTGCTGATCCTCGACGAACCCACCCGGGGCATCGACATCGGCGCCAAGGCGGAGATCTACACCGTCATCGCCGATCTCGCCGCCCAAGGCAAGACGGTACTGGTCATCTCTTCCGAACTCCCCGAACTCCTGGGCCTGTGCGACCGGATCTACACCATGGCCGAAGGCCGGATCACCGGTGAGGTGAGCCGCGCCGACGCCACCCAGGAATCCCTCATGCGGCTCATGACCATGAGCCCCGCATACCCCGACAAGCAGGTGTGAGGCATGGCCCAGACCAAGACCAACCCACAGACCACGCCCAGCACACCGCAGACCGACCGGCGTGTGTCGGCCGGTGCCGTACTGGCCCGAGCGCTGCGCGGCAACCTGCGCCAGTACGGGATGCTGCTCGCGTTGGCGCTGATCGTGCTGCTGTTCCAGTTCTGGACTGACGGCATTCTGCTCCAGCCGCTCAACATCACCAATCTGATCCAGCAGAACAGCTACATCCTCATCCTGGCCATCGGCATGATGATCGTCATCATCGCGGGGCACATCGACCTGTCGGTCGGGTCGCTCGCCGCCTTCGTCGGGGCCGCCGCCGCGGTGATGATGGTCAAACACCACGCGCCGTGGCCCGTGGCGCTGGTGGCCGCGCTGCTGATCGGGGCCCTCGCCGGCGCCTGGCAGGGTTTCTGGATCGCCTATCTCGGGATCCCCTCGTTCATCGTCACGCTGGCCGGCATGCTGCTGTTCCGCGGTGGGACCCAGATCCTCCTGCAGGGCCAGTCGGTGGCGCCGTTCCCCAAGGGCTTCCAGAACATCAGCAGCGGCTTCCTCCCCACCGTCGGCCCCCGCACCAACTACCACAACCTCACCCTCCTGTTGGGCCTCGTGGTGCTGGCCGTCGCGATCCTGCAGGAGGTGCGCGGCCGGCGGCGGGCCGCCTCGTACGGGCTGGAACCGCTCCCGACCGGGCTGTTCCTGGTGAAGCTCGGCGCGATCACCGCGGCCGTGGTGGCCTTCACGCTGCTGCTGGCCAGCTACCACGGCGTGCCGATCGTCCTGCTGATCCTCGGCGTCCTGCTGGTCGGCTTCGGATACGTGATGCGCAATTCGATCCTCGGCCGGCACACCTACGCCATCGGCGGCAACGAGGCCGCGGCGCGGCTGTCCGGGGTGAAGAGCAAGCGGGTCGTCTTCCTGGCCTTCGTGAACATGGGCGTTCTCGCGGCCCTGGCCGGGATGGTCTTCGCCGCGCGGCTCAACGCCGGTACGCCGCAGGCCGGCATCAACTTCGAGTTGGAGGCGATCGCCGCCGCCTTCATCGGCGGCGCCTCCGCGAGCGGCGGTGTGGGAACCGTCATCGGTGCACTCACCGGCGGTCTGGTGCTCGGCGTGCTGAACAACGGCATGTCGCTGGTCGGCGTGGGTACCGACTACCAGCAGGTGATCAAGGGCCTGGTCCTGCTGGCGGCCGTCGGCTTCGACGTCTACAACAAGCGCAAGGCCGGAGCCTGACCTCGCCCCCTCCTCGGCTGGGCGACGCGGCCCGCACGAGGAGGGTGCCTCGCGTACCGGTGGCCCGCCTCGCGCGGCTCCGCTCGCGCGTCCACGATCCGCTCGAAGAGGAACTCGTGCTTGAGGAAGAGACGTCGTGCGGCGGCTCGTCGCTGTCGCCCGTGGTGGGCGAGGTGCGGCCCGTGCCGTCGTACAGCGACCAGCCGACGACATGGGAGTCCAACGCCGAGCTGGCCATGTACAGGACCAGCACCTGCTGCCGCAGCACGGTCACGGCGTCTTGCGCCCGCTCGGAAAGGATCGCTCCGGTCGTCATGCCTGTGCCTCCGCAGGGCGGTTGGAGACCCTGGTCACCCAGTGGTCGAGGTCGAAGTTCTCGTCGCCGGTCAGCGCACAGCAGGATGCGGTTGTACCGCTCCAGCCGGCCGGCCGCCCCCTCGTACCACGGGAACATCGTGTGAAGCGGATCTTGAACATGTAGCGCATCGTGTCGCTGTCGTTGCGCCGGCCCCCGTGCCAGAGACCGTGGTGCAGGAACACCACCGTCCCGGCCGGGCAGACCAGTCGGTCCTGCCCGCGCAGGTTCTGGTAGCGGCCGGTGTCGGACTCGTTGATCCGCCGGAGATGGCTGCCCGGCAATTTACGCTAGGTCCGCCGGCCTCGCGCCGCGTGGGCCACGTTCACCCTCCAGTGGTCGATTCTCACCACGGTGCCCGGCACGCGGGGCCGGGGGTCGCGTGACGGTGAACGGCACTGAGTACGCCATCCGCCCAGGCCGGGTCAGCCTCGTACTGCCCGGCGCCGAGGTCCGATATCGCTACCGGGGCCCCTCCCCGCACCTCTACGTCCCCCTGCGCCTCGGCTCAGATGGAGCCCCCCGCACCGTTCCGGTGGTCCAGCACGCCGGGCCCGATCTCACCTTGCTCACCACCGCGTTGCAGCGGGCGCTGGCCGCCTGGCCGAACACCCCGGCACGGGCCGCCGCCGAGGTGTGGGCCGCCCGCCCTGTGGCGGGTCTCCCCGCTCGCCCCTCCGAGGGAGCGGAACACGCAGGCCGCTCATCCGGCGGTCGCAGCCGCCGTGGCCCTCATCGAGGTGCGGCTGGGTCAGCCACTGACCGTACCGGAGATCGCGGCGGCAGCCGGAGCCTCCCGCAACCACCTGACGTGGCTCCTCCGCGCCGCGAAGGGGGAGACGGCCGTCGGCTGTATCCGGGCCCGGCGAATGGAACGGGCCCGCCACTTCCTGCAGGCCACCACGCTCTCCGTCCCCGCCGTCGCCTCATCGGTCGGCATTCCGGACCTACAGGCGTTCAACAAGGCCTGTCGCCGCGTACTCGGAACGTCTCCGCGCAGCATCCGTGCCGCCCGGCCCATGTCGCCCCACTCCCCCGCCCAGTGAGCGGGCCGCCACGGCACCGGCGCGGCTGCCCGCAGGACCCGCCGGGCGCGCTTCCTCTCCGTCGGCAACCTTTTCGCATCCCGCGGCGACCAAGGAGTGCACCTCGACTCGAACTTTCGAACGGACCGACATGCAGACTGCACGGCAGGCCGCGCGGCAGCGCAGGCGTAGACACAGGCTGATCACGGGAACGGCGGTGATGCTGGCTGCCGCGGGCGTCCTCATCTGCCTCGTGACGGCCATGCTCCCCGGCCCCGAGGCCGAGGCCGGGGCCGGCCTGGCCGCGCCAGCCCTCACCCGGGCGGGAGCCACGCCCACGGCCCCGACGAGCCCCACGCCCCCGACGGACGGCTCGCCTGCCGCGGCGACCCCGACCGCGGCCGTCGGTACGACCACCGCGCCGCCACAGCCTTCGACGGAGACAAGCCCGCAGGCGGCATCCAGCACGGCACCGTCGCCAGGACGCATCCAGCCCGGGACCACCTACAAGGGCGTCGCCACCGCTTACGCTGCGGGCGACGGCAACGGCGCCTGCCTGTTCGGCCCGAGCGACGACGACCTCATGATCGCGGCGATGAACACCACCGACTACGAGTCGTCCAGGGCGTGCGGCGCTTACGTGCGCGTCCGCGCCGCGAGCGGCGCCTCGATCACGGTCCGGATCACCAACGAATGCCCACTGCCCTGCGCACCTGGACAACTGGACCTCAGCGAGCAGGCCTTCGCGAAACTGGCCGATCCCAAGCTCGGCCGCATCCCGGTCACCTGGAGCCTGCTGAGCCCCCACACGTCCGGCGCGCTCTCCATCCGGTACAAAACCGGGTCCAGCCCCCACTGGTGCGGCATCCAGGTGATCGACCACCGGAATCCCGTCGCGCGGCTGGAGGTACGCAGCGCCAAGGGCTGGCGGAGACTGCCCCGTACCGACTACAACTACTTCCTCTCCGCCGACGGCAGCGGGTGCGGCGGCGCGATGAGGATTACCGACATCTACGGAGAGCAGCTGACGGTCGACGGGATCGCGCTGCTGCCGAACGTCGCACAACCGACCCGGGTCCAGTTCGCCCCGCACTGATACCGCACCGCGGCCGGGTGGCGGGTACGGGGCCGGTGCATCGGAGCGCCCGGGGCCCCTGGGGCGCCTGGGGCGCGCCGGGCGCTGGTACGCTGCCGCCCGGATGTTAGCGCACACATTTGCCAGAGGGGGCGATCGACGGACATGGTCTTCGATGACGCGTCCGCGGAGTTCCACGACTTCTTCGAACGCCACTACGCCGAACTCGCCCGGTTCGCCCACCTCCTGACGGGCGAGGCGGACGGCGCCGACGACCTGGCTGCGGACGCCCTGATCGCGCTGTGGCAGCGCTGGGACCGGCTGCGCCAGGCCGAGTACCCACTCGCCTACGCCCGCGGCGTGGTGGCCAACCTGGTACGGTCACGCATCCGCAGCGCGGTTCGCGAGCGCCGCCGAATCGCCCTGTTCTGGTCCCGCGGCCAGGAGCCGTCGGAAGGTCCGGACGTGGCCGCCGCGGTGGACGTGCGTACTGCTCTCGCCCGGTTGCCGTTCCGCAAGCGGACATGCGTGGTCCTGCGGCACGCTTTCGACCTGTCGGAGAAGGACACCGCTCTGGCACTGGGAATATCGGTCGGTACGGTGAAGAGCCAGACCTCGAAGGGGATGGCCGAACTGGAACGGATGCTGGGCAGCACGGGAGCAGCCGGAGAATTGTTGGCGGAAAGGAGGGGCCGGTGAACGAGGAGCTCACCAGGCGGCTGCGCGCAGCCGCCGAGGCCCACCAGCCCGACCGCGCCCGCATCCTGGCACGCGTGGAACGCGGCATGTCCGGCGCTCCCGACCGCTACCGCGAGTCGTCCGGCGCGAGGCCGTGGCCCAGGGTGGCGCTCGCCTCCCTCGCCGCGGTCGGCATTCTGGCGGTCGGTGGTTTCGCCGTCGCCGCCATCGTCCAGTCCCCGCCGGCCCGGCCGGACACCTCGGCCACCCCCGCCGCGCCGTCCGCGCCGTCCGCGTCCGGGACTCCCGACTCCACGCCGTCGGCGCCCGCCACTAGCGGCCCGACCGCGCCGGACCGCTCGTCCTCGACGAGGCCCAGCCCTGCGGCGTCAGGCGGCGAGGGCCCGGCCCGGCCCGACGGCACACGCGTCCAGGACGGACCTCTGTGGTCGGCCGGCTCCTTGAACCCGGGCAGCAACACCTACTGGGCGCAGAGCGACATCACCCTCAAGACCACCCAGCCGCTCACCGCCCTCACCGTGGAACTGCGCATCACGCAGACCGGCGGAGTGCAGAGCACCGGCAGCTGGCGGACCCTGCCCGCCGACGACTTCACTGTCACCGTGCAGCACGAGGGCGGGGCAGTGGTCTACCGTTGGATCCTCAAGCCGGGCCGCACCGTCCCGGCCGGACAGCACGTCTTCGCCGGCCAGTACAACCACGCCGCCGGCGAGCGCGAGGCCGGGCACGACGGCTACCGCGTCGACGCCAACGGTCCCCGCGGCGCCCTCTCGGTCTGGGGCGGCTTCACCCCGACACGATGAGGCCATGCCCGTAGCCTGGTCGACGCCGCCGAGGTCATCCTCGGCAGCGGCCCGCCCGTGGGTGGACGGCGCGGACCGCCGCCCGGGTAGACCCGCCCGTATACCTCGGGGTCGCCTCTGATGACGTTGACGGCGGTCCCACCGAACTGCTGCTGGTCCTCGTGGATCCGGACCCAGGTGGCGCCGCAGTCGGTGGAACGGAACAGCCCGGTGACGCCCTTCACCTTCCCGCTGAGGTAGAACGCCTGGTAGTCGGCGCCCGGGACCGCCTTGAGCTGCCGCCACCCAGGCCGGTGGCCCGGGCGGTGAAGTGCTTCCCGCCGTCGGTGCTGACGTACAGGGTGCCGCCGCTGTGGGCGCAGCCGCTCCCCGGCCATCGCGACCAGCCGGCCCCGGTGGCGGATGCCGAGGTACGTGCCCAGCTCGACGGTGCGGGGCAGGAAGGGTCCGGGCTTCGTGAGCTCGAGCAGGCCGAGGATCTCGGGTACGTCACGGGGTCCCAGCCGGACCGCCTCAGGGGCGGGTTCGGCGCGCAGCGAGGTGTCGACCAGCTGGACGCCGGGGACCGAGCCGACGGTCTCCCAGCCGTCGGGCGGGGTCAGCACGCCGGCGAGCGAGCCGATCCCGCCGTCGCCGACCAGCCCGCGCAGGTCGGCCCACGCTTGCGGGTCGGCCGGGTCCGCGAGGGCCGCGGCCCAGGCGGGGTTGTCCAGGACATGCGGGGATGTGGGGGCCCACAGGCTCGTACGCGTACTGGTACTCGTACGCGCGCTCGGACCCGTGCCCGTGCCCGGCCCTGTGCGGGTGCTCATGCTGTGGGGTCTCCGTCGGTGGTGCGGCCCGGGGGCCGGGGGGGTTCAGGAGTTGGTGAGCGGGAGGCCCGGCGGGTTGACTTCCGAGGTGGTCACGGCCTCGTCGGACAGGTTCCAGGCGGCGAGGACCTGCCCGTACTGGCCCTTCTTGATCAGGTGGTTGATCGCCTCGGCCACCGGCTTGGCCAGGCCACTGTCCTTCTTCGCGGTCGCGGCGATCAGGCCCTGGAGCGTCTCCCCCGCCCCGGAGAAGGAACCCGCGTTGCGGGTGGGAGCGTTGCCGCCGGCCGTCTGCGTGATGTGGTGGGCGATGGACGGGTTCGGGCCGAAGCTGAGGTCGACCTTCTTGCCGCTCAGGGCCAGGTAGGTGCTGTTGGCGTCGGGAAAGTACTTGACAGTGAGGTCCTTGCCGTCCGCCTGCAGCTGCTTCTGCCACTCCAGCAGGATCTTCTCCTGGTTGGTGCCGGAACTGACCGCCACCGTCTTGCCCGCCAGGTTGTGGTAGTCGCCGCCGAAGTTCCAGGGGTTGTCCTTCAGCGCCTCGAAGGCCAGGTTGTCCTGCCGGTAGGAGGCGAAGTCGTACTTCTTCCTGCGTTCCTCCGTGACCGTGACGTTCGTGAAGACCACGTCCGCCTTGCCGCTGTCGATGCCGACGAAAAGGTTCTCCCAGGTGGAGTTCCTGACCACCGGCTTGAGCCCGAGTACGGCGGCCACCAGCCGGCCGAGGTCCGGTTCCACCCCGGTCAGGGTCTTCTGGTCGGTGCCCGTGTACCCGAGCGGTGGGGAGCCGGACGGCAGCGTGCTCACGCCGAGGACCAGCTCACCGCGTTCGCGGACGGCCGCCGGCAGCTGCGCCCGCAGGGCCTCCACGGCGGGGACGGTCAGCTCGGCCTCCCGGGCGGCGCCGTTGGACACGGCGCCGACGGTGAAATGTTCCCACCCGCCCCGGTGTCCTTGGCATCGGCATCGCCGCCGCACGCGGTGAGGCCGGAGGCGAGGGCCGCGGTGGCGGTCGCGGCGCCGAGGCCGCGGAGGAGTCTGGAGCGCAGGGAACGTCGGCGTTGCATGGTGTTCCTTTCCGGTTCGGGAAGGGGCGGGGGACAGCATGGGACGGGGGTGGGGGCAGGGCAGGGGCGGTTCGGGGGCGCCGGAGTCAGAGCACCTTGCTCAGGAACTCCCGCGTACGGGCGTGGGCGGGCCGGTCCAGCACCTGTTCGGGCGGGCCCGGTTCGACGATGCGGCCGTCGTCGAGGAAGACGACCTCGTCGGGGTACCTCGCGGGCGAAGCCGACCTCGTGGGTGACGATGACCAGCGTGGTGCCCCCGGTGGCCAGATCCTTGATCACGGACAGCACCTCGCCGACGAATTCGGGGTCGAGTGCGGAGGTGGGTTCGTCGAAGAGGATCACTCCGGGACGCAGCGCGAGGGCGCGGGCGATGGCCACGCGCTGCTGCTGCACCGGACAGCCGCCGCGGAAAGGCGCCGGTCCGGTCGCCGAGCCCGACGCGCTCCAGGAGTTCTCGCGCCAAGGCCCTGGCCTGCGGGCGCGGCAGCCTGCCGGTGGCCACCGGGGCCGCCGCGACGTTGTCCAGCACCGTCAGGTGCGGGAAGAGGTTGAAGTTCTGGAAGACCAAGCCGATCCGGCCGCGCTGGGCGCGGATCGCCCGCTCGCTCAGCTCCCTCAGCCGCCCGCCCTGCCGTTGGACGCCGATCAGCTCGCCGCCCGCGCTGACGTACCCGGCCTCGGGTTTCTCCAGGTGGTTGATGACCCGCAGCAGGGTGGACTTGCCGGAGCCGGAGCGGCCCAGGACCGCGGTGACCGTCCCCGGGCGCAGCGTCAGGCTCACCCCGTTCAGACCTTCCGGCCTCCGTAGGACTTGTGCACGTCGTGGACCTCGATCGCGGCGGCCCGCGTGGCGGTGGTCATCGCGCGGTCTCCTTCCGGAAGCGGGCCGGGAGCACGCGCATGCTCGCCCGGGCCCGCTGCAGGGGGGTGGGCGGTACGGTGCGCAGGGCGCCACGGGCGTAGTACCGCTCGACGTAGAACTGGACGACCGAGAGGAGGCTGGTGAGGACCACGTACCAGAAGGTGGCCACCAGCAGCAGCGGCGCCACGTCGCCGGAGTAGGTGCTGCCGAGGCTCTGCACCGTGCCGAACAGGTCGAACAGCGAGACGTAGAAGACCAGCGAGGTGGCCTTGACGAGCCCGATCAGCAGGTTGAGTAGGCAGGGACGATGGAGCGCAGCGCCTGGGGGAAGACGATCCGGGCGAACTGGTAACGCTTGGGCAGTCCCAGCGCGGCCGCCGCCTCGTGCTGACCCTGGTCGACGGAGAGCACTCCGGCCCGGACCACTTCGGCAGCGTACGCCGCTTCGCTCAGGCTCAGTCCCACGACCGCCACCACCATGTCGGTGGCCAGCCGGGACTCGCCGGATGAGCGGCACCGAGCGCAGCAGCCAGATGTACGTCCAGCTCACCGACCGCAGTACGGGGTTCGCGGACAGCCGGCCGAGGCGAGCAGGATGCCGCCCGCCAGGCCCAGGACCGCGCTGTACGCGGCAACCTGGAGGGTGATGGACAGGCCCTCCAGGATGACCGGCCGGAAGAACCAGTACGCGAAGCGGTCCCACTGGTAGAAGGGATTGGTCAGCAGCCCGTGGGCGGCCTGGGAGACCAGCACCAGCACGATGACCGTGGTGATCCACCGCCCGGGCCGGCGGCTTCGGCCGTGCGATTCGGTCAAGGACACTCCAGCAGCATTCGATGAGCGAAGAATCGAAAAGCAGCCGTCATGCCGGACGGAAGAGGCCGCCGATGTCGTGATCTGCGGCCTAAGCCAGGCAGCCCGCAAAAGGGCTGTCAACGGACCTGATCTCGGTGGACGCGGAAGCGGACGGCATTTTCATCTGCCGTACACAGAACGCCCTCCGCTGAAATAGAACGCGGCTTCCGATTACAGCCAGGGCAGTTGGTCGGCGGAGTAGCGGTAGGCGCGGAATACGGCGTTCTGGGCGCCGGCCGAGGACTCCAGGCCCACACCGTCACCGAAGGACCGGAACTGCGGGACCACGAACTCCCAGACCACGTCCCCGCTCGGGGTCACCTCGAAGAGCCGCCCGAAGGAGCCCTCGGCGATGAAGGTGTTCCCGTTGGAAAGCCGCTGCGCGCTGGACATGTACGGGCTGTAGAAGTTCTGCGGCGGGTTGTCCTCGTACGACCACACCTCCTTGCCGGTGCGCGGGTCGAGCTCGAGCACCCGCGAGTACGGCACGGAAGTCGTCTCGCGGTAGGTGCCGTTGTCGAAGACCAGGATGTTCCCGCCCTCCAGCTCGTGCGGGTGGTGCTGCTGCGCCAGGACGTCGGGGCCGATGTGCCACAGCACGGACCCGTCGGCACGGTCGACGGCCACGGTGGAGGAGGCGCTGCGGAAACCGAGCACGATCGAGCCGTCGGCGCGCTCGTTGACGGTGTTGGCCATGGGCCAGTGCTCGCGGGCGAAGTGCGGGTTGAGGGGGAACTCCTCGGGGTCGAGGTGCTCTATGGCGGCCCAGCGCCACACCTCCTCGCCCTCCCAGGTCAGCTCGTACACCACGTCCCCGTAGATCACCCCGCCGGGCGCTTCGGAGCCGGGGATGCCGCCCCGGATGCGGGCGGCGTCGGCCGGGTCCAGGGGTTCGACGACGGTGACGATGAGGTTGCCGTTGCGCAGGATCGAGGCGTCGTGGTGGTGGAAGGGGTGGCGGACCTCGCGCAGGACCGTGGAGTCGGGGGCCAGTTCCTGGAAGATGCCGCCGTGGTAGACGTCCCAGATGGGGAAGAGGGTGGGGCTGTTCGTGTCCTTGGCCGCGTAGAAGAGGTTCCCCTTGGGCAGGAGCTGCGCTTGGCGGCCGGGCGGGTGCGGGGAGTTCCAGGTGTGGGCGGTGCGGCCCTCGATGTCGACGAGGTGGATCTCGCCGGCGCTGGTGATCGGGGTGTAGAGGGTGTAGCCGCCGTAGCTGCGGGCGGGGTCGTGGGCGATCAGGCCGACGCCGCGGCGGCGCAGGGTGTTCTGGTCGACGGTCATGCGTATCTCCTCGGGTGGGGTGTGGGTCAGCGGACGGTGACAGCGGCCGGGTCGACGGCCCTCAGGGGCCCGGGGTTCAGATGCCGCTGCAGTGCGGCGCGGTCGGCGGAGCCCGGCATGTTCTGGGCGGTCTTCGCCCAGGTGGCCTCGTGCTCCAACTGGTCCAGCAGCTCGGGCGAGAGGGTCGCGCCGTAGGCGTAGCGGGGTTGGAAGGCGTCCACGTAGCCGGCCTGGAGCGCGCCCTTGGACTGGGCCAGTACGGCGCTGCGCGCGGCGGCCGGGTCGGCGGTGATCTCGTGCTGGGCCTTCAGTAGCGCCCGGAGCACGGCCGTGGTGGTCTCCTCGGTCGCCTTCGGACCGGCGACGAGCAAGGTCCGGGCCGTGTAGCCGGTGAAGGGGAGCTCGGCGTAGCGGTCGCCGAGGGTGGTGCGGGCCGAGTCGTAGAAGCTGGGGAAGGTGACCCCGGCGTCGACGTCCCCACGGGCCAGCGCCGAAGTGACCTGGTTCGGGGCGAGGTTCACGACGGTCACGTCGGCGGCCGTCAGCTGTACGGAGGCGAGCATCCGCGACAGGGCGTACTCGACGTTCGTGCCCTGGGGAACCCCGACCTTGCGGCCCTTCAGCGCGGCGAAGCCGGTGATCTGCCGGTCGGTGCGGGACAGCAGGCGCCAGTCGGAGAACCGGGACAGGTCGGCGACGATCCGCAGCTCGCGCCCGCCCAGTGCGGCCGTCACGGCGGGCAGGTCACCCACGACGCCGAGCTGCGCCTGGCCGCCGAGCACGGCGTTCAGCGCGTCCCGCCCAGTGGGCTGGGTGGTGACGGTGGCTTCGATGCCCTCGGCGGACCACAGCCCGCGCTCCTGGGCCACGTAGACGGGCGCTCCGCCGAGGTGGTCGCTCCCGGCGAGGGATACGGCGGGGCGGTCGCCGCCCGAGGGACCGGAGCCGGAGTCGCAGGCCGAGGTGAGCGCGCAGAGCAGGGCTGCAGCCAACAGTGCGGCCACGGCGCGGGGTCTGAGCATGGGGAGGGTTGTCCTTCCGGGGACGGAGGTGCAAGCAGGGTCTGGTACGGGGTCGGGGGTCGGGGATACCGGGCTTGGGGGTCGGGACTACTGGGCTTGTGGCTCAGTCGGAGCCGAGGTGACGTGCGATCAGCGAGCGCAGGTCCGGGTCGGGCGGCCCGGCGGGGACGGCGTGGTCGGCCACCACCCGGCCGGGTGTCCCGCCGAGGACGACGACCCGCTCGGCGAGGGCCAGTGCCTCGTCGATGTCGTGCGTGACGAACAGGACGGTGGTGCCGCGGCGCTGCCACAGTTCCCGCAGCAGGGTCTGCATCCGGGTGCGGGTCAGCGCGTCCAGCGCTCCGAACGGCTCGTCCAGCAGCAGTACTTCGGGTTCCGCGGCCAGGGCCCTGGCCAGTGCCACGCGTTGCTGCATGCCTCCGGACAGCTGCCCCGGGTACTTCTCGGCACCGTCCGCGAGCCCCACCTCGGCCAGTGCCGCGAGGCCGCGCCGGCGGCGCTCCGGGCGCGGCAGGCCGAGCCGCTTGAGGGCGAACTCGACGTTGCCGCGGGCGGTGCGCCACGGGAAGAGCGCATAGTGCTGGAAGACGACGCCCCGCTCCGGGCCCGGCCCCCGTACCGGGTCGGAACCCACCGTCACCCGCCCTCCGGCGGGCCCCAGGAAACCGGCCACCTGGTTGAGTACCGTGGATTTGCCGCACCCGCTGGGCCCCAGCAGCGCCGTGAACGAGCCCGCCGGGAGCTCCAGATCGGTGGGCTCCAGGACCGGGACGGCCCCGTAGCGGACCGACAGTCCCTCCAGTCGTACGCCGAGGCTCATGACGCGCTCCAGTGCAGGAACCGGCGGCCGATCGCGGCCAGTACGAGGTCGACGGCCACGCCGAGCAACCCGAGGACGAGCAGTCCCGCGAACATGCGGTCCACGCGCAGGAACTGGCCGTCCACCTGGAGCCGGTACGCCAGCCCGCTGTCCGCGCCGCCCAGTTCAGCTGCCACCAGTGCGAGCAGCGCCACCGATGCGCCGTAGCGCAGTGCGGCGAGCAGCGCGGGGGCGGCGGCGGGCAGCAGCACCTCGGTGAACCGCCGGTGCAGCGGCGCCCCCAGGGACCGGGCGGCCCTCAGGTGGGTCGCCGGCACCCGCGAGACCCCGTCGTGAACGTACAGCCAGACGGCGAGCAGCACGGCGTACGCGATGAGCAGGCGCTTGGCGGTCTCCCCGATGCCGAACCAGGCGGTCGCGAGGGGCACCAGCGCGATGGCCGGGATCGGCCGCAGGAAGGAGATCACCGGGGAGACGGCGGCGGACAGCCTCGGCAGGTAGCCGGTGGCGAAGCCCAGTGCGCTGCCGACCAGTGCGCCCAGCGCGAATCCCTGCCCGGCGCGGGCGAGGCTGGCGCCGAGATCGGCGGCCAGCATGCCGCTGCGGGCACTGTCCGCGAGCGCGGCTGCGGTCTCACCGGGGGTGGGCAGCAGCCCGGGAGACACCGCTCCGGACCTGGCGAGCAGGTACCACAGCGCGAGCACGGCACCTGCGGAGCCCAGGGCCGGGCCGAGCCGGCTGACGGCCCTGCCGGGCGGTGAGGGGGTGGCGTGCACGGGGCGGCTCCTCGTTCGGTTCCTCGCTCGTTGATAAGTGAGGTCAATAATTGACCACGCTTATGAAGGGAGTGTTGCGGCAGTGCAAAACCTCGCCCGGGCGCCCGGCCGCCCTCCATCGGCGATGAGGTACGTTCACCTGCATGTCTCGACCCGAACCCACGCCAGAGGCGATCGAGGTCGGACGGGTGATCCGGAGCTGCCGCAAACAGCGCGGCGTCTCCATGGCCGTCCTCGCCACCCGCTCGGGCCTCTCCCAGCCCTTCCTCAGCCAGCTCGAACGCGGCCTCGCCACACCCAGCCTCACCTCGATCTACCGGATCGCGGAAGCGCTGGACGTCGCCCCGGGAGCCTTCCTGCGACCGCCCGCACGCCCGGGTGCGGTCAGCCACGAGAGCGACCCGCAGGTGATCCGCGTGAACGAGGCCGCGGGGCAGACCGCCCAGGTCCTCATCCCCGGCGGGCGCAGCGCGCTGATGGAGGCCTACGAGCACCACTTCGAGCCCGGCCAGGGCGAGCGCGGCTGGTTCGAACACCCCGGCGAGGACTTCCTCTACGTACTGGAGGGCGAGATCGTCCTGGAGGTCGAGGGGGAGGCACCGCTGACCCTGCGCGCCGGCCAGAGCGCCCACCACCGGGGCGAAGTCCCGCACCGGTGCCGCCTGACGGGCCCCGCCGCCGCGCGCACCCTGCTGGTCATCGCGAACGCTTAGGCGAACTCCCCGCGTTCACCCGCCCCCTGACGGGTGGTCCTGCCGCGCTCCCCTCTCCCGACTTCGAGCCGACGGGCCTGTGACCCGTGCCGTCTTTCATTCCAAGACCGAACTGTCCACCATGCGGCCACACTCTTGCCGGGAAGACCGCTTCGGACGAGTATCCCTATCAATCCGATGGGAGAGGTGGGGTTTGGTGAGTGCCGTCGGCCAGTCCTCCGACGCCGCCCGCACTCCGCCGAGCCGGACCCCTCCGGCCAACCGGCCGACGCCGCCCGACAACGTTTCCGGAGTAGGCGACATGAGCACCGCGATTCCCCCCGACGCCGCTGCCCGCCCGTCCCCCGCGCCCCGCAGCGGCACGCGGGCCTGTCGGTGACGCCGAGCACCGCCGGCGGCCGCTCCGCCGACGAGCGGCGGGGCGCAATCCTGCGTACCGCCCGTGCCGTGGCGGACGACCTCGCCGCGGACGCCATCCCCAGAGACCAGGTCGGCAGGCCGCCGACCGACGAGACGGCCAGGCTGCGCGAGGCGGGCCTGCCCGCGGCCCTCACTCCGCCCGGGCCGGGCCGCGGGGCGGACTGGCGCACCGGATGCGCCGTCATACGGGAGATAGCCGCGGCGGACAGCTCCGTCGGAGACGTCCTCGCCCGCCATTACGTGCACGCGCGGAGCGGGCGCTTCTACGCGGGTCACCACCTCGCCACCGCCCTCGAGGAGGAGTCGGTGCGCGGGCAGTGGCTGTGGACGGCGCAGTCCACGTCCCCTCCCCCGACGATGAGACCGCTGGGCCGGACCTGACGCTCAGGCCGCGCGGCGGCGGCTACGTGCTGAACGGGTCCCGGTCCGTGGACACGGCGGTGGCCGTCGCCGACCAGATCGTGCTGGACGCCGCCTGCACCACGACCGGTGACGTGCTGGTCGTACGGATCCCCTCCAAGGCGCCGGGCGTGACCATGGAGCCCGCCCACGACCGCCTCGGGCAGCGCGTCGCCGGCGCGGGCCGGGTGGCCCTCGAGCGGGTCGCCGTCGCGCCCGCGCAGGTACTGGGCCGCCGGCCGCAGGACGAGGAGTCGACCGCGCCCTTCACCGCGCTCGCCGAGCCGGCGCTCCGGCTCGCCCTGTGCCACGTCGGCCTCGGCATCGCCGAGGGCGCGCTCACCGAAGCACGCGACCTCAGCCGGGGCGGCCGCGCACACCGGTCGCCCGGCGCGGACGCGGACCCCATCGGCGAGCACTACCTCAACGGCTCGCAGCGCGCGGTGGCGGCCGCCTTCCTCTGACAGTGATCATGTGACTGGTGGTTCTGCTGATGAGCCTGACTCGCCCTCTCACTGACGTCGCAGGCTCGCGGCGGTGTACCGCATCACCGACCACCCGCACGTGTGGTCGTACGCCCGGCGGCTGGCGGCACATCCCGCCTTCGCCTCCCGCCTCGACCTGGACGGCATCGCCCGCAGGCACCACGCGCACTGCCGGGGCACGGAGGCCGCCGGCGCGGCGGTCCGGATCCTGGACTGGACGAGCGGCGTGCAGGGCGCCTTCAGCGCCGCGGAGACGACAGCGGCCGAACGCATCGGGTACCGGGAATCAGGCCGCGACGAGCTCCTGCTCGCGGTCCGGCGTCTTGACCTTGGGCCTCTTGTTCGGCAGCGAGAGCCGGAAGACCTTGCGCCACGCGGAGAACACCTGCTTGGGCAGCGGCCCGGTGACGTACTCCAGCTCGTACTTTTCGAACAGCGCGCGCACCTTCACCGCGACCTCGGCGTACCGGTTGCTCGGCAGGTCCGGGAACAGGTGGTGCTCGATCTGGTGCGACAGGTTGCCGGTCATGAAGTGCATGGCCCTGCTCCCGCTGATGTTCGCCGAGCCCATCATCTGGCGCAGGTACCACTGGCCGCGCGTCTCACCCTTGATCGACCGGCGCTCGAAGACCTGCACGCCCTCGGGGAAGTGCCCGCACATGATCACCGAGTGGGACCAGATGTTGCGGACCAGGTTCGCGGTGAACGTGGCGGCGAGCGTGGTGAGGAACGACGGGCCCGACAGCAGCGGGTGGATCACGTAGTCCTTGAGCACCTGCTTGCGGATCTTGCGGCCCACGGCCTTGGCCCGCGCGCGGAACTCCGGGTTCTTGCGGCGGCGCTTGTGCAGGTTCTTGCCGAGCTCCAGGTCGTACGCCGCGATGCCGTACTCGAAGAAGCAGGCGTTGAGGAAGTTCCACAGCGGCTGGCCGAGGTGGAAGGGGTGCCACTTTTGATCCTCGTCGACGCGCATGATGCCGTAGCCGAGGTCGTTGTCCTTGCCGATCACGTTGGTGTAGGTGTGGTGCAGCTCGTTGTGCGAGTGCTGCCACTGGTCGGACGGCGAGACGTGATCCCACTCCCAGTTGGTGGAGTGGATCTTCGGGTCCCGCATCCAGTCCCACTGCCCGTGCAGGACGTTGTGGCCGATCTCCATGTTGTCCATGATCTTCGCCACGGACAGCCCGGCGGTGCCGATCAGCCACGCGGGCGGGAAGAACGAGAACAGCAGCACGCCCCTGCTTGCCAGCTCGAGCTTGCGCTGCGCGGAGATGACCTTACGGATGTAGGCGGCGTCCTTCTCGCCGCGACCGGCGATCACCTCGTCGCGGATCGCGTCCAGCTCGCGGCCGAGCTCCTCGATCTGCTCCGCGGTCAGGTGGGCGGTGGGGTCGATGGCGGTCAAGGTGCTCCTACCGTTCGATGTCGCAGGGGCCCGCCGCGGCGGACACGCAGGTCTGGATGAGGACGCCCGGCTCGGCCTCGGTGATCTCGCCGGTGCGCAGGTCGCGGACGGCGCCCGCCTTGAGCGGCGTGACGCAGCCGAAGCAGATGCCCATGCGGCACCCGGACGGCATGAGCACGCCGGCCTCCTCGCCGACGTCCAACAACGGAGTGGCGCCGTCCGCGTCGACGGTCTTGCCGGTGGCGCTGAACGTGACCTCGCCACCGTCACCGGCGACGACGATGCTGGGGCGGAAGCGTTCGGTGTGCAGGCGCTCTGGGACGCCGCGTTCGCTCCAGAGCTCTTCGGCGGCGCCGAGCAGGCCCGCGGGGCCGCAAGCCCAGGTCTCGCGCTCGGCCCAGTCGGGCACGAGTTCGTCGAGACGGGCTATGTCGAGCATGCCGTCCGTGTCGGTGTGCACCTCGGTGAGCCGCAGCTTCTTGTCCGCGACCAAGTCGTGCAGTTCGTCGCGGAAGATCACGTCTTGCGGCCGTGGCGCGCAGTGGACCATGACGACGTCGTCGAACTCGATGTCGCGCAGCATGCCCATTACAGGCGTGATGCCGCTGCCGGCCGTCAGGTAGAGCACCTTGGCGGGCTTGGCCTCCGGCAGCACGAAGTCACCGGTTGCCTGGTCGAGCTGGATCAGGGTGCCCGGTTTCGCCCTGCGGACCAGGTGGTTGCTGACCTTGCCGTCCGGGATCGCCTTCACGGTGATCGTGACGCGGCCGTCCCGGCGGTTGGTCGGCGAGGTGATGGAGTACGCACGCCACAGGCGCCTCCCGTCGACGTCGACCCCGATCCGCAGATACTGACCGGCCGTGTGACCGCGCCAGCCCCGTCCCGGCCTGATCACGATGGTCGCGGCGTCACCCGTCTCGGGGTGCAGGGCCTCGATGCGCCCCCGCAGGTCAGCGCCCGCACGCAGCGGGCTGACCAGGTCGAGGTAGTCCGACGGCAGCAGCGGCGTCGTGACCATCTCCAGCAGTTTCCACGCCCTACTGCGGAGGGCTGCACTCGTCATGACTCCAGCTTGATGCGCCTCAAGGGGTAAAGTCCTGACCGCAGGACGTAAATCTGGTCGACTGAATTGTTCGCAGGGAATAAATCATGAGCCATCCACTCCGGAGAGTCACGGAACTGGCCCTGGATGAGACGACGGTCGCCGCACTTCGGGCCGCGCTGAAAACCACCGCCGACGAGGTCGTCCAGGCGATCATCGACGAGGTCCCTCCCTACGCCAACGCCCTCTCGGGCCGCATGGGCGCCACCATCCGCCGAGCCGTCCGCACCGCTCTGGGGCACTACCTGGACCGCGCGAGCGGGACCGCCACGGGCGGCGACGCCGGTGACGCGGCCTACGAGCTGGGCCGCGGCGAGGTGCGCGACGGCCGTTCGATGGACGCCCTGCTCAGCGCCTACCGCGTCGGCGCCCGCGTGGCCTGGCGATGCCTGGCAGCGGGTGCCGTTCCCGCAGGTCTGCCCGCAGCCGAGGTCGCCAAGTTCGCCGAGCTGACCTTCGCCTACATCGACGAGCTCTCCGCCGCGAGCGCCGCTGGCCACGCCGACGAACTGGCCGCCCGGGGCCGGGACCACGAGCGCCACCTGGAACACCTGGCCCGCGACCTCCTCGCCGGCGCGAGCCCGGACGTGCTGCTGGCCTCTGTTCAGCGGGCCGGGTGGCAGCCTCCGGTATCACTGACCGCGGTCCTGCTGCCCGCCGCCCAGGCCCGGCCTGCCTACCGCGCGCTCGACCCGAGCACCCTCGTCCTCGACGATCTGCCGGACGCCACCGGTGTGCTGCTGGTCCCCGATGCCGACCGATCACATCTCTTGCGGCAGCTGACCGACCGCACCGCCGTGGTCGGCCCGGCCCGGCCATGGACTCGTGCGTCCGCCTCGTACGCACGAGCCGCACGCGCGCGCTCCCTCTCCTGCGATATCCGCGACACCGAGGACCACCTGCCCGAGCTGGTGCTGAGCGCCGACGTGGACGCGTTCGCAGACCTGCGTGCCCGAGCCCTCGCACCGTTGCGGACCCTGCCTGTCGCGACCGCACGACGGCTGGAGGAGACGTTGCGGGCGTGGCTGCTGCACCAGGGCAGGCGGGACGAGGTGGCGGCGGCGTTGTTCGTCCATCCCCAGACCGTCCGGTACCGGATGTCGCAGCTGCGGGAGCTGTTTCCGGATCTCGCATCGCCACACCGGGTCCTTGAACTGACGCTGGCAGTCGGTCTTCGGGTCAGCTGACGCGTACTTCGACCGTCCACAACCGCGTCCGCGAGCAGTCCAATATGGCCTGTGTATGCAATCCGACGCTTAGAATATGCGGTTTTGTGAACCTGCAAACATGTAGGGAATTGAGCTTCCAGGCACACGGAGTGCCGTCGACCAGCGGTTGTTGTGGCGCCTCCTAGCCACACCCCGGGGTCGCTGCGGCTCGGCATGGAGCAGCATTTCCGCCAATGCCGAGAGTGCCTCAGCGGGAGGTATCCCACGCCTCGGGCCCGGTACCACGCCATTCCACGACGTCGGGGTCGGTGAGGTACGTCCTCGGCGTTCTCCTGACCGGTGTCGGAGAGGAGGGCACGAACGTCGGTCGGTCGGTGCGCGGCCCCGATGGCGACGCCGTCGTAGCGGACCCTGCGCCAATCCTGCGCGTCGGTCGGGTAGACGATCAGCTTGGCGGAGATGCGCCCAGCCTCCTCACTGGCACCCGGCCGCACGCCCTGCCCCGGTAGGGCATGCCGGTGATGTGCTGACGCCGGTCGGCGTACGGCGTAGGCGCATCGCCTTTCCGAGCCAAAACCCCATCACGGGCGGGGCTCTCCCATCCACACCGGGTAAACGGGGTCAGGGCGCGGTCGGCCGCGCCGCCCGGTACGCCGATGTGAGGAGGAATCAGTGGACGGGATCGTGCTTCTCAAGGATGACCACAAGACGGTGGAAAAGCTGTTCAAGCAGTTCGAGAAGGCCGGCGACAACGAGCATGCCGACAAGCGGAAGATCGCCGACAAGGTGATCGAGGAACTCACCACGCACGCCTGGATCGAGGAGAAGATCTTCTACCTGGCCGCCCGTGAGGCCGCCCCCGACACCAAGGACCACGCCACGTCCTGGAAAGCGTCGAGGAGCACCACGTCGTGTTGTGGATGCTCTCCGAACTGAGGGACCTCGACCCGGCCGACGAGCGGTTCGACGCCAAGATGACCGTCCTCATCGAGAACGTACGCCACCATCCTAGGGAATCACCTGGCACTTGGACCCGTCTATGGCGCCTGACCAACAGCAACGACCGCCGACGGACTTCGTACCGGTTGCCTCCTCCCGCCTCTCGTTGACCGCTGTTCACCGTCCCTACTGGCACGTTGTGGCACGGCCCTCCGTCATCCGCGCCACTCGAGCAGGACGAGCGTCGCGTCGTCCGAGGTGGTTTCGCCGCGTGCCCGCTTGAGGGTGTGCGACAGGTCCCGAGCCATCGTGCGGATCCCGTGGTCAGCCTGCTCCAGCTGGTTCACCCAGTCGATCAGCTGCTCCTCGCCGAACTGTTCCTGCCCGCTTTCGTGTTCTTCGATCAGGCCGTCGGTGAAGCAGAGGACGCGGTCGCCCGGCTCCAGCGCCACCGCGCTGACCTGCGGCTGGGCCCCTCCGAAGCCGACGGGGAGGGTCGTGGGGCTGTCCAGACGGCGTACGACGCGGTGCGCGCGGATCAGCATCGGCGCGGGATGCCCCGCGTTGACCCACTGGAGGCGCCCCGTGTCCGTGTCCAGGCGCATCATCTGGGCGGTCACGAAGTGGTCCGGGTCGAACTGCTCGGCGACGGCCCGGTCCATGAAGAGGTAGATCTCGGACAGTTCGATGCTGATCCTGCGGGCGTGGCGGTACGCGCCGATGGCCACCGTGGCCATAGTGGCCGCGTCCAGGCCGTGCCCCATGGCGTCGACCATGGCGAGGTGCAGGACATCGCCGTTCAGGGCGTAGTCGAAGCTGTCCCCCGCCACGGCGTAGGCGGGCTCCAGGACTCCGGCGACCGCGACGCGCGGCAGCACCATCGACAGCGGTGGCAGCAGGGACCACTGGATCTCCGCGGCGACGCTCATCGGTTCGCTGCGGCGGGTCCGGAAGAAGAGGTCGGTGTAGCCGTTCTTGGTCTCCAGCAGGTCGGCCGCCAAGCCCGCGATCCTGCACAGTAGGCGGCGGGCGTCGTCGTCGATCACGTCCAGGGTGACCGCGAGGACCCCCACCTGGTCGCCGCCGTCCAGTAGGGGCAGGTGGACCCGTACGCCGTCGGGCGTCAGGACTTCGACGGGGCGTGACTCCAGGAAGCACCGGCCGGCTTCGGACCGGTCGATGGGCTGCGGGTCACCTGCGGCCACGCCGTCGACGGGCAGGGGGACCAGCTGTTGCTGCCCGTAGTCCTGGAGCAGGATCTGTGGTTCGCGGCCCCCCATCCGGGCCAGCGTCTCGGCGACGAGCGGGACGAGCATGTGCGGCGCCAGCTCGTGCGCCCGGTCCAGGAGCGCCCCGAGCAGTTCCTCCCCGAAGCTCTCCGAAAGGTCCGGGTCCCCGCGCCCTACGACGGTCATCCTGTTACCTCCAACCGGGCGGCGGGCCGGCGTCCGGCTGCACGGGCGGCGTGGCCTCCAGGATGCTCCCCCGCGATCGGGCACGCCACACGGCTTCCGCGCCCGGCGGCCTCCACGTTCCGGATTCCCCGGTGGGCCGAATCACGCAGGGCTTGCACGGTCGGGTCCCGTCGCCCGCCGGCGGGCCTGACCGGCTGCTACCAGGCATTTTCCTGCCCGCGGTGGTGAAGGGATTCGTCTGGTGACAAACCAGCCCCAGGTCGCTGACCTGGGGCTTCGTCATGGAGCGGACGACGACAACCGAGGCGGGGATCTGCCGCCGTGAGGCGTCGCTGTGCCCTCCAGTGCCGCCGGTCTGAAGGGGCCGTGCCAGCACGCTCCCCGGGCGGTCCGCGGCACCGGCGTTGCCGTGGAGGCCTTGGACCACACCGTTCGCCCGGTCGATGTGCGCGCCCCGCGCACATCGATCGATGATGGGAGTACGGCCGAACATGCGGAGCTGACCATGACGGGTTGGCGTGTCAGGGACTACACCCAGGATGATCTCGAAGCGGTGATCCGAGTCGACGCGGAGAGCGGCACGGCCGAAGAGCCACCTCTCTTTCCGCTCTCGGACGCCGTGGCGGCCCTCCAGGCTCTCCACCCTGCGGTGGTGGCCACCGCGGACGAGGTGGTGGTCGGCGCCGCGGTGAGCAGGGTGGAGGGTGACCGGGCGTGGATCCTGCGCATCAGCATGGCGTCTGCCTGGCGTCACCAGGGGCTGGGCAGCGACCTGATCACGGCTCTGGAGCACCGGCTGTTCGCCGGTGGTATCCGAACGGTGCACGCGGTCCTGCCCGACGGCGAGACCGGTGCCACCGCCCTGCACAACTGCGGCTTCGGCGCCCGTCCGGGCATGGTCTTCTTCGAGAAGCGCGGGCGAGTGACCCCTCAGGCGGTCAGCATGCTCGCGTCGCTGGGAGCGGAGCTGCCGCCCGGAGGACTGTGGCAGAAGGTCGCGGGCATGGAGAGGGAGAAGGAGCTCATCGAGCGGCGGCTCGTGCTGCCGCTGGCCCATCCCGAAATGGCCGCCCAGCACGGAGTGGAGCTGCCGCGGGCGGTGATGCTGTTCGGTCCGCCGGGGACCGGCAAGAGTACGTTCGCGCACGCGATCGCCAGCCGTCTGGGATGGCCGTTCCTCGAACTGTTCCCTGCCCGGCTGGCCGCCGAGGACGGTCTGGCCAGCGGGCTGAACCGGCGCTTCGACGAGATTGCCCGGCTCGACCACGTCCTGGTCTTCATCGACGAGGTCGAGGAGATTGCGGGGACCCGAAGCGGCGCGGACGCGACCGCGGTCGGCGTCGTCAACGAACTGCTCAAGGCGATCGTCCGGTTCCGGGGCCAGGACGGGCGGCTGCTCGTCTGCGCCACGAACGACGTGACCACGCTCGACTCCGCGTTCCTGCGGCACGGCCGTTTCGACTACGTGCTGCCGATCGGCCCGCCCGATGACCGCGCGAGGACCGCGCTGTGGCAGAGCTACCTGGCCCGAGCGGGCGCGGAGGCCGACAGCGCGGTGCTGGCGACCGCCAGCGAGGGGTTCACCCCTGCCGACATCGCCCATGTGGCGCGTACGGTCTCCCAAGTCCAGTTCGAGCGCACCTTCGACACCGGAACCCGGGCCCGCCCCACCACCGAGGACTACCTGGGAACCATCGGCGACACCAGGCCCACGGTCAGCGCCGCCATGGCTCAGGAGTTCGCCCACCAGACCGAGAAGTTCGCCCGCATCTAGGCCGTCTCTTCCTCCTCGGCCTCCATGCGCCGGATTCCCTCGTGGGTAAGGGTGACCATCGCGGGGGTGTTGCCGGGTTCCCAGTCGACGGTGATCAGGCCTTCGCCCGCGAGGTAGGTGCAGGCGGCGGCCAGGTCCTGTTCCGGTACGTGGAGGTCGCGCCGCAGCTGCGCCCCGGTGATACCGAGGAGGCGGTTGCCTTCGACGGCTTCGTACAGGACCCGGAGCACCTGATCGCGGTAGGTCTTGCGTTCGCGCAGCGTGGCCATGACCGCGTCCTTTCGTGCGTGTGCGGGTGGGCTCCGGGCCGGTCGGGGCTTCTCAGATCTCGTCGGAGTGGGCGATGGCGCCGACGGGGGACCGGCTGGCGGCCACCCATGAACGGGTTGGGTCGGCGGGTGTTGCCGTGTCCACGGTGAGGTGGAGGCGGGTGTTGCCGTCGAGGGCGGGGTAGCTGTGCTGTTCCGTGCCCTCGAACCAGTGGCGAAGCGCCTCCGCAACTGCTCGGGCGGCTTCGGGAGTGTGCGCGATGATCCGCACCTCGGCGTGCCCGAGCGATGGCGGTGCCTGGGTCTCGATGTACTTCACGTGGGCGTGGTTCCCTTCGGGGTGGGCGAGAGGCCGGCGGTTCGGGGCGCCGTGACGCCCCGACCGCTGCCCCCGGTCGGAGGAAGGTCCCTTCCTCACCGGTCGGCATCCGTGTGGTGGGCTCGACGACCGGTGTCGTCCGGCAGGCCGGGAGGCCTCGGCAGGGGGGTGCTGAAGCGGTAGGCCGTGATCCGCGCGTCGTGCTGGGCGTTGAGCAGGTGGATCCAGCGCATTCCGATGGCGATCGCGAGGATGATCACCGCGATGAGGACGATGGTCTCCACGGAGCTCACCGCCAGCCGTTTCCGGGCAGGGGGAGGGCGCTTCGGCCCATCGGGTTCCCGAAGGGGGACATGCAGGCCCCGCCTTCGCTCTCCCAGGTGGCTTCCCGGCGGCGGGCGTCGCGGATGCTGCGCCCGATGACGGTTTCGTTGGCGATCAGGACGCCTGCGGTCAGGACGCTGCCGGGGATCGCCGCGGCGGCCATCAGACGGGCTGCGGCGGCGGGTTCGGTCTCGGGCGGGATGACGAGGAGGTCCCAGCGGCCGACCGTGTAGGAGAGCAGGATCAGTTTGTCGGGGTCCTGTTCGGTGAACCAGCCCACGTGCAGCACGCGCCCGCCTACGGGAACCTTGCGCGGTACGACGGGCCAGCAGATGGGGTTCACGGTGACGCGGGTGACGCGGCCCCAGGGTTCGTCCAGGGCGGCGACGAGTGGTGGAAGCTCGGCTTCGAGGTCGCGGGAGTAGGGCCACCAGGCCCCGTCCAGCCGGCCGGCGAGCGTGGTCCTCGGGGCGAGGGACAAGCGAGCCGGGAACTCTGCGGCGAGGTCGCGGGGCGCGGTCCGGTCGAGGGTCGTGGTCATGGTGCGGACCTGCCCCCGGACTGCCCGTCGGCAGCCCGGTTTTTAGGCGATCGCCAGAAATGACACCCGCGTGAAAGCGGGTGCGCGAAGTACTCCCGGTGCTTTCACTGTACGCCTGTTCGGCGGGCTACGGCCGGTCTGACCAGGTCTTTTCCGGCGGGTGATGGAGTGGGCGACGGGAGTACCGTGAAGGGACGACAGGCCGCACGTCGCCCGATCGGCACCGGCACCGGTGCCGACCTGCGACGCAGTACGGCCGCGCCCCGTGGACGGGCTGACCCGCATGGCTGACTCCGACATCCCCCACACATCCCCACTGCTCCTGCCGGATGCGATCCACCGGGCGATCAAACCGGGTACGGCTCTGCTGCGGCTGGAGACCACGCGGTCCCGGGAGGGGCTCCTGGACGGCGCGTGGTGGCCGCGCACCCGCGACATCGAAACCGAGCTGCCCGCGCTGATCAGCGTGTTGACCGGGCATCTCGGAACGAGTACGCCTTCGTCAGGGCTCCGGGTCGTATCCGACGGCTGGAGAGATCACCTCAGTCCGAGGCCGGCCGGACGAGTTCCACGGCGACCGCACCGGGCTGCTCGAGGACCCCTTCGGCCACCGCTGGAACATTGGATGAACTGCGAGCCGCGCCGGAGCTCACGCTTTCGAGCCGGAGACCGGCGTTCTGAAGGCCTGGGCTCCGCGGAGGGACTGGCGCGGCCCGGCCGGCACGGCCCGCACGATCAAGATCCGGTCCGTTCCCGGACCGCCCCACCGCCCGGAGACCGTCCCGCCGTCGCGGAGTCCCTGGGCTACCGTCGGCTCCATGGAGCGAATCCGAGCGGTCCTGATCGACATCGACGGCGTCCTCACCGTCTCCTGGAAGGCCCTGCCCGGAACGGTCGCGGCCATGGAGCGGCTGCGTGCGGTCGGCCTCCGGCTCGCGCTGGTCACGAACAACACCTCCCGCACCCGCGCCGCCATCGCCACGCGCCTGGCAGGCCTGGGCTTCCCCGTCGGTGCAGAAGACATCCTGACCGCTCCGGCCGCCACGGCGGCGTACCTGCGCGAGCACTGCCCCGGCGCCCGCTGCCTCCTGCTGAACAGCGGCGACGTACGGGACGACCTGCCGGGAGTCATCCTCGTCGACGAGGGGGACGCGGACGTGGTCGTGCTCGGCGGCGCGGGCCCCGAATTCGGCTACGAGGCCCTCAACCACGTCTTCCGGCAACTGCAGCGCGGAGCCCGGCTGGTGTCCATGCACCGCAATCTGTACTGGCGTACCGAGGGCGGCCTCGACCTGGACACCGGGGCCTTCCTCGAGGGACTCGAGAAGGCCTCGCGCACCGAGGCGGAGGTGACGGGCAAACCGGCGCCCGCGTTCTTCGCGAGCGCCCTCGCCCACCTGGGCGCCGACGCGTCCGAAGCGCTGATGGTCGGCGACGACATCGAGTCGGACGTGCTGGCCGCCCAGCGGTTCGGCGTCGCCGGCGTCCTGGTGAGGACAGGCAAGTACCTCCCCGAGACGCACCGGGCCGCCTCCGGGACCCCGGACCACGTCCTCGACTCCTTCGCCGAGCTGCCCGCCCTTCTCGCCTCCAGTTCCGGTTCCGGTTCCGGTTCCGGGAGCAGCCCCGGGATCTAGCCATTGTCAGTCCCCGTGACCTCTGGGCGCGGCGCCCCCGGCCCCCACGCTCGCGGTCGGGTGTTCGACGCCTGCTCGACCGGTGAGCACGTCTGCTCCGGGAACGGCCCGCTTCGAAATCCCGATGCCGGTCTTCGCCTGCCCCGCCCCCGCGCGCATCATCGGAAGGGGGGACACCTGGGAGCGGCCTGGGGATGGTGATGAAAAATGAGGCTGTCGTTCCTGGAACCCCTGTACACGGAGTCCGGCCCGTTCGCCTCGGTGTACCTGGACACCTCGCGGGATGTGGAGCAGCCCGACCGGGCCGTCGCCCTGCGCTGGCGCCGGCTACGTGAGGACCTGACCCGGCAGGGTGCGGACCGGGCGCTGCTCGGCGTACTGGAGGAGGCGGTGGGCACGGACGCGGAGGTGCCCGGGATGCACGGGCAGGCGATCTTCGCGGCCAACGGCTCGCTCGTCATGGACGGGGAGCTGCCCCGGCCGCCCGCGCACGACTCGGCCCGCTACAGCACCCTGCCCGACGCGATGCCGCTGGTCACCCAGCATCTGCCGGAGATTCCCTACCTGGCGGTGGTGGTGCACTACGGCGGGCTGCCGACGGCCGAGACGCACGGCTTGGTCAGGGTGGAGGCGGAGTCCGGCACCTGGCCGGCCTCCACCGTGACCCCGGGTGAGCGGCTGCACCACGAGGTGGCGGTGGCCACCTGGCACGACAGCGCCGTCCGGCTGGGTCACCGGCTGGATGCCTGGGCACGGCGCACCCACGCCGATGCCGTGGTCGTCGCCGGGGACGAGTGGGCGGGCAACGTCCTGGTCCGTCGACTGCCGCATGCCCTGCGCGGCAAGGTCGTACGGGTCGGGGGCTCCACCCCGACGGACACCGGACGGGCCCTGCTGGAGCCGCAGCTCGGCAGCGTCTTCCGCGGCCGGATGGCCGAGCACGACCGCGACCTGGTGAACATCTTCATCGGCCGCCGGGCCCTGGGCGGGCCCGTGACGGAGGGGCTGGAGCCCACCGTCGCCGCCCTGCAGCGCGGCCAGGTCTCGGCGCTGCTGCTGAACCGCCCGCCCGCCGCCTCGCTGCGGCTGTGGACCGGTCCGCGGCCCACCCAGCTCGCCCTGGCCGAGGAGGAGCTGGTCTCCTTCGGGGTACGGGCGACCCGCGAGGAACCCGCCGACGAGGCATTGGTGCGGGCCCTCGTCGGCACCGCCGCCGAACTGGTCGTCGTACCGGAGGACGAGCTGGGGCTGGACGAGGGCGTCGGGGCGCTGCTGCGGTACGCCGACCCCGGGACACCGGTCTGACGCCCGCCTGAAGCGCCGCCAGACGGTCGTCTCGGCCCGTTCGTCCGCCTCTACGCTGCCCACGGCTACGCCGAGGGCAGCTCCTAGAGCCGCTGGTACGTGCCCACCAGGGTGCCGCTCGCGAGCTCCTTGCCCTGCACGGCGCCGTGCACGGCGTCCGCGCTGGGCCGGTCGTGCAGCCGGACCGGCTCCGACAGCGCGTACAGACGGAAGAAGTAGCGGTGCGGCCCGTGCCCGGGCGGCGGCATCGGCCCGCCCCAGCCCGGCCGCCCGAACCCGTTCGGCCATGACCGCCCGCCGTGCGGCTCCTGCCCCTCCTCCACCCCGCCGGTCCACGGATCGATGCCCGTGACCAGCCAGTGCAGGAAGGTGGGTCCCGGCGCGTCCGGGTCCTCGCACATGAGCAGCAGCTCCGCCGTGCCCGCGGGCGCGGCCGTCCAGGTCAGGGGCGGTGAGACGTCCTCCCCCTCGCCGCTGTACCTGCGGGGGATCTCGGCGTGGTCGGCGAAGACGGCGCTGGTCAGCTGAATTCGGGTCACGGCCGCCGTCCTCCCCGCCCCCGACCCTCCACGTACCGCTCCGGGCCCGGAATCCACCCGCCCGGCCCAGGTGTGGCGGGCGGAGGAGCGGGCGATGGCGCCGTTCGTGCAAGCCTTCCAGACGAAGACGTCGGGCCGGTCGATCCGGGGCAAGAGTGCGAACAAGTCCCCGTTACCCACGTCCGCGAAGAAGAGCAGCGCATCGAACGGCATGTACAAGGTGGCGAGCTCGGCATCCGCGCGAAGGGTCTGGTTCTCGGAGGTGATCCGCTCGGCAGACCAGATGAGCCCGTCGCCGTACTCGCCCTCGATGCCGTTGCTCTCCCGGAGGAGGGCTGCGAGCTCTGCCGGCAGTGCCGAGAACCGTAGCGCAGTGGGCCAGCGACTGCTCCGATGCAGGGGGCTGAAAGAGCGCTGTCCCGGGCAGGGCCGATACAAGGGTTGAGGCATGCGAGCCCGATCTCGTTGAAGCGGTGGATCACGTCGCGGACAGTGCCCTCGTCCGCCTGGACGAGACGCGCGATCAGCGGGACCGTGCTGCCGTCCGCCGAGGCCAGCAGCATCATCGCCCGCCTGGAACCGCACCGAACTTGTGCTGCCCCGCCTCACGATCTGCTGCAGCTTCTGCCCCTCCTGCTCGGTCAGCCCGCGAACCCTGACCGGTAACGCCATGCCCGCCTACCCATGCCAGTCGAAGTCGTCACATCCGACCAGCACAACGAGCAACCCGGCAAGGTCGCGTGCCGGTCCGGCACCGGTATCCCCGTCGTCCCCCTGTGGGTTGCACACCGCCACCGTACGGTCCCGACCGCCCGGGGCGCGGGACCGTACGGAGTGAGTCAGGGCTTCGGAATAGCGGTGGGGAGGCCCGTGGGGAGCTTGCCCGGCTCGCTCTTCTGGTAGGTCTCGGTGCCGACTTCCTGCCAGGTGACCTTCAGTTCGGACGCGCCCACGGAGGCGACCTGGCCCTTCGCGTGCAGTGCGCCCGCCGGGCACTTGAGGTCGAAGGACTTGCCGTCGGTGGTGCCCTGGCAGGTCAGGCCGGTGGCGCCCTCGACGACCACGGCGGTCTTGCCCTTGACGGTCAGGACAACGGGCTTCGACGGGTTCGCCATCGAGATCCAGCCGCCCTCCACACTGCCGCCCTTGGCGTCAACACCGGCACCGGAGCTGGACGCGGCCGGCGGACTGCTCGGCATCGCGGCCGGCTTCGGGTCCTTCGAGGCGGCGGCCTTGTCGCTACCGGAGTCACTCCCGCAGGCCGTGAGGGCCAGGGCGGCCGCGATGCAGGCGGTGGCGATGAGGCCGTGGCGCAGATTCTTGTGCACGAGAAGTCCCCCAGTGGAGCGCGAATTGATCGAAAGAGTGTGCCAAATTACCAGGAAGGGAGACACGGACGACGGCGTCGGCGTCACCGGTTCGTCACAGGTACCAGGCGCAGTCGTCCAGGACGCCGCCGCCGATGGGAGCCAGCCGTGGGCGCGGTCGGCCACCCGCCGTGGAGAGCCTCGGGCCGGCAGCACCGACGATCACCCTTGCGGGCCGTACTTGTTCGACCCAGGCCCCGTGGGACGGAGCGCACTCTGAAGGTGCACAGCTGCCGGTCGTACCGGCCTCCGTCAGGTGGCCCGCACAAGGGCGTCACCCGTAAGCGTGTCGGTGTACAGGCCGAGGGCGCGCAGCCGTTCCCTCGCGGCAGCAGTCGGCTACGGCCGGTGCAACCTCGTACCAGGCGTCTTCGATCACGACGTAAGGTCGGGGCCAGCGGATCCAACAGATGCACGTCCCCGTCAGCGACGGGTGGTACCTCGTCGCCAGTTGGGATCCGGGGCTGTCCGGCACTGTCTTAGAGGTTGCGCGGATAGGCACGGTGGAGGACCTCGGCTGTGGAACAGGCTCAGAGGTCACAGCGATCACGGAGTTGCGACGCTCTGTGATGACTGGGGAGACCTGTGCCCACGCTGCCATCATGGCTGAGCGCACCGCTTTAAGGACCAATTCGCGGCCCTGCTGCCCGAGCGGCTGGTGTACCAACCGGACCATCCACTCGGCCGTCACCGCCGGCGCATCGGCGACCGGATCATCTTCGACAAGTTGCTGCAACTGCCGCGCTTCGGCTGTTCTTACGAGGCGATCGCCGACACAACCTGCTCGGCCACGACGATCCACAGCCGACGTGACGAGTGGATACGACCGGGCGTTTTGCCCCGCGTAAGCAGCTCGCATTGGAGTCCTACGACCGGATCGTCGGCCTCGTCCTCAACCGGATCGCCGTCGACGGGGCCATCACCAAGTGAAGCGCTCGGGCATGACGGATGGATACGGCATTCCGCTGGAACGTGTCCTGGCCGGCGCCAACCGTCACTACTCTCCGCTGCTCGCCCCGACTCTGGACCGTCTGGAGAGCCTCGGCCCGTTGCCCGACACCATCACCGTGCACCTCGACGCCGGCTACGACTCGGACACCACTCGCGCTCTGCTCAGCGAACGCGGTCTGTATGGACACATCGCACACAAGGGCGAGAAGGCGCCCATTCAGGCCAGTCGGCGTTGGCACGTCGAACGCACTCACGCGTGGCGGAACGCCTTTTGCCGTCTCGCCCGGTGCTACGAGCGTCGCGTCACTGTCATTGATGACTTCTTCGACCTCGCCGACACAGTCATCACCGTGCGCAGCCTGATCCGGCGGTCCTGGACAACTCACCGCTGGGACGCCCGAACCGCCGACCGTGATCCTTCGGCCCCGCTCCTGTCACTTAGGCAGATCGGCGGATAGGAAGGGAGCAAGGAGCGCGAACAATGCGTCGGGGCGGTCGAGGGGGATGATGTGGCCGCAGTCCTGGAGATGGTGTCCGACCAGGTCATCGGCGATGGGACGGAGTTGGCGTTCGAGCCCGGTGCCGACGGGGTGAGAGCCGACGGCCATGGTGGGCATGGTCAGCCGAGCCGTCGCGACGGCGTCCTGGATCTGCTGCGCACTGGTGGACAGGGCCCGGTAATAGGAGAACGCGCAGCGAAGGGCCTCGCTCCCGGTGTACGCGTGAACGAATGCCGCACGGACGTCGTTGGGTACTCCTCGCCCGAGCGTCCCCGAGTCGAGGAACCAGTCGATGTACGGGGCCTCGTTGCCGGCCAGGACGGTCTCAGCGAGGCCGGGGACTGCGTGGAAGCCGAACCACCACGGGGCGCCGCCCGCGACGACGTGTTCGACTCCGGACAGGCGGCCGAGCAGTGCCTCCATCACGACCAGGCGCCGGACGAGGCCGGGCCGGCGCAGCGCGAGCAGGACGGCGGGGGCGGTGCCCGCGTCGATGCCGACTACCGCTGCCGAGGGCTCGCCGAGTGCGTCGAGCAGCCCTTCGGCGTCGGCGGCTAGGGTGCCTGCGTCGTAACCCTCGACGGCACGTGCACTGGCACCGAAGCCTCGCATGTCCGGGGCGATGACCCGGTACCGTCCAGCCAGTCGGCCCATGATGCCGCTCCAGAGTTGCCAGGTGTGCGGGAAGCCGTGCAGCAGGAGAACTGCGGGTCCGTCCCCGGCGATTGCGACGTTCAGTTGGACGCCGTTCGTCGCGATGCGGCGCAGTTGGTGTGCGGTGGGGACGGGCATGGCGGCTCCTCCGACTGGTTACCATTGGTGACCACAGAAACGATAGGTAACTGTCCGACCGCTTCCTAGACGGCACTTTCAGGGAAGGTGGTGAGCCACAGGTGACCACCCGAGGAGCCCGGGCCGCCGGTCGTGGGGTACGCGGCGATCTGTTCGATCCCCACTGCCCGACGCGGCAGTTGCTGGACCGCATCGGTACGAAGTGGACGTCCATGGCCGTCAAGACGCTCGCCGATGCCGCACCGGACGAGGTGCGCTTCGCAGAGCTGAGACGCCGGATGCCCGGCGTCTCGCAGAAGATGCTGTCCGTGACGCTGCGAAGCCTGACCCGCGACGGGCTGGTGTCGCGTCGGGTCGAACCGACCGTGCCGCCGCGGGTCTTCTACCGACTGACCGGACTCGGGCTGTCCCTGGAAGCCGCACTTGCGGGACTGCGGTCCTGGGCGGAGGAGCACATGGCCGAGATCGACCGCGCCAACGAAGCCATGGACCAGGAGGTCGATGAGGGATAGGCAGGCCGGTTCCGCGCTCAGTACTGGTTGGCTTGGGTACTCGATGTAGCCGGCGTCGCCGCCCTGCCACCACGTAGGAGATGGAGGGGATGTCGTCGGCGCGATGTCTGGTGACGAAGGAGCTGGTGAAGGACGACAGGGAGATGGTGGTCGAGGGCGGCATCTCCCGGTTCTGCCCTGAGCACTCCAAGATCCTGAAGTCGCCGTCGAGGGGCACTATCTGCCGGTGCCTCTTAATCGCAGGCCCCCGACCGACCCTCATACACCGGACACCGTCCGACAACGCCGCAGCCCTGGCCTTCAGGTGGCGGTGCGCGGCAAGCGCGAAGTCTCGCGGTGGCCGACGATCTTTGCCGAACTCATCCGTGCGCGACCAGCATGGGCATCCCGGACCCGGCAACTTCACAACGCGCAGTGCTCGATGACCACATGACAGCCCCTTGGCTACTTGCCATTCAAGTGTGTGGTCAGGCGTGATAGCAGAGGCAGCGCCGCCTCAAGTGTCTTTCGCTCATCGGAATTGAGGACATCGTTGATCGCGGTACCGAGCCAGTCAGCACGCCTTCGGCGCTCCTCGGCCAGACGGCCGCTTCCCGTCTGCGTGAGGTGGAGCAACAGCTTGCGCCCGTCACTGGGGTGCGCCTCGGCGCGCACAAGGCCCTGAGCCAGGAGTTCTTTGACCGCCTTGGCAGCCGACTGGTGACTGACTCCCCGCTGTTGTGCGATGTCGGCGGTGGTCAGCGGGCCGCTGCGGTCCAGGTAACCCAGAACGGCAGCCTCGCCGGCCGGCATCTTGTCGGCAGTGCGCACAGTGCGTACGAGCTGTCCGATGGTCAGGCGAAGTTCTTCGGCCAGCCGATTCTCGTCCATGGCCCAAGCCTACCCATACCCATCAACCAAACTGTACACCTTGGCTCCATTGTTTGCTTGGTGCCACAGGGGCGCCCACCAGCTCTCGCCGCAGCGAGAGGCGGGGGCGCCGGAGTCAAGTCGCAGGCGATGCCCACGGCGCGATATCTACAACCACGTTGTACAGTTTAGTTGTAGATATTCAGTCGGCTCGGAAAGGACCCGCTGTGAAGCTCACCAAGCACGCCCATGCCTGCGTCACGCTCGAGAAGGACGGCACCCGCCTGATCATCGACCCCGGCACCCTCACTCCGGACGCGGCAGAAGCCGTCACCCAGGCTCACGCCGTCCTGATCACCCACGAACACTTCGATCACTTCGACGAAAAGCTCGTCGCCGCCGCTCTCGAAGCCCAGCCCGGGCTGCAGGTCTACGGTACGGCCACGGTCGCAGCCACCCTCGGCAGCCACGATGGCCGCGTCCACGCCGTCGCCGCCGGCGACACCTTCAGCGTCGGTTCCGTCACCGCCACCGTCCACGGCAAGCGCCACGCGCTGATCCACGCCGACCTCCCGTGCCCCGACAACGTCGGCTACCTCCTCGACGACGGAGCCGTCTACCACCCCGGCGACGCCTACTTCGCGCCCGACGCTCCTGTACGCACCCTCCTGCTGCCGACCAGCGGCCCATGGACGAAGCTCGGCGAAGCCGCCGACTACGTCCGCACCGTCAAGCCCGAGCGCATCATCCAGATCCACGAACTCATGCTCAGCGACCTCGGCCAGCACTCCACCGCCAATCTCCTCGGCGAGAAGGGCCTGACCGGCACCCCGATCGACCGCCTCAAGCCCGGCACCACCGTCCAGCTGTAAGAGAGCACCTGATCTGGGTAGTTGGGGTTTTGGGCTGGTCCTCACTTATGTCGTTATAGGGGCGCATTTTGACGAGCCCAGATGCTTTGGATGTGTAGGTCCCTCACACCCCTTCCCCGGGGCCGTGACAACGGCATGCGTCGCGTTCGCCGCACTGCTGGTCGCCGCCACACCCGGCCGAGACTGCCTCGGATTGAGCGAGACAACCGGCCCGTCCCCCTCTCGCTCAAACTGAGGCACCCCAGGTCAAGCACTCACGCCGCCCAGACCGCGCTCTATGGCCCCAGACGGCTGAACTGAACCCCGACAGCCGGTCTCACATCCCCGGGGGTGCGGTGGATCAGGAGGCGGCGGCCAGGAGCAACATTGCTCGCCGCGGCCGCCGAAAAATTCTCCCCAGACGCGACGGTTTTGCCGCCTCCCGCTGGTCTTGAGTGGTGACCGACCCCGACCAGCACAGTGGAGCCTTCCATGTCAGATCACACCCAGACCGCCGTCGTCACCGGTGCCGGCCGCGGCTTCGGGCGGGCGATCGCCGCCACGCTCGTCGCCCAAGGCACCCACGTCATCGGCATCGCCCGCAACGAGTCCGAGCTGCGCGCCGTCCGCGACGAACTCGGCGAGGGCTTCACACCCATCGCCGCCGACGCCACCGACGAAGCACTCGCGGCGGAGGCGATCCGCACCCACCGCCCCAACCTGCTCGTCCTCAACGCCGGGGCCGTGCCGCACATGGCGCCCGTGCAGGAGCAGACGTGGGAAACCTTCAGCCGCAACTGGGAGGTCGACACCCGCCACGTCTTCGCCTGGACCGGCGCGGCCCTGCGCGAGCCGCTGGCCCCGGGCAGTGTGGTCATCTCGATGTCCAGCGGCGCCGCGCTCGGCGGCTCCCCGCTCAGCGGCGGGTACGCCAGCGCCAAGGCCGCGGTCCGGTACCTGCGGCAATACGGCGCCGAGGAGTCCGAGCGGGCCGGGCTGGGCATCCGGTTCGTCACGGTGCTGCCGGACATGACCCCGGTCGGCGGGGTGGGCGACACCGGGGTCACGGGCTATGCCGCGCGCGTGGGTGTCGATCGGGAGGCCTTCGTCGCGGGACGGCAGCCCATCCTCACCCTGGAGCAGGTCGGCAAGGCCGTCGTGGAGCTCGCCGGAAACCCGGACACCAGCCCGGAGTACCGGCTCGGCGGCGCCGGTCTGATCCCGATCGGCTGAGCCGCCGCACCATCGCCCCACCGCCCGCCTACAGTGGCCCCGCCGCACTCCGAGGAGGACACGCGATGCCGTCGAACGCCGAATTCACCGCCCTGGCCGGCCCGTTCCGGCCGGAGCTGCTCGCGCACTGCTACCGGATCCTAGGCTCGATCCATGACGCCGAGGACCTGGTGCAGGAGACCTACCTGCGGGCGTGGCGGGGCTTCGACGGCTTCGAGGGCCGGTCCTCGGTGCGGCGGTGGCTGTACAAGATCGCCACCATGGCCTGCCTGACGGCCCTGGAGACCCGCGCCCGGCGCCCACTGCCGTCGGGCCTCGGCGCACCCTCGGACGACCACCGGATGGCGGTGGCTCCGCGCGAGCCGTCCGTACCGTGGCTCCAGCCGGCGCCGGATGCCCTGTTCGGCACCGGCGACCCGGCGGCGATCGTCGCCACGCGGACGGGCGTGCGCCTCGCCTTCGTCGCCGCGCTCCAGTACCTGTCCGCCCGCCAGCGGGCCGTGCTGACCCTGCGCGACGTGCTCGGGTTCCGGACGGCCGAGGTGGCCAAGATCCTGGACACGACCACCGCGGCCGTGGACAGCGCGCTCCGCCGTGCCAGGGCCCGGCTGGCCGAAGCCGGACCGGTCGCGGACGACCTGGCCGAGCCAGACGAAGGGACCCTGCGCACTCTCCTCGACGACTACGTGGACGCCTTCACCCGCGCCGACCCCGACGCGCTGGTGCACCTGCTGCGGGCCGACGTCGCATTGGAGATGCCGCCGACCCCGACCTGGTTCACCGGCCACCGGGCCGTCCTCGGCTTCCTCTCCACCCGCGTCCTGCACCCGAACCTTTGGCGGATGACCCCCACCCACGCCAACGGCCAGCCCGCTCTCATCGTCCACCACCGCGCGGGCGACGGCCGCTATGAGCCCTACGGCATCCAGGTCCTGACCCTGCTCGGTGACCGCATCGCCCGGATCACGTCCTTCAACGACCCGACCCTGGTGGCGACCTTCACCACCGACCGCACCGCCCTCGCCCCCGAAACCCACCGAGCCCACCCAGCCCACTGACGCACCGTTCGCCATCACCAGTGAGCCTCACTGAGAAGCCGAGCCCAAGCTGCGATCTCTCGGCTTCATATCAGCGCGCCACCTGCACGAATACCGTCCCGTGACATCTGCCCGCGCAGCGCCGCGCGGACGCCTTCCGCGTCCACCGCGTCGACCACGGACCGCGACCACTCCCTATGAATGAGGAGGATCCGCAAGCAGCGGCCTCCTCGCAGGAGCCGCAAGAACGGTAGTAGGAACTGGCCCTGGCTCCATCACCCGGGCCGTACCGCATCGATCAGCGCGCGGCCTCGAAACAGAGCAGGAAGAAGAACAGGACGCGAAAGTTATCCAGTTCCCGCTGCGGACCGTAGCCCTGCCCCCCCGTTCACAGCCCCGACGTCCTCTACTCCATCAGCCTCGGCGTCACCCCCCGCACCGCCGCCGGGAGCCGCCACTGACCCAGGCCGGGCACTCGATCCCCGTCGGCTTCACCGCCGAAGCGGGCGCCCAGGCGACGGCCCTCCCCCGTAGCGCTGCCCCCCAGCGGCCCCGGACAGCACCTGTGCTGTCCGGGGCCGCCGCCTGTTCCGCACCGCCACCGACTCGACCTGCACCCCTGCCCTGCTGCGCGCCGCTGACGACCAACTACTCCGACGTCGCTGCACCAGCGATGACGAACACCGCCGTGAGGGAGAAGCACAGTGACCCTGCCCCGCCAGCGAGAGTTGACCGAGCAGGCCGCCGACGCCGCCATCGACAGTGCCTGCCGGCCTCTACGCCTGCCGTCGATTCGCAACGAGTTCTCCGACATCGCAGACCGGGCGTTGAAGGACCAGATGACCTACCGCGGCTTCCTCGCCGAGCTGCTGATGACCGAGTGCGACGACCGGTCCCGCCGCCGCTCGGAACGACGGATCAAAGCGGCCGGCTTTCCGCGGGAGAAATCCCTGCGGGCATTCGACTTCGACGCGAACCCCAACATCGACGCCGCCACCGTCCACACCCTCGCCGGCTGCGAGTGGATCAAGAAGAGCCAGCCGCTCTGCCTGATCGGAGGCTCCGGCACCGGCAAGTCCCACATGCTCATCGCCCTGGGTACCGAAGCCGCCATGAAGGGCTACCGCGTCCGCTACACGCTCGCCACGAAGCTCGTGAACGAGCTGGTCGAAGCGGCCGACGAGAAACAGCTCAACAAGACCATCGCCCGCTACGGCCGGGTCGACCTCCTCTGCATCGACGAGCTCGGCTACATGGAACTGGACCGCCGCGGCGCCGAACTCCTCCTCCAGGTCCTGACGGAACGCGAGGAGAAGAACAGCGTCGCCATCGCTTCCAACGAGTCCTTCGGCGGCTGGACCAAGACCTTCACCGATCCCCGGCTCTGCGCGGCCATCGTCGACCGCCTCACCTTCAACGGCACCATCATCGAGACCGGCACCGACTCCTACCGCCTCGCCAGCACCCGAGCCCGGGCCGAGGAACCCGCCAAGGTCGGCTCGGCGCGATAGCTGCCGATCTTGACCTGAGCGACGAGGGGGTGGGACATCGAAACGAAGACCGGTGCTAAAAGATTGTTGTATGTGGGTTCAGCGAGTGATCGAACTGACCGAGTGGGAGCCACTCGGGATCTCCGTCGACTGGGCGGCGATCGAGGGCGAGCTGGGGGTTCCTCTGCCGGCGGACTACAAGGAGCTCTACGAGGCGTTCGGCGGCGGCGTTTTCAGCGATTCCGTCTACTTTCTGGGGCGCGACGAGGGCGTCTCGTTCGACTTCCTGACACAGTGGCGGGTCTCTCTGTCGGTCGACCAGGACAGCAAGCTTGGGAGCGTCTCCGCCGCCGGTCCCTATGCGATCTACGCGCCCGGGCGGCAAGGGGCTGGTTGAGTGGGGCTCCACCGAATGGGCCGACGAGTACTTCTGGCTGATCGACGCCGAGCAGCCGGGCGATTACCCCGTCCTCGCGCGGTCCAATGACGGCGGCCCATGGCACCGGTACGACATGTCCACCTCTGAGTTCCTCTACCGCGTCCTTGTCGATGTCGATTTCCAGCCGTTCGGGATTTCGCAGTACGACCTCGGCACGATGTTCAAGCCCGGCTCCGGCCACCCTTTCGACGGCCAGTCGCTCTGACGAGCGGCTGGCCGTCCCACGTTCGTGGACACGACAGTGCCGTCGTTTCTCATCGAGATTCGTGAGTCAGGTGATCACCAACTGCCTCCGGAACCGGTCGCCAAACGCTGTTCCTAGAGATCAACAAAGCCACCCGTGGGAGCTCGACGAGATCGCGCCCGGCCGTTCGCAGGCGCTGGACATCGCCGGGTTCGTGGATCTCGAGGACGTCGATCCGATCTTCTTCGACAAGACGTACTACCTCGCGCCCAGGGGACAGGAGCACCAGAAGGTGTACAGCCTCCTCCAGCAAGCCCTCGAGCAGGCCGGCAAGGCCGGCATCGCGACGTTCGTGATGCGCCAGCACGAATACCTCGTCGCCGTGAAAGCCGAAAACGACCTTTCCTGGCCCACCGCCACGGACGCGGCCCGGACTTCCTCATCCACGACAGCCACCTCTACGACGGCGTCGACGAGCGCCAGATCGCCAAAGCGCTGTCCTTCGCCACGACAGTGACCGAGGAAGAACGCATGCAGTACATCGTCACCATCAACACCGACAGCCTCAGCGTCGCTGCACAGCGGGGATTCGACCGGAACCGTACATCCGCAGCCCCCGCCTCACCGACGAACACGAGACCGGCGGGCTCTTCGGCTTCCGGTTCAAGGCGTCCACCAAGCCGTGATGATCACCGCCCAGCGGGGAGCGCGGCTGGGAGCAGGACGGGGCAGGTCGGGTCAGGTCGGGCGGTGGGGGCCCAGGTCGAGGAGGACCGCCGCCAGTTGTTCCGGGGTGAGGCCCGGTGCGGGCAGGTCCGACGGGGGGCGCGTACCGGCGCGCAAGCCGTCCAGGAACAGGACCAGTTGCCGGCGCCAGGCGTGCGGCGGCCCTGCGGCCGCCAGGGAGGGGACCGAGCGGCCGAGCGTGGCCAGGCTCAGGAGCATGTCCTCGACGGTGACGTCGGGGCGCATCGCGCCGTCACGCTGGGCACGGTCCACGAGCAGGGAGATCGTCTCGTGGTTGTGGACGTGGACGGCGTCGAGGGAGGTCACCCCTTCGATCGGGGTCGTCATCAGGTCGTTGACGCCCCGGTCCGCTGCCAGCACGGTGAAGACCGTCTCCAGGTAGGAGGCCAGCCCCGCCCAGGAATCGGCCGCGCCGCGGGCCTCTTCTCCGGCGTCGACCGTGCCCTGGAGCGCGTCGCGGAACACCGCGTCGATCAGGGCGGCGCGGGTGGGGAAGTGCCGGTACAGGGTGGCGTTTCCGACGCCGGCTTGGCGGGCGATCACGTCGAGGCGGGCGTCCAGGCCCTGGGCGGCGAAGGCTTTGCGTGCGGCGGCCAGCAGCAGCTCGCGGTTGCGCAGCGCGTCACGCCGTAGCGGCGCAGGCCGTTCCGTGCCCGGGGTCACTGTCCACTCCTCGCTTCGCCGGTGCCCACGCAGGCGCCCCGGCACCGGGGACCGTGGTCCGGTACGGATGCTAGCGCCATCGGTGGCGGCGTCACGCGGGGAGCCGCCGCGACCAGCGCACCGGCAGGGCGACGACGCCCCTGAGCATGGTGCTCGGCCGGTGTACGAGGGAGTCGGGTTCGGTGGCCAGGGCAAGGTCCGGCAGCCGCCGCAGCAGGGTCGCCACGGCGATCCGGCCTTCGACGCGGGCGAGTGGCGCACCCAGGCAGTGGTGGATGCCGTGGCCGAAAGCGAGGTGTCCCCGGGCGGCGCGGCGGATGTCGAAGCGATCGGGGTCGGCGAAGTGCTCGGGGTCGCGGGAGGCTGCGACCAAGGAGAGCATCACGCTGTCGCCGGCCGGGATCCGGACCCCCGCGATCTCCAGGGGTTCCGCGGCGAACCGGAAGGCCGCCGCGGCGACGGGCCCGTCGTGGCGGAGCATCTCCTCGACGGCGCCGTCGAGGAGGCCTGGCTCCGCCCGCAGCGCGGCGAGCTGGTCGGGGTGGCGCAGCAGGTTCAGGACACCGCCCGAGATGAGGTTGACCGTGGTCTCGTGCCCGGCGACCAGCAGCAGGAAGGCCATGCCGAGCAGTTCCTCGGCGCGGAGCCCGTCCGGCGCCGTGGAGGCCCCGACGAGGGCGCTCATCAGGTCCGGCCCGGGATCACCGGCCTTGGCGGCGATGAGCGCGGCGAAGTACGCGCTCATCTCACCCGCCGCGGCGCCCGCCGCGGCTGGTGAGGACGGTGCGACGAGCTCGGTCGACCAGGTGTGGAAGAGGCGCTGGTCCTCGACGGGGACTCCGAGCAGCTCGCAGATGACGGTGAGCGGCAGCGGCAGCGCGTAGTCGGCGACCAGATCGGCGGTCCCGGCCGGCGGGAAGGCGTCGAGGAGGCGGTCGGCGATCTGCTGCACGCGCGGCCGCATCGCCTCGATCCGACCGGCGGTGAACTCGCGTGCGACCAGGGCACGCAGGCGGGTGTGCTGGGGGGCGTCGGTCTGCAGCATGTTCAGCCCGATGGCGTTGCCCCCGTCGCTCTCCCACGTCGCGGAGTGCCGTATGTCGTTGCGCAGGCGGGGGTCCGTGAGCGCGGCGCGTACCTCGTCGCGGCCGAGGACGAGCCAGACGTCACCGCTCCCGGGGATGTGGACGCGGTGCACACGGCCCTTCTCGCGCAGTGCGGCGTGGACGGGGTGCGGGTCGGCGGTGAAGCCTGCCCCGGTGGGGGTGAGTTCATCGAGGGTCGGGGCAGCCATGGTGTTCCTCTGGTTCTCGGTGAGACGCGAAGCGGGGAAGGGTTCCCGTTCTGAGGGGTGGTGGGGCGGGATCCGTGGAGATCCGTGGAGATCCGCCGTGGAGCCGGCTGTGGAGCCCGTCGTGGACCGGGATCCGGATCGGGGCAGCCGGGTCAGGCGGGCGACGGGAGATCGGTCCGGGTTCCGGCGTCTTCGGCCTGCACGAGCCGCCGCCGGGTGCCGCCGCGCTCCATGAGGTGGAGCTTGTAGCCTCCCGGCCTGTCGGCCTCGTCGGCGAGGTTCTTGACGACCCCCAAGCAGACGGCTTCCTTGAGCTTCGCCCCGAGACGGCCGCCGACCTTGAACCAGAGGGTGGTTACTCATGGGGTGGGCGGCGGCCCGTGGGGGCCGGACACCGTTCGGCTCCGTACGCCTCCGATGCGTCAAGGGGTCCACACCGCGCGGACGGTGTCCGCGCAGGAGGCCGCCTGGGCACGGCCCGCCCGGGCGGCGGCCGTACGGCGGGTCTGGTCGAGCATGTTGCGGCCGAAGGCCCTGCGGGCGGCGCGGTCGGGGGTGAGGACCGCCACCAGCGCCCCGCCGGCGGCGAGTTCGGCCCCCTGGGCGGTGGCGCTCGGGTGGGGTCCGACCGCTTCGGGAATCGGGGTGAGGGCGATGACGCGGCGAGCGCCGCGGGCGAGGTGCACGTTGGCCGTCGAGCGGCTGCCTCCGTCCATCCATCGGCCGCCGGCCACCGATACGGGCGGCCAGACCACCGGTACCGCGCAGCTCGCCGCCACGGCGTCGGGGAGGGCGACGCCCGAGGCGGAGTCGAACGTCGCCAGGTCCCCGCTGCGGGCGTCGACGGCCGTCAGCCGAAGGTCGGCTGACGGCCAGTCGCGTATGCCCGCCAGGAGGACTGCTACCGCGTCGTGCACGGCCGACTCGGGGACGGTACGGGAGGCCAGCGCGGCCCGCCCGAGGCGCTGGGCGGAACGCCGCGGATCACGCGAGCCGAGTGCGGCCCACAGGAAACGGGCCGTCTGGCGCAGGGTGACGGTGACGTCGAGCTCCGGGGCTCCGTCGAGTTCTTCGCGGTACATCTCCTCGGCCCGCACGCCGGAGGTGAGCCGCGCACCGATCACGGAGCCGGCGGAGGTCCCGATCGTCACGTCGGCGGCGGAGAGGTCGAGGCCCTCCTCGGCCAGCCCGGCCAGCATTCCGACCGTCCAGGCGAGCCCGACCGCTCCCCCGCCACCTAGCACCAAAGCCGTGGCTGTCATGATCCCCCGCCCCGCATCTTAAACGGGGACTACTCCCCGTTTCCCTGACAGGCAGGACGGTAGCACAGAAAGTGGGGACCGCTCCCCGTTTCTTGTGGACGTCCGGAACCTCGGGGACCCGTCTGCCAACCGGCCGGACCACCGGATCTGAGCCGTGCCTGCTCTACGCATCGTGGGTCAAGGGAGAAAGACGCGCGTACGCGGAAGCCAAGCCTGTACGAAAGCGGTCTGGCCGCCGAAGCTCGCCTGGTCAGCCTGGACCCCTGCGGGCCCGCCAAGCGGAGTGGGCCAGCGCCATCCATGAGGGGCCTGACGGGCACCCCACCTCGCACCACACGGGCGTCGCCGTCACGCCTGAGATGGCGATCGACGAGAGGTAACCCATCGTGCGGCACCTCAGTTCGCGAAGCAGGTCTTCACGGGCGCCCGAGAGCAGGTCCACAACGTGGTCGGCCGTCGCGCACGCTTCGTGGCCCAGGCCCGACGCGGCCGCGGGATCTGCTGCCTCCTCGCCCTGATCCGCAACGCGGCGGCAGCCATCCTGATCGTCACCCTATGACGGCGGCCGCCGTCAGCGTCCTGACGCAGCGCGCTGTCGCCGAAAGGTCGGGGCACGACTGCGCCGGTCGCGCCAGCCAGTAGCAGGGGTCCTGCATCGCGCATCAACGCGCACCTTCTCGGTGCTGGGCCTTGACCCCGGTTTTTGAACACGTCTATGCGGCTCGGGCCAGGGTAGTTGACGTCAGCTGGAAGGCGATCTCGAAGGCGATCGGAGACCGCTGACCGAGTTAGGAGTGCCGGCGTCGGGTGTTGTATCGGGTCAGCCAGCGGAAAGCGTCACCTGCGTCGCGGTGAAGTCCCGGCCGATCAGGTCGGGGGCCTTCGCCGCGGCCGGGACAGTGGTCCGGTGCCGGCGACGCAGACGCACTCCCTCGACTCCGATGGTCCGCATGATTCTCGCGACGCGCTTGTGGTTGAGCCGTTCACCCTTGTCGCGGAGTTCGGCGGTGATCCTGGGAGCACCGTAGGTGCCGTCGCATTCCTGGTGGACCGTGCGTATCCGGGCCGCGAGCTTGGCCTCGGCGATCTGCCGGACCGCCCTTGCGGCCGCGGTGCGGCGCCAGTAGTAGAAGCTCGAGCGGGAGATCCCGAGGATGCCGCAGAGCCGCTTCACGCCGAACCGGCGCTGGTGATCCTGGACGAACTGGCAGCGGTTCACCAGCGCGTCTCCCCGGCGAAATACCGGGCCGCCTTGCGCAGGATGTCGCGCTCCTCCTCCAGCTCGCGGATCCTCTTCAGGGCCGCGGCCAGCTCCGCCTGAACGGTGTCACCGCCCGCCTTGGCAGCGGCCGGCGGCGAGGAGTGGGCGCCGGAACACCGTCCGTCGGCGGCCCGGATCCAGTTCCGGAGTGTCTCGGTGTTCACCCCGAGATCACCAGCGACCGACCTGATCGTTGCTCCTGGCCTCGACCGGTACAACGCGACCGCGTCTGCCTTGAACTCGGCGGGATTGTGCTTCATCCCCACGGGGACTCCGTTCTCCTGGACCATCAAGATCCAAGTGTCTCCGGTGTCCAAAACCCGGGGTCAAGGCCCCACCAACTTCCCGAAGGCACGCGGGCTCAACCCGGTGAACGGGGCTATCCAGGGCGGTTCCGACACCGTTATCACACCAGCCACGCCAAGATCATCACACCCACACCGGCCCGGCCTGCGGGAGTCAGACAGCTCGGCGACGTCGGTAGTAGGCGTAGGTAAGGGCGAGCACGATCGGGCCCCACAGCATCACCGGGCTGATGCACACGCGTGCCAGGACCATCCACCAGCCGTTACTGAAGGCGACCTCCTCAAAGCCCAGCAGACCGAACCAGGCAAGGGGCATGGTGTCCCACAGCGCGACCAGACCCAGGCCGCCCAAGGCCGCCGGAATGATCGCGGCGAGCAGTGCGACCTGCCGACCACCGATCAGCGGCACCCAGTCCGGAACTTTCTCGCCCCACCCGCTGACCAGGCCGGTACAGAGCAGTGCCAGTGCCTCGGTGAGCACGCTCAGCCCGAACACGTAGGCCGGGACCCACCACGGCATGGGCGGTGCCGACGGATCCACCATTCCCATCGAGAAGTCGAAGGCGAACGGCAGCCGCCACAGGCAGTGCGGCAGGACGACAAACGGAAGGGCCTTCGCGAACCGGAGCGCCCAACGCGGAACCGGACGCTCGGTGTCGCCCAGAGCAAAGTTGATCGGCATGACTCCACCCTCGCCGAACCTCCGACGACAGGGCGTCGGCCGTGTGAACGATCACGATCCCCCACACGGGGGAGCCACCTGTTGATCGCAGCGGCGGTTGATGGTCGCAAAGACTCGGAGCCCCCTTCAAAGATCAGTTACGGGACAACCCTTGCGAGCTGCCCGGCGAGGGGATGCCTTCACGTCTCGGCGCGGCGGAACTTACGGTTTGTGTGTTACCCAGAGCAGTTCCGCCGGCCAGCGGTGTGCCCAGTCGGGTGGGTCGGTTTCGTTGTAGCCGTTGGGTGTTCCGAGTTCGGGCCGCGGCTCGATGAGGTCGTCGATGATGAGACCCGCGCCGCGCAGGACCTTGACCCAGTCGCCGTAGGTGAGCTGATAGCTGGTCGCGCCGTCGTCTTCGGCGATGGTGTTCAGCCCGAAGTAGTCCTGCTGCAGCGTCGTGGTCGCGCGGCTGGCGGCTTCGTCGTAGCAAGCTTCGAACCATGGGCTGGTGACGTTGAACACCAGGCGCCCGCCTCGGCACAAGACGCGTGCGGCCTGCGGGACGGCCAGGTGCGGGGGCGCCCAGCTGAGCCCACCGAAGTCGCAGAACACCAGGTCGAAGCTGTCTGCGGCGAAGGGGAGCTGTTCGGCGGCGCCCTGCACCAGCGGGTAGCGGGCCGCTCCCATCGCGCGTGCCGCTGCGGCGAGTTGGGCCTCAGACAGATCGAGCCCGACCACGGTGGCGCCCTCGGCGGCGAGCGCCCTGGACCACTGGCCAGCGCCGCAGCCGAGTTCGAGGACGCGCTTGCCGGTGACGTCGCCCAGGGCGTGCAGGTGCGCGTCGGGGATGGAGTACATGCCCCACAGCCGGGGTGCGGCGCCGATTTGCGGGTCGTGCTCGTGCTGGTAGGCGCTGCTGATCCGGTTCCAGAGCCGCCGGTTGGCGGGGATGCTGTCCACGTGCCGACTCCAGCATTGCCTGCCGGGTGCGGTCAACACGATTAGGGCGCTGGCCGGCCCTCGCCTCGGTCCGGCCCTGGCTCGGCCCATGATCCGCCGGACGAGCCCTAACGGCCGGCGGCACTGCGAGCCGGCAGGATCTTGACGCCTAAAGTCCCGGAATGGAAATCGAACCCGATGTACTGGACGAACTGATCGAGCTGCAGGAAGCAACCGACGAACTGCACGCCGAGTTGACGCGCCTTCAGGCCGAACTCGGCAACGCAGCTCAATGGACCGACGTGCAACACGTGACCTGGCGGGACGCCTGGGAAGACGCGCGCGAGCCCTGGTGGCTGCTGGATACGGCCCTGGACCACTACGCAGAGACGATCGGTCTGGACCGCGACGAACTGGAGGCCACGGTGCAGAAGACGGCAGGCCACGTCCCACTACCAGACGAAGACTGACGGCCCGCCGACGGCCGAGGCAGCCTGACACGCGTGGGCACTTCGATCCTGTCGTTGGCCAGCAGCCAGGCCACAACCGCGCCCCGGTCAAACTCCGGACGCACGTCCGTGCCACCGGCCGGCGCGGGGAAGTCGGCATGCCGGCGGCGCCAGTGCACCACCGCCGCCCACCCCACACTTGCGATCCGGCCCACCTCGGCGAGCAGGATCCGGTCCGTATCCGGGGTGAGCGGAGACAGGGCGATGAGCAGAGACCTGCGGCCGCACCGCCCGCCAGTCCACCCGAGGCCGGGCACCGTCCAGGAGCGCGATGGTCTCGGTGGAGAAGAGCGGAACCCGTGGTGCCGCCACCTTTCCGCTCGTAGCAGGTGAGGGCGAGGAGGCTGACGGAGACGGCGGCCATGCCCAGGCGGTGATCAGGGCGACTACGGCGAGGTCCCCGCTGCATGCCATGAACAGACGTGCCGCCCGGCCCCGCCGCCATCTGACCATCGGGGGACGCCGCAAGCGTTCAGCGGCGGTCGGTGCCGGCTCTCCGAGCCGGTGGGCGTGGTGGTCCGGGACGCCCGCAGAACCATCAGAAGCCCCACCACCATGTACACCGCCAGTGCGGCGGTGACGAACGCGTTCAGCGCGACGCCGAAGACGTCACCTATCCAGATCCACACGATGAATCCGACCGACAGCACGTCGTAGAACACCAATCGGCTGATCGCCGCACGTCGCGAAAGTTCCTTCGCCCCCACGCCGTTTCCCCCAGCTCAAGATCGGCTCACGCAGGGCTACCGCCTCGACGCTGCCAGCCCCCCGAGAACCAATCGTCCCGTGATCGTCAGATGTTCGACCCACGGACAGCGGAGAAGGTTGCACGGGCCAGCAGCCCGGACCTCCTCCGCATCGACGGACTCCACCACCGCTCGGGTACCGGAACTGCGGCCCGGCAGAGCACCACGACCAGGTACGGGCTCATCTCCGGCCTCGAAACAGAGCAGTCACCCGTCCGTGGCCGCGTGGGTGTCACGGCGTGGGCTGCGGTTCCAACCCCGCTTTCGGTCCAACCACTCGGCGCGGCACGGCAAGCCGCGACAGGCGGTCCGCAGGCCCGCGCTGCCACCGACCGCACGCGCTCCCCCTGCACGGCGTCGCGAACTCCTCACCCCATCAGTGGAGATGATCGTAGGTCGCATGGCGTGACGCGCTTTCGCCCGGAACGGAAAAAGTTTTCCGCAATCGTCTATCGAATGGTCGTTCGTTGGGAATGCTGCGTGTAATCTCCCGCCTCCGCTCGACGCTCCGTCTCAGCGTTCCGCCCGGGCGGGCCTTCCGTTCTGAGCCTTCGGGAGGTAACACGCCATGCAGAAACTCCCCACTTCGCCGTCGGTCCCCAGCCGCCGCGACCTCTTAGCCGGCCTCGGCCTGGCCGCCGCCACCCCGCTCCTCCTCGGCGTCACCCCTAGCCCCGCACTCCGCGACCGCTCCTCCCGCCCGCCCGCTCCGGGTGGCCGTACGGTCCTGCTGCGCGGAGCCTCACTGGTGCTCACCATGGACCCCGCCATCGGCACCGGCCCCCTCGGCGCCGTAGCGAACGCCGACGTCCTGATGCGGAACGGCACCATCGCCGCCGTCGGCACGGCACTGCGGACACCGCCCGACGCCTGGGTGCTGGAGGCCTCGGGCAAGCTGGTCATGCCGGGGTTCGTAGACACCCACAACCACCTCTGGCAGGCGGTGATCCGGGGAGGTTGTACCGACCGGGACCTGTTCGGCTGGTTCCAGGGGTGTACCGACCCCCAACGCGGACGGCTGACGCCCGCGGCAGTCCACAGCTTCGTGCGGCTCGCGGCCCTCGACGCCGTCCAGTCGGGTGTGACGACCCTGGTGGACTGGGTGGACATCTTCTCGTACGACCTCATCGAGAGCTACGTACGGGCCCTGGCCGACACCGGGGTGAGGTTCACGTACGCGATGTTCCCCCCGGCGCCCGACGCGGTGCTGGTCAGAAAGGTGAAGAAGGAACTCGTCGACCCGGTGCCGCTGGGTTCCTTCCAGGTCGCCACACATGCGGCGCGGGCGGTCCAGGACCACAACCGCGCCCACTGGGAGGTCGCCCAGGACCTGGGGGTCATGCTCAACTCCCACGTCCTGGAACGCCCCGAGCAGCGCGCCGACGACCCCATCGGGGTCCTGACCGACATCGGCGCGCTGGGGCCGCGGCTCCTGATCAACCACGCGATCCACCTGACGGACGCCGAGATCGCCGCCGTCGCCGAGCACGACGTACGCGCGGCCCACTGCCCGCTCAGCAACATGCGGCTGGCCTCCGGGATCATGCGACTGTCCGAGCTCGGGCGACGGGGCGTCAAGGTAGGTCTCGGCCTCGACGGCGGCACCAATGACAGCTCCGACTTCCATGCGCTGATGAAGACGGCCATCGGCCTGCAACGCGCCAGCACGACCGAGGTCGAGGTCTTCCCGCAGGTGACTGACGTCCTCCGGATGGCGACGCTGGGCGGAGCCGAAGTCCTCGGCCTCGCGGACCGGGTGGGTTCCCTGACCCCCGGGAAGCAGGCCGACCTCGTGGTCATCGACCCGGCCGCCTTGAACTTCGCACCGCGCTTCGACTGGGTCGGCCAGATCGTCTTCAACGGGCGACCCGAGAACATCGACGCCGTGTTCGTGGACGGGCGGGCACTGAAGCTCGGCGGCCGGCTGGTCGACGTCGACACGGAGCGCGTCGTACGGGAAGCCGAGGCGGCTGCCACCCGCCTCCGCGCGGCCGGCTAGGGCGTCTCTTTTCGGCTCTTGTCGGTTAGGGTCCGTCCCGTCGATCATGTGCGAAGCCAGATGACGAGGGCGGCTGCGGTAGCGGTGCCGAGGTAGATGTAGCCGCGCTTGTCGTATCGGGTTGCGACTGCTCCGGAGTGTTTGAGCTTGTTGATGGCCCGTTCGACGTTGTTGCGCTTCTTGTACCGCTGCTCGCCGAAGGCTGGTGGTCGTCCGCCGCGTGAGCCTCTGCGCAGGCGGGCGGCCTGGCTGTCGGCCTTCTCCGGGATCGTGTGCCGGATGCGCCGCCTGCGCAGGCAGGTGCGGCACGACCCATTGCTGTAGGCCTTGTCCGCGGCCAGGGTGTCGGGCTTCTTGCGGGGTCGGCCCGGACCGATCCGCGGGAGACGGATTTTCTCCAGCACGGGTTCGAACTGCGTGCAGTCCGCTCTCTGCCCTGCCGTGACGATCAGGGACAGTGGGCGGCAGCGGCCGTCCGCGCTCAGGTGCAGCTCGGTGGTGAACCCGCCGCGAGCGGGACGATTTCCTCCCGGAGTTTCCAAGCGTTGGTGCAGCCCTCGTTCCAGCGGTTGTCGATATAAGGCTTGTACTCGTCCGGCGCGGAGGCTCGGTTGAACTGGTACTGACCGGTGAAGAGGTCTTCTGGCCTGGCTGCATCGGCAAGGCTTTTGATGGTGCGGTGCGCCATGTGGAGTTGGCGGCCGATGGAGCGGCGGCTGTGGCCGGCTTCCAGCATCGCGTGGACCGTGGCGTGTCGCGCCCGGATGCGGTTCGCGAACCGGCCGCTCTTCCAGGGCGAGGCCGGGTCCACCAGGGGTGGTGCGGGCTCGTCCGAACGTCCCCCGCCCGCACGCAGCGTCCAGACAGAAGAACCTGCGGACTCGCAGGCACAAAACCACCCGTCGTCCCGCACTGGGCACATCGGCGGGAAACCGCAGGTAGGAGCTGTGTATTCGGCTTGAAGAACACCCACAGCTCGGACACACCGCCTCGGCCGCCGTACTGCGGGCCTCGACACGTACCGCCTCGTCGCACACATCCACCGACAGCACCGTCACTTCCGCGACCGACGGGAACAACAGAGCTTCCAGCCGGAGCAATCCCTCTTCCACGACGTCGAACTGTCGGCCACCTCAAGATCGGCACTGGTCATTTTCAGGCAACTTCCCAGAGGTCGCCGTGGACGTCAGCCGTCACTCAACGTATGCGCTTCACGGAAAGTGAGCCAGAGCCTGAGAACGGGAGTCGTTTGTCAAGGGTTCGGGAGTCGGTTCATCGCTCGCGCCCGTGATCAATGTCGATGAGCTTGGGAGTCACCACCGCCTAGGCTTGAGCGGGGTGGGACGGAGAGCGTCAGATCGGGGCCTGCGCGGCTTATTGGCTCTTCTCGGTGATCATGTTGATCAGGCCCTGAGCCGTGTTGTGCTCGGAGTCGATCCCCGGAACCGCTCCACCTTCGAAAATGGTGGCCTCGGCGCTGCGGGAGAACATGGCCTGCTCGTACTCGGTGAGCGCGGCCTCGACATCGTCGGGGTAGGCGGCGAGGGCCTTGCCGAGTTCGGCGCCGTCGAGCATGGCCAGGTTGGCGCCGTCGCCGTTCGGGGGCGCAAGGTGGGCGGCGTCGCCGAGCAGGGTGACCCCCGGCACCCGGTCCCACTGGTGCCCGGTGGGCAGAGCGTACTGGGGGCGCAGGACCGGCGCTGTGTCGCCGTCGGCGATGAGTGCGGTGAGTTCCGGTGCCCAGCCGTCGAACTCGCGCGCGATCCGGGCGGTGGCCGCGGCGGCATCGGTGAAGTCGATGGCGGCGAACCAGTTCTGTGGCCTGGTCAGCGCCACGTAGGTGTGCAAGGTGTCGCCGTTCTCCCGGTGAGCGAAGATCTCCTTGCCCGGCGAGGGCGCGATCAGCAACCCGCCACCGACCGCTTTCGCGGCGGCCGGGTGGCGGGTGTCGGCGTGGAACAGGTACGTCTCGACGACCGACGTGCCGGCGTACTCGGGTGTGGCGGTGGTGAGCAGTGGGCGTATCCGTGACCAGGCGCCGTCCGCGCCGACCAGCAGGCTGGTGACCACGGTGCCGCCGCCGTCGAACGTCACCTCGTGGCGGCCCCCGCCGAGGGCGCGGGTGCTGCCGGCCTTGTGCCCCCATCGGACGGTGCCGGCTGGGAGTGAGTCGAGCAGGATCTGTCGTAAGTCGCCGCGCTGCACCTCGGGGCGTCCGCCCGTGCCGTCGTCGACCTTGTGGAACAGGACGGTCCCGTCCGGGTCGAGGACCCGCGTCGCCTGTCGGCCCTCCAGGACGATGGCGTGGAACTCGTCCATCAGGCCGGCCGCCTTGAGGGCGAGCTGTCCGCTGTATGCGTGGATGTCGAGCATCCCGCCTTGCGTGCGCACCGTCGGGGAGGACTCCGCCTCGTAGACCGTGACCGGGATTCCGTGGAGGTGCAGGACGCGGGCAAGAGTGAGTCCGCCGAGTCCGGCGCCGATGATCGTGACGGGCATGTGCATGGTGGCTCCTGGGGAACGGGGCCGCCCAGTGAGCCGGGCGGCCGTCTCTGGAACACTGCCGGACCTCGCCGACAAGCCACCGACATCGAACCGGCAGTCGCCGATGGATGACCGACACCGCGCGTCAGTCCCGACACGTACCCGGAACGGGGTTCCACTCGGCATCCGGGGCGATCGTGCTCATGCTCTCGTTCTCTCATCGCTCCCCGAGCGACGAAGCCCGGCCTGCACGGAGGTACAACGAACGGCCCGACGGGCGCGGTGGCCGGCCGACATGATCCAGGGCGTGAACGAGGGGTGCCTCCCGTTCTCGCGTACATCGGCTATTGGCGCGAGCGTGCGACTCCCAATCTCGTGTCGAAACGACGTCGCAACTCGGGCTCTGACTCAACTTCTGTGGTGCGGCGCGGTTGCCTGGCATGGCCCAGCCTGCGCGCGGGGGAATCGGCGGCTCAGCGCGTTGCGCAGAGTCGAACGCATGGGCACCTGACCCGGCGCCACAGAAGTTGAGCCAGAGCCGCAACTCGCTCGCGTACATAGCCAGGGCGGGGCATAACTACTGGCGCAGCGCGGGTCGGTCCACGCTGGCGCAGGTTGGCGCCGTGACGTTTCAGCACCCCGGCCGTTGGGCCTGACGATGCACCGAGCCGTCCCCCGGCTCCCCGGGTGCCGGGTGCCGACTTCCTTCCCGGGAACCCGGCACCCCCTTCCAGGGAGGCCCCATGCCCCACTCCGGCCGTGTACACCAGCTCCGCCGCGCAGCACGCTCCAGGCGCCCGCCTGCCTCCACCGAAGCGCCTGAACCCGCCGCCGACGTACCCGCCCCAACCGCGGCCCCGGCAGAGATCCCCGAGCAACAGCCGCGGTGGGCAACCCTGGACCGCAGGGAAGCGCGTCTGCGCCGCGACCAGCTCCGCTCTCTGGGCGCATTGCGTCGGCAGGTCGCCCGCGACCGCCAGGAACGGAACGAGATCATCACCGACAACACCCTGATCCGGGTCGCGGTCGACTTCCTCCTGCACCACGCCGACACCCTGACCGGCGACACCGAGGAACAACTGCTCAAGTCGGCCGTCACCGCGACCACCCGCAGCTTCGACGCCACCCACCTCGCCGCTGCCACCGCACTCACCGCACTCACCGCACTTCAGGAAGCAGACGACCCCAAGAGGGTCTTCGCACTCTGCAACCTCATGACCAAGGCCCTGCTCCAGATCAAGCAGGAAGCCTCCGCACGCGCCGCCATCACGTAACCGGCACGGCTCACCCGGCAGCAGCGACCGGCCCGGCGCCGAATCGGCGAACATCGCCCACGCCCACGTCCAGGCGCAGACGCTGGAACCGGAGCGGATGCCGGAATATCCCGCCGTGGTCCACGGCCCGGTCGGCGCTGACCTCCGCCACCAGGTCCCGGCGTACCAAGGTCACGTCCAGGACGTCGCAGCTCCCCCAAGCCGCCGAGAACGTCGCCCACGTCCAGGGGTGTCCGGACGCGGCCGGGGTGAGGTGTTCGGCGACCTGCCGCGCGGCGTCCGGGCGCAGCGGCACGGTCCGGCCGACCGCGCGCAGCCGGCCGCTCTGGTCGTGGCGACCGAGAGCGAGATCGCACGGGAAGGCAGCGGCCTGCCCGGGCGGGCGCACCTCGAGCAGCTCCCCGACGGGACCGAGCACCGGACCGGTACCCATCCCCCTTCTACCAGGCTCCCTGATCGCCCAGTTGCAGCACGTCGCAGCTGGCAGCACGCGCTGAGGAGCGGGGATTGCAGGGACGTTCCGCCAGGGGATCACGTCACCATGAAGGGGGCACTCATTCCGCGCCTGCGGCAGTCCGAGGGCGAACTCCCGTACCGCTTCCCACTTGCGCACCCCACCTTCACGCGCACCTCCACTCACCTCGGGTCTCAGCCGCTCGCACGGACCGTCCTCTCCCCACGTTAGAACAGCCGGCCGTGACGAGGCCTGAGGAATCGGACCACAGGCCCCAATCAGTGCATGTGCAAACAGATAAACCCGAGTGATCCACGGGCCGGGCGTTCTGTAGTCTGAGCGGGTTTTCAGCCCCGTTCCAGGGCTCACAGACATTTGGGGGGCTCGGTGTCTCATCGCCGACTCGTAGCATCCGCGACCATCCTCGCGGCAGGCATTTCTCTCATACCGGGGCTGGCCCACGCCGCCGACCCCGCGTAGGGCACGGTGCAGGGGGTGTCCAAGCCCGACCTGGACTCGGCCATCGAGGCCAAGACCACCACGTTCGACAGCCCGGCCGACCGCTCGGTCAAGGTCCCGGCCACCGGCAAGGGCAAGGCGGCCGGCACGCTGGCGGCCTCGGACGCGAACCCGAACCTCGCGGTCGCCCTTCAGGCCGCCACGTTCCAGGCGAAGTCGCTGCGGCTGGACATGGACGTCGCGAGCGCGGTCACCCCCGTCTTGATCGACATCAGCTGGGGTGACGGCTCGGGGGACAACGCGAACACGAACGGCTCCAACTCGGTGACCACGGAGCACGTGTACAGCGAGGTCGGCACGTACACGGTCAAGGTCACCGTGACGGACACGGTCAACCAGACATCGGCCGAGAACTCGGTCACCGTCACCACCGAGGGCTCGGACTTCACCCCGTACAACCCGACCCGCCTGCTGGACACCCGTGACAGCACCGGCGCGCCGAAGCCCAAGTCCGCCCCGTACACCTCCGCCCGGGTCAAGGCCGACGGCTACGGCGCCATCCCCGCCGGTGTGACCGCGGTGGCCCTCAACGTCACCGTCACCAACACGAAGAGCGGCGGCCACGTCACCGCCTTCGCCGAGGGCACCAACCGCCCGACCACCCTCAAACCTCAACTACGAGCCTGGCCAGACGGTCCCCAACCTGGTCATCGTGCCCGTCGGCGCCAACGGCTACGTGGACCTCTACAACGGCGGTTGGGAGTCGGTCGACCTCATCGCCGACGTCACCGGCCACTTCACCCAGTCCGCCGCCAGCGGCTACACGGCGATCAGCCCGGACCGGTTCGTCGACACCCGCACCGGTCTCGGCACCCTCAAGGGCCAGGTCGCCGGGTACGGGATCTTCAGCACCAAGATCGCGGGCAACCGCGGCGCCCCCGCCGGGGCCAAGGCCGTGGCGCTCAACGTGACGGTCGCCAACCCGCAGAGCGACGGCCACCTGACCGTCTTCCCCACCGGGAAGGCGGCCCCGACCGCGTCCAACCTGAACTTCAGCACGGGCCAGACCATCGCCAACTCGGTGATCGTCCCGGTCGGCACCGACGGCGAGATCAGCATCCGCAACGGCGGCTGGAACCCGGCCGACGTGATCGTCGACGTCGTCGGCTACTACAGCCCCGACAGCGTCAGCGCGTACCTCCCCTTCGATCCGGAGCGCGTGAAGGACACCCGCGAGACCAAGAAGCCGTTGCCCGGCCGCTACTACAGCGCGCTCGGACTCGGCGGCGGCTATCCGCACACCACGGGCAGCGGGTGGAGATAATGCCCGATGAGCACGGTGTCCGGGTCATCGTGTGCGAGGGCGAGTTCGACCAGGACACCATGGGGCCGCTCCAGAGGGCAGCAGACGCCGCGATAGCAGATCCCGGGATACGGCGGATCGCCCTGGACGTCACCGGCGTGGAATCCTCCGACTCCACCCTCCTGAGCCTCATGCTGCACCTACTGCGCACTGGCCGTCTGGTCCTGATCGGCCCGACTCCCCAACGCCTGAACCCGATCTTCGACCTGACTCAGGCCGGCGACCTCTTCCCGGTCATGGCCAGCGCGGACGCTGCCCGCCGTCTATGAGGGCAGGCGACGCCCAGCACGGTCCGCGTGGAGAGGGTGTGCGCCTGTGGATGGGGCGGAGCGGGAGCGGCTCAAGTACCAGTCCTGCAGCTCGCACCAGTCGGTGAGTTGCCACCGCAGCGTCTTTCGGAGCACGCCTTTGGTCACCCGCCGCCCGAGCCACAATGCCGCGCCCGCCCCGCAGACCGTCGCGCCCAAGGTCATCCGGCCGACGGCGGAATGAGGAGCCAGGCGGCGTATCAGGCCCCTCCGAACCTTCCTGCGCGTGCGGCGTCTGACGAGAGGCATTTCAATGCTTCCTGCCCGCGACCAGCCGGTAGACCAGCAAGATGATCAGGTATCCGACGATTGCCGCGATCCATGTGGACAACTCGAAGAACCCGTCGATCGAGTCGACCCCAAATATGATCTTGCCGAGCCACCCGCCGAGAAGACCGCCGACGATGCCGATCAGCGGCGTCACGACGCAGCCACCGGGATCACGCCCCGGCATCAGAAGTTACGCGATGATCCCGGCAAACAGTCCCACCAAAATCCATCCGAGGATGCCCATAACGGCCTCCCGTACAGCAAGAATGTCTTACATGTCCTCTTCTCGCGTGCTGTACACCGAACCTCACCACCGCGGCGGCGGGCGCCTCCCGGGCTTGTCGGTCATTTCTCCAGGCGCCGGACCTGTGGTTGCGGGGCGCGCAGGCTGACGTGCCGGGCGTGTTCGTCCCGCGGTGTGCCGGACCTTGCTCGGGCCCCTGGACGGAACGCATCTGCCAAGCCAGGCCCTGCCTTCAGCTCGGCCAGCAGGGTGTCAATCGGCGGGACGGGCTTTGTGGGGGGCGACTCGCAGCTGTACCACGGCCGGCAGTCGGTCGTAACCGCTTGTCTGGCGGGCGCGATCAAGCGGACCTTCACACAGCGCTTGGAGGACGGGCCCGGGTTCGCCGTCGGGCGAGAGGGTGAGGTGGAGGTGTGCTTCGGGATGGCGCGGGGAGCCGTCCATCTGCGCCGCCGCCGCTCGGATGCCGGGCAGCTGCCGGGGCATCGGCGGCAAGGGCGTTGCTGAGGGCTTGCTCGCGCAGTTCCACTCCCTCTACCGCGGGTGGTCCCTGGACGGGTATGTGGCCGGGGTGAGTGCGTCGTAGTTGCGCCAACAGCCACCACAGTGCGAGCAGGACGACGACGGTCAACGGCGATGACCGCGGGCCACCACCATCCTGCGGTCGTCCAATGGGTGCGGTCGGCCTCGGTGAGCAGGACCTGGTCGTGAGCGGTCAGGGGCCAGCCGTCGGGTGGTGCCAGGTGCCAGCGCCGGTACAGGTCGAAGCCACTCGCCAGCATCAGGCATCCCGCGCCGAGCAGGAGGATGCCTGTCGAAGCCAGCAGGATTCGGTTGGCTACGGATTTCCTCTTCATGGGATCCGATTCCTGTCTCTTCTCGCCGTGAGCGTCCGCGGGCGGGTCATGTACGGCGTGCGCGGACCCGAACGGCGAGCGAAGGCGTGCGTGCGAGGGCCAGCCGGTCAAGTTCTTCCCGCAACACGGTCACAAGGTCGGCCTTCACGTCGGCCGGGGCGCGGAAGCGCACATCCGCGCGGACTCCGACGCGGTGCCGGGCGATACGGATCCGGGCGCCGCTGACGCCCGGAACGCGCATGGCGGCATCACGCAGGAGGAACACCGCTGCCTGGCGATCGAGCGCCGCCCGCACCCGGGGGTCCGGGGACCGCTGGGGCAACTCGTGGCGCAGGCCCGGGGTGGCCGCCAGGGCCGGCGCGCTCGCGGCCTTTCCCGGACAGCGCCACTGGTGTCTGCGACGGCGGGGACGAGGACACCGTCAGGCCGTCATGGCCACGCTGGAGGAACCTTGGGCGACCTCGGGCATCGGCCCCTCGGTGTGGTGGCCCGCTGTCCCTGACGACAAGTGCCTGCCCCAGCAGCTGCCTGGGGCAGGCAGTCGGCGTCACGCCGGGTATGGCGCCTGGAACAGAACGGTTGTCGCTAGGCGGCGGGTTGGGGCTGGTGCAGTTCTGCCTGGCCGAAGAGGAGTGCGTAGCCGCCGGGGAGTTGGCGCAGGATCCGGGCGAGGAGGTCGGGGCCGGCGAGGCGTGTGACGACGGCGAGTACAGCGCCGGTGTCCCAGCGGGCGATGGCCGGGCTGGTGCCGCTGCGCGTGGCCATGTCTTTGATGAAGCCCCAGCCGGTGAGGTGTTGGGTGTCGGGGATCTGGGCGGTCAGGACGAGGGCGGCTTGGAGGGGCAGGCATTGTGCGAGGTCGACGCGTTCGTCTCCGACGAGCTGGCGGCCGAGGGAGGCAAGGACGGTGCGGACGGCTTCCTCGGCGCGTTCGCGGGTGGGATAGGCGCCTTCGTAGCGCACGCGTTCCAGCATCTGGTCGAACGTCATGGCCGCGAGGGACGGGTTCGCTCGAGGCTGGTCGTACATGGTGCTGCGGTTGCCTTTCTCTTCGAGGACTTCGGTTTCCGGCCGGTGTCAGGTGGGCTGGGGGTGGCCGAAGAGGAGGTCGTATCCGGGCGGGAGCTGGAGCAGGACCTCGCGCATGAGGACGTCTCCCGCCGCCGCGGCCACGGTGGACAGGACAGCGCCGATGTCCCACAGGGCCGTCTGCTCGGTGGCGCCTTCGATCCAGGCCGCCGTCGCGCGGACGAAACGTTCCGGGGAGAGCGGCTCTGCCGCCTGCAGGGGGTTCAGAAGGATCAGGGCGTACGTCTCTGGGAGCCGGGCGGCGAGCTCGGCTCGCACGGTGCCGACCAGATGCGCGCCCAGCAGGGCCAGGACGACGCGGGCCGCCCTTTCGGCTTCATCCAGGGTCTGGTACTCGCCGCGTTCCTGGACGTTGCCCAGGAACGCCTCCCGGCGCATCGGCATCACGTCACCTCCCAGGGAGGGGTGAAAGGGGAGAGGGGCGCGGAGGACGGGATGCCGGAGGGGGATCGGGTTCCCCGTCCTCCGCCGCTGGTGGCGGACCGGTCAGCCGGAGATCTGCTTGCGGCCGGACTCGCCGCCAATGGCGATCTTCCGCGGCTTCGCGCGCTCGGCGATCGGGATCCGCAGGGTGAGGACACCTGCGTCGTAGTCGGCTTCGATCTGCTCGGTGTCGAGGGTGTCGGCCAGCATGATCTGGCGGGAGAAGACACCGAGGGGCCGCTCGGAGAGCTCCATCTGCACGCCTTCGGACTTCTCCGCGGGCCGGCGCTCGGCCTTGACGGTCAGCATGTTCCGCTCGACGTCGATGTCGATCGCCTCGGTGCTGACGCCGGGGAGGTCGAAGGCGATCACGTACGCGTCGCCCTGGCGGTAGGCGTCCATCGGCATCACGGACGGCTTCGACCAACTGCCCGAGGTACCGGACAGCTGCTGGACGATGCGGTCCATCTCGCGGAACGGGTCAGTGCGCATCAACATCGCGAAACACCTCCAGTTGGTTCAGGCAGGAACTGCCAATGCGCTTCAACGTGCCTCCGTTGTAACATGTCATCGAAGCGATGACAAGCAGGCTGTCATCTGGAGGATGACGAACGACGGAGAGTGTCATGAACGAAGGTCCCGAGCCGATCGCACCAGTCCCTTTCCCGGTAGCCGCCGCGGCACTGGAAACCATCGAACAGGCCCTCAAGGGCGCGCAGCAGTCCTTCGCGGGAATGCCGACGACCGAGACGGCGCCGGCAGCCGATTCCGGTCCGCATCCCGCGCTGGCCGCGCTGCTGACGCTGCGCGAAGTCCGCGAGCAGCTCGCCGGCTGGGAGAGCGGCCTGATCGAAGCCGCCCGCGGAGCGGGCGCCAGCTGGGCCGACCTCGCGGGGCCCCTGGGGGTCGCCAGCCGGCAGGCAGCCGAGCGCCGCTACCTGCGTTTGCGGCCCGGCGCCGCCGGAAGCACCGGCGAGCAGCGCGTCCAGGCCACCCGCGGCATGCGCGCCGCCGACCGCACCGTGACCGCCTGGGCCCGCGACAACGCGGCCGACCTGCGCCGTCTCGCAGGCCAGATCACCGCTCTCACCAGCCTGCCCGACACTGCCGACGGCGCCATCGGTGACCTGAACCTGGCCCTCGCCGACAACGACGCCGCCCGCCTCGTGCGCCCCCTGACCGACACCCGGGACCATCTGAGGCCCGAGAACGCCGAGCTTGCCGAACGCATCGACGCCCTGACCCGGCATACCGACCAGCTCCGCCAGGACACCCACGACCAGCGCGGCACATGAACCCCACGACGTGGTCGCAGGCACACAAAAGGATGGGTGCCGGTCCGTTTCAGCGAAGGGGCCGGCACCGACATCATCCGTTCGGGGCATGCAACCGCAGGTGGTTGCGACGTTGAATGGCAGATGCCATTTGAGCGGACGGATCCGGGCGTGCGGGACGATCCTGGTTGGGCTTTGTCCCGCACGCCGACCGTGTCTGAGGCCAACGAGGCACTGATAGCGGAGATCGTCCTGCTGTGAGATCGGGCAACGATTCACAGATTTGTCGACTGCTGACCCGCCTGGCAGTGGTTGCTGACGTTCCTGTGCTGCTGCGCTTGCGGGCAGCAGCTCTACGACGAGGTTCCTGGCTGACCCCGAGGGGCGGCCGACCCTACGCTGCCAAAGGGGCGCGGCCTGGCCGGGACCGAGTAACCGGCGCGCATTGGCGACGTCGCAGTCTGGCGGGAGTGCATTGGCTATCGGGTCAGCCTCTCCACAACCCTCCCGGCCACGGATGCACCGCGATGATCACCCCGAAGGCGAGTTGGAAGCCGCACCGTGCCAGGCGGCCCGCTCGACGGGAGCGGCGACCGTGCACTTCAGGTGGAGGTCGTCGGGTTTGGCGATCCTGCAGCCTTGCGGTACTCGGCGTTGATGCGCTGGGCTTCTTCGAGCTGGTCCTCGAGGATGATGATGCGGCAGGCGGCATCGATGGGGGTGCCCTGGTCGACGAGTTCCCGCGCGCGTGCCGCGATGCGCAGTTGGTAGCGGGAGTAGCGGCGGTGTCCGCCCTCGGATCGCAGCGGGGTGATCAGGCGGGCTTCGCCGATGGCGCGTAGGAAGCCCTGGGTGGTGCCGAGCATGGCGGCGGCCCGGCCCATGGTGTAGGCGGGGTAGTCGTCGTCGTCAAGACGGCCGAACGAGTCGTCTGCGGTCATTGCACCTCTCTCATGGAACGCATGGAGGGGCCCTGGTGCCGTACGGCACCAGGGCCCCGAAGGAACTACTACACCATCTGTCGGCCCTGATACTGCGCCGACCTCCTGTTTCCGCCGCCCCGGCCGACTTGCTGCCGGGAGTGCGGGGATCGCGGTTGCTTGACCGGAGACCACCTCACTATCGATGTCCTGCGGTACCCGGGCTCAGCCTTCGGCCCGGGCGATCCTGATGGCGCCTGGCTCCTCCGTTCTTCCTCATTGATCAACTGCTGGTGAAGCGGGGCACTGCGCACTGCTGTTGCTGCTCTACCGCGCACTGCTGGTGGCCTGTCACAGCGCCACTCTTCGGCAGCCAGCCCCGTTGCCCATCCTGCATCTGCTCTGGCTTGGAACCCCACTGCCGAACTTCCCGGTACGCGCGCCCGCAGCCGACGCCTTTACCGAGGTACCGCTCACTGACTGCACTGCTGGTACTGCGAACTGCGGGTACTGCCACTGCGTTAACTGCGGTACCGCTCTGGCAGCCCCTGATGACTGCGGGCCACCCGGTCCGGCCGTCAGTCCCGTCGCCGTCCTGCAACAACCCTGGCTTCGAAACTCCACCACCGCACCGTCCTGCGAACTGCAACTACTGGTACTGCTGCCCGGCAGTTCGTCTCTGCCAGGCCCTTCGGTCTCTCTGGGCTACGAGAGAGAACATACCCACGCCACCGCCCAATGTCTACTCCAGCCAGCATAGATTTTCGTGCGCCTAGTGGGGAGATAATCGGCTCCCGTCGAGAGGGGAGCGTGAAAGCCCGCCCGGGCGAGCGCGGCCGCTCGGGCGAGGCAATGCACTCGGCGCCGGAAGCAGTGATCGAAGCATCGTGCATGGGTGACACGCCGAGCTCGCGCGCTACGTGGAGCTGGTCCCGAGCTACCTCGTCCGCCTGCAGGCCGAGGCCGACCCCGACGCCCACGCCGACCGGGACCTCGCGGCTGCGAGCACCGGCGACTGCCACCTGCACTCCAACTGGTCGGACGGCGGCAGCCCGCTTGAGGACATGGTCGATTCGGTCCGCTCCCTGGGCCACCAGTGGGCCGTTCTGACCGATCACTCGCCACGGCTGACGATCGCCCATGGACTGAGCCCCGAGCGCCTGGAAAGCCAACTGGAGGCTGTGGCCGCCGTGAACTCCGCCATGGACCCCGGCTTCCGGCTGCTGACCGGCATCGAGTGCGACATCCTCGAGGACGGCTCACTCGACCAGGACGAAGACCTGCTCGGCCGGCTCGACATCGTCGTGGCGTCCGTGCACTCCAAGCTCCGCTCGGAACCCGAGCCGATGACTGCCCGCATGGTGGCCGCGGTGCGCAACCCGCACGTCGACGTTCTGGGACACTGCACGGGACGGATCATCACCGGTCGGGGGCGCCCGCAGTCCCGCTTCGACGCCGAGACCGTTTTCGCCGCGTGCGCGGATTCCGGAACCGCAGTGGAGATCAGCTGCCGGCCAGAGCGGCGGGACCCACCGGACGACCTGCTCATGCAGGCTGCCGCTTCGCCGTGGACACGGACGCCCACGCCCCCGGACAGCTGCACTGGCAGAGCACGGGATACGCCCGCGCGGCCCGGATCGGCCTGGGCACGGACCGGCTGATCACGACCTGGCCGCTCGGACGGCTGATGACCGGCAGAAGCAGCCGACCGTGACCACCAGCCCCCACCCCGCCTCGTCGCGCCGAAAACAGTGGGCTCCCTCCTCCACGCGGGTGAGACACCCTGTGCGGCCGGGCGCCTCCGGCTCCGGCGGGGAACCGATGGCATCGGGCCGGAGCGGCCCAACCCACGGCACGCATGGAGACGACATGGGACACGGCGGAAACGCGATCGACGAGCTGATGGCCGACCATCGGGAGGTGGAGGGGATGTTCAGCCGCCTTCAGGCCATGACCGGTACCGGACAGGAGCTCCGCGATCTCATCGACGAGATCACCATCGAGCTGGTGCGCCACTCCGTCGCCGAGGAGCAGTACCTCTACCCGGCGGTACGCGAGCACGTCGAAGGCGGCGGGCGCATGGCGGATAAGGAGATCGAGGACCACGGCCGCGTCGAGAAGATCCTCAAGCAGCTGGAGAAGATGAGCACCGACGACGCGCAGATCAGCCCGCTCCTGCAGAAGCTCATGGACGAGGTCGCCGCCCACGTCCAGGACGAGGAGAGCAACCTCTTCCCGATGCTGCGGCGAGCCTGCACCCCGCAGCAGCTCGACGAGCTCGGTGACAAGATCCGCCGCGCCAAGGCCATGGCACCCACCCGCCCGCACCCGGCCGCACCGAGCAGTCCCACCGCCAGCAAGCTCCTCGCACCGGGCGCCGGCCTGGTGGACCGGGCACGCGACTTCGTGACCGGCCGCGGCAAGTCCTGATCGCTCAGGTGAGCGGGCCCGGATGTAGTGTCTCCGGGCCCGCCGCCCTGGACGGACGGTGATGTGCGTCATGCCGAATGCCCAGCGCTTCCGGCTACGCTGGTCGCCCACGAGCGGAGCGGCGCAGCTTCGCGCCGCAGCTCGCGCACCCGGCACGGACCAGGAGCGAGCACACCCTCGAGGAAGCCGCCGTGTCCGCCGATCTCGCACCTGTCATAGCCGCCGGCACGCGCTGGCTGCTGACCGCCTTCCCGCCCGCCCCGGGCGCGTACAGCCGGGCGCTGGCCGAGGCCCAGGCCAGGCAGGCCGTCACCCTTGCTGCCGACCTGCGGTACCCGACCCCGCTCGACGCACAGCTGCTGCATCTGCTCGGCCCGGGCGGAAGCTCCCGGCTGGACTGGCTGACCAGTGCCGATCACGGCAGCGACGCCAGCGCCGGCTGGCGGACTTGGGTGGACGAAACCGTCGTCAGCTGGGCCGCCTGCCTCCTCGCGGACCCCGCCCTCGCCGTCGGCGCCCACCGCCTCGTCGACCGCGGCCATGCTGTCGAGGTCAACCGTCTCACCCGTCCCGGCAACGACGGACGCGACGCCGCGCCGTTGCTGCGCCACCCCGACCTGCTCGAGCCGGTCGCCGCCCTCCACCGGGCGCTGCTGCTGGGCCTGCTGGACAACGAGAACGCCGCTCTGGGGTAAGGCAGGCTCTGTCCCTGCAGGGGTCCTCGGCGGTGGCGGACCCCTGCCGAAGACCTGTCGGCGGACGGGACCGACCGGCAGGGTCAGTCGGCCGGTGCCCAGAGGGCAGTCAGTGTCCCGCTGCCCGGGGACGGTCGCTGCCAGCCGCCGACCACCTCCGTCACCACCACGTCCGAGGTCGGGAAACCCCGCAAGCTCCGGAAGGCCGCTCCCGCGCAGGCCGGCGGCCAGTTCGGGGATGCCCGGATCGTGGCCAATCAGCACCACGAAGCTGAGGCCCCGTCCCCGCTTGCTCGTCGTACACGGCGGGCGATGGGTCCTTCAGCGCGAGGGACCACGAGCTACCAGGTCTGCCGCGCCCTGCGAGCACATCACCGGAGGCTGACGTGCACGAACGCACGTGGAACGCACATGGGGCCGCGCTGTCGGGGTAGACGGCTGCCGGGGTGCGGCCTTGGCCACCGGGGCTGCGACGGAGGCCGCACCCCGCGCCCATCCAGTGACGAGTGGAGCAGGCGAGAAGTGGCAGGCGCCGTGTAGGGTCTCGCCGCTCGCGACATGCCGATCTTGCGTGACCTGGGCGTTCTTGGCTGTCTCACGGCATTGTCACCCATGATCAGTCTCAAATCCGTGGCATTTCCTCACGAGGGCGAGGGCGAGATCAGGCGGCTTGCCCGAGTCGGCCGAGTACACCACGCTGAGCCCCGAGCACGAGGACTACCGGCGAGCCCGGATCGCGCACCGATGAGTTTCCCGCGCCGCGCTGGTCTCTACGCCGGACACCCACGGACGGAAGGCTGGGCCATGCGGAAACTGATCTACGGCATGAACCTGACCCTGGACGGCTACATCGCCGCCGTCGGCGACGACATCGGCTGGAGCGGACCGCCGAGGACGAGCTCTTCCAGTGGTGGCTCGACCACGAGCAGGCGAGCGGCCTGTCGCTGTATGGGCGCAAGCTGTGGGAGACGATGAGCTCCTACTGGCCGACCGGCGACCGGCCGGGCGCCACCCCGGCGGAGATCGAGTTCGGCGGCACCGACGACGGCCACGTTCAATGCCGCCATGTAGAAGATCACCCCCAGTACCAGGACCACGCTCTCCAGACGTTGCCCCGGCGCGTGGGGTGGAGGAGCAGGGCCACGACGCTGCATGCGACAGCCAGGATGGCGCAGAGGGAGGCGGCGTAGATGGGCCAGCACTCATTGTTGAGGGCGACGAAGACCAGATCGCTCGTCAGGCCGAGGGCGGTCATGATCCCAGGGACGGCTACCAGGGCGCCGGCCGGGATCTTGGCGACGTCGTCCAGGCGCTTGCCGACCGACCCTTGCCTGGACCTCATACGGTTCCGCCGTCAGCAGCTGATGCTCGCGGCCCGCGCCCGGCCCGGGGACCCAGCTCGTGGCACCACACTATGGTCGCGCCGGGAGGCAGGCCGTTCGGAGCTAGCCTGAAGGGGCGTAGGACGAATGGCTTCAGATCGTATAGATGCCGTTCCAACAACCTGGTAAATCCGTCGTCTACAGCGGCATCCCCAACGGAACAGGGCCAAGGAGCGGGCGACCCCGGCCCATCGGCCGCATGCCGCTCACCAAACTTCCCCAGTCCGTTGAGAAGCGAAAGTCGTTGCGGACCTTCGGCTTCGACGCGAACCCGAACATCGACGCGGCCACCATCCACACTCTCGCCAGCTGTGAGTGGATCAAGAAGAGCCAGCCGCTCTGCCTGATCGGCGACTCCGGGACCGGCAAGTCGCACATGCTGATCGCTCTGGGAACCGAGGCTGCGATGGCCGGCTACCGGGTCAAGTACGTGCTGGCGACGAAGCTGGTCAACGAGCTCGTCGAGGCCGCCGACGAGAAGCAGCTCTCCAAGACCATCGCCCGCTACGGACGCGTCGACCTGCTCTGCATCGATGAGCTCGGCTACATGGAACTCGACCGCCGCGGCGCCGAACTCCTCTTCCAGGTCCTGACGGAACGCGAGGAGAAGAACAGCGTCGCCATCGCCTCCAACGAGTCCTTCGGCGGCTGGACCAAGACCTTCACCGACCCCCGCCTCTGCGCGGCCATCGTCGACCGCCTCACCTTCAACGGCACCATCATCGAGACCGGCACCGACTCCTACCGCCTCGCCAGCACCCGAGCTCGCGCCGAGGGAGCGGCCAAGGCCAGCTGATCTCTGCCGCTTCCTGTTGACGGCCCGCGGCCCGGAGGGCGGCGGCCCGTCAACGCGAAGGCGGTTTGCACACAGCTGGACCGCCAGACCCATGAGGCATTGTCAAATCCTGTGGACTGACCAGACAGCCCAATGGCCGGCCGATCAAGCAAGCGGCTTGCGGTAGCGGACGTACTCGTTCTGCCGCCGGAACCCCACACTCTCGTAAAGGTCGTAGGACCGGTGCGGGTTAGCCGTGCCCGTGAACAGCCGGGCGGTCGTTGCACCCTGCTCGCGAAGGCTCCGCAGCCCGTCCAGCAGCAGGACCCGGCCGACTCCGAGGCGTCGCTGGTCCGTCCGGACACTCAGCTCTTCCACCTCGCCCACGGTGTGGTTCTGACGGCGGATCGAGCAGAGGGCGACGCCGACCATGTCCTGCCCGTTCCAGGCAGCCCTCCAGCATGCCGGGTCAGCGGTGTCGACGAAGTCCTGGAAAGGCCATCTCTGAGTGAAGCCGGTGTCCGCATACGAATCGACGACCGTCCTCCAGGCTGCACGGTAGTGGCTTGTCCCGATCGGCCCTGTCCGTATCCCGGCTGGCAGTTCGCTGCCCGGCTCGGGCACCTGCTGCAGATCGCCCAGCTCCAGCTCGACCAGGCTGAAGACACGTCGGTAGCCGGCTGCGCGCAGAAGTGCCGTGGCGTCCTGCTCGGAGGCCATGGCGTTCGCGCCGATCACTGCCGTCCGCGCCGTTCCATGCTGTTCGACGAGCTGGCGGATCCGCTCTTCGGCCCAGCTCAGCATGGCTGAGCCGATGCCCTGGCCGCGACGCTCGGGCAAGAGGTAGCCGCGGTGCAGGTACAGCCACGTATCGTCGCGCTCTTGCCACCACTGGATCGTCGAGTAGCCGACGACGCTCCCGTCGAGCACCACCAGGATCTGGTTCTTGGACGGCTCGTCCAACTTGGCAGAAGCTTCGGCGATCTCGGCCACTGTCGGGAGCCCTTCCACAACCGAATGGACATCGACCCGGTCCCGTTCAACACACCCCAGCCGCACCGAGGCCATGGCGCCGTGGTCTTCGTCGCCGCGATACGGGCGGAACCCGAAGCCGACCGGAAGGTCCTGTCCTGCCGTGCCATCCAACATGACCGGATGTTCTCGAACTTCGAGGTAGGTCCGCCACCCTCTTCACGCCGCGGTCGTCTGCGGCCGTTCAACGAGCTGGCCGCGTTCAAAGCGGGCCCCGGCGCGGACGACGGCAACGAGGTGGGGTGCATTCACGGCTCGTCAGCGGGCTTGGGCGGACTCGACGAGCTTGAAGACCATCGCCAGGGCGGCGGCCCGGGATCCGGCGCCCTTGGTGACCTTGGTCCGCAGACGGACGGTCGCGAAGGTCGACTCGATGGGGTTGGTTGTCCGCAGGTGGATCCAGTGCTCGGCGGGGAAGTCGTAGAACGCCAGCAGCTCATCCTCGCCATCGACGACCTTCTTGACGGCCTTGGGGAACTTCGCGCCGTACTGCTTGGCGAACGCCTTCACCGCGGCGGCCGCGTGCTCCTTGTCCTCGGCGTTGTAGATGTCCTGGATGGCCTTCTTTGCCGCGGGGCGTTCCAGCCGCCCAGGGCTCCGTCGCCGACGGCGAGGACGGGAGCGCGCATGCCGCGCCGCTGGCAGTCCCGCAACAGGCTCGCCCAGGACTCCGAGGACTCGCGGTAGCCGTCGGCCATCGCGATCAGCTCCTTGGTTCCGTCCGCGCGCACGCCCATGACGACCAGGACCGCGGCCTTCGCCTGCTCCAGCCGTCTGCGCAGGCGGATAGGTGGATACCGTCGGCCCAGACGTAGACGTAGTCCGTGGCGAACAGGTCGCGCTCGCCGGTTGCCTCGTTGATGCGTTTGTCGTTGATGCGTGGGGCCTTCACCTCGATCACCCCGGCCGCGGTGGTGACCTCCTGGGCTGGTGATAGCCGTTGCGGACCACCAGGCGGCGCCCACTCTCGTCTCGCTGGTCGGCCAACTCGGCAATGTAGGAATTGACTTCACCCTCCAGAGCGGCGGCCAGCATCCGCCTCGCGGACGATGTCGTCGATCAGGGAGACGGTCTCGGTCGGTCCATCAGCATTCACTACGCTCAGCACGGACATGCCTTCCCGACCGACAGTGCAACGTCGGCCTACTCGATGACCAGAAGTCGATCACTCGGGAAGGTACGCCCTTCGCGTCCAACCCGAGGCCGATCCACAGGTCATGAGCACTGCTCCCGGGCAGGGCCCGCTCCCGCATCCGTACCCGGTCCTCGTCGAGCCAGCGCTACTCCGACCCTGTCGAGTTCGAGCGGCAGAAGCGCGCGGCCGGATTCCGGGGCGAGCTGACCGTGGCGCACGACCTGCTGCGGGTGCCGGTGCCGAAACGTCGGATCCATCAGTGGCCCTGGCGCTCTCGCAGGGCCACCGCTGATCATATGGAGGGCATCGTATCGAGCGGTCAGGGCGACGACTTGCGCCGCTCGCCGGACGGACGGTCCGCCGGGGCGTCACGCGTCGGCCGCCCAGCCAGATGCCGCTGCAGCAGCACGTGGCGGAACTCGTACACGGCGCCGTTCTGCCGCAGGATCCCGCGGCGGTGCGCGTCGTCGAGGAACGTCATCAGGCGCAGCGGGAGGCGTCCGGAGACGGCCAGCCACACCCGGGTCTGCGTGAAGTACCCCCAGGGGCCGGACAGGAACGCGATGGCGACGGTGATGAACGCGAACCAGAGGACCATCAGGAGCAGGACCGCGCGTCGCGGCACCGCCACATCGGGTGGCGGCCAGCCGACGAAGAGGAGGCCGACGCACACGAACAGGGCCAGCCACGTGGTGTTCAGGGTGCGCAGCAGACCCCAGCGGGCGTTCTCCAGCAGGTGCACCGGGTTCGGTGCCCGCGCGATGTCCACCGGCTCCATGCCGTAGTCGACACACACCTTCCCGAACGACCAGACGCCCGAGCCGAAGCCCAGGACGCAAGCCGTCGGCCAGCCGATCCGGACGCCCCCGGCATACCTGAACAGCAGGAAGAAGCAGACCGGCATGGTCAGGGCGAGCATGGTCCCGCTGAACAGCGCGCGGCCGAGCAGCAGCCGACGCGCGGCGGTCGTGCGCTGCACGGTCACCGTCCGGAGGAACATCGTGGACGTGCGCCGCGCGACGGGGTAGTGCCGCACGTACAGCAGGGCCGGCAGCGGAAGCAGGGCGAGGACGGGATAGTCCGGGTGGATGCCGAACAACGGGGCCAGCAGGGCGCTGCCGCCCAGCGACAGGGCGGCCAACAGCGTCCCGGCCGCCACGAAGAACAGGGGCGGCAGCGCCAGGTTCTGCTCCCACCACGCGATGCTGCGCGTGGAGCGTGCCTCCATGTCGCGCGCCAGGTAGCCCAGCCACTTCCGGGCCTGGTCGGCCGAGTGGCGGCCCCGCGGGGACCGCCGGGACCACGGCGCGGGCCGCGGGAAGTCGTCCGGTTCGGGCGCGTACGCGGCCTCGATGAACTCCCCCAGCAGGTACTCCTCCACACTCTCGCGGGTGGCGAAACGGTCCGGTTCCAGCAGTTCCGCGGGGTCCTTCACCGAGCCCGCGTCGCCGTCGCTGTAGATGCGCCGGGCCAGGGAGACCGCCAGCGGTGTGGTGAAGGCCTCGCGCAGCACCTCCGTTTCCGGAGCGGCGGTGTCCCGCCCGAGCCGGTCCACCACCGGGTCCCAGGCCGTGCGGGTTCCGCCGGCCTCCGGGACCGCGGACAGCGGCAGGTAGTCGGCGTAGTCCTGCACCGTCAGGTCCTCCAGGCACACGACGTACGCCTTCTTCAGTGCGCGGGACTCGGCCACCGCGGCGCGGTACTCGTCCGGCCGGCTCAACAGGAGGTACCCCTCGCTCTGCTTGAGGGAAGCGTTGATCTTCCGGACGGCCTCCGGTCGCAGCCCCGTTGCCAGCCCGTCGAAGTCGTCCAGCACCGGCAGCACGCGACGGGTAGTCAGCAGCCGGGAGACCGTGCCGGGGCTCTGTTTCTCGGCATGCCGGAGGCCCGGGTAGGTACTCAGGAGCTGCTCCCCGAGCCACCGGTGGAAGGACATCCCGGAGGACGGGTCCCAGGACAGCAGGGAGAGCAGGACGGGGACGGGCATCCTCCGCCGCCAGCGTCCCGGATCGAGCAGGGTCAGCACGAACTCGGTCGCAAGGACCGTCTTCCCGGCGCCGGCCTGCCCCAGCACGACGAGCCGGCCGGACGGAACTTGGTCGTAGATGTCGGCGATCACGCGCAGGTCGCCCCCGAGGTCCATCGGGGTGTGCTCCGACTGCCGCAGGTTCTGGATGTTGCTGCCCTGGTCCATCAGGTCCGCGGGCGCGTTGCCCCAGTGCACCGGCAGGGGGAACGGATCGTGGGACCGGTGCCGAAGCTGCTCGCTCTCCCACTGGCCGCGCACCGCCTCCGCGAGCGCGGCGGCGATGTCGTCCAGGGCCTTGTCGGGGCCGGCCAGGATCTGTGTCCGGGCGCGTGCCCGGACGGACGGGTCGCCTGCGGCGGTGACCGGGGGCCTGTGCAGCACGGCGTCCGAAGACTCCAGGAGCGGGTGCTGGTCGCGTTCCCGCCACACCGAACCGACGTCGATCGCCGTGTGCCAGGCCCAGTTCCCGCCGAATACGTACCGCGCCCCGCGGGCGGCGGCCTCCTCGAAATCGACCCCGAGCCCCTCGGTGGGCGTGGACCGCAGCGGTCTGGCCACACCCACCGGGTCGATGACGACGTAGGCGCCGGGCAGCCCCGGAACGGTCCGCTGCACGGACTGCGCGAAACCGGCCGGGGGCTGCGGCCACACCGGATCGGCCGGGGTGCCGGCGGGCGCCTTGTCGGTCATCCGCACGGCGACCAGGGCATGACCGGTCGAGGCGGCCTCGAAGTCGCCGTCCGCCGGCCGGAGCAGCACCACCACCGGGTGGAGCCCCGCCGTCATGCAGGCGGCGGCCAGGACGACGGCCAGGTCGAGGCAGGTGCCGTGGCGTGGGGACCAGAGCACCTCGCGGGGGGTGAGGATCACTTGGCGGCCGCGTTCGTCGGATGGCGACTCGAAGGCGTAGCCGATCCCCACGGCGGCCAGGGCGCGGTAGACCTCGCGCAGCCGGTCGGTCCTGCCCGCCGAGGAGGCTCCCGGCAGCCGCACCAGCGCGGCCACTGCGTCCGGGTTCACGTACTTCGCGAGCGCGACGGGCTCGCCTTCCAGGGACCAGCGCGGCCAGCGGTTCATTCCTCCTCCCCGTCGATCACGGCGAGCGTCTCGCCGACCGACAGGTCTCCCCCGCCAGGCACGTCCCGCGCGGTGACCGTCACGGTGTGCAGACCCGGCGCGGCGGCCGGGAGTTCGCCGCGGAAGTCCCGGGTGCGGGCGTCCCACTCCAACGGCACCGCCACCGGCTCCGCGTCCGGGTCGCCGTCGGGCCGAGCCACCGCCCACAGCGGGTCCGCGGGAGCCTGCGAGGCCGCTTCACCGGGCTGGCCGAGCACCGTGGCGCGCACCGGTATCGGCGCGTCGGGGAGATACGCCTCCGCCAGTTCCAGTCCCAGCGAAACCGGCCGCTCGTCGCCGCCCCGCAGTCGGGCCAGTCCGTCGCGCCGCAGGTAGCCGCCGATGAGCGGGCCGACCCAGTCCGCAGCGGCGAGCGGACCGTGCCGTTCGCGGGTCCGCATGCCCGAGGTGTCCCGGTCGCTGTCCTCGATCGGCACCGCGCTGGCTGCGGGGACGGTGCCGTCCCCGAGGTCGTCCTCCCAGCCGTCGGGGGCGAGCCAGGCGGGCTGCTCCCGGGTGAACCACAGCCGGGTGCCATCCCAGTGCCCGGCGGTCAGGGTGGGGTGGGACCAGGAGAACCGGGGGCGCATCTCCGTCCCCGACCGCGGTATCTCCGCCCACGCCGTCTCGATCTGCCGGTGCAGGTCGAACGCGCGCCGGGCGTGCGGGCGCAGCCAGTCGAGGGGGAGCTGGTGCGGGTACAGGATCCGCCGGCCGCCGTCGTCCCGCTCCGCTGCGTCGGGCACGTCCCGCGGCGGCCCGGACAGGCCGCCGGTGTCGAGGATCATCGGGTAGCGGGGCAGGAGTTCGGCCACCGACGGCCAGCCGCGGATGACCTGGGACGTCCTCGGTAACGGCACGCCCCCGACCCGGACGCCGTTGACGAGCCAGTCGAGTGCCTTGGGCGCGCCGCGGTGCGGCGTCCCCAGCGTGATGAGCGCACGGCACTCCCGCCAGCCCCCGAGGACGCCCAGCCAGTACCGGGCCACCAGGCCGCCCATTGAGTGCGCCACCACGACCACCCGGCCGCGCCGTTCCGCTGCGCTCAGGCCCGCCAGCCGGAGATGGATCTGAGCGGCCAGCCGGTCTGCCGCCTCGGCGATACTGCGCCGGAAGTCGTACGGGAAGAGCAGCACGTCGGCGTGCAGGTCCGGTCGTTCGGGGTGCCCGAAGTCGATCCGGGCGCCTGGGACGCCGGCGCCGACCCCCTGGACGAGCCCTTCGTAGCCGTGCACGACCGTCCACCCGGGAAGCAGGTGCTTGGAGGTGATCAGCCCGACTGGCCGCAGCTCCGGCTCCTCGTCGAGGCTTAGCCGGCCAGGACGCACCAGAAGTCCCACGATGCCCTTCGGGCCGGCGTCCCAGGCTCGAGCCCCCCTGCCGTCGGGCCTGGTGCGCTCCAGGACGCTGCCCCCGATCCCGGGAATCACCACGACCAGGTGCCTTGCGTTCATCGTCCCCCCGACGTTCCCGGCCCGGCCGCCGGTCGGTTCCGCGGCCGGGTGTTGCGGACGGGCGCCGCCGCGGGTCACGGCAGCGCGGGCGACACCTTCGCCGGGTGGTCCGCCAGTGCCTCCGGCGCCAGCCGCACCGCCCGTCGAGCTGCACGTCCCGGCCGACAGCCCAGTCCTGCGGCCACTGGGCGACCTCCACGTCCTGGCCCACGCCGCGGTTCTCCACGTCCCACCCGTAACCCTCCAGCCAGAAGGCGTACTTGGGCTGGGTGACGAGCGTACCGTCGACCAGGCGGTACAGCTGTCGATACCGATGACTCCGCCCCAGGTTCGGGTGACCTCGTTGGCGACGGCGACGACCGGTCCGCGCGGCCAGTCCTGCGGATGGCTGACCTGGAGGCGATCCTGTCGGCCCTGCGGCACGCCCCGGGCATCGGCGACGACGACCCGAACGCCCTGATGCGCGCCCTCCAGGCGGTGAACGGCTACGTACTCGGCGCCGTCCGCCACGAGGTCGTCGAACGGCGCGCCGAACGCGAGAGCGGCCAGACGGAACGCCAGTGGCAGGCCGCCTCCGGCCCCTGCCTCCGGCGCCTCTTCGCCACCGGCCTTTACCTCGCCGTCGCCCACCTCGTCACGGGCGGCAACGACCATGACCCGGCAGCGATGTTCGCCGCCGGCCTGAACATCACCCTGACCGGCCTGGCAGCTCCGGCCTGACCGGCACCCGCCGCGTCGGCGACTACGATGCGTGCGTTCGGCAGGGCGGGACGGCGGGAGTGCGTGGCGTGAGCGGTTACAGCGGGGACGGGTACGCGGGCGGCGGGCCGGTGGGCGGGGCGGGCGGGACGCCGCCCGCGGGCCCGCCCGGCCAGGGCTCTCAGGTCCCGCCGCAGGGAACCCCGTACGGCGCGCCGCCGGGGCATCCGTACCGCCCGCCGCAGGGAGCACCGTACGCCGCGCCTGCCGGGTATCCGTACGCGCAGCAGCCCGGGCATCCGTACCGGCAGCCGGTCCCGGCGCAGGGGTATCCGTACGGATGGGGGCATCCGCCGGTTGCGCCGCCGCCGGTCGAGCCGTCGCGGGGGCGGAAGATCCTGCGGGGCCTCTACAACCCTTTCTACGCCGCCCAGTCGGCGTTCCGCCCTTCGCGTCCGGGGATCGTGCAGGACCCGGAAGTCCGCAAGCTCCAGCTGTGGCGGACCGCGCTCGGGCTGGCGGCCTGGGTGGGCCTGACGCTCGCTTACAAGGCCGTCGTCAGCGCGGACGACGTCAAGACCGTGGCGGACGCCCGCCTCGACCAGAGCTGGTCCAGCGTCCTGGTACTGGTCTGCACGTTCCCGGTGGTGGTCGGCGCGTTCGTGGCAGCCGCGCGGGGCACGCTGCGGCGCGTCTACCTGCGACGGGCCCTGCGTTCCCTCGGCGCGGTGGTGGCCATCATGGCCTCCATGGGCACCTCGGCGCTCGCGATGGCACCGGAGTTGGCGGGCTTCCGGGATGCCGTCGGCCTGCCGGGGAAGATCGTCATCGGGGTGACGTGCGCGTGGTCGATCGGCTTCGCCCTCTACGGCATCGGCCTGTCGCTCGTCCACGTCTTCCGTACCGCCGACATCCACGAGGTGGTGCCGCCGGTCCTCGCCGGCGTCCTGGTGTGGGAGATGGCGATCCTGGACGTGGTCACGGGCGCCTACCCCCAGGTACCGGCGGGCGCCCGCGCGGTGTTCATCCTCGGTGCCCCCGTCACCGTCACGGCCTTGTCCTGGTGGGAGATGTACCGGCTGCACCGCCACCACGGGCTGTCGGTCCGCGGCGCACTGGGGCGCTGACGGGCGGAACGGGCGCTCGGTCACATCAACGACGCGCAGGCCGGCCGCGCCGCTCCGTCGAGCGCGTCAGCAGCACGCCGCGTCCCGGGAGCCCCCGCACCATGCGGCCCCGGCATCGGCATCGGCATTGACCACGTACACCTTCCACGGCTCGTTGCCGGGGCCGGTGACCCACACCTTGTCCTGGACGGCGTGGCAGCACGTGGTGCCGTACTCCTCGGACGTGGCCAATCCCGCTTCCCTGAGGCGCCCGGCCGCGGCGTCGACCTCCTCGGTGGAGGCGACCTCGACGCCGAGGTGGTCCAGGCGGGTCTCCTCCCCCGCCTGGCCCTCGATGAGGACGAGCTTGAGCGGCGGCCCGGTGAGGGCGAAGTGGCATCAGCGCTACGACGGTTCAGGACCGCGTCAACGTCGCCTCAGCGGCGCCGAGACCTGCGTGGGCGACGATGCGGGTCGTCCTGCGTCTGGCGGAGACGGCCAGAGCGGTCAGCGGCGGCCGGGTGGTCAACCCCTCGATGGCGGCACCGACCAGGGCGGGCCCACTCCGCCGAGGGAGGAGGCGCGGGCTTGGCCGGCGCGCGCGGAGGCGGCGGCGATGCCGGTGTTGTACGCGGAGGTGGTCCGCGCCGAGGTCAGGGCCTGTCTCTGTGCTCGGTCGGCCGTCGCGAGCCGCCCAACACGAACGCGGTGGTGACGGGGCGCGTTGGCGGGGGTGGCCGGGCCGGTGGTTCAGCTGGTGGCCGGGGCGGTGGCGTGCTCGGCGTCGGTGACGGGGCGCGGCCAGTGCACGACGTCGTGGGTGTCGTCGCCTTCGTTGATGGCCAGGTGGACCATGAGCCGGTTCGGGGCGGCGCCGTGCCAGTGCTCCTCGTCGGCTTCGAACAGGACGCGGTCGCCGGGCCGGATGACCTCGACCGGCCCGCCGCGGCGCTGGCACAGGCCGAAGCCTTCGGTAACGAAGACGGTCTGGCCCAGCGGGTGGCGGTGCCAGTGGGTGCGGGCGCCGGGACGGGGTGGCGGCAGGGGTCAGGGCTTGAGGAGGGCCTTGATGGCGCGGCGCTCGTCCATCGCCCGGTAGCCGTCGGCGACCTGCTCCAGGGGAAGGGTGAGGTCGAAGACCTTGCCCGGGTCGATGCGGCCGGAAAGGACGCGGTCGATGAGGTCGGGCAGGTAGCGGCGTACGGGTGCGGGGCCGCCGCGCAGGCCGACGTGGGAGAAGAACAGCTCCTGCCCGTCAACGGAAACGCCGTGGGGAACCCCGACGAAGCCGACGTTGCCGCCGGGGCGGGCGGAGTGCAGGGCCTGCTGCATGGCCTGGGCGGTGCCGACGCACTCCAGCACGCTGTCGGCGCCGATCCCGCCGGTCAGCTCCTTGATCCGGGCGACGCCCTCGTCGCCGCGCTCGGTGACGATGTCGGTCGCACCGAACTCCCGCGCGAGCTTCTGCCGGCTCGCGTGGCGGGACATGGCGATGATCCGCTCCGCGCCCCTCTCCTTCGCCGCGATCACCGCGCACAGGCCGACCGCACCGTCCCCGACCACCACGGCGGTCGAGCCGGGCTTCACCTCGGCGGCGTCCGCGGCCCACCAGCCGGTGCCCATGACGTCGGAGACGGCCAGCAGGCTCGGCCACAGCTCCTCGCCCGGCACCTCGTCGGTGGCGACCAGGGTGCCCTGGGCGTTGGGGATGCGCACAGAGTCGGCCTGGCAGGTGGACATGAACTCGCGGTGCAGGCAGTTCGACTGGAAGCCGCCCAGGCAGTTCGCGCAGGTGTTGTCGGAGGTGGCGAAGGAGCCGATGACGAACTGGCCCGGCCGCACCGAGGTGACCTCGGAGCCGACCTCCTCGACGAAGCCGACGTACTCGTGGCCCATCGGGTGCGGGTCGCCGATCGGCTCCGCGCCGCGGTAGGGCCACAGGTCCGAGCCGCACACACAGGTCACGGCCGTCCGGATGATCGCATCGGTCGGGTGGAGGAGCTTGGGGTCGTCCAGCGACTCGAAGCGGACGTCTCCGGGAGCATGAATCACTGCGCCGCGCATACGGAAGATCCTTACGTGCCGAGGCGCACGGCACCGGATGCCCGGGGCCGCCGCCGAGTACAGGAACGGGTGCGGGCTGTCCGCGCCGCCGAGATGACCAAGCGGAAAGCACCACGTCATCCAGGTAACCCGCTCCCGGTGTGCGCAGCGAGACACCATCAAGGGGTGTACTGCCAGTACATCCCTATGGCCGCGTGCGGGACGTACCGTCGAGGACGTGGACAGCCAAGCAGAGGTCCGCGCGTTCCTCACCTCGCGGCGCGCGAAGATCACCTCGAGCGGGCAGGCCTGCCCGCCGGCAGCCGGCGGCGCGTGCCCGGCCTGCGCCGCAGCGAGGTCGCCGCCCTGGCCGACGTGAGCGTGGAGTACTACGCCAAGCTGGAGCGCGGCAACCTCGCCGGCGTCTCCCCGGCCGTCCTCGAAGCCGTCGCCCGCGCGCCGAACGCGCCCACCTGCTGAACCTCGCCCACGCCGCCGACGGCTCCGACGCCGTCACCGCCGGCCCCGCCTTCGTCCGCAACGGCCGCATGGACCTCCTCGCCGCCAACCAGCGACGACGTCTACGCCGCACCCTGCAACCAGGCCAACCTGGCCCGCTTCAACTTCCTCGACCCCGCCTCGCACCGGTTCTCCCCCGACTGGGACCAGGCCGCGGACGTCGCCGTCGCCATCCTGCGCACCGATGCGGGTCGCAACCCGCACAACAAGGAACTCCACGACCTCGTCGGCGAGCTCTCCACCCGCAGCGACGACTTCCGCACCCGCTGGGGCGCCCATAACGTCTGCCACCACGGCACCGGCACCAAACGCTTCCACCACCACACCGTCGGCGACCTCACCCTCGCCTACGAGGGCCTGGAGACGGCCGCAGAACCCGGCCTCACCCTCACCATCTACACCGCCGAACCCGGCTCAGCCTCCGAAGAGGGACTACGTCTGCTCGCCTCCTGGGCCGCGACGCACGAAGTCCATACCTCGGCTCGACAACCGTGAACGGGCGTACGCCCAAACCATCCGAGTTGCGGATCGTGCTCGCCGGCCGCCACGAAGCCCGCACCGCGCTGGGTCGGGAGTTCGGCGCCACCGACGTCGGCGCCGAGCGCGGTGCGGAGGGCATCGCCCGTATCCGCGAGGTGACCGGCGGCGTGGACAAGGTGATCGACGCCGCCGGCACCCGTCCGGCCCTGGGCGCCGCGCTCAGCGCGGTCCTGGACGGTGGCACCATCAGCCGCCTGGGCGTGTCCCAGTACGAGCAGGGGCCGATCGGCCCGGCCGAGTTCATGCGCAACATCACCCTGGCGCAGGCGCCAGCCCCGCCCGCGCCTACATCCGCGAACTGCTGGCCCCCGTCTGGACGGCACCATCACCCCCGCCCGGGTCTTCCGGGGTTTGTCCAGCCGCTGAAGGATTCGTTCGAGGCGATCGCCACGCTGTTCTTTTCCTCCCGTTCGGTCAGAACTTGGAAGAGGAGTTCGGCTCCAGTAGCGGGCGATGGTCTCGGTCAGCTGCTTCTCGTCGGCGGCCTCAACGAGCTCGTTGACCAGCTTCGTCGCCAGGACGTACTTGACCCGGAAGCCAGCCATCGCGGCTTCGGTGCCGAGGGCGATCAACAGGTGGGATTTGCCGGTTCCGGAGTCGCCGATGAGGCAGAGCGGCAGGCTCTTCTTGATCCATCCACACTTGGCGGGGGAAGGTCACAGTCCTTCTCCTTCAGGGGTTGGGCCGGTCCGGCCGACGCAGTCGCAGCAGCTGGTCGTAGTGGGCGACCGAGGGAAGCGGCCGCTTGTCGGGCGGCAGGTGAGCCAAGCGGCGTGAGGCCAGAGACGTGACATTGGACCGGCCAGCCGTGGTCAGCAGGGGTTCCTCTTGGCTATGGCCGTCTCCTTCCGCCGCCTTGCGGGCTTCAAGTACGATGGCGTCCGCGGTCAGCGCCCCGTCTTAAGGGCCGCCGCGAGGCCGGTGACCAGGTGTTCGTGGGGCAGGTGGCGGCCGAGCAGGAGAACCTCGATCAGCGCGCGGGTGCCGTCGCGTTCTCCGTGGGCCTTGACTGCCGCCGCCCACCAGGCGTCATGGACCGGGGGGAATCTGCCCGCGGAGCGAGCTTGATCGAGCGCGGTCGCTCCCGGCAGCGCGCCGGGCTTGCGCGCGAGTGCCTCCAGGTAGTGGTCCAGGTCGAGGCGGCATCCGCCCTTGGCAATCAGGCGTTCGTGCCGGGCGACTTCCTCGCGGCCGTCGTGGACCACCAGCTCGGAGGCGTGCAGCATCGCGCGGACCGTCCTGCCGATCAGCCGCACCGGAGCCTGACCCCTTGTACGAGATCAGCCAATGGCGGCCGGGCCTCCGTGGCTCTCCTGTGGGCGCGCCGGAGGGACGATGAGGGACGGCGAGCCGACGTCGTCGGCGACCCCCAAGCGGCCGATGATAAAGATTTGCGCCCAGCCGGGCCACGGGCTTGAGTTCGGCCGTGACTGCTTTGAATGACCTTGTGCGGCCCGACCGTTACCCGCGCTCATCCCGTTACGACCCGGCCTGGCTCGTCGGCCTCGACATGGGCCCGAACCCGTTGTGGCTACTGGAGGACCTGGCCCGGGACCTCGATCTGCGCCCCGGGATGCGGGTCCTCGACCTCGGCTCCGGCAAGGGCGCCACGTCCGTCTTCCTCGCCCGGGAGTTCGGCGTGGATGTCGTCGCCGCCGACTGGTGGATACCCGCCGAGGACGCGGCCGCCGTCTTCGCCGAGGCGGGCGTAGGCGACCGAGTGTCAGCGGTGCAGGCTGAGGCGCACGCCCTGCCGTTCGAGCCGGAGAGCTTCGACGCGATCGTGAGCATCGACGCGTTCGAGTACTTCGGCACCGCCGACGGCTACCTGCCCTACCTGACCCGCTTCCTTCGCCCCGGCGGCCAGTTGGGTGTTGCCACCCCCGCCATGACCCGGGAGGTCCGCGACCTCGGCGTGATCCCGCCCCACATCAAGCGCGTGGTCGGCTGGGAGGCGATCGCCTGGCACACGGCGCAATGGTGGCGCTTCCAGTGGGAGATCACCGAACTGGTGGACGTCACTTCCGCGCGGCTCCAGGAGGACGCCTGGCGGGACTGGCTGCTGTGGGCGCGGGCGTGCGCCGAACTCCAGCCGGACGGCGACAGGACCAACCGGCCGGTGATCGACATGCTCACCGAGGACCGCGGGGAACACCTTTCCTTCGCCCTGGTGACCGCCCGCAAGCGGTGAGCGGGCGGTCAGCCGCCGGCTGGGCTCGACGCGCCGAGGTTTGGGGGCCCGATCCAAGGACGGGACGAGCGTGCGCAAGCCCGTCCGGCCATGGGCAGGCACCGACGTAACCCGGCCTGAGCCTGGGGCTCTGCGCCCGGTCTGGAACGGTCACCTCGGCGCGGCAAGCGCGTGAACACGGCTCTGGTACAGGGAGGTTGATGAATATGGCCGTCAGCGGCCTTCCTCGGCACACCCTCTTCCGGTCCGCGCGCTGGAGCGACGCAACGCGGTCCGGGTCGTTCCCATGACCAGGAGTCACACGTGCATTCCTCTTCTTCCGAGGACCTCTCCGAACTGACCACCGAGCGGCTCTGCCTGCGCACCTGGACCGCGTCCGAGGCCCGCGCCGTCCGCCACAGCGAAGGCAGCGTCCGGCGGGCCGACTGGGCCGAAGACTTCCCCTCCGAAGGCGACAGCGTCATCGCGGGCCTCCTCGACGACAACCCCGCCTGGCTCGGCAGCTTCGGCCACCGGCTGATCATCGAGCGGGACACCGGTATCGTCGTCGGCTCCATCGGCCTGTTCTGGCCGCCCTCCGAGGGGGCACTCGAACTCGGGTACGGCGTCGTCGCCTCCCGACGCGGCCGGGGCTACGCCACCGAGGCCACCCGGGCGCTCGCCGCCTTCGCCCTCACCGCGCCCGGCGTCCACACCGTGACCGCCGGCGTGGAACTGTCGAATCCGGCCTCCGTCCGCGTGCTGGAGAAGTCCGGCTTCGAGCGGTACGACACCACCCCGGCCGAAGACGCCGCAAGCGTGGCCCGCTTCGGAGCCACACAGCACAACCTTCGCCAGTAGACGGCCGGTGGGCCGGTGGCACCGCCGTCGGCCCACCGGCTTCGCCCCTCTCGCTCAACCCGCCATACCCCCCAGCCAGTTCAACGCCCGCCTCGGTCCCGCTCCTCACGTCCGCGTCGCGAAAAGCGCCGTTGTGGATGACGATCACTGTGATACCTTCGGCACCGCCGTAAACCACGTACGAGTCCGAGGAGGTGAGTCCGATCAACGCTGTGACCGGTCGGGGCTCCCTCTCACACAAGGCCTAGGGAGCGCCCGCACAAGGCACCCCGAAAGGCTCGAAACGCTGATGCGCTTCACTTCCCAGACGTCGTCGGACGGCGTCACCGAACAGTTCTTCACCCTCGACGAGATCCCCGGCGTGCTGTGGACGCCGGCGGGCCCCGTCCCCTGATCCTCCTGGGTCACGGCGGCGGGCAGCACAAGGCGGCCCCCGGCATCGTCTCCCGCGCCCGCCGCTACGCCGCGGAGGGGTTCGCGGTCGTCGCCATCGACGCGCCCTGTCACGGAGACCGGCCCAGGGGCGAGGAGTTCGAACGGATCCTGGCCGAGATGCGGACCGGCATGGCCGCGGGCGGAAATCCGGGCGCACTGGTCGCCGGCTTGCACGGCCATCTGGCCGGTCAGACCGTCGCGGATTGGCAGGCGGTGCTGACCGCGGTCCAGCGCCTCGACCAGGTCGGCACCGGCCCCGTGGGCTACTGCGGCATGTCCATGGGCTGCGGACTCGGCATCCCCCTCATCACCGCGGAACCACGCATCCGCGCCGCAGTGCTCGGCCTGCTGGGGGCGTACGGGCTGGCCGAGGACGCCGCGCGGGTCACCGTCCCCGTACAGTTCCTCGTCCAGTGGGACGACCAGATGGTCCCCCGTGACCAGAGCCTGGCCCTGTTCGACGCCCTCTCTTCGGCCGAGAAGACGCTGCACGCCAACCCCGGCAAGCACGGGGACGTGCCTTCCTTCGAACTGGACAGCTCACTGAATTTCTTCGCCCGGCACCTCACCTGACCTGACCCGGTTCGCCGGGCCGCGGCACGCGCCGAGGCCCGGCGGACCGCCCAGGGCAGGAGACCTGGACCATTGCGTCGCGTCGGGGCGCTGATGCGGCCGAGACGACCGACCGGGGACGATGATCGGGTTGAGGAATGGCGGGCGCTCGGGTTGTCCTCCGTGTGCGTACTGTCGACATCCGGAGACCAGCCGTGCTGTTCCTTCCGTGGATGCCTGCGGATGAGCGGTCGGGCAGCCCGGTACTGCTGCGGGCAGCCGGTTGGATCAGTCGGATTCACTCGCGAGCTGCAGGGCGAGCTCCTGCAGGATCTCCTGCGCAGACGTCCCCGACTCCGTCTCGTCGAATGCGTCCGCGACGGCCTCGAAGGCCAGCACGAAGCCGCTGATCAGGGCGCTGAGGGGCCCGGACAGCTGATCCAGCATGGCGAATCCGATCTCTGCTGCATCAGCTTCGGCAGGCACGAGGAACTCCGACGGCGTCACCTCACCGAGCAGCGAGGAGACGTAGTCGGTTCCGATACCGCTGCGCACACCCGTGAGGGCCGCGATGGCCTTGAGTTTGATCTCGTTCCCGGTCATCTCGCGAGCGTACGGCGGAGCTCGCCGGGAGGGTGGTTGACGTGCCGCGAGCCCCGACCGGGAGGTCGGGGCGCGGCCGCGCGGATGTCTCGAGCGTGCGTGACCGGGTAGGTGTACGGCAGACCTGCGGTCGGCGGCCGGAGCAGGGCTGCGCGAGCCTTGGAGCTCGACGAGCGGGAAAGAAGGAGGTGCGCCCATGGGTGGCGCGCGCGAAAACAGCGACAGGGCGGCGGTACGGCGGCCTCGGATGCAGCACGAAGGCGGCACCGCGGACGAGCACGGGCGGACGCCCGGAGTCCCCTCACGCACGGGCACCGGGGAACAGCCGCCTGCAGACGCGGAGCGGGTGGCCAGGGCCAACGAACACAGGACCAGGACCGCCCATGCACTCAAGCGGGATGAGATCGACCGGCCCGACCCGGAGCGCGACTGGCCTCAGTAGTGCCGCTCAGCGGCTCTCCGGACACCGCCGGAGCGACTGCGTCGGGCCTCCGCGTCCACCGGCGGTAGCCCACCGCTCGAGGCATCAAGACCGTGTGGCGGGTACACGCAGGACATGAACGAAGAACAGCGCGGCTCGCTGCCCGAGGCGGGGCTGCTCGCGGGTCTGAGCGTGGACGCGACACGGCCGGAGCAGCCGGTGTTGCTGGACGGATCCGGAGCGCCGATCCGGACCTGGCGCGAGAACTACCCCTACGACCGGAAGGTCCGGCGGTCGGAGTACGAGCGGACGAAGCGGATCCTGCAGATCGAACTGCTGAAGCTGCAGCGCTGGGTCAAGGACACCGGGGCCCGCGTGGTGGTGATCTGCGAGGGCAGGGACGCGGCGGGCAAAGGCGGCACCATCCAGCGTTTCACGGAACGGCTCAACCCCCGTGGCGCACGGATCGTCGCCCTGGACAAGCCGAGCGAGCGGGAAGCCGGCCAGTGGTACTTCCAGCGCTACATCGCGCACCTGCCCGATCGCGGGGAGATCGTCTTCTTCGACCGTTCCTGGTACAACCGCGCCGGCGTAGAGAAGGTCATGGGATTCTGCACCGTGGTCGAGTACCAGCGATTCCTCCGCCAGTGTCCGGCCTTCGAAGCGATGCTCGTCGAGGACGGCATCCTGCTGATCAAGTTCTGGTTCTCGGTCTCCCGCGCCGAACAGCGCACCCGCTTCGCGATCCGCCAGGTCGACCCCGTACGCCAGTGGAAGCTCTCATCCACCGATGTGGCGTCCCTGGACCGTTGGGACGCCTACACCACCGCCAAGATCGAGATGTTTCGCGCCACCGACACCGCCCACGCACCCTGGACCGTGGTCAAGACCAACGACAAACGGCGCGGGAGGCTGGAGGCGATGCGCAGCCTGCTGTGGCGTCTGGACTACACCAGCAAGGACGAGGCGGCCGTCGGCAGGCCCGACCCGCTGATCGTCGGCGCCGCCGACACCCTCCTCGAAACGGGCGAGGAACCGGCAGACCTCTCACCCACACCCCTGGGAGGCCCGCCCACCGGCCCCGGCCACCACCCCGGCCCGCGAATGCCCCCCGCCGGGATGCGTACGGCTGATCGCCCCGCGGACGGGCAGGGGCGGACTCGGGATTCCGACTGACCGTTGCAGGCACGCACGAGAAGGCGGTGTGCCGGTGGATCGGACGGCCGCTCCGACCTCGAGCCGGCTGCGCCGCGGTGTTCGTGGTTGCCCCTGGCCAGTCGCCCCACTCGCCAACCCAATGCACCAGACCGGGCTGTGGTGAGGACGAATCCGCTGCGCGGGCGGGTGGGGACCCGGGACAGTGGAATCGACAGGTCCTGTTCGGGGACGTCGAAGTCGAGGGCGGCGAGTTCCGCTGCGAACGTGGCCAGCACGGCGACGGTGACGTCCTCGCCGGGGCAGCGGTGACCTCGAGCGGGGTCCCCGCCGCCTTGCGGGATGAGCTCGTCGGCGCCGGGTTCTCGTCCGGCGAAGCGCTGCGGATCGAAGCGGTACGGGGCGTCCCACAGTTCGGGGTCATGGTTGTGCCCGTACAGGTCGAGCAGGACCAGGGTGTCCTTCGCGATGGCCTCGCCCTGCCAGGTCAGGTCGGTCGCGGCCAAGCCGCCGACGAACGGGGCGAAGGGATAGAAGCGCCGCACCTCGTGGGCGATCGCCTGCGCGTACTGCCCTTCGGTGTCCTTGCGGAGCAGCTCCCGGCCATGGCCGTGCAGTCCTCGGCCATCAGCCGGGCGGCCCCGTCGGAGAGCCGGAGACCCGTCCACGCGCAGATGGAGCGGGCCAGGAGCCGCGCGGTCTCGTCGAACAGCACGCCGCGCCGGCCACCGCCCCAGTCGGTGACCGCCTCCGACCATTGAAGGGCCACGTGCTCGGCCGGCGCGGCCACTCCGGCTTCGTCCTCGAGGAGCGCGAGGAACATGGCCTTGCGGGCGCGGTGGGCATCCCCGTCCAGGGTGTGCACGGCGCCTTGCCCGAAGAGTGTGTCGAGCACGGGCTCGGGAAGGGCGGAGGTCCGCCGGATGTGCCGCTCGTCGTAGAAGAAACCGACGGCTGCCGGCCCGCGCAGCGCGATCGTCGGCCGGCCGAGCAGCCTGGTCCGGACCGGCCGGCCGTGCGTGGCACGCATCCGATCGGGCAGCCAAGCGTAGCCGCGGGCCAGGAGAGGCACGGTGCTGTCGGTCCAGGGGGCGAGGGGCGTCGCCGCACATCCGAATCCGCAGCGGCGCCGGGGCGAGGCCCACGGACCGTCCGCCCTCCGTACGGAGTCGGCGGCGCGCACGGGTCGGCCGTCCGACCGCAGGGCCTGCGTGAGGGCCTTCCTCTGGGTGGCCACGCGGCCTACCGGCAGGCCGTGGGGGCACACCCCGCGACCTCGACACGCCGCGGGCAGCTTCGCCGACGCAGGCCGGCCGCGCACCCGGAGGGCAGGGTGTGCGCCCGGACCCCGGCGGTCCGGGTGCAGCGACTTTCGGACATCTTGCTTCGATGCCGTGCGCAGAGGCACATGTGGGGCTTTCGGGGGCAGGCGAGAGGGTGCCCATCCCGTGCGCCGCTTGAACCGGCCGGCCCGGCCGGCCGCACGCGGCGCTCGATCAAGGAGGTTTTGCGATGCTGATCACCGTCACCCGTACCGGCGGGTTCGCAGGCAGGGAACGGACCGCTTCCCTCGACACGGAGTACCGAAGCGACGGCGCCGAGCTTGAGCGCCTGGCCGAGCGAGCCCTGAGCGGTGAGTGCCCCGCGGACCGGGAGCCCGTGCCGGACGGGTTCAGCTACGTCGTCCACGTCGACGGCAAGCTGGTGGAGTTACGGGATCCGTACCTCACCGAGGAACAACGGCAGCTGATTTCCACCGTTCTGGGCGAGGGCGCCTGACCGTCCCACCCGCCCGGCCGCGCCTCCCCGCGCAGCGGCCCGACGGGGTGCCGTACCGGGCCCGAGTGAGCCCGGTACGGCACCGCCGGTGCCGGATGCCGTCCGAGTCGGGGCGGGCCGTCAGACCACCGCCGCCGGGCCGTCCGCGACAGTGAGCCAGGCGGCGCCCATCCGTTCCCGGGCCGAGGCCAGCGCGGCATCGATGTCGCGTGTCCCGGTCGACACGCACAGCGTGTAGACCACGTCCTCCAGCCGCTGCCGCAGCAGTTCCCGACGGCCTCCGACCTGAGGCTGCGACACCATCTCGTACTCCTCCACCAGACGTGCCAGCACCGCAGGGTGAGCCATCAGCACGATCTCGCTCCTTCACACGTCGCCTTCGCGGGGCGGGGACGCCGCCTGCGCCTCAAGTGCCCTCGGCCGGGCGTCCCATGCGCCCCACGCGTCGTACTGGCCGATAGTGTGCGGTGGTTGTTGCGGTGAGCCGCCGCTGCTGCTGCCGGCCAGGCGCCCGCGCCGATCAGCACACCCCGCCCCGCGATCAGCGCTTGCTCGGCGGCGGTATCGGCGTTGTCGAGCGCGATCGGTCCGGCGCTCCGCCGGGCGGGTGTCCACGGCCATGGTGACCCCCATCCTGCGCAGCGCGGACTGTGCAAGGTCTGCGTGTATGTGGGCCTCCGCGCCGCTGACGAGGGTGACCTCGAGGTAGCACCCAGATCCGGCGGAAGGGCAAAGCACTGCCCTTCGGGTACACCACGCCGTACAGGCAGGCACGAGTATGCGCACGTGCGAACCACTCGCCTCAGCCTCGGGGCGATCGGGCTGGTGGCGGCGCGGATCGCGCTGCACCGCGGTGGCTGGTCGTCAGGTGACGGACGCCAGAGGCACCGACTCCGTCATCGAAGGCGACGGACGACGCCATGATCGAGGCCCCTCTTCCGCCATGAGGCCATGCAGTGGGCGGCAGGGCCCCGGCGGCTCAGGCCGGCCAGGTGCCCGACACGCGCCGTACGGCAACTGCCCCGGACCTCTGGACGGCTGCTTTGACCAGGGCGAAGATCGCGCCCTGAATTGCGGCGGCGATCAGTATCTCGCGCCACGGCCGATCCTCGTCCGTGGCGTTCGGGGCCTCGTCCTCGTGCCCCGCGAGTTTCCAGACCTCGTTGAAGATCGCCCCGGCCAGCAGGCCGGCGCCGGCCCCGAGAGCCAACCCGACCGGCTTGTAGGCGACTTTCGATGCCTTCATGGCACGCCTCCTCGTTCCGTCACTCCGCGGCCCGACGCGGCTCCCCGAGGCCTGACCGTCGAGGAGCCGCCCTGCGGGAGCCTGCCGCTGCCGGGGTCAGTCCCCGGAACCGGCCCGCTTGCCCGCCCGGCCTTGGGCTTCGGGACTCGCTGTCAGCGCGTCTCCCGCCTCACGGTCGTGACCGCCCGGAATGACTGCCTCTTCGGCCTCCTTGCGGGCTTCGCGGTCGCCGCTCTCCCCCGGCGCCTTCGAGGGCGGGGTCGTCGGCTTGTGCTTCTTGTGCTCAGTCACCGTGGATGCTCCCAGCGTCGCGCACGGTGCCGTCGCCACAACGGCGCGCCGGATCAGACGAGGCGGCCGCCGAACGGCCCGCCGATGCCGTAGTACGTGCCGATTTCCGCGCGGTAGGCCTCGTCCTGTAGGTGCTTCTCGCGGTGGAACTCGGGGGCGTTCTTGATCTGTTCCTTCGTCCGGTCGACGTAGATCGTCTCGTCGTCCACGTCGATACGGGATACCGTGCCGGCCGGGAGGAGGACCTCCTTGCCGAAGATCCACGGACCGGTGTCCACCACGATGTACGCAGACCCGGCCTCATCGGAGTGCTTGTCCACCTTGCCGATACCGCCGTCGACGGCCTCGACCTTGAATCCCGTCAGGTCGACGCCCTGCAGACGGCCCGAGGTCTCGCGGTAGCCCCACACGTTCTCCGTCATGAAAATGCCTCCATGGTGGTTGGGTCGGCCTCTCGTACAGCGCGCCTGCCCCTCGCCCGCGGTCTCACACCCGGCGATCCGGATTCCGTGAATCCGCGGGAAGAAGACGCGGCCGCAGGTTCAAGGGCGCCCTCGTACCGGCGCGCACTCCCGGCCGACGGCCAGTCCCCGCTCGCAGGGCCGGATGGGGGAGCAGCGCGATATCGAGTGCGGAGTGGAGCGGGACGACGGTGACGCCGGCGTGGGACTTGTAGTCGATGGCCACCGTGTCCACCGGGGCGACGAACCCGAGCCTGGCCACCTGATCCCAATCCGTCCTGCGCACGCCCAGGCGCCGGGTGGCCTGGTCCGGGCCGAGGGGGACGTGCCGGTCGAGGAGGGCCGGCAGGTCCCGGCGGCGCGCGAGGGCGGCCACCTGGTCCGGGTGAACGTCAGGGAAGGTGGCGTCACCGGCGAGGCGGACCAGGAGGCCGGCCCGGGCCAGGTGGCCGACCGCGGACGCGGTCACCCGCGGCCGGCACCGCGGACGCGGTCACCCGCGGCCGGCACCGCGGGAGCGGCTCCCCCAGGGCCTGCGTCAGCCGGTCCGCCGCCACCCCGGCACCGATCGGGCCCCGTAACGCGGCCCGCACCTGCTCCGGGTCGACGGCCTCCACCACCACCCGCGACCACCACCCCGGACCGGCATCCGTCGGCGGGACCAAGCCCCTCTCGGCCGGTGCGCCGCAGGGGTGGTCCGATCGGATTGGGGCCGATCGGACCGCCGTTTCCACGACGGGGTTCCGCTCAGATGGTCCGGTCGAAGCAGGCGGCGACCCGGTCGAGCGTGGGCGCGTCCTCGGGTAGCCCACGCCCTCGCCTGGCCGGCAGCCTGCGCCACGCCCAGGACTACATTCACCAGGTGGAGGGGGAGCTCGCCCAGCAGCGCGAGCAGGCCCGCCAGCTGCAACAGGAAGTCGGCGTCCTGCGCGAGCAGAACCGCCGCCTCGTCGAGGAGCAACAGCTCGTTCCCGAGGCGTCACCGCAGGACGCGAGCTTCGAGGCACCCTCGCGGCCCACCGCACCCGGATCGCCGAAGCGGAGGAAAGCAGGTGGACCGGCACACCACCGGAACGGCAAGGACCGAGGGAACGGCCAGTGCGCCCTCTCACCCGGAGGCCAGTGCGGCCCGCTCCAGGCACCCTGCCCGCGTACACGCCCGTCCGCGACACCCTTACGGTTCTCCTGCTGACGGCCGCCATCTACGAGGTGGGACTGGCGTACAAGACCAGCCGGTGCTTCGCGCCGGCGCCGACGGCCCTCTTCCTCCGCCTGGACACCAGTCCTGCCTGATGCCGTTCGTGCCACAACGGACCTAACTCGGCAACGAGTTCGGCGATCACATCGGGCGACAAGCCCGTGATCCTCCGGTCGCTGATGATCGCTGCACGCGTCGCGCTCCCCACCACGCAACCATGATCGACGATCTCGGAACCGACGTCTCGCTGCCACCCACGCACGAGCTCGTTAGGAGCTTGATTCGATTGGCGCGTGGGCTGTTGGCGGCGGCCCAGTCCCTAGGATCGCTGCATGGACGAGTACCGACAGTTGATGCAACAGCTTGAGGCGGCATGGACGATGCTGAACAGCGCGGACGCGCGCCAGCGTGAGCTGTGGGCTGACAACCTGGGCGATCTGCTGGAGTCGGCCTACTTGCGACACGCTGACGCCGAGCGAGTCGTCGGATGGCTTGTTCAGCTGGCGGTGACCGACGGGGACTACGCACTGCGGGAGTCCGCCTTGCACGCTGTGGCGGCGGCGGCAGTTCCCTACGAACTCCCCTACGAGGTGCTCGAATCGCTGGCGACGCACATCTATGCTTTTGAACCTCTGCTGTTGGAGTACGTCCTGTTCAGCCTGTCGGCGACGCATGACGAGCGTGCCCGACGCCCGATTGAGACCTTCCTCGCCCACCCTGACCCCGACGTGCGCAGGGACGCAGAACTTGCGATGTCAGAGCTCGGCGGCACCAGAAGCTGGTCGGCCTCCCCTTCAGCCCTCTGAGCGCACCGGCGGTAGCAGATCAACCACCGGCGATGCCGACGAAGGCAAGGAAGTGCTCGGCCTTGCATTCTTATCGGCGGGTGTAAGCGGCGGCACCCATTCAGGCCAGCCGAGGGCGCGTGAGCGTCGATACCATCGCCTGATCGCGTACGGAAAGTGAGTCGACGCCAGCATGACTGACGAAGCAAATGGGGAGCCTGTCGGCAGATTTCTCGGCCGGGCGCGAGAAGTCGCGATCCTGCGTGCGCTGCTGGCGGGCGAAGGTGGCACCTGGTGCGTCGCGGTCACCGGCGAACCGGGGATCGGCAAGAGTCGGCTGCTGACGGAGCTGGGGAAGCTCGCGGACACAGCAGGATGGACGGTACGCAGCGCACGCGCGGCGGAGTTCGAGACCCACATCCCGTTCGGTGTGTTCGTCACCGCACTCGACGACCAGCTCGCCGAGCTGGGCCCGGAGCGTCTCGCTTCCCTCGGGCAACAGCAGGTCGCACTTCTCGCGACCGTGTTCCCGGCGATTCCCGCCGCCGGTCCCGCCGACCTGGTCGACGCGGAGCGGTACCGGCTGCACCGGGCGGTTCGGGCGTTGCTGGAGCTGGTCGCCGAGCCGTCCGGGCTGGTGCTCGTCTTCGACGATCTGCATTGGGCGGACGAGGGTTCGGTCGAGCTGCTCGACCATCTTCTGCGCCACCCGCCCCAGGCGCGGGTGGTCCTGGCATTGGCGGGCAGGCCCCGGCAGACGTCGCTGCGACTGTGGCACGCACTGTCCCGCGCCGCGACCGACGGGGTGGCCGAGCTGCTGGAACTCGCGCCGCTGAGCCAAGCCGATGCCGGCCACGTCATGCCGGAAGGTCTGAGCCGTTCCCGGCGGGAAGAGCTTTACCGGGCCAGTGGCGGAAACCCGTTCTACCTGGAAGCCCTGGTACGGGCCGGTGAGCGGGGTATAGCCGTCGGTGATGCGGCGCTCCACCCCGACGGGGCGATCCCGGTGGCGGTCCACGCAGTGCTCGCCGCCGAGTTGGCCGCGTTGACCCCGCAAGAGCGGGTCGTCGCGCATGCCGCCGCGGTCGTGGGTGACGACTTCGAGGCTGATTCGCTCGCCGAAACGGCAGCAATGGACGCCGGGTCCGTGCTCGCCGCGCTCGACCGGCTCGCCGATCGTGACCTGGTGCGGCTGGACGGCGCGACCCGCCGGTTCCGGTACCGGCATCCGCTGGTGCGCAGCGTCGCATACCAGGACGCCGGCCCTGGCTGGCGGCTTCAGGCACACGGCCGGGCCGCGTCGGCACTCCGGAGCCGGGGCGCGCCGCCGGCCGAGTTCGCCCGGCACGTGGAGCGATCCGCCGTCCGCGGTGACCTCGAGGCGGTTGCGACGCTCACCGAGGCGGCCGAGGCGACGATGCACACCACGCCGGCGACCGCCGGGCACTTCCTGCGGGCGGCCATCCGGTTGCTCCCCGACTCGGAGTCGGCCACGCCGCAGCGCCTCATCCTGCTCGGCCGGCTGGCACACGTACTCGGCGCCACGGGCGACCTGCGGCAGGCCAGGGACACCATGCAGGAGGTGCTGCGTCTCCTGCCTGCCGAACTCACCCAGATCCGGGCACAGACGGCGCGGGCCTGCGCGACGGTGGAGCAGATTCTCGGGCGCTACACCGAGGCCAGGGCGATGCTGCACAGCGAGTGGAAACGTGTCGAAGATGTTGACGCCCACTCGGCGGCCTTCCTCCTCGTCGCGCTCGTTGCCGGTGAAAGTGTGGAGCGCGAAAACGGACAGGACCGGGTGGCCGAGGCGATCGCCGCCGCGCGGGAAGTCGGGGATCCGATGCTGCTGGTGACGGCTTTGTCGGCCGCCACCCTCATCGACCGGCGGGCGGACCGGCTGGACGAGGCGGCCGCACTCCTCGACGCGCTGCCCGACACCGATCTGGTCCACGACATCGATGCGGCGTTCTGGCTGAGCTGGTCGGAAGTCTCCGCCGACCGGCTCACGGCGGCGAGCCGACACATGAGCCGTGGCCTGCAACTGGCACGCGCGAGCAGGCAGTCACACAAGATCGCGCTGCTGACCGCGATACGCGGCATGGTGCACGCCTACCTCGGCGAGCTGGAGGCGGCGACGACCTGCTTCGACGACAGCCTGGAGTCGGCGGAACTGACCGGCAGCGAGGAGCTGCGCGTCATGGCGTTGACCTTCGGGTGCTGGATCACCACCTGGCGCGGCGACCTGGCCGAGGCGCTCCGCCTGGGTAAGGAGGCCATCGTCGTCGACAACCAGGCGACGGCCACGAGTTCCTGGCGCAGTGGCCAGGCCGAGGCGATGCTGGCGCAGGCGATGTTGCACGCGGGTGATCCGCACGCCTGCATCGAGCTGCTGCTCACCAGTGGCGGCGGTGCCGAGCTGCCCGCGGTGGGCCTGCGGACCAGGCCGTTGGTGTACCTGATGCTCACGGAGGCGGAGGCCGTGGCCGGCCGGGTCGCCGCGGCCGCGGAATGGGCCGACCGAGCGGAGGACGCAGCCGGTCGGCTCAATCTTCCGCTGCGCACCGCCATGGCACAGCAGGCCCGCGCGATCGCCACGCTGCCGACGGATCCGGCGGCAGCCGCACCGCTCGCCGTCGCCGCTGCCGGAACGTTCGGCCGGATCGGGGCGGCCGTGGAGGCCGGGCGGGCGCACTTGCTCGCCGCGACGGCGTTCGGCGGCAGCGGGGCGATGGAACAGGCCCGTACGCACCTCGTGTCCGCCCGCGCATTGTTCACGCGGTGCGACGCGCAACTGTTCCTGCCGCAGGTCGCGCGCGAGGAGCGGCGCCTGAACGCGCGCGGCCCCCGGCCCGAAAGCGGCGCCGAGCGGTTCGACTTGACCGCCCGTGAGGTCGAGATAGTCAACCTGGTCTCGGACGGCCTGACCAACCGGGACATCGGCCAACGGCTGCACTTGAGTCCCAAGACCATCGAAGTCCACCTGGGCCGGGTCTACGCGAAGGTCGGCGTCTCCGGTCGTGCTGCTCTGGCCGGTGTGTGGGCCGCCGCGGCGCGCGATTGAGGGCGCCGCAGCGGCCGACAACTCAGTTGCCGAGGTCGCGTACGTACAGGTTGAACTCCCGGCTGGTGCCGTCACCGCCCAGGTTCGTCGCGCTGGTCGTGAAAGCGACGTGGTGGCCGTCGGCCGAAATCGAGGGGCTGTAGCCGTACCCATCGCTCTGCGAGCCGTCATTGGCGACGCTGACCCTGGTCGTGGTGGCGGTCACCCGGTCTCGCACGAACACGTCCCAGCGTGAGTTGGTGTCGCCGCTCACCAGCTTGTCCTCGCCGGACACGAACGCGATGTAGCGGCCGTCGGCAGAGAGCGTCGTCCGCTCCTGACCGGGGGTTCCGCTGTCGCTCAGGCCATTGGGGCCGAGGTTCACCTGCGTCGTCGTCCGGGTAACCCGGTCGTACAGGAAGATGTCGGTGTCGAACCGACCGCCGGTGTCGCCCGCCACCAGATTCGACGCCGTGGATTCGAACGCGACGTAGCGGCCGTCGCCCGAGATGGTCGCCGTGCGACTGGCGGAATTGCCTTCGTTGCCGTCGGGACCGACGCTGATCCGGTCGGTGTACCCGGTCAGCTGATCGTGCACAAACACGTCGTCCGCGTGATTGTTGTCGGGGAACAGGGACAGCGTCTTCGCCCCGGAAGAGAACGAGACGTAGCGCCCGTCTGCCGAAATCGACGGCAGTTGGCTGATGCCGTCGCCCTGGCGACCGTTCGAATCGACGCTGACCCTGGTGGTCTCACCGGTCTGCCGGTCGCGCACGAAGACGTCGTGGATGTCGTTGGTGTCGCCGGACACCAGGTTCGACGCGGGAGAGTCGAACGCGACGAACCGGCCGTCGGCGGAGATCGACGGATGGAAACTCTCGCTGTCGCTCTGCTCGTCGTGGCTTCCGACGCTGGCCCTGGTCGTCTCACCGGTCTGCAGGTCGTGCACGAAAATGTCGCGGTAGCGGTTGGTGTCACCGGCCACCAGGTTCGTCGCGGAGGACTCGAACGCGACGTAGCGCCCGTCGGCGGAGATCGACGGATTCCGGCTCACGTTGTTGGCCTGGTTGCCTGCGGAGTCGACGCTGACCCTGGTGATGACGCCGGTCTGCCGGTCGCGCACGAACACGTCGTCCGCTCGGTTGGTGTCGCCGGCCACCAAATCCCTTGCAGGCGAGGCGAACGCCACGTAGCGGCCGTCGGCGGAGATCGACGGCCCGCCGGCGGAGTTGCTGATCGGTGCCGTGCCTGCCGGCCTCGGTTCGGCATCCGTGGCATGCGCGACGCCGACCGGTAGCAGCGCCGCGACGATTCCCGACGCGAGCACTGCGCGCCTTGTGTTGCGGATTTCGGAGTGACGTCTCATGGTTGTCCTTCTGTTCGGTTCGCCGCCACGGCAGCGTGTTGCCCGGATCAGCGTTCCGTATCGGACCGGCCGAAGCATGAGGGAACCCCCTACACCTTCGGCGTCGCGTTCTGCGCGCTGCGCATGTGGACCTTGCACGGTGCATTTCAGCGCGACATCTCCGATCCGGCTTCGTAGGCCCGGACACCAAGGAGATCCCCGTCCCCGGGCCCACCGTGACCGTGACGGCCACCGTGCCGGGCCCCACCGTCACTGTGACGGCCTCTGCCGCCTCCGCGGCCCCGGTGGCACCGAGTACTCCGCAGGCCGCACCGACGCCGACCGAGGCCCCGAAGGCGCCCCCGGCCGCCCCCACGACCGGCACCCTGCCGAACTTCGTCGGCCAGCAGCTCCAGGCCGCCCAGGACGGCGCGCAGGCCGCCGGGTTCTACCTTCTGGACTCCACCGACGCGACCGGCGCCGGAGGACCAGCCAAACCGTTTCAGTAGCCGCCACACCGACGCCACCGACAACGTCAGGCGCAGGCGGCGGATCACCGTCTGGACCCTGACAAGAGTCCACCGCTCATCCTCGAATCCGTGTGCTGACGGGCCTTTGCCGAGTTCCTCCTCGAGCACGGCAAACTGGGCGTCGTTGACGGTCGGGGAGTTGGCCGGGCCCGCCGAGCGCACGGCCTGCATGCCGCCCTCTCGCCCGGCGCGGCGCCAGCGTTCCACCGACCGCACACTCACCCGCATATCCGGTCATGGGTAGTAGCTGAGGATCACCAGCAGGGCCGTGCATTCCGCGAGGAGCTGGCCGCCGAGCGCCGCCTGCCGCACCCGCCGGACGGGAGCGGCCAGGGCGACGACGAATGCCAAGGCGCCGAGGCCCACACTCCAGCCGAACAGCCACCCGGGAAGTCCCCTGGTGCACTCCACCCCATAGGTCACACAGCCCGACACCTGCACAGAGGACAGGAGCAGCATGACGGCCGCCAGAACCGCCGGCACGAACAAGGCGGCGGACAGGCCCGCGCAGAGGCGGGAGCGGTCCTTTCCTCCGTCTGTTCGCACCGGGGACGTCGCAGAGGGAGCAGTTGCGTTCATGCCCCTATCCAACGCGTTCAGCAGAGCCGGGGTAGCCGTCCGGGTACTCACTTCGCGAGTGTGTGCCGTACTCAGATCGCGGGCGCCGCACGGCTTCGTGTGGCTTTGCTCACGCGACTTCGGGAGGCACCGCCGTCCGGCACTGTTCGATAGCGGCAGCCGCCATTGCGCTTCAACCCCTGCGCCGCGCCGGCCGTTGCCGCCCTCCATGCCATCGAACATGGTTGCGGGAGCCCGTGCGATCCTGCATGGATGAACCATCTCGGCGACGCGCACCTGCACACCTGGACGCTGCGCTTCATGGCCCTCCTGGCAGCCGACGCCCAGGATCAACTTGCCTGGCTGGGGAAGCGTGAGCTGGAAACGAAGGACGTCGTCGAGGAGGCGGAGCTCCTCTGCCGCGTCTCCGAAGGACTGGCGGAGCGCGGAGCCTTCGAACCCAAGGATCTCCGTGATCTTCGGGCCGTCGGCTGTCGCCTCGGCGAGATCGATGCCACCAGCCGCGTCGGCCTCTGGGACAACGCCCTGGCCACAGACTCGTCGTGGGACGACATACGCTCTCTCGCCCGCCAGTTTCTCCTCACGAGGCTGGGCGACTGGCATCAGCCACTGCCACGTCCCGTGCGCACACACGCGGGCGACCACTGAGCCATCCAGGCCGCCTGTGCGACTCTGACGCAGTCGGCGCCGCGGGAACATCGCAACTACGTTCAAATGCACGTCGACAGGTAGGCCGCCGCACGCCAGACCTCGGCAGCTGCCTCTCGGGGCGACGCTCAAGCAGCGTCACGTGGAGTCGCGTGCCCACAGCCCTCGCTGCGACGCCTGATCGCCGTTTCTCTTGGTGGCGTCGCGACGGCAGACTACGGAGGTGGACGCTGACCTTTACCCTGATCTGGCTGCTGCGGGCAGCCTGGCCGCAGCGCTGGAACAGCTGGCGGCCGAACTCGGTGTCGATCTCACAGTGGTACCCGGCGATTGGGGCCCGCTCGTTTCGGCCGGCATCGCCTCGTCGGTCCCTGAGCGCAAGCCGCTGTCTGTTCACATCGGGGCTGAGAGCCGCCGGTTCGGTGTCTCCGGCTGGAGTCACGGAGTCGAACTCATCACCGGAGCCACGCCCGACTTGGCGGATGTCGTCAGGGCCGGAGCGGCGTGGGGGCGGGGCAGGAGCACGCGGGAGCTGCGGGCGAAGCTGTCGTTTCTGCGCTCCAGCAAGCGCGCCGAAGCTCACGAACGCGGGCCGGCCGCGGTGGTGGAGCTGCAGTGGCGCACGATGCGGGAGCAGGCGGCCGAGGAACCGGACTTCACAGGGTTCGGCGAACTCGTGGAAGCGGCTCATGCCGAACCGCGGCTGCGACAGCTCTATGTATTCTCCAGCCACTGGACGCTCGGCTTCAGCTCCTGTACCGGGTACCCGTTCCGCGATGAGGTGGCCATCGTCCCGTCACACAATGGCAGCCCTTTCCGCCTGAAGGAGCATCCTCTCTCCGACGACGTTCTCGGCGAGGCCGCCACAGCCGAGGAAGCCGTCGCCCTGGCGGTGCGCCACCTCCCCACTGATCTCGGTCCGGCCGAATCGGGAACCGCCGAACAAGATGGATGACGAGCGCGAACCAAGTCACTGACCGTCACCGTCTTGTGGCCAGTTGGCTTACCATCAGAGAGGCTGGGGGGGTCTCGCCGGACGGCATCGAGCCACTGCGGCAGCCGTTCGCTCCGGCGCTCGGTGAGCATCTGGCCGAAGAAGCGGACGTGGCCGGTGAGGCCGTCCAGTTCAGGGCAGTGGACGAGAACGGCTTTGAGTCGGAGGTGCTCCGTCTCGGTGAGGCTCTCTGGCCGGCGGAGGATCCATCCAGCGACGACACGGGGTGATGGTGGCCGAGCTGTGACGGAGCCCGGCGAGAGTCGCTTCTCCCAGAAGTAGGCACGAACCTACTGGTAGCTGCCCTGATAGCCGAGCGGCATGACTCCTCCCACACCGTCCATGCGTTGGTGCAGCCTTGGTTCCAGCGGTCATCCAGGGAGGGCTTGAAGGCGTCGAGTTTGGATCGCCGGCCTTGCCACTGCCCGTGGAACAGTTCCTCCGGGGTGGTTGCGTCGGCGAGGAGCTTGACGGTTCGGGAGGTCATATGGAGTTGGCGGCCGATCGCCCTCCGGCTGAGCCCGGCTGCCAGCAATTCGTGGACGGTCGCGTGCTTGTCGCGGGTGCGGTCAGCGAGGCGGTATCTCGGCCAAGGCGAGCCAGAGAGGGCTTCGAACTTCTCGGCTCGGGGCAGGCTGGGCTGGATCTGGCGCCAGGAGCGTCGAGAACCCCTTGCGTTCCGATTTCGGCCAGGACCACTGCCCTGACCTGGGGAAACCCGAAGGGAACGCCCCCGGTGGTGGAGGGGCCGTCGAAGGTGTCGCCACTGCTGGTCGAATCCGGAAGGTCGAATTGGGTGCCGTCCAGGGCGAGCAGTCGTAGCCCGCGCCACCACGCTCCAGGCCGTGGCCGGTGTGGCGAGCGGCCCGGCCACCTCCCGGAACACGGTCTCCTGCACGTCCTCCCGGAGCCGGGCTCGCGCCTGGCATCAAGACGACCGGTTCACCCGTGCGAGGGCCCGGCTGCCGGGGATACCGCTGCTCAGTACGCGTAGCACCTCTTCCTACGACTCCCGGGCGAAGAGGCACAGGCCCAGGGATGAAGTACACGACCAGCCGCGCCGGCAGGAGGCGGCGGCGCCGTTCGGCCCGGCCGTGCTTGGCTATCGCCGCGTCGACCAGCTCGGCGGTGAACACCTTCGTCAGGATCCCGATCCGCACCCGCCGGCCCGCACCCCACCCGTCACACGCAGGGCAACGATCTCCGCAGCTCAAAAGCAACTGCATTGGCCCTGGCGGCCCCCACCCGGCCGCCGAACCCTCCGGGGCCGCAAACGGGTCGCGGATGTGGATCCGTGGTTGCACGTGTTCTCATCCCCGACCTGGACACCGGCGAGCCGCCCCGGTCACATGCGCTCCTGGCCTTCCTTGCGCTCATGGGTCAGCGCCCGGATCTCCTCCGTCGCCTCGCGGAAGGCCGGCGCCGCGCGCGCGAAGTAGTCGAAGAGCAGGTCCTGCTGCTCGGGTGTGTACTGCGCGAGCACCTCCCCGATCCGCCGGCGGGCCGGACCCACCGCCGCCTCGACCCTGGCCAGCGCGTCGGGCACGGCCTGCACCACGACCTTGCGCCGGTCGGCCGGGTCGGCGGTGCGGCGCACGTACCCCGCGCGCTCCAGCCGGTCGATCAGCCGCGTCGTCGCGCCCGTCGTCAGCCCGGTCCCGGACGCAAGCTCGCCCGAGGTCAGGCCGCCGGCGAGGGTGATGCGGCTCAGCGCGTACCACTCGGACGCCTGGAGGCCCGCTGCCTCGGCACCCGCCATGCCGTGCAGCCCCACCGCGTCGACGTAATCCCGGAAGACCAGCCGCCGCTCGTCCTGCCCTGCCCCACCCTGTTCCGGCATCGCCATTCCATTCCCCTTGCCTAATATCTGCGCGTGTGCAGATAATGCATGTGTGCAGTTGTTGCACCAGTCTAACCAATCTCACCGCCTCCACGGAAGGGCATCACCATGAACGCCAAGATCGTCAAGCGCGTCGTTCTAGCCACCGCCGCCGTCCTCGCCCTCGGTGCCGGCGGCGCGTACCTCTACCTCGACGCCACCTCCGACACCAAGCGCCCGGGCTCCGAGGCGTGCACCGACGTCATCCCGGCAGACGGCAACCGCGCCGACGGCGAGGCCATCTGCACGACCATCGACGCCCTCACCGCCGCCTGGGGCCGCGGCGACGCCGATGCCTACGGCCGGCAGTTCACCGCAGACGCCACCTACACCACATACATCGGGAGCCACTACGAGGGCCGCTCCGACATCACCGAAGGCCACCGCGCGCTCTTCGAGGACTTCCTCAAGGGCAGCAAACTCTCCGCCACCTACCTCGACCTGCGCTTCCTCGGCAAGGACGCCGCGATCCTGACCGGGCGCGGCGACGACTACACGGGCGGCAAGCCCAAGGCCACCGAACTGTCCAAGGTCCAGACGTACACCCTGGTCCGCGACACGGACGGCGTCTGGCGCATCGCCGCCTTCCACAACACCCAGCGCCAGAACGTCATGGAGCGCTTCTCCTTCCTCTACTCCCCCGCCACGGCCCCGAAGGCGGAGAAGTGAGCCGGGAGGGCGCGAGCCGCGCTCTGGTCACCGGCGCCACCGAAGGCATCGGCCGGTCCTTCGCCCGCACCCTGGCTGCGCAGGGTTACACGGTGACCGCCGTCGCCCGCACCGAGCACCGCTTACGCGACCTCATGAACGAACTCGGCGCCGGACACGACCACCTCGTCGCCGACCTGGCCACACCGGAAGGAATCCGCACCACCGCGGACGCGCTGACGGCAGCCACGACTGCCACCCCCTACGACCTCCTGATCAACAACGCCGGCCTCGCCCGCCCCGGTCCCTTCGCCGACACCCCGCTCGACGAGGCCCTGCCCGTGCTCCGTCTCAACTGCGAGGCGGTCATCAGCCTCGCGCACGCCTTCCTCGCCGCCGCCCGCCCCGGAGCGGCCCTGGTGAACGTCGCATCTACCCTCGCCTTCGTCCCCAAGCCCGACCAGGCCGTCTACAGCGCGAGCAAAGCGTTCGTCAGGTCCTTCTCCGAAGCCCTCTGGCACGAACAGAAGCCGCGCGGCGTGTACGTGACGGCCCTGTGCCCCGGCCCGACGGCAACCCGCCCCGGCCTCCACGCGGACACCCCATCCGCCCTGCTCATGACCCCGGAAGCAGTCGTCGCCGCCACCTCGGCCGCCCTGCGCGAACGCCGCCGCCCCACGCTTGTACCCGGCCGCGCCAACGCACTCCTGACCAGAACGCTGGCCGCCCTCCCCCGCCGCACAGCCCTCGCCGCCCTCGCCGACGCCTAACGAGGTCGTGCAGGGTCTGTACGGTCAACGGTGGGTCTTCGAACAAGAAGTGACACCTGATGACAGACGTGACCGTGTCGGCGGAGGCTGTGGCGGAAGTGCAGCCGTCCGGGTTGGCGCCGGACGTCCTGGATGACCGGTTGATCAGTCACCTGGTGGACCGGACCAAGGCAGGCGGGATCAAGGCAAGCGCCGCTGCAAGCTCCCGCTGCACCAGCGCGCCCTGGTCGCCCTGGTGTACCTGCGCAAGCACGACCGGCCTTGCCGGGCACCAAGTCGAACGCGGCATGGCCCAGTTGAAGTCCTGGAGGACCTTCCAAAAGTCCCGGATGAGCCCCAACCGCATGACGTCAGTTGCCAAGGCAGTCCTCACCCTGGAGAGGCAACGCTGAAAACGATCACTGAGCTGCGGCCCTTCCGGCGTCGAGGCACTGTAGTCGTCACCGAATCGGCACGCTGCTTGTCACCAAGGGCAGGACCGGCAGGGTTGTCGGTGCTCCTCTGGAGCGCTGGGATGAGTCCGAGTCAGGCCGTCTGTCGGCCCCTGGCGCTGGGCTGATCTGAGGTAGGGCTTCCGGCTGAGGCGATGTCGTCGCGGAGCACGCTGTAGCGAACGACGTCCCGCCACTGCCCGTCCCGGAACACGATGCTGCGCAACACGCCCTCGCGGGTGAAGCCCGACCTTTCCAGTGCGCGCTGCTCAGCGAGGTTCCCCGTCTCGGTATCCGCCTCGATCCTGACCACAGGCGTGTGCGCGAACAGGTACCGCGTCAGCAGCCGCTGAGCCTGCGTGCCGATACCCCGGCCCCGGGCTTCTGGCAGCAGCTGGGCTCCAATGTTCCAACAGTAGGAACTCCGCGAGGTCACGACCTTCCGCCATGCCACGAAGCCAAGCCGGTCGGCACCGGTTACCACCATCAGCTGACCCGCCTCATCGCTGAGCAGGCCGTCCTGCGCCCAGCGCCGCCGCCAACGCCCCGGATCTGACCAGCCCAGCCACTGGAACGGCCCAGTCGCCTCGGGATCTGTCAGGAACTGCTCAAGCAGTGGCAGATCGCCCTCGTCCACCGGACGCAATATCACTGGATCGTCGCTCATCGAGTCACTCTAGGACGCGCCGGCGATCTCGGTGTCAACTGATCCTGCTGGTTTGCCAACTATCGAGCTTCGGCACATCACAGGGGCTCTGCCTCAGCGACGGCGACTTCGCTTCGTTCATCGAGGCCGTCAACAGCGTCTTGGACGCCACCGCAGTGGAGCGGGAGGCCGTTCCGGTCTGACGCACAAAACAGGTGCTGAACAGCATCGGGCTGGCCGGAGTCGATGCGACTGCTGAACTCGTCGTGGGGTGCGGCCGGCGACCGCCGCCACCAAGGGATTAGGCCTCATCGTTGGGCCGGTGCGGTGTGAAAGGAACGCAGACCGGAGCAGGTACGACATGCCGTCGACCCAGGCGGACGAGTTCGTCCATCACCGACTCGGCGGCCCTCATGGGAGGTCCGAGCACCAGGACGTGCCCGCTGGGGAGAACAAGGTTGGACGGTGGGCTGGCAGAGGCCGGCTGCTCGTCGGCCTGGAGGTCTCGCTCGGGCCGGTCAGGCCCCACATCTCGTCACGGACGACGATTCGGGCAGGCTCCGGCTCCGGTGCGGAGAGCGGCTGTTCCACGGGGATTCCCGCTTCGGTCGGCTCACACAGCGTAGGGCGCGCTCCGTAGATCCATTGGTTTTCCGGTCAGGAGCGGTGCCGGATGCGGCCGAGGTCTGCGTCGAGGATGTTGCCGGAACGAGGTGCTCTGCTCTTTCCAGGCAGGGTCGTAGTTGTCGTACTCGGGGTCGTCGTAGCCAGGGCCGATGGGCATGGCGGTCTCTTTCCACTGGTTGAGTCGGGTATGCCGGTCATTGCTTGGCCGGATGCGCAGCTCTCGCGCTCCGGCTCGGTGGAGGCTTGCGATCATGGTTCGCCAGCATCACGCGGACTGGCCGGACTCGTTGGGCGGTATGAAGCACTCCGGCACCCGCCTGGACCCACTGGCCGAGAGCGCGGTGATCGCCGCGTGTGCTCTCGCCGACGCCAGCGGGCTCGAGCGGTGGAGCGCGGGCGCCATCGAGGACGCGGCCACCGCTCTGGAGGTACTCGCCGGGGCACTGTCCAGCCTGAGCCCTGCGGCCGCTGAAATCCTGGAGGTCGTCCCGGCCGCTGTCGCCGCGCTCCGCGAAGGCGTCGAGCGGGTGCCGACCGCGGCCGCCCCCTCCGGGAATGACAGCCGTGCGGGAGACCCCGCGGTGTTGAGCGCCGGACTGCGGCGGGCGCTCGCCACGCACAACCTCACTGGGCGAGTTCACCAGCTCGGCCCCGACTTGCTGACCGCACCATGGACGCGGCTCACGCCCAGGCTCTCGCCGCGCTCCTCATCGTCCGTCGTGAACTACCACGTCAGACACCCGCCCCTGAAGACGAATCCCGCTGGGGCGCGGGGCCGGCCGATGAATCCCTCGCGGCGGCCCTGGCCGCTTACGGGCCGGGGACGTACGCCCGGGTCTTCGCTTCCGGGGACGTCTCCAGCGGTCTCACTCCGAGGTTGTACTCCAGGTGACCGCTGCCCGGAAGCACCGCGTCGGCCCGCGCCACCGCGCCGGCCCGGCCGCGACGCCGAGGGCTCCGGCACGGGTGGAAGGCATCGACGCGAGCTAAAGGGGGCTGGACGGTACTGGCATCAAGCGGTGAGGTCGGTCAGCAGGTCTCGTGGAGCGTGCACGTCTGCGCACCTGCCTGCCAGGTACTCCACCTGCGCGGCGGTGCCCTGGTTGTTCACCTCACGGCATGAGCGTGCAAGGCCACACCCAGACCCAGACCCTCGGTGGTCCCGATCGTACGAAGGGCCGGAATCAACCCGCCAACAAGGTAAGGACCACTTCACCTGGTGGCGGTCCCGTCTGCGGAAGTCGGGCGGCGCGTTGCCTGCCGTGCTCAGTTGGTGTGAGCGGGGCGCGAGTCAGGCCAGAGGCTGTCGGGGAAGGCGGCGTCGTCGGAGTCGATGTCGGGCATGAGGGTGGTGAGCATCTGCTGGGCGGTCCTGGCGTTGTCGGCGGCGCGGGGCAGCATGACGCTTTCGTAGGCGTCGAGGGCCTGGTCGACAGTGGGGTGGTCGATGACGGCTCGGGCGAGTTCGGCGCCGTCGAGCAGGGCGAGGTTGGCGCCGACGCCGACGGGTGGCATCAGGTGGGCGGCGTCTCCGAGCAGGGTGATGCCGGGGACGCGCTGCCAGGAGTGGTGAACGGGAAGGACGAACATGGGCCGGTTGATGAAACCGCCCTCGTTGTCGCGCAGGATGTGCAGCAGGCTCTCGTGCCAGCCCTGGTACTGGGTGAGGAGGCGCGCCCGCACTGCCTGGGTGTCTGCGAGGTCGAGGCCGGCGTGCCAGTCCTGGGGGCCGCGGAAGTTGACGTAGGCGCGGACGTGTCCGTTGCTGTTCCGCTGGAGCACCAGGCTGCGGCGGCCCGCCTTGGCCGACATGGTGCCGCGACCTACCAGGTGGGCGATGCCGGGGTGACGATGGTCGACGTCGTCGAAGTGAGCCTCCACCAAGGTGACACCGGCGTAGGAGGGTTGGGCGTCGGAGAGCGCGGGGCGCACCCGGGACCAGGCGCCATCGGCGCCGATGACCAGGTCGAAGTCTTCGCCCGTGCGGTCGTGGTGGTGCAGGCGGACGGTGCCACGGGGTAGTGGGGTGACGGCCCTTACGGAGTGGCCCCAACGGACCGTGCCGGGGGCGAGGGAGTCCAGCAGGAGCGCGCGCAGCTGGCCGCGGTCGATCTCGGGCCTGCTCAGATCGTCCTCGTCCGCCTGGTCGTGGCGTATCAGGGTCGCGTGGCGGTCGTACAGGCGCCACTCCTGGCTCTCGGGCCGGGAGAGGGCGAGGAACTGGTCGAACAGGCCGGCTGTGCGCAGGGCTGCCTGGCCGGTGTCTTCGTGGATGTCGAGAGTGCCGCCTTGCGAGCGGGAGTGGGGGGCGGTCTCGTGCTCGAAGACCGTGACCGGCACGCCGTGCTGTTGCAGGACGCGTGCGCAGACGAGGCCGCCGAGGCCGGCGCCGACGATCGCAATACGAGCGGTGGTGGACATGAGGGCCACGCTCCGTTCAAAGGGTTGGGGGAGGGTGCTGGTGCGTTGTGGCGACGCCCTGTTCAGGGCATGGCGGATCAGTCGTTCCGGTGTGGGACGCGTCCCGGGTTCCGGCGGCCGGGGTGCCGGTCAGCCGTCCCCACTCACAGAAACATAGCAGCTCCAAAAGTACAACCGCTCCGACTTTACATTGAGTCGCCTTTGCGAGCGGATCCCCTCAAGGAGGTAAGGTGGGGGCATGGCCGAGACAACGACAGGACGCCGCGAACGCAAGAAGGCCCAGACGAGGCAGGCCTTGACGGATGCCGCAGTGCGGCTGTTCACCGAGCGCGGCTTCGACGACGTCGGTGTACGCGAGGTGGCGGAGGCGGCCGACGTCTCGCTGAGCACGCTCTTCAAGCACTTCCCCAGCAAGGAGGCCCTCGTCTTCGACCTGGACACGGACATGGAGAGCGCCCTGGTCGCCGCCGTTCACGACCGGGCCCCCGGTCAGCCCGTGCTGCACGCCCTGCGCGACCACATGGTGCGCACCCGAACCGCCGTGCGAGCCAACGACCCCACTTTCGTCCTGGTCGAATCCACCCCTGCACTGCGGGACTACGCCCGTCGCATGTGGTTGCGCCACGAGAAGGCGCTGGCCGCCGCCCTCGCCGAGGCCACCGGGCTCGCCCCGGAAGACCCCGCCGTCGTCGGCCTGGCACGCTTCGCCCTGGAAGCTCCCAGCATCGCCCGCGCAAGCGAAGACCCGGCCGGGACCATGCGCGACCTGTTCACCCTGCTGGAACACGGCTGGTCCGCCACCCCCCTGGCGGGACAGGAAGACCGCCCCCGTCGGGACGGGTGACCGCGACCTCTCGAGGTCGCAGCGTTCTCGCGGAATCATGGCCCGCAGCCGCATCAAACGGTGCGGGCCCGGCGGCCGGCCCCGCACCCGTCCGGCCCGGGTGGTCGGCGACAAGGGGGCTACAGCTCCCGCAAGATCCGCGCCTACCTCCGCAAACGCGGCATCGCCTGCACCATCCCCGAGCGCGTCGACCAGATCAGCGGACGCCGGCGGCGCGGCAACGCTGCTTCAACAAGCTCTCAACGCGCAGCGCATGTACGGCAAGGGCGTGGCGGATGCCGTGCGCGCCGCGTTCGCGGCACGGCAGATCCCCCGGGATCGCGTAGCCGCCGCACCGCGGGCGCGATGCCACCGGCCCGGGCCGTCGCCCCGGGGCGGTGGCGGGCCGGCTCCCCCCGGCCTGGGTCATGGCGCCGCTGCGGCCATGACCGGGCCGTCGCCGGGTACCTCCGCGGTGTCGAGGGGGCGCTGCAGGAGGGCGAAGGTGGAGTCCAGGCAGTCCGCGGCGCGGGCCGGGTCGGGGTCGACCTTCCGCATGATCTGCAGGCCCTGCACCAGGTTGAGCAGCAGCCGAGCGCCTTGCGGCGGGGTGACGGCCGGAGCGAGCTCCCCGTCCCGCGCAGCCCGCTCCAGCTGCGCGGTGAACGCCTCCTCGGCGTACCGGAGGTTCCGCCGGGCCAGCTGGGCGACCTCCTCGTCGCGCGGCAGCAGTTCGGCGATGCTGTTGACGCTGAAGCACCCTGCGTTGCCGGAGGCCGCGTCGGCGGCGAGGAGCCGGCCCAGGACGTCCCGCAGCTGGGGCAGCGCCGGACTCTTGTCGTCGAGCGCGGTGCCGAGCAGCCGGGTCTGGTGGTCCAGGTAGCGGCCGAGCGCCCGGATGAACAGCTGGTGCTTGTCCCCGAACGCCGCATAGATCGATCCGCGGCCCAGCCCCAGCTCCTCCACGAGGTCGCTCATCGCGGTCGCCTCGTAGCCCTTGCGCCAGAACAGGATCATCGCCCGGTCCAGGATCGCCTCTTCGTCGAACGTGCGTGGTCTCGCCATGCCCCCACGGTAGCGAAGGTCGGCGGCTGGGGCAGCACGTGGTTGACCGCTCGTTCCAAAATCGGCTACGTTATGGAACGAGCGGTCCGGAACTCCCGAAGCGGAGCCGGGCCCACCCGTGAGACCGATCCGTCAGGAGCGAGCGTCGTGAAGGTCGAGATCTATTCGGACCTGGTGTGTCCGTGGTGCTACATCGGCAAGCGCCGCTTCGAGAAGGCCCTGGCCGCCTTCCCGGAGGCGGCGAATGTCGACGTCGTCTATCGGCCGTTCCAGCTCAACCCCGCGGCGCCCGAGACGACGGAGCCGTCCGCACACATCTACGAGCGCAAGTTCGGTCGCCCCGCCGCGACCATCTTCGGCCCGCTGACCAGTGCTGCGTCCGCCGAGGGGATCACGTTCCGGATGGACGACGCCTTGGCCACCAACACCTACCAGGCGCACCGCCTGCTCTGGTTCGCCCGGCGGCACGGGCGCCAGGCCGAGGTGAAGGAGCGCCTGCTGGCGCACTACTTCACCGACGGCGGGAACCTCGGCGACCGCGAGGCCCTCGCGGGGCTCGCCGAGGCGGCCGGCCTCGACCGCGCCGCCGCGCTGGCCTTCCTCGCCTCGTCCGAGGGAGCGGACGAAGTCCGCGCCGAGCTCGCCGAAGCCACCGCTCTCGGCGTCACGGCGGTCCCCACCTTCGTGATCGACGGCACGTTCGTGCTCCAGGGCGCCCAGAACCCCGAGGCCCTGCTCGATGCCCTGGAGAGGGCCGCGGCCGACCGCAGCCCCGCGACCACTGCCTGATCCCCCCCTCCCCCCAGCCCCACCCCACCCCTCGCAGACTTGATCAAGGAGCGTCCCATGAAGGCAGCAGTCATCGACCAGTACGGCCAGGTCCGCGACGTCGTGCGTGTCACCGACGTGCCCGTCCCCGCCGTCGGCCCCCGCGACGTGCTCATCGAGGTCCGCGCGGCCGGGGTCAATCCGGTGGACCACCTGATCGTCAAGGGCTTCCTGAGCGCGGGTGCGCCGACCGGTCCGCTGGTCATCGGCAACGAGCTCGCCGGCGTGGTGGCCGAGGTCGGCGGCGAGGTCACCCGCTTCGCGGTGGGCGACGAGGTCTTCGCCCGCGTCGACCCCCGCGTGGGCGGCGCCTTCGCCGAGTACGTCGCCGTGGACCAGTCGCTGGTCGCCACCAAGCCGTCCGGCCTGACGTTCGAGGAGGCCGCCTCGCTGCCCCTGGTCGCGCTCACCGCCCTCCAGGCCCTGACCGAGCAGGCCGACGTACGGGCCGGGACGCGCGTGCTCATCCACGGCGCCGCCGGCGGCGTGGGCTCCGCAGCCGTCCAGATCGCCAAGCAGCTCGGCGCCGAGGTCGTGGCCACCGCCAGCGCCGGCAGCGTGGAACTGGTCCGCGAGCTCGGTGCCGACCGGGTGATCGACTACCGCGCCGAGAAGTTCGACGAGATCGTCTCCGACGTGGACGTCGTCCTCGACACCATCGGCGGCGAGACCCAGGAACGGTCCTTCGGCGTGCTCAAGCCCGGCGGCACGCTGGTCTCGATCGTCCCCATCCCGGACGCCGAGGCCAAGCAGGCCCAGTGGAACGTCCGCGCCCTCAGCTTCTACATGCGCCCGCACGGCGAGCAGCTGGCCCACCTCGCCGGCCTCGTGGAGTCCGGGCAGCTCCGGCCGATCCTCGAAACGGTCTTCCCGCTCGACGAGGCCTCCGAGGCCCTGCAGAAGGTCGAGCGAGGCGGTGCCCGCGGCAAGACCGTCATCGGTGTCCGCGCCTGACCGCACCCCCGCTCCCGGAGACCGCCGCCCCACGAGCGGCGGCCTCCGCGTTCCCCATGTCCGCCCAGCGGCGAACCCCCGTCCTCCCGAGGTGGAAGGACGGGGGTTCACGGCGCCGTGAACCGTCACGGCGCGGTGGTGCCGCGCGATGCCCTTCGGCGCCGAGGAGGTCATCCGCCGCTGCGCCGCCGGCCTCCCAGCGCAGCAGGTCGCCCGGCCGGCATTTCGAGCACCTCGCAGAGCGCTGCGAGCGTCGCGAAGCGCACCGCCTCGGCACGGCCGTTCTTCAGTACCGCCAGGTTGGCGGGCGTGATACCCACGCGCTCCGCCAGCACCGGTCTTCCCCCGCGGCGTCCTCGGCCAGGACCAGCCACGGGTCCTCGAGCCGGAACCGGTGCGTGCCGCCCCCGCCTGCGACCAACACCAGCGAGGCGACCGGCGCTTCCGTGGGCACTTCGATCCTGTCGTTGGCCAGGAGCCAGGCGACGACGGCGGGCCGGTCGAACTCCGGGAGCACATCCGTGCCGCCGGCCGGCGCCGGCCATGGACTGCGGCGAGCGAGGCGGCCAGAGATGGGATCACGATGTCGAGGGTGCCCGTGCCGGGAACGATGACGGTCTGCTCGTCGAGGGCGCCGAAGACGTCATCGATCAGCCTCTGAGCCATCCGCGGAGCCTTGGGCCGGATCAGCTCGACGAGCCGGCGGCGGCCGGCTTTCCGCAGAGCGCTGGGAGATCCGTAGCGCTCGAGGAGCCAGGTGACGGCCGGGTGGTCCAGCCGCGGTCCCAGGACCCGCTCGAGGCTGGGGTGGAACTGGGTGAGCAGGCCGCGTATCCGGTTGCTGGTGCGGGTGGCCTCGGCCGCGAGGTCCTGGTCGAAGCCGGTCAGCACCGTGAGCTCGGCGGTGATCTCGTCGGTCAGCTCCAGCGAGCGCAGGATGTGGGGCACCGTCCGGGCCGCGTCCGCGATCACCGCGGCGTCCTTCGCATCGGTTTTCGCCTCGCCCGGATAGAGATCGGCGATCCGCCGCATGGCGAGTCCGGGCAGGTAGGCGACCTGGCAGCCCGCGTCCCGGGCGACGGTCAGTGGCAGGGCACCGATCGAGGCGGGCTGGTCCACGATCACCAGCACGGTGCCGAACTTGGCCTTGAGTTTGTCGAAGACGGCCCGCAGTTTCGGTTCGCTGTTGGGCATCGGCTTGTCGAAGACCTTCTTGCCCGCCGGGGTCAGCCCGTGGCCATGATGGACGGACTTGCCGACGTCCATCCCGAGGAAGACGCCCACGCCATCGGTGTCTAACATCGCACCCCTCCCAGGTGGTTGCTCCTGCCGGCCTCGGCAATGGCACCGTGCTCGCGCATCCACGTTATGCAGACCTGCCGCCCGCTTTTCTGTCCGGCATTGCGCCAGGCCGGGCGGTGGCCGGGTCTCTCATCAGCGACTCCGACGGCACCCCACGGACCTGGCGACACCCCCCCAGGTCATCCGTTCGACAGAGGGGACACAGTCATACCGGGCCCGGAGGCCAGCAGCCCCATTGCAGGACCGCGAAAAACACAACGGGGGGGAAGTCGCGTGCCGGCGGCGCCAGTTCACCACCGCGGCCCGGGACGACCGGGCGATCCGCCCCACCTCGGCCAGCAGCACCCGGTCCTGTCCCGGGACGAGAGGGGCGAGGGCGGCGAGCGGCGGCCGTCCGGGGTGGTGTGCACCGCCCACCAGTCGACCCGGACTGCCTTCGCAGCTACGGCGCTGCCGCCGGCGGCCTGGTTCGAGGCTCAGCTGGAGACGCTGGCCGAGGGCTGAGCGGGGACGGCGGCCGGGCCGTCCGCGGGGCGGCCCGGCAGGCACAGGGCGAGGGCGCCGAGGACGAAGCCGTAGCAGGAGACCAGGCCGTGGCCGTTGGCCTGGGCGAACCAGAGCACGAGGCCGAGCACGGGGACCCCGGCGGCGAGCAGCAGCTCCTTGGCGTGGCTCCCGGGGATCCCGGCGCGGTGTGCGCGCAGGGCGCGCTGCAGGAGGGCGGCGGCGAGGGTGGCGCCGAGGAAGTAGGTGGCGCCCGAGCTGCCGGCGAAGTTACGGGGGTCGGTGCTGTGGTGGCCGCCGAGGCCGATCAGCATGTCGATGTGCTCGGGCAGCAGGATGCCCGCGAGGAACAGGACGAGGGTGCGGGGCCCGCCCCAGTACCAGTCGGCGAGCGCGGCGACGGCGGCGAGGGTGGCGATGTTCCAGGCGCCGCCGAGGAGGCCGCCGTTCTGCATGAAGACGGCGGTGACGACCCGCCACCACCCCGTTTTGGCGGGGTCGTCGTCGAGGGCGTCCATGGCGCCGGACCAGAGCAGCTGCGTGGCGACCCCGGCGAGGGCGAGGACGGTCAGGCCCACCGCCGCCCAGGGGACGCGGCGGCCGCGCAGCGTGTCCCGGCCGAGCAGGTCCAGGCCCCCGTTGAACATCATCACCATCAGTGCCGCCGTGGTCACGTTGAACACCAGTGCGCCCATCGCCGCCACCCCCCTTCGGTCGTCGTAGGACGACAGTAGCGCGACCGAGGCCGACTTTCAAACACTGTTAGAAAATGGGCGTAGGCTGTTCCTCGTGAAGCTGACGAGGGAACGCATCATCGACGCGGGCATGGCGGAGTTCGCCGAGTCCGGATACCAGGGCCTGTCCATGCGGCGGGTGGCGCTGCGGCTCGACGCGAAGGCGGGCAGCCTCTACTACCACGTGCCCAGCAAGGCCGTCCTGGTCCAGCTGATGGCGGACCGGGTGGCCCGGCAGGCCTACGACGCGGGCACCGCCGCACTGGACACGCTGGAGCCCGGCGCGGGCTGGCAGGAGCGGGTGGAGGCCCAGGCCCTCACCCTGCGCACCTGCATCCGCCGGCACGCCGGTGGCGCGGTGATGTTCGCCGACAGCCCGAAGGTGCTCAGTACGGGGGCGCTGTCGGTGATGGAACGGCTGCTGGAGACCCTGCGCGCGGCAGGCGTCCCGGACGGGCCGGCGGCGGTCGGCGCGGACGCGCTGCTCAGCCACGTCACGGGGTTCGTACTCCAGGAGCAGAGCGAGTCACCGGCGGCGGCCGTTGGCCCGGAGGAGGGCGCCGCGCTCGTGGCCCGCTTCCCCCTGACGGTGGCCGCGGCCTCGGCCTACGGGGAGGACGAGAAGTTCCTGCTCAGCGTCCGCCTCCTCTGCGACGGCCTGGCCACGCGAATCCCGTGACGGCGGGCCCGAGGAGGCACGGCGGCGGTGGGCGGAGGAGGATGCGCGCCGGGAGCAGGAGAGGGGGAGGGTGAGGCGCGTCTGGCCCGCGAGCAGGCCGAGCGGGATGAGAGTGCGCCAGGCGCTGGAGAAGGCGCGGGCGTGGTGGGGCCGCCTGTCACCGCAGCAACAGACCGAGCTGTTCGCCGCCGTCGCCGAGTACGCCCGGCGTGAGTCAAGTCTGCAGGTAGAGACCCCGGAGAAGCCGATGATGTGGTCGCAGTACGCCCGCGGCGTTCCGGTCCAAGTAGCCGAGCAGCAGCCCCGCCGGTAGGCCAGCGGCCCGGTGCGGCCCACAGGTTCGGGATGGGTGCGCCGGCCAGGAGCGGGGCGGTGTCGAGCCAGCCGGTCACCTGCTGTCGGAGGGCGTCCTTCTCCGCGGCCGAGTACAGGGCCCGCTTCTGGCCTGCGGAACGGTCCAGGCGGAACCAGCCGGGCATCTCGGCGACGAACGCGTCCATGTCCGGCCAGGCCGGCGGGACATGGACTTCGCGGACGGTGTCGATCAGGTCGAAGAAGCGGCCCTCCCGCCGGTCCTGGGCCAGGCGCGCGGACGGCTGGAGCGTTCTGGGCGAGCCTGCGGCTTGGCGCAATACGGTGTGGAGGGGCGGTTGTTCGATGCCGTGCGGGTTGCTGTGGAGCGGCTCACGGGCGATGCGGTGTTTGAGCGTGGGCTCGGCCTTTTCACACTGCGGGTGTGGCCCACTTCTGGTTGGCTCCAGAATGACACTCCCACTGTCCGGCAAGAGCTCCGTTGCCGGTTTGCCAGGACAAGATTTCCAGACACTTTCCTGAGTTCCTGTTCCGGATCGCCCCATCGTGCAGAGGGGCGCCGAGTGAGGCGCATTTGAGGATGGGTGACCCGGTGTGGCGGGTGCCGAAGTCCGTCGTCCTCTTCACTCGGTAGGAGTTGTGGCGGGCGCGTTTGACGATGCGTGGGTAGCTGTGGTGGCGTCGCGGCCCCGGCGGCGCGTGGCCCGCGGTCGCCTACGTCGATGCCGCGGGCAACACCGTTTCGCTCGTCCCCGACGCACCGGTCGGCGGCTCGCGCACGTACCGGTTTCGCCGTTGGCGTTTCGCACATCGGACACGGCCCGGCCGACGACGCCGCCAGCGGCGGCGGCGGTGGCCGCTGCATGGCTCCGCGACGTCGTCGAACGGCTCATCGCGGCGGGCCAGTAGCGGCCGGGTGAGCCCGACATCGTCGTCGTGACCGATGCCGGATACGCCGTCACGCGCCTGGCTTGGGTGCTGAGACCTGCCCGTCGAGCTGGTCAGGCGGATCCGGGGCGACCGCGTTGTGCGGCCACCGAAGCCGCCGCGGGTCTACGGCTCCAAGGGCGGCCGTCCGCCGAAACACGGGCCAGGGTGGGAGGACGTGGGCGCTCCGGTGACGGGTGCGGCGCTGCAGTACGGTCGCGGCGGGCGGCCCGGGTCAGCGCGTGACCAGCGCGGCCGTCACCGTGGCCAGGTAGGCGGGGTCGGTCGGCACCGAGCCGGGGACGGCGTGTGCCAGCTGGGCGTGGCCCACGTAGCTGGTGTAGGCGAGGATGCCGCGGCGGCGGGCCTCGGGGGGCGGGAAGCCGAGCAGTTCGAAGAGGTGGGCGAGATAGCCGACCCGGCGCTCGGTGACGCGGGCGAGCGCCGCCGTGACCATGGGGTGGTCGCTCGCGGCGAGCAGCCGCACCTCCAGGGGGCCCTCGGCGGCGGAGGCGGTCGCGGCGCGCAGGAGGGCGCCGAGGCGGGCCGCAGGGTCGGGTTCGGCGGCCTCCATGGCGCTGATGATCCGCTCGGTGGACAACTCCTCCCAGCGGGCGAGGGCTGCCTCGACGAGCGCGTCACGGTTGGAGAAGTGCCAGTAGAAGCTGCCCTTGGTCGTTCCCAGGCGGGTCGCGAGGGGTTCCACCGCGACCGCGGCGAGGCCGCGTTCGGCGAGCGCGGCGAGGGCGGCGTCCGCCCAGTCGTCGGCGGTGAGGCGTTTGCGGGTGCGCCGTTCCGTGGGGGGCGGGGTCTCGTGCATGGCTCCGTACGGTACCGTACGGTTGAAACATACGCTCCCGTATGGAGGTGCGGTTATGCGTCGCACGCGCACGGTTCGCAACATCCACCAGAGAATCGTCCAGGCCCCGGCCGAGACCGTCGGCGCCCTTGTCGACCGGCTCGCCACGCCGGACGACCCCCTCTTCCCCACCCCGGTCTGGCCCGCGATGGTCCTCGACCGTCCGCTCGCCGTCGGCGCCGACGGCGGCCACGGCCGGGTCCGTTACCGGGTCGCCGCCTACGAGCCGGGGCGGTCCGTACGGTTCGACACCACCGATCCCGGCATCGGCGAGGGCCACCACCGGTTCGACGTCGAACCCCTGGGCCCGGACAGCTGCCGCGTCGTCCACGTCCTCGAACTGACCATGGGCGCCGGGGCGTTCGCCCTGTGGAAGCTGGCGATCCAGCCCGTGCACGACACGATGGTCGAGGAGACCTTCGACAACGCGGAGCGGGCCGCCCTCGGCCGCCTGCCCCACCCGCCGGCCCGCCGGACGCCCCGCGCACTGCTGCTCAACCGCATCTTCTGGGCGCGGCCGACCGCCGTCCCCGTCCCCGACGACGCCCGCCTGCTCCACGACGCCGTCGAGCGGCCCGACTTCACTGACGCCTGGCGCATGCCGCTGAAGCCCGGCATGGACCGCAATCCCGGCGCCTGGCGGCACGTCCTGCCCGCCGCAGTCCAGGGCACGGCCGAGCACGAGCTGATGCTCGGCGAAGACGCCTCCCACCTGGACTACCGCACCTCCCTCCTGTTCGACGAGGACGCGGTCACCCTGTCCTCCGCCGTACGGGTCCACAACACGCGCGGCAGGCTCTACTTCGCACTGGTACGCCCCTTCCACCCGTTCGCGGCCCGGCTGATGCTGTGGCGGGCACACCGGCGGGTGGCGTTCGCGGCCCGGTCCGCCGGGGAGCGGAACGCCACGGCCTCGATCTGATACGGCTTGCGCGAACCGGACGGCATCTCGGACGCGAGCTTGCGGTCATGCTCAGGTCACGCGCGCATGCGCGTACCTCTCCATCTGACCGCCGCGCTCGTGTCTGCAACCCCGCCCGGCCTCCCCTCCGACCGTGGGCGGAGAACCTCGCCCAGGGCGTCGCCTGCGGCCGCACCCAGGCCGTGCCTCAGCCTGTCGGGCCCTGGTCCGCGACGGTGGGGTGTTCGGTGCACAGGCATCCAACGCCCTTGTCGATCCACTCCTGTCCGGCCCACTCCGGGTGCCGTTCGATCATCAGGGCCCGGACCTCGGCCACGATCTCGCTCTCGCCCATCGCGGAGTCGCGGCGACGCCAGGTCTCGTCGCGCAGCTCGCGCAGGTAGTCGCGGATGTCGGCGAGGATCTGCGGGCCGCCGACGGCGCCGTGGCCGGGGACCACCGTGCGGTGCCCGTCGGCCGACAGGCTTTCCATCACCGTCAGCCAGCCGGTGCCGGAGACGTCGGTGTCGTGCGGCGGGAACCAGGGGAAGATTGCGAACTGCCCGCTCTCGGCCAGGTCGCCGGTGAACAGCACGCCGGCATCGGGTACCTCGATCACCTGGTCGCCCTTGGTGTGGCCCCGGCCGGTCGGCCGCAGCCGTACGGTGCGGCCGCCGAGGTCCAGGTCGTATCCGCCGTCGTAGACCACATCGGGGGCGGCGACGCGGACGCTGGTGTCGAGGCGGTCGGCGACCGGCGCACCGAAGCCGCGGAACATCTCCAGGTAGCCCGCTCCCTTCACCGCCAGGTCCTCGGCCTGGGCACGGTTGGCGAGGTAGGTGGCGTGGCCGTCGAAGACGTGCGCGCCGAAGGCGTGCTCGGGGTGGTAGTGCGTGGTGGTCAGGTACAGGCGGCGCCCCTTGGCGACCTCGGACGCCAGGGCGAGGACCTGCTCGGCGTTGGCGGTGCCCATGCCGGTGTCGACGACGAGGACGGCCTCGGTGCCGCCGACGATGCCGATGTTGGGGACCAGCGGGATCCCGCGGTCCGGGACCACCAGCAGGTCGGGGGCGATCTCCTGGGCGCCGGCCACATGGACGGCGGGGTCGGGAAGCAGTGTGTCGTTCATGCTTCGATTCCACCGCCCCTGTACCCCGGCCGTCCAAGACCGATTCGCTCGCGCCCGATACCGTGCGGGTATCGTTGCAGCATGGAGCTGCGGACATTGCGCTATTTCGTCGCGGTCGCCGAAGAACTCCACTTCGGCCGGGCCGCCGCCCGACTGCACATGAGCCAGCCCCCACTCAGCCGGGCGATCAAGCAGCTGGAGACCGACCTCGGCGCCACCCTGCTCCACCGCTCGGCCCAGGGCGTCACCCTCACCCCCGCCGGAACCGTACTGCTCGACGAAGCCCGCACCCTGCTCGACCACACCGACCGGATCCGCGCACGCATCGCCGCCGAATCCGGCTCCACCGCCATCACCGTGGGCCTCCTCGGCGACGGCACCGACCTCAATGCCCTCCACCTGGCCAACGCCTACCGCAAACGACACCCGGACATCGAGGTCCACATCCGCGAGACCGACCTCACCGACCCCACCTGCGGACTGCGCACCGCACAGGTCGACATCGCCCTCACCCGCGCCCCCTTCGACGAAACCGGCCTGACCGTACGCCACCTACGCACCGACCCGGTCGGCGCGGTGCTGCGCACCGACGACCCGCTCGCCTCCCGCACGCGCCTGGAACTGGCCGACCTGGCCGACCGGCGCTGGTTCCACTTCCCGGACGGCACCGACCCGCTGTGGGGGGCGTACTGGACCGGCGGCGAGACGCGCGAGGGACCTACGGTGAGGGCCGTCCAGGAGTGTCGGCAGGCCGTGCTCTGGAACGGCACGGTCGGCATCACCCCCCTCGGACACGACATGCCCGAGGGGCTGACAGCAGTACCGCTGACCGACATGGCGCCCAGCCGCGTGGTGGTGGCGTGGAACGAGGGCGACACGAACCCTCTCATCCCCTCGTTCGTCCACATCGCGACAGCCACCCACCGCCGCTGAACCCCTCCCCGCCCGCACCGGTGTTCCTCAACCCCGAGCTCCGCACAGACGAACAACTGCGGCCTTCGATGCGCGCGCAACCAAGTGGGGAACTGCAAGCGGGCCAAACGGGCCCCGGCGGTCCGGGCTGAGGCCCCGACGGCACGGCCGTATTGCGGGGAGAGCATCCGGATGCCTACCCGCCGCCCTGGTGGGCGCCTGGACGACGCCCTCATGGAGCCGCTGCCGATGCCCTGTCCCGTCTTCCCCTTGGCCTTTCCCGCCTTGGCGAGCTCCTTTTCGAGGCCGGAGCTTCGGCACCTGTGCGGCTGCCCGCCTTCCGGCGCCCGAAGCAGGCTGTTCGCATGTGTCTCGGAGAGACGTGGACCGGCTCAGAGCGGGGTGGGGCACGCGGTCGGAGGCCGACGGCAGTATGGGTGACGGCACCGGACCTTACGCGTCCCGGCGACGGCTGCCCGTCTGCGAACCGGGTAGCCGCCGGGGCCGCCTTCCTGCCGCACGGAGCCTTTCCCCAGCCTCCCGAGAGGCAGCGTCAGGATCCACGTGTCGACAACCGCGCCGCACCCGCCGGTGCGACACCGGCGGGTCGAACTGCGGGGCTTGCGTACGCTTGCGCTGCGCTCAGGTCTTCAGCAGGCGGTTGAAGAACGAGCGGTAGTGCTGGAGCGCGAGCCGCAGATCCTCCGTCGCCACGTCGCCGCCCCCGCGCCACTGCCCCTCCAGTTCCTTCTTGTGCGTGGCGAAGGTGCCGGCGAGGCTCTGCATGACCTCGGCCACCAGGGTGTCCGCCGATGTCACCGCCTGCCGCGGGTCGTCGACGAATTGGGCCTGGATCTCACTCCACGCCGTGCGGTAGCGTTCCGCCTCCTCCGGGGCGAGCAGCGACTGCTCGTCGCTTTCGGCATCCGACTCTGCCGGCAGGTCCGGAGCGGCCGTGTCGTCCCGATCCGTGGAGGACTCGCCGAGCGTGGCATCTCCGGTCGCCTCGCCCGGGTAGACCGCCGCCGTCCGTTCGTCGTCGCCTGCCGGGTCCGAGCGTGCGAGGTCCTCCGTGGTCAGGGCGGATGAGGTCTCCTGGTTCTCGTCGTGGGTCTGCATGTCACCGGCTCCTCTGATCAGTGAGCAGTTCCTCGAACAGGGCGCGGTAGTGCACCATCGCCCCGCGCAGCTCCTCCGTCGTCGCCTGTCCCTTCGCGCTCCGCGCTCTCACGTCGTGTGCGGCTCGGTAGTGCTCCAACGTGCGGCTGTGCTCGACCGACAGGTCTCGGACCGCTCCCCGGTATCCCTCGGTCGGGTAGCCGCGCTCCGTCATCAGCCTCGACACCAGGTCGTCGGCCTTGTCTACGGCGTCCGCAGGGCGGTCCACGAAGTGTTCCTGGAGGCCGCTCCAGTCCTCGGTGTACTGGCGCTGCCGGTCGGCGGGGAGTTCCTTGATGTCGAGCTGGTCGTGCCGCTGCTCGCGGGCGCGGAGCTCGCGTTCAGCGGCCATCGTGCCGCCCTTCTCCTCGACCGTGCGCTCGTATTCCGGTCCGAACCGGTCGCGCAGGTGGCGCCGTCGGGCCAGGAACCACAGAATGGTGGCGAGAACGGCCACCACGACCACCGCGGCCACGATCACGGCTATAAGCATGTTTGTCGACATCTTGGCCCTCCGTCCCGGGGCTTGTGCCTCCATGGCGCGGCTGCCCACCCTGCCGCCGGACAAACCAGGCACACCCGGAGTCGGCAACTGAGTCGGCGCGCGCGGAGGGCTTCAGACCCGGCACAGCACCTGCTCGGCCCGGCATGGCTCAGCAGCAGCCGCCTGGAGGCCGGTCGGCGCAAGCTTGATGCCTGGAGCGCAGGCCGCAGCGCCGGTCGTGATCCGGGTCGCGCGCGAGGTAGGCCTCCTGGAGCAGCTCGATGCGAGCACGGGGTCGAGCCCGCCCGGATCGCGGTCGAAGGTCCAGCTCCGCTCGTCGTGCACGGGCCGGGGACCGCCATCGGGAGGGCGTCCTCCCACCCGAGGAGCCGCCCTACGACCACGGCCCGGCTCGCCCACGGACAGGGCGGACTGACACCGGACGCTAGCAGTCGGGCTCCACCCGGTAGCCGTCACGCCCGTCGGCGGTGATCCACGCGGTCAGGTACCGCCTGTCGCGCGAGAAGGGCTTACGGAACTCGCGCCGTACGCCGACCCGCGGACGCCACAGTCAGACGGCGCAGCGGGCCCCGATGTTTGCCGACGAGAGCCAGGGGCACGCGCCGACGAGGAGTATCCGTGTACAGGGGAGGGCCGTACGCATCCGTAGCCCGGTATCTCTGGAGGTACGAGACCACGAGGAAAGGGCCCTGGGCCCGCTCGGGCGGTCCAAGACAGCGAGCAAGAGCTCGACCCAGGACATGTACTCGCCCAAGCGGCGGCCGGCGCTCAAACAGCGGCTTGCAGGGGCCGACGTACGACCAGCTCTACGAGGAGGCCAAGCGCCTTAATCTGCAGGGCAGGCCGTTCCTCCATGGACAAGGCCGAACTCAAGTGCAAACCAGGCCACTGACCCGCCGGGAGGCTCGCATGAACCGGGCGGCGCTGTTCGATGTCGACGGCACCCTCGCCGACACCAACCACCTCCACGTCACGTGCTGGTGGGAGGCACTCAGGCAGGCGGGCCACGACGTCGCCGTGCACGACATTCACCGCGCGATCGGCCTTCCCGGCGAGGACCTGCTCGCACACCTGCTGGGCGAGGACCGCGACACGGACCAGGACCAGACGCTCACGGCCGGGCACGACACCCTGTACAGAACGTACTTCGATCGGCTGGCCCCGCTGGACTCGGCGGCCGAGCTCCTGCGCGAGTTGGACCGGCGGGGCTGGCGGGTGGTGCTCGTGACCTCTGCGCAGGAGGCGGAACTGGACGCGCTCCGGCGGGCAGTGGACGCCGACGATGCCATCACCGCCACGGCCAGCTCCGACGACGTGGAGGAGGGCAAGCCGGCACCCGACCCGGTGCACCACGCCCTCCAACTGGCCGACGCACCCGCACGCGCCGCCGTGTTCGTCGGAGACACGGTCTGGGACATGAAAGCGGCGACCCGCGCCGACGTCGCCTGCGTGGGCCTCCTGTCCGGCGGCATCCCGCGCTCCGACCTCGAAGAGGCCGGAGCGCGAGCCGTGTACCGGCACCCCGCCGACCTCCTCGCCCACCTCGACAGCAGCCCGTTCGGCCGTGCTGCAAACACCGGACAGGAGCCTGACCCATGACCCCCTCGACCCCGCTCACGGCCGGCAATCCCCGCACCTGTCGCGCCTGCGTGGTGGCCGTCTGGACCACCGGAAACGTCGGGACCAGCGTGGTACGGGGCCGCCTCGCCGGCCGGGTCAGCGGTCTGGACGGCGCACTCACGCGTGCTCCGGCAGCGTGATGACCGGGCCCGGCAGGACGGACCGGCTGCCGCTCTTCGGGCGGGTGCGCAGCATGCTCCGCCGTGCGCGGGCCGGACGCCGCTGGGTACACGTCCGGGACCTGGAGCTGTGGCAACGCTCGCTGGGCTTCGCCGCGCTCGGGTTTCTGACGCTCGTACCGCTGCTCATCGTCGTGACCGCGGCGGATGCCCGCGGGGGGCAAGGGTTCGCGCAGTGGCTGGGAGACGGGCTCGGCGTGTCGCGGGCAGCCAGAGCGGAGATCGAGCGGCTCTTCGCCCTGCCCGGTCAGGCATGGCGGGCGACGACTGCGTTCGGCCTCGCGCTGCTCGCCGTATTCGGCCTGTCCTTCGGCACCACGCTGCAAAGCGGATACGAAAGGGTCTGGAATCTGCCTCCGGCTCGGTGGTGGGCCAGATGGCGTCAGGTGCTGTGGCTCGGCGTTCTGGTCGGTGTCCTCTACCTCTCGGCGGTCTCGTCGCCGTGGCGCGAGGCCCCGGCCCGTGGCTTCGTCACGGTGGCGATCGGCACCCTCTTCTTCTGGTGGTCCCAGCGGCTGCTGCTCGGCGGCCGGATCCCGTGGACCGCCCTGCTTCCCGGGGCGGTGGCCACCATGATCGGACTGCTCGGGCTGCGGATCTTCTCCCGGCTCGTCTTCTCACCGCTGATCGCGTCCAATGCCGTCACCTACGGCCCCTTCGGAACCGTACTCGTCATCCAGACATGGCTCGTCGGTATCGGCGTCGTCGTGTTCGGGGGCGCGCTCGTCGGCCGACTGCTCCACGACGAGCTGCTGCGCCGGACACCTCCGGTGGATCCGTAGGTCGGCGGACGTCCTTCCACAGGCATCCGCCCGTTCGGCCCGCCCGTCGGCCACGGGGCGTCCAACATGCTCCCCTGCTCCGTCACCCACGTGCGACCGCGCGTACGTTCTCGATGCGGCCGCAGTCGGCCGCGAGCTGCCGCTCCCGCTCCCGCAGGAAGGCCGCCCCGAGCTCGGCCCGCCGCTCGTCCGGGACGTTCTCCCTGGCGCCGTTGAGGATGCTCCGCTCCTCTTCGTCGAGGTGGTGGGAGACCGCCTTGACCAGGTCCTCCAAGCGCGAGTCCCACTCGTCCGAACCGACCTCGGCCACCTCGAGCAGCGCCAGTAGGGCCTCATTGCCCTCTTCGTGCTCCTCGGCTCCGTGTTCGACCTCCTCGTTGTCGACATGCTTGAACCTCTTCAGCGCGCCGTACACCTCGGTTTCCTCGGCCTGGCCGTGCGCGATGAGGAGCGCGGAGAACTTGGCCAGGGCACCCTCGCGGTCCGCCTCCACGCTGCGCATCCGACGGAAGAGGTCCTCCATGGTGTGGTGATCCTTGAGGATCGCCTCGACGACGTCCTGGTTCTCCTGCTCGTCCGCGCTCATGCAACGCCCTTCCCCTCGTTTCCGGCTCTGCTTCCGGGTCTCGCTTCGCACGGCGCCTGCTCGATGGAGGAGGGTTCAAACCTCCGGGGCCTGGGCGCCTCCGGCTCCACAGACCTGGTTTGAAGGCCGGCAGGCCGGTCAGACGCCAAGAGCCTCCCCTGCCCGTGAGCGGCGCAAGTCGGGGCCTGCACACGGCCGGTACATCCGAGCCGGCAGCCGAGACGTCCAAGCGATCGGAACAGTGCCATGGAAACCAACGCCCACAGCCCGGAAGCTCGTTCCTCCCCCGTTCCAGCCCCACAACGCCTCCTCGCGATCTACCTGAACGACCACCTCGCGGGCGCCAACAGCGGCGTCTGTCTGATCCGGCGCATGGCACGGACGCACCGCGGTACGCCGGCGGGGGCGCTCCTGGCCGAGCTGTCCGAGCAGATCGCCGATGACCGGGAGAGTCTGCGCGAGATCATGACGGCCCTCGACGTCCCCGCGCAATGGCACAGGGTTGTCATAGGCCGTCTGGCCGAGAAGGCGGGCAGGGTCAAGCTCAACGGCCGCCTCGTGAGCCGCTCGCCCCTCAGTGACGTCCTCGAGCTGGAAGCCATGCGGCTCGGAGTCGAGGGCAAGGCGTCCCTGTGGCGGTCGCTGGGGACCATCGCCGACGCCACCACCCACCTCGACCCGGCCGCCGTCGCCCGGCTGCTGGACCGCGCGCACCGGCAGGCAGCCGCCCTGGAGGAACTGCGGGTGGAGGCCGCGGGCCGGACCTTCACCACCGCTGCCGCAGCCCCCACGCGGGCCGACCGGGGCCGCACCCACGGCACACCACGCTTCCGACTGTCACGAAGAGTGCGTTGGGCGTCATGAGAGTCGTCGTCACCGGCGCCGGCGGCAACGCGGGGACCAGCGTGGTCAAGGCCCTGGCAGCCGACCGCACGGTCACCGACGTACTCGGTGTCGCCCGCCGCCGGCCCGGCCTGCACATCCCCGGCGTGCGATGGACCGAAGCCGACATCGACCCCGGACGCAGCGACCTGACCGAGGTCTTCGCCGGCGCCGACGCCGTCGTCCACCCGCCCCGTCCACGGCCCGTTCAATCTGGTGGCCGACCCCGTACTGAACAAGGCCGTCGTGGCCGGCCTGCTGCACGCTCGTACGCTGCCGCTCCCGGTCGGCGCCGCCCGTGCCGCACTCGCCGCGGCCCGGCACGTACGCCTCGTACCAGCCGATCCCGGCCTGCTGGACGCCGTTGCAACTCCCCCTGCTCGACGCCGGCCGAGCCCACGACGATCTGGGCTGGACCCGTCGGCCACCGCCACGGAGGCCCGCGGTGTGAGGCGCGACTCCCAGCAGGGCGGTCGGACGGCGAGCAGCACCGCCGGAGTGGGTCGTCGTCGGCACAGAAGGGGTGCGCATGTCGCACATCGAGGTGACCGTCTCCGAGGTCCGACCACGATGAGAAGCGGGGACGCGAGCAAGCGCGCCGCATCCCCTGGCGGCGATGTCCGGCAGGTCGCGGCGCGCTGCGGGCTGCTGGCGCGCGGGGTGCTGTACGTACTGGTCGGGATGCTGGCCCTACGCGTGGCCTTCGGTCAGGACGGGGGCAAGGAAGCCGACCGTCAGGGCGCCCTTCAGGAGCTCGCGGAAAATTCCTTCGGCAGCGTCCTCATCTGGGCCGTGGGCATCGGGCTCGTGGGCATGATGCTGTGGCGCCTGTCAGAGGCGGCGTTCGGCGCAGCGGGACCGGACGGCGGCAAGCTGATGAAGCGGCTGGCCTCGGCGGGCCGGACCGTCTTCTACGCCGCGGTCGCGTTCTCGGTCCTGTCGTTCGCGGCGGGCGGCGGCGGGCGCTCCGGCGACCAGCAGTCACGCGATGTGACGGCCAGGGCGCTGGACCTGCCCGCCGGCCAGTGGCTGGTGGGTGCGGCCGGGCTCGGGATCGCCATCGCGGGCGTGGTCATCGCTGTCCAGGCGGCGCGGCGCAGCTTCCGCAAGCACCTCGCCATGAGCGGGGTCTCGGAGCGGTGGCGCAAGGCCGTCGGCTTCCTGGGGGTGACCGGCGGCCTGGCCCGGGGCGTCGTGTTCGCGGCGGCAGGCGGCTTCGTCGTGTACGCCGCGGTGCGCTACGACCCGGCGCAGGCGAAGGGCATCGACGACACCCTGAGGTCGTTCACCCAGACCGCGGCGGGGCCGTGGCTGCTGGTCGCGCTCGCCATCGGCCTGATGCTCTTCGGCGTGTTCTCCTGGGCGATGGCCCGGTGGCGTGAGGTCTGATCCCGGACAGACGGGGCGGTTGGACAGGGCCGGTTCTCAGGAGCAGCCTTGTCGTGCCAGCCGGTCCTGACAAAGGCGCGAGCTGTACGTCGAGGTCGGCTTCCGCATCGTGAACGTCCACTACGGGTGAGGGAGTGCGCGCTTCATCCGGTGGCGCTTGCGGGGGCGAAGTCTTCGCTGACCGCGGAGAGGACGAACGCGTGGCCGGCCGGGTCGGCGTAGCGGCGCCAGGTGGTCCGGCTGCCCGGCAGGCTGCCGTCGTCCTCCGCGGCCACTGGGCGGGCCCCGAGGGTCACGGCCTCGCGCTCGGCCTCGTCGAGGCACCGTGCCTCCACGAGGATGCGCACATGGGCCTGTTGGGAACCCTCCGGGAGCGGCCAGCTCGGCGGAACGTGGTCCGGGTCGCGGCGGACTCCGAGTACCACGCCGGTGCGGCTGGTGACGAGGAGGAGCTCCTCGTCACCCGGGGCCGGTCCTGTCGTGGCACCGAGCAGTTCGGCGTAGAACCGTGCCAGCAGCTCGGGCTCGGCAGAGTCCAGGACGATAACGGTTGTCTTGGGTACGGTCATGCCCCCCGTTTGCCCTGTGTCGCCGCCCGTACACGGCACGTGCCCGTATGCGGCAGGCGGGACGATGTGAACCGGCCGTTGCACCCCGATCGCTCAGGAGCGGATACGGAGTCCGATCTCCGTTTCCTGGTCGCCCGATACGGCTCCCATGTCCTCGACGGAGAAGTGTCCGGCGAGCGCGTCCTGCACCCGCTGCACCGCGCGGGGGCCTCCCTGAAGGGTGACATTGACCGCGTCCTTCAGCCGAACGGGGGCTGCCTGCCCCTCCGCCGGTTCCGCCGGCTTCGCCGCATCGAGGGTCGCGCTCCACACGGTCGCGGCCTGACCGCCTTGCGTCGCGCTGCCCGCCCCGACGTCCACGGGGAAGGAACGCTCGAGCAGGTCGAGGAGGACGCGTGCGTCCTCCGCAGAGCAGTCGCCGACCGCCACCACCACTTCGGCGGCCGGGTTGTCCTTGTTCTGGCTGTCCATCGAGGACCTCTCTCGTGCCGTGCAGCTCGGTGCGAAATCTGAGACCGGGAAGCCGCGCCAGCCACCGCACGGGCCCCTGCCGCGCACGTCGGGGGCGGTCGGCCCTGGAGGTAGCGTCTCCACGCTCACACAGGGAGTCGGACCCCGCATCATTTGCCCGACGGAGGGTGCGATCCCCTCCCTGGGGTCGGCGCCGTTGTCCCGCCGAATGGCGGGGCGCCTGCCACCGGTTGTAGGCGGCATGGATTCCACCCGCCGGCCCCGGGGAGGCGGGCCGACGCCTCAGGGCCCGGGAACAGGATGCGGCCCCGCGACGCCGAGGCGCCGGGGGCCGCATCCTGGTCATCCGCAAGCCCCGAGGGGACTCACCCAGGCGGCGTCAGGTCCTGTCGCCCTTGTCGCGCAGGGAGTCCTTGATTCCGCGAGCGCGCTCCTCGGTTTCAGTCAAGGCTTCCTTCGCCTTGCCCTTGGCCTGGTCCGTCTTGCCTTCGGCCTTCATCCGGTCGTCGCCGGTGACCTTGCCGACGGCCTCCTTGGCCTTGCCCTTGGCCTGGTCCATCTTTCCCTTGTCAGCCATGGTGAACTCCTTGGTTGGGAATCTCGACGGTGCCCAAACTAGATGAAACGGAACAATTGCGCGCGGCGGGGCAAGCGGTTGTCAGGCGGGCTTGCGCCGTCGATCGCAGCTACCAGCGGTACCAGCGGCCGCCGCCGCCTGCCGGGCGGGCCACGAAGCCAATGAGCCAGAGCACCAGGACCGCGATCGCGACCCACCACAGAACTTCGACCGCAAAACCCGCGCCGAAGAGGATCAGGACGAGCAGAAGGACGAGCAACAGGGGAACCATAGTTCTCCACCTCCGACAGGCCGCCTGCCCTGTCGTCCTCCTGGTATGCGCAAGAACTCGCGATTGCCTCCGGATGCACGCACAGGCGATCGCGGTCCCCGAGCCGACCCACCCACTCGAGACTGGATTCGGCCCGGGGCCGGGCTCCGCCCTTCGGTCGCGACGGGGACGGCCGCAGCGCCCTTGCCCCCGCGTCATCCAGTTCTACGACGCAATCCTCCTGCGGCGGGCCCATCCCCCGGTGTCGGCGAGTGGTTCGATGGTTGTCGCCGGGGCCCAGGGGCACGCGTCGACCGAGGGGCCGATATCCACGCCCCTGGAGGCAAGGGGCCCATGACGACGTTCGGGTACTGCCTGGCCTGCCAGGAACTCACCCCGGACCAGCTGCTGGAACAGGCCCGCAGGGCAACAGCCCGCTGGTCTGGTCGATGATCGGGGGCCTTGTCACAGACCGAGGGCCTGCCGGGTGACCCATCGGGCGACCTGCCCCACCATGCGCCTGCATCCGGCGGTGAAGGCCCAAGCCGCGGCCCCATCGAGCCGGCTGCTCGACAGCGGGTTCGTCACCATGGGCCCCGACCGCGAGGCCACCTCCCGCGTCCGGGAAGCGGTAGGCGGTCGAAAGCCCGTGATCGGCGGCCTGAAAGTGTGCTGGGACACGGGCCGGGAGAAGCCAATCGACACGCGCACCGGCTATGGCGCCAAGCACCTGCCCGGCGAACTGGCCCAAACCCCACCGACCCCCGGGCGGCAGCCCTGGCGCCAGAACCCCGCCGGCCTCCCCGCCAAAACCGCCGCTCCGCGTCGACACGGGCACGTAGGCGCCGGGAGCGGACAGGCGCTGCCCGGGTTCGGAGGTTCACCACGCCCAACGCTGGAGCGCGGATGTCCGCGCCGGGCGCTCCGCCGGTCGACTGTCTCCAGACGCGTGGGCCATGGCGGACGGAGCCGAGACCGGAGTCCGATCCCGGCCCTGACGGCCTGATGGCCGAGCCGCCATTCAGCGGCCGAGGGCCCGCTTCAGTTCGGCCTTGTCCATCTTGGAACGGCCTTCGACCCCCCGCTGCTTCGCCTCGTTGTACAGCTGCTCCTTCGTGGGGCCCTGAGACCCGCTGTGCGAGCGCTGTCCACCACGCTTCGACGACGACATGTCCTGTGTCGAGGAGCGGCTCGCGGTCTTCGACTCCCCTGAACGGGCGCGTTCCTTGTTGACGGTGCGCGCGGCGATCTCCTTCGCACGCTTCGTGCTCTCGCCGCGCTGCTCGGCGCTTTCCTTGATGTGCTCATACTGACGTTCACGCTTGGGGCTGGAACCACGAGGCATGGCGGCTCCTCCACTCGGCTCGGATGCGGAATCTGTTCACGGATCCACCGGATCCGTACGGCGCCTGCCCGGCGAGGACGATGCCATTCAGCATTCCGGCCTTCGGTTCCCTGCGCGGCAGAGGTTCGGCGCGCTGGGCGGTGGCCCAGGCCGGTCCGTGGACGAGCGGAGGCGGCGCGTTCTGTCGGCGACCTGGCCGCTGAAGCCGACGCCACCGGCCGAGTGACCGCCGCGTCCTCGACCGGCGTGGAAAGCCACCGCCTTCAGGTTTCCGGACAAGAATGGGTCGGTTCCCCTCTCCCGTCGGCTGGAGGCACACGGTGCTCGAACGCAAGAGAATCAAGGGCCGTACCCAGGTCACCTTCGTCCTACCCGAGGACGCCCCGCCCGGACCGGTCAGCGTGGTCGGAGACTTCAACCACTGGAACCCCGCAGCCCACCCCCTCGAGTCCCGCGGCAACGGCACCCGCGCCGCAACCGTCACCCTGCCTGCCAACAGCGGGCACTCCTTCCGCTACCTGGCCGCCGGCGACTACTGGTTCGACGACGACAGCGCCGACGGTCACGACGGCGCGAACAGCCGCCTCCACACCTGACCAGGCGCGGACGAAGGACTGGCATGCATCCGCTCTGCCCACCTGTTCAACCGCAAGATCGGACAGCTCCACCACTGCCTCCACCACAAACTCTTCGATGAGCAAGGGGCACGGCCAACCCCTGGTGCAGCCTGACGGCACCTCAACCTCGCTGGCGTTCAGCCCTGATGGGCACAAGCTGGCCGTCGGCAACAGCGCCAGCGCAGTGAACTTGTGGGACATGACCGGCCCTCACCACCCCGCGCCTCGGGGCAAGCCCGTGGCGGTGGCGGCCGCCCCCGTCACCTCCGTGGGGTTCAGCCCGGACGGGCGAGACCACCGACGACGAGGACTTCCGCGCCCAGTTCGAGACGAACTTCTGGGGCGTCTACAACGTCACCAAGGCGGCGATCCCCCTGCTGCGCGAGCAGGGCGGCGGGCTGGTCGTCCAGTTCTCCTCCATGGGCGGCCGCGTCGGCGGCTCCCCGGGCATCGCCTCCTATCAGGCGGCGAAGTTCGCGATCGACGGCTTCAGCCGGGTGCTGCGCGTGGAGACCGCGCCGTTCGGGGTGCGGGTCCTGGTCGTCGAACCGAGCGGGTTCCGCACCGACTGGGCCGGCTCCTCCATGACCGTGCACGACGTACCCGAGGGCTACGACGGCACCGTCGGCGCGATCAACCGGCGCATCCGACAGAGCACCGAGGGCCCGGCCGGCGACCCGGTGCGCGCCGCGCAGATCCTCGTGCGGATGGCGAAGCGCCGCGACATCCCGACCAACCTCGCACTCGGCGTGACGGCGTCGGAGGGGTCCATCGCCCAGGACCGGCGGCTGCTGACGCAGGACGAGGAGTGGAGCGCCGTAGGGCGGTCGGCAGACTTCGCGGAGCCCTACCCCGTGAAGTTCCCGGAGGACTCAGCGGCCGAGTAGCCACGCATCGAGTCCCGCCCACGGTCCCGTTGGGTGCAACCAGACCGCCCAGGTCACCAACGCCCTGCGCGCCGCCGGCATCGTGTAGCCGACCCATTTCGTGCCCCACTTGGAGGGCCGGGCCCGCGCGGTGCGGACCCGGCCCTCGGCACACCCTCGACGGAAGACCTCACGGCCTGTGTGGATTCGCCGGCCCAAACCCTCGTCCGTGCCGGTGGCGGTGATGACGACCTTGCGTCGGCTGGCCGTCGGGGCGTCCTGGTTGTCGAGCTGCTCGATCCAGGTGGGGACCGCCTGGTTGCGCCCGGCGTCCTGGCGGGTGAGCACGGGCCGGGGATTCACGTACAACGCGGGCCGCGCGGTGGGCGGGTTCCTCCCCACCGTGGTCGGCTTCCTCGCGGACAGCTGGGGTGGGGGCGGCGCTCTGGTGATCGGCGCTGCCGGGTACGGCATCTCATGACGTGCCGGGCGGAGCACCACGCGCGACCATGGGGAGCCAAGGTTCTCGCCACAACCGAGCCGCTCGGAGTCTTCAGCGGCCTCGTCGTGGGGAAGGTGATCGGCATCATCGCCGGTACCAACCCCGCCGCCCGCTTCACCAAGAGCGGGACCTCACCCCGGACCTGGAGTTCACCACCAGGCACTGACATCGGGAGCCGATGTGGGAGCGACTCTTCTGGTCGCGGCAATCGTGGTCGCGGCCCTGGTCATCAAAACGGCCCTCGCCGAACTCGGAGAGCCCGGCAGCGGCCGACGCCAGTGGATGTTCCTCACCGACTCCCGCGCCGTAGTGGCGGGGGCGGTCACCGCCCTCGCCCTCGGCCTGCTGGGCTGGCGAGTGGCGGAGGGCGAAGGCGCGGTATGGGCGGGAGTGGCCGGATTCCTCGTCGCGTTCGCCATGGGCCAGGGCCGCGGGCCCCGGTGACCCCACCCCGGCTGCGCCTCCAGGGACCCGCCGGCAGCACCGATCGGTCCGACCATTGGATCCCCGGGTCGCTCCTGGTCTCGATACGCTGACGCCGAACCAGGTGGTGGGGAGAGAAGGAGCTGGTGGGTGTGGCGGATCCGTTGCCTCAGGTACCGCGGATGCAACTGGACGAGCTGCTGGAGGAGCTGCAGGCCCGGATCAATGCCGTACGCGGCACCCGGGACCGGGTGCACAGCCTGCTGGAGGCGGTCGTCTCCGTCGGCCGGGAGCTGGACCTCTCCCAGGTCCTGCGGCGCATCGTGGAGGCCGGCGCCCTGCTCGTCGAGGCCGACTACGGCGCGCTGGGGGTGATCGGCCCCGACGGCCGCAGGCTCTCGCAGTTCCTCACCGTGGGCCTCACCGACGAGCAGATCGCGCGGATCGGGGCCCTCCCCTCCGGCCACGGCCTGCTGGGGGAGGTCATCCGCCATCCCGAGCCGCTGCGCCTGACGGATCTCGGCGCGCACACCGCGTCGTACGGCTTCCCGGCCGACCATCCGCCGATGCGCACCTTCCTCGGCGTCCCGATCCGGGTCCGCGACGAGGTGTTCGGCAATCTGTACCTGACCGACAAGCGCGGCGGACAGGACTTCGACACCGAGGACGAGGCCGTGATCTCCACACTCTCCGTCGCCGCCGGGGTGGCCATCGACAACGCCCGTCTGTACGAGGGCTCCCAGCGGCAGCAGCGCTGGCTGCGGGCGAACGCCGAGATCACCAACAGCCTGCTGTCCGGGAGCCCCCGTCCCGCCGTGCTGGAGCTCATCGCACGCCGGGCCCAGGAGATCACGGGCGCCGAGCTCGCCGACATCTCGATGCCACTCGACGGCACCGACGACCTGGTCGTGGAGCTGTCCGTCGGGCCCGGCAGCGAACTGCGCCATGGCCTCGTCATCCCCGTCGAGGGCAGCCTGTCGGGGGCCGCGTACAAGGGCGGCACCCCGGTCACCACGGTCAGCCTCGCCACCGACGACCTCTATCGCGGCGGCGCACAGCAGTTGACGACGCTCGGACCGGCGGTGGCCGTCCCCATGGGCACGGCCGCCGGAGACGGGCGGGGGGTTCTGCTGCTGGCCCGAGGGGTCTCGGAGCCCGTGTTCACCGAAGGTGAGCTGGAGCCGCTGCTGGCCTTCGCCGGGCAGGCCGCCCTGGCGCTCGAGCTGGCCGGACGGCGCCGCGACGCCGAACAGATAGCGTTGCTGGAAGAGCGCGACCGCATTGCCCGCGACCTGCACGACCTCGCCATTCAACGACTGTTCGCGACGGGGATGACGCTGCAGAGCGCGGCCCGGCTGGTGGAACACGACGGCGCCGCGGAGCGGGTGGGGCGGGCCGTGGACGACCTCGACGAGACCATCAAGATCATCAGATCGACGATCTTCGGGTTACGCGCCAAGGACCGCGAGGCGGGGCCCGGCCTGCGGGCGCGTGCCGCCCGGGCGGTCGGCGAGGCGGGGGCGGCGCTCGGACATCCGCCGCGGCTCAGCATGGAGGGGCTGCTGGACACCGACGTGTCCACACACGTCGCCGACCACACCATGGCCGCACTGACCGAGCTGCTGAGCAATGCCGCCCGCCACGCACATGCCACCCGGGTGGGCGTCTCGCTCAAGGCCACCGGCGAGGAGATCGTCCTCACGGTGACCGACAACGGCAGGGGAATCCCGGCCCAGGGACGCCGCAGCGGGCTGCTCAACCTCGACGAGCGCGCCCGGAGCCTCGGCGGCACGTTCTCCGTGGAAGGGCCGGCCGAGGGCGGCAGCGTACTCGTCTGGCGATCTCCGCTCACCGCGGCGGCCGACAGGTGACCCGTCCCGTCAGCGGCCGCACACGGTCATCGGCTCGGGCGGGTCCGCCTCCAGACGGAAACCCGTGACGAGGTCGGGCGTGATGCGCAGCGCCCTCGGCATGGCCTCGGCCACCCAGGGGCGCAGGCGCGTCGCGTAATCCTCCGCTTCCTCCGGGTCCGCCACGGGAGTGGCGTATCCGGTCACCACGACGCTCCAGCCGAGGTGCGTCTCGGGGTCGATGGCATCGGCTTCGTAGGCGACCACGACCCCAGCGGCGTCGGACGGAGCGAGCAGGGCCGCGAGGGCGCCTCCGTCGTGGACCCGTACGACGATGTTCTCGCCCTCCACGAGGTGGTTCACGGGGCGGACCGCCGGCAGGGCGTGTTGGGTGAAGACGATCCGTCCCAGCGACACGGTCGTCAGCAGCCTCAGCGCTTCGTCACGGTCCAGCTGCTGCATCCGCCGGGCTGATGGCTCCTCCTCCGGGTGTACCGCATCCCGGTCCATGGTCCACGCCTCCCTCGGCCTCCGGCGTCCGCGTTGCACGGCCTGGTCACCAGGCTCACTCGCCGGACCGGCTGATACCAGGGCCGAACGGTCCCCTAATCCGCCGAGGCGGGGTCGGTTGGTCACCTCTCCGACAGCACGAGGACCCGGTCGGCTCCGAGGAGCCGCATCGGCCCTGCCACCAGGCGGGGAACCCCGGCGAGTGTGAGCCGAATGCCGCGTGCAGCGCACTGATGGTGGATCCGCAGGAGCAGATCGACTCCCGCGCTGTCGCAGAAAGTGAGGCCGGACAGGTCAAGAGTGAGTTCGGGACCCCACGACTCCGCGAGCCGCGTCAGTCTGGGGCCGATCTGCGCACTCGTGTGGACATCGAGTTCACCGTCGAGAGACGCCGTCACTTCGGAGTCCTCCCGGACCGCACACGTCAGTGCGATCAGCTGGGTGGTCATGACACCCTCCACGTTCCATGCGGCTCCGTAGTCGCAACCGCGCCGTTCCCCGTGCTCCTCACAGCTCAGCGCACCGTTCCCCCATGCGGAAGGACCGGCCGGCCCCCGCCAAGGGTCGAAGGTCCCCTCTTTTGCCGCCATGGTCACGGGGGCGTGCGGGACGCACCGGAACGGGGGCCGATCGGCCCTGTCCGATCGGCCCTGCCGAAAGGCAGGATGCAAGCATGCGCACGCCTGCGGAGGGTGGGCGCCCGTGAAGGAGTTGCCTGATGCCGGAGAGCGGCCCGTCGTCCCCCGTGGAGTCGCCTGCGCCGATCAGCGTGTTCCTCCTGGACGACCACGAGGTGGTGCGCCGAGGCGTTCACGACCTGCTGGACGCCGAGCCCGATCTGACCGTGGTCGGTGAAGCGGGAACGGTGGAGCAAGCCCTCGTCCGCATCCCCGCCCTGCGTCCACAGGTTGCCGTACTGGACGTCCGGCTGCCGGACGGCGACGGGGTGAGCGTGTGCCGTGAACTGCGGTCCCGGATGCCCGAGCTCTCCTGCCTCATGCTCACCTCGTTCGACGACGAGGAAGCGCTGCTGGACGCGGTGATGGCCGGCGCGTCGGGCTACGTCCTCAAGCAGATCACCGGCACGGATCTCGTCTCGGCCGTACGCACGGTCGCCTCGGGCCAGTCCATGCTCGACCCCGGCGCCACCACGCGGCTGATGGCCCGGATCAGAGGCGACGCACCGAAGGAAGAGCAGGCCCCCGGACTACCTGGGTTGACCGACCGGGAACGCGAGATCCTCATCCTCGTGAGCAAGGGTCTCACCAACCGGGAGATCGGCAAGCAGCTCTTCCTTGCCGAGAAGACGATCAAGAACATCGTCTCGCGCCTCCTCACCAAACTGGGCGTGGAACGCCGGGTACAGGCGGCAGTCATCGCCAGCCATGCCCTGACCCCGCCGAGCCAACGCCCGACAGCGGCAGCGGCAGCGGAGTCGACGGACGGCCCCGCCCGGCGTTGACCGAACCCGGACGGAAGCACGCTGCTTCGCCTGACCGCCACGCGTCGCCCTCGTCGCGGCTCCGCCGGAAGGGGCCGATGGTCCCCCGGCAGGGGCCCACCCTCCCCTGCCGGCCGCCTACGAACTGGAGCACCGTTGTGGCATCGGCTCAGTCGACGCACGCCTCGGTCTACCGCACGAAGGAGCGGAGATGACGAAGTACCGGATCCCCGAGCTCGACGCCCACTGGCGCGCCGCGAACTATCTGGCCGTGGGCCAGATCTACCTGATGGACAACCCGCTGCTGGCCGAGCCGCTGCGGCCCGAGCACATCAAGCCCCGGCTGCTCGGCCACTGGGGCACCTCCCCCGGCCTCAACCTCGTCCACACCCACCTCAACCGGGTGGTCAAGGAGCGCGCCCAGGAGGCGTTGTGCATCTGGGGCCCCGGCCACGGCGGACCCGCCGTACTCGCCAACTCCTGGCTGGAAGGCTCGTACACCGAGACCTACCCGGACATCAGCCGGGACGGCGAGGGGATGCGGAAGCTGTTCCGGCAGTTCTCCTTCCCCGGCGGGGTGCCCAGCCATGTGGCGCCCGAGACGCCGGGATCGATCCACGAGGGCGGCGAACTCGGCTACTCGCTCGCGCACGCCTACGGCGCCGCCTTCGACAATCCCGGCCTGCTCGTCGCGTGCGTCATCGGCGACGGCGAGGCCGAGACGGGACCGCTCGCGGCCTCCTGGCACTCGAACAAGTTCCTCGACCCGCTCCGCGACGGCTCGGTGCTGCCGATCCTCCACCTCAACGGCTACAAGATCGCCAACCCCACCGTCCTGTCCCGCATCCCCGAAGCGGAGTTGGACGAGCTGCTGCGCGGCTACGGGCACGAGCCGCTCCACGTCACCGGCCACGACCCCCGCAGCGTCCACCAGGCGATGGCGGCGGCGATGGACAAGGCCCTGGACCGCATCGCCGAGATCCGGCGCGGGGCCCGCGCCGCCAAGGGCGACAGCGCCCGCCGGCCATGGCCCGTGATCGTCCTGCGGACCCCCAAGGGCTGGACCGGCCCGGCCACGGTGGACGGCAACCCCGTCGAGGGAACCTGGCGGGCCCACCAGGTCCCGTTGGCCTCCGTACGGGAGAACCCCGAACACCTGCGGATGCTGGAGCAGTGGCTGCGCTCGTACCGCCCGCAGGAACTCTTCGACTCCGAGGGGCGCCCCACGGCGCGGGTGCTGGCCTGCGTTCCGCCGGGTGACCTGCGCCTGGGCGCAACCGTGCGCTCCAACGGCGGCCGGCTGCTGCGTCCGCTCCCGCTTCCCGCGCTCGAGGCTCATGCGGTCGCGGTGGACAAGCCCGGAAGCTCCGTCCACGAGCCCACCCGGGTACTGGGGGCCTACCTCACCGACGTGATGCGGGAGACCGAGGAGCGGCGGGACTTCCGCGTCGTCGGCCCGGACGAGACCGCCTCCAACCGGCTCGACGACCTGTTCGCCGTGACGGGCAAGGCGTGGCAGGAGCCGACCGAGCCGACCGACCTGAATCTGGCACGCGGTGGCCGGGTGATGGAGATCCTGTCCGAGCACGTCTGCCAGGGTTGGCTGGAGGGGTACCTGCTCACCGGCCGCCACGGCCTCTTCTCCACGTACGAGGCCTTCGCGCACATCGTCGACTCGATGGTCGCCCAGCACGTCAAGTGGCTGCGGACGGCCCGCGCACTGCGGTGGCGGGCCCCCATCGCCTCCCTCAACTACCTGCTGACCTCGCACGTCTGGCGCCAGGACCACAACGGCTTCTCCCACCAGGACCCGGGGTTCGTCGACCACGTCCTCAGCAAGAGTCCGGAAGTCGTGCGCGCCTACTTCCCTCCCGACGCGAACACCCTGCTCGCGGTGGCCGACCACGTCCTGCGCAGCCGGGACCAGGTGAACGTGGTCGTCGCCGGCAAACAGCCGTGCTTCGACTGGCTTTCGATGGACGAGGCACGGACCCACTGCGCCCGAGGCGCCGGCATCTGGGACTGGGCTGGGACGGATGACGGCACGCGTGAGCCCGATGTGGTGCTGGCCTGCGCGGGTGACATTCCGACCCAGGAGGTGCTCGCCGCGGCGGCGCTGCTGCGCGAGCACATGCCGCGGCTTGCCGTCCGGGTCGTCAACGTCGTCGACATCGCGCGGCTGATGCCCCGGGAGGAGCACCCGCACGGGATGACGGACGTCGAGTACGACTCCCTGTTCACCGCGGACACACCGGTGATCTTCGCGTACCACGGCTACCCGTGGCTGATCCACCGGCTCGCCTACCGCCGGGCCGGCCACCCCCACCTGCACGTCCGCGGCTACAAGGAGTCGGGCACCACCACCACACCGTTCGACATGGTGGTGCGCAACGACCTCGACCGGTACCGCCTCGTCATGGACGTCATCGACCGCGTTCCCGGCCTGGCCGAACACTCCGGAGCCCTGCGCCAGACCATGGCCGACCAACGGATCCGCCACCACGACTGGATCCGCGCCCACGGAAGCGACCTCCCGGAGATCGTCGACTGGTCCTGGCCGTACTGACGGTGCGCCCCAGCGCACGGCGCCGCTCGCGCAGGGGCACGCTGATCGGTGCGACCGCCTCCCGTTGCTCCGAGGTGTGCGTCCCGGACCTCGCTGAGACAATGTGCGCAGACACAGCGGACCGATTCCAGGGGCGCAGATGTCCGACGCAAAGGCCTCCACGGCGGAGGGAGCCGTCAGGGTGTTCCTCCTCGATGACCACGAGGTCGTCCGGAGGGGCCTTCACGACCTCCTCGAGGCCGAGCCCGGCATCACCGTCGTGGGCGAGGCGTCCACGGCCGAGCAGGCGCTGGCCCGCGGGCCGGCGCTGCGCCCGGACGTGGCGGTACTGGACGTCCGGCTGCCCGATGGTGACGGCATCACGGTCTGCCGTGAGCTGCGCTCGCGGATGCCGGAGCTCGCGTGTCTGATGCTCACCTCTTTCGACGACGAGGACGCGCTCCTCGACGCGATCATGGCCGGCGCCGCCGGGTACGTCCTCAAGCAGATCAAGGGGGCCGACCTGGTCGCCGCCGTACGGACCGTGGCGACGGGTCAGTCGATGCTCGACCCGGCGACGACGGCTCGCCTCATGCACTCGCTCCGCGACCCCGGTGCCCCCGCGAAGTCACCCGTGGACGCCCGGCTGGCGGCTCTCTCCGAGCGGGAGCACACCGTGCTGGCGCTCATCGGCGAAGGCCTCACGAACCGCCAGATCGCCAAGCAGCTCTTCCTGTCCGAGAAGACCGTCAAGAACCACATCTCCAGGCTGCTGGGCAAGCTCGGCGTCGAACGCCGGGTCCAGGCAGCCGTGATCGCAGCGCAGGCACGCGATCAGAACGAAAGCCCTCACTGACCGGTACGGGGCGTTGCGGCGTCGCCGTCGGGGGACGGAGCAAGGGGTACGCGCCATACGAGCCGGGTGCCTCCGCCGGGCCTTCCCTCCGTACACAGCTCTCCGCCCAGCCGCTCGGCCCTCTCGGCGAGGTTGCGCAATCCGCTGCGACGGCCCCCACCCAGCATTCCGATGCCGTCGTCGCCGACCTCGACGGTCACAGCGCCGTCCGCGGCCGTGATCGAGACGTCCGCGTGTCCTGCCTGCGCGTGGCGCGCCACGTTGGTCAGCGCTTCGCCGATGACGGCGATGACCTCGTCGGCCACGGCCGACGGTACATCCGTGTCGATCAAGCCCTCCATCCGCAGAGCCGGGGCGAAGCCGAGCACGACCGCCGCCTGGTCCACGGCTTGCACCACGCGGAGCCTGAGCTTCGGCAGCACCCCGGGGATCTCGCGCTCGCGCAGCCCGAAGATGGTCGATCGGATGATCTTGATGGTGGCGTCCAGGTCGTCGATCGCCCGGGTCAGGCGCTCCGAGGCCTGTGGGTGCTCGACGAAGCGCTGGGCGCTCTGCAGCGTCATACCGGTGGCGAACAGCCGCTGGATCGCCAGATCATGCAGGTCACGGGCGATCCGGTCGTGATCTTCCAGCAGGCTCATCTGCTCCGCGTCCCTTCGGCGGTCGGCCAGCTCCAGGGCGAGGGCGGCCTGGCCTGCGAACCCGGGCAGAGCGCCCACCTCCAAGGGGCCGAAGGCGGCTCGCCCCCGCAGCCGCGCGAGGATCAGCACACCGCTCAGGTGTTCCTTCGTACCGATGGCGACCGCCACGGCCGGGCCGAAACCTTCCCACCGCTCCGGCTGGACCTGGACCCGCTCGTCGTGGGCGACGTCGGAGACCACCACCAGCCCGTCCTCGCAAAGGGCCGCTTCCGCCAGCGTTCCCGCGATGCTGGGGAGCACGATCCCGCGGTGCGCCTCGGCTCCCTCCCCCAGCGAGAGCGAGCCCCGGAGGTCGCCACCGGCTCCGACCAGGTAGAAGACGCCGAGGTCCGCCCCGGTGATGTCCTTCGAGCGCTCCAGCATCCCTTCGAGTACCTCGGACTCCGGGGAGCCGGACAGCAGGGCACTGGTGATGTCGGCGTTGGCCGCCATCCAGCGCTCCCGGAGTCTGACGTCTTCGAAGAGACGGGCGTTCTCGATGGCGATGCCGGCGGCGACGGCCAGCGTCGACAGGACCGCCTCGTCTTCGGCGTCGAACTCCATTCCGCCGCGCTTCTCGGTGAGGTAGAGGTTGCCGAACACGTCGTCGCGGACCCGGATCGGCACGCCCAGGAAGGAGTGCATCGGGGGGTGGTTGGCGGGGAATCCGTACGACGCGGGGTGCTCGGACAGCTCCGACAGACGCAGCGGCTCCGGGTGGCGGATCAGCTCGCCCAGGATGCCGTGCCCCGAGGGCAGGTCCCCGATCTGCGCGCGCAGCTCGTCGCTGATGCCCACGGGGAGGAACTCGGCGAGCTTCTTGTCGTCGCCGATGACGCCGAGGGCTCCGTACTCCGCGTCCACGAGGACCACGGCCGCCTCGACGATGCCGCGCAGCACCTGTGGCAGGTCCAGCTCCCGGCCCACCGACATGACCGCCTCGAGGAGCCCGTTCAGCCGGTCCCGGGTGCCGCGGACCTGGTCGATCCGCACCTGCAGCTCTTCGAGCAGTTCGTCCAGTCGGAGCCGGGGCACCCTTCCGATCGCGGCTTCTCGGCCGTCCCCGCTCATAGGCACCTCCGGCAGCGCACGAGGGGGAACCTGGTTCGCTTTCACCGTAGTACGAACCGGGGTCTTTCACCTGGCGTTGCCGGGCCAAGACCGCTGTGCGTACCCGCCGGCCGGAGGACTGTGCGCGGCTGCCGTCAGACGGTGGGGACGGTGATGACCGGGCAGTGTGCCCGGTGCAGGAGGCCGTGGACGACGGAGCCCAGGTGCATGCCGCTGTATCCCCCGCGACCCCGGCGGCCTACGACCACGGCCAAGGCGTGCTCGGCGGCCTTCGCCAGTTCCTCCACAGGGTGCCCGATGGGGATCTCGTGCCGGACGGCGACATCCGGGTACTTCGCCGGCCAGCCGGCGGTGGCCTCGGCCAGCATCCTGCGCTGGGCCTGCAGGGCCACCTCCTCGTCGTGCAGCCGGAGGACCGGCGGCTGGAACACCGAGATGACGCGCAGCTCGGCGCCCCGGAGGTCGGCCTCCTCACAGGCGAAGGCGAGCGCGGCCTTGGAGGATTCGCTCCCGTCGATGCCCACGACCACATAGGGCGGCTGCTGGCTGACGTGCTCGGCATCGCCGACCACCACCACCGGACAGCCGGCCTGGGCCGCCACGGGGACGACCAGGGATCCGGCACTGAAGAACTCGGCCGTCCGGCTCAAGTGTCGTGAACCCAGCACGACCATGCGTGCTTCCTTCGACAGCCTGCCGATCACGGCTGCCGGAGGGCCTGCCTGCAGATCACCGGACACCGCGAGCTCCGGATGGCGATCCCGCGCCCAGTCCACGGCGTCTTCCAGCGCGTGCGCTCCGGCCTGGCGCAGGGCGGTCTGGTGGGGCGTGTCATCGACAGGGTGGGTGTCGTGCTGCGGTGGCACGGCAGCGACAAGGTGCAGGCCGAGCCTGCGCCGGTGGGCCTCGTCGGCTGCCCAGGCCAGGGCCAGGTGCCAGTCCCTGGCCGGGTCGATTCCGACCACGAGTTCTCGGCCTTCGCCGGTCTTGCCGCTCACGATGCGCTCCAGAGCTCTTTGCCGACCAGCAGGTCTGCGTGATGCGACGCCTCGACCAGGACACCGGCCACGGACATGCTCTTGTCCGCGTCCGCCTGGACGGTGAGGTCCGGGTATGCGTCCCGGGTCTGCAGTCCGGTACCGGACTGACGGACCCGTTCGATGCTGTCGGCCGACAGGTACAGGGCCTTCCCGGCGGTGTCAGCCCCGTGGACGATGTGCAGCGGGCGGTCGCGGCGTGCGGCCGAGCTGATGTCCGGGTATCGGATGGTCCCTTCCATGGTTCCTCCTCGCCGAGCCGGTAAGGGCAGTTACCACGCTGGCACCGGGCTCCCCTCTCCCAGAGGGCCGCTCAGGGTTGCGTTCGGGCCCAAAGGTCCCCCTTGGGCTGTCTCCCGCCCTCATCCGCCGGCCAGAGGTGACCCGGATGGTCCCCGCAAAGGACCATTCGGCCCTCCTCGCCGTGGCCGGACGCAGCGGAAGGTTGACTGCGAATCCCCGGGCAGCGGGACCACCCCGGGCAGCGCGAGATGGCAGGAGAGGTGCCTCCATGAAGCACATCAAGGTGGGAGACCTGATGACGGACGAGGTTGTCGCCGTGGTGTCGGCCACCTCCTTCAAGGATGTGGCGAAATTGCTCGCACAGCACGACGTCAGCGGACTGCCCGTGGTCGATGACGAGGACCGCGTCGTCGGCGTCGTCTCCGAGAGTGATCTCCTGATCAGACAAGCGGCCCCCGTCGCCGCCGAATCCTCCGAGGCCTCTCCCCTCGCGGAAGTCACGGCGGGCGAGGTCATGTCCACGCCGGCGGTGACCATCCACGCGGAGGAGACCGCGGCCGACGCGGCCCGCCTGATGACACGCCGGAGCGTGGAACGACTCCCCGTTGTGGACGAGGAGGAACGTCTCGTGGGCATCGTCACCCGGCGTGACCTGCTGCGGCTCTTCCTGCGTCCGGATTCCGAGATTCGGCGCCGTGTGACCGATGACGTACTCGGCGACACCCTGGGGGTGCACGCCGAGGCAGTCGAGGTCCACGTCATCGACGGGGTCGTCACCCTGTCCGGCGTGGTGGACAGGCAGAGCCAGGTGCCGGTCCTGATCCGTCTGGTCGAACAGCTCGAGGGCGTGGTGGCGGTCGCGTCCGCTGTCACCGGCCGCGTCGACGACTCGTCACTCGCCCCAAGGGCCCGGACGCCTCAGAGCATGCCGTGGTGACCGGCGGGATCAAGGACGCCCCGACCCCAGTGGCCACTGCGCCCCGGAGGGGTCATGCAGCCTCTGCGCACGGTCGACGACTTCATGACGCATGCCGTCATCTCCGTTGACACCGGAGCCCAGTTCAAGGAAATCCTGGAGACCTTGCGGCAATGGCGCATCGGCTCCCTGCCCGTCCTTTCCCGGCTGATGCGGAAGCACCAGATCAAGCGTCTTCCCGTCGTCGACGGCGAGAACCGGGTCGTCGGCATACTCAGCCGGTGCGACTTGCTCCGGCTCTTCCTCCGCCGCGACCGCGCCATCCAGGAGGAGATCCTCGAGGACGTCCTCACCCGGACCCTGCGGCTGAGCCCGTCCGCCCTGACCGTCGACATCACGGACGGTGTCGTGACCCTGAGCGGCACCGCGCCCCGGTCGGTAGGAGTAGACCGTGAGACACCGAGAAGCAGGCGAGCTGATGAGCCTGATCCCGATCCCGCCCCGGATCAACGAGAAGGCTTGATCGTCGTCGGTCGCCGGGTCCGGCGCTGGTCGCTCGGTGCTCACATCGGCTCGCCGGACGTCGGCCTGGGGCCGACCGGACCCTCAAGGGTCCACTCGGCCACTTGAGGTCCGGCACCGTCGGGTCGAGCCTGTAAGGAGAGCCGGATACGCGTTCCGAAGGAGCCGGACATCATGACGCACCGCATCACCGTGGGTCTGGACGGGAGGCCCGAGAGCACCGCCGCCGCCCGCTGGGCCGAGGGGATCCTGCGCAAGACGTCCGAGGCGGTCCGCCTCGACCACCCGTCGCCGGGCATCACCACGCGGCGGGTCGGCGGACTGCCGGCCCCCGCACCCGAGGATTCCGCCACGCCGGCAACCTCGCCGGTCGCCGTCGCCCACGATTGAGACCGAAAGCACAGACAGGAACCGTCCCGTGTCCGCACCGCGCTTGGACCCCGAAAGCGTCATCCCCCTCATCGAAGACGCCGTCGCGGCGCCTTCGATGCACAACGCCCAGCCCTGGAAGTTCGTCATCAGGCCGGACACGGCGGTGCTCGAGCTGCACGGCGATCCCGAGCGGGCGATGCCGCGGGCCGACCCCGACCACCGCGCGCTCCATCTGGGCTGCGGCGCAGCGTTGTTCAACCTGCGCGTGTCGGCGGCGTCAGCAGGCTACGAGGCCGTTGTCGACGTGCTTCCCGACCCGCTCGACCCTTGGTTCCTGGCCACGATCCGGCTCCAGGCGGCGGCTGACGCCGACCGCGATCTGGCCGCGCTCCGTCCTGCCGTACGGAGCCGGCACTCCAGCCGGTTCCCGTTCACCGAGGAGGAGATCCAGACTCCCCTGCTGGACGCTCTGCGCGCAGCCGCCCTGCTGGAGGGCTGCCGTCTGGTCGTGCCCGATGCCTGGCACACCGAGACCGTACTTGGCCTGGTCCGCGACTCCGAGCACCGCGAGGAGATGGACGAGGCGGTCCAGGGCGAAACGTCGGCGTGGACGCAATCAGAGGAAGGCGACGAGCAGGAGCGGAGCGACGGCATTCCCGTCTCCGCGTTCGGCCCCCGCCCCTCCGGCAGGTCCGCCCCGGTCCGTGACTTCGGCCGGTCACGGCCCGTGACCGGCCGCGGCTGGGCCGTTTTCGAGAAGCATCCGCACATCGCGCTGCTCGGCACGTCCGAGGACACCCCCACGGACTGGCTCCGCGCGGGGCAGGCTCTGGAACGGGTCCTCCTTCAGGCCACCGCTGACGGCCTCGTCAGCTCCATGACTTCACAGCCGCTGGAATGGCCCGAACTCCGATGGACGGTTCGCGATCCCGTCGCGCCGACGGGGCACGTCCAGATGGTCATCCGGCTGGGCTACGGCCCCCAGGGGCCGGCAACTCCCCGCAGACCGGTCGACGAGGTTCTCGCCGTCATCTGACCGCGGCGACAGGGTCCGCGCCGCCCACCGTTCCGGAGCGGCGCGGACCCTGTCGTGTCCGTGGCTGCTACGAGGTGGCGGCGTTCAACCACCCTGCATACGGTCTGAGAGAGTCCTGCGAGCGCGTCCCCGCGCCGACGGCACCGATGTCACCGTACGCGGCGCGCTTCATTTGCAGGGCCAAGTCCTCCATGGCCCGGGCCGCGGCCAGTTCGTCACCGATCTCCGGAACGTCGCTGTCCTGCGGGTTGCACCGAGCAGTGCCGTGTCCGGTGACCTTGGTGGTACCGGTGTCGAGTTCCAGTCGGGCCTTGGTGGTGCGGTCCTCTTCGAACAGGAAGAGCCGGACCTTCCATTCAGTGGTGTGAGACATGGCGGGTCTCCCGGAGTCGGTGAGGGGTATGGAGTCGGTTGCGCCGAACCCGGCGGCCTTCGGGCGCGTGGGAGCCTCAGTCATCGTCGGCCTCCCGCCCCGGGCGCAGTCGCCCGGACCAGCCCGGTTCCACGCGTTCCCAGTCGCGCTCCCACTGGGCGAGGTTGCGCGCTTCGACGCGGCGGAGCCGCAGGAAGACGACGCCCGCGGCCGCGAGCGTGATCAGGCCCGCGCCGGCTGCCCCGGCGGCGACGGCGTCCGAAGCCAGCTCGGTCCGGCCCCGGGGAGCCGAGGCTGCCTCGCCGGTATCGTCGACCCACAGCGCAACCGTGTGCCCCACGGGCGTCCCGGCCGGGACGGGGAGGGCAGACGTGTGGCGGGAGGCGGGGGGAAACTGCCACTGCGCAGGAGCTGTTGTGGTTGCGGCGTTGGCCCGGGTCGGGATGTGCCGCGTGGTTTCGCCGACGGTGGTCGCCTTCACCAGGTGTCGGTGTCGTGCCTGCTCCGCGGCCGCGCGGAGCCCGTTGTCCATGGCGGTGAGTCCCACCTCGACCCCACAGGCCACGGCGAGGACGCACGACAGCACGAAGACGAGGAGCCAGCGACTGCGCGTACGGTCCGTCGCCCGCCGGAGCGGGTTGGCCTCCGCATCATGCCTGCGCCGCCTGCTCGTGGGGCCGTCCTGCGAACCCCTGTGTCCTGGTCCGGACGAGCTTCGGTGGAACATGCCGCACCTCCGCGCTGCAACGGTGCCGATTCGCTCAGTGCGCAGCGGCGGTGTCGGCCGGCGCGCCGCGCTTGCTGCAGTGGGCCACGAGCACGCTCTTCTGCGTCATGACGACTCTCCGTTCCCACTGGTGGCTGTCCGCTTCGGCCGGAGGGATCCGCGGCGGAACTCCGAGTGGTCCTTCTTCTCTGTGCTCTCAGTGTGCTCCGCGCGGGAGGCACTGCACCTCCGCTGCCTCCACGCTCCCGTGGGAGAGGGAGCCTTCGCATGGGTCTCATGGGGTCGTGCGGGAGCCATTCGGCCCTACGCATCCGCGTGCTGCTTCACTTCGCCGGTGGGGCCACTCTCGTCGGGCGTGGCTGCGGGCCCTGGCTCGGCGGCAGGCGGAACCAGCACTGCTGCCCCGGGGCCACGCTCGCCCTTCGGCCGCCCGGCAGCACGAGGTGTACGGGGTCGCACCGCGAAGCGGGCACGGAGATCCCGAACCGGCCCGGCAGGAATCGGACACGGATACCCCGGTGCCCCCGGTAGCAGAAAGTGAAGGTCGAGCGCGGTACGTCACCGAGCGGAACGGGGTCCACACGGAGTCCGTCCGCACAGGCCTCCAGCCCGGCGACGACGCGCTCGACGAGGTCGAGGGTGCCGCCCATGGCACCCAGGTGGATGCCCTCGCCCGTCGTGCCGCCCTGGATGTCGGTGACATCGCTCAGCAGGGCCTCCTGGCAGAGCGACCAGGCGTCCTCGCCCTTCTGCCGGGCGAGGACCCAGCCGTGTACGAGACTGCTGAGCGTCGAGCCGTGGCTGGTCCGGGCGAGGTAGTAGGAGACGGTCGCACGCCAGATGTCGGCATCGAGGGGGTAGCCGAGCCGGGCGAAGATCTCGTACAGCTCGGCAGGTCGGAAGAGATAGCCGAGCATGAGGGTGTCGGCCTGTTTGGATGCCTGGTAACGGTTGACCGTGTCCCCCTCGGCTTCGAGGATGCGGTCGAGGCGGCGGATGCCGTGGTAGCGGGCGCGGTAGGCGTCCCAGTCGAGTTCGGCCAGGTCCCCGTAGCCTTCGAACTGGCTGATGACTCCGTCGTGGAACGGCACGTACAGTCGGCGTGAGACCTCCTGCCACCGGTCGAGGTCATCGATGCCGAGGCCCAGCACCGTGATCAGTTCACTGCGGCGGGCGGGCGGCAGTTCGCCGAACAGGTCGAGGGCGCGGGCGAGTACCCAGGCTGCGGTGACGTTGGTGTAGGCGTTGTCGTCGATCCCTGGCGTGGCGGCGTCCGGGTAGGCGTCGTGGTATTCGTCGGGGCCCAGGACGCCACGGATCCGGTAGCGCCGTTCTTCGGGGTCGTACGCGGCGGCGCTGGCCCAGTAGTGGGCGATGTGCAGCAGGAGTTCGGCGCCGGGCCCGTGCGTGAACCCGGTGTCGCCGGTGGTCTGGCCGTAGCGCCAGACGTTCCATGCGATGGCCGATCCGACGTGCCGCTGCAGCTGCGAGTGGTCGGGCAGCCATCTGCCGGAGCGGGGGTTCAGATGCAGCGTCTGCGTCTCCTCTTGGCCGGAACTTCCGCTCTGCCAGGGGAACATGGCGCCCGAGAAACCCGCCCGGCGCGCGGCGTCGCGCGCCGGGGGCAGGCGGCGGTACCGGTACGTGAGCAGGGAGCGGGCAACGTCCGGGAAGTGCAGGGTGACGTAGGGCAGGACGAAGAGCTCGTCCCAGAAGACGTGCCCCCGGTAGGCCTCTCCGTGCAGTCCCCGGGCCGGCACGCCCACGTCGAGCTCGGTGGTGAACGGGGAGAGCGTCTGGAGGAGATGGAAGGCGTGCAGGCGCAGGATGCGCCCCGTCTCTCCGGGAACTTCCAACTCCCCATCGGCCCAGAGTCGTTCCCAAGCAGCCTGATGCGTGGTGAGCAGTACGGGAAAACGCGGTGCTCGCGACGCATGGTCGACGGCCCCTTGCAGGGGCTCTGCTGTGGGCCGGTCGAGCGACGTCCGCAGGGCGGCGGTCTTCACCACCACGACGGGTCTTCCCCGGGAGATCGGCAGCCTGAGCGTCTGGACTGCGGACGTGCCGGTGCAGGACACCGCCACGGGGCCGAGGGGGCGCGAGGAGACGCGTACGGCGAGTCCGATCCGGATCCGGGACGAGGTCGTCGTACAGCCCAGCCATGCGACGTCTTCCGGCTCGACACCGACGTGGTGGTCGGCGAGATGGCGGCCGGCGAGGTCGCGGTAGCGCTCGACACCGGTATTCGCGATGGCTCCGTCGAGGACCGATTCGACCATGAGGGCGCCGCGCCAGCCGTAGGCGTGGAAGACGGTGCGCTGCGCGGCCAGGTACGGGTCGCCCATGTGAACGAGCCGCGTGTGCGTGACACCCAGCCGACGGCCGTGCGAGTCCTGGAAGAGCATGCGGCGCGTCAGAGTGCCACCGCGCAGGTCGAGGGAGACCCTGCCGTGGCGCAAGGTGGAGTCGTCGGGTGTCAGCCAGTCGCCCGGCGGTCCGCCCTCCGGCAGACAGCGGTAACGCAACGCCGTCCAGTCGGGGAGCCGGACCATGTCCTCGTTGGTGACCTGTGCGCCTCCCACGGTCGAGACGAGACGGTTGTAGCAGCCTGCGAGGTAGGTCCCCGGGGAGTGGACCGCGTCGGCCACGGTCTCGGGCGCCGATCCCCGCGTGGCGAACCGCCCGTTGCCGAGGGTGCACAGGCTTTCGACGACCCGTTCCGTTTTGGGGTCGTACCTGCCGAACTCCCAGGCCCACGAGGTCGTCATGGTGCGTGCCCGCGGAGTACGGCGGGCAGTGCGCCGAGGTCGGACAGCACGAGGTCCGCCCCTCCTGCGCGCAGGGAGTCGGCCGTGTGCGCATCGGGTGACCGGTCGATGCCGACGACCAGGCCGAAGCCGCCCCGGCTCCCTGCCTCGACCCCGGCGATCGCGTCCTCCACGACCGCCGTGTCCGCGGGGGCGGTGCCCAGACGCCCGGCCGCTTCGAGGAAGAGCGCGGGATCGGGCTTGCCGGCCAGGCCGAGCCGCGCCGCGTCCTTTCCGTCCACCAGCGCGTCGAAGAGATCCGCCAGGGCGGCGGACTCCAGCAGTGCGCGGGCGTGCCGGGACGCGGACACCGCTGCACACCGCGCGCCTCGGGCCTTCAGCTCGTTGAGGGCCGGGCGGACATCGGCGAACGCGTCGACGGCCCGGGAGCTGAGGTTCTCGGTGAAGATCTGTTCCTTGCGCGCGGCCACGGCCCAGACCGTGCGGCAGCCCGACGTGTCCGCGCGCTCACCCGGTGGCAGATCGATCCCCCGGGCGCTCAGGAAGGCACGGGCCCCGTCGTAGCGGGCCTTCCCGTCGACCAGCTCCCGGTATTCGCGATCGGCATCGAAGGGTCGCTGCGTCGTGCCATCGGATGCCCACGCGTCGAGGCAGCCGTCGAAGGCGGCCTTCCAAGCGGTCGCGTGGAGCACCGTGGAATCGAGCAGGACCCCGTCGGTGTCGAAGACGACGGCCCGGATCGACGTCACTTGCGCCCCACGCGGCGGCCGGTGATCCGGACGGGAGTGACCGACATCCAGTGCGTACGCTGTCCGCCCGCCCAGGGCAGGGAGCGCGCGATGGCGTCCAGCCGTTGAAGGGCTTCGCCGTCGGTGACGCCGACGACTTCGCCGACGGCCATCACGCTCCAGCCTTGCTTCATCGCGTCGTCGATGTGGTCGACCTCGAATGCCACCTCGGTGCCGGCGGCACGGGCGAGTAGCGCGTCACCGGAGGTCCGGAAGGCGATGTCGTTCCCGGCGACGACGTAGTTGACCGGGAAGATTCCGGGGCCTTCCGCGGTAAAGATCGCAACCCGGCCGATGCCGTGCGTCGACAGCAGCCGACCACACTCCGCCTCGCTGAGCGGGACGAGTTCGGAGTCCAGCCAGGCGGTACCGCGGCCGGGCGGTTGATCGGTGGTGGCGCCGGTCAGTTCGGCAACGGTCGTCCCGAGCGAGTCGGCGAGGCGTACGAGCGAACCGGCGCTGGGGTTGGCGGCCCGCTCTTCCAGGTAGGCGATGTACGAGGCGTCCGTCCCACAGCGGTCGCCCACCTGTTCACGGGTGAGCCCGAGTTCCATGCGCCGGGCGGCGATCCGCCGCCCGAGGTCCGTGTGTCCGACTTCCTGAGCGGGCTTCGGTGACGTTCTGGGCATGATGTTCACTTCCCCGAGGTCTGTGTGCTCACGGTGTTGTGCTGAGGGCCGCCCAGCGCCACCTTGAGGGCTCCGGTCTCGGCCGCGCGGGAGAAGACGTCATACGCCTCCTCCATCTGCCCGAGCTCGAAGCGGTGGGTGACCAGCGAGGCGGCGGGGAGCCGGCCTGCGGCCATCATCTTCAGGAGCATCGGCGTCGAGTAGGTGTCGACGAGCCCGGTGGTGAGGGTGACGTCCTTGATCCACAGGTCCTCGAGGTGGAGGGTCGCCGGCTTGCCGTGGACGCCGATGTTGGCGACGTGCCCGCCGGGGCGAACCATCCGCGTGCACATCTCGAAGGCTTCCGGCACGCCGACCGCCTCCATGACGACGTCGGCGCCGAGCCCGTCCGTGAGGTCCTCGACGAGCCTCTCGGGCTCCTCGTCCGCGCGCGCTGTTGCGTCCGCACCCAGGGCGCGGCCCGCTGCCAGCCGGGACTCGGCGAGGTCGACGGCGATGATCCGGCCGGGGCTGTAGAGCTGCGCGGTGGCGATGGCGGCCAGGCCGATGGGGCCGGCGCCGACCACGACGACCGTGTCGCCGGGCCGGACCTTGCCGTTCAGGACGCCCACCTCGTAGGAGGTGGGGAAGATGTCGGCGAGCAGTACGGCGTCGTGGCTGTCGACGGCGCTGGGCAGCGGGTGCACGGACAGGTCCGCGAAGGGCACGCGGACGTACTCGGCCTGCGTGCCGTCGATGGTGTGGCCCAACACCCAGCCGCCGCCTCCGCGGCACTGGCCGTAGTGGCCTTCCCGGCAGAACCGGCAGCGGCCACAGGACGAGATGCAGGAGATCAGCACCCGGTCGCCCGGCCGGACGCTGCGGACGTCGCCGCCGATCTCGACGACGGTGCCGACCGCCTCGTGGCCCAGGATGCGGCCCGGGGTCACCTCGGGCACGTCGCCCTTGATGATGTGCAGGTCGGTACCGCAGATGGTGACCGCGTCGACGCGGACCACCGCGTCGGCGGCGTCCTTGATGCCCGGATCCGGAACGTCCTGCCAGGAGGTCTGTCCCGGGCCGTGGAAGACGAGTGCCTTCATGACGTCGCCCTCCCTTCCTCTCTGGTCGGGTATCGGTCACCGCCAGCCTGACCTCGTGGAGGCCGGCGCGCATGGGCCGGACGGCCCCCGCGCGGGGCCGGTCGGGCACATGCCGAGACGTGGCCGATGTCCACACCACCCGGGCCCGGCGCCGGCGTCGTACCGGTATCAGGACGGGTTCTGGGTGATCGCCGTCCCGACCCCGTTCGCAGCGCAGGCAGGCACCCCCATCCTGCCTGTCCGTCGCGTTCACCTTCCGACGCCTGTACATCCACAGTGTCCGAACCACGAACGCACCGCCACGCGAGACGGTCGGGCCCCTCCCGCCCCTGCTGACGGCCGCGGGCCGCTTTGCGCAGCGGTTCGGCCGGGGCACATCGAATGCCGCAGCGTTGTTCGGCCAGGTCGTCCGGGGAGCAGGAGGCGGTTCGGTGGGGCGCGCGCATGAGGTGCTGCTCTCGTTGCAGCCACGGTGCGTACTGCGGCGGGCGGCTCCGGTGCGTAGTCAACCGGTGGCCTGCAGGAGCTGAGGTGTCCCTCTCGCAGGGCAATTTCGCCATCGCTCCGTCTTGGTGGCTTTAGGCCTTGACGGCTCGATATCAGCTCTCCTCATCACCGAAGGATCAAATGTCACTCTCTGTTGCCATAAGGCCGCCTTCACCAGCCGGTGACGATGTGTCCACATGCGAGGGTTTCCATGGCACTGACGGTCGATGAACTGCGCGCGCTCTTCCCCACCGAGGCATCAGGCGGTTTCGAGCTCGACACCGGCAGGCTGGGCTGGAGACTCGCGGCAGCCCGGACCACCCCCATCAGCCTCCGTCAGTCACCCCCCGCGGTGCCGCTGAGCCGCTGGAACGACTCGGCGCCGTTCTACGCGGGGGCCGCACTCGGGCCCGCGAACGGCTCTTTCGCCCACTGCACCAGCGGCGTCCCGGCCACCAGCACCGTGGACAGCCGCCAGTGGCTCGTCACCGCGGGCCACTGCTATGGGCTCGGCGAGACCGTCTACACCGCCGGCGGCAACCGCGTCGGCACGGTCGGAGCCAAGCTGGACGACCTCGACTCGGCGTTCATCGAGACGCCGACGAGCCGCTACACGTGGGACGGCGTCGACGCGCAGGGGTACACGCGCTACCTCAACGGCGTGCGCAACGCGGCGGTCGGTGACTACACCTGCCAGCTGGGCTACACCTCCAAGGTGGTCTGCAACATCCGCACCGCGTACGCCGGCAACGCGACCTGGGTCAACAACGGCGCCTACGTCTGGGGGAAGCGCCAGCACCCCGAACAACAGCAGCACGGTCGCCCGGCCCGGCGACAGCGGCGGTCCCGTGATCACCATCAACAACGCGGACTCGCGGGAGCTGAACGGCATGGTCGTCGCGGGATTCGGCTGTTCTGGCGTCGGCACGAGTCAGGTCTGCAATCAGGTCGGGTGGATCGAAGTGGGGGACATCTTCGACAGGTTCGCCCTCCGGCTCCCCTGACACGCACTCCCCGCCACGGCTCCCTCGGCGTTGCCCGGGCACCTGACGAGGCGTAAGGCCGGCCCGGTGACTGCCGGGTCGGCCTTACGCCACACACGAGTGAGGCGATCTCCCCCATGCGGAAAGCATGACGAGAGCCCGGCCGATTGGTCGGCCGGGCTGGTGTCGGGTTCCGTCAGCGGGTCGGGCAGACGTCCTGGGTGACCTTGCCGGCCTTGCCGCCGGTCGTCGCGGGGTCCAGGGTCAGGCACTTGCCGGTCCACCGGTTGATGAAGTAGGTGGCGCGTCGCCCACCGTATTGCTCTGCCGGCATGACCTCCCAGAGCTGGTTGTCCGAGGCCCACCGGCTCTCGCACGGCCACCAGAACAGCTGCATGCCGTTGCCGGGCGGAACGCCCAGGTTCCACGGGACGGTGAGGCAGTAGCCGTTGCCCGCCTTGATCCAGTAGTAGTTCTGGCTGTCGTAGGGCGGCAGCGGGACCGTCCACTGCTGACTGCTCGGCGCCGGGCTCGCGCAGGCCCGCTGCGTCATCACGCCGCCCGAGCCGTCGGGGAAGTCCTCGCCCCGCACCATGCAGCGGTTCGGGGCTGTGGTCTCGTAGGTCTGCCCGATGAACTGCTTGTTCGGGGTGACGGTCCACAGCGCCGGGTGCGGCGGGAAGACGTGGGCGTTGCGGTTGAGTTCGTTGACCACGGACATCGGGGTGGTGCTGCCGGAGTCGCTCTTCTCGTAGAAGTTCACCGCGACGTAGTTCGGGTAACGGCCCGCGGCGGGACGGCAGTCCTTGTCGATGCGGTTCTTCAGGGCCGAGCCGTTGTCGCCCGGCGCCTTGGCCTCCGGGTTCAACACGCTCGAGTCGAACTGGTTCATCGTGAACAGCGGCGTCAGGGCCGTGCCGGGCATGGGGTTCTGCCCCACCGGGTTGCTGTTGCGCGAGGCGCAGCCGCTCGGCCGGCCGTCGTAGTCGTAGAGCGTCTCCACCGTGCGTGCCCAGGTGTACATCAGGCGCCCGTATTCCTTGCTCCCGTCACCGGACTTGACCGGGACGTCCTCTCCCCACTTGTCCTGGAGGACCACCAGGCGGCGGTTGTCGGAGACCATGTCGCGCAGCCGCGGCCAGTTCCGCTTGTCGATGTCGTACTGATTGGGCGAGAACAGCAGGTCCTTGGCGTTCTCACCCTCCAGCACGCTGGAGACCGCCTCCGTGAGCGTCGCGCGGCTGGCGTAGTTCTCCAGGAAGATGGTGACCACTTCCTCCGGGTGGGCCTTGAGGAATTCCACCACCGTGATGAGTCCGCCGCTGAAGGTTCCGAAGCACTTGAACGTGGAGTGGCACATCATCACGTCGTGATTGCCCTCCGCGTCGTAGGCGATGTCATAGGTGTCGATCATCAGCCCGCGCACGCCGTCGTCGAGCTGCTTGGAGATGCTGCGCGACTGGTTCCGCGGCGGCAAAGCCCCCGAGTCCGCGTAGGAGTTGTGCGTGGTCAGCGAGGACCACTGGTCAAGGCGGGCGTCTCCGTACTTGCTCCCGGACGCCGCCACCGCCGTCGTCGGGGTGGGCAGCATCGCGGCCAGGAAGACCAGCGCGAGGACGGGTAGGGACAGCCTTCGCAGCACGCGGAAGCCTCTTGCAAACATGTCGTTCCCCTGGGTCAAGACGGTCGTCGGAACCGGAGCGGGCGTGCGGCGCCGGTTGCCGGACGGCGGTGTGGGCCGCCCGGGGCACGGTCATGCCCGGCGGGCCGGCCGCGGCCGTCCGTCCACGTCGAGCCAACACGGCGGACGCGGGCCGGACCATGCGCTTCCACCGGCAGAAGTAGGTCCGGCCTACTTCTGCCGGTCGGGGCCGCCACCCCGGGTCCCTGCCCGGCGCCCGTACGAGAGGGCCGGCCCCCGGGGGCCCAGGGGGCGCTCGCGAAGACCGGCGGGGAGTTCAGACCAGGGCGCGGTTGTCCCTGCCGTCCCGCATGTGGTCGAGCCGGCGTTCGTACCAGGCCACCGGACTCGCAACTCCCCAGCGGCGGCCGCGGCGCTCGAGGCGCGGCACGGACCTGTGCGCCTGGGCCTCCTGGAGTATCAGCGCCCCTGGACGGTGGCGGTCCGCCTGACCCGCCCCCTCGGCTCGCTTTGGATCCCCCGCCGGTCCGGGACGGCCGAACCCGGACCGCGCACTTCTGCGGGTCGTCAGGGTGCCGGCCAAGCGCCGGATTTCATGTGGGACGTTCCCAGGGGATTGATCAGTTCTTCTGGTGGCAAAGAAGGCCCCGTGATAATTTCGCGGATCAGCGAGGGTGCTCGTGCCGACTTCTGGGGGATGGTCGGGGGTGGGGAACGTGGCGGTGCGGTTGGGCGTTGGGGAGAGGGCGCGCTTGCGGATGGCGCTCGTGGACGAGCTGAGTGCGCTGGACTGCGTCCGGGACCCTCGCGAGCGGCTGTTGTTCGGGCAGAGTGTCGGTGGATACCTCGAAAGAGCCATGGATCTGCCCGGCATGAATGCCCGGAACGATACGGTCGCCCTCGTGCAGGCGGTGTTACGGGACCAAGAGGACGTGGAGACCGGCGTGGACGCGCTCCTCTACGCCGTCGAGCTCCACGAGGGCAGTGACGTCGCCGGGCGTGTGCGGGAGCGGGTGCTCCGAGCCTGGGACCCCGAGCCCTCCTCGGCGCTGCCCCTGCTCGGGGTATTCGAGGACAGGGACGTCAAGGCGGCCCGGGCACTGCTCGCCGGGCACACGGGGTTCGATGCGGGCGAGTTGCAAGACCGGCTGAGTCGGGAGCTGCAGCTGGACCTGCCCGGCCAACTCACGCCCGGCCAGCTCTTCGACCACCTGCTCGACCTCAACGCCCAGGCCGGCGGACTGCCGCCCGCCGTGGTCCTGCTGGAGTGCGTCGCCGAGCTGGTGCCGCAGGACAGCGAGCGGCGACGCCGGCTGCGGGAGTGGTGCGAGGCCTGGGCGTCCGGCGCGGGAGCCGGGACCGAGGAGGCGCTGCGCCGGCGGCGCGAGCGGCTGGGCGCCCCGGGCCGGCCGGGCACCACGGGCCCGTCCGACGGGGACGTTCCCCGCTGTCTGATCGTCATGGTGGATCCCGCCCTCGACGGTTCACCCGACATCTACGTGCGGCACTGGGTCAACCGGACGGCCGGCCACTGGGCCCCGGTCTCGGGCGCCCTCGAGCGGGCCACGCCGTCGACCCTGGGCACGTTTGTGGAGCGGGCCGTCCGGCGCGGTGAGGAGCACTGGGCAGACGCGGACCGTGCCGGCCAGGACCCGAGCCCGATCCACATCGAGTTCGTCCTGCCGTACAGCATGCTCAACCACGACGTGGCGGGTCTGGGGCTGCCCGAGGCGGGCGAGGACGAGCCGGTCCCCATAGGGCTGCGCTACTACGTCCACCTGCGCAGCCTGGAGCGGATGCGTACCCGCGACCCGGCCCAGCTGCGCCGCTGGCGGCTGCGCTGGCAGGCCCTGCGGGCGGCCAGCGCAGCCCGCCCGCACTCCTGGACGGGTGCCGATCCGACCACGACGGGGCTGCGCATCTGGCGCAACAAGCTGGTCGCGGACCAGCACCTGACGGCGGTGACGCTCAGCGCCCCCGCCCTGGAGGGGCAGGCACTGGAACCGCTCAAGGCGGCCATCTCCGAGGGCATCGGCGTGGCGCTCTGGGACCGCCGGGACCCCGCGCTGCAGGCGCTGGGCGCCCCGCTCGACATGCTCGTCGGCTACCCCACGACCCAGCTGCCCGGCACCATCCACCGGCTGCGCATGAAGGCCGAGACCGAAATGAACGGAATGCAACTCCCCGGCCGTCATGTGGCGTTCTTCTACGATGACCCGTTTCGGCTCATCGACTGCGAGGAGGTACCGGCGTGACCGAGTACGAGCAGAAGCCGGAGCACGACACCGCCCCGGCCGCCGGCGGCACCACCGGTACCGCGCCGGGCGGATCATGGCGCGTCTTCCACGCGACCGGAGCGGCGCCGGCCGGTGACCCGCCGGCGATCCCGCCCGCCCCGCCCTGGCGGCAGTTCCTGGGCGCGCCCCTCCAGCCCGCCCCCGCCGACGACGACCGTGCCCTGCACCGCCGTCTGGGTGCGCACGACGCCCGGCCCGGACTGCGGGACGAGGAGATCGACACCGTCAACGCCGCGCTACTGCTGCGCCGTCCGCTGCTGGTGTCCGGGCCGCCCGGGGTGGGCAAGTCGACCCTCGCCCATCTGGTCGCCCGCGAACTGGGCCTCGGCCGGGTGCTCCAGTGGAGCATCGTGAGTCGGACCACGCTGCGCGATGGGCTGTACGAGTACGACTCCATCGGCCGGGCCCAGGCCATCGCGGCCTGGCGGGCGGGCGCCGACCGGCCGGCCCCGACCATCCTGGACTCCGGCCCGCCTACGGCCGCCTCGCCCACACCCTCGACACCTGCCGCCCCGCCCGCCGCCGGGCCCCGTCCGGAACCCGCGCCCTACCTGGGCGACTTCGTCACCCTCGGCCCCGTCGGCACCGCCCTGCTCGCCTACCCCCGTCCCCGCGTCCTGCTGATCGACGAGCTCGACAAGAGCGACATCGACCTGCCCAACGACCTGCTCCACGTCCTGGAGAACGGGAGCTACACGGTCCCGGAGCTGATCCGCAGCGCCCTGCCGACGGTCGACGTGTTCACGGACGACCCGGACGGCCGGGCCGAGATCGTCGGTGGCCGGGTCGAGTGCCTGGAGTTCCCGCTCGTGGTGATCACCAGCAACGGCGAACGGGAGTTTCCGGCCGCCTTCCGACGCCGCTGTCTGCCGCTGGAGATGCGCCCGCCCAGCCGCGAACAGCTCGTCTCGATCGTGGTCAGCCACCTGCGGAGCAGGCCAGAAGCGGTGGACGCACTGATCGACGACTTCGAGCGGCGGGTGCGTACCGGGGGCACACAGTCGGTCGACCAGTTGCTCAATGCCGTCCATATGACCACAGCGGGTGGTTTCCAGGCGGACGCCGACGGGCGTAAGCTCATTGAACTGCTGTTGCGCGACCTCGCGAAAGGCCGCTGATGGACGGCACTCCCAGGGAGCGCGCACCCGACGCCCGTACCGGGACGGACGGTCCCTCCGGCGACGGTCCGACCTGGCGGGAGATCGCCGACGGGGTCTGGCTCGCGGCGGCCCGTCGGGCCGCGGCGCCGGCGGCCGGGGAGCAGTGCCCTCCCACGGAAGACGCCCCGGAGGAAGACCCGGAGGACTCGAAGGGCGCACCGGAACTCGACCCGGAGCAGGCCGGTGACGTGACCCCGCCCCCGAGCGCGCCCGGCGGCCCGTCGCAGACCGAGGCGGTACCGGGCGCAAACAGCGCCACCGGATCCCTCGTCACGCTCCCCTCCCCGTTCGACCGTTCGGGCGAGGACGGTCCGGCGAGCCTCCGGGAGACCGAGGCCGACGCCACCCGCGCCGTGCCCGTCCTCCCCGCCACCCGGCGGGCCCGCAGACCGGCGCCGTTACGCCTGGCAAAGGCGCTTCACCTGCTCAGCCGCAGCCTGCCCGCCCGCCACCGCAAGGAGCTGGACGAGGAACGCACCGCCCGGTACGGCATCTCCGACAACCTCTGGGTGCCGTACCTGCGGCCGGCCACCGAGAAGGCGTTCGACCTCGTACTGCTCGTCGACGCGGCACCGACCATGCAGATCTGGCAGCAGCGGATCTCCGCGATCGCGGTGGAGGCGGCCCGCAGCGGCGCGTTCCGGGACGTGCGCACAGCCCGGCTGGAGTTACCCGCGAACGGCAGGGCCCGGCTGCGCTGGCCCGGGGAGGGGACCGGCGATCCGGCGGAAGTCATCGACGCCCGCGGCTCCCGGGTGCACCTGCTCGTCACCGACGGGCTCGCGCACGGCTGGGCCGGACCGGCGGCGGACGACCTGCTGATGCGGTTGGCGCGCAACGGGCCCACGGCACTGGTGAACCTGCTGCCCACCTACCTGTGGCACCGCTCCTCCGCCGCGCCGTACCGCGCGGAGCTGGAGGCGGGCGGTTTCGGCGCGCCGAACACCCGGATCGGCCACGGCCCCGCGTACGAGGACCCCGCCGGGGAGCCGCCCTGGGGGGCGGAGGGCAAGCCCGTCGTCCCCGTGCCCGTGCTGAGCCTGAAACCGGAGTCGTTCACTGCCTGGGCCGAGCTGGTGGCCGGGGATCTCGGCGTGCGCCGGACGCTGCCCTTCCTGCTCGCCGGGACGCTGGCCGACGGCCGGCCGACGCCGGGGCTGCGGCCGCCGCGGACGGACGGACCCGGCTCCGCGGAGGCCGCCGAGGCCGCGGTTCGCCGGTTCTTCTCGCTGGCCACACCGACCGCGCGCCGGCTCGCCACCCATCTTGCCGCCCTGCCCTTCGAGTTCGAGCTGATCGAGGAGCTGCGTGACCGGGCGGTGCCGGAGGCCGGTCCCGGGCACGTGGCCGAGCTGCTGATGGGCGGGCTGATCGACTGGGAAGACCCGGGCTCGGACGGCCGCCCCGACTTCGCCGAGGGCATCAGGGAGGCGCTGCTCGCCACCGGTAGCCGCAGCCAGCTCGCCCGGACCGTGAGCCTGTTCGCCGATCTGCCGAGCGCCCGCGGGCGCGGCGTACGGCTGCGGGCCGCGCTGCAGGACCCCGAACACGCCGCCCTGCCGGAGGCGACGGCCGCCAACCGGCCGTGGCTGCGCGTCGAACTGGCCGTGCTCAAGGCCCTCTCAGGCCCGTACGCCCGGCGCGCCGACCGGGTCCTGGCCTCCGTCGGCGCCGGGCCGGGCGGGGCCGGGCCCGGCAGCGTCGGTACGGACCCCCCTGTCATCACGGCGGGCGGCTCCGGCCCACCCGGCGCACCCGACATTCCGAGAGAGGGCATACCTCCCCAGGAGATCCCCGTCCCCGCGAACGACGACGCGTCCCCTGGAGAACCTGTGCCGACCACCACCGACCCCTCAGACCCCGTAGTCCGGAAGGCTGAACCGATCATGGACACCAAGTCCCAAACCCTCTTCGTCCGCTCCGGCCAGCCGAGGGTCATGGGGAACGTCCCGCCGAAGAACCCCAACTTCACCGGCCGGGAAAGCCTTCTGGCGGCCGTCGAGGAACACCTGCGGTCGGACGAGACGGCCGCGGTGCTCCCGCACGCCCTCCATGGCATGGGGGGCGTCGGCAAGTCACAGCTGGCCATCGAGTACATCTACCGGCACAGTCACGAGTACAACGTCATCTGGTGGATCCCCGCGGAGCGGGAGAACCTCATCCTCGGCGCCCTCGTCGACCTCGCCCGCGCCCTGGACCTGGAGGTCGGCCCGCAGGCCAACACCGCGGTGCCCGCCGTCCGGGAGGCGCTGCGCACCGGACGACCGCACGACAACTGGCTGCTGGTCTTCGACAACGCCGAGGACATCGAGACGGTCCGCGGCTACTTCCCCACCGGCGGCCCCGGCAAGATCATCGTCACCTCCCGCAACCGCGACTGGGAGCGGGTCGCCTCCCCCCTGACCGTCAACGTCTTCGAGCGCGAAGAGAGCATCGCCCTGCTCCAGCGCCGGGCCCGCGACCTCAGCCACGGGGACGCCAACCGCCTCGCCGAGGCCCTGGGCGACCTACCGCTCGCGATCGAACAGGCCGGCGCCTGGCACGCCGCCACCGGCATGCCGGTCAGTCAGTACCTGGACCTGCTGGACCAGCGCCGCCCCGGCATCCTGGAGCTCGACCCGTCGCCGGACTACCCGGTCTCGGTCGCCGCCGCGTGGAACATCTCCCTGGACCAGTTGGCCAACACCAACCCGGCTGCCCGCCAGCTCCTGGAGATCTGCGCCTGCATGGCTCCGGAGCCGATCCCCCTGAGCATCCTGCGCGGCACCCGTAACGTCGACATCACCCCGGAACTGGACCCGGTGCTGCGCGACCCGGTGCTGCTGGCCCGGGCCACCCGCGACCTCAGCAAGCTGTCGCTCATCAAGCTGGACCACAAGAACGGCACTCTGCACATCCACCGTCTGATGCAGGCGGTGCTCGCCGCCGGGCTCGACGAGAGCCGGACCGAGGAGCTGCGGCGCTCGGCACACCTGCTGCTGGCCACCGCCACGCCAGGAGCCCCCAACTCACCCGACCAGTGGCCGGCGTACCAGGCTCTGCTTCCGCACGTGATGGCGAGCGGCGCGGTCCGCACCTCCGACCTGTGGGGCCGCGAACTGATCAAGTCCATGGTGCTCTACCTCTACTACTGGGGCGCGCACGAAACCGGTGTCGAGGTCGCCCAGGAAGCGTGGCAGACGTGGACCGCCCGGTCCGGCGAGGAGGACGCACAGGTCCTGGTGATGGGCAAGCTCCTGGGCTTCCTGCTGCTCCAGACGGGCGGCGTCACGCAGGCTCTGGAGCTGTTCCGCAAGGTGCTGGAGATCTCGCGGCGGGATTCGGTTCCCGAGGAGGACCTGATCGACTCCATGACGCAGATGGCCGGCGCCCTGCGCTACAAGGGAGACTTCTACGCCGCCCGCGCACTGGACGAGGAGGCCGACAGCCGGGCCCGTGACCTGATCGGCCCGGAGGAGCCCGCCACCCTGCTCGCCGCCCACAGTTACGGCGTGACCTTGCGGGCGTGCGGTCAGTTCGCGGCGGCCCGGGAGCTGGACGAGGAGACCGCCCGGCAGTGGGAGATCCTCTACGGCACCGCCAACGGCCTGACGCTGAACACGATGAACGGCCTGGCGATCGACATCCGCGAGAGCGGCGACTACCCGGCCGCCCGGGTCATGCAGGAGGAGACGTACCGGATCTACCGCACGGTCTTCGGCGAGGACAACGCGGCCACCATCCGCGCCGCCCGCAACCTGGCCGTGTGCCGCCGCCGGGACGCCGCTCTCCAGGAGGCCTCGGACCTCACCGAGGAGACCTTGGCGCGGTTCGACCTCCGCTACGGTGCCCAGTACCCGGACACCTTGGCCTGCGCCGCGAACGCCACCGTCGACCGGCGGCTGCGCGGGGACTTCACGGCCTCCCGCGAGCTGGGCCTGCAGACCCTGGAGCGCTACCGGGCGACCCTGGGCCCGCAGCACGCCTTCACCCTCATCACGATGACGAATCTGGCGGCGACACTGCGCGCCCTCGGCGAGGTCGAGAAAGCCGAGGCCCTGGACCTGGAGTCCACCGGCATGTTCCGGGAGACCCTCGGCGAGATGCACTCCTTCACGCTGACCGCCGTCCTGGGGCTGGCGAACAACCACTACGCCAAGCTGGACTTCGACGCGGCCCGCGCGATCGACGAGCAGAACCTGCCGAAGTTCGTCGCCACCTGCGGCCCCGACCACCCACTCACTCTCTCCTGCCGGGCGAACCTGGCACTGGATCTGCGCGGGCTCGGCCGGATCCAGGAGGCCGACGAGCTCAACGCCGACGCCGTGGAGGGCATGACCCGGGTGCTCGGCCCGGACCACCCGTGGCTGGTGGCGGCCCGGCTGCACCAGCGGATCGAGTGCGACATCGCGCCGATTCCCCTCTAGTGCCGCGTCAGGCAACGTTCGCCCCGTCGCGACGCCCGGCACGCACTCTCGCCGCACCGGCCGAAAGCTCAAGTACGTCCAGTACGAGCGCTTGCGGCCGGCACGCCGAGAGCAGGCACCGGACGCCGCTCCTTGACGGGCAAACGTTGCCTGACGCGGCACTAGTGTTCTGCGCCCGAAATCTCAGGGCTAAGTCTGCGCCTGGTTGCTCGGGTCGGATGGGGTGATCTTGGTGAGGTAGTCGGCGAGGGACTTGAGAATCTCGTCGGCGGTCTTCGTCCAGGTAAAGGGTTTCGGGTCCTCGTTCCAGGTCTCGATCCAGGCCCGGATGTCGTCTTCCAGTGCTTTCACCGAGGTGTGGACGCCGCGGCGGATGAGCTTGTCGGTCAGCAGACCGAACCACCGCTCGACCTGGTTGATCCAGGAGGAGCCTGTGGGCGTGAAGTGGACATGGAAGCGGGGGTGCCTGGCCAGCCACGTCTTGATCTCAGAAGTGTTGTGGGTGGCGTAGTTGTCGCAGACCAGGTGCACGTCGAGCTCGTGGGGCACGGCTTTGTCTATGGTGACCAGGAACTTCTTGAACTCGATCGCGCGATGGCGGCGGTGGAGTTCGCTGATGACGGTGCCGTCGGCGATGTTGAAGGCGGCGAAGAGGCTGGTGATGCCGTGCCGCAGGTAGTCGTGGGTGCGTCGTTCGGGCATGCCCGGCATCATCGGCAGCACCGGCTGTGAACGGTCCAGAGCCTGGATCTGGCTCTTCTCATCCACGCATAACACCACTGCCCGTTCCGGCGGGTTGTGATACAAGCCGACGACGTCGACGACCTTGTCGACGAACTGCGGGTCGGTGGACAGCTTGAAGGAATCCTGCAGATGCGGCTTGAGATCGAACCGCTTCCAGATCCGGCCGACCGTCGACTTCGACAGCCCCGTCCGAGCTGCCATCGAGGCCCGCGACCAGTGAGTATCCTTCCCCGGCGTGGACTCCAGCGTCGCCACGATCACGTCTTCGACCTGGTCAAGGAGAATCGAGGGCGGCCGGCCCGGACGGGGCTCATCGACCAGGCCTTCAAGGCGATGGGCGATGAAACGACTGCGCCAGCGGTCGACGGTCGAGGCATCGACACAGAGCTCGACCGCGGCCTGCCTGTTCGTCCCGCCCTCCGCACAACGCAGGACGATCCTCGCCCGCAGAGCCAGAAACTGGGCGGTCTTCGCACGCCGGGCCCACCGGACCAACTGGTTCCGTTCAGCCTCACTCAGAACCAGATCGGCCTTCGGCCTGCCGATTCGGGCGGCATCCTCGAGTCCGGCCATCCCCTCGGCGGCGAACTTCCCGCGCCACTTCCTCACCGTCGCTGCGGTCACACCGACCTTGACCGCCACCTGCGCGTTCGGCACCCCGCCTGCGCACGCCAGCACAATGCGCGCCCGCTCTGCGAACCGCGGCGCCACCGCCCCACTCGCCCAGCGGGACAACTCGGCGTGCTCCTCATTGGACAGGCGGACTTCGACGGCACGAGGACCTGGCGACATGACAACAGGCTACAGACTTAGCCCTGAGATTTCAGGCGCAGAACACTAGTGTCCTGCGCCGGAGATCCGTTGGCAGAAGCGGGCGAGTGAGTCGAGGATCTCTTCGGCTGTCTTGGTCCAGGTGAACGGGGTCGGGTTTTCGTTCCACTGCTTGACCCAGGCTCGGATGTCGGCTTCCAGGGAGCGCACACTCTTGTGGGCGCCACGGCGGATCTTCTGGTCCGCGAGGAAGCCGAACCATCGCTCAACCTGGTTGATCCAGGAGGAGCCGGTGGGTGTGAAGTGCAGGTGGAACCGTGGGTGTTTGGCCAGCCACGTCTTGATGGCCGGGGTTTTGTGGGTGCCGTAGTTGTCGCAGATCAGGTGGACCTGAAGGTGTTCGGGGACCTCTTTGTCAATCTTGATGAGGAACTTCTTGAACTCCGCGGCCCGGTGGCGACGGTGCAGTGAGGTGATGACTTCACCGGTCGCGACGTCGAAGGCCGCGAACAAGGTGGTCAGCCCGTTGCGAACATAGTCGTGAGTGCGGCGCTCGGGCATGCCGGGCATCATCGGCAGCACTGGCTGAGAGCGGTCAAGAGCCTGGATCTGGGACTTCTCGTCCACCGACAGCACCACCGCTCCTTCGGGCGGGTTGAAATACAGCCCCACCACGTCGTAGAGCTTCTCCACGAACAGCGGGTCCGTCGACAGCTTGAACGTGTCGCTCAAATGGGGCTTTAGCTGGAACTTCCGCCAGATCCGGCCCACTGTCGACTTCGACAGGCCACTGCGGGCGGCCATCGATGAACGCGACCAGTGAGTGGCGTTCTTCGGGATCTCCTCCAGCGTGCCGACCACTACCGCCTCCACCTGATCAACGCTGATGGTGGGTGGCCGGCCAGGCCGGGGCTCGTCGACCAGCCCGTCCAGCCGGGCCGCCAGGAACCGGCGACGCCACTTGCGGACCGTGTCGGCCGCGATATGCAACTCCCGTGCCACCACGACAATCGGCGGCACATCAGCACCGGCACACGCCAACACGATGCGGGCCCGCAAGGCCACCGCCTGCGCAGATGACGCCCTGCGGACCCAACGCTCCAACACCACACGCTCATCGGAAGACAACAACAACGGTTCCAACTTCGGACCACGACGTGGCACCGGCACATCCGCAGAAGCAGTCATACATAAACTAACGACGGATCTCCGGCGCAGGACACTAGGCGACCTACGGCGGCGCTCCGTCCTCGCCGTACGGAGTGCCGCCGTCAGGATGTGTACGCCGCGGTGCCGCTCTGCGCCGCGTACGCGGTATCAGAGGGCCTCGGCGGAAGATGCGTCGACCGGGGTGCGCGGTGGTGGCGGAGTGGCCCCGCCCGCGCCCGCTGCGCGCGCCCGCAGGCGGCGTACGACGGCCAGCAGCGGCTCGGTGGCCACCGTGGTCGCCACGGCCATCATCACCAGCGCCGTGTAGAGCCGGCCGCTGATCAGCCCCGCCTGCAGGCCCGCGTTCAGCGCGATCAGCTCGGTCAGACCACGGGTGTTGAGCAAGACGCCCACGGTCCGGGCATCATGCCGGTCCAGGCCCGCGAGCCGGGCGGCAACGGTCCCGCTCACCACCTTGACCGTGATGGCGAGGAGGGTCACGGCGATCACCGCGACCACACCGGTGGAGTCGAGCGCGCCGATCTCGACGCCGCGGCCGGAGACCACGAAGAAGAACGGCAGCAGCAGCATGCCGATGTCGTGCAGCGGCCGGACCAGGTCCGGGTCCAGGGTGCCGCCGTCCTCCCGCGGAGTGACCACGCCGGCGAGCAGCGCGCCGAAGATGACGTGCAGCCCGAGAGCCTGGGTGACCCACGCCGAGGCGAACGCGAAGCCCACCAGGACGGCGAGCCTCACCGAGGGGTCGACCCCCGAGCGCCACACCAGGCGGCGCAGGACCGGTCGGGCGGCGAGCAGCATCACGGCCGTGAACCCGAGCAGCAGCGCCAGCCGCACCGGCCGGGAGAGCCCGCCGTTCACCTCGGTCTCCAGCAGCGTGCCCACCAGGACGGTCCAGCCCATGACGTCGATCAACCCGGCGGCGGCGACGGCGACGATGCCGGGCACCGTCCCGGCCAGGCCGTTCTCGCGGACTATGGCCGTCAGGACGGGCACGGCCGTGATGGACAGCGCCACGCCGAAGAACAGCACCGAGGCCGTGGACATCTCGCGGGGCGCGCCCAGCTCCACCAGCCGGCCGTGGAAGAGAAGCGCGACTGCGCACCCGGCCGTCATCGGCAGCACGAACGCCGCGAGCGAGACCGCCACCACGGTACGGGCCCGGCCCCTGACCACGCCGAGATCGAGTTCGTAGCCGACGGCGAACAGGAAGAGGACCAGGGCGATCTGGGAGAGCCCGGTGAGCACCGGGCCCAGCGCCGGGGGGAACAGGATCCGCGACAGCCCCGGGGAGAGCGCCGCGAGCATGGTCGGGCCGAGGGCGATGCCGGCGATCAACTGCCCGATGATCGTGGGCTGTCCCCACCGCCGGGAGAGCCAGCCCGCGGTGTGGGCGACGATCAGGATGAGCGCGGTGGCGCCGACGAGATGGGTGATCATCGCATCAGTACCCATACGGTCCCCCTCGAGGAGTCCGGCGCCGGGCCGGAACGGCCACGGCGGGTGCACGGCATAACAAAGAGCGCGCACCCGGGGTCGAGGGGCACGATTTCAGAATACTGCCAAGTTGACGCCTCGTTATGTGCCACGATCGCGTTCACGGTGACTGGTTGACGTCCGGGCGGGGGCTTATGACGACGGCATTGTTCATCCACGGCACGGGGGTCCGGGAGCCCGGCTTCTCGGAGCTGTACGGGCGCTTCTCGGCCGGGCTGCGCGCCGTGGCCCCGGCCGTCCACCCGGTCCCGTTCTACTGGGGCGGGGAGTTCGGCGCGACGCTGGCGGGCGGTGGCCTGTCCCTGCCGCAGCCGGGCGGACGCAGCCGCGGCGGCCTCGGCGGGTCGCCCGACGCGGCCCCGGCCGAGGACGCCGACAGCGAGCGCTGGGCCGACCTGTACCGCGATCCGCTCCTCGAACTGGCGCTGGTCGCCGCGGACGGCCCGGCCGCCCCCGGTGAACTGCCCCTCGGCGCCCCGATCCCCGGGGAGCGACCTCAGACGTTGCTGGCCGCCCTCCAGGGGAAGGTGGCCGATGTCGCCGAACGCACCGGTGTGCCGGAGCAGCACCTGTCCGAGGCCGCTCTGGCGCTCAGCCGCAGCCCGCTGCCGGGCCGGGCCGCGAGCCGCCTGCCCGACGACGAGGACCTCGCCCGGCTGCTCGCCCGGGCGGTGGTCGCTGCGGCGCTGGCCGCCGTACTCGCCCAGGACGCGCCCGTCGTCCCCGACGGCGAGGCGCGGGACGCGGCCGTGGCCGCCCTGGCCGAACTCATGGGGGCCCGCCCGGCGGGCTCCGAGCGGGGACTCGGAGCCCTGCTCGCCCGGCCGGCGCTACGGCTCGCCTCACATGCCGCGGTCCGGCGGCGCCGGGCGCTGACCGAGGCCGGCCATCCTGCCGCCGCCGACATCATGCGGTACCTGGCCCGGGGCGGGGCGCTGCGGCGCAGGCTCCGGGGGCTGATCGAGGAGCTGTCGGCGCCGGTGGTCGTGGTCGGGCACAGCCTCGGCGGCATCATCGCCCTGGACACCCTGGTCGCCGCGCCTCTGCCGCACGTGCAACTACTGGTCACGGTCGGGTCCCAGGGGCCGTTCCTCTACGAGAGCGGGGCCCTGCCCGGGCTCGCCCACCCGGAGCCGCTGCCGCGGCACGTGCCCGACTGGCTGAACGTCTACGACCGGCGGGACCTGCTCGGCTACCTCGGGGCGGGGCTGTTCCCCGACCGGGTCACCGATGTCGAGGTCGACAACCGGCAGCCGTTCCCGGCCGCGCACAGCGCCTACTGGACCAATCCGGCCGTCTACCGCGAGATCGCGGCCCGGCTGTCGTGACGGGGACCGCGGCTCCCGCGCCGGAGCGCACCTTCGCAGTGGTCGTGGGCATCGAGCGGTACGCCGCCGGGCCCGACTGGGACCTGCCCGGGCCTGCCGGGGACGCACTGCGCTTCCGCTCCTGGCTGCTGCGTCTCGGCGTACCGGAGCAGAACATCCTGCTCCACCTCAACCCGCTGACCGGCTCGGACGTGCCGTACCGGCCCGCCGACCACGCGACGCTGCGGCAGCTGGTGGTGTCCGGGCTGCACCCGTTGCGGGGCGAGGCGCTGTGGGTGTGGTGGGGCGGGCACGGGGTGCTGGACCGGGCGGAACGGTTGCGGCTGTTCTGCGAGGACGCCACCACCGCCGACAAGCGCAACCTCGATCTGGACTCGATGCGCCGGACCCTGGCGAGCGACGCCTTGCCCGGCTTCGGCCGACAGATCTGGATCGTGGACGCCTGCCAGACGTTCGAGGAGGAGTACGGCTTCCAGCACACGCTGCCCGCCGAGACCCTGCCCGTGGGACGGCGGGTGCAGTCCCACCACCAGACGCTGCTGCTGGCGGCGACCCGGGGGCAGCGGGCCACGAACGATCCCGTGCGCGGCACGGGTCTGTTCTCGGCCAGTGTTCTGGAGGCCCTTGACAGCCGGTGCGGCCCCGTGGGTGGGGGTGCGCGTCAGTGGCCGGATCCGGAGGCACTGTTCGGCGACGTCCAGCAGCGGGTGGAGCGGTTGCGGGCCGAGCGGCGCACCGACCAGTTGCCGATGATGTGGCTCTACGCCCCCCAGCGGTCCGAGCACCCGGCGCCGCCGACCCCCGCGACGGCACCACCGCGGGCCGCGGTGGGGATGGCGAACGCACCCGGTCAGCCCATGGAACGCCTCATCGGCGCCCTGCTCGCCTACCCGATGATGACCGATCCCGAGGAACGGCAGGCGATCATCATGGAGTTGGGCGAGGCCACCCGCACCGTGGAGCGGATGCGCAGGCACACCAAGCCGCGCACCGACCTCATCGGGATCGTCCGCGCCCTGAGCGAGGCGCCCGGAGAGCTGTGGCTGCTCCACGCCGCGGTCACCCTGCTGGACGACGACGAACAGCGGGCCGTGGCCCTCGAGGCTGCCGTCCACGCGTGTGCCGGACCGCGACCCGCCGGGTGAAGGGCCGAGGCATCGTCAGATGGCTTGATCACATGGGCTTTTCGACACGGCCCCCGTTCGTCATCATGGAGGAGACCCCGGCAGCGCCGGTGGCGCGTCCCGCCCGGTCGGTGGGACCGGGGCACTTGAAGGGGGAAGCACGTTGCATGAGCCGGCCAACGCGGACCGTCCCGGTGCGGACCGCGTGGAGCACGTCGAATCCGATCTCGCGGATCTGACCGGGGTGAGCCTCTCCGCCATGCGCGGCGTTCCCGCACGGTTGCGCAGCCGACGGCTGCTCGCGCAGGCGCGCCGTGCACGGAGCAACACCATGGGGCACAGCAATCCGACCGGCGGGGCCAGGGCCGAGTAGATGGCTTCGCGGGAGCACGAGGCGCGGTTACGGATGCCCGGCGCCAGGTTCGACGAACTCGCCTCGGGCGGCGGCTCCGCCGAAGCGGTCGCGTTCCTGGTCCGGGTCGAACGCACCAGGCGCCTGATGCTCCTGGGTGAACTGCTCGACCGGCTGAACGAACTGCCGGGCGCACTGGGTGAACTGGGCCCGGTCGCACCGGTCTGGGAGTTGTTCGCCGAGGCGGCCGAGGTGGAACCGAACGCGTGCGAGACACTGTTGATGAGCCCGCACATGGGCTGCTGGACGGCGCACATGGTGCGCCGTCTCCACGGCACGACGGGCGGCCCGCCCCTGTGGGCGGATGCCGGGCACCTCTGCGCCATCTCGCTGACCGCGCGGATCCTTGCCGGGCTGGATGTCGAACTGGACGTGCCCCTGTGGGACGGCGGCCTGTCCCTGCCCACCCTGGGCCTGGCACGGATCGGCGGTCTTCCGGGCTACGGCACGGCCCGGGCCCGGCTGCGGGGCGGCGATCTGCACCTGACCTCGGATGGCCGCACGATCCTGGTCCGCCCGCTGGACGAGGCCTGGCGCAGCCACTGGACCCCATCGCGCACCTTCGTCGGCACGTCGACCTGGCTGGACGACCTGGACCCCTACCGCGACCTGGACGAACCGGTCACCCCGCAGCCGCTGTCCGAAGCGGAGGCAGAACGCTGGCAACGGCTGTTCACCGAGGCCGCGGCCATCCTGGAGGGGCCCTCGCCGGACGGGCCGGGCAGGCTGCGGGTGGCCGAGGTCCGGCGCATCGTGCCGGCGGACCTCGCCGAGCCCGGCGGGCCGACCCGTACGGCATCGACCGCGCCGGGCCCCGCCCCCACCGACGTACTGGTCAGCGCGACCACGTCGGACGCCTTCGGCTCCATGGTCATCTCCCGCCCGCCCGACGCGCTGGCGCTCGCCGAGGCGATGGTGCACGAGTTCCAGCACAGCAAACTCGGTGCACTGCTCCATCTCTTCCCCCTGCTCCACGATGACGGGGCCGAGATCCACTACGCGCCGTGGCGGCCCGATCCGCGCCACTCCACCGGGCTGCTGCACGGCGCGTACGCCTTCACGGGGGTCACCGGATTCTGGCGTGCCCGTATGACCGACCCGGGGGTGGACCCCCAGATCGCAGGGTTCCACTTCGCGCTGCGCCGCCTGCAGACCCGGCTGATCGTCCGTACGCTGCTGACCCGGGCCCGGCTCACCGCACCCGGCTCCCGGGTGCTGCATGGGCTGGCGGCCACCCTCGACAGCTGGTTGCGCGAGCCCGTGGCACCGCAGACCGCCGAGCGGGCGCGGGCCGCCGCGCTGAGCCACGTCGTCGAGTGGCGGCTGCGGAACCTGCGCTGCGACGAACCCGAACGGACCGCGCTGGCCTCGGCGTTCGGTGCGGGAGGCGCTCCCCCACCGACCGGTGCGCACGAGCCGGTCCTGGCCGGCCCGCCGGGTTTGTGGCACGACCCCCGCGCCCGTCTCTACCGCGATCCGCCGCTCGCACCGGCCGGCGCGGACGGCCACCTCGTCGCCGGGGTCCCGCGCACGGCCCAGGCCCTCTACGCCGAGACCCTGCGCCGGTCCCCCGCGGACCCGCACGCCCTCAGCGGCTGGCTGCTGGCCGAGGCCGTGCTCACCCCGGCCCACCGGCGGCTCCTGAGACGCCCGGAGCGCCTGTCGGCCCTGGCACCGGGCACTCCGGAGGAGCTGCGGAGGGCCGCCGCCTGGCTGGCCGGGGCGTAGGTCCCGGTTTCAGCCGGTGCGCAGGATCCGGAAGCGACAGGGGGTCGCCGGGTGCCGCCTACGGCCACCAAATCTCTGGCTCAGGTCACTAGGCGCTCGTGCGTACCGCTCCGGCCGTGTGCTCGGGTGCCTCGAGCTTCTCGGGTGTCTCGGGCAGGTCGTTGCGTGCCGGCTTGCCGAGGAGCCAGCTCAGCAGCGGACCCGCCATCGCGGTCGTGACCACGGCCATGACGACCATGAGCGAGTAGAGTCCCTTGTCGAGGAAGCCCAGTTGCAGGCCCACGTTCAGGACGATGAGCTCGGTCAGGCCTCGGGTGTTCATCAGCGTGGCGAGGGCAGCGGACTGCCGTACCGGCATCCGGTTCAGCCGGGCGGCCGCGAACGCGCCGATGAACTTGCCGCCGACAGCCACCAGGAGGATCAGCGCCAGGGCGCCCAGCCCGTCCATGTTGAGCCCCGAGAGATCGACCTTGAGGCCGGCGACGAGGAAGAACACCGGCAGCAGCAGCGTGCCGTTCATCTCCCCGAGGCGCTCGTGCACCTGCGACTGGAGCTGCTCGGTGCCGGTGCGCGGGAGGACCACGCCGAAGAGGAACGCGCCGAAGATGTAGTGCAGACCCACCCACTCGGTGGCAGCGGCGGACAGCAGCAGGCCCGCGACGATGCACCCGAACACGGTCGGGGTGAGCCGGAGGCCGGGCCGGCGGGCCACGTAGCGCTGCAGCAGGGGGCGCAGGACGAAGAGCATGCCCAGCAGGTACGGGATCGCGAGCAGAATGCGCCACTCGTCGCCGCCCGCGGCGCCACTGATGGCAACCACGGCGGCGAGCACCGACCATGCGAGGACGTCGTCGATGGAGGCACAGGCCAGAGCCACCACACCCAGTGGGGTGCGCGTCATCTTCCGGTCGGTGAGGATGCGGGCCAGCACCGGGAACGCCGTGATCGACATGGCGATGCCCATGAACAGCATGAACGCCGTCTGGTTGTCGGAGCCGTACTCGTCCATCAAGTAGAGCGCCAGGAGCATGCCGAGGCCGAAGGGCAGCACGATGGAGCTGAACGAGATGCCGACGGCAAGGCTTCCGCTGCCGCGTATCAGCTTGGCGTCCCACTCGAGGCCGACGATGAACATGAAGACCGCGACTCCGACCGCGGCCAGAGCGCTGAGCAGTGGCCGTATGGACACGGGGAAGAGGGCGTCGGAGATGGCGCCGTGGAACAGGGTGGGTCCCAGCGCGATGCCGGCGAGGACCTCACCGATCACCGCCGGCTGTCCGAGCCGCCGGGCCAACGCGCCGAGTACGCGTGCCAGGATCACGATGGCGGCGAGGCCGAGGAGGAGTGATGTGGTCTGATGGGTGTTCATACGGTCCGTCTCCGTAAGGCGGGCTGTCCTTTGACCCGTTGGGGCAGCCTGGGCGGGTGGTCAGGTGCCCGGCGATCGCCTGGTGCGGTCACCGGGGTTGGTCGGGGTACGTGAACCGGGTTGCGGTTCACGGGGCTGCTCAAGAACTGTGTGCCTGCTGCGAAGAGCCGCGGTGTACTTCCGCCGGAGAATGGCTCGAGGGCCAGTGACGCCGGGGCACGCTGCAGACCCCATGTGGCGGGCATGCTCGCGGCGAAGGTGCCGTGAGCGCTCACGGCCGGACGCGTCGCATGCCTCGATGACGCGAGATGGATGACCACTTGCAACGATCCGCGGTACGTCGACAGCGGGCAGTTCGCCGACGGCATCAGCCTCGTCCGCGACTCGCTCCTGATGCACCTCGGGTGCGGTCGGCGCACAGCGCATTTCCGCCGACTGCGGTCATGGCCAAGGACAGACGCGGAGTGCGCACCGGGTGCGGTGCCACTGGAGGGGCAGGCGTTGGTCACCGGCCCAGATCTTCGGGGTCCCGGACGTGACTGCTGCTCGGCGTCTACTCGATCCGGCCGTGGCGGCACCATCACTCATCCGCGCCCCCGGATGCTGCTCTCAGTACGCCGCTGGCATTGCGGATCTCCTCACGCCCCGCCGACCGCCTGGGGAAGGCCGCGCCGGCAGGCATGAGCGGTGCCTCGAAGACACCGCCCTCGGTGAACCCGCCGTCCACGGCTCCTGGAACGACGCCCTGGCGTACTGCGCCTGGTCCGGCACCCGCCTGCCCACCGGGGCCGATGGGAGCACGCGGTCCGCGATTACGGGCTCTTCCGCGTGGTCGCGGACAGCAGCCCGGCCCACCGGGCGGACACGGCAGTCTTGGCAGCGGTTTCGACAGGGGCAAGAGATTGCCGTGGCGACCTGCTCGGCGTGCTGTCGCAGCACTCGTTGCGCGTCTGGCCCGGAACTGCGTGGGTTCCGGGCCAGCGCTGCGGGCAGCGTCAGCCCATGGAGGAGAAGACCCTCTTGAAGAGGTCTCCATCCTCATCCGCGTCGTCTCCGGGCATGGCTGCCCCGTCGGCGTGATCGGCGTGCTCGGCGTGATCGGCGTGATCGGCCTGCTCGGCTCGCTCGGCGTGCTCGAAGGCCACGGCGACAGCCTTGATGTCGCCGACCTTCTCGCCCGGGCCGGCGGCTACGACCGGCTCACCGCTGCACGTGGCGTTGTCGAAGAGCAGGGCGACCATGTCGGAGTCGTTGGCAATCTCCTGGACGGCGCCGTCGGTGACCGCCAGCTTGTGGCACTTGCCCTCGGTCAAGTCGCTGATCTGCGCGAGCTGGCTCTCTCCGTCCTTGAGGAAGACATAGTTAAAAGCCTGGCCGTCGTCGGCGAACGCCTGGGCGCCGGCGGGGAGAGTGAGCGCGAGGGCTCCGACGAGGGCGACGGCTGTGGTGCGAAGACGCATGGGGATTCCATTCTTCCGTGTTGTGGATGCCGGTCGGCCGACACCCATGCGGAGCGTAGAAGTACCCCTTGCCCGAGAACGGGACCTGGCGATGGCGCGGTCGGAGGTTCACCCGAGTTGCCCTGGCACATGCCACCTGCGGCCTCGATACCATGCTGCTCCGAGCGCTCCCAGATCCGGCGCAGGGTGAGCAGGGTGCTCGAACTCCAATACGAGACGACCCGCGACCGGGAATCCCTCGACCGGGCCATCGCACTGAGTCGAGAAGTGGTCGAGGAGTGGTCGAGGAGTGCAGCCCGGCAGACCGGCAGGCGGCTGCCTATCGCCTCGGCGCGCTGCTCCTGGACCGGCGCAACATCGGAGACACGGCGGCTGCCGTCACCCTGCTCGGCGAGGGGGCCGACCTCGACCCAGGCGGCAGCGAGGTCCATCAGCACATCGTCTACCGGCTGCGCCTCGGAGCAGGACGCCCGGCGCGCGACGGCGACCCTGCGATCGGCCTGCAGGACCGCGGTCGAACAGGGCTTCCCGCTCCCACGAGGGGCCCTCATCTGGGCCCAGTGGGCCGGTGACCGCGCTGCCTGGGCGGAAGCGGCCGAGGCTGCCGAACTCGGACTGACCCACCGTGAGACCCCCGTACGCACGCAGCTCGTGCGGGGCCGCGGCGGGCTCGGCCGCGACCCGTTCCGCTCCGGCCACCCGGGCGAGCAGGGCGAGGGCCTCGGCGGGGCCGAGGACATCGAGTTCGATGCGGTGCGCACCCGTCAGTGCGGGGAGCCTGCTGCGGGAGGTGACCAGGACGGCGCAGGATGCGGCGCCCGGTAACAGCGGGCGGACCTGCGCCTCGGAGGCGGCATCGTCCAGTACGAGCAGCATTCGGCGGCCCGTAAGGGTGGGCGGTACAGGTCCACGCGCTCGTGCAGGCTGTCGGGGACCGGTCGGCCAAGGGCGCGCAGGAACCGGGCGAGCACCTCTTCGGGGTTGGCGGGGGCGGAGGCGCCGCTCAGGTCCGCGTAGAGGTGGCCGTCGGGGTACGCCTCGGCCGACCGGTGTGCGGCTTCGACGGCGAGGGCCGACTTGCCCGCCCCGCCGGTACCGGAGACGACGCAGACGGGCAGGGCGGTACGGGTGGAGGCAGTGTCCCCGCCCGCGCCGACGAGGTGGCGCAGCAGCTCCGCGAGAGGCCGGGCGCGGGCCGTGAAGTCCGCGGTGGCCGGAGGGAGGAGGGCCGGCACGGGCACCGCCATCGGACCGCTGGCACCGCGCTCGCCGCCCGCTTCGCCTTGCGCTTCGGGGACGCAAGCGGCGGCCGGCGCCGACACTTGGCCGGTGGGGTCGCCGCCCGCCCGGAGGATCGACACGTGCAGAGCCTGCAAGTCCGGACCGGGCTCGACGCCGAGCTCGTCGGCGAGCGCTTGGCGGCCCTGCGCGAACACCTCGAGGGCCTCGGCATGACGGCCGGCCCGGTACAGAGCCTGCATGAGGCGTCTCCTGGCGCGCTCGCGGGTCGGGTGGGCGGCGACGAGTGCGCTCAGCTCGGCGAGATCGACCGGTGTGCCCGCGCAGAGCTGTGCCTGAGCCCGCTGCTCCCTCACGGACAGGTGTTCCTCGTCCAGGCCGGCGGCAGCGACGGCGAGGGCCCCGCCGATCCCTCCCAGCGCCGGCCCACGCCACAAGTCGAGGCCTTGGGTGAACAGCGCGGCGGCCTCTGCGTGTCGGCCGTCCGCGGCCGCTGCGCCCCCTGGTCGGCCAGCTCCGCGAAGCGGTCCCGGTCCGTCCCGGCGGACGCCACCCGGATCCGATACCCGGCCGGCTTGGTCTCGATCACATCGCCGAGGGCGCGGCGTAGTACCCACACGTACGTCTGGACGAGGGTCCTCGCGCTGTCGGGAGGGAAGTCGCCCCACACCCTGTCGATCAGCGTCTCGGCCGACACCACCTGCCCGCGCTCGAGCAGCAGTGCTGCGAGCAGTGCCCGCGGCTTCCTGCCCTCGATGGTCAATCGTCGCTCGTCGCGCCATGCCTCGACGGGTCCCAGCAGCCGGAACTCGGTCATCGGCAGGTCCCCCCGGACAGTGCGCCCACCCCTGTCGTCAATGCGGTGATCAAGATAGCCGAGGGGGCCCGGGGCGGACAGGGCCGAATCCGGACCGCGTTGGGGCATGGCCACGGCCGCCGCAGCATCGGCCTCGCAGCCGCTCGGTCCGGTGAAGCGCACGGACCGGCTTCTGGTGGATCACCGGGCAGGGTCAGTGGTGGCGCCGGCCACAGGACTCGGTGTCGACGGTATGAACGCGGTCAACGCGCGGCGTCGCGGCGATAGGTTGGGGCCGTGATCGATTTCCTCGCCGACGCCCCGGTCCCCGGCAGCTTGGACGCCGTGTGGCACGCGGGCTGGCCGTCCCCCAAGCACGATCCCGCCCCCGAGATCCAGGTCCACGCGTACACCGAGAACACGGTGATCCTGCGCCAGAACAAGTCCGTGCACTACGAGGCGCCGTTCCTCTTCCTCCTCTTCGGGAACGAGCGGGCGCTGCTGATCGACACCGGCGCCACCGCCGACTCCGGCCACTTCCCCCTGCGCGCGACCGTCGACGCCCTGATCGAGGACTGGCTGATGCGCAATCCCCGCGCACGGTACGCGCTGACGGTCGCTCATACCCACGGGCACGGCGACCACATCGCGGGCGACGGCCAGTTCACCGACAGACCGGAGACCACGATCGTCGGCCCGGGGCTGGACGAGGTCACGGTCCACTTCGGACTCGACGACTGGCCGCACCACACCGCCGAGCTCGACCTGGGCGGGCGCGTCCTCGACCTCATCCCCGGGCCCGGCCACCAGGCCGCCGCTCTGGTCTTCCACGACCGGCACACGGGTCTGCTGCTGACCGGCGACTCGCTCTACCCCGGGCGGCTCTACGTGGAGGACCGGGCGGCCTACGCCGAGACGGTGGACCGGCTCGTGGACTTCTGCGCGACCCGCCCGATCACCCACGTCCTCGGCTGCCACATCGAGATGACCACGAAACCGGACACCGACTACCCGCGGGGTACCACGTACCAGCCGGACGAGCCTCCGCTCCAGCTCGCCACCACCCACCTGCACGCCCTGCGGCGCGCCCTCGCGGAGACGGCGGGACAGCCGGGCTCCCATCCCCGCGGCTCGTTCGTCGTCGTGTACCGGGACTGACCTGCGGACAGACCGCACCGACCTACCGCGCGGCCGAACGGCCCGTCTTACCGTGCGCGAGCCGGCGGTGCAGGGCGGGGCCGCCGGCCGTGACCACGGCGAACAGGCACACCCCGGTGATCAGGGCGGGGTCGGCGAACCACAAGCCGAAGATCCAGTCGGCCAAGAGGGCCACCCCGACGAGGAGGACCTTCCCGGCCAGCAGGCCGTAGAACAGGACCCGGTCGAGCGGGGTGCGCCCGAACCGCGCCAGCCGGGGGCCGACCAGCTGTCCGGCCGTGCTGACGCACAGCACCAGCACGAGCACGCGCAGTGCATGTTCCCAGGCGGGCGTGTTCCCGCCGAGAGCCCAGACGGCGGCGTAGGCCGCCCGCGCACGCAGGCGCCGGGGGGCGAGCGGCGCCGCGGCGGGCCCGGGGACGCGGTGCGTCCCCGGCGGGGCCGCGCGCGTCACGGCGGGTTCCGAGGAACATGCGCGGGCGCTGTCGATGGACATGGTCGGCCCTTCGCTGCAGATCGAACAGGACGACCCCGAGCGCCCCGCAAAACAACTTGCACTCTGAGTGTCATATCTTCCGGTGGGGCCGTCAAGCCTCGGCTCCGGGAGCCCGGCCGGCGCCACGAGGGCGGCGCGCGGTCACACCCCGGCGCGCGGTCGGCGATGTGGTGCAAGGTCCAGCGGGCGGTGACCGTCGGGTTGGGCACCTCGGACAGGCACAAGGCCGGGAGGGCAAGCGGGCAGCAGCTCCCGGCTGAGGGCGGGAGCCGGATCTTGCGGTTCGACGACGGACGGTGTGGCTCTCTTTGGAGAAGGCTCGGCGACGGTGCTGGGCATATCGACCAGGGGGAACCCACATGCGTACTCACCATGTTCGTGGAGTCGCGGCAGCTGTTGCCGTGGCCGGTTTGGTTGCCGACCTCGCTCTCGCGACCGGCATGGCCCAGGCCGATTCCACGACGTCGGCTCCGATGCCGAGCCCCACATGCTCGCCGGCCCCGACGCGCGCGCCGGTTCTGATGTCGAGCCCCACGGGGGTACCTACGACTTCCGCGCGCCTGACAGTGAAGTAGAGCGGGCGCAGCCCCGGGCGAGTGCGCCCGGGGTGTTCTCCGTTGCCTCACGGGCGCACCGATGTCTCACGCCTTACAACCTTGGGAGCGATTGAGTTCGGGGCGTGCTGGCCTGGCGGGTTGGCTGGTGGGTAATCAGCAGGCGGCCTGCCGGGCGAGCACCAGTTCGGTGCTCGCCTTGCGGCGGGTCGCTCGCCGGGCGGAACGGTCAGAGACCAGGGTGGCGATCGCGAGGTGGGTCTCGGCGTAGGTCTCGCGGCGGCCGGTGAACCGCTGCAGGGGCCGCCACTGCTTGTACTCGGCATTGGTGTGCTCCACGCAGATCCGCGCGGAGGACTGGCGGCGTCTCTGCTCGCGCCAGGCGTGGTGCTCGCCCAGCGGCGCGTCGTCCTTTGGTTTCTTCGGCGGGGCGCTGACCTGGCCGGGGAACTCGTTGGCCAGGCCCCGGTAGCCCTCGTCGACCTCGGCCTTGACCTTGGGGTGCCGGTGGAACTGCTCGGCGATGCCCTCGGTGCGCACGGCGGTCTGGTCGTGCATGCGGCCCGGCCGGACCACACCGCTGAACAGGGTGCGACCCTGCGGGTCACTGAACGTGGTGGTCTTGATCGTGTTCTGCTTCTTCTTGCCGGAGACGAACGCCTTGCGGCCGGGGCGGTGGGCGCGGGGGCGGCGGACCTGCACTTCGGTGCCGTCGATGCGCAGGTCAACGCCCTCCGCGCCGGCGTAGGCGAACAGGCCCTCCAGCGTGCGCAGCCGTACCCCCGGCCGGTCCGGGACGGCGAAGCCGCGGGTCGCCAGCAGGGGGCGGACCTCGCGGATGGCTCCGGAGACGGTGGAGCGGTCCACTGCGTACAACTCGGCCAGAGCGGCGTGCGGGATCCCAAGCCGCAGGTGGACCAGCGTGACCAGGAGCCGGTCGACGAAGACCAGGCGCTGCTTGGGCCCGGCGCCGACCCCCCGCCTCCGGTCTCCGCCACGCCGCTCGTGTAGCGCCGACTCCCGCGCGGCCTGCCACCGGGGCGCGAGTTCTTTGAGTAACTCGCCGAAGTGTGCGCGCGAGACCCCGGACAGGGCGGGATGGGAACAGGCCGCACGGGCCCAGGTAAACCTCACAACTCACTCAACCCATACGGCCGTTCTCATGTTACGGGCCAGTGCCACAGCACTCTTGATCGTTTACTAAGTGGAGCCTAAGCTCCTGTGCCCATGGAGATGGGGGAACCGGACCGCGGTCGGCGGGCATGGCGCGACGGGCTGGTCAGGCGTCGTACAGCCGTGGCTCTGCTGGCCGGGGCCGCCGGGCTGGTCGTTCTAGGCACGGTGTTCGTCCTACTGCCCGGTGTGGTGGTCGACCACGATCTCGCCGGGGCGAGCGTCGCCGCACAGGATCGACTGAAGGCGGTGAATGATGTCCGTACGACGCTTCTGCAGGTGGTCGGCGGCCTGGTCGTGCTCTTTGGCGCGTATGCCACCTGGCGGCAACTGCGGGTGAGTCAGGACGGTTTGCGCGCCACCCAGGAGGGCTACGTCACCGACCGATTCAGCCGGGCCGTCGACCAGCTCGGCAGCGACAAGCTGGATGTGCGCATCGGCGGGTTGCACGCGCTGTGGCGGATCGCGGAGCAGTCCGCCCGCGACCGGGAGGCCATCATCTCCATCCAGGCCGCGTATCTGCGTACGCACCTGCCCTGGCCACCCGCCGGGCCGGAATCACCGGCGGCAGACGTGCCCATCAACGACATCACCCCCCTGGAGACTCGCGCCGCCGACGCCCAGGTGGCGCTGACCGCGCTCGGCGTGCTGTGCCAGCACCGGGAGCAGTCCTGGGTCAATCTCAGCATCACCGACTTGCGCCGGGCCGACTGCGACGGCCTCTGGTTCCCCGAGGTCAACTTCGACCGCGCTTGCCTGGAGGCCGCGGGCCTATACCACGCCAATCTGACCCAGGCGTCCCTGGTCTCGGTCAACCTGCGGCACGCCGACCTCACGACTGCGATTCTCCGGCGGGCTCGCTGCATTCTGGCCGACCTACGGGGCGCGAAGCTGGTCGAAACCGACTTGCGCGACGCCGACTTCACTGAGACCGACCTGCGCGAGGCAAACCTGCGCAAGGCCGTCGCCCACGGCGCGGTCTTCCAACGCGCCGATCTCCGCATGGCCGACTTGCGCGGCACCGACTTGAGCACCGCCAACCTTGTCGAAGCGCGCCTGACCGGCGCCGTGGCCAGCGAGCACACCCGCTGGCCCGCCGACTTCGACCACACGGCCGCCGGAGTCGTCGACACCGATGACCCCGGCCCTGAGCCCTCGCCCCTACTCCAGCCCCCGGGGATGACGTGGCGGGCGGCGCCGCTGCGGTCCACTCCCTGACCAAGACGCGCCGGTCAAAACAGCAGCGACCGCGATCCGCCGGACGGCACCACTCCTCCTTAGCGGCGTCCTGATCGCGCAGGGGCCCAGACCGCCAGGCAGATCCGGAGCTGGTATCGCTCCCAAGGTCGTTAGCGTGCGGCACGCAGCCGTCGGGTCCCAGGGGGCTCGGTCGCACCCTGCTCGCGCACGGGACCTGCGAAACCGAAACCGGTGCACAGGCGTCTGGACGGGTAGTACTCGGACCCGGGGGTGCGGGGGCTTGCGCGTTGCGCAAGCCGGTCGTGCACCGGGCCCCGCGCCCCGCTTCCGAACCGAAACAGGTCTCATGCCGCCCTCTTCTACTCTGTGGATCCTTTCCCTCGCCTTCGCCCTGCCGGGGGCCGTGCTCGGTGCGGTGTCCTGCCACAAGGTCCGGGAGACCCGGCGTCTGCTGCGCGACGGCGTGCGGGCCCAGGGGGTGGTGATCCGCCTCGAGGCGATGCGGATGGAGGGCGCGGGCTCGGGCGACTCGATCACGATCCGGAGCACCGGGACCACGGCGTACGCGCCGGTCGTCGCCTGGACCACGGCGGACGGCCGGGCCATGGAGACCAGCTCGAACGTGGCCCGCCCGCTCAACAGGACTCCTGCCGTCGGAACCCGGGTCGAGGTCCGCTACGACCCCGCGAATCCCTCCCGGTGGATCCTTCCGGCCGGAGGCAACGGCCTGTGGTGGGTCTTCGTCGGAGTCGGCGCGCTCTTCACGGTGATCGGGCTCGGGTTCGGCGTCGGGGCGCTGTACGCGTAGGTGCCCTGATGCCCAGTCAGGGCTGTCCGGGAGGAACGCCGGGCGAGTGCCCTGTGCCGCACGGCTGACCTCGTGCGGGCGGGGGCTGGCGGCATGTCCGTACGACTCGCGACGATCTTGAAGCGCCGTGACGCCTACGCCGACCTGGTCGCCGACCAGGCCGAGTACCGGTCACCCTTGAGCCCGCTCCGGATGGGCCGCTGACCCGCTCAGGTACGGCCGGTCCCGCTCGGCGACCGAGGCGATCGGGCCGGCGGCGCGGAGCACCACGTCGAGGACGCGGTCCGGTTCGGCGGCGTAACAGTGGGCGAACCAGGCCATGTTGGTCTCGACGACCGCCCAGCCGCCGTCGACGAGCCGACCGATGTCCAGGCACACCGCGCTGGGCAGACCGGCAGCCGTGGCATCGAGGACGGTGCGGCCGAACGCACGGCTTTCCGCGTCCAGCGGCGCCGGGTCGAGGCGTCCGCGGACGGCGTACCGGCTTCCGGCGACGGTTTCGCCATCGAGGACGAACAGCCGGTACTCGGCAGCGAACTCCACCACCCCGCTCACCAGGACCGGCGTGGAGCCGTCGAGCCCGCCGGGCAGGCTGGTCCCGTCCTCGTGAACGGCGGCGGGCAGCAGGTCGATCTTGGCCGAGGGCGGCTTCACGAAGGCCCGTTCCCGCAGTGTCCGGGCCTCGGCGAGGGTGGTGAGCCGTACGCTGCGCCGCAGGAGGGGGCGCGGTACGTGCGTCAGCCAGTCGTCGGCCGGTTCGAGTAGCCCGAGGCCCAGCGGGCCGGCAAGGCGTGCGGCTGCACGGGGGCCTCCGTACCAGTGCACCCGGCGTCCTTCGACACGCGCCGCCCGGTCGGCCACGTCGTAGCCGCGCCAGGCTGCTGCCTGGCCGATGAGTTCGGCGGTCGAGGTGCGGGGTGCGGGCAGGAGCAGGACGGGCGGGGTGCGGGCTTCCATTCCGGCGATCCTAACCAACCACCCACCGAACAAGCGCCCGAATATCCCAGTCTGAGAGACCACCACCTCGAGGTGTCTCATGAGACACGACAGCTGAGCTGCCTCGCTTGCCGGGCCACTTCCCCCACATCGGCACGCCAAGTCCGCGCCTTGGCAGCCGATCAGCTCCGTGGCGGAGGTGCACGAGTGTGGCCAGGATCCGGTCGATGAAGAGCAGCCGGTGCTTCGCGCCAACGCCGACGGCCCGTTTCCCGCGGCCTGGGAACCAACGGCATCTGCCCCGGTCAACGGCGAGGGTGGTGTCGCTGCTCAGCGCTGTGTCCGGCGGGTGAGGCGGGCGTGGCGGGCGGCGGCGAGGTCGAGCACATCGTTGACGGCGGTCCGGGGCGGGCTGTCGAGATTGACGGCGTGGCTGCGCAGCATCGAGACCAGGTGCCGGCCGACCGACGGGGCTTCGGCGGGGATGCCTCGGTCGAGGGCGGCGGCGAGCATGTTGGCGAGCTCGCGGGTGTGGCGGGCGAAGGCGTCGGCAGCGTGCCGGGCGGCTTCGGCGGGGCGGTGGCGGCGGGTGAGTTGGTGGGCGAGGGTGGCGAACGCCTCCCCGGGCAGGGCGGCGAGGAGCTGCTCGGCGTCGAGCTCGTCGGCGAGGCGGCGCAGCATGGCGGCGGCGGTGGCGCGCGGCAGGTTCGAGCGGACGTCGGCGGGGCCCTGGTTCGGAAGGGCGACGATCAGGCGGTGCGTGTCGAGGGAAGCGAGGGTAACGAGGTCGGGTGTGCGGGCCATCGGGGCGGGGCTCCTGTCTGGGGTCGAGGTACTGTTCACGCGCTGCCAGCCGCCGGGGGCGCGGGAGGGGCCGCGACCGGCCGCGGCGAGCGGCTGGAACGGCGTCTGTGAGCTGTTCTGGTGCCGGTGGCGGGCGGTCTTGAGGCTGGGCCGATTTCCTCGTCGTCGAGCTCGACGACGGCGCGCTTTACGCCTTCGCGGTCCTCGTACGTGCACTGCTTCAGGCGGCCGCAAACGATGACGCAGGTTCCGCGGGCGGGGGTGAGGGCGACGTCCTCGTCGGCCTGGCGCCATACCGAGCAGGTCAGGAACAGGCTTTCGCCGTACTTCCCTTCGTAGGCCGCCGGTCGACCGCGCGCGCGGGGTAGATGCGATGCGGAACGCGGCGACTACGGCGCTTGCCGGGGGGATCCTGAGTTCGGGGTCGTCGACCAGGTTGCCGACGCCGAAAGCCGAAAGGGAACGCCGGTGAGCCCCTCGGACAGCTCCCACAGCCTGCGGGCGGTGGTGGTGTCGTCACGACGCTTCTCCTGGATTGAGGGCTCTCCGGCGCGCGGCTGGACAGGAACCCACTCGACGCAACTTCAAGTTGCGATACGCTGGAGCCTGGCACATGATCACCCATTAACGCAACTTGGAGTCGCAATGGAGTTGAGTTCCTCCGGTCCCGCCCGCCCGGTCGGGCGCGGCCGCAAGGCACAGGCGGCGGTGCGCGCCGCCACCCTCGCCGAGTTGCTGGACCGGGGATATGCCGAGCTGACCATCGAGGGCGTGGCTCAGCGGGCCGGGGTGCACAAGACGACGGTTTACCGGCGCTGGACGGACCGCGCGAGCCTGGTCGTCGACGCGCTCGCCGAACACTTCGCCACCGACATCCCCATTCCGGACACCGGCGCCGTCGAGACCGACCTCCAAGCGCTCGCGCGAGCGCTCGTGCAGAGCATGACGGGCCCGGTGGGCAGGGCGGTGCAGACCACAATCTTCTCCGATGCCGGCCGGCTGCCAGAGATTGCCGAGGCTCGGCGACGGGTCCTCGCCGACCGGTTCCGGCGAGCCGAGCCCGTGGTCACCCGCGCAATCGAGCGGGGTGAACTCCCGGCGGGGACAGATCACGTCGAGCTGTTCAAAACAATGGCCGCTCCGATCTACTTCCGGTTGCTGGTCAGTGCCGATCCGATCGAGGAGAGCACCGCTGACCAGGCCGTACGGATCACACTCGCCGCTGCACGCGCCGGCGCGTTGACACACGGCTCCGCCGAAGCCGTCAAAGCGACCGAAGCGGACGCCGGTCAGGCATGAAGGGCAGAGCGCTGGGCGCGGGTCGTGCGCCAACGGGCGAGCGGGTCAGCGACGGCGCGCGGAATGTGGCGGCGGCAGTTCATCGAGCCCGTCCTGCACTTCGGGCCCGGGCCCACCAGAGAGCTCCCTGTACATGGTGGGGGCGCAGCAGGCCGCGCGACGCGACCTGAAATCGGTGGTCGTGGCATACGACGGGCGTGGGGCAATCGATCTGCCCTGGCCTGCCCAGTACCTTGTCCGGGCCCGACGTTTCCGGCGAGCCCCGGTTCACGGTGACCGCCGGCCGGTGCCGGAGGGCGGCTCCACCGCTCAGAGCACCGTCACCCGGGCGAGCGCCCAGGAGGTGTGGTCGAACGCCGAATTGGCGTTGGCGTCCTCGACGACCAGGTGCAGCAGCTTCACCCCGCGTACGTCGACGTCCACCTGCACGGGACCACCCGCGCCGGTCAGTTTGCCGGTGGTGAACAGCACCTTGCCGTCGCCCCGTACCGAGGCCTTCGTCGCGCCGGCGGCTGCCTGCTTCGTGGAGAAGTCGTCGATGCCGACGAGCGCGGTGAAACGGTCCGCCGTTCCGCCGAGGTGGTAGACGATCTCGGAGGGCGCGTGGACGCCGAGGCCCTTGGCGTAGGTCACTGAGCCGAACGAGATCGGCGTGCCGTCCCCGGCCGCGCTGCGCCCGTTGGAGCGGTCACGTTCCACCGGGCCCCATCCGTTGGTGGCGGAGACCCACGCGAGATCGCTCAGATACGCGTCGGCGACCGGGGCCGCCGGCACCGTGGAGACCCGTTCCGGGGCGGAGTAGCGCAGCGGCCCGGTCGGCGACTGCGCCGTGCCCTCGACGGTCAGCGGCCACTGCGTGCCGGGGGTGGCCGTCGCCGGCGGGGTGACCCGCCAGGACGTGGTCAGCGTGGCTCCGGCGGCCAGCTGGTCCCGGCCGGTGGCGGTGGTCGCCTGGACCTGCCAACCTGCCGGGACGCGCAGGGCGAGGAGTGCGCCGGTCCAGGGCTTGCCCGACCCGTTGGCGAGGGTGGCCGTCACCGTGAAGGCCTGACCGGGCACGGCCGGCCCCTCGATCTGAGTGCGGACTCCGAAGGGCTTGCGGACGTACGTGTCCACCCACGAGGAACGCATGAGGGCGACCAGGCCGGTGACCACGGACGGGTTGGCGGCGGCGACGTCGCGCTGCTCACCGGCGTCGGAGGCGAGGTCGTACAGCTCGACCTGCCACTGTGCGTCGGGCAGCGCGTGGTCCCTGACGGGCGCGAACCGCACGGCCTTCCAGTTGTCCTTGCGTACCGCCTCCGCGAGCCAGGTGGCGCGGCCGCCGTCCTCCGTGTTGGCGCGGCTGGTGACGCCGCGTTCGTCCCGGTACCAGTACAAGTGGTTGTGGCGTGCGGCGTTCGGGCTCCCGGCGAGCAGCGGGGCGGCCGACAGTCCGTCGATGTCGGCGGGTGCGGGTGCGCCGCCGAGCTCCGCCAGGGTGGGCAGCACGTCGGTGAGCGAGGTGGGCCGGTCGCTGGTCCCCGCCCCGATCCGGCCCGGGGACCAGGCGATCAGCGGGACGCGGATGCCGCCCTCGTAGAGGTTGCGCTTGTAGCCGCGCAGCGGGCCGTTCGCGTCGAACAGGTCCGGGTTGACCCCGCCTTCCTCGTGCGGGCCATTGTCGCTGGTGACGAGGACGACGGTGTTCTCGGCGATGCCCAGCGCGTGCAGCCGGTCGGTGACCTTCCCGACGAGGGTGTCGAAGTAGGTGATCTGGGCGGCGTGGCCCTTGTTCTGCTGGGTCCAGGTACGGGAGGCGTAGGCGCCGACGTCGGGGATGTCGCTCGGTGCGTGCGGCACGGTCGGTGTGAGGAAGAGCAGGAAGGGCTCGGCGGCGTGGTCTGCGATGAAGTCCAGTGCGCGCTGCTCGATGAGTTGGGGGCTGTAGGCGCCCTTCGCGCCGCCCGCGTTGGCGGCGATCGTCTCCTTCACTCCGTTGTGCCAGAGGTACTCCGGGTAGTACTCGTGCGCTTGACCGTGGTCGATGTATCCGTAGAACTCTTCGAAACCACGGGAGTTGGGGTGGCTGGGCTGGTCGCCCTCCTCCGGCCCGAAGCCCCACTTCCCGATCACCGCGGTCCGGTAGCCGCGGGCGCGCAGCACCTCGGCGAAGGTGGTGTCGCCGGTCTTCAGCGCGCCGGGGGCGCCGTCGGGATTGGCCCGCACGGCGGAGTGCCCGGTGTGCAGGCCGGTCAGCAGCGAGCAGCGGGACGGCGCGCAGACGGCGGCGGTCGAGTAGGCGTCGGTGAACTTCAGGCCTTCGGCGGCGAGCCGGTCGATCCGCGGTGTGGTGATCAGCTTCTGGCCGTACGCGCCGAGGTCTCCGTAGCCGAGGTCGTCGGCGAGGATCACCACGAGGTTCGGAGTGTCCGTGCCGGCGGTCGCGGCGGCGCTCTGGGCTGCCGGAGCCGCCGCGAGGGCCTCCGGCGCGGCAGGGAGCGCGGCGAGGCCGAGGGTGGCCGCGGACCCGGCGATGAAGTGGCGGCGGGTGGGCATCAGGGGGCTCCTCGGATGGTGTCGCGAACGGAGTTCGATCATGCGGAGGCGCCGGCCTGATGGCCATGCACATGGCATTAAAAGCATGTGACGGCCCGGCGGGCGCCTCGTGCAGCGGCCACACGGCACTGGCCGTCGTGGAGGCGTCGTTCGTCACTCACGATGCGGCCACCGCGCCGTCGAACGCCGGTCCGGGCATCTTCTTGATCGCGAACGATCCGACGACACCGGGCACCGTCCGTTACGCCTGTACGAGCTACCCGTTGTTGCCGCGGGATGGCAACCGTGTGGCATTCGTGCAGGGCAGCGGCCGCAAGGGCGCCGGGGTGCCTAGGATCCCCGGCACGTGCCTCCGGCCTTCCCCGCAGGCTCTCCCCCCCCTCTGCCAAGGAACGCGATCTGCCATGAGTGTTTCCGCCGCCCTGAGCGTGAGCGAGGCGTTCTCCCGCCGCCACGAGCTGACCGTCGTCGATGTCCGGACTCCGGCCGAGTTCGCGTCGGGGCGTCTGCCGGACGCCGTCAACATCCCCCTCGACCGCATCGGTCGGGCACTACCGGAACTCCGGAAGGCCGCCGAGCACAAGCCCCTGCTGGTGGTGTGCGCCTCCGGCGCCCGGGCAGAGAACGCCGTCGCCACCCTGGCCTCCCACGGAATCGGCGCCTCGAGCCTCACCGGCGGCACCACCGCCTGGGCGGCCGAGGGGCACGGGCTCGACCGCCCCGAAGGCCGGCCTCGGGCCGTCTGGGCCATGGAGCGCCAAGTCCGATTCACGGCGGGTTCCGTCGTACTTCTGGGTCTGGCCCTCGGCTTCTTCGTCCACCCGGCCTTCCAGTTGCTGTCCGCCGGAATCGCGGCCGGTCTGGTCTTCTCCGCCGTCAGCAATACCTGCGGCATGGCGGTCGTACTCGGCAGGCTCCCCTTCAACCAGCGGGGGAAAGCCCCCCTGCCCAGCTCCTCCCAGTCCTTTGCCCCCAGCGAGCCTCGCGCGTGACCAACCCCGCTCCCGACCCGTATTCCCCGGCTACGGCATGGAGGTCGGCGAAGACATCGCCCCGCCGCCCGAGGTCCTGCACGATGCGGGCTACGCCACGTACGCCGTCGGCACATGGCACCTCACGCGCGACTCGGCCTCCAACGCGGCCGACCACCGGGTCGCGGCGGACGCGGAGCTCTGCGGCAGGAAGTGCGCCGCTGCGGAGGCGGAGAGTACGCGCGCTCGGAGCGAGCGGCGGCGAGAATCCGCGGGTGTGTCGTTGTGCTGCAAAGACGGTCTCCGTGAACGGTGAGCGGTGACGCCCGGCAGGCGCCGGACGGTGGCTTGGTGGGGCTGACGCCCCGGATTGGGTGCGGTCTGAGATTGATGAGAACCAGCCGCAGCTAGCAAGGTTCGCGGTGCTCCGCTCCTTGTGGCGGGGGGCGATCGATGGCTGGGCCCACCTGGTGCTGCTGGCTCGGGCCATCGCCTATTAAGCGGTATTCGCTGCGGTGGACGAGTTCGACTGCGGCGGGGACGTGAACGTGTCTGGGGTCGATGTCGGCTGGGCAGTCACGGAACCAGGTGTCGGCGTACTCCTCTGAGTGCTCCGCCAAGTACAGACAAACGTGCACCGCTTGGTGGTCGCTGTCATGATCTCGGCTATGGACGAGATCACCAAGGTTCTGAGGCGGGAGTTCGACGCAGAGGAGGGAAGCTTCCTGCTGCGGCTGCGGGGGGATCTGGAGTGGGACCGGGCTGCCTTCACCCGCCTGGAACAGGCGATGCGAGCCGCATGTGGGCGATCCCAGTCCGACGAGAAGCTCGATCGATGGGTCGCCGAAGGGTTCTATGAGGTCGTGACCTGGGTCCCGTCGTGGACGTCACACCCGAACTTCCCCAAGCCGGCGCCCGATGCCTACTTCGAGGACTGCATCGAGCGAATCGGGGATCTTGCCAACTGGTACTTCCGGGGCTGGCACGACTACTCCGAGGGGCATGTCTGGACTGCCCTATGAAAACTCCGGGAAGCTTGGTCAGGCCGCGTCGTCCCGGTCACGTTCGATAGCAGCGAGCCGATTCTTGAGACGGTAGCTGGGACCGTTGATGGAGATGACGTCGCAGTTGATGGGGATCTCGAAATCGGCTGTGGCGGTCGTTCCGTGACGGTGAAGGGTGATCACCAGATCAGGCCCCTGTGGATGTGGGTTGTCACTCCCCCTGGCTAGGGTGATCACTTGCTGGGAACAGACGAAGGCACAGCTCGTGCCTGTGGGGAGGATGGGCGTCGTGCGTGGCGGCATTCAGTGGCTTGTAGAGCAAGATGACTGGCAGCACAACATGGTCTTTGCCCGCGGCATCACGCCGGAGGAGCTGGGGTTGCGTATGGGGGGCGTAAGTGGATCCGTCGTTTCGCCGATCACGGACACTGAGGCATGGCACATGGTTCTCGACCTGGCGACGGACGACGATGATGTGGTGCGCGTCGGTGCGCATGGTGGATGGTCCTTCGCCGTTGAATACGGGCTGGGGGACGGTGCAGAACGACTGGCCGACATTTCCCGGAACGGCGTGGAGGCGGTCCACCTCGACCCGTCCGTAGACCATCCGCCGGCGATGTTCTCCTATGCGAGAGACGGTGTGAACGTCTGTAGCTTCGGAATCGGAGAGGAGGTCTGGCGATGGGGCGACGAGCCGGACCTCCTGCTACCTGAGCTGGTAGCGGCCGGTGTGTTGCACTCCGACGGCGAGTACGCACGACCGGATGACGAGGCCTACCAGGACCGGGACCGTCACACACTGGCACTCATAGAGACCCGGTTCGGTCTTGTCCTCCCCCGTGACGTACTGGAGAACGAGCGTCTGCCAGCCTTCGTCATCGCCTGAGTGGCAGCCGACTTCAATGTGGCGGATGGTCATGGTGGTTGAGCGAGGACGAGGGTTCGCAAGAGGCCGAAGGACGCCCGTCCATAGGACCGGCGTTGATGAGTTTGATCCGTGTGACCTGGCCTTCGACTGCGCCTGAGCTCCATTGCAGGGTAAGGCCGTTGACGACGGCGTCCCAGTCGTTTTGGAGGAATGCGGCGAAACCCTGGACGGGTGGCGGGCCCTGGTCGAGGGCCGCTCCCTGGCACAGGCGTTGGCCGCAGGCGAGCGTTTCGGAGCAGGCCCTGGCGGTCGTCGCCGGTGCCGCCACTGCGAGCGCTCCGGATCTTGCCCGTCAAGCGGCTCGGCACTTCGCCGCCGCGCCCGAGATCGGGGAATCGGCGTTTGGCCTCCTGGAAAGGGCCTGCAACCCGGCGCCGGGAAGGAAGCGCTCTACGACCGCCACCGTACGACGGCGGCCACGACCCTGGTCTCCGCCGCAGTGGCGGCAGCGGCCGCCCCTCCGTACGCGAAGGGTCGATGGGTCGGGCCCTGCACATCATCCGCAAGCCTCCCGCTGCCCCGAGTTCCCTGACCTACCGCTGGCTGTCGCCGCTCCAAGAACTCTGCGCCACGCAGTGGCGCCTCGCCGAGGGGCTCGTCGACCAGTTGCCTGCATCCGACCGGGACGAACTGCTGCTCCGAACCGCTGTGAAAGTCGCGGAACCCGACCCCATCCTTGCGGAGCAGATCGCTGGCAAGACCACCGGCGACAGCCTGCGCAAACTCGCCTTGGTGGAAGTCATCACCTCGACCTTGGGACGACCACACACAGCTCCCGACACCGAACCCGCATAAGGCTGGCGGCGAACGTCACTCGCAGCTCGGCACCGCTCTGCCGACCCTCACGCTGGACTTGGCTCACGCCCAGGCCCTCGCTGTACTCCTCGCCGCCCGGAAGGCACTCCCACCCCGGTGCCCACCGGGCTTGAGTCCACTGGCTGGAACTCACTCGGTGAAGCCACTCGGTGGCCTCCACCGGATGCCGGGCATTGGCTTTATTCATGGGTTGAGGTTCTGGCACAACATCTGTGGTGCCCGGATGCTCCGTAACTAACGATCCCGCCCGAGCCTAAGCGCGCGGCCTTGACGGTGGCCGGGCGTCGCCTGTCCTTTCTCGACTTCGGTGGTCCAGGTCGCCCTCTGTTCGCACTGCACGGGCACTTCGGAGAAGGCCGCACTTTCACGCGTCTTGCACGGGAGCTTGGCGCCTCCTGGCGGATCATCGCGCCCGACCAGCGTGGACACGGCCTCTCCGACAGTTTCTCCCGATTTCTCCTGCAACGGCTACGTCGAGGACGCAGCGGCAGTATTGGAACATCTGGGGATCCACGGCGCGGTCGTACTCGGCCACTCCCTGGGCGGCGTCAACGCCTACCAGCTTGCGGCACGGCTGCCCGGACTTGTGGACGCACTGATCGTCGAGGACGTCGGCGCCGAGGTCGATGACGACTTGTCCTTCAGCCTGTCCTGGCCGCATCGGGCACCGACCCGGGCCAAGCTGTTGGAAAAACTCGGCCCTTCGGCGAGCCACCTCATGCACGCCGTACGCGAGTACCCCGACGGGTGGGGTCTTGCCTTCGACCCGAAGGACATGAACGCCTCACAGCAGCACCTCAACGGGGACCACTGGGACGACTGGCTCGCCAGCGACTGCCCGGCCCTGCTCATCCGCGGCAGCCGCAGCACGGTGCTGAGCTCGGAGCACGCAAGGGACATGGCGGCACGGCGCCCCCATACCCGGCTCATCGAACTCCCCGCCGGACACACCATCCACGAGACCGTCCCAGTGGAGTTCGCCGCAGCCGTCAGCGAGTTCCTCGGAGCGCTGTGCACTTACCCCGAATGAGAGACTCAGCCGGTGCCCCACAGTCACAAACCACAAAACTTGAGTCAGAGCCTGAGTTTGGAAGTCACATACGCCCCGGCGGGCGTTGTCAGTGCCGGCGCCCGGCTTCCTCGTCCGAGGCCGGCTCCCGCTTCGCGGCGCCGGCCCCGGTGGGGTCAGCGGGTGAGGGAGACGGCGAAGGGCTGGAAGCCGTGCCGGCGCAGGATGTGGGGCACCACCAGGATCATGGCCTCGGTGGCGCGGGCGGTGGTGATGTCGCCGAGGTCCTCGATCCACGCGGGCTGCCAACCCAGGTCGCCGAGCAGGCCGGTGACGGTCCTCTTCGCCTGCTTGTCGTTGCCCGACACATAGACGGTCGGCGGGGTGCCCAGGGTTTCGGGGGCGGTCATGACCATGAACAGCATGGTGTTGAGGGTCTTGACCACACGGGTGTCGGGCAGGGCGGCCTGGAGTTGCTCGGCGAGGCTGCTGCCGGGATAGCACAGCTCGCCCGGCAGGCCGTCGTCGGCGTCGCGGGTTGCGTTGGAGACGTCGACGAGGATCTTTCCGGCGAGTTCGGTGCGCAGGCCGGTGAGGCGGTCCAGGGCGCTGTCGCCGGGCGTCGCGTTGATCACGATGTCCGCGGTGCGGGCGGTGGTGTGCTGGTCGGCGAAGGAGATGCGGGGGTCGACGCCGCCGACAGGCGCTGCGGTCTCTTCCTCCGTGCTCCGGCGGCCGAGTATGACGTGGTGTCCGCTCAGGGCGAGCTTTTGGGCGAGGTTCCGGCCGACGCGGCCGGCCCCCAGAATGCCGATGGTGGTCATGAGGTGATGCTCCTTGTGGTGTTGGCTGGGACGGGCGAGAGCGGGGGCCGCTGTTGTGGTCAGGCGATCGGCGAGAGGACCTTGAGGGCGGCGGCGTGGATGCCGGGGGCGGCGGCCAGGAAGTCACGGCTGCCCGTGGTCCAGGGCTCGCCCGCCAGGTCGGTGACGGTGCCTCAGCCCTTGGAGGCCAGCAGAGCATCGGCGACCAGGCCGGAGGCGGCCACCCGGCCATGCTTGCCGGCGTGCGCGATGACGCCGCTGACGTAAGGTGCCGAGTTCGCCGGGCCCTCGTGTCAGGGGTGCGTACTCATTTCGCCGGTGTGGCCACCAGCGTCGCGGGAGCAGCCCGCGCGAACGTCCTCTCACGCGGCATTGCTTCACGCGCGAGAGGGCTCTCCTGGGCCTTATCGGCCTGGACGGCTCGGGGGGTCTGAGCGCGGGTCTGCTGTCAGGGCTTGATCAGGGCGGCGGCGAGCTCGCGGCCACGGTCGGTCCACGTCGCGGGCTTCATGGTGGCCGGATCGAGGCGTACCGACAGGCGGCGGCCCTCGGCGAATACTGACTCGCCTCCCGGGGAGATCAATCGGAACCGATAGTCGACGCTGGTGTCACCGATCCGCTCGATCCAGAAGTGGACGGTGATCTCGCCGGTGCCGCGCACGGGTGAGAGATAGGTGATCGAAAAATCGCGGACCACAGAGAACGCGTCGGGTGTGGTCGGGCGGCCACCGGCATACGACACACCGCGCTCCTGCCACCATGTGGTGATGGCGCGCTCGACCAGCACGGCGTAACGCGCGTTGTGCAGAATGCCCATGGGGTCGAGATCGTCGAAGTACACCGGCGTCGTGGCGGCGTACCCGTACGGTGTCCGGCTCGTCTCGGAACCAGTCTTGATCACGGCATCTCCGGAAGAATCGTGGGGTGGGTCGCGATCGATCGCAGGTGGCCGAGCAGGGCCCAGGCGGGCGCGCCAGTCATCGTGAGAGGGTGGCGACGGCCTGGGCGTGGACGCCGGGCGCGGCGGCCAGGAAGCTCTCGCTCTGCGGGGTCCAGGGGCGGCCCTCGGCGTCGGAGATCTGTCCGCCGGCCTCGGTGACGAGCAGCGCCCCGGGCAGCAGGTCCGCGCGGGCACCGGCGAACTGCCAGAAGGCGTCGATGCGGCCGGCGGCCACGTTCGTGAGGTGCAGGGTCGCGGGCACGGCGGTGCGGACGACGAGCGCGTCGAAGAGCATCGCGGTGATCGAGGAGCCGACGCGTCGCACGACGTTTTTGTCCTCGTCGGGCCGGGCCTGGCTGGTGGCCACGAGGCTCAGGCCGAGGTCCGCGGTCTGGGAGACGTGCAGCGGCCGGCCGTCGAGGTAGGCGCCCGCGCCGGTGAGCGCGGTGTAGGTCTCGCCGGTCAGCGGCAGGTGGACCACGGTGAGCACCGGCTGGTTCTCACGCACGAGGGTCGCGGTCACCGCCCACTCCGGCAGGGCATGCAGGTGGTTGACGTTGCCCTCGGCCGGATCCACGACCCACCATTCGCCGGGCGGCAGCGCCCCGCCGTCCAACTCGTCCTCCACCCATCCGGCGTCGGGGCGCAGGTGTGTGAGGCGGGGGCGCAGTATGCCGAGGGCCGTGTCGTCGTTGGCGGCGAGTGCGTGCATCAGCTCTTCGCGGTTCTGGTAGCGGACTACCTCGCCGAAGCGCTCGCGCAGCGCCGAACCGGCCGCGCGCACGGCGTCCGAGGTCTGGTCGAGCAGGTCGGCGTCGGAGGCGGCGGCGTCAGTGGTCTGAAGCGTTTCGGACATGGTGGTACTCCCGTGTGAGAGGGGGATGGTGAGGTCGGTCGGGCCGAACTGTGCGGTCCGTCTTGCGCCTTCGCCTCAACGGTATGCAGCCCCGTAATTAACTTCAAGTGCATGTCAAGCACGCCTAGGATTACTCGCATGCAATTGGATTTGCCCTGCTCGCCGCGCTCGACGCGTTGCTGGAGGAGGGCGCCGGGGTGGCCGCACGCCTGCATGTCACCGCCCCTGTGATGACTCGGAGTCTGGGCCGAATCATTCACACGACCGGGGATCAGGCGCCGAGCCCTGAACTCGATCCGGCAACGCTGGAGCGCACCTTCACACTCCGTCGGCACGATTCCCTGGTCGCCCTGAGCGGTCCCGCACTGCTCGCCGCCGTGCGCGGACAGGCGCCGGGCGTGCGACTGCGCTTCGTCGCGGAATCGAGCCTCGACACCCCCGAGTTACGGCGCGGCGAGGCCGACCTGGAGGCGAACGCCAACCGCTCGAGCGCACCAGACATCCGTACCGAGAACGTGGGCGAAACCCGCCTCGTCATCGTCGTGCGGCAGGGGCACCCCCTCCCCCGCATCAATACCGTCACCGCAGAGCAGTCAGCGATCTCGCTCACTCGGTCGACTCCTGGCCGGTGAGCAGGTCGAGCAGGCCTGCGGGGGCGTTGTCGCCGAAGATGAGCTGGTGATTCTTGTCGGATTCGGCGGCGAACTGGGCACTGCGGGGAAAAAGAGCCTGCTCGTACTCCGCAAGGGCGGCTTCGATGTCGTCGGAATGCGCGGCGATGGCTTTGCCGAGTTCAGCGCCGTCGAACATGGCGAGGTTGGCGCCCTCCCCGGCGAACGGTGACATGAGGTGGGCGGCGTCGCCCAGCAGCGTCACTCCGGGGACGCGGTCCCAGCAGTGGCCGATCGGCAGGGCGCTGATCGGGCGCGGGGCGAGGGCGGTTTCCCCGTCAGTGACGAGTGCGGTGAGTTCAGGCGCCCATCCGGTGAATTCTGCCGCGACCTGGGCCGCCGCCGTTTCGGGACTGGCGAGGATGGCGGCGATCCATTCCTGCGGTTTGTTGAGCGCCACGTAGGTGTGAAGAACGGCGTCGGCCTCTCGATGGCCAAGGATCCCCTTGCCGGCTGTGACGGCGAACAGGGAACCGTCGCCGGCGGCCTTGGCCGCTGCGGGGTGGCGTTGGTCGGCGTCGTACAAGTAGGTCTCGATGAACGAGGTGCCGACGTACTCGGGCTTCGCGTCGGAGAGCAGCGGCCGGATCCTCGACCAGGCTCCGTCCGCGCCGACGAGGAGGCCGGTCGTCACGGTTGACCCGTCGGCGAAGGTCAGTTCATGCCTCCCGCCTCCGAGGGGGCGGACACGGGTGACCTTGTGTCCCCACTGGATCATCTCGTCGGGCAGCGAGTTGAGCAGGATCCGACGCAGGTCTCCGCGGAGCACCTCAGGGCGACCGCCCGCGCCGTCGTCGGGCTGGTCGAGCAGTACCGCGCCGTGCTGGTCGAGCACGCGCAGGGCCTCGCCGCCTTCGTGGATGATCGCGCGGAACTCGTCGGTGAGGCCGGCCGCCTCGAGGGCGAGCTGCCCGTTGTACTCGTGGATGTCGAGCTGACCGCCCTGCGTGCGGGCGTCCGCCGATGTATCGGCTTCGTAGATGGTCGCGGGGATGCCGTGCAGGTACAGGACTCGTGCGAGGGTCAGGCCGCCGAGCCCGGCGCCGACGATCGTGACGGGAGTGGTCATGGTGGTTTCCCTTTCGCTTGGACACCGCCCTACTGCGATACAGTGTTCGCAGTACTGGCATCACGATAGCACTACTGCGAACAGTGAACGCAGCAGTGAGGAGGAAAATCGATGGACGACGCTCACACGGTGATCTGGAACCGGCCGGAGCGGGCTGCGAAAGGCCCCGCGCCGTCACGCACCCGGGCGGAGATCACCAGCGCCGCTATCGCGATCGCCGACGCCGAGGGCATCGAGGCACTGTCCATGCGGCGCGTCGCCAAGGAACTGGGAACGGGCACAGCCTCGCTCTACCGCTACCTGGCATCCAAAGACGACCTGCTCGACCTCATGCTCGACGCCGTAGCGGCCGAAGACGGCGGCCCGCCTGCCCCCACCGGCGACTGGCGCAGCGACCTGCGAGCCCTGGCCCATCGTTCCCGGGCCACCATCCACCGGCATCCCTGGATGGCCTCCCTCGCAGCAGGGCGCCCATCACTTGGGCCGAACTCCCTCGATGCCACCGAACACGCACTCGCCGCCCTCGATCCCCTCGGCTTCGACATCGACGTCATGATCACCGTCGTCAACACGCTGCAGGCCTTCGTCCGCGGCTACGCCATCGGCGAGCTCGCCCAACAGGAAGCCGTCCGACGCTCCGGAGTCGGCACCCAGGAATGGATGGACGCCTACGCGCCCTACCTCGACAAAGTCGTCAAGAGCGGGCGCCACCCACTCCTCGCCCGGGTCATTCGTGATGCCGAGCTGCCCCACGCGGCCGACAGCGCCGAGCGCGGGTTCGAACTGGGGCTCGAGCGACTCCTCGACGGATGGGACGCCAACCTCCCCGAACGGCCCTGACGATCCGGCAGCATCAACCGGCGGTTCATCGGAGAACTCCACACCCCGACACCGGCCTCCGCGCGCCGAACCCCCGACGCAACGCGATCCCCGAAACGACCCGCCAGGTCTTGCACGGATCGGTGGACGCCTCGTCGTAGCGTCGGGGTCACGGAAGGGGCGCAGGCCCCGGCCGTGGTCAGGGTCTTCATTTTGAACAGGTAGCGGCCCAAGAAGTTGACATTCCGGCATGAGCGGCGAGAGGCGGGCGACGCCCTCTTCCATCGAGCTCGTGCATGGTTGGCGGTGAGACGTCGAGCTCTCGATCGCTGATCATGGTCGTGTGGTGGGGAAAGTGTCGCGTGGAGCAATCATCGACGACCGGAGGATCACCGACCTGTCGGCCGATGCGATCGCCCAACTCGTCGCGGAGGCAGGTCCGTTTTCGATTAATAACAAGTGCATGCTCTTCACTCGTAGAGTTACTCTCATGCAACTGGATTTGAACCTGCTCACGGCGCTTGACGCGCTGCTGGAAGAGGGCAGCGTCGCCGGCGCCGCGAGCCGCCTCCACGTCACCCCACCGGCCATGAGCCGCTCCCTGGGCCGCATCCGCAAGGTCACCGGTGACCAGATCCTGGTCCGCACCGGTCGCACCATGGTCCCCACCACCCGCGCACTGGCCATCCGCGCCCAGGTCCACGCCCTCGTGCAGGAGGCTCATCAGCTTCTCTCCGCGCAGCAGGACCTCGACCTGGCGACTCTGGAGCGGGTGTTCACCCTGCGCTGGCACGACGCCCTGACCGTCGCCTGCGGTACGGCCCTGATCGCCGCCATCCACCGCCAGGCCCCCGGCGTGCAGCTGCGTCTGCCCGTCGAACCCGGCACGGACACCCCCGACCTGCGCCGGGGCGAGGTCGACCTCGAATCCAGCTCCACGGTGCCGACCCTCCCCGACATCCGCCACCGCCTCGTCGGCAAAGACCGGCTCGTCGTCGCCGTCCGACCCGGCCACCCGCTCACCGAAGGCCCGCTGAGCGTAGAGCGCTACACGGCCACCGACCACGTCACCGTCTCGCGCCGCGGACGCCTGCGCGACCCGATAGACGAAGCCCTGACCACACACGGCCACGAACGCCGCGTCGCCGCCGCCGCGCCCACTGCTGCCATCGCGCTGCAACTGGCCCTCGACACCGACCTGGTGGTCAGCCTTCCCGACGCGGTCACCCGCGCGGCCCGGGACCAACTCGGTCTGATCACCTTGCCACTGCCACTCCAGATGCCCGCCATCCCGCTGTACCTGCTGTGGCACCAGCGCCACGACGACGACCGCGCCCACACCTGGCTGCTCGACCTGGCCACCGAAACCGTCCAGGCACTCTTCGCACCACCGCCCGACTCCCAACAGGCCCGGAGCGACTGACTCCCGTTCTCGGGTTCTGGCTCACATTCTGTGGAGTCTGCACGCTGAGTGACGGCTGCAATCGAGCCCTTGGATCGGTTGCCGACCTGGAAGCGAAGGGTCCGTTGGACGGACTTGGCTTCCAGGCACCGCACTATCAGCCGCCACACCGCACCCGGCACGGCGATCGAGATGATGGATCGTCAGAGATGGTGCACGGTGGCCGCGCTGTCCGACCAAAGCCAGTTCACGGGCGCGTACTGCTTCTTCAGCGCGGTGCGCTCGCGCCCGTAGCCCTTCAGCGCGGCCTCCACCGCCACCGCCAGGTCGTCCAGGTCCTGCGGCACCGGCACCCGCAGCAGCAGGTGCTGCTTGCGGTGTGCGAGGAGCAGCTCCCCTGCGGGTGTGCACTCCAACAAGGCGAAGTGGACGAGAGGTTTGAAGGGCTTCTCCGCAGTGGACATCCGGGCGCGCAGCACCCCGTCGGCACTCCACGCGTACATGCCGTAGCGGTTGAGATGGAAGGCACGGGCGCGATGCGGGTCGGCAACCACGGTGAAGTCGAAGCCGGTGAACGGGCTGTCCTCGCGCAGGTGCAAGCCTCCCAGCCGGCCCTGCAACACCCCGTGGTCGTCGACGAGGGCGAAACTGAACTCCTGCCCCCGGTTGGTCGAACGGTAGGTCTTCCCGAAGACCGGGACGACGAACAGGTCATCGCCGAGCGCTGCCGGGCGGCTCATCCTGGAGTCGAGGTAGCCGTAGAGGCTGCCGCTGGTCCCAGTGAGCTCCGACAGGGCCTCGGTCAACGAGGGCGAGGGCCGGTTGCCTCGCCCCACCGGCTCGTCGCCGTACCGCACGTGCGCGTACGCGTCGGCGTCGCTCTGGCGGTCGGTGCGCGCATCCAAGGTCGCGATGGCGCGCAGCACGGGCTTGTGGCCCGGGCCGAGTGGTGTGCCGGGTTCGGAGACGGCGACGATGTTGGGATGGGCGCCGGCCCAGTTGCTGAGCCCGTACTCGGAGGTCATACACAGCAGCCGACCCGCGGGGGTGACAGCGATCGACGCGGCGAACGGGTCGTCCCCGGGGCCCTGCTGCTTTCCCCAGCCCCAGGACATCGGCCAAGAGGCGCGGACCTCGTCCAGGCCCGGGGACAGGAGATGGGTGCTGCCGGGCTTGGAGCTGAGGGCGACCGCGCCGTCCGGGAGGACGGCCAAGGTCGCCACGTCGCCCTCCGGGATGGCCGACGGGCCACCGCCCGGCACCGCCTGTCCGAACACGGCGGTGGCTGTGGGCTTTCCGTCGGAGCCGTGGCGGGTGATCAGCTGGTAGCCGAAATCCTGCTCGGCGGAGTCGGCCGAGCCGACCGCATGCGCGCGGTAGCGGCGCAGGCCGGTCAGGACGTAGGTGTCGCCGGCTGCCGTCGCCACCGCGTGATCGACCCTGAGCCCCCATCCATCGGCTTCGGGGTCGAGATGGTGGACGTCCAGCAGGGACGCGGGCGCGGTGATCGGCAGCAACGTCATACTCACATCCTCTCCCCCGCCACCGACAATCGTCACTCAGAGTGCATGCTCTACGGAAGTGAGCCAGAGCCTTCTCGGGCTCTGGCTCAACTTCTGTGGTGCCGGGTCAGGTGCCCATGCGCTCGACTCTGCGCAACGCGCTGAGCTCCAATTCCCCCGCTCGCAGGCGGATGAAGTCGAGCACCGCCGCGCGTCCGGCGACCGGGCCGAGCACTCCCTGTCCGGGCATCGTGAAGGTGCAGGTGGTGTCTTCGGTCATGACCGCTTCCGGCTCTGGCACATTCAGCTCGTCTAAGGCGTGGGCGTAGTTCGCCACCGCCTGCTGGAGTTCTGCGGTCACGAGACCACCGTCAGCACGATCTTGCCTTGGAGGTGGCCCTGCGCGGCTCGCGTGTGTGCGCTGCCCGCCTCGGGCAGCGGGTAGGTGCTGTCCACCCCGACCTGGAGCTTGCCCTCGTCGAACAGGCGCCCGATCTCGGCGAGCTGGGGGCCGTTGGAACGCACCTGGATGTCCGAGACTGTGATGCCCAGACTCGCCGTCTCTTCCGGGTCGTACTGGGCGAAGAACACCGGAAGCATGGTGCCGCCGCGCTTGAGCACGGTCAGGAAGCGTGAGCTGTCCGGGCCACCGACGGTGTCGATCACCAGGTCGACACCGCTGACCACGTCCGCGGCCTGCGTCCTGGTGTAGTCGATGAACTCATCGGCGCCGAGCTTGCGCAGGAACTGCTCGTGCCGGCCCGAGGCCACCGCGATGACGTGTGCCCCCTTCCATTTCGCCAGCTGCACCGCGAAGTGGCCCACTCCACCGGCGGCCCCGTTGACCAGCACGGTCATCCCTGGCGTGATCGGCACCGGCTGGTGCACCTGGCCGGTGAAAGGAGACGGCACGTCGTGGCCGAGCTCAACCAGGTACTGCCAGGCCGTAAGCACGGCCATCGGCGCTCCAGCCGCCTGCACGTGGTCGATACCGGCCGGCTTGTGAGCCAGGTCCGAAGCCGGCGCGGCCACGTACTCGGCGTACGTCCGGCCGTCGAATCCGGGGAACCGCAGCATGCCGAAGACCTCGTCACCGACGGCGAACCCCAGCACGTCCGCAGCGACCTCCTGGACCACGCCCGACAGGTCCGTTCCGGGGATCAGGGGGAACTCCAGCGCCGGCCTCATCTCGGCCGGCATGATCTTCAGCCCCTCACGCAGGTACCAGTCCGGCGGGTTGATGCCCGCCGCGTGCACCCTGACGAGCACCTCGCCCGGGCCGATCTCGGGAACCGGCACCTCGTCATACTGCAAAACTTCCGGCCCGCCCGCTTCGTGGAACTGGATCGCCTTCATCGCGTCTGTCGCTTTCTTGGGGAAACATTGCTCCTTCAGTCAAGGCCCAGGACGGCATGGCCGTCCAAGACCTCTTCGGCAACCTCGTCATTCCGAAACGGCATGACGCGTACGCTGGAAGGGTGAACGATCTCGGACAGGACCTGGAACTGCGGCTGGTGCGCTACTTCACCGTGGTGGCGGCGCACCAGCACTTCGGCCGGGCCGCCGCCGACTTGCACGTGGCCCAGCCGGCACTGAGCCGCCAGATTCAACGGCTCGAGAAGCATCTCGGCGCACGACTGCTGGACCGCGTACCCCAGGGCACCCGGCTCACTCCGGCCGGCCAGAGGTTCCTCCCCCAGGCCCAAGCCCTGCTGCAGGCCGCCCGCCAGGCCGAGCTGGCCGTGCGTGAACAAGCCGAGACCGAACGAATCGCCATCGGCTACGTCGAAGACCTGGTGATCACTGCCGCCGTACGGGAACTGCGCCGCCGTTGCCCGGACGCCGAGATCGCCACCCGGTACCTGAGCTGCCGCGACGTCGGGGCTCTGTCCGACAAGCGCGTCGACGCCCTGATCGCACGGGCCCCGCTGCCGCTTGCCGCCGACGACGTGTTCACCACCCCGCTGTACGAAGAGTCCCGGATGCTCGTGGTCCCGCGCGGCCATCCCTTGGCCGACCGCGCGTCGGTGACCGCGGAAGAGCTGGCCGGCGAGGAGGCGGCGCCGTGCGCGTTCGAAACCGCGGACTGGACTTCCTACCGGATCCTCGGGGCCGGCGTGCCGCCGGTCGAGAGCTACGAGGACAAGCTCGAACTCGTCGCGAGTGGCAGGGTGATCGCCGTGCTACCGGTCGGCGATCGGCGTAGCTCACTGCGTCCCAACCTCGTCACCGTCCCGATCGAGGGCGCTCCCCCCAGCCAGGTCGTCCTGGTCAGCCGCAAGGGCGACCCGAATCCGATGATCAGGAATCTCCGGCTGGCGGCCAAGGCCGCCCTGACCGCCCCGGCAGCCTGACGGGACCAGCCGACCCGCTTGGCGCTGAACTGCACCAAGCGGCGCTCACACGCGCCGTGTTCGTCGCGCATCTGCCGGTATCGCTCGGGGTTAGGTTGTGCCGACTCAGCGTCCGACCCTAGGGAACGGCGTTCAAGCACGCCGTCTCGACCAGGAACCGTTGCCGTATCGCGTGAGGGTGCAGGAAAGCTTCAGCGGGGCGAAGCCGATCCAGTTCCCCGCTGGGAGCGGCTCCACGGCCGGTGGTGCGGCTGCAAGGCCAAATCGCCCACAGAGCGGTCCCCGTCTGTGAACACGCTCAACGGCCGTCGGACGTCGCGGCCGCGAGCTCGATGACTTCGGCGGGACCGGCCCGGAAGGCGGAGTTCGCCGCATCGGCCGCCACCATGTGCGGGCTCACATCGTGCGCGGCGATCGCCTCCCGCGAGGCCCAGCGCTCGATGAGGACGAAGCGGTCCGGGTCCCCGGCCACCGCGTGCAGGTCGTAGCGCAGGCAGCCCTCCTCGGCCCGGACGAGGGGCGCGAGGCGCTCGAACGCCTCCACCTGCTCCCGGCCGCGACCTGGGAGCGCACTGATCAGAATGACAAGATCCACATGGGTCGACATGCGGCGCAGCCTAGACCGCAGTGCCAGTGAACCAAAGGGGGTTTCGAATGCTGGTCGCGGTGACCGTGAGCATCGCGCCGGCGGCCGGCGCCTCCACCCGTACCAGTCCCTCGCCCCCCTCCAACACCCCGCCGACTGCCGCACCCACGGGCACAAGCACTTCGAACAACGGTAGAGCGCCATGTGCCGGCAAGGAGGCCGCCCCGGCCACGCCCCGCTGGCCCCCGGACGCGCGGGGCCGGCGCCCACGCCAAAATGAAACGCCTGGTCAAGCCTGACATCCTCACCGAGGCAGGCACCGGCAGGTTCGCCAGGAAGCAGTACCCGGCCGAGCACCGTCACCAGCAGCCCTGTACCAGCCCCACCGTGCGACGGACATCGGCCGGAAAATCATTCCTTTGCCACCTGTGCGCGGTTCACGCGGAGACGGACCTCAACTCTTGACGGCCTTTGCGATCTGCAGGGCGGCCTGGGCGGGCGTGAGGTGCGTGGTGTCGACAACCTCGGCCTCGGCGTGCAGCCACGTACGCGCCGCCTCGGCGTAGGGCTCAAGGTGCCTCAGACGGAACGGAGAGTTGGGGCCAAGGACAGTGTCGCCCGCGATACGCCCGCGGAGGGTGTCCTGGTCAGCGTGGAGAACGAAGTGCCGCACCGGAATGGCGTATTGAGCGAGACCCTTGCCGATCTCCCGCCAATATTGCTCGACCAAGACAGTCATGGGCATCACCAGCGTGCCGCCGGTGTAGTCGAGTACGTGGCGGGCGGTCTCGACTACGAGCGGCCGCCACGGTGGCCAGTGCTGGAAGTTGTCCGTCCCCGGCAGCCCCGGCGTGATGTCCATGAGCGTCTCGCCGACCTTCTCGGCGTCGAACACCCGTGAATCCGGGATCAACTGCTGCACGAGCACGCTGGTCGTCGTCTTGCCCGCGCCATGGGTGCCGTTAAGCCATACGATCATGGGTCACAACCCTAACGTCGCGCAGACTGCGGGAGCAGGCACAGCGGCGAACCGGCACGGCTTAGGCGTTCCCGGCATGGGGCCAATCACCAAGATCAGGTGTCACCTACCTCGAAAGGGCACAAGGAGTCACGAACCGTCCTCTCAGAAACCAGCGACATCAATCTCCTGTGGAGAAGGATGTTCTCGGCGCTGAGCAATAGGCGCTCTCGTAACTCGGTTCTGGCCCACATTTCGTGAGTGGCGGAACGGTGGGGCGGGCGGTGGCCTCGGGGTGTGTCCTCGATGTGGCGGCAATTACCTCCGGGGTAATCGCACCGCCCAACCTCCTCAGCTACGTTCGTGGCCATCACTCACCCCCGTAACGAAGGAGCCCCGTGGTGCCCGCTTACGGCTTCGCTCACCTCCGCAGCCGCCGGAATCACTCCGACGTCATCGAGTACCTGGAGCGCATCCAGGCAACCCTCGACCCCTTCGCAGGCCGCTTCGTCATCCACGGTCCGCCGGCCGAAGTCGTAGAAGGTACGTGGCCCGGCAGCATAGTGCTGATTGAGTTCCCCAGCCTCGCCGAAGCCCGTGCCTGGTACGACTCTCCGGCCTACCGGGCCATCCTGCGTCTGCGTACCGACCACGTTGAGGGCGACCTGCTGCTGATCGAGGGCGTCAGGCCCAACTACGACCCGGCCGAACGAGCTCGCAAGCTGCAAACAGAAGCTGGCCGAGCAAGCCAGTCGACCACATAGTCCTGCGGCCGCCTCCTCGGTCGCCGAGCCACCTCGCGCTCGTTGTCTTTCCCCACTCCGTCACAGTCCGAGCAGCACAGTCATTGGGCGGCTGTGAGGAGTACCCGTTTACGGAGGGGCGGAAGTTCGGCGCGGCCGAACATCTGGCGTTTGACCATTTTGATGTGGTTGACGCGGCCTTCGACGGGGCCGGAGTTCCAGTGACTGGTAAGGCCCGAAACGTCAGCATCCGCCGCACCGGCGGTGATGTCCCCGTTCCCGTGATCGGCCGCGACCATCGATGGGCCTTCGGCCGACGCCTGCTCCACGGCGACGACCTCGACATCGCCCCTGCCGGGAGTAGCCCGTCAGGACTCGGCCCTCCACCTGCGAAGTGCGGAGCCACGGCCGACATCCTGTTCGGCGGCGGCAACGGGGAAAGGGAAGAGGGCTGGTGACCTACCAGGACTTCGCGGGCTGCTCCCACGAGAACGGGCTCACCCTGGCCATCGCGCGATTGCGGACCTACCTCTCCGTAGGCGCACGGGTGCGCTGCCTGCTGCGGCAGCGCACCTGTGCCGGACTGTCGACGGCGGACCGTCAGCCGCGCCGTGCTTCGCGGGCGAGGGCGGGCACGAAGCGGGACGCGTCCAGCGTGCCGACGCCGGTGGCCATGTCGTAGCCGTTGGCCGCGGTGTAGCCGGTGACGCCCGCGTAGCTGTTGTTCGTACCGTCGTTGACGTCGACGATGCCGGTGGAGCGGTCGTAGGCGGAGCGCCCGTACAGGCAGTACAGCGCCTCGTTGATGTTCCCCAGGCGCTTGCCCGCGGCCTGGTCGGCCAGGGCCACGATGCCGGAGAACAGCGGGCTGGACTCGCTCGTGCCGCCGGAGACGTCCCAGCCGGTGGCAGTCGGGTCGTAGCTGGTGTAGATCCACGCACCGCCGTCGACCGCGGCGGCCATCGAGATGTCCGGGGTGCCGCGCTGCGCCCCGACGATGTTCTTGACGCCGTTCTGGAAGGCCGGACGCTTGAACACGTGCGACTGGCCTCCGCCGCCCGCGCCGTTGTCGTTGTAGACGCTTTCGGGGGCGGTCCGCTTGCCCGCGTCGTTCAGGTGCAGCTGGGTGCCGCCGATGGAGGTCACCAACGGGTCGGAGGAGGGCCAGGAGTTGACGGGGTGGTCGTAGTAGGCGCTGCCGTCGGCGTTGTAGTCGGTGGCTCCGCCGTCGCCGGAGGAGGCGAGCACCGTGACGTGGTTGCGCGCCGCGGCCTCGAAGGCGTAGCGCAGGTTCTTGATGCTCGAGAAGTCGCCCTTGTCGAAGCCGGGGAAGGTGTTCTCGGTCGCGCCGAAGCTCTGCGTGATCACATCGCCGATGCCGCGGTCGATCAGGGACTTCTCGGCGTCCATCATCTCCGGCAGGCCGGTGGTGCCTTCGGTCTCCGCGACCGCCGTCTCGACCAGGACGATCTTCGCGTCCGGCGCCACCGCGTGCGCCATCTCCACGTCGAGGGTCGTCTCGCCGGCCCAGCCCAGCATGTCGGCGTTCTTCGGGTCCCACGCGGGGACGTTGCCCCACTTGACCACGTCCACCTTGGTGCTGGGTATCCCGAACTGCTTGCTGTAGACGTCCAGGTCGTGCTGGACGGTCGGCGAGCCGAAGGAGTCCACGATGACGATCGTGCGGCCCTTACCGGTGATGCCCGCCTTGTACAGCGGATTCAGGTGGTACGCCTCGCGGTACTGCAGCGGGGTGTAGCAGGCGATCTTCCACTTGGTCCGGCATTCCTCGATGGAGAGAGGGCTGCCCACGGAGCGGATCAACTGGTGTCCCGCGACGGCCGGACGGGCCACGGTGCGCGGAACCGCTGAGGTGTGCGGCGCGGAGGCGCTCGCGGTACCGGTCAGTGGGGCGGCCGCCATCGCGGTGAGCGCGAGGCCGGCGGCAGCGGCCGTTGCGGCTGCGGCACGCGGCCACGTACGACGAACTGGATGCATGGGTGACTCCCTGGGGGGGGGTGGCGCCGCGCAGAGCGGCTTCCGAGATCACACCCGGCAAGTCATGTGCAGGACAAGGGTATTTGACGCTTGATGCCGAACGCTTTACCTGAATGCGCAGTACGCCGCCTCCACGGCAGCCTCCACCGCCACTCCCCGGCCACCGGCGTGCGCCCGCAGCGGATCCGCCCCCGGCCGGAACAAGTGCCGCCCCAGGTCAGCCCGGTCGGGTATGCCCGAGCCGGCCGATTACCCACCCGAAACGTCCGGTCAGCGGACACCGAACAGCGAAATTCGGACTCGATGCGGCTGATTCATGACACGCTCCTGACAAAGATCGCGATGGCTGGCACTCTCTCCCCATCCCCGCACGGACCAGCTCCGCAACGCTCTGCCCGGCCGGCCTCATCCCAGCCGTCCGGTTTAACCCCCCACAGGCAGAAGGAGTCAGCGTGAAGTCCACGCATCGTCGCAACACCACGGCCACTGGTGCCCTGCTCGCCGCAGCCGCCCTGCTCACCGTAGGTGTCCAGGCCGGGAGCGCCAGCGCGCAGCCCGAGCCGTCCGCGAACGCCGCCGCCCCCAAGGGCCAGCCGGTGCGCAACCCGGGCGCGCTGCCCGCGCAGCTCTCCCCGTCCCAGCGCGCCGAGCTCATAGCGAAGGCCCAGAGCACCACGGCCGCGACGGCCAAGGAGCTCGGCCTCACCTCCCAGGAGAAGCTCCTCGTCCACGATGTGGTCAAGGACCAGGACGGTACCACCCACACCCGGTACGAGCGCACGTACGAGGGACTCCCGGTCCTCGGTGGCGACTTGGTCGTCAGCCGTACGGCGGCCAACACGACGCAGAGCGTCAGCAAGGCGTCCGGCGCCCAGCTGGCGGGCATCTCCACCTCCGCCCCGGCCGACGCTCCGGCGGCCGCCTCCACTCAGGCCCTCGACGCCGCGAAGGCGGTCGGCTCCAAGGCCACCAAGGCCGACGCCGCCCCGCGCAAGGTCGTGTGGATGGCCCAGGGCGTGCCGACCCTCGCCTACGAGACCGTCATCGGCGGACTCCAGGACGACGGAACCCCCAACCAGCTCCACGTCATCACCGATGCCAAGACCGGCGCCAAGCTCCACCAGTGGCAGGGCATCGAGACCGGTGTCGGCAACACCCACTACAGCGGCCAGGTCACCCTCGGCAGCTCGCAGTCCGGTTCGAACTTCACGCTGAACGACGCCGCCCGCGGCGGCCACAAGACGTACAACCTGAACCGCGGTACGTCCGGCACCGGATCCCTTTTCAGCCAGACCACCGACACCTGGGGCAACGGAGCCAACTCCAACGCCGCCACCGCGGGCGCCGACGCCGCCTACGGCGCCGGGGTCACCTGGGACTTCTACAAGAACGTCCTGGGCCGATCCGGCATCCGCGGCGACGGTGTCGCCGCCTACTCCCGGGTCCACTACGGCAACGCGTACGTCAACGCGTTCTGGGACGACGACTGCTTCTGCATGACCTACGGCGACGGAACGGGCAACAACGACCCGCTGACCTCGCTGGACGTCGCCGGTCACGAGATGACGCACGGCGTCACCGCCGCCACCGCCGGTCTCAACTACAGCGGCGAGTCGGGTGGCCTGAACGAGGCGACCTCCGACATCATGGGCACCTCCGTCGAGTTCTACGCCAACAACCCCAGCGCGCCGGGCAACTACCTCATCGGCGAGCAGATCAACATCAACGGCGACGGCACCCCGCTGCGCTACATGGACAAGCCGAGCAAGGACGGCGGCTCCAAGGACAGCTGGTACTCCGGCGTCGGCAGCCTCGACGTCCACTACTCCTCGGGTCCGGCGAACCACTGGTTCTACCTGGCCTCCGAGGGCTCCGGTGCCAAGACGGTCAACGGCGTCAGCTACAACTCGCCGACCTCCGACGGCCAGCCCGTCACCGGCATCGGCCGGGACAAGGCGCAGCTGATCTGGTACAAGGCGCTCACCACCAAGTTCAACTCCAGCACCGACTACAAGGGCGCCCGCGACGGCACGATCGCCGCGGCAACCGAGCTGTACGGCGCCGGCAGCGCCGAGGTCAAGAACGTCACCGACGCCTGGGCAGCCGTCAACGTGGGCGCCCGTTCGACCGGCACCACCACCCCGGGCAACGTCTTCGACAGCACCACCCAGGTCGCCATCCCGGACTCCCCGGGCCCCGCGGTCACCTCGTCGGTCAACGTCACCGGTATCACCGGCAACGCGCCGAGCGCCCTCAAGGTCGGCGTGAAGATCACCCACACCTACATCGGTGACCTCCAGATCGACCTCGTGGCGCCCAACGGGACCTCGTACCGCCTGCAGAACTCCTCCTCGGACTCCACGGCGAACCTCGACAAGACGTACACCGTCAACGCCTCGGCCGTCGCGGCCAACGGCACCTGGAAGCTGAAGGTCCAGGACAAGGGCGCCGCGGACGTCGGCACCATCACCGACTTCAAGCTCACCTTCTGACCGCGCTGACTGCGCATAACCTGAAGCGGTAAAAGGCCTGTTCCCACGTACGCCGACACCCCCGCCTCCACAACACAGGAGGACGGGGGTGTCGTGCCGTGGGTGGAGCGATGCCCCACGCGTTCGGCCTGGCCACGTCAGAGGAACTGGCCCGCCGGCCGCTTCTTCCCCGGGATGACCGGGGAGCTCGTGTACAGCCACGCCCTCGCGCCGGAGGAGTCGGCCGCCCTGCTCGCCCGAGTGCGCGAGCCCATCGGCTGACGCGGGGCGGGGTGAACTCCGCCTGTGTGCCGCCGCGGTCGGCCGCGATGTCCAGTAGCCGCTCGCGCTCCGGCCCGTCCGCAGCGAGGCCCCTGCGGAGCTTGGTCGGGGTCCACTCTGCGCCGGGTCCTTGTCGCCCTGAAGCGGTTCATGGCCGCCGTCATCGCCACCAAAGGTGACAACTGCCCTGGTCGTTCGCGTACGCCTCGCGCCACCACACATCAGCCTCGGCCCCGGGAGAGCAGGCCCGTGGTTCTCATGCCAACCAATCAACGCCGGGTGAGCTGGATGCTGTCCACCACCCGTGCCGCGCCGTGCGGGAGGGAGCTCCGCCTGTTACAGGATGCGGTGGGTGAGATGCGGCATCGTCAGCAGCGGCTGTACGGCGTTCGGGTCGAGCTGTGAGAACAGCGTGAGCGAGAACGTGAACAAGCGTGCGCGGGTGGCGGGCGGGTCGTTTTCCGTGAGCCAGTCGGTCGCGACCTGCCCGACCGTCGCGCCGGTCGACCGATCCATGACGACATGGGCCAGCGCGATCGGCAGCCGGCTCACGAGGCCCGTCGACCCGTCGATTCCGGGAAGGATCTCGAAGCCGTAGCCGACGCCCACCGCGGCGCCGGCGTCGGTGGACCCGCCGGTGAGCGTGGTGAATGCCGCGGTGAGTGCGTCCTCGAGCGGGCCCAGTGCGGTGAGGTCGACCGGTTCGTCCCAGACGTTCAGCGGTGTCACGACATCGGGTGCGACGGCCGGGGCGGTGCGGAACACGAACTGCTCGTCGGTGGGCGGCCCGTCGGGGACCAGGCGGGTGTTGCGGCGGACTGTGAGCGTGGCGCGGGCGTTCTGGTACGCCATGACGTGCAGCCCCGGCCAGCACAGCCGGAACTGCGGCCACCCGGTTGCGGGCAACGGCGGGTCGAACCGGTACGTGCGCGAGGTGCCGACCGGTGCGTCGGGGACGAGCGAAACGGTGTTGCCCGCGGCATCGACGTAGGCGACCTCGGGCCACGCGCCGCCGGGGCCGGGCGACGCCGTCACCGGGGTGAGCTCGACGGCGGCGAGGTACGTGGCGTCGTCCTCGACGGTGTAGCCGACCCGCACGCCGAGGGTGACCTCGACCAGGTCGGGACCGGGCGTCACCGAGGGCGGACCGAGGGTTGCCGGGGCGGCGGCCGGCTCGGCGGCGGGCCATCTGCGGTCCCACGCGTCGGCGACGAGGCGGACGAGGTCGCCGAAGGTCCTCGCGGCGTTGGCGCAGGCCGCGCCGTCGCCCGAGTCCGAGACGTACCCGGCGAGCAGTGACCACAGGCCGTCGGCGACCGAGACGTAGCGGGCCAGCGCGCTCATGACGTCGTCGGTGCCCGCGTCGGCGGGCCCGGCCCCGACGGTGACGTTGAAGGCCGCGGTCACGCGTACTTCGTCCTGCGCCGCGTGCTCGTGCGCGTAGCTGACGGCGTACGTCCACAGCGGCGCGCCGGCGAGTGTCGGCGGCTCCTGCGCGAACGTCGCGCCGGCCGTCTGCCCGAGCAGTACGGGCGATGCCGGGTACGCGCGCAGCGGCACCGGCACGTCGGCGCGTCCGAGCGAGGTCCGCAGCGCCGATGGTTTGGCGTCGCCGGTCAGCGGCGGGTAGAAGGCGAGCCACCGGGACGCCTCGTAGCCGCCGATCTGCGGCTCGGCCGCGACGTCGTACTCCAGGTCCAGGAACCCGTAGTCGAGGTCGACGGGGACGTACGCCTGCCAGCGCGGATCGGGCAGGCGCAGGAGGAACCCGACGTACGACGAGGCGGCGGACAGGTCCGTTTTCGCCGAAGACAGGGTGTACGAGGCCCCCGGCGGTGTGGCGAGGGTGCCGTAGAGCCGGGCCGGGCGTCCCCCCACGGTGTTCTCCGGCGGCTCGACGGTGGCGTCGTACTGCACGAGCGCGGCCGCGTCGTAGGCGCGGGACAGGTTCACCGAGAGCTCGTCGGCAAGCCGCGCGACGGCGGCGGCCTGCGCGGGAACGGCGTGGAGGTCGGCGACGTCGAGGACGGGCCAGAGGCCGCGGGCGACGGCGCGGGAGAGCGTGCGTTTCGCGGCGAGTACCCGGGCCAGCGCGTCGCCGGTCGCGGGGTCTGCGTGTACGGCGGTGGCGTACGCCGCGGTGAGGAACAGGTCGATGTCGGCGAGCAGGCGCCGCGCCCACACCTCGGCGTCGACGCTGTCGAAGTCGGTCGGTGTCGCGTCGGGGGCGAGGTTGCCGTCGGGGCCGAGGGCGTGAACCGGGACGCCGCTGCGGCTGACGAGCTCGTTGGACAGCGGCCGCAGGGCGAAGACGCGCGGCATCGTCCTCACTGTACCGTCCGGTTCCTGCCAGGTCAGGCCGGGCGCGACCTGTACGTCGGTGATGCCGCCCTCCGTGAACGCCACCACGGACAGATCGGTTCCGCCGTCCGGGGCGCGCCCGGTGGCGAGCCGCAGCAGGGGGAACGCCGCCCTGAAGGATGTCTCGAACGCCGCGAGTGTCAGCGATTCCTCCCCCGGCTCGCCGCTGTCCGTGACGTGCGGCGGCACCGGCGCGTCCGCACGCTCGGCGGCCCCCGCGCCGTCCCCGGTCCGGAACACGGGGTCGACGAGGACGTCGGGCCGCGCCAGCCGCAGCGCGACGGATAGGGGGAACGGCACGGTGGTGTCCGCCAGTGGCAGTTCGGCGGGCAGCACCGCGGCGACGGAGACCCGCGCCTGCGGCAGCAGCGCCCTTGCACCGCGCCGCAGGAACGCGACGTCCGCCAGGGCCGCCACCAGGCCGGCCGATGTCAGCGCTGCGCCGGCCGCGGCGAAGCGCGTGAGGACGGTGTTGAGGCTGTCGTGCGCTCCCGTGGTGACGCTCACGCCGTCGGCGGTCAGGGTCACGCCGTCCGCGACCAGCCCGGTGACACCGGCGTTCGCCTGAGCGAACGCCACCGGGTCCAGGCCGTACGCCGCCGCCGCGCCCGCAGGGGTCACCGCCGGGCCCTTGCCGGCCAGCACGGCCGGCCCGCAGACGAGCAGTGCACCGTCGGCTAGGTACGACGCGTCGCTGGCGACGGCGGCCACCGTCTGCTCGAACGTCACCTCCCCCTGCGCCGCGAGCCGTTGCCACACCGCGTCGAGGGTGTCGTCGACGGTCGTCTCGGTGGCCACCGGTCCCTCCGAGGTGTCGACGGAGACGGTCCGGTACGGGGCGAGGACGCCCGGCATCGCGGCGTTGCGGCCTCCCAGCCCGAGCCCTGTCGTCCCGAACGCCGGGCCGAGCGCGTCGAGCGTGTCGTCGGACCTCAGCGTGTAGGGCACCCGCACCGCATCGGGCACGGTGACGCAGCCGGGCAGCACGGCGTCGGCGAGCGGGTGGGCGGCGTTCGCGGCCAGGAGCAGGGCTGGGGGGCAGGCGTAGCGGTCGGCCAGCTCGTGCAGCGTCTGCCCGGACGGCACCGTCACCCCCGCGAAGTCGCCGGCGTAGAGCAGCGTGCCCGCTTCGAACAGGTCGTCGGTGTCGCCGTTCACTTCGGCGAGCCTGGCTCTCGTCGCGCCGGAGGCGTTGGCGGCGAGTGTGTCGCCTTCGCCGGCGATGTAGTGCCGGGAGGTGAGCACGGCGGCAGGGTCGAGGATGCCGGGGCGCGTGGCATTGGCGGCGGCGAGCGTTGCGACGTCCACGTCGTGGCCGAGCGCGGCGTAGGCGGCTGCCGCGTCGGCGAAGGAGTACGGCGGCTCCTGCGGCACCTCGAGCGGCGCGTCCTCCCACAGGAAGACGAACCCCGGGCACAGTACGCCCGGCGTCGTCGCGTTGTCCGCGGCGAGCAGCCCCGGGAGGGTGTGCGCGGCGGCGGCGACCTCGTCGAGCGGCGCGTCGGGGTCGGCGACGGCGACGGACGCCGCCGGGATCGTCAGCGCGGTGGCGGGTCGCAGCGGGAGGTCCGCGTTCTCCTCGAGCGCGAGGAGCGCCGCACCGCTCGCCGGGTGGGGCCAGCCGGGGGCGAGTCCGTGGACGAGGTCGTCGGCGCTGCGGCCCTCGGCGAAGACGCCGTAGGCGGGGACGGCGGGCACGTCCGGGCCGAAGAGCGCGGCGGCCTCGGCGGTCGCGTTCGCGGTCGCGAGGCCTTCCAGCGAGACGCCGTACGCCGCGACGAGGTGGGCGACGGTCGCCGAGGCGGTGGCCGGTGCGGTGGCCGCGGCGGCGGCCGACGCGAGGAAACTCGCCGCGGCGTAGCGCCACAGCGGCGTCACGTCCACGGCCAGGGGGTCGGGCGCGCCGTCGGCGCCGGGCATCAGCGTCGTCACCAGGGATGCCGCGGTCCGGCCACCGGCGAGCTGGTAGTACGCGGTCGCGTAGCGCTCGGCCTGTCGCGCTGCGGCCTCGATCGCGCCGGCCGCCGAGTCGCCCGGCTCCGGCGCCGCGGCGCCGGCCTGCGGAGCGATCGCGACCGTGAGCAGCGGACCCGCGGAGCTTGGTTCCACGGTGTACGAGAGCGACACCGCGGGCCACTGCGTCACGGCGAGCAGCGCGTCGGTGTAGCCGGCCGGCGCGTCGACGACGTACGGCGTCGCCCCGTCCGCTCCGGTCGAGACGCCCGTGTTGCCGAGTACGTCGCACAGGCCGAGCGTGATCGCCGCGACCGGTGTCGTCTCGCCGACGATGCCGCGATACGGGTCCGCGGCAGTGTCCGGCAGGCCCGGTACCGCCGGGGCCGTCTCCGGGGTCGCGGTGCGCGCGTAGGGGATGACCTGCTGGAACCTCCAGTACACCGGTGCGGCCTCGGTGACGGCGCGTCCGAAGCGCCGGGCCCTTGCGAGGCGGTCGCGGTGCCATGCGGGCAGGCCGGTGCCGTCGCTGTCCGCCGGTGGGACCGGCAGGCCGCACGCGCCGAGCGGCGTCGCGGCGTCGTACGTCAGGAGGCTGAACAGCCGCGCGACTCGAGCCTCGGGCGTGTCGTCGTCCGGCGGCTGCGGCAGCGTGGTCGTGAAACCGGTGAGCCCCTGCGGTACGACGGGCACGATGACGGTCTCGTCGCCCGGCTCGGCCGCCTCGACGTACAGTGCCGTGGCCGACGGGTCGAGGCCGGGCGCCAGGACCGCGCAGGTGTCGAAGGGCAGCAGTGTGCGGCCGCCGGGCGCGGGCTCCGCGCGGTCGTCGAGGACGACGAGCAGCGACAGGCGGGCCAGTCCGTCGGGGTCGAACGCGCCGGGCGGGAGGTCGTCGTCGGTCGCCGACCGGTAGCGGAGGTAGTAGCCCGTACCGCCGACGACGCTGCCCTGCCAGAGCAGGACGAGGAAGTCCGCGACGTCGGCCAGCGAAGCCGCAGAGGGCTGCGAGCCGGTGTCGGCCGGCGCCGCGGAGGGAGGTTTGGACTCGGTGGACTCGTTCGTCTTGAGGATGAAGGTCTGCGAGGTGTCCGCCGCGAGTACCGCGAGCCCCGAGGTGTTGGACGCGTCGGGCGGCGGCGCGACGGCGAGGAAGGCGTCGGCGCCGTGGCCGTCGGCCAGGTGCGCCCAGAGCGCGAGCAGTACGTCGCGGTCGGTGGTGTCCACGCCGGCGAGCTCGTAGACGTGCGGGAGCGTGCCGACTTTCCGGACTCCGAAGGTCACCGTCGTCGCGAACGTGGAGTCCCCGACGATGTCGCCCGGCTTGGGGGTGAGACCGGGCGCGGCGGTGCGCACCACGTCGTACGGCGTCGTCGGGCTCAGCGCCGCGCGGGCACGCAGCGCTGCCGGGAACGGCCACAGGCTCGCGTTGCCGGTGGCGGTCGTGTCCCGGCCGGGGACGGGGACGGGAATCGGGGACTGGAGCTCGACGCGGTGGTCGAGGCCGTAGGTGACGGGTGCCGACTCGCCCAGGGGCAGTGGCGCGGGCGGGCTGACCGGCTCGAGCGTCATGACCGTCGGCGGGTAGAGCCGCAGCAGGTCCGCGTTGGTGAACTCCAACGTGAGCCGGGTGATGACGTCGCCGCGGACGACCGCACCGTTCGCGGTGGCGGACTCGCGCAGCACGAGCCAGCCGGCCGCCGACGTGAGGGCGATGCGCAGGGCGACGGCGTCCGGTTCGGACGGGTCGGGCGCGGGGCTGTCGAACTGCTGGCCGGTCAGATCGTGCAGCGGTGTGAGGGCGCCGGTGGCGGCCCGGTGCCCGCCGCCGGCGTCGACCGGCGCAGGGACCCGCTGACCGCTGAGGAGTTGGCGCGACACCAGCCCGGCGATCCGCCCGATCGCCTCGCCGGTGGTGACACGGGCGACGACCTGGTCGATGGACACGGCGGGCACGTGCGGGACACGCAGCTCCGTTCGGTCGCCGGTCCGTGCGAACACCGGCCGGGTCGCGATCCGCTCGGCGAGGTCGGCCACCGGCAGCGCGTAGTACGCCGCGAGGGCGGCCAGCGTGTCACGGCCGGCGGTCACGGTCGCGGCCACGTCGGGCACCGGCACCAGCGCGAGCGGCGCCAGGATGTCGGCGGTCGCGACCAGTTGCCCGACGGTTGCGGGGGTGTAGGCGACCATGCGCGCGGCGAGCGCGGCGAGTGTCTCCCGCGGCTGGATCCGGGTCGTCGCCGCGGGGATGGCGAACGTGCCGTCGGGCGTCAAGGTCACCGCGTCGCGGAATGCCGGCCAGCCGGGCGGCCCGCCCGCGCCGGTGGCGGCGCCCTGTGCGAGCGCGAGCGATGCCGCGACGGAGCGCACGGTGTCGCCGGACAGTGTCGTGTACGTCGTCCGGCGCGACCAGTCGCCGAACTCGGCCGGGACCTGCAGCTCGGTTCCGCCGCCGGCGGTGTAGCCGGGGTCGAGGTGGTGGAGTGCCTGGAGGTACCACTCGAGGGATGCGACCTCGGCGTCGGGGACGTAGTGCATGAACATCGCCGCCGCCGCCTCGACGGTGGAGGTGAACGAGCCCTGCGTCAGCCGGAAGGCCGGAACCTCCAGTACGGCGCCGGCGCGCAGCAGCGCGGCGTCGTCGAGCACCTGCGCGATCACGTCGGGATCCGCGACACCGAAGCGGAGGGCCACGGCCTCGAGCGTTTCCTTCGCCTCGACCTGGTGGTCCACGGTGCCCAGCGGCAGCGGTTCGGTCACGGTCAGCGGGAAGTCCGCGTTGGCCAGCGCCACCGACTCTACGCAGACACCGAGCTCGACCTGGAGCACGGTACCGGCGGGGGCGTGCTCGAGTTCATGGGCCAGTCCGGGGTCGAGGAAGGCGAGTTCGGCCGCGGTGGTTCCGAGCACCTCGGCGACGCTGTCCAGCGTGTCGCCGGCGCGTACTGCGTAGGGGACGGTGGCACGGGGGAGCTGCGAGGCGATGTCCGCGAGCGACACCGCCGCCTTCGGCGCGGGCACAGTCCAGTCGGCCAGCAGGCCGGCCGCCTCCTGGACGGCAGCACGCGCCAGTCCGAGGCACCAGTCGCGGAAGACGTACGAGGCGAACGATTCGTACGCGGCGAGCGGGTCGTCGGGCTTCCCCGGGAGCGGGGCCGGCGTCGCGGCGAAGCGTGCGGCGTACTCGGCGATCCCCCACTCGTAGAGCGGGCCGACCTTCTGGTAGGCCGCCAGGTCGCGCCCCGGCGCCTGCGGTGAGGTCCAGGCGACGAACGGCGGGACCCCGACGACCATGCCCTCCACGTCGGCCGGATCCTCACCCGCCGGGCGCCCGGTGACGTCGAGGTGGAGGTTGGTCGCAAGGAACGTCGCCAGGTCCTCGACGCCGAAGGGCGTGTCGGTCTGCCCGGGGTCGCGCAGCGTCCTCGCCAGTACGTCGAGTTGGCCGGCCGTCACGGTCGCGGGTCCGTGGCCGGGCGAGCCGGTGACCGCGGCGAGACACCAGCGCAGGAACGCCTCGACGAGCCGTTCGGCACCCGGCGTCGCGCCCGCCGGCGCGTGGAGCGGTGCGAACAGGAGCAGCGCGGCGCGGTAGGTCGGCGCCGCAGGAGCGGGCGGGGTGACGCCCCAGCCGACGGCGAGTCCGTTGACGGAGAACGCCGGCAGGAGCGTCAGTTCGGCGGTCCGCGGAGCGTCGGGGAACACCTTCGTCGTCGGATCCCAGGTCACCGTGGTGCCGCGCGGTGCGGCGAGGGCGGCGGCCTTGCGCGCGGGGCTGCGCAGGGGCGGGAGGACGAAGGAGCGCAGCAGGGCCGCGGTCGGCGCCGACTGCCCGCCGGTGACGATCCACGGTGTGGGCCGGTCGTGTCCGATCGTGAAGCCGACGTCGATGCGCGCGCTGAACGAGAACGACACCGTGATGAAGAGGACCTTCACCGACGCCTTGACGCTGACGCCGACGTTCAGCCGGAACACCGAGGTGCGGTACGCCGCGAGCGCGACGCTCGCCTCGGCCCACGCCTCGATCGTGACATTGACCTGGACGATCTTGAAGTCGATGCGGCCGTAGACCTTGCCGTGGATGCCGACGACCGCCTGTGCCCAGTAGTACGTCGCGGGTGCGGCGCCGCTGCTCGTCGGGTTGAACCACGCCAGCACGCCCTGGAAGAGGGCGAGCACCTCGACGTAGGCACCCCCCGACAGCGGTCCGAACGACACCTCCTTGCCGACGCCGACGGCCAGGCCGACACCCAGCTCCAGCACCGGCGCGAACGTGCCGTTGGAGACGCGCGGCACGCGGCTGGAGGTCGCTCCGCTCAGGACGCCGAAGTAGACGCCGCCGCGGCCGACGAACGGCAGCACTTCGACGGAGAACGACCGGCTGAAGTCGCGGCCGTGGGGGAAGCCGAGGTCCACGAGGAAGTCGCCGTTCGTGTAGACCTCGACCACCACGATCCCGACGGTCACCGACACCGCGCCGAAGTCGATGCGGCGGAACGCGTCGGGCAGCCGCAGCTCGACCCGGAACATGCCGATGTCATCGCTGATCTTCTTGTAGAGGATCTCGAACTGCAGGCCCGCCAGCGAGCCGGCGCGCTCACCGCGCAGCCCGACGGCGAGGCCGTACAGACGGGGGTCGTTGAAGACGAACGACAGGTCCAGCGTGTCGAGGAAGGCAGCCTGGAACCCGATCAGCCACTCGCTGTCGGGCGAGAACTCGAGCTCCGGCATCTTGCCGACGGGGTTGCCGTCGGGCTTGACCGGCTTCATGTCCGCGCGCAGCCGTGCGACCGTGTCCCGGATCGTGTCGGGGTAGCTTCCGCGCAGCACCACGCGCTGCCCGATGCCGAGGTAGCGGAGGTCGAGCAGCGACTTCCCCTGGCCGGGGACCGCGGGCGGCGACCCGCCGAGCAGATCCCACGACAGCGGTCGCTGGGCAGGGTAGTCCTGCCCGAGGAAGCTGCCGGTGAGGACCATCTCGACCGTCGCGCGGCCGTCCGGCTGCCGCTTCCAGCGCACACCGACGGTGTCCGCGGACATCACCCCGAGGTTCGCCGTCGTCGCGTACGTGAACTCCACCGTCGACTCGGTCGGGTCGACCGTCAGCACGAACGACGAAAGGTCGATCCTGGACAGGATGTCCCAGGGCGGGTCGAGCGTGACCTTCACCGTCGGCGCCGCGAGCCCGATCAGGTACTCGATGATCTCGCCGAGGGTCACGCCGCCGAGCCGGACGGAGACGACCTGGTGGTTGTCCTCTCCTCGCCGCGAGGTGGCAGCGGAGACCCACAGGTCGCCGAACTGGATCTTCAGCAGATAGGCGAGCTGCTTGGCGGCGAAGTCCACGCCGGCCGAGACCGCGAGCTTGTTCACCGAGAAGGTGCCCGCCACCGAGCCGCTCACGCCGCCCTCCGCGTCGCGGGAGACCGCGACGCGGGCGCCGACGGAGAGGTCCCGTGGCTGACCGAGGATGACGGGCCGCCAGACACCGACCACCGCCCCGGCGAGGTCGTAGGTTCCCGGCGTGGGCGCGAAGTGGAGCGACAGCTCGGTGAGCGTGACCGAGGGCAGCTCGTTGTCGGATGCCTCGCCCATGAACTTCCGCACCAGCGTGACCAGGTCGAGCTGGTCCCCCGCCCCCAGCTCGGCCTGGAACTCCCACGCGGTCGACGGCGCGTAGGACGCCCCGACCGCGAACGCCGCGTCGCCGCTGCCGGCGGGCCCGACGCCGGGCAGCACGAACGTCGCGATGATGCCGCCGGCGACACCGCTCTGGAGCGCATCGACCTGGAGGAACACGTCGCTGAGCATGATCTCCACGTCACCGACCCAGACGGAGAAGTCGGTCGTGACGAGGGCGGAACCGGCGAAGGTCTGCGCCTGCAGGTCGGCTTCGAACTCGAACTCCGTGATGTCGAGCGCATAAGGGAACGTCACGCCGAACAGCCAGCCGAGCGCCTGGTCGAGCGGGATCTCGCCCTGCGAGAGCGCCCCCGTGACGACGAACTGGGGGAAGGAGGCCGTCACGTCGAGCGAGAACACCGGCTCCTGCGGATTCGCGAGGGCGGACGGCCCGGCGGCACCGCCGATCGCGACGCGTGGCCGTCCCGCGGCGAGCGCACGGCGGTCGAGGTCGCTCTGGCCGACCTTGAGCGTGCCGAACACCGTCCCCGACACGCTCGGTGTGCCGTCGCCCCACAGCGAGAGCCAGCGCATGCCCACGTCGCTCACGGTGAGGTAGGGCACCGGCGGCGTCCAGCGTTTCGCCGACCGCAGCACGACCGCGACGTAGTCCAGCGCCGGAAGGCCGCCCGTGGCTGACGGGGCCAGGAGCGAGAGGTCGATCTCACTGATCCGGAAGCCGCCGAAGTCGTCCAGGCCGCGCGGCGCCGCCAGGAGGTCGGCCGGCACGCCGAGCATCGACGCGATGCCCGCCAGGCCCCCGCCGAGCCCGGGAGCGTCGTCCGGGGGGAAGGTGACGTTCAGGAGCCAGGTCGTCGCCATCGCGAGGAGCGGGGTGCTGACGGTCCCCGTCACCGGCTCGTTGCTTCCGAGGCGGAGCGTCGCCTCGCCGTAGACGGTCGAGTACGACGTCTGGGTGCTGAACGCCGGGTCGAGGTCGAGTTCGGTCGCGATGCGCAGGCCGAAGTCCTCCAGGGTGACCGGTCCGAGAACGATCGGCTGACGCGTCGACGCCGCGAACAGCGACAGGCCCGGTGGGTCCGTGGCGTCCGCGGGAATCGACACGGGCCCGTCGAAGCGCAGCGGGAACGGCCCGTAGAAGTCCGCGAACGCGTCGAACAGCGGTGGCGCGCCCACTGCGCCGGTGAGGCGCAGCGCGGCCGTGCCTCCGGTCGTGGCCGTCGCGGCGAACACGACGCCGGACACCGGGAGGTCGGCGAGGAACGACGGGCGGTAGCCCACCGCCCCGCCTTCCTGGACCGGCGTCGGCGGGAGGGTGGGGAACGCGGCGCCGAACGTCCACCCGGGGACCGTCGCGAGCCGCAGCGCGAAGACGCCTCCGTCGTCGCCGGTGGCATACGCGAGGGCGACGCCGACCGTGAAGGCCGTCCCACCGGGGACGGCGTACGACGCGTCTCCGGTCAAGTCCACCGAGCGGGCACTCCAGGTGAGTCCGCCGACCAGTACCGGCCACGTCGGACCCGCGTGCAGCAAGTCGAGCGCCGGCCCGAGCGCGGCGAGGTCGGGCTCGGCCGCGACCGCGGCGGGCAGGTCGATCGTGCCGTCACGGCGCTGGCGGACGAGCGCGTCGTAGACCTGCTGCGGCGAGGGAGTCACGGCAGTTCCCGCAGTCGGGGCAGCGGCCGCCGCGACGTGGGAGCAGGGCGCCGGGGCGGCGCGGGCTCGGGCGCCGCGGCGGCGGGGCCCGCTGCACCGGCTTCGGCCGCGGCGGAGGTGTCAGCCGCCGGCAGCGAGACCCAGAGTGCGTCCCCCAGCGTCGCGGGGTCGGGCCACCCGGCCGGCACGAAGCCGCGTGCGGCGACCATCCGCTCGTAGTCCTTGCGGTTGACCACGGGCTGGAGCGTGACGGTGTTCTTCTGCACGGTGTACTGCCACGCCACGCCGAGAGCGCGCGGCGTCGAGGGGGTGTTCGGTGTATGGCGCGCCGACGAGTCGGGGGGCAGCACGATGTCCTGCTGGCCGGTCACCCGGTCGACGTACATGTTGGTGTAGATGTCGGACGCGGTCTGTACCGAGTACCAGTTCGCGTCGGCCGGCCAGGGGTACTTGGTCCCCGCGTCGTCGTAGTTGAAGTGGTCGTCCGGGGCGAAGTACGCCGTGTAGAAGTGCCGGCCGCCGATGGCCGGATCCCCCCAGAACGGCCCTCCCACCGTGACGTACGGCCAGAAGTACTGCAGGACCCTCGCCGACGGCTGCTTGTACGTGCCGACCTTGTCCGCGCTGCCGATCACGGAGACGGGCTCGATCTTCTCGGCGAAGGTCTTGAGGGTGGCTTCGCCGCCGCCACGGACGTCGAAGCTCGTTGAGGTGCTGCCGTGGTGGGGCACCGTCATCATGACAACATGTTGTAGGTACTTCTTCTTGACGGAGTCGTTCACCACCTCGTTGACCTGGTACATGGTCGTGGCGGTCGCGTCGCCCGTGACGACGAACCAGGCTTTGGAGAGGGGGAATCCCAGCAGGACGACGACGGAATCGGTGTTGATGTCGTAGCCGCCGTCGACCCTCTGCCTTTTGGAGCCGTCACTCGACGAGCTGGACTTCGCGTCCGATGTCGCGGCGTTGGCCTTGAGGATCCACACCTCCAGTTCGCCGAACGTGTCGAACGGCTCAGGAGGATCGGTCGCGGTGAACGAGCTGAACCCCGGGGACAGCGGCTCGGTGGTGACTCCGCTGGGCATGTGGGCCTCGAGCCGGCTGAGGACGCTGTTGCTGCCCCCCTTGTAGCGGATCCGGCTGCCGCCGTAGCAGACCCTGTTGACCGTCAGCTTCGTGGATTTGAGCTCGTCCAGCAGCTCGGGGATCAGGTTGATGTGGTCGCCGTCGCCGTGCGACAGCACGACCAGGTTGAGCGTGGCGGGGTCGCCGAGCAGCCCGGCGACGGTCTTGACCGAGGGGCCGCCGGCCGCTTTCTTGCTCTTCTTCGACCCGATGTCGATGAGCACCGAGCCGACGAGCTTGTCACTGTCGTCGAAGACCTGGATGAAGTTGCCGCTGCCCTGGCCGACGTCGAGTACCCAGAACACCATCTTGCTCATGCCTGAAACCCGTTCTCTTCGGGGAAGGCCAGGCGGCGGCCGGCCGCGAGCCTGCGCCGTGCGGCCTTCGCCTGCGTTCCGGAGTCGTACGCGCCGTACCAGCCGACCGCGGAGCTCCTGCCCTCCGGGTCGCCGAAGACCAGCACGTCGAGGTCGCCGGGCGGGAAGGAAAACGCGAAGACCGACAGCGCGAGGTGGCGCAGCCGCATCAGGTACTCGCGCCTGCCGCCCTCCTCGTACGTCGTCAGTTCGAAGCCGCGGAACCCCAGCTTGAGCACGCCCTGCAGCGGCCAGGTCGCTGTTGTCGCGTCGGCGCCGGACAGCCGCAGACCGAAGTACACCGGCCGTTCGTCGCGTGTCCCGGGCGACCAGCCGACGAGGAGCGTGGCGTGCATGCCTGCGCTGCCGGCCAACGCGCCGAGGGTGCCGAGGTCGAGGGTGAACACCAGCCCGAACCACGGCGGGGACAGCAGCACGGCGTCGACGGGCGAGAGGACTCCGGTGTAACCGAGGTCCTCCGGGGTCCGCCCGCGCGGCCCGCCGGGAGGGTCGGGCACCGGGTTGGCCACGGCGCCGGTGACACGGACGGGGAAGCCCCTGGTGAGCGACTGCACGCGGGCCTCGCTGTTCGCGGGGTCGAACGACATCCGGTCATAGGCCGTCGTGAACGTCTGCGCGCCGGGATCGGCGGCGGGGAAGGCCATCGTCACGACGAGGTTCCCGAACCGCAGGTACCCGTCGAACGCCGGCGTGCCGGGCGGCGGGAGCGCCGCGTTCGGGCCGTAGGAGAACAGGTCGGCGTGCGGCAGCTCGGCGAACCGCAGGTTGCCGGTGAGGACGAAGTCGACGGCCAGCGTCCCGGCGTCGATCGACCCCGTGGCCGTCTGCACCTGTACGCCGAGCACCTCGACGCCGAGCAGCACCGCATTCCCGGCGGCGAAGTCGGCGCCGCCGGCGAGCGTGAACGCGTACGACGGCCTGTCGTTCTGCCGCTGGTACGACCCGAGGAGGACGAGGTTGTTGCCGCTCTCCGGCGCACGCTTGGTGAGCAGGGACCCGAACAGCCGGTTGGTCATCAGCTCGACGCGGGCGGAGAAGTCGGCCAGGGCGGCGTTGGCGAAGCGCGCCGACAGCTGCTGTGTCTTGAACGCGAAGTCCAGCTGCCCCGGCTCGACATAGAGGTCGGCCGGGTCGTCGTATGAGATCAGGCCGAACGCCGCGGTCTGCCCGAGCGTGATGCCGCCGTCGGCCGTGCGCTCGAACGGCGTGACGCCGAACCCGACGTGGTGGGCGTAGAACCGGCCGGTGTCGATGCCCGCAGTGACGAACTGCAGCTCGCGCGGCAGCTCGGCTACGGCGACCGGGGCGCCCAGGACGAGGACGCCGTTCCACGCCGGGTTGTCGGCGACCTCGCGAAGGAAGCGCGCGTAGGGTCCGCCCGGGTCGACGCCCGCGCGTTCTCGGGCGTCCTCGATGACGCCGAGCACCAGCTCCTGCGTGGGCCGCGGGTCGCCGTGCTCGTCGTACGCGGCCTCCGGCCAGCCCCAGGCGGGCAGGTCCGCGGCGAGGTCGGTGAGCGAGCGGGAGGCGAACTTCACCAGCAGCACCGTCCTGCCCTCCCCGCCGGTGCGCCACGAGCGCGGAGAGAGCTGGAACGTCCAGTCCTGGAGCACCGCCTTCAGCAGCCCGGCGACGGACAGCAGCGTGTCGAGGTAGGCGCCGGCCGCTACCGCGACCTGCGCGGTGAACGCCTCCTCGGTGTCGTAGGTGTCCGGCCCGGCCGCGTCGGCGACCGCCTGGACGACCGGGGCGGGGACACCCCGCGCGAGGAGCAGGGCGCGCACGACCTCGTCGACGCGGTAGCGCACCGAGGACTGCCGGAAGAACTCCGTGACGTCCGAGACGACGGCGAACGCCTCGGTGGACTGGAGCAGCGCCTGCAGGCGCGGGCCCACGGCGGTCAGCACCAGCTCGTCGACGGGCGCGCCGGGCAGGCCGGCGAGGACGGCCTGCCGCCACGCCGTGCCGTCGGCCGACAGCCTGGCGAGCAGGCCGTTCGGTGTGACGGCGAGCGCCGTGTCCTCGCCGGTCGGCCCCTTGGCCGCGTCGCGGACCGGCAGGTTCGCGCGGCGCACCGGCGCGAGGGCCGCCTGCTCGATCGTGGCGGCGTACGGTGCCAGCGCCGGGTCGACGCCGAGATACGCGCCGAGCGGGACGACGGGTGGGTCTCCGTCGGCGAAGTCGCCGAGCGTCGCCGCGGGCATCTCGTGGAACCGGAGGAACTCGGTGTCGTCCGCCCGCGCGTACAGCGGTGACTGCCACGGCTGCGCGTAGTACGTGAGGTCCGCGGCGGTGTCGGGGAGCAGGGCGACGTACGCCGTGGTTCCGAGCGGCTCCAGCGCCGCGTCACCCGTGCCGGGCAGATACGCCGGGTGGCCCGACTGGAACAGTGCGATGACGCCGTCGCCGACGTCCACGTACTCGAGGCCGGACAGGCCGAGCGAGAGCCGTGTGCTGCCCTCGGCCTCGACGGCGAGCCGGAACGCTCCGTCCGGGGTCAGGTACACGTGCGGGTCGGACGGGGCGTCGACGACGCGCGGGCTGGTGGCGAACACCAGCCGCGCGGGCCACTGCGGCGGCGTCCCGGGGACCGGAGCCAGCGTCACCTCGGCGCCGAGCGTCGTGGCGAGCCGGGACCGCAACGCGGGCAGGTCCGGCGGGTCGGGCGCGTCGGGCGGGTCTGGTGCGAAGAACCCGAGCGCCGAGCGGTCGGGCACCAGCGGGAACAGCGGGTCGAACGAGAGGTACACCGTCAGCGCCCTGCCGTCCTGTGCGAGCAGCGGCATGGGAACGGCGAGCACTGCGGCGTGGCTCGGGTCGTTCGGGTCGGGCATGGAGTAGCGCAGGCCGACGTCGAGGCGCGCCATGTCGTCGGGGTCGGCGTGCTCCAGTGTCAGCGTGCCGGTCAGGCAGCCGACGGCGGGGCCGGAGAACGGGATGCCCGCGCTTCCGGGCGCCGTGTGGTACACCGTGCCGTCCGGCCCGTCGAACGATGCCGCGGCCAACGCGACGCCCGCCGTCGCCCGGGTCAGCGCCGTGCCGCGCGGCACCGTGACGGCGTAGCCCCCGCAGCCGAAGGACGCGCCCTGCCGGACCGTCCACACGATGGCCGGGCCGCTCCCCGTCGACGTGGCGGTGAGGTTCCACAGCTGCCAATAGGCGGGGTCACCGTCCGGATCGGCGATCCACACGAACCGTGTGTACGGCAGCTGGGCGAGCACCTGGTCGACCCCGGCCAGGAACGGGGGGTAGGCCGCGGGCTTCGCCGTGCAGAAGACGTACGCGCCACCGGCGTCGCGCCACACGTCGTCGAGCGTCGCGGGGTCGGGCAGGTCTCCCTTCGCGCGGTAGCCGGCCCAGTACCCGGCCACGGGCGAGTCTGCGTCCGAGGAGAGCTCGTAGAGGCCGTCGGCGACGCGGACGAACGCGGGGGCGGTCATCGCGTGGTCACTCTGTCGCCGGCGAGCAGCGGGAGCGAGAACGCGTCGAGGCCGGGGCCGTACTCCGCCAGTCCCTCCCAGTCGAAGCGGACGCGGCGGGAGGCGGCGACGTCGTAGCCGCCGTTCACGGGGATCGGACCGGTCGCGCGGTCGAGGGCGACGCCGGTGGCGCGGCCGGCGCCGTGCGGTGGGCGGCGGCCGTGGCGCGCGAGCATGTCGCCCACCGTCGTGCCGATCGGCACGACGGCCTCGGCCCCGTCCACGAACACGCGCACGCACGCGCGCAGAACGGCGCGGCCGCGGAAGTCCACGGCGGGGCAGCCAGGGCCCGGGTCACGCCCCGCGGCCTCGATGGCCGCCCACGAGCCGGCGGCGGCGATCGCGAACCCGGAGCTCGTCCTCGCCGTCCCGACGGCGTCCGCCGCGGCCAGCCGCTCCGGGGCGAACAGCCGCAAGTACCGTGCGGGCGCGACGACGCCGAACAGGTCCGCCGCGTCGGCGAGCCCGCTCACGACGTTGCCGCTGCCGGCCGGAGCGCCGACCGAGAACGCGCCGGTCGCGACGAGCTGCGCGAGGAAGGCGTCAAGGGCGAGCCGCCTGCCGTCGGCCGCGGTCCACGGCGTGACGTCGTAATCGGCGTGGCCGGTGCCGACCCAGCCGTTGACGTAGAGCGGCGGTGCGGACTGGCCGGCATTGACGTAGTCGGCGAACGCCACACGGAGCACGACGCCGGGGCGCAGGTCGACGTACCCGGCGTCGGCGTCGAGGCCGTAGGCGTAATAAAGCGTTTCGGCGAACGTCTGGGGCATCGCACGGGACACCGCCTGCTGGAGCAGCGCGACTCCGACCGCGTCCGCGCCCTTCTCCTCCACGGCGGTGAGGAACGCGGCGTACGCCTCGCGCAGCGTGGTGCGCACCGCCTCGGGTGTGAAGGGCACCGCACGGACGGTCAGTGTGCGTCCGCTCGCGTCCACCCGGAACGCGTCCTTCTCCACCGGCCCGGTGAACGACGTCCCGAGGCCGGGCAGGGCCACGGTCACATCGCCTGCTGCGGGGGCGACGCCGGCGGAGGTGTAGACGTACGGGTACGCCGTCGTGGCCGGCCCGGCCGAGAGGAACCAGCTCTCGGGCACGAGCGGCACCGGGGGCGACGGCGGTCCCGCGTCCGCCCCGCGCAGCGCCTGGACGACGACGGTGTAGTCGCCGCCGGCCATGGTGTCGACCGCGAACGTCACCTCGGTGGCGCCCACCGGCGCCCTGCCGGAGCCGGCCGACCGGGCGGCGAGCGCGGTGGCGCGGTAGCCGGTGGCGCCCTCGACCGGGAGCCACGAGACCGTTGCGTCGGCGCCGTCGAACGCCACCCGTGAGACCACCGGCTGCGCCGTCGGCAGCGGGTACGGGTCGCCGAAGGGGCCGGCGACCGTCGTCGTGGTGGTGCTCACGACGGCCGCGACCGCGATCGCGGCGTCCGCTCCCGGGGTGAGGGTGACATCGCAGCACGGCGTGGTGACGGTGCGCGGCTCGCCGTCACGGAGCCCGTCGCGGAACGCCTGTACGAGGTAGGAGGTGGCGCCGGTGGTCGCCTGCCAGGCGACGGCCGTCGTCCCGGTCGCAGGGTCGGTGGCCGCGGCCGTGACCCGCGGGGCCCGGGTGACGAGGGGCAGCGGCCCGGACGCAGGCCCGACAACCGGTCCGGTCACGCCCGTTACGTCGACGACGAGCCGGCCGTCGGCGAGCTCGCCGTCGACCCGGACGTCGACGGCGCCGGAGGTACTGCCTGCCGGCGCCGTGGCGACCACGACGCCACCCGACAGGACACGGAGCCGGTAGGCGGCGGGTGACCCGGCGGGCTCGGTCCACCGCGCGGTGACGGTCGTGCCGTCGTACGCGGCGGACACCAGCACCGGATGCGCGGTGAGCAGCGGCACCGGAGCACCCGGTACGCCGGTCGCCGCCCCGGCCACGGCGGCTGCGGTGACGGCGTAGGGTCCGGTGCCGGCGGGGACGTCGATCCGGCCTGTCCTGCCTTCGACGACGGCAGTGGCGACCGGTACCTCGGCCTCCGTGACGGTGACGAACGTGGCGCCCGTCGGGGAACGGAGCAGCAGCTCGACCGTGCCCGGGACTGCGCAGACCGCTTCCTCGACCGACGGCGCGACGGCCAGGAGCGGAAACGGCGCCGACGCCGGACCCGTTGCGACCTGGTCGGCCGCGGCGACGACGAGCGCGAGCGGCGAGCCGCTCGGCACGCGGGGTACCACCACGTTGAGCACGGCGGTGTCGCCGTCCGGTGTGGCGGTGACGAGCGTTGGCCCGGCCAGGCGTGCGCGTCCGTCGAGGAGGGTGACCGCGTACTGGAGGCCGGTGTTGCCCGCCGGGGCGACCTCGGCGGCGTAGCTGAGACCGGTCACGGCGCTGCCCGAGGCGTAGGCCGTCGTCAGGACGACGGGCGGGTGCGTGTACGCCGTGGCGACCGCGGCGGGCCCGGTGGAGACGGCGTGCGCGTCGGTCGCGGTCGGACGCAGCGTCAGCGTCAGCGTGCCGGGTGCGAGCGCGAGCGGCGCGCCGGCCACGTCGAAGCGCGATGCCACCGCGGCGGCCGATGGCGCGGCCGGAGCCGCGGAGCCGCGCCACACCTCGGCGCCCCCCGCGGTGAGCGTCGCGACCGCCCCGGTCGCGCCCGCGCCGCCCGGTGCCCAGGCAACGTCGAGCGCGGTGCCGTCGCACGTGACGGAGACGAAGGACGGCGGCTGCCAGAGGACCGCGACGGTGTTGGAGGCCATCGACGGCGGGTTGCCGACGACCGCGATCCAGTACTGGCTGCCGGGCTTGAGCGTGTAGCCGGCCCGCTTCTGGTCCCATGTCCCGCTGGTGTCGCCGTCGGCGGCGACCGGTTTACCGACGGCGTACCGGGGTTCCGCAACCGCGGACGAGAAGAGCTGCGTGGCGTACGGGAAGTTGCCCGGGGCGCCCGTCCCGCCCCGTTCGCGGTAGGCGGGTGCGGGGGTGCCGTCGCCTGCCTGCCAGCGGAGTCCGAGGAACCAGGGATCGCCGGGCACGTACGCGACACCGGTCAGCACGACGTCGAACGGGTTCACGACGGTCTCCTCGCGGGTACGCACATCCCGACCGTAAGCCGCGCCGCAGACGGGAGGGCCGCGACGCGGAGCGACTGGGGGCCCATCGGGTGTGTCCGTTCACCCGCTCTGGTTACTGCGGCGCCCGGCAGCGGCCACCAGGTCGAGGAAACCGCCCCGGCCCAGTGACCCGCGGCGGGTCCACATCGGCGGCCGGTGCCCGTCGTTCTCCAGACCGCGCCATGTCTCACGAGACACGCGCCCAGTGGTCATCCAGCCCCGAGTCCGCTCTTCCTCAATCCGCCCGGGCACGTGGTCGTCGTCGGCCCTCCCCAACTCGACGTCCCCATGGGGCGCTTGCGACGGTCGACGGGGAGGTGAGCCCCAGCGCACGGTTGTCCTTGCCGGCCTGCATGTGGTTGAGCCAGCGTTCGTACCAGCTGAGAAAGTCCCTCGCCGAGGAGACATTCGGAGGCCGGAATCCGTCCGCGTTGCCGGTGACCACGCGGCCGGCAAGGGGACCGGTGACTGCGATGAGGCACAGATCGCTGCAGCCCATCTCGACGATGTGCAGGAACAGGTCGCCTTCCAGCGCGTCCGGGTGGCTCACGTGTGTGAATCCTCGCGGGCTGCCATCCGGTGGCTTCCGGTTCATGGTGAACAGCAGCCTGCACTCCTCCAGCGGCAGGAGCCCGTAGAAGGGGCCGGCACCACTGCCCCCGAGTTCGGTGAGGAACTCTCGGTAGGCCACCGGTCGATGCGGGCACAGCCTGCGAGGCTGTGCGGGTGACTGAGACGACCCCATACGACGCCGACCGTGCCCGATTCACCCGCCAAGCGCTGGCACGCCTGGTCCTCTGCGATCACGCCGTGGACGTCGCCGATGGCGCCGCGGGTCTGGTCGCCACCGAGAACGACCCTGACGCCGGTCCCGGGGGCCGGGTCAGCCAGGCATTCCAGGGGTGCTACTCATTGGCAGAGCCATGACCAGACCCGAGCTGACGGGACGCTTGTCGTTGACAAGAATGAGCCGGTTCCCGGCCCAGGTGTCGAGCCGGTCGCATGCCCAAGCGGGGTCATACGCTGCCGTTGGCAGCTGGGGTATGCGCTTTCGACCGGTGTCGTCGAGCCGGTAGGGAACACCGAAGGCCGTGTTCCAACCGTCCAGGCTCGCGGCAAAACGCCCTTCCGCTTCTGCTGAACCGATACCCAGGTACTGGGCGATCTCCGTCCAGGAGCCCTGCCCTGCGGGGAAGCGCCCTGGCCCACCACCCTCTCGAACTGGATGCCGTGACCGCGCAGTACCCGCTGACGCAGTGTCGGTGAGATGGTGCCTCGCCGAGCGGCGCCAGCTGATCGGCGACGTGCTCGGCGAGGCTGCGGGATCCGTTTAGGCGGGCAGGAAGAACCCGGTGATGTCGGCGAGCCGGCCGTCGCGGTGGAGCGCGGTGCTCACGCCCGCCATGGCCGGTTCGCCCTGCTCGCCGAGCTGGGTCCACCGTGCGAGCGACCGGTCGTGGTGCTCGAGTACTTCGTCGATGCGGAACCGGTGACCCGGGAAGGCTCCGGCGAACCCGGCCATGTACGCGGCCAGCTCGGTCCGCCCGCCGACCTCCGTGCCCGGGTCCCGGTACGCGACGTCGTCGACCGCGACCGCGCCGAGTGCGGCGAGCCGCTCGCCGGGATCGGCCGACCAGCACGCGGCATAGTTCTCCCAGAGCTGCTGTGAGTCACTCATCGCTGTCCCTCTTTCTTGGGGCCGATCGACGCCATCGCGCCGTCGGTGATCGTGTGCAGTTTCGTGAGGGGCGTGCCGGCCCGGACCAGCACCAGCAGGCCCTGATAGAGCGCCAGCAGGTGGGCTGCCGAGACCTCGACGTCCAGATCTGCGGACAGCAGGCCCAGGGCACGGGCGCGCGTCAGGGCATCGGCGAAGCCCGACTCGATCGTCTCCAGCCCTCGGCGGACCGCATCGGCGGCCTGGGTGACGGTGAAGGACTCCACGGCGGTGTTGGTGAGCAGACAGCCCGGATCGGGACCGGGGCCGGTCTCGAACGCCGAAGTGAAGAACGACCGGATGCCCGCCACGGGGTCTGCCGGCTCCAGGAGGTGCTCCCGGACCCGACCCCGGACAACCTGATCGTTGTAGGCGTCCAGGGCGGCGCGGAACAAGCCGTCCTTGCTTTCGAAGTTCCGGTACAGGCTGCCCGGGTGCAGCCCGGTCGCCGCCTCGATGTCCCGCAGCGAGGAGCCGACGTAGCCCTGGCGCCGGAACAGCCGCATGGCAGAAGCCAGGACCTCTGCCTGGTCCCAGAGCTGTCTGCGCCCCACGAGCACCTCCATAGTTGAACGATTGCTCACAAAAAATAGCACGCGCGACAGCCCAGCTCAACGATCACCAGCGGCCGAACGAACCGGGCGGCAACCCTCTCGAAAAGTCGCACGCCATACGGGAACCGGGTCAGCGCCGGGGCTCTACTTCCTGGCCACCCAGCGGCCCTGGCACGAGCAAGGCGGCGGCTCACTCCCGGTGATGTAGTTCGGCTGTTCTCAGCCCGGGCCTCCGCATGCTGCTCCTACGGTGGCGGGATGGACTACATCCCCAGGCAGGCGCCCCGCGCACTGCCCTTCGAGGCCGCCGACATCGTGCTGCGCTACAGCTTCGAGCACCCCGCGCTCCCCTACGAGTTCGAGGACACCCTCGAAGTGTGGTCAGTGGGGATCCTGCAGTACCACGGCGAGGACGGCTGCCCGGAGTGCCCGCCCGGCCAGAGCCCTTGCCGCTTCGAGGACGGGACCCCGATCGGCGGCATGGAGTTCGTCAAGGTTCGCGGGTTCACCCGGGATCCCGGGTGGGAGGCGGCGGACGCCCACACCGGTGACATCGAGAAGATCGTCTCGGTCTGCACCGACCCCGCCTATGCGATGACGCCGGGACTTCACTGGTCACCCGCGTTCGAGGGGCGCATCGAATGCCCGGTCGGAGACCTCCTGATCATGGACCGGGTACGGATCGAACCGCAGTGGCGCGGCTACGGGATCGGCGCCCTCGCCGCCGCCGAAGCCATCCGCCGCCTCGCCCCCGGATGCTGCGCGGTCGCCTGTGAGCCGGCACCCACCGACGGCGAGTTCGAGGACGACGAGCCCGGATACAAGGCCGCCCAGACCAAGATCGCAAAGGTGTGGGAGTCCGTCGGGTTCACGGAGTTCAGCAACGGGATCTACCTCCTCGACACCGCCCTCCAACACCCCATCGACTGCCGCACCAGCTGGCAGAGGCACTTCGGACGACGGTAGAACGCCGTGTGCCGACAAGGAAGCCGCCCGGCCCCGACCCCGGCGGAGCTTCGTCGCTGTCCACTCCGCGCCGTACCGGCACAGCGCATACGGCGCCGGCGGCAACCACTGCGCCGGATCCTTGTCACCCCTGAAACGGTTCGTGGCCGCCGTCACCGCCACCAGCGAAGCGGGCCGGACCTGGTCGTTGGCGTACGCCTCACACCTCTGCACGGTCCACGAACTGGCACCAACCGGCGGGGAGCGCCATTGCAATCTTGCGATATTCCGTGACGCCGGCAAGACCTCGATCGCAGGGATGCAGGACACCTACAAGAATGCCCGGCTGACCCACCTGTCGATCCACGCCTCGCGGCCGAACCAGGTCGAGATCCACTTATCGATCGTGCATCCGAGTCGATGTTCACGCACGCAAAGCTCGACGCGCTCCCGGCCCGCAGTGCCGACCGCGTGCCGCACCTCCGACTCGCTGCCTAACGACCAGAATTCCCGGCCGTGTGTACTAGGATCCGCCGCTAGCATCACTCGATCGACCGTTGCTCACCCAATCGATAGGAGGCCCGATGATCGGCGTGCTCGTGACATTCACGCAGACCGACAAGTTCGATCGTTCATCTATCGCAAAGATTGCCGACGAACTCCGAGGACCGTTCGAAGGCATGGCCGGCCTTCGCTTCAAGAGCTTCATGCTCGGCGAAGACGGCGTTCAGGCGAAGAACTTCTACGCGTGGGACGACGAGGAGAAAGCCCGCGCCTTCTTCACGCCGGAGCTCGTCGAGAAGGTGACGGGGGTTTATGGGGCCCCGCCCAAAATCGAATACCTCGATATCGTGGGGTTCGTCGACAACTCTGGCACCTGATTCTCAAGGAGGCTGTCGCACAAACCCCTGTCGTCCGGGTCGTTTTGGACCATCGGGGAATGCCACAGAACTTCCTCACATGCGATCGAGCAGCTCCACCTCGAGCCCTTCTACGGCGCCGATCGTTGCGCCGGGCACGGCCGAGCTGCCCACGAGCCGAAGATGATGCTCACCCTGCTCGCCTACTCCCACTGCATCGGCGAGCGAAGCTCGCGCGGGATCGAGCGCCACTGCCGAGAGAACGTCACCCTCCGGGCGATCTGCGCAGACCAGGCCCCCGACCACACGACGATTGCCGGCTTCCGGGTCCGCCACCAGGAGGCCCTCGCCGACCTCTTCGGCCAGGTGCTCGGCCTCTGTGCCGAGGCTGGCCTGGTCGAGGTGGCGGTGCTCGCCGTCGACGGCTCGAAGTTCGAGGCCTCGGCCACCAACCAGACCAACCGAAGCTACGAGCAGATCGCAAGGGAGATCCTCGCCGAGGCGGCCGGATCGACGCCGCCGAAGACGAGCTCTACGGCGATGCCCGCGGCGGCGAGCTGCCCGAACAGCTGACCACCCGGGAGGGCCGCCGCCGGGCCTGGTTTCGGGCGGCGAAGGGGCAGGCTCGAGCAAGAGCGAGCCGCCAAGGAGGAGCCCGTTCCGAAGGATCGCCACAAGCGCCTCGAGCTCTGCCGCGAGCGCACCGGCTCAGCGACCTCGCGGAGCCCTAAAGGGCACCCGCCTGAACGGGATCCCGGTATTCCGGGTGCTCTGAATCATCGGCCGGGGCGGCGCCGCGCAGCGCCGCCTCGACCCGGCGGTTGCTGGTCATGGTCGCCGTGACGGCGGTCATGGCGAGGAGGAGGCCGGCAGCGGTGTAGAGCGGGGTGCGTACGTCGTAGGTGGTGGCCAGCCAGCCGCCGAGGAAGGCGCCGAACGGGGCGGCGCACATGCCGAGCATGCGGGAGGTGGCGGCGACCCGGCCCATCAGGTGGGCGGGGACGATCGACTGTCGGAGGGAGGGGGCGAGCACCATCGTGGCGCCCATGCCCGCTCCGCAGACGGCGAGCGCGAGGCCGGCGACGTACGGGTTCGGGGCGGCGGCAAGGCCCAGGATGGCGAGTCCCTCGACTGCAGCCGTGCAGGTCAGCGCGGTGCCGGTGCCGAGTCGTCGGCCGAGGAACGAGGCGATGCCCGCGCCGAGCAGGCCGCCGGTGGCCTCCGCCGTGAGGAGCAGGCCGAAGCCGAAGGTGTCGATGCCGAGACGATCGTGCGCGAAGAGGGCGAGTACGGTCTCCACGGCGAGGAAGGCGATGTTCCCGACCGCCGGACGCAGCGCGAGCCCGAGCAGCAACTGATCCCGGAATACGTACGAGGCGCCGGCCCGCGCCTGCCGCAGCAGCGACTCGCGGGCCTGCGGTACGGGCCGGGGCGCGGCAGGCAGCGACCGTACGAGCAGTGCGGAGAGCGCGAACGACACGGCGTCGGCGAGCAGCGGAACCGCCCGCCCGAGCGCGAGCAGGGCGCTGCCTGCAGGCGGACCCGCGAAGCCGGACGCGGCGGTCTGGGTGCCGCGCAGGCGGGAGTTGGCGCGCTCCAGGAGCGCGGGGTCGCGGCCGAGCAGATCCGGCAGATAGGCCGTGGCGGCCGTGTCGAAGAAGAGTCCGCCGAGGCCGAGCAGGAAGGCGACGGCCGCGAGCAGTGGGATGCTCAGCACGTCGAGCGCGGCTGCTGCCGCCGGTATCGCGAGCAGCGCCGCACGCGCCGCGTCCGTGACCCACATCGTGCGCCGACGGTCCCAGCGGTCCACCAGCGCACCGCCGAGCACGCCGAACAGCAGCCACGGCAGCGTTCCGGCGGCCGTGACGACGGCGAGCGCCATCGGATCCCGCGTCAGCGTCAGCGCGAGAAGGGGCAGTGCGGCATGCGTTACCCCGTCACCGAGCGAGGAGATCGTCTGCGCGGTCCACAGCCGCCCGAACCCGGTCGGCAGCTTCCGTACGTCTGAGGTCACTGGGCGTCTCCTTCGTTCTGCTTGCGCGATGCCGGGTGGAACAGCGCGAAGACGAGTGACGCGTCCGGCAGCGACGCATCGGACAGCTCCCGGTACTCGTCCGCCAGTGCCTGCAGCCGCGCCCCCAGTTCCGCGAACTGCTCGTCGGTGAGCCGCAGATGCGCCATCCGTACGTGCCGCTCGCTTTCCGCGGGCGCTGCTTCAAGATCCGCCACCGCGTGCCGCATGAGCACATCCGGCCCGCCTTCGCCCGGATCCGGCAGCTCAATGGACCGTGCGGCCATCGCGTAGTACCGCTCGGTGACCCCCCGGACCTTCCGCGTTCGCACCACCTTCACCAGGCCGGCCCGCTCCAGCAGCCGTACGTGGTAGCTGGAACTCCCCTTCGCCAGGCCCACTCGCTCGGCGATCTGCGTAATCGTCGCGGGCTCGAAGCGGAGCACGGCCATGATCCGGTGACGCGTGAGATTGGAGACGGCGCGCAGCTGCTCGTCAGTGGTGACGTGGAACGTCTCGGGAAGTTCATCAGTGGGCATGTCTCCAATGGTCAACGATTCTTGACCATTGGGCAAGGGGATTTCGTTCGCGGTTCCGGAATCGGCCGTTCAGCACGGCCGGCGGCGGCTACTCGGCCGGATCGTCGTCTCCGACCACGATCTCGTCGTACGGGCTCGGCCACTGACCGAGCGTCAGCTCGCAGCCAGCCGTCCCACTCGGCGCCACCGCACCCTGCGCGGGGATCACCTGCTTGCGGGTGGTCGCACTCGCCTTGGAGGCGCAGGCGGATCCGGTGCGACGGCGCGGGCCCGTATCGGATGCCCGGCAAGCCGACTTCCTGCCTTCCGCGGCAGCGGGGTTGGGTGCGTGCCGGGCGGCTTCAGCCCGGCACGCACTGGCTCCCCCAGACGGGCCGCAACTACCCCTTCGCGGGCAACCGGCCCCAACCCGCGTTCAGCGGTGGCGGCGGCCCGGCGAGTCACGGCGCGAAGCGGCGGTCTCCGGTCAGCGACCAGACGGCCGCGATGCGGCCGTCGGCGATCGCCAGCAGGTCGATGCCGCTCTTGGTGACGGGATCGCCAGAGCCGTCGGTGTACGTGGCGGTCCAGCGGGCGGCCACTTCCGCACGGGCGCCGTCGACCACCGGCGGACCGTCGACCGCGTACGTGAGCCCCAGGCGTTCCTGGCGGTGGGCACCGATGAACGCGGTCAGGTCCGGGCGGTCGAGCGTGGCGTCGGGGCCGGTGCCGGGGGCTGTGTTGGCGAACCGGAGCCGGAAGTCGGGCGCGATGAGTTCCTCGGCGAGGGGAAGGTCGCCGTTCCAGAGCCGCGTCCATCCGTCCAGCAGTGCGGTGCCCTGTGCCCGGGTCAGTGGGTCCGTTCCGGTCGAGGTGCTGGTCGGCGCGGCGGTCGGAGCGGCGGCGGCGGTGGGCATGCGCGTCATGGGGAAGTGCCTTCCTGTTGTCGGTCGGGCACCAGCCTCTACGCCTCGGGCGACAACCCCCTGTCGGACTTTACGAGTTCGTCAAGGCCGACGAACTCCCAGCCCAGCGTGTCGAGCTCGGCGAGGTCGAGTACGCGCGGCGGGACGGTCTCGGCCAGTGTCTCGACGTGCTGGATGCGGTCCAGCCGGAAGCCGCGTACCGCGGAGCGCAGCCGGCACCAGCCGATGAGGTACCAGTGGTCGCCGCCGAGGAAGCCGTGGGGTTCCACGCAGCGGTCGGTGGCGGCGCCTTGCGCGTCGGAGTAGGACAGGCGCAGGACCCGGCGCATCGAGAGCGCCTCGCGCAGTGCTTGGGGCACGGCGGCGGGTTGCCGGGCGGGCGCGGCGAGTCGGACCCGGCCGGCCAGTTCGTCCGCGCCGTGCCGCTCGCGCTGCGGCATGACGGCGAGGACTTTCTGCAGGGCGGATCGGGCGTCCCGGGCGAAGGGCGTGCCGGCCAGGGCGTGCAGGGCCACCGCGAGCGCAGTCGCCTCCGCCGAGGTGATCGTCAGCGGCGGGAGGGTCTGGTCCTTGGCGAGCACGTAGCCTCCGGTGCGGCCGGTCTCGGCGTAGAGGGGGACTCCTGCCTGCTGCAGGGCGGCGAGGTCGCGCTCGATGGTCCGGGTGCTGACCTCGAACCGGCCCGCGAGCCAGCGTGCGCTGCGCGGCCGGGGGGACGCTGCTCGCAGTTCTTCCACCAGGGCGTACAGACGATCGGTTCGGTTCACAGGGACCGACCGTAACCCAGTCCCCCGGCACGTTGATCGCACTCGTTGAATGTGGCCGTGACCGCGCTTCCGTGATGACTACGGCTGGACGGCGCCAGGCCGCCGCAGTGGTGCCGCTCGAACCTGTACGCCTCCCCCGGGCCGACCTGCGGCACCCCGTGACGGACCACTCACGGCTCCGGGCGCGGTCAGCCGGCGCTCGGAGGCCCCGAACTCCCCGGCCGCGAGGGCGGCCGGCCTTCGGCGTCTGTCTCGGCGGTCCAGCCGGACAACCGGTCCGTCCCCCTAGGCGTCGTCGACGGCCGGCGCCGGCTCGGGGAAGTCGGCGTGCCGGCAGCGCCGGTTCACCACCGCGGACCGGCCCACCCGGGCGATCCGCCCCACCTTCGCCGGCAGCACCCGGTCCTGGCCCAGGACGACCGGGGCGAGGGCGGCAAGCGGGGAGCACGGGATCATGTCGCTGAGGCCGTCGCCGTCGACGTCGTGCCGTCGCTCGGCGCTGGCGACCCGCGCCGGCTCCGTGGCGCGGCCGGGCAGGACGACGCTCGGGTACTGGCGGTCGCTGCCCAGTGCGGCCGCGGAGACCGAATCCGCCGCCGGGCCGGCCGCAGGCCGGGCGGTGGCGGAGCCGGGTATGCGGTGCTGCTCGGCTGCGCTGCTCGGGGCGGCGGCCAAGGCGCCTGCAGCCAGGGCGAGTACGCCGCCGGCGGCCAGGGCACGTAATCGTCCGCGGTGCGATGAAGCCAAGATCCCCCCTGAGGATCGAGCCGGGCCAGCCCGGACACGTCTTGCTGTGTGCTCGGAGACAGGCATTCGTGCTTGGCGGTTCCCCCTTCCGTCCGTGCAACGTGTCGCGCCTCTGACAACGCCTCAGGAAGCCCTGCGCCGACCCCTGGCGGCTGACCCGCTCCTGGCGCTCCCCGTCGACCCTCACCGCAGGACACCCTCGCGCGGTGATGCCGGACCCGATGATGTAATGATCCTTATGGGAAGCAGCTCATTACATACAGGGGGAATCGTGTCCGAGGACAGGCTCACCGGCTGGGTAAAGCAGTGGATCGACGGCTGGACCGTCTCACGCGGCGCGGCCGACCCGGTCGAGGAACCGTGGGGGTGGACCATCGCCGTGGGGCTGCCGAAGGAAGTCGCCCGGCACGTGGTGCCCGTGCCCGCGGAAGCCGACGTCCGCAAACTGGCCGCCACCGCCCCGCAGGGCACCTGGCTCAAGCTCTTCGCCCCGGACGAGGTGGTGCGACCCTGGGCTGGGGACGAGTGGAAGACGGACATCGCCGGCTTCCTGATGACCCTCCCGCTCGCCCCGGCGCCGGCCGGGCCTCCGCCGGCCGGCTACACCGTGACGACGTGGACGCGGGGTTGGGTGATCAAGGCCCTGATCCGCGCCGGGGACGGGCGGCTGGCCGCGAGGGGACAGGTGGGCCTGGCCGACCGCACCGCGGTGGTGGACCAGATCGAGACCGCCCCGGACCAGCGGCGCCGGGGCCTGGGCGCCCTGGTGATGCGTACGCTGCAGGACGCCGCGTGGGAGGCGGGGGCACGGGACGGGGTACTGGTGGCCACGCCCGACGGCAGGGCCCTGTACGAGGCTCTGGGCTGGACCCTCCGCTCCCCAATGGCCAGCCTGACCCGCCGGGCGGACTGACGGCAAGCGGGGGTGGCCGGCGTCGGCCGGAGCGAGGCGGCGGAGATCGCGACCCTGACCGACGACCCGGACGGCACGTACGGCTGCTGCAGACGGCGCTCCTCGAGCACGAGGCAGCGTAAACCTGCGTAGTCACCAGCGGAAGCGCAAGGTGCACCTCCAGCGCGACGAGGACGGGCGGATCGTTCGGGGCCCGCAGCGAGGGTGACGACGAGGACCAGGAAGACGGCGCCGACGCCGCGGCCGAGTCGGCCCCGCTCCACTTCTCCGCCCCGCGCGACGCCCCCACCGTCGCGTCGTTCCTGCACTCCGGTGGCGGGCGCAGAACGGGATCACCGGCCTGTACGCCGTCCGTACCGCACCGAGACCGAGGTCGGCGCCACCAAGGACGTCCCCTCGGGCGGTGGGTGCGCCAGCAGCGCAAGGCTCTGCGGGCCCGGGCTCAGCTGCTCGCCGGCCTGACGGGACACGCCCCACGCGAACACCGACGACGCAAGACCGCCGCGAAGCAGGCCCCGAAAGCAACGTCGGACACGGCGCAGGGGCCGAGGCACCGGCCCGCCAGAAGATCCTTCACACCCTTGCGTCGACCGCTTCCACCAGCGTGACCATGACCTCGACCGCCTCGTCGTCGGTGAGCCCTTGCTCCCGACACAGAGAGCGCCACGTCGAGAACGCAGCGGCATGCCCGATCACCGCCCGCCGGACCGGGGCGTCGGCCTCAGGCCAGGCACCGGCCAGTGCCTCGACGTACTTTCGGCTCGTCTCCTCTCGAGCCTCGCGGACCTGCTTGGGTACGGCGTGCTGGTCGCGGATGACGAGCGTCAGCATCTGCTCACCCGCGCGATAGAAGCGGTAGAGGTCGGCGAGCCCGGCCGTCAGCCGCTCGACGGGGCTCGCGAACGCACTCCACCTTTCGGGCCGAGGCAGCTTCTGCCGCGACAGCCAGTGTCCCGAACACGCCTCGAACAAGGCGTTCTCATCCGGAAAATGCCGGTACACGGTCAGCCGAGTGACGCCCGCACGCTCGGCGATCGCTGCGATGCTCGTCGACGCCGGCCCGGCGGTGCCGTGCAGATGCACGGCGGCTTCGATGATGCGCTGCCGCGTCCGGCCCACATCCTCGGCACGTTTGCGCATCTCATAGCCACGCGGTGTCGTCGAACGCTGCTGATCACTCAATTCTTGACGTCCTGGCGTATGCGGCGGAGACTTTTTAAGAGAACACCAGTGTATCTCCAAATCCTGTCGAGGAGTGATCGCCATGACAGAGCCGCTGGCCCCTCCGCTCACCATCGTTCGCCCCGGCGAGGGCTCCGAGGGCTTCCTCGGCTCGATCGGGGTCGCCTTCAAGCTGTGGGGAGAAGACACCGACGGCGCAGTCTCCGTCGTTGAGCATCCCTTCCCGGTCGGGGCCTTGGTGCCGCCGCACCTGCACACCCGCGAGGACGAGTACTCGATCGTCACCGAAGGCGAGATCGGGTTCCGTTCCGGTGACCGTGAAACCGTTCTGGGTGCCGGCGGCTACATCACCAAGCCGCGCGGGGAGCTGCACACGATGTGGAACGCCGGGCCCGTCCCCGCCCGAATGATCGAGATCATCAGTCCGGCCGGATTCGAGCACTTCTTCCGCGAGCTGGCCGAGATGCTCGCCGACGGACAGCCGCCGGCCGAGGACGCGATACCGGAGCTCGCCGCCAAGTACGGGCTCGTGCTCGGGCGGCCCGCCTGGCTGCCCGACGTCATCTCCAGGTTCGGCCTGACGCCCCCGCCCGACCTCTGACTGAGCCACGGGCCCCATCGGCAGCGGCCACCAGGTCCGGGAAACGATCCTGGATCGGGGCGCCGTGCCGGGCCTGGAGCAACGCCCGCCCACCCGGGGGCAGTCGGGGTGAAGCGCCAGCAGCCCGGTCATTCCATGACAGCAGCTGGGGACAACTGCGGGCCTCGCTGGAGCATGCCACCGGTCGGCGCGGGGGCGGCGGTGGAGAGGGAGCAGGCCGCTATCGGGCAGACGCGGGGCCCGGCCGAGCCGGTGCCGCCGTGGACGGACGGCGACATGGGCTGACTTCCTCAGGATGCGGTGGCGTACCGCTTGACCTTGCCCACCAGGAAGTAGGGCACGGTCTGGGAGCCGCCGATAGTCGTCTGGTACGTGGTCGATCCCATGCAGGTCACCCACAGCTCCACCACGTCGTCTTGGACGACGTCTTCGAGGTCGGTGGAGACACCGAGGAAGATTGCGTTGGCGTCGTAGTCAACGTAGCCGTAGCTCGCAGGCCACTTCTTGTCGTAACCGATGCTCGCGCGGAAGGTATTGGTCCCGGTCGCGGAGTCGAACTGGGTGATCTTCCCGAAGAGCCGGTACGACTCGCCCAGGTGGGCGCCGGGGTCCCGAACCGTGGGATGGCTCGAGCAAGTGAAAATCCGTCTCACAGGCCGGTCCCGCAGTCGTCAGGCTGCGCCGTAGCCGAGGTTGGCCTCCTCGCACCCCGGGCCTCGCGGCTCCGCACCATCCCGCAGGGTGCCGCACCGTCCGCTGCGGCCAAGTCCGAACTCACCGCAGCCGCCGCCCCCTTCCGACCAGGTGGTGAGAGGCCGGACCAAGGGGGCCGAATCAGCCGGACGACCCTCAGCGCTCAAGCCCCGTAAGTTCAGCTGCCCGTCCAGGCCGCCGGGACCATCCGCCGACCAGCCCTAGTCGGGGGGCGGGAAGGTCCCGGCGGCGGCCGTGCCGCGCCACCTTGTCCGGATGCACCTCGGGGAACTCGAGGTCCCCGCCGAACCGGGGCTGCGGCCGACCCTGTCTCACTCCTCGCACAGGCCAGTACAGTCCTTCAACAAAATGTGTAACCTCTGCCGGTCGGTGACATCTTTTGCCTGAGAGGCATCGCGTGTACCCATCTCCGGACCAGCCCTACCCTCAGACCCCCGCCAGACGTGCATGGCCTGCGGCGATCGCCGTGATCGCGGTCGTCGCAGCCACCCTGTTCGTGCCCCCGCTCGGCTCCGCGCTGGCGTTCATGGCCCGCTGGGGCAAGGCCGGGAAGGCCGTGGCCGTCTCCGCGGCATCGCTGTGGTTCGTCATCCTGATCGTGGCGGCCTCCGGGCCGGCGCCCAAGTCCCCTGCCGCGAAGCCGCTTCCCGCGCCGACCGTCACCGTCACCGCGACGGCAACGGTCACCGCGACGCCTCAACCAAGCCCGACGCCCACCCCGACCGCGACTGCGACCCCGACGCCGACACCGACACCGACACGAGCCGCGGAGCCAGCCCCCGCCCCGCCCGCCGACCACGGCAACGACGGTTCCTCCTCGGCCAGTGGGCCGAACTCCTCCGGTGACTCAACCTCCGGCGGGTCGTCTTCGGACGGGTCCTCCTCCAACTCCTCATCGTCCGAAGAGGACGGGAGCGCCTACTACAAGAACTGCGCTGCGGCCCGCGCAGCGGGAGCGGCGCCGGTGCGGCGCGGTGAGCCCGGCTACGGCCCCCACCTCGACCGCGACGGCGACGGCGTGGCGTGCGAGTAGGAGCGGACATGAGCGAGAAGACTCCCCTGCCCCCGCCAGGCCTGCCCGGACGCCAACTCGGCAGCTCCTACTTGGGCTTTCCTGCCAGGCCCGCCCCTCCGGCCTGGACCAGCCACCTCGTTCGCGTCGTCCTGGCCCTCCTCGCCATCGGCGTGACGGCGACCGCCGTCGACGGCTACGTACAAGGCGCGGATGCCGGCGAGAACGGGAAAGGAGAATCCTGGTGCCTGACGGCCGGAGCCCTCGAAGACCCCCAATTCGGGATCGCCTGGCGATGGGGATGCTGGGCCGGCGCGGACGATGACGGGGAGTCCGGGATACCCGCCCCGATCCCCTCCATCACCCCGATGAACCCGTAGAGGTATTCGAGAAACGTCGAGTTGAGCACAAGGCCCCCGCCTCCGGCGTATCCGGGGCAAGCAGCCCCGGCTGGGACCCGGTGTGCCGTGTCCCGCGCCTGCGCCGGACAGGCTGAGGGGTCGTCACCGGTGCGGCGACCCCACCCCCATCCGCTTCCACCCATCAGTCGCCCCCTGTCGCCCGCCTCGTCGAGACGCACCCACACCAGAAACAGGATTCAGCCCAGCATGAGCACCAGCGCCATACCCGACGCCGTCACCGCCCACCTCACCGCCGGAGCCACCGACGCCGAGCACCTGCGCAGCGCCCTCGCCGTCCTCGACCGCGTCCTCGCCGACAGCAGCGTTACCGCCGTCACCCCCGCCACCGGCGACGGCCGAGGCGAGAAGTACGTCCGCGTCCGCGGCGTCGATGCCACCGCCTCGGCCGCGTACATCTACCCGTCCGGACGCGTAGAGCTCCGTCTCGACCACGAGGACGCCTCCGAGTACGTCCACCTGGAATGTCTCCGCCTGATCGACACGCAGAACAGCCCCCTGCGCGTCGAGGTCACCGCCACCGACCCCGTCGCGATCCTCGTCGCGACCGAGCTCACCCGCATCGCGCTGGCCAAGCTCGGCAGCTAGCCGACCGCACGCGACCGTGGCCCCCGCAGACAGACACCATTGCCGTGCCGATGGTGTTCGCGTGATCGGTGGGCCGACCACCGGCGTCAGGGCCGACGGCGTCGCCGCAGGGGCGTCAGGCGGTCAGTTCATCCAGCAGTCGCCGGACGCGGTCCTCGATCTGGTCCCGGATCGGACGGACGGCCTCCAGGCCCTGCCCGGCGGGGTCGTCGAGCTTCCAGTCGAGGTACCTCTTGCCGGGGAAGACAGGGCAAGCGTCGCCGCAGCCCATGGTGATCACGACGTCGGATGCCTGGACGGCCTCGACCGTCAGCACCTTCGGGGTCTGGGCGGAGATGTCGATACCGACCTCGGCCATCGCTTCGACGGCAGCCGGGTTCACGGCGTCGGCAGGCGCCGATCCGGCGGAGCGGACCTCGACCATCGCGACGGCCGGGCCCGCAGCGACGGCCGGGACGGCGGAGACCTGCTGCGGAGCCACCGCCTGCTGCACGCCTGCCGAGGAGGCCGCCGACCCCCACACCACGCTCAGCGAGGCAAAGGCAACCGCAGGCTGCGGCTGCCAGGACTGAACAACCCGGACGCCGCACTGACGGTGGCGTCGCGCGGCCCGGCTCGGCCGTTCCGCCCTCGAGGCCAACGCAGCGGCCTCGGGGGCGCGAGCCGCCGACGCCACACGTGAAAGGGCGCACCGTCGCTCCGCTCGACGGGCACGGTGCCGCGACGGAGGATGAGAACTGTGATGACGGTTCTGGTGGTCGGCGTACCGGAAGGCGAGGAGCTGGAGCGGTTGCGGTCGCGGATCCAGCGCAACCCCCACTTCCAGGTCATCTCCCATGCCCACACGCCCGACATCGCCCTGGCGCACGCCCGGATCCTGCTCCCCGACATCACCGTGCTCACCCTGTCCGGCGGCTTCCGCGACAACCCGGCCGCACTCGGCATCTTCCACGGGGTACGCGCCCTGGACCCGCCGAGCGGGGTCGTGCTCCGTACGAAGGCCGGCTCGGCCCCCGGAGACCTCGACGTCCTCACCGTGGACGGGGCCGTCCACCTGGTCCGCGCGGGCGACGAGGACGGACTGATGCGCGCCCTGCGCACGATCGGCCTGCGCCGCGCAACCTGCGACCCGGATCAAATGCCCTGACGCTGACGCTCGGGCATCTGCTCGCCCATGACCCAGGCAAGGACGACCGGCGCGTCTTCCGCCTCGACCGGATATCCGACCCCGCCGCCGTCCGGAGAGAGCCGTTCGATGGAATCGGCCGCCACGGCCCGTCCCATCCCGGCGTTTGTGGCGATGCATGGAGGGTAGCCGCCGCCTGCCCCGGAGTACGCGGCCCCTGTCGCTCGTAGGGAGCCTGTGTGAGCACCTCTGGTTCTGGGTCGGCCGATACCGCTGAGGACTGGAACAACGGCTCCTACGCGGCGGCGATGCATGCCCGGCGGGGCGATCTGTCGCTGCGCGACGCGGATGGTTGGTGCTGCCCCCTGGATGTCGAGAGGTGGTGTGCGCGAGCGGATGCCGGTGATCACGCCGTGCTGCGCCGCTGCAAGGGGCGCGTACTGGACATCGGGTGCGGGGCCGGCCGACTGGTCGAGGCGCTGCTCCACCGCGGGCACTGCGCACTCGGGATCGACGTGTCGCCGTCCGCCGTGATCACTACGGTGCGCCGGGGTGGCGCCGCACTGCGCCGTTCGGTGTTCGACCCGATCCCTGACGAGGGCACGTGGGGAACGGCCCTGCTCATCGACGGGAACATCGGCATCGGCGGCGACCCCTGCAGGCTCCTGCGGCGGATCAGGGACCTTGTCCACGGCCATGGGCTGCTGATCGTGGAGACCGCTTCCGGCGATGCAGACGAGCGCCGTCGCGTCCGGATCCACGCGGGACAGCATGCTGTGAGCGGCGTCTTCCCCTGGGCGGTAGTGGGCGCTGCGGCTCTGGGCCGGTACGCCCAGGTATCGGGTTGGAGGACGGTCGAGCGGTGGACGGCCGGTGAGCGGCGTCACTTCGTGGCGCTGCGTGCTCGCCGCTGACGTCGTTCCGCTCGTCGCCGGGGCCTCGATTCATTCCACCTGCGGACGAGGAAGGTCGCTGCCGAGGCGGCGAAGAGGGCAGCGGTGATCAGCAGCCAGCGCCCCAGGAACACGTCCGCCGGGAGTGCCGTGGCCGCCGTGTAGTGGCCGACCCGGCGCAGGATCAGCGGCCACCAGACCAGCAGCAGAAGCCCCGAAACGAAGGCCGGAACCCGCACGTAGTTGACGCTTGGCCTCGGCACCCCCTCCTCAGGGCCCGTCCGACCCGCGAACAGGAGCTGCGCCGCCCGGTCGGTCACCGAGTACAAGGGGAGGAGCACGAGGTCGTGGAGGAGCGCCGCCCCGACGAACCACAAGGCAACGCCCACGGTGTCGCCCTTGAGCAGCCGCACGCCGGCGTAGGCGGCGAGGGCGAAGGAGGCCAGCACGAGCAGCAGGTGGAGGGGGGAGGCTCCGTAACGTCGACGAAAGGCGTTCGTACTGCTCACTCCGGCCCTCCGAAGGTGAGGCGCGTGACCCACTTGGTGTTGTGGACGCCGGGTGCGCCGGGGACGATCACGCGGGCCGGGTAGCCGTGGTCCGCGGACAGGACCGCCCCGTTGACGCGAACGGCCAGCAATGAGCGGTGGTCGCGTACCTGGTTGTCTCGCAGGACGACCGAGCTGAACGACCCTCCGCGCTGCACCGATTCCACCAGTGCCTGTGGGGTGTCCGTACCTTGTCCGACGAGGGCTGCCAGATCGGTCAGGCGCACGCCGCTCCACAGCTGGTCGGGGGTCGACCAGCCCTCCACGCAGGCGATGGGCAGGGCCGCCTCGTGCTGTTCCATGGCCAGCAGCTCCTTGCGGGTGAGGATGACCTGGCGGCCTGGCGCCCGTACGGTCAGCCGCCAGGCGGGGCCGGTGTCGCTCGCCCGGATACCGACGGACGCCGCGGTCTTGTTGATCTGGAAGCCGTTCGGCCCGGAACCGGGGTCCTGGCCGTGCGGGGCGAGCAGCGCGGTCCGGCGCCACCAGCCGCCCACGCTCTGCCCCGCCGTCACCACGAACAGCGCCAGGGACCCGAGCCCGACCATGCCCAGGGCGCCCCGGCGGGAGATGGTCGGCGGCGCCGGCCGGGGCGAGACCAGCCCGGCCGCCTCGTCCGTGCCGGCCTCGGGCCGGACCGGACCGGCCCTGACAGCGCGGAGTGCTCGCGGCAGACGGGAGGCCACGTGCACGACGAAGGCGCCGATGAACACCCACGCCCCGTAGAAGTGCAGGACGTAGAAGGATCCCGGGAAGATGTAGTGCAGCTGCACGTTGAGGATGCCGGTGACGAACTCGAAGCCGGCGCCGCCCACCAGGAGCAGCAGGGACAGGCGCTCGATGCCGTGACTGACCGACCGCACCGGCGGCCACTCGAACAGCTTGGGGATGACCGACCACAGCTTCGCCAGCAGCACCGGCACGAGGACGATGCCCAGGACCACGTGGACGCCCTGGTTCACCCGGTAGAGCCAATACGGCGAGGTCGGCCAAGAGAACAGGTAGAAGCCGAGCCACCCCTTGTCGGGCGTCTGGTCATTGACCCGCGCCAGGTCCGGGTTGTAGGCGGCGTAAGACAGCAGCCCGGTCACGAACAGGACCGTCACGCCGACGAGCAGGATCAGGCCGAAGACCGCGGTCAGCCACGGCCCCCTCAGCGGGCTGCGCCAGAACTCCGGACGCGTCGGCCCCGGCGGAGGCCCTGGCGGCACGACAGAACGCAGAACCTCACGCACCCGCTTCCGGCCGTTCCGCCCCTCTTCGCCAGCGGCTGAGGCGGTGGCCGGAGCGCTTGCCACCGGACGCGGCTCCCCCTGTTGCTGTGGCTTCCGACCACCCGACGCCGACGGGCGTGACATGCCACCAGGCTCATCCCGACCGCCATCGTTCGGACTCACTGGGACACCTCCGCGCACACCCGAGCTATCGGACACCCTTCACTGAGCAGAACATGCCGTACGTGGGACGACGACCAGTCGTGCGACACGCCATACGGTTCCGTCGGCCGGAGGACAGGGGGCGGTCCTGCCGCAGTGGGGCGGCGGCTGGCCAACCACATCCCGATCCCCCAAGGCACTTGGCCCCTTCCAGAGGATCGAAGCGTGCAGACTGGTGCGCAGGCCTTGGGGCCGGATGACGTCGAGCGCGGTGATCCCGAGGCGTGTCTCCGTGGCACGTGGACCGTGGGCGGCTGCATCCGGCGCGCCGGTGTCCCGGCGCCGTGCCAGCCACAGTCGCAGCAGGCGGTGGCCCACATCGCGGACTACGACGCCGTGCACGACCACATCCTGGTCATGTCCGACTTCCTCTCGTGCGGCGTCATCAAGCGCTACCCCACGAAATTCGGAGGGAACGCGCACACCAAGTGGGACGCACTCTGCCCGTAACGGCTCCCGGGACCACCGCTCCGCTCCCCGCCGGAGCGACGGCTCCGCGTCGTGGCACTGGCGGGCCTTGGATGCGACAGGCCCCCTCGACCTGCTGGTCGAGGGGGCCTGTCGTGTTGGTAGCGGGGACAGGATTTGAACCTGCGACCTCTGGGTTATGAGCCCAGCGAGCTACCGAGCTGCTCCACCCCGCGTCGGTAGGACAAGCGTACGGCATGCGAGCGGCGCCGCCCGACGCTTTCCCGCCCGGCCTGCCCGGCCTGCCCAGGCCGGCGCGGCGCCCGCACCGGACAACTCAGCTGCCAGGATGGCCGGGTGAACCGAAACAGCGGGGCGATCTTCTCGGACGACGCCATCCGTCTCCCGCAAGACGGATGGCCGTCGGACTGCCTGCTCACCGCGACGGCCATCCGGGACGCCGACCCCGATGCGGCCCCGCCTGAGATACGCACGGTGTCGGGGGACACGGTCTTCGTCCCGTCCTTGCAGCGCGCCGAACTGGAGCGGTTCTGCGCGACTCACGAGATCCGGCTGACGCGCCGGCCGGACGTGTGGGGCTCCTTGCTCGAACCGTTTCTGGACACCTCGTTCACCGCCGAACAGCAGGCGGGGACCATAGAACGGCTGGCCCGGGCCGGCCTGGCGGCGGCCGAGGTGGCCCGCATCCGGGGCCAGGTCGGGCCGCTCATGCTGGCCTACAACTCCGTGCACTGGGACTGGCACCACCTCGGGCTTGCCGACCTCCTCGACGCCGCCTGCGGCAGCGTGGTTCCCGAGCACTTGAGGATCGGTCCGACGGACAGGGCAGCGTTCCACGCCTGGGCCATGGAGATCGCCGACCGCCCGAACAGCGCCTGACGCGGACCGCGATGCTGTACGACGCCCTGCATCCGAGATCACCCAGCCGGGCAGCCCGGGCAGCCCGGGGAAGATCCTCGTCGGCCTCGCCCGAGCTGGCCCTTTGCGACGCCTGCGGCCTCGACGCGCTCTTCCCGACCACGGACCCTGCCCCCAGGACGCGGTGCCTGACCTTTCGGCCGCGGCCACACCAGGCGGCGTGCAGCGGAGTCCCCCGAACGGCCTAGCACCCCCGCCCCGCACGGGCGGTGCGGGCTGGTCCGTGTCACGGTGGCAGGGCGATGAGAGGTCCACTCACGTGGAGCCCGGCCGGTCGAGGATGCCCCGGCCGGGCCCCACAACGGACCAGGAGCGCACTCCCCCTTCCGGCCCGGATGACCCATCCCCGTTGCCCTCTCCCATCGGCGGGGATCGGACAGATGACCGACATCCAGACCACCGGCACGTCCCATCGCGACCAGCCGCCGCACACGCGAAGATGCCCGGACCCACCCCCGACGACCCACGGCTGGAGAACACCGTGCTGGAACGCAAGCAGCTCAAGGACCGAACCCCAGTCGCCTTCGTCCTGCCCGAAAGCACCCCCGAAGGGCCAGTCAGCATGGTCCGAGACTTCAACCACAGGAACCCCGCCCACAGCACGCACTCCTTCCGCTACCTCGCTGCCGGCGACTACTGGTTCGACGACCCGAGTGCCGACGGACACGACGGCGCCACCAGCCACATCCACATCTGAACCACCCCGGGCCAGCGCGAGACGACGCTTCGAGCACTGCGACCGCCCGGTCAGGCGCCCGGGGATCACTGACTCCGGTTCGAGACATGGCGGCACGACAACGCTGCCGCCCGCGTCAGCGGCACGTACCCCGTACCCGTAGGGCCGCGCCCGATCGCATCTCTGCCGGGATTCGTCAGACGCCGCGGGACCGTGCAGCCAACCGCACGCAGCCGGCCGTGTTCGTCCGGGCGGCCGAGGACGAGGAGTCGCGGCTGGATATGCGTGCGGGCGACGGCGCCGGTGATCGCTTCGGTGGTGTACCGCTTGGCCCTTCGAGGCGCGGCTACGGGGCGGGGGTGTGCTCCACCTCGGTACCGCCGCTGTCGGCCGCGATGTCCGGCAGCCGCTGCCGCTCGGGTGCGTCCCCCGCCAGGCCCAGGGCGTTTCGTATCAGCGGCAGGAGACCTCACCAAGCCATCGCGCATGCTGACGGACGCGCGCTGCGTCCTCGGGGAAGTAGCTCGCCCAGTCCTCGTTCAGGGACGTCCAGGCCGCCGGCTGTCCGCTCTCGGTCACCAAGGGCGTTGACGCACTCACGATCGCAACGAACGACAGTCCAAGAGTTGCCGGCCACTCGGCGCGGTAGGAACGCACCGTCGCCGCGGCAGGTTCGGGCAGCAGTTCCACCTCGATGCCGGTCTCCTCGAAGAGCTCGCGGCGCGCTCCTTCCCGGGGTGTTTCACCCGGCTCGACGCGCCCGCCCGGCGGAACCCAGCCACGCCAACGGTGATGAACCAGCAGCACCCGAGCGAGATCCTCGTCGAAGACCCACACTTCTGCGGCGAGCGGCCCCGAGGGCCCCTGGCCGACGGTCGTCAGCCACTGGCCGGCACCGTCGAACTCCATTTTCGCCAGCCGGACATCAGCGGCCGCGGCCTCTGCCACCCGGTGGTCAAACGCATCACGAATCACCGGGTCACCGTAGAGCGAGGGTCTGACAACGCGTCTGACAACGCGATGCCTTCGGACAACGTCCCAGGCTCCGACGCGACACTCAGACGCAGGTCACCGACGAGCCGAACACCGCGAGGTCAGTAAACGGGCCGATGCAGCCCACCCTTGAGTACGATCGGGCTCGAGCGGCGGGCCGTGCGCCGGCAGGCCGGCGCGCTCATCGCACGCCCCCTGAGGCCGGAGAAGGCACGGGTTCAGCCCGCGCAGACGCCAAGGCGGCGCTCGGCGCCCTGTCCGGCTTCGTGCCTTGTCGGCCGGGGCTGGTCCTGGGGGCTGTCGTACCGCTGGCCCCCGGCAGCGTGGCTGCCGGGCAGGGCCGCACCAAAATCGGAATGCCGGAGCGCCGTCACTTTGTGACACTAGCCCGGTGATCAATATGCCTGCAGCTGCACTGGACTCGTTGTCCGGGCTCGCCTTCGGTGATGCCTTCGGTGACCGCTGGTTCGGCATCCTGCGCCGCGAAGGCCCCGCAGCCCTGGAGGCACGGATCCTGCCCCCGGAGCCGGTGTGGCAGTGGAGCGACGACACCGCCCAGGCGCTCGTTCTCGTCCGTGAACTCGCCGATGGCGGCGGCACCGTCGACCAGGACCGCCTCGCCCTGCGCCTCGCCGAGGCTTACGCCGACGACACGCACCGCGGCTACGGAGCCTCGATGCACGACGTGCTCCGCCGGATCGGCACGGGCGAGCCCTGGCGGGAGGTCGTCGCCGGACAGTTCGGCGGCCAGGGCTCCTGGGGCAACGGCGCGGCCATGCGCGTCGCCCCGCTCGGCGCCTGGCACGCCGCCGACCTCGACACCGTCGCCGAACAGGCCGCCCGCCAGAGCAAGGTCTCGCATCACCACCCGGAAGCGGTCGTTGCAGCCGTGGCGGTAGCCCTCGCCGCGGCGCTGGCAACGCGCAGCCGGGGCGGACCCGCGCCGGCACGTCCGGACTTCCTCCAAGCGGTCGCAGCACGGCTGCCCGACAGCGACGTCCGGTCGGCAGTGCGGGTCGCGGCCCGCATGTCGGCACACACCTCGGTTCGGCACGCCGCCAGCGTCCTGGGCTCCGGATACCGAATGTCAGGGCCTGACACCGTCCCCTACGCCCTCTGGTGCGCGGCAGCTCACCTCGACGACCTGCACGAGGGCCTGTGGTCCACCGTCACCGGGCGCGGCGACATCGACACCACCTGCGCCATCGTGGGCGGGGTGATCGCCGCTCGCACGGGCGTCGCCACGCTTCCGCCCGCCTGGCACGCAGCCCGTGAACCGCTGCCGCCATGCGTGCCGGAGTAGAAGCTGAGCTGGTACAGCCATCAGCCGGCCCGGTAGTTCGGGGACGCGACGGCCTGGCCCGCGCCGGCAGCGCCGTTCAACAGGTTCTGGGCGCAGCACAGGACAGCACCCGGCACGCTCGTTTCCCGGGGCGCAGACCTGATCGCCTTCTCCGTCGCTGAAGGACTTTCCGTGGCCTGGCTCGACCTTTCAGAGAGGCCAGCTCCACCGTCGTCATGGGCAACATGGGGGTGGGAGGGCTGGCCTGAGGACCGTTCAGCATGGTTCCCGGCAACGGCAGTTGCTCTCGGTGTCTGCCGCAGCTGCACGGAGCCCCCGGCTTCCGTTCGCGGTTCCGCCACGGTGACGTCCTCGCGAACGGGGCGGTTCTCCTATGCTCCGGCTGATCGCACTGACTTACACCGTCAGGTCCGGAAACAGGCGCACAACAGCGCGGGCCGCCGGAACAGGACCAGCATCCCGGCAGGGCACCCGGGAAGCTGTGACCAGTCGACATCGGTGCAGCCCAGCAGTGCGGGATGGTCGCATGTTGCTCGCTCCATGTGCGGATATTCGCGGAGGAACCGATCGACGGCAGCCTCTTTGGCCGCCGCATCCATCACACACAGCTCTCTGCCCCTGCCCCCACGGCACCTCCCCGAACGACGTCCTCAGGACGGAACTCTTCCCGGGTCGGGTATCGAACGCAAACGCCAAGACCAGCAGCTGACACCTCCCACCCAGGGAGTAGCGGCTTACCAGGCCGGCACCGGATTCCGGGACAACCCTGAGCGGGGTCCGAAGGCGAATCTGAAGCCCTGCAGCACCTCCAACGGTTTGCGGACGGCGGCGGCCCTGACCCGCTGGATCCGTTGCCCGGCCCCGCGTGGAAGTCAGTGGACCAACGGATCAGGTCGGGACACGACTGGTTTCGCGTACGAAAATCCGTCACCCGAAGTGGCCTGGGTTCATGGAATCGACCGACATCTGCTTGACCGATGAACCTGCGGCAACGTAGCTTCGACCGCACCGACTCGAGAGCTACGACTGGAAGGGGGCGAAACCGGATGTCGACCGTCTCCGAGCTGCTTCGCCTCGCACACCAGATCGCCTGGGCTCCCGGTCGTGTAGCACACGGCTGCTAAGCAGCCCCCTTCCCGGCGTGCCTGATTACGGCCCCGGCACCTTCCTCTCTCCGTCACCATCTGCGGCACGTCGTTGCGTGCCGATTTGTCGCGCTCGGCGTTATCGAGCTGCGACCACTGAAAGAGAAAGCTCCTGAAATGGCGACTTGGACAGTCACATCGACCGCGCGCCGAAATGCGAGTGCGCCATGGTAGCGGCGCGGATCACGGTCAACGGGAAAGAAACACCGATTTCACCGGCTGCACCCCACACCACCGCGCTGGATTTTCTGCGCGAGCGTGGCCTCACCGGCACCAAGGAGGGCTGCGCCGAGGGTGAATGCGGCGCCTGTTCCGTCCTGGTGGCCCGTCCCGGGGTGAACAAACCCACTGACTGGGTGGCGGTCAACGCCTGCCTGGTCCCGGTCGCGGCGCTCGACGGTCAGGAGGTCATCACCTCCGAAGGTCTCGCCACCGCCGGTGAGTCCGGCGCGCCTGCAGCGTTGCACCCCGTGCAGGAGGAGATGGCCGTCCGCGGCGGCTCCCAATGCGGTTACTGCACACCGGGATTCATCTGCAGCATGGCCTCCGAGTACTACCGGCCCGACCGCTGCGCGCACCCGGACTCGGCCGACGGCCCTGACACCGGTACCGGCACCGGCACCGATACCGAGCACGGTCCGAACGGCTTCGATCTGCACGCGCTGAGCGGAAACCTGTGCCGCTGCACCGGCTACCGCCCGATTCGCGACGCCGCGTTCGCCGTCGGTACACCCACGGCGAACGACCCTCTGGCCCAGCGTCGCGAGCAGTCCCCGCCCGAACCGGTCTGCACCGAGTACACCCGGGACGACAGCACGTTCCTGCGGCCCGACACCCTGGCCGAGGCCCTGCAGCTGCTGCGCGAGCGGACCGACGCGGTGGTCGTCGCCGGCAGCACCGACTGGGGTGTGGAGGTGAACATCCGCTCCCGCCGGGCGAATTGCGTGATCGCGGTCGACCGCCTGCCCGAACTGCGGGAGATGCGGGTCGAATCCGACCACATCGAGATCGGTGCGGCGCAGACGCTCACAGAGATCGAACGCCGCCTCGACGGCAGCGTCCCGCTGCTGGCAGGGCTGTTCCCCCAGTTCGCATCCCGGCTCATCCGCAACAGTGCGACCCTCGGCGGCAATCTGGGTACCGGGTCCCCCATCGGTGACAGCCCGCCGGTACTGCTCGCGCTGGAGGCATCGGTGGTACTCGCCGACGCCGACGGTGAGCGCGAGGTCCCCCTCTGCGACTATTTCACCGGTTACCGGCAGAGCGTGCGCCGTCCCGGCGAGCTGATCCGCGCGGTGCGCATCCCCCTGCCGCTGTCACCCCTCACGGCCTTCCACAAGATCGCCAAACGGCGCTTCGACGACATCTCCAGCGTGGCGATCGCTTTCGCGCTCGACATCGAGGACGGGATCGTGCGCAAGGCACGCATCGGCCTGGGCGGCGTGGCCGCCACCCCGATCCGCGCCCTCGCCACCGAGGCGGCCCTGGAGGGCAAGCCGTGGGCGGCGAAGACCGTCGAGGCCGCGTCCCAGGTGCTGCAGGCCCAGGGCACGCCCATGGACGATCACCGCGCCAGCGCCGGATACCGCTCCGCGATGCTCGGCCAGAGCCTGCTGAAGCTGTACGCGCAAACCACCGAGGCGGTGTCGTCATGAGCCATTTGTCCGAACGCCCCGAAATGCCCGTCGTCGGCGTTTCCATGCCGCACGAGAGCGCCAACCTGCACGTCACCGGCGCCGCGCTGTACACCGATGACCTGGTCCATCGCACCAAGGACGTACTGCACGCCTACCCGGTCCAGGTCATGAAGGCCCATGGCAGGATCACCGCGCTGCGCACCGAGCCCGCGCTCGCCGTGCCCGGTGTGGTCCGTGTGCTGACCGGTGCCGACGTACCGGGCGTCAACGACGCCGGCATGAAGCACGACGAACCGCTGTTCCCCGATGAGGTCATGTTCCACGGCCACGCCGTCGCTTGGGTGCTCGCCGAGACCCTGGAGGCGGGCCGGCTCGGTGCGGCGGCCGTCGAGGTGGAACTCGACGAACAGCCCTCCGTGATCACGTTGCAGGAAGCGATCGCGACGAACAGTTTTCACGGCGCCCGACCCTTGATGCTGACCGGCGACGTCGATGCCGGCTTCGACGACTCCGCGCACGTGTTCACCGGCGAGTTCCAGTTCTCCGATCAGGAACACTTCTATCTCGAGACGCACGCCGCGCTGGCCCACGTCGACGAGGGCGGGCAGATGTTCGTCCAGAGCAGCACCCAGCATCCCTCGGAGACGCAGGAGATCGTCGCGCACGTGCTCGGCCTGCACAGCCACGAGGTGACCGTGCAGTGTCTGCGGATGGGCGGCGGCTTCGGCGGCAAGGAGATGCAGCCCCACGGATTCGCGGCCGTCGCCGCGCTCGGCGCCAGGCTCACCGGCCGGCCGGTCCGGGTGCGGCTCAACCGGACCCAGGACCTGACCATGTCCGGCAAGCGCCACGGCTTCCACGCCACGTGGAAGATCGGCTTCGACGCCGAGGGCCGCATCCAGGCCCTGGACGCCACCTTGACCGCGGACGGCGGCTGGAGCCTGGACCTGTCCGAGCCCGTCGTGGCCCGCGCCCTTTGCCACATCGACAACACCTACTGGATCCCCAACGCGCGCATCGCCGGCCGCATCGCCAGGACCAACAAGGTCTCCAACACCGCCTTCCGCGGCTTCGGCGGACCGCAGGGCATGCTGGTGATCGAGGACATCATGGGCCGGTGCGCGCCGCTGCTCGGCCTGGATCCGATGGAGTTGCGCGAACGCAACTTCTACCAGCAGGGCCACTCGACACCGTACGGACAGCGGGTTCTGCACCCCGAACGGATCTCCACCGTCTGGCGCCAGGTGAAGGACGACGCCCGCATCGCCGACCGCAGGGCCGAGATCGGTGCCTTCAATGCCGCGCACCCGCACACCAAGCGGGCGCTCGCGATCACCGGGATCAAGTTCGGCATCTCGTTCAACCTCACCGCCTTCAACCAGGCCGGCGCGCTGGTGCTGATCTACAAGGACGGCTCGGTCCTGATCAACCACGGCGGCACCGAAATGGGGCAGGGCCTCCACACCAAGATGCTGCAGGTGGCCGCGACCACACTGGGCATTCCGCTGCACAAGGTGCGGCTGGCCCCGACGCGCACCGACAAGGTGCCCAACACCTCCGCAACCGCCGCCAGTGCCGGGGCGGACCTCAACGGTGCGGCGGTGAAGAACGCCTGCGAGCAGTTGCGCGGGCGGCTGCTGCAGGTGGCCGGAACCCAGCTGGGTGCGAACGCCTCGGACGTGCGCATCGTCGAAGGCTTCGCACGCGTCCTCGGCAACGACAGTGCGCTGGCGTGGGACGACCTGGTGCGCACGGCGTACTTCCAGCGGGTCCAGTTGTCGGCGGCCGGTTTCTACCAGACCGAGGGCCTGCACTGGGACGCGAAGGCGTTCCAGGGCTCGCCGTTCAAGTACTTCTCCTACGGTGCCGCCGCGACCGAGGTGGAGGTGGACGGCTTCACCGGCGCATACCGGATCCGGCGCGTGGACATCGTGCACGACGTCGGCGACAGCCTCTCCCCCATGATCGACATCGGTCAGGTCGAGGGCGGTTTCGTGCAGGGCGCGGGCTGGCTCACGCTCGAGGACCTGCGGTGGGACGCAGGCGACGGGCCGAACCGCGGTCGGCTGCTGACCCAGGCCGCGAGCACCTACAAACTGCCGAGTTTCTCGGAGATGCCCGAGGAGTTCAACGTCAGGCTGCTGGAGAACGCCACCGAGGAGGGGGCGGTGTACGGCTCCAAAGCGGTGGGTGAGCCTCCGCTGATGCTGGCCTTCTCGGTGCGAGAAGCGCTGCGGCAAGCGGCCGGGGAGTTCGGGCCCTGCGGAGCCAGCGTGGAGCTCGCCTCCCCCGCGACACCGGAGGCGGTGTACTGGGCGATCGAAGCAGCCCGCAAGGGGGGCGTGCGGCACGAGGGCCGCGCCCCCGGCGGCAGCGAGGTCCCCGTCGACGCAAGTGCTTTGAGCAATGCCTGACATGAGCTGGGTGGCCGCGGTCGCGCGGTTGCGTGCACGCCGGGAACCCGGCGTGCTCGTGACCGTCGCGACCGTGCGCGGCCACGCACCCCGCCGGGCCGGTGCCAAACTCGTCGTCGGACGGACCGAGACCTGGGGGTCGATCGGCGGCGGCAACATCGAGGCCGTGGCCATCGATCGGGCGCGCGAGCTGTACGGCACAGCCGGTCCGGAGCCGGAGCCGGAGCCGGAGCTGATGGAATTCGCCCTCAACGACAAGGTCACCGGCCGGCACGGCGTGCAGTGCTGCGGCGGAGCCGTCACCGTACTGCTCGAACCGCTGCCGGTGGTCCAAGCGGTGGCGGTCTTCGGCGTCGGGCACGTGGGACTGGAACTGGCCCGCATCCTGGCCCGCCACCACCTCGACCTGCACCTGATCGACACCCGACCCGACATGCTCACCGCCGAACGACTCGGCGTACTCGCGGACGCGGTGGCGCAGATCCACGTGCACCACACCCCACTGCTTCCGGAGGAGGTGCTCGCGGAGCTACCCCCCGGCACCCACGTCCTGATCATGACCCACGATCACGCCGAGGACGCCGCACTGTGCGACGCCGCACTGCGCACCGCCGGGCTCGGCTCGATCGGATTGATCGGCTCGTCCGCCAAATGGGCGCGGTTCCGGCAACGCCTGGCCACCGAGGGCGGCCACGACGCCGCCACCATCGACCGGATCAAGACCCCGATCGGAATCGCCGAGATCACCGGCAAGGAACCCGCCACGATCGCGGTGAGCGTCGCGGCAGACCTACTCCGGTCCTTCGAACAGGCCCGCCACCGGGCCGTGCCGAACCCGGTCGCGGCGGTGCCGTACGCTCCGGTCGCCGGAAGCGCGTGAGACGGTAAGTACCTCGCGCTGATGCTGCTCCTCCTCGCCACCACCGGATTCCACGCCCGGGCCATGGCAGCCGCCGAGGAGTACGAGAACGACTCTGTCGGGACCCGGAGTTCCTCCCCTGCCGCCGCCGGCCGCCCCGTTCGTTGTGGGTGCGGCGGTTGTCACCGACCGCTGCGCCGGCAGGGTCATCGCCACCTCTGTTCTACGCCCCGGCCGAGCGGCGCGGCAGCGCCGGCTGCGAAGACGCGAAATCGCATCTGCCGCGATGCGGAGGGGCCCGGGGGCGCGCGCGGGCGTCGGCCGCGCAGCCTGCCCGCCGATCATGCATCTACGCTTGTGCCCCGTCAGATCGTCGATCGAGACGACTGACCGGTCGTGGAACGGAGCATGTGGTGCCAGCGGGCAAAGAGGCGCAAGAGAACGACGGAGACCTGGTCGGCAAGGTACTCGGGGGGCGCTACCGGGTGTCCTCCGTGATCGGCCGCGGCGGCATGGGAGTGGTCGCGCGGGCCGTCGACGAACTGCTCGCACGGGAGGTCGCCGTCAAGGTCCTGCGGGCCTACACCGACGCGAGCGAGTCCGAACTGGCCCACCTGCGCACCCGGATGGAGCGCGAGGCGCAGGCAGCCGCCCGCATCCGGCACAGCGGGGTGGTCACCGTGCACGACGTGACCCAAGAACAGGGCCTGCCGGTCATCGTCATGGAACTCGTCGACGGACCCTCGCTCGACGACGTGGTGGCGCAGCGCGGCGCGCTCGACCCGTACGAGGCCGCCGCGATCGGCGCCCAGCTCATGGGCGCGCTCGACGCCGCGCACCAAGCAGGTGTCCTGCACCGGGACGTGAAGCCGGGCAACGTGCTGCTCGAGCGGGGTGGCCGGGTCGTACTCACCGACTTCGGCATCGCCACCATGGAAGCCTCCGACGACGCGGCCATGGCGAAACTGACCCGCAGCGGTCAGCTGGTCGGCTCGCTCGACTACTTGCCGCCGGAGCGCGCGCAGGGCAGGGAGCCCGGCCCGGCCTCGGACATCTGGTCCCTCGGGATGACCCTGTACGCGGCGGTGGAGGGCGTCTCGCCGTTCCGCCGCACCTCGGTGTGGTCCACGCTGGCCGCGATCGTCGCCGAACCGCTGCCCGAGCCCCGGCGGGCAGGGCCGCTCGCCCCGGTGCTGCTGGCGCTGATGGCGAAGGAGCCGGCGAGCCGGCCCACCGCCGACCAGGCCCGCGCGATGCTGGAGCGGGTGGCGGCGGGCGGGGCCGGAGCGCACCCCGCGCAGCCGGTTCCCGCATCCGGGATACCGGCCCCGACGGCGCCGTCCGTCGTGGCGCCGCCTCTCGGCTTCGGGCCGCCGCCGGTCTTCGGTGATGGGGGCGATGGCGGTGGCGCCGTATCGTCTGTGCAGCCCCATGTCCCGGCTCCCCACAGCGGATTCCCCCCGCCGGGCCATCCGCCGACCGCCGCGCAAGGCTCCGAGGTCGCGGACCGGGCGCGCCGCCGCAGCCGTATCACGATAGCCGCGGCGGCCGTCGCAGTACTCGCCGCCGGCGGTGTCACCTATGCCGTGACTGCGGGGGGCGGCGGCGACCCGGTGCGGGCGGTGGCGCCGACGCCCGTGTCCGGTAGCGACTCCCCGGCCCAGCCGAGCCCCGTACCGACGGGCTGTGCCGGCTGGACCCACAAGGACTCCAAGCCGGGCACCTACGGCTACATTTCCGGCGATCATCACCTGCTGGCCGCGCCGTACCAAAACTGCCCCGCCGGTGCCCTCGTCAAGGACGGCACGAAGCTCTGGTACCAGTGCTACATCGTCAACTCGCACGGGAACCAATGGACGTACGTACGCGTGGACGGCACGAACACCACCGGCTGGCTGTACAACCGCGACCTCACCGGCCAGAAGGGCTCGTCCCCCGCGTGCTAGCCTGCCGCGTCAGCCCCCTCTTCAGCGCGATCAGCCAGTGGACGGTGATGGTGTTCGGGCCGTCTTCCGCGACCCCGAGCACGGCCTGCCGCTCCGCCTCGTCGGCGGCCAAGTGCCGGCGCGGCTTGGTGCAGACCCAGGTCGCGACGTAAGTGCGGTGGCAGGAAGGGTCGCGTCGTTCGCGTACCGCCGACCCAAACGGGCCCTACGCCCTGCATCCCGTCCGGCCCCTTCGCTGCCACGGGTACGACACGAGACGCCGGCCGGGCCCCGTCCGCCGAAGGCCGATGACGGCAAGGCCAAGACCTCCGGCAGCACGCCGGTGGGCGGGGGCCTCCACCAGCAGTTCAAATGACCTCTTCATCGGTTGCCGCCGGCGCGCCCAAGCTGGGTTGGAGCATCCGTTCGACGTGCCGTCCGCTGCCCAGCGTCAGGAGCGGGTGTGGAGGCCGGCCCAGGAGCCGTACCGCTCGAGCACGTCCCGCCAGGCGACCCCTGCGCGGGCCTGGGCAGCAGCGGCGCTGGATGAGTTCCCACTCGGCATCGGACCATTTCATGGCGGCGGATCACCACGCCGTGATCCGCGCAATCCAAGATCACTTTGACGGCAGACCGCGGGACATGGACCCTCAGACCCCGGCCGTGCAGAACACGCACGCCTCCCAGAACGGCAGCGCGTCCAGCACCCGGTGACGCACGCACGAGGCCATCGCGGCCTCCTGCGGCCCGGGCAGGACGCATGAGCCGGCCCTCGCGGTCGCAGGGTCGAACTCCTCCACCATCGACCGGTACGTGCGCAGGTACCCCTCGACCCGGGGCGGCTCGTACGTCAGTTCCTCCCAACGGTGGCGGGTCAGCGCCAGATCGAGGACGCGCAGCAGGAAATCCTTGGCCGCGGCCGCCTCCTGCGGAGTGTCCCCCCAGTCGAGCTCCGCCAGGCCGAAGCCGACCACCCCACGCCCCATCACGTTCTGGTCCTGGAGCGTCAGCAGTGCGGCGAAGCGGAAGTCCCACGTCTCGTGGGCCAGCGCGGACACGGCGAGCATCAGCACGTCCAAGAACACCGCCGTGCCGCCGTTGGTCATCTCCAGGTACTTGCCGTCACCGCCGTCAAACACGTTCATGTCTCGAGAGTAAACAGAGGAGGAGACCACACCCCGCTTCGCCTTCTGACAGAAAGGGTCCAGCAGCGGGATGAGGTGGGTGACGTCGTACCCGCGAGCCAAGTGGCAACCGGCAGAACCCCGGAGTTGGCCCCTCGTACGTAGTTGTCGGCTTGCGGAGAGGGTGTCGTACTCTCCGCTGTCATGGATATGGAACACGCCAGACAGGCCGAAACCTCTGCCCCGGTCCGCGTTGCGCGATTCGACTACACCCCCGCCGCCGCGGACTACGACAAGGCTCTGTGGCGCTACACCTTCCACTCCTGGCCCGGGCGCACCAGGTACCTGCTGCCGCTCTACGCGGCCGCGGCCGCCGCGTTCGCCATCCGGGTGTGGAAGTGGCACTTCGACCAGACGGAGATCATAGTCACGGGCACGATCTGCGCGATCGCGGTGCTCGTCGTACGGCAGTGGTTCCGCAGGCACCGGACGCGGGATCAGTACGCCACCCACGCGGGGCACGGCGCCTGTCTCACCACGCTCAGCGAGGACGGGCTGACCACCACCGGCGCATCCGGACAGACCGTCACCGCCGACTGGAGCTCCTACCCCTGGTGGTTCGAGACGCCCGACCTGTTCGTCCTCACCGGCAGCATGGAGTTCTTCTTCGTACTGCCCAAGCGCGGCGCGGCCTGCCCTGAGGACCTCGACCAGACGCGCGCTCTGTTCACCCAGCGTCTGCGACGCATCTGACCGGCGGCGAAGGGCCGGATGAGCTCCGCTTTCCCCCACCCCTGGCACACGATCCGGGGTCGGGGCCGCGGGTGCCCTCGATGTTCTGCGGCAGCAGGTCATGGTCGAGGGCTTCGCCGGCGGGGCAGGACCGCCCGCGGCGCGGCGGATCCAAACCCGCCGGGCCGCGCTGACGGTCAGTCCAGCCGCTCGGGCATCACGATCCGGCTCGCCCGCTCTCCCGGGCCCGAGATCAAGCACCACGTCCCGCGGTCCAGGATTCCGTCCCTCTCGGGGCCGGCGTCCACCGTTTCGGGGAAGGTCACCTCGGATGCCAGCAGGTCGAAGTCCAGCGGCAGTTCCAGCTCGCAGGCCGCACCGCCGCGAGGGTCCACGATGAAGCCCTCGCGGCCCGGCACGTACCGGTTGCCGTGGGCGAGCAGCAGCTCGACCACGGGCAGCAGGTTGCGCCAGGGCCCTGTGCTTCCCGGATCGCCGGGGGCGATCTCCATCATCGTGTGGCTCTCTCTTTCTCGGTCGCTCTCCGCCGCCGCCCCAGTTCTGCATGGGGTGGTCCCGTGCGGGCGACAGCACCTGCTGCCAGTTCGGCAGTTACGCCTGCGGCAGTGCTCCGGCAGCTCGGGGGTGCGATCCGTCACGAGTACGGAGAGGCCCTGTTGTCGTTGTTGCACCCGGTCGCCTGGAGGGTCCAATGTCGTGACGGCCGCGCGACTGTCGAGATCTTCGACGCCCTCGGGTGCTCGGTCATGCTGGATGCGCTGCATGGCCGGCCAGCACCATGCTAGCTCGGACTGTGTGCCGACAGCCGCCGTGTGATCCGGTCGAACAGTTCCGTCAGCGGCTCGCCGATGTCCCGGCCGAACTCGGTCAGCCCGTAGGTGACCTGAGGCGGCGTCGTCGGCTCGACCTTCCGCCAGACCAGGCCGTCCTGGACCAGCGCGCGCAGGGTCTGGGCGAGCATCTTCTCGCTGATGCCCCGGATGCCATCGCGCAGCTCGTAGAACCGGAGGTCGTTGCTCCGCAAGGAGATCAACACCCAGATACCCCACCTGCTGGTCACATGGTCGACCACATCACGCGCGGGGCAGTCGGTGTGAAACACCTCATACCGTTGCCCCGTCTCGGCCTCGATGAGCTGCGCGCCTTCCATCATGTGAGGAGCTTACCCCCATGTATGTCCTTACCAAAAGTTAGCCCGCCTCCTAGCGTGAATACCACAGCGGACATCGAACAAGGAGCTGATCATGATCGTGGTGACCGGGGCTACCGGGAACGTGGGCCGGCCGTTGACGCGGGCACTGGCCGAGGCGGGCGAGCAGGTGACGGCGGTGTCGCGGCACGCGGCGGCGGCGCCGGACGGTGTCCGCCACATGGTGGCCGATCTTGCCGAGCCGAACGGCCTCGAGCCTGCACTGGCCGGGGCGAAAGCGCTGTTTCTGCTGCTGTCCGGCGACATGCACGCCGTCGGAGCCCACCCGGCCGACATCATCGGCCAAGCCGTGGCCGGCGGGGTCCGCCGAGTCGTCCTGCTCTCCTCGCAGGGCGTGGCGACCAGGCCCTTCGGCACGACACGGATAGTGGTACGAGAAGTGGAGGACGCACTGCGGGAATCCGGCCTGGACTGGGCCATCCTGCGGCCGGGCGGCTTCGCCTCCAACGCCCTGTGGTGGGCCGACTCCGTCCGCACCCGGCGGGTCGTCGCCGCGCCCTTCGGCGATGTCGGGGTGCCGATCATCGACCCGGCGGACATCGCCGACGTCGCGGCGGCCTGCCTTCTGGATGACCGGCACGCCGGCGGCGTGTACGAACTGACCGGCCCGGAGGTGATCACGCCGCGCCAGCAGGCGGAGGCCATCGCCACCGCGCTGGGCTCGCCCGTGCGGTTTGACCACCTCACCCGCGACGAGGCCAGAGCCGCAATGGCCCACAGCATGCCCGTGGAACTCGCCGACGACACCCTGGACATCCTCGGCTCCCCGAGCCCAGCGGAGCTGCGCGTCAGCCCGGACACGCAACGGGTCCTCGGTCGCGCCCCGCGCCCCTTCGCCGACTGGGCGTCCCGCAACGTCGCCGCGTTCCGCTGAAACCGCTCTGCACGCCCGGCGATCCACCGCTGACAGTCGCCGAACCTGATCCGAAGGTGACGCTTACGTGGCCCCCGCCGGGCCAGCCGCCCTCGCCGAAACCCACACACCCCACACCGGACTGGCTCCGCAAGCAGGCAACCTCCCTGGTCCGTCTCGACTCCCCAGACTGCAGTCATAGCGTTTGAGTGAGCCTCCTGACGCGCAAAGCCGCCGTTTCCATTGGAAGCGGCGGCGGCTCTGCGTCCAGCCTCTCCGCGCGGGCTGAGAGAGACCGACCGACACCATCCCGGTGACCAGCACAAACACACCCGCCTCTTCGGCCCTGGCGGACACGTAACCGGCAACGGTGCGAACGGTCGCGCCCTGGGTGCGGAACACCGCCGTGCAGACGTCGTCGATCCTCCGGGTCGAATGCGTACGAGAGATCTCGGAGGACCGCTACCCCAAGCAGTTCGCGACGCAGTCCGGCAGCTGGGCGCCGCCGAGACCGGCACGCGGTGGTGCGAGGATCGAGCGGCAAGCTCGTACACTCACCCGGCGTCGATGTCCGCTTCCTGTGGCGCTACGATCGCCCGGCCGCAGGGCACCCCACCTGCTTGCTCAAGTAGGCGTGGACCCGTCACGACACGGCCTGTGGCACAGACGATCCGAAGCACCTGGGGGCATCCATGTCCGAGCACCGCCGATCACGGCGCGCCCGCGTCCTGACCTGGATAGCCGCAGGTGTGACGCTCGCCGCGACGGCAGCGGTCAGCGCCAACGCCGTGACCTTCAGTGGCGCGGTGGCGGGGCGTGGCCTGCTGGCGCCTTCCCTCTACGCGGGGCGTGTCTTCGACACCTGCACCGCGCCCTCCCTCACTGCGATGAAGGCGTGGCGTTCCGATCAGTTCTACGGTGGTGCGGCCGTCTACATCGGGGGGCAGAACCGCGGCTGTGCTCAGCCGCAACTGACGGCCTCTTGGGTGAAGTCGGTGGACGCGGCCGGCTGGAAGCTCGTGCCGCTCTATGTGGGCGCCCAGCCGCCATGCCAGACCGGCCGCAATCCGGAACGGTTCACCGGCGCCGATGCCGCTGCCGTCGGCACCGCCAACGGCAGCGATGCCGTGGCCAAGGCCTCGGCACTGGGGATGAGGCCGGGCAGCGCCCTCTACCTGGACATGGAACCCTTCGACCTGTCCGACGCCGCCTGCCTCGACGCCGTACTCACCTATGTCCGCGCCTGGGACAGAGCCGTCCGCGCACAGCGCTACTGGCCGGGCATGTACGGATTCACCAGCAGCAGCGCCACTGCAGTGGCGAACGCCCAAGACCGTCGAGACCTCCCCGCCATCCTCTGGTACGCGTTGTGGGACAAGAACGAGACCACCACCGACGACTGGCGCTGGAGCCCCACCCTGTACACCGGCCACCGCCGTGCCCACCAATACGCGGCCAACAGCACCGAGACCCGGGGCGGGGTCACCCTCACCGTCGACCGCAACGCCTGGGACGCCCCAGTCGCGATCATCGCCAAATAGCGGTCAGCTCAGCTCCTGCTTCTGACCCCATGCCGGCCCCGTGAGGGTAGACGGCGCGTGATCGGGGCCGGGAACGTACGCAGGGGTGCGGCGCGCAATGCGCCGCACCCCTGCGTCACTGTCCCGACTGGTTGCCCTCGGGCGACTGCTTGGCTAGCTTCACGATCTGTCGGAGCGAGCGGGCGGTCACGGCAAGCGCCGCAAGCGCGGCCAGCGTCTTGACGACCACCGACAGGTCACTTGTGATCGCACTTGCAGTAAGAGCTGTCACCAGGATGAGCGATATCCAGGGGATCGCCCGCGTGAGGATTCCGTTGTCTCCAAGTGGGTTCTTCATCGTTGGCGGCGAGGTTGCCGTCGATGCCGCGGATGGTGCGGGTGAGCGATCCGGTGGCGGTGTCCTCCACGGTCCAGCGCGGAGAGTCTGTTGTGGCGGTGCCGGCGACGCTCCGTGGCCACCCTGGGATCGTGGCGGAACCGAGTGCTGTGGAGTCACAGGCTGAGGGCGGTGGGGTGCAGCGGTTCGTACAGCGGGAGTTCGGCGCCGCTGGGGAGCCGGATCGCAGTCAGTTTGCCCCAGCGTTGTTCGCTGACCGGGCGGGTGATCTCGACGCCCCGCGCGCGGAACTCGCCGAGCTGCGAATCAAGGTCGTCGCACATCAGGAACAGCTCGTGCTGGGGTGGGCCGTCGGCCGGGTGCACGGCCAGCTCGGCCGGGGGCAGCTTGAAGATCAGCCAGCCGCCACCTGCGTCGACACCAGGAAAGTCGAGGACGTCACGGATGAAGGCACGGTCCGCCTCGGCGTCCTGACTGTAGAGGATGACATGTGCACCGCGGATCATGGCTGGCTCCTGCCCGTCGACGTGCTGGCGGTCGTGTACCCGGCATCCTGGCACGCGAGGTCCAGGAAGGTCTTCGACTGCGTTCGATGACACGACGGCCGAGTTGCATGACAACGGGCACTCAGCGCGGCGGGTCCGGACGGCGACTGGTACGCGTCCCAGGGAAGGTTGAGTGATTCCCAGCGAAGACCGGCAACAGGCAGTGCGGCACTCGGGTGACTCGGCGGCGCGTCATCCCGGCGACCACGAGCCTCCCCCGTGTGATGTGATCGAATCCGGAGTGGTCGGCCCGGCGGGGCCCCTGCCCCGTGCCCGACCGAATACCTGGGGTGTGGTACTTCGCGGCTGCGGCACGTCGACTCCCCCGCTGTTCTGCGCCGCGTACATCGCGCCGTGCCCGCGCCGATGCTCGGGTCAGCGTGAGGTCCGCTGACGTGGTCACCGGCCCTTCCGCGCAGAGCAACGCGTCGGTCAGCTCGAGCAGCGCGTCCCCGCGCACGGGCAGGCTCTCGAAGAAGACGAGATCAAACGTCCTCTTCGGGTCCAACGTGGCGAAGAACTGTCTCGTGCTCGCCCGCGGCGACGAGCCCGTCGATGACCTTGACCATCGCCGGCACACCCGCGTCGCGGACGATGAGGCCGTCCCAGCACCACCAGTAGTCGCCTTCTGGGTCGCCTGCCTGCCGCTGGCGGTCCATGATTCGGTGCACCTCATCGAGAGTGAACACGGTTCCGGACCAGCGATCGCCGTCATCGCGGATGACCCACATATCCACATTGCAGACCTCGTCGAGGTCCTCCCCCGCACCGGGCACGAAGCAGATCTCGTATCCGTCACGCTTGACTCGGTAAAAGGGGCCGTCCCACATGCTCGCTCCCTAGCGCTCTGTCGCACGCCGCCTGTAAGAACCAAGTCAGACGGCCAACCAGTACACCATGCTCCGTCTGAAGGGCGCAGCAGAGACGGCTGGTTGAAGGACAAGCTGAGTCGTGCACGTCAGTTGCAGGCCGAAGGCGCTGTAACACGGACGGTATCAGTGCCCGTTGCTAACGTTCAGAGATGACTCCTGAAGCAACCTTCATCGAAACATCCGAGCTCATGATGGGAGCGCAAATCAGCAGTCCCCAGTCCGGCTGGCCTATGGTCCTCATCCACGGCTTCCCGACATCGCCGAACGTATTCAGAAGCTGGAGCCGAGCGACCCGATCCTCGTCGGCTTCGACTGGGGCGGACACGCAGCCTGTATTGCCGCCGCGCTCTGGCCGGAACGCGTCGGCGGACTGGTCGCGATCGGAGGCAACGAGATCCAGAACATCACAGGCTTCGCCGAGCCGGCAGACCCGCGCACCGAAAGCCGCAGCTGGTATCAGTACTACTTCCACGGGCGAACGCGGGCGCGCCGGTCTGACCAGGTATCGCCGGGAACTCACCGGGCAGCTGTAGGAGGAATGGGAACCTGGACGGGCCGTTGAACCACACGAGTTCGAACGCACGGCCGCAGGCTTCGACCACCCCGACTTCGTCGACTTCGTCATCCACTCGTACCGTCATCGCTTCGGACTCGCGCAGGGCGCCCCCGCTTCTGCGAAGCCGAGGCGCTCTTTGCTGGCAACCGAAGATCCCATGACCGAGGCGCGCAGCAGAGAAGAACACAGGGCATCCTTCACCCGACTCCTCGGCCACCAGCTCGTCTCCGCAAGGCACGACACCTCGCGCGAAGCCCCTGAAGCACTCACGGACGCGATCGTCGACCTGCACCTGCGTATTGCCGGGTGAGCGACCGCATCCGTGAGAGCACGAAGTCGTCTACGGCGGCGAACCGCGGCGTCCCGCCGAATCACGCCTGTCATGACCGGAGCCAGACAACCAGGGCTCGAGCGGCCACGGTGCCGAGGTAGGTGCCCGAGCAAGGGACTCGGATCGTCATCCTGGCGACTCACTTGAGCGAGCGGGTGGTCTGCCGGCCGCAGAGGACCCTGGGTTCACTGTCCGCTGCGGATTTCGTCGAGCTTCTCCGCGAAGGCCTTCGTCTCGGCGATCAGGCGGGCGCGCGCGGCTTCCTGGCTCTTGTCGCCCTGGCCCTTGAACTTCTGGCTGAAGTGCGGCTTGAGTTGGGTCCACCAGCCGTAGTCCAGCGCCGCCCAGGACTGCGGGCACAGCGGGGCGCGGGTTCGCGGAAGGTAGCCCGCACCGACCAGGGGCCCGTCGAACTTCTTCGGGTCGCTGCCGTCCAGGTTGCAGAGGAAGTTGAAGACGCGCTGCTGAGTGACGGGGTGGTCGCTGGCAAACCCCTCCAAGGTCAGCTTGCCCTCCTTGCGGGCGACCTCGTCGAAGACCATCGCGGCCGCCAGGGACGGATCCGGTCCGATCTCGTTGACGGTGTTAAACGACGCGAACCCGTCGGCGGCGTCCTCTTCGAGGCCGAGGTTCGGCAGGGCAAGCTGGCGCTGCAGCGCGTGCCCCATCTCGTGGCCGAAGATGAACTGGGTCGTCAGCGCGGTCAGGTCGGCCTCGTTGAACTTGTCCTCGGGGAACAGGGCGGGGCGCTTCACGGTCTTGACGACATCGCCGACGAACCCTTCGACCTGGGCCAAGAACGCCGGGGGCACGAAGATCGTCCTGCCGTCGGGCTGGGTGACCGCGTCGGTGACCCCCGGGGGAACCTTGTCGGTGACCTTCACGACCAGGTCGTGCGGGAGGGCTACCGATGTGTTGACCCAGTCGGCGGCCTGCTCGAGCACTCGGGACTTCCGAACCACCTCCACGGCCTTCCGGTTCTCCGGCTTGATCGCCTCGTCTTCGTAGACGACCGTGGCCTTGCCTCCCGCATCGTCCTTGCCCTCGTCGCCACAGGCAGCGAGGGCGAACGCGGCGACCACGAGCGCCGCCACTGCAGCGGTGCGCCCCGCGGCCACTTGCCTACCGCTGATCGGCACCCTGGCCGGCTCCCTTCCCCAGTCGATGTGTTCGATTGATCGGTTCGCGCGTGGGCTCCGGTGTCACGGCCCGATGGCGGAGGCAGCACTCGACGCTGACACGCGGATTATGACCGAAAGGTCATACGTACGCAATGACCGCTTTAGTGGATATTTCACCCGAGATTGCCGCGCCGTCGATGGCCTGGTAGCCGGCCTGGCCAAGATCGGAGGCCTACCGGAGAGCGGGGTGGCCGCGCCCGAGGGGGCTGCCGGAAGTGACGTGTCGATGCGCGTGGCCGCGCCAGCCGAGCTGCGAGTCCATCCCGCATCATTCGGTGCCCCGGCGACCGGCAGTGAGGTGGGCGTAGGAGTCCGCGTGCGTGTCGGCCCGCTGGACGGCCTGGCAACCGGTGCCGTTGCACCCCGTGCAGTTGCGTTGGCCACCCAAGCCCACCGCACGGGATAACACCTCTGCCGGCTGGACATCTATGGAGCCATGACCGAACGCGAAGGTGAACAACGCCCGCCCGTCACCGCTGGCGGAGTCCCAGAGGCCCAGGACGGCGCCTCCGGAGAAGTGAGTGGCCCCGCAGAGGAGGGAGCACAGGAGGAGGCGACCATATCCGAAGGCAGCACCGCACCAGACGCCGGTCAGCACCGCGTCACGATGGTGGATGTCGGACGATTCGCGGTCTCAGCCATCACCGTTGTCGCAGCCCTGGTCGGACTGGTCCTCGGCATTCGCGCCGAACTGCATGCCGGCAGAGAGGAGCAGCGCGCCGAAAAGGCGGAGGGGCTCGCCAAGGACACAAGAGAGAAGGTCTACGCCAATCTCGTGGACTTCTACCGGGAGGGCTCGGTGGTGCACGTCGTGAACGGTAACTCCCGGGCGATAGCCATGCGGCTCACACTTCGGGAGAGCAAGGTGCATTGGGATTTGGATCTCGTGAAGCCCTGCAAGGCGATCCTGATCCCGAACGGGTCGCTACTGGAGTCCATGGCCGCCAAAGAGCCGTCCGTGAAGCTCACGGAGGACGATCTGGCGCAACTTCGGCTGGAGTTCATGGATCCGAACCACAACGCGTGGGGGCTCATCAGTGGCGGAGGGCCGGCCAAGACGGAGAGCTGGAAACCGTCAGGAAGGCCGAACGTCGTGAGCGTCGAAGAATGGAACGTGCGTCCCGAAGATTCACCCCAGTGCGATAACTCATGACAGAAGGACGAGGCGCTCCAGCTCCGCTCCCAACTGTCGGCTACGGCCCCTGAAAGGGGATGTTGCGTCCGGCCGTTGGATTCATTCGGCCAGGCACCGCACCCGCTCGCGCAGATCGAGCCTGGGCCCTTGGGCCAGCCCGTCATCCTGGTGTCCCCCATCACGGTTCACACCCATCCACACTTCGGCCCCGCCGGCGAGAACCGGGCGGAGGAGCAACTGCTCAAGGCAAGCGGCATGGCCTGGACGATCCTGCGGCCGACGCAGTTCGCCTCGGACGCGTTGATGTGGCCACCATCCGTGGTCACGAGACCGTCCGCGCGCCGTTCGCGTCAGTGGCACGGGTGGCGCTGACCGAGCCCGGCCATCACCGACGTACATACGCCTTGGCCGGTCCAGAGCCGGCCACCGCCCGGCAACAGGTCGAGGCCATCGCGGCAGCACTGGGCCGGCCGGTAGGTGTCCTTCGCCGAAATCAGCCGTCGGCCGGCCCACGCACTGATGGCCGCGGGCTTCGGGGCCGTTGCCGCGGACGCGGGGCTCGACGTCACGGGCGGAGATGTGAACGACGAGCTGCTGATGGTGCGCGACACGGTTTCAGAAGTCACCGGAACGCCGGCCCGCCCGGAGCGGTGGCGCGTGGCATGCGTCCACCTGAGGACTCCTGCAGGGTGACGCACGCGGTCCCGAAGGTGATCGGCGCAGTTCCGGGGGTAGGCGACCGCACCTGAAGCAGTGTCAGTGTGGTCCTCTACGGTGCCCGGTATGAACCACTGGATTCACGGTCCGCTCGCCTGGATACACGGTCGACTCCCGCACGACGAGGAGACCAATGTCGTCTTCTTTCGGGGGATGTCTCTGGACACACTCACACGGGGACTCCTCGGCCTGCACCGTCGGCCGCTCGCCTACGGCAAGGGCGCCGACTGGGGCCTGATGATGCACGACATGCTCAGCTGGGATCACGGCGACTACGGCGACACCGACTACGGCAGGGTGTGCCCACCCGGCGGCGAACTCGCCGTGTTCATCACCGAACCGTGCAGCGCGAAGGCCCACCGCCCCTGGTTCCAGTACTACCGTGCCGGACGCCTGCACACCGGCTTCAGCTTCGAGACGCTGGACTCCGGGGTGGGCGAGGAACCCGACCTGCTGTTGCCCGCCCTCGAGGCTGCCTACCTGGTCGGCCCGCTCGCACAACACGGCGCAGAGGACTTCGAGGAACGGATCGTGCAGGCCATCACAGGTTGCCTCTCCCTTCCTGAGCTCGATCAGCCATGACCTGAGCGCCGTCAAGGCCCCGGCCAGGAATCTCGCCTCGCGCTCAACCGCCCGCACTGCAGATTTCGTGATCTACGCGCAGCACCCCTCAGACGGCGGCCCGGCGTCTGCCCCGTCGGCGGCGCGGGTACGGGAAGAGCCGCGGCGAGCGCTTGGCGGCCACGTCCTCGACCCAGCCGAAGATCAGCACCAGCAGGCCGAGCAGCACGATCCCCACCAGCAGCGTGAACCATGAGCTGGTCAGCAGCCACTGCATGTTCTTGTAGAAGAAGTGGATGGACCAGAGGGGGTCGATCAGCGGGACGGCGACCACCAGCGCGGCCTCGTGCCAGAGGTAGACGCTGACAGCGCGTGCGTTGAGCAGGCTGACGAGGCCGTTCCAGCGTGCCAGCGGCCGGGGCCACTGCTCCCAGGACGGGCTGACGTGGAGCAGGATGGCGACGAAGCCGAGGGACCACAGGGCCTGGGCGATCGGCCAGGACTCGATGTCGGTCGGTTCGGTCGGGTCGACCGGCCGGGTCTGCAGGTACCAGAGGCCGGCCACCATGATCAGCGGTGCGATGGACGGCAGTACGTACTGCGGGATCTTCTTGAGCAGCCCCTCCTGGTGGGCCATGCCCAGGATCCAACAGGAGCCGAACATGGTGAAGTCGTTGGCGGTCTCCCAGACCCGGCTGTAGATGAACTCCTGGTCGGCGAAGAACGTGTTCATGACGATCGACAGCGCGAGGGGAGCGAACAGCGTCACCACCGGAAATCGTCGCAGTGCCCAGAGCATCAGCGGTGAGAGCAGGACATACCACAGGTAGGCCCGGAGGTACCAGAGCGGGACGATGATCTGCACGGCCCAGCTGTGTTCCACGTGGTGGTGGAACCCGGGCAGGTCCTCCGCGTACGGCGGAGTGCTCAGCGGCAGGATCCAGAACGCCAGCTTGGCCCACCACCAGGTGGGGTGGCCTTCGGAGTAGGGACCCCAGGTGTCGAGGATCTGGAGGGCGATCATGATGGCGCCGAACAGCCACATCGGCGGCAGCAGCCGGCGCAGTCGGCCACGGATCACGCCGAGGGCGGGACGGCTGAGCGAGCGGGTCATCAGCGAGCCGGCCAGCGCGAACATCACGCCCATCGACGGGAAGACGAGGGGCAGCCAGAACCAGCCGAAGTTGTGGTAGAGCACCACGCGAACCAGCGCCAGCGCGCGCAGCAGGTCGAGATAGCGGTCTCGGCCGCCCTTGCGCCCGGATGGTGCCTCCGGCTCCGGCTCCAGCTCCCGCCCCCGCTCCGGCTCCGTTCGCAGGACGGCGGGGATGATCAACTGGAGGGTGTCCTGGGTGCGCCCGCGCTCGATGGATGCAGTCACGGTCAGGCCTCCACGGGTACAGCGACCTCGCCGGTGCGCCGGAGCTTCTGCCAGCGCAGTCGGCCACCGGTCATCGCCGTGATAGCGGACTGCAACAGGACGATGTACATCAGCTGCCGGTAGACCAGTTGCTGGATCGGCAGGCTGATCAGATGCCAGGGCTTCTCGGAGTCGAGCCGGAAGGCGTACCAGGACAGTGCGGCCTGGAGCAGAATGAAACCACCCCAGCTGGTGAGGGTGATCGGGGCGTCCCCGAACAGCACGCCGTACAGCAGGAACATGTCGACCAGCGGAGCCAACAGCGGGGCGACCACGCCGAACAGCACGACGAGCGGCAGCCCGAGCCGGCCGAAGCGCCCCGCCGGGCCGCGGGAGGTCACCGCGCCGCGGTGCTTCCACATCGCCTGCATGCTGCCGTAGCTCCAGCGGTACCGCTGGGACCAGAGCTGCTGGAGGCTGGCGGGAGCCTCGGTCCAGGCGCGGGCGCGCTCGGCGTAGACGATCCGCCAGCCCTCGCAGAGCATCGCGATGGTGATGTCGGTGTCCTCGGCGAGGGTGTCGTCGCTCATCCCGCCGACCCGCAGCAGGGCCTCCTTGCGGAAGGCACCGACCGCGCCGGGGATGGTCGGGATGACGCCCAGCATGTCGTACATCCGGCGGTCCAGGTTGTGGCCGAGGACGTACTCGATGTGCTGCCAGGCGCCGATCAGGCTGTCGCGGTTGCCGACCTTGGCGTTGCCCGCGACCGCGCCGATCGCCGGGTCGCCGAAGGGCTGGACCAGCTCGCGCACCGTGGACGACTCGAAGACGGTGTCTCCGTCCATCATCACGATGATGTCGTGCGAGGCTGCCGCGATGCCGCTGTTGAGGGCGCTGGACTTGCCGCCGTTGACCTTGCGAATCAGCCGGACGAACGGCAGGTCCATCTCCTCGACGATGTCCGCGGTGCCGTCCGTGGAGCCGTCGTCGATGACGATCACCTCGATCGGATAGTCGCTGGCGGCCAGGGAGTTGAGGGTGTTGGCGATGCACTCGCGCTCGTTGTAGGCCGGGACCAGTACGGTGACCGGCTCGGTGACGGGCGGCCCCCAGGCATCCAGCCGCTTGGAGCGGCGGGCGTGGATCGGCGCGAGAACGAGCATCAGCGCGAACCGGCCGAAGTTGAGGAAGCCGACGAGGGCCAGCAGCCAGACCAGCACCGGCAGGGTGAGCACGGCGACGCGGGTGGCCCAGATGAATCCCTTGCCCGCCCACAGCTGGAAACCGTGCACCGGCACGGTGGCGCTGGAGGCGCCGAGTGCCTCGGAGATGGTGGTGAAGCGGTAGCCCTGGGCCTGCAGCCTGTCGATGATCTGCCCGAGCGCGGTGATGCTCTGGGTGCGGTCGCCACCCGCGTCGTGCAGCAGGATCAGCTCGCCCGCACCCGGCTTGGACGGCATCGCCGCCTTGACGATCGCCTCGACGCCGGGACGCTTCCAGTCGTCGGTGTCGCGGTCGATGAACGCGGTGAGGTAGCCGCGCGCGCCCACGTACTTGATCACCGGGTAGTTCCAGTCGTCCAGCGCCGAGGCGTCGGAGGAGTACGGCGGGCGGAACAACGCGCTGTGGACGCCCGCGACGCCGGCCAGCGCCAGCTGCGTCTGCGCCATCTCCCAGCTGATCCGGGCGTGGGACTGGTACACCAGATCGGGGTGGGTGAAGGTGTGCACGCCGAGTTCATGGCCGCCCGCGACGATCTGCCGGATCAGCTCCGGGTTGCGCGTGGTCATCGCGCCGGTCACGAAGAAGTCGGCGCGGATGTTGCGGGCCGCGAGCACGTCCAGAACCTTCGGGGTCCACTCCGGAGAGGGACCGTCGTCGAAGCTCAGGACCACGGTGCGGTCGGGGATGTGATAGCTCACGGGGTGCGCGTTCTTGGTTCCCCGCGCGTCGATGACCGGACCGCCCTTGAGCAGGTTGTCCGGCACGGTCGTCTTGTCGACCGAGATCGCGATCCGGGAGTCGTGGAACGCCTCGTTGGTGGCGAGGCCGCGCAGGACGAGGAGCGCAAGCAGGCAGGCCAGCAGGGACAGCGGCATGAAGAAGCGCAGCGGCGGCGCAGCCAGTCGGCGCGGCCTCAGCAGGGACTGCCGGCGGCGCTGGTGGCGAGACCGGGACAATGACGCTCCTGGAGATGGGTGGTGCGGACGATCAGGGGTGCTTGGCCGGTTGGCCCGAAGGCTTCGCCCCGTGCGGCGCGGTGGTCGTGGGCTTCGATGTGGTGGCCGAGCGCTTCGATGCGGCGGCCGAGGTCTTCGTCTGGGGTGTCGCAGACCGCGTGGCCGTCCGAGGCGATGACGACGGGGACGAGGTGCGCGACGGGGTGGGCGCCAGCGACGGCACGGGTGAGGGCGACGGGGCGGGCGACCGCGAGGGCTGCGCCGGTATGCCCATCGCCGGGGCGTCCGCCTGCACGCCGATCAGGCTGCTGCCCATGGCGACCGCCAGGACCGCGCCGACCACGGAGACCGGCCAGCAGAAGCCCCGCAGGAGGCGGCCGCGCAGACCCGACTGGTCAACGAACACCGGTGCGGGAGCGAGCTCCTCAAAGCTTGACTCAGACATGTCAGGCTGTGCCTGGTGCGCCGATCCGCGGTCGATGGAAATGATGACAGGGCGCACCTTGCGGGGCCTTTCAGTGCAGGGTACGTAGACCGCGGGAGAGCAGGGCGAACGCTAGTGCACCGGCCTGAATCGAATTTGGCTCGATGTATACATTTGGCGCGATCTGCTCAGGTGTTGTAATCGGATTGGAATGCTAATTGGACGTACCGGCCGGTAGACGAGACGCACGGTCGTCGGGTGATGATCGATACGCGTTCAATTGGCCCCGATCCCGACCACCCACGGGGTGACAAGGCCTGCACATTCGTTTCGCTAGGATGCCCCCCTCGTGTGATCAGTCATTTGATCCTCACGCAAAGGGCGTGTCCGGATACCGCCCTCTACGCCCCAAGGAGCCCGTGTGAGCCAGCCCCGCCGCACCTCTCGACGCCGCGCGTGGACCGTGCTCACGCTGCCTGCCCTCCTGTGCGTACTCGCCGCGTGTTCCGGCGGCCCCGCATCCGGCAGGGGTGACGACGGCGCCGCCCCCAGCGCCTCGCCGACCCCGTCCGGACCGCCCGGAACCCTGTTCGACGACTTCCACTACAGCGGCCCCGACGACCCCTCGTTCACCGCCCACGGCTGGCAGGTCCGTACCGACGGGGGCGGCCCGGGGATCAAGGACACCTGGGCCACCGCCGGTGCCGGCTTCCCCTCCGACACGACCGCCCAGGGGGGCAGGGTCCTGCAGCTGCGGTCCTCCACCGACGGCACCAAGCAGGGCACCAAGCAGGTCGAGGTGCAGAGCACCGGCACCGGTCTCTTCACGGGGACCTTCGCCGCTCGGGTCCACCTCAGCGACAAGCCCACGAGCGGTCGCAACGGCGACCACGTCGTCGAGACCTTCTTTCCGATCTCCCCCTCGGACGCCTCGGCGAACTACAGCGAACTCGACTACGAGTACCTGCCGAACGGCGGCTGGGGTTCGGTGGGTCCGCAACTCGACACCGTCAGCTGGTACAAGGCCGATCCCCCGGACCGGGTCAGCCACACCCTCAAGCAGCGCCTCGAGGGCTGGCACATCATGATGATCACCGCCGTGAACGGAAAGGTCACCTACTCCCTGGACGGCAAGGATCTGTTCACCAGCTCCGGAAAGTACGTCCCGCGCGAGAAGACGGACGTCCATTTCAGCAACTGGTTCGTCGACCTTCCCTTCTCCGGCGGTCAGCGCACATGGGACATGAAAGTCAACTGGTTCTACTACAAGGCCGGTGAGGCCGTTTCCCAGGCGGATGTCCAGAAAAGGGTGGACGGCTTTTACAGCGTCGGCACCAACTACGTGAACACCGTGCCGAATTGAGGGCGGCGGACAACTGGAAGAGGTGTCACACCTCCGGAAAGACCGGGTCGATCCCGAGTACGGGGGCGATGGCCCGCCAGATCGTCGACCGTGCCGTGGCGAGGTCGACCCGGGGGTCGTCCAGCATCAGGCGGATGCCGAGGCCGTCGCAGAGGGCCAGGACCAGCGTGCTGACCGCGGCGACGTCGCACTCGGTGAACTCGCCCGAGTCGATGCCCCGTTCCACGGCTCCGCCGACCCAGGCGTGGAGCTGGTCGTACAGGTCCACGGCGAGGTGACGGGCCGTCTGGTCACGCTGTGCGCGCACCCACAGCTCCTGCCAGAGCTTCCAGTCCTGGCGTAGATCCGCGTCGCTCGGCAGCATGCTGCGCAGGATGCGGGCCAGGACGACCGTGGCCGGGACCGTGTCGCCTCCGTCCTCGGTGTCCGTGCCGGTCTGGGCGAAGGAATGCGTCATGGCCTCGGCGAAGAGCTTCTCGCGGGTGTCGAAGTGGTAGTGCAGCAGCGCCTTCGACACCCCGGCGTGTTCGGCGACCTTGCGCATGCTGACGTTCTCGAAGCCGATGTCGGCGATGACTTCGCACGCGGCCTTGAGGATGCGCTCGCGCGTCTCCATTGCACGCTCGGCCTTGGTCACGTTGGCTACTCCCCGTGTCGGCGCCCGCAGGGCGGGTGGGTGGTCGGGTCCGGCTGCCGGCCGCCAGACCCTCATCCTCGCGCATCACGCCCCCTGGCCGCGGCCGTCGGGGCGCACCGGTCAGCGGTAGATGTGGAAGCCCCGCCCCGTCTTGCGGCCGAGCAGGCCCGCGTCCACCATCCTGGCCAGCAGCGGCGGCGGGGCGTACAGCGGCTCCCGGTACTCCGCGTACATCGACCGTGCGATGGCCTGTACGGTGTCCAGCCCGATGAGGTCGGCCAGCGCGAGCGGCCCGAGCGGGTGGGCGCAGCCGAGGGTCATACCCCGGTCGATGTCCTCGGCGGAGGCGGCTCGGGACTCCGCCATCCGCACCGCCGCCAGCAGGTACGGGACGAGGAGCGCGTTCACGATGAACCCCGCCCGGTCCTGGGCGCGGACCACGTGCCTGCCGAGGACCTCGGAGGCGAAGGCGTGGGCGCGCCGGGCGGTCCCCTCGTCGGTGAGCAGCGAGGGCACGAGCTCGACCAGGGGGAGCACCGGGACCGGATTGAAGAAGTGGAGGCCGACCACCTGGCCGGGTCGCGAGGTGGCGGCCGCCAGCCGGATGACGGGTATGGAGGAGGTGTTCGTGGCCAACACGGCGTCCCGGCGCTCCACCACCCCGTCGAGCAGGGCGAACACCTCCAGCTTCGCCCGCTCGTCCTCCGCCACGGCCTCGACCACGAGGTCCCGGTCCGCCATCAGCGCCATGTCCGTGGTCATGGTGATCCGGCCGGCCGCGGCGTCCCGTTCGGCCGTGGTGAGTTTCCCGGTGTCCGCGGCGCGCGCCAGGGAGCGCGTGATCCGCTTCAGGCCGGCGTCCGCGGCCGTCCCGTTCGTCTCCACCACCACGACGTCGCGGCCTGCGCGGGCGCAGATCTCGGCGATGCCGGATCCCATCAGGCCGCAGCCCACGATCCCGACCCGTTCCACATCGGTCATCGGTTCTCCCTTCTCACATGCAGGATGGGTGCCGTACGCGGCGGCGGCGGTCCGGGCCCCGCAGCGGGGCCCGGACCGCCGTACGGTCACACGGAGGACGGCATGTGCAGCACGCCCGTGCCGCGCTTGACGAGTTCACCCGCGATGATCAGGCGCTGGATCTCGGAGGTGCCCTCCCAGATCCGGTCGACGCGCAGTTCGCGGTAGAGCCGCTCCACGGGGTACGAGCGGTCGTAGCCGCGGCCGCCGAAGATCTGCAGGCAGCGGTCGATGACACGGCCGGAGGCCTCGCTCGCCGCCAGCTTGGCGATGGCCGCCTTCGCGTGCAGCCTCTTGCGGTCGATCCGGCCCTCGTCGACCTCCCAGGCGACCTGGTGGGTGTAGGCCCGGTTGACGGCGATGTCGACCGCGCAGTCGGCGAGCATGCCCTGGATCAGCTGGAAGTCGGCGATGGGCGAGCCGAACTGGCGGCGCTCCACCGCCCAGTCCCGTGCGAGCTCCAGGGCCCGTTCGGCCGCGCCGACGGTCCGGGCGGCGATCATCAGCCGTTCCTCGGTGAACCAGGAGCGCGTGATGTCGTAGCCGTTGCCCACCTCCCCCAGCACGGCGTCCTCGGGCACGCGCACGTCGGTGAAGGTGAACTCGGGGTGCTCGTAGACGAAGGTGTGCATCCAGCGCGGCACCCGGGTCATCTCGATGCCCGGGGTCTCCTTGTCCACGAGGAACAGGGTCGGGGCCCTCTCCTCCCCGGCGGCGGCGAGCACGATCATGAAGTCCGCGTGGTCGCCGACGGTGACGAACCACTTCTCGCCGTTCAGAACCCAGCCGCCTTCGGTCCGCGTCGCCGTGGTCCGCAGGCTCTGCGGGTCCGAGCCCGCCTCGGGCTCGCTCACCGCGTAGCAGTCGCGCCGCTGCCCCCGGATGACGGGGACGAGGTAGCGCTCCCGCTGCTCGGGCGTGCAGAAGGACAGGGCGTTGGCCGGGCGCCACACCATGTCCCACAGTGCGCCGGTCAGCCGTCCGAGCTCGGCCTGGACGGTGACCTGTTCCAGGATGGTGAGCCCGGCGCCGCCCCATTCCGCCGGCATGTTGACGGCCTGCAGGCCGCTGTCGAGGACGGCGTCGCGGATCTCGGTGTGGGCGTGCGGGGGCAGGCCGTTGTTCTCCTCGCAGTCGACCTCGTACTTCATGATGAACTCGGTGAGCGCGCGCGCCGAGCCCTTGAGCTCTTCCTGACGGGCGGTGAGGCGGAAGTCCATGTCACTCCTCTTCGATCGTTGAACGGCGGTGCGGTACGGGGGTCAGGAGCCGGGCAGCGCGAGGGCCCGGGTGCCGCGCTTGACGAGCTCGTTGGCGATGATCAGGCGCTGGATCTCGGAGGTGCCCTCCCAGATCCGGTCGACGCGCAGTTCGCGGTACATGCGCTCGACGGGGTACGAACGGTCGTAGCCGCGGCCGCCGAAGATCTGTACGCAGCGGTCGACGACCCGCCCGGCGGCCTCGCTCGCCGCGAGCTTCGCCGTCGACGCCTTGGCGTGCAGGGTCTTGCGGTCGGTGTGCGGCTGGTCGGCTTCCCAGGCGACCTGGTGGGTGTAGGCCCGGTTGACGGCGATGTCGACCGCGCAGTCGGCGAGCATGCCCTGGATCAGCTGGAAGTCGGCGATGGGCGAGCCGAACTGGCGGCGCTCCACCGCCCAGTCCCGTGCGAGCTCCAGGGCCCGTTCGGCCGCGCCGACGGTCCGGGCGGCGATCATCAGCCGCTCGTCGGTGAACCATTCCTTGGTCAGCTCGTAGCCGTTGCCGACACCGCCGAGCACGTCCTCGTCGGGGACGAAGACGTCGGTGAAGGTGAACTCGGGGTGCCCGTTCACCGCGGAGTGCATGAACCGGGGGACCCGGGTCATCCGAACGCCCGCCGCCTGCTTGTCCACGAAGAACAGGGTCGCGGCCCGCTCCGGGCCGGCGTCGGCCTGCACCAGCAGGAAGTCGGCGATGTCACCGCAGGTCACGAACCACTTCTCGCCGTTCAGCAGCCAGCCGCCGTCGGTACGGGTCGCGGTGCTCGTGCACGAGCCGGGATCGGAACCGGCACCGGGCTCCGTCACCGCGAAGGCGTCGAACCGCTCGCCCCGGATGACGGGGAGCAGGTACTTCTCCCGCTGTGCCTCGGTCCCGTAGGCCAGGACGTTCGCGGGTCGCCAGGGGATGTCCCACAGGCAGTTGGTGACCTTGCCGAACTCCTCCTCGACGATGACCTGGTCCAGCAGGGAGAGCCCGGCGCCGCCCCATTCGGCGGGCATGTTGATGGCGTAGACGCCCGCCTCGATGGCGGCGTGGGTCAGCTCGCGGACGGTGTCGGAGGGCAGCGGCCCGCCGGCCTCCTCGGACTGGTCCTCGTACCTCATCAGGAGCCGCGTGTAGGCGGCGGCGCGGGCCTTGAGGTCGGCCTGCTCGGGTGTGTAGCGGAAGTCCATGGTGTTCTCCGGGACGCGAAGGGGTGAGAGGGGGTGGGGGCGGCTCAGAGCAGGACGGCCCGCGCGTCCAGGGCGACGGCCCCGTCCGGGCGCACCAGCAGCGGGTTGACCTCCAGCTCGGCGATCTCCGGATGCGCGGCGGCGACCGTGGTGACGCGTTCGATCACGGCGGCCGCCGCGGCCACGTCCACCGACGGCCGACCGCGTACGCCCGCCAGCAGGGCGGCGGTCCGCAGGCCGCGCAGCAGCTCCTCGGCCCGCCGGGCCGGTACGGGCGCGAGCGCGAAGGCGACGTCGCGCAGGGTCTCGGTGAGGACCCCGCCGAGCCCGACGAGGGCCACGGGCCCGAAGCGCGGATCGCGGTTCACGCCCACGATCAGCTCGATGCCGTCCGTGAGGTCGGCCATCGCCTCGACGGAGTAGGAGGGCGCGCCGAGCCGGGCGTGCATGTCCCGGTAGGCGGCCAGGAGCGCGTCCCGGTCGGCCAGCCGCAGCGCGACGCCGCCCGCGTCGGACTTGTGCAGGAGGTGCAGGGCCTTCAGGACGTAAGGGCCCTCGAACTCCGCTGCTGCGGCCAGCAGTCCGGCCTCGTCGATGATCTCGCGGGCGGGCGGGAACGGCACGCCGGCGGAGTCGAGCAGCGCCCGTACCCCGTGGTACCCCGTGTCCCGCAGCGGCGCGGCGGGCGCCGGCAGGGCGGGGAGCCCGGGCGCGCCGGCGGCCCCCCGGGCGGTCATCGCCGCCAGCGCGCGGGCGGCGTCCTCGGTCGCGGCGAACACCGGTACCCCGGCCCCGGCCAGGACCCGGCAGCTCGGCGACTGCGGGTACATCGACTGCACGACCAGCGGCTTCGGCGCGGCCGCGAGGTGCGTGACGATCGCGCGGGCGGCCCGCTGCTCGCCCTGCGCGAGTGCGGAGCCGCCGTCCGGACCGCTGTCCGGACCGCCGGCCGAGCCGCCGCCCAGGCCGCCGTCGGAGGCGGCGTACCCACCGAAGTAGCCGGTCATCAGGACGGCGTCGACCTCGTCGGCCGCCAGCAGTTCCGCGACCGTCTCGGCGTACGAGAGGGGGTTCTGCTCGCCCATCCCGGCCAGGTCGACCGGGTTGCCGACCGCGGACTGCTCCCACAGCACGGTCCGCAGCCGCTCCTGTGCCCGCGCGCCGAGTTCCGGTACGTCGAGCCCGGCGTCCTCGGCGGCGTCGGCCGCGATGGCGCCGTGGCCGCCGCCGTCGGTGAAGACGGCGGTCCGGCGGCCCTTCGCACGCGTCCCCGGCTGCCCGGCGGCCAGGGCGGCGAGTACGACCGTCATCTCCCGGGGCGTGTGCACGAGTTCCACCCCGGCGTCGCGGCAGGCGGCGGCCACCACGTCGGCCGAGGTGGTGAGCGCACCGGTGTGGGACTGGGCGCTGCGCGCGGAGGCGGTGCCCCGGCCCGCGGTGAGCAGGACGACCGGCTTGCCTGCCGCCGCGGCGGCCCGGGCGAAGGCCCTGCCGTCGCCGAAGTCTTCGGCGTACACGGCGATGGCCGAGGTGGCCTCGTGGCGGGCGCAGTCCTCGACGAGGTCGACGAGGGTGACGTCGGCCTGATTGCCGAGGGAGACGAACCGGGAGAAGCCCAGGCCGTGCGGCGCGCAGCGGAGTTGGAGTTCGAGGGCGAGGTTGCCGCTCTGGCTCAGCAGGGCGACGCCGCCCGGAGCGAAGCGGTCGGAGGCGAGGTACAGCTCGGTCGTGTTGTCGGCGATGCCCAGGCAATTGGGGCCGACGAGCACGGCTCCGGCGGCGCGGACGCGGGCGGCGACCGCCCGCTGCCGGGCCAGTCCCTCGGGTCCGGCCTCCGCGAAGCCGGCGGTGATGCCGACGATCGCCTTCGCTCCGCAGGCCAGGGCGTCGTCGACGGCGGCCTCGAAGCCGGCGCCGGGAACGGAGATCACCACCAGCTCGACTGTTTCGCCGATCGCGGCGAGGGAGCGGGCCGCCGTCCGGCCGAGGACGGTGCCGCCGCGCCGGTTCACCAGGTGGACGGGCCTGCGGTCGGGGGCCCGCAGGACCTGGGAGGCCACGGCGTGGCCGTACTTCGCCGGATCGTCGCTGGCGCCGACCACGGCGACCGAACCGGGGTCGAACAGTGCGGTCAGGTCGCGTCCCATGTCACTTCTCCACTCGGAGGGCAGCGTTGGGGCAGCTTTCGGCGCAGGCGCGCGCGGCTTGCTCCGCGGCGGGCTCGACGGCGAGGGCGATGAGCTTCGCGTAGCCCCATTCGTCGAGCTCCACGAGCTCGGGGGCGTGTTCCTGGCACAGTCCGTAGCCCTGGCAGCGGGTCGAGTCCAGCAGGAGTTTCACGGCGTTCCTTTCAGCGTGGGCAGCGCGATACGGCGGAGGGCGCGTCGGAGACCTCAGGTACGGCGACGGCGAGGCGTCCGGGGCCGCCCGTGGGCAGGTCGGCGGCGCAGGCGGGGCAAGCCGCGCCGAGGTGGGAGGGGAGGGTGCGGCGGAAGGTGCGCAGGAGGCTGCCGGCGATGCCCGCGGCGGCGTCGAGGAGGCCGCATGCGCCGCGCCCGGGCAGGCCCTGTGCCCACCGGGTCAGGTTCGCCACGGTCTCCGGCCCGGCGGTGCCCGCGGCGAGCGCCCTCAGGGCGTCGTGGACCGCCGCGGTGCCCGTGACGCAGACGCCGCACTGCCGGGCGCTCTCGGCCGCGAGGTGGCCGACGGCTTCGGCGGCGGCGGTCACCGGGCAGGTGCCGGCGGCGAGGAGGCGGATCGCTCCGCAGCCCAGTGCGGTGCCCGCCGCGGCGAGTGCGCCGGGCTCGAGGAGGAGATCCAGGCCCCGGGCGTCGACGAGCCCCCCGAACAGCCCGCCCATCAGGGCCCCGGCGGCATCCGGGGTGCCGTGGGCGGCTGCCAGGGTGCGCAGGGGGACGCCGTACGGGATTTCGGTGAGCAGCGGGGTGCCGCTCCCGCCGGACAGCGTCACCAGGGTGGAGCGGGCGATCCGCAGCCGCAGTCCTGGCCGGGCGGCGGTCAGGGCGATGCGGGCGAGCGTCTCGACGTTGGAGACCAGGGTGGGCGCGCCGCCGACGCCGCGCTCGAAGGGGCGGGGCGGCTTGACGGTGGGCAGGGCCGGGCCGCCGTCGATCCTGCGGACGACCGCGGACTCCTCGCCGGCCACATAGGCGCGGCGGGTTTCGACGACCTCGATGGGCAGGGGCGGCGGGTGTTCGGCGAGGGCCCGGCGTACGCGGGCGCCGGCTTCCGGGTCGGAGAGGTAGACGTAGCCGCGTGCGGCCCCGGTCATCGCGGCGGCGCGGGCGAGGCCGTCGAGCACCAGGTGGGGCCGGGCCCGGAGCAGCCAGCGGTCCTTGACCGAGCCCGGCTCGCCCTCCTCGCCGTTGGCGACGACGACCGGGACGCCGCCGCCGTCGCGGACGGCGCGCAGTTTGACGGCGGCCGGGAATCCGGCTCCGCCGCGGCCGCGCAGGCCGGAGGCGTCGAGGTGGTGCAGCAGTTCGTCGGGGCGGATCGCGCTCTGGTAGCCGCCGGTGGCGCGGTACGCCCCGGCGCTCTCCGTCACGTCCGGTCGCGCTCCGAGTACGGAGTCCGGCGGCTGCGCCGTCGGGAGTCGGATCGCGGTCATCGGCTGCCTCCTGTCCGGGTGGGGGTCCGCAGGATCCGTACGGCGCGCTCGAGCGCGGTACGGTCCTCGGCGGTGTGGCCGTATCCGGTGCCCGGGAGGCCGATGAGCATGCGGTGGTGGTCGAGGACCACCTCCGCGGCGAGCAGGGCGGCTGCCCGGTCGCCCGGCCGTGAGCCCTCGGCCACGGAGGTCACCAGCTCGGTGACCTCGGCCAGGTAGCGGAGCCAGCCGTGCCGGCTGCCCCGCAGGACCAGGCGCTCCACGCGCCGCCGCTCGGCGGCCGCCAGTTCCGCGGCCGGCGGTCCCACGGCCGCCGGGGCCTGCGCCGAGGGCGGTGGCGCAGCCGGGGACGGGGTGCGCAGGGCGGCGACCGCCACGGGCAGTTCCCGCTCCGGTTCGGGGGTGAGGCCGAGCCAGTCCAGACGCCGACGACCGCTCATACGTGTCTCCGGGAGGGGTGGGGTGCCGGGACGGGTCGGCGCCGGGCGGGGGCCGGGGCGTGAGGGGAAGCCCGGGGCTCGCCGAGGGGGACGCCGAGTCGTGCGGCGGAACGGGGGGTGCGGGCCCGAGCGGATGCCGGGGCGGGCAGGGCTGCTTCCGGCGCGGGGAACAGGGCGGATGCACGGTGGCGCCGGAGCAGCGACGGGTGACACGTTGACTGACCGATCGGTCAGCGATAGCAATCACGCTAGCTGACCGATCGGTCAGCGCACAAGTCTTGACCCGGCGGAAATGAGCCAGCAGTCTGGCTGTCCAATCGGTCAGCGAGGTCGCGGCGTCCGCCGTACCTCCCGCTGTCCGCAGCTGGGTCGCCTCGACACGATCGCTCGCTCCGATCGCCGACACCGATCGCCGCACGTACGGCAAGGAGTCACCCGATGCAGCACAGAGCCCCCGAAACACCGATCGGCCCGCCCGGCCAGGACTCCCCCGGGCCCGCCCTGTCAGCCCGCTACTACACCGACCCCGAGACGGGCGCCGCGGAGATGCGGCACGTCTTCGGCAAGTCCTGGCAGGTCGTCTGCCACGAGTCCGACCTCCCGGCCCCGGGAGCCCGGCTCGCCGCCACGGTCGCGGACCGCGAGGTACTGGTCGTCCGCACCGAGGACGGCGGCCTGGCCGCCCACCTCAACGTGTGCCGCCACCGCGGAACCCGCCTGGTGACCGCCCCGGAACCGGCCGGCAAGGCGATCCGCTGCCCGTACCACGGCTGGACGTACCGGCTCGACGGAAGCCTGGTCGGCGCCCCGGAGGCACGGCAGATCCCCTGCCTCGACAAGCCGAGCCTCGGCCTGTTCCCCGCCCGCGTCGAGTCCTTCCTCGGCTTCGTCTTCGTCAACCTCGACCCCGACGCCGTACCGCTCGCGAAGAGTTGCGCGGGCCTCGCCGAGGCCGTCGGCCACTACGCCGGAGCCGATCTGGTCCCGGTCGGCCGCGCCCGTATCCACGACCTGGCGGGCGCCGAGGTACAGGAAGCCAACTGGAAGGTGGCGGTCGACAACTACCTGGAGGGCTACCACGTCCCGGTGGCCCACCCCGGGCTGATGCGGCTGCTCGACTACCAGGGCTACACCTGCGACATCGAGGAGTCCTACGCCCTGTTCACCTCGCCGCTGCGGGACAAGCCCTCCTCCAACTGGCCCGAACGCCTCTACCAGCGCATCGCCGCCCCGATGCCGGGCCTCGCCGAGGCCGACCGCAGGGTCTGGCGGTACGCGGTGATCTACCCGAACACCCTCATCGACTTCTACCCCGACCACGTCCTCGCGTGGACGGCGATCCCGACCGCGGTGGACCGGGTGGCCGTACCCGGCGCGTTCTACACCCGCCGCGGCACCAGCCTGCGCACCCGGCTGGCCCGGCGCCTGAACATCCACATCGGCTGGATCACCAACGACGAGGACGCCGAGCTGGTCGCCCGCGTCCAGAAGGGGCTCTCCACCCCCGGGTTCGAGCCCGGACCCCTGTCGCGCCGCGAATCGGCGGTCGGCTGGTTCGCCGGACGTATCCGGGCCGACCTCGAAGCCGCCGAACGGTGAGCCGCTCCCGCTGAAGCGCGCCGTCCGCGCGGGCACCCCGGCACCGCCACCGCGCCCCCGCACCGCCGCGCCCCCGTACGACCGCCCCCGTACGACCGCCCCCCGCCGCTGTTCCCTTCCCGCCGTCCCCCCACGGCAGCGGGCCCCTACGGAGAGGACCCCGATGTCCCCCGAGGCACTTCCCCTGACCAGACGCTCCTTCCTCCGCGCAGGCACCACCGTGGCCCTCGCCCTCACGGCGGCCGGCTGCGGGTTCGCATCCGACGGCGACCCGGCCGCAGCAGCGGCCGCGCACGCCCCGATCGACGTCAAGGTCGACGGCGACCTCGTCTACTTCAACTGGGCCGACTTCGTCGATCCGGCCGTCTTCGAAGGCTTCCAGAAGGAGTACGGGGTCAAGGTCGTCCAGTCGAACTTCGACTCCATGGAGGGCATGGCCGCCAAACTCAACGCCGGCAACCGCTACGACATCATCTTCCCCACCGCGAAGTGGGCTCAGCGCCTCGCCGCGGGCGGCAGGCTGCGCACGATCGACCACGGCCGGCTGAGGAACGCCGAGGCGGTGTTCGGCGGTTACGGCTACTTCGCCGACCCCTGGTACGACTCTGGCTCCGCGCACACCATCCCCTTCACCATGTACAAGACCGGCATCGGATGGCGCCGCGACCGCCTCGGGGACCTCACCGGCTCCTGGAGCGACCTGTGGAACGAGCAGGCCAAGGGCAAGGTCTTCGTACTCGACGACCGGGACGAGGCGCTCGGCATGGGCGCGCTCAAGCTCGGACTCGGCCTCTCCACCGGCGACCCTGCCGAGCTCGACCGCGTCGGCGACACCCTGCGCTCGCTCCGCCCCCGGCTGCGCGGCTTCTCCAGCGACAGCTACAACAACCTGCTCAACGGCAACGCCGACATGACGCAGGCCTGGAGCGGGGACATGGCCTCCATGCTCGCCCAGGCCGAGGACCCCTCCGTCTTCGGCTTCGAGGTCGCCCGGGAGGGCGCCCCCGTCAACTCCGACTGCTACGCCATACCGGCCAACGCCCAGCACCCCGGCACGGCGATGCTCTTCATCGACTACATGCTCCGCCCGGAGAACGTGAAGAAGAACATCGAGTACATCGGCTACCCGATGCCGGTGCGCGGCACCGAGGACACCTACGCCGCGCTCGTGGAGCCGTTCCCCCAGTGCATGGTGACCGCCGACGACCTGGGGGCCGACCTCTTCTTCCGCAACGGCACCGCGGCGGGCGAGCGGGCCCGCGACGCCGCCTGGACCGACGTGAAGGCCGGCTGACATGACACGACGCAAACGATCCGGGGCGGCCCGTCCGGACCGGGGGCCGTCCGCGTCGGGGGCGCGCCTGTGGACCTGGCTCATGCTCCCCGGGACCCTGTGGATGACCGGCTTCCTGCTCGCCTCCCTGGTCCTGGTGGCCACCCTCGCGTTCGGCACCACCGACCCGCTGGGGAACCCGCGCTTCGGACTCGACTTCGACAACATCACCACTCTGGCCGACCCGGCGTACAGCACCGTCCTGCTGCGCTCCCTCGGCTACGCGCTCCTCACCTGCGCCATCTGCCTGGCCGTGGCCTATCCGGTCGCCTACACCATCGCGCTGCACGGCGGGCGCTTCAAGAACGCGCTGATCGCCGCCATCGTCGTCCCCTTCTTCGCCAACTACCTGGTACGGATGTACGGCTGGTCCGTCGTCCTCTCCGACGACGGTCCGCTGCTGCGGGCCCTGCGGGCGGTCGGCATCGCCGACGAGGACACCAAGATCCTCCAGACCGGCGCGGGCGTCGTCGCCGGACTCGTCTACGGCTTCATCGTGTTCATGATCATCCCGCTGTACGCGGCCCTGGAACGCATGGACACCTCGCTCATCGAGGCCGGACGCGACCTCTACGGCGGCCCCTTGCGGACCTTCTTCTTCGTCACCGTGCCCGCCACCCGGCAGGGCGCCGCCGCCGGCTGCGTCCTCGTCTTCCTGCCCGCCATGGGCGACTTCGTCAGCGCCCAGCTCATGGGAGGACCCGACCAGATCATGATCGGCAACCTGATCCAGGACAAGTTCTTCCAGGGCCAGAACTGGCCGCTCGGCTCGGCCCTGACCATGCTGCTGATGGCGGCCTTGTTCCTCGGGATGCTCGGCTACCTGCGGCGCACCCGCAAGGACGAGGCGGAGGCGGCCCGATGACACGACGCGCCGAGCGACGGCCCCGCTTCGCGATCGCGGTCACCGTGCTCTTCTTCGCGCTCCTCTACCTCCCCGTGGGCGTCGTCGTCCTGTTCTCCTTCAACGCGCAGAAGTCCCTGACCGTCTTCGAAGGGTTCAGCCTGCGCTGGTACGAGGCCTTCTTCCACGACGACGTACTGCTCGACTCGCTCGGCATGAGCCTGCAGGTCTCCTTGGTCGCCATGGCCGGCTCACTGGTCCTCGGCGTGGCCCTCGCGCTCGGGCTGGTACGCGCACGCAGCCAGCTCGGCTCCTTCGCCGGCCTGGTCATGCTCGTCCCGCTGATCACCCCGGAGATCGTCACCGGCGTCGCGGCGATGCTCCTCTTCAAGGGCACGGGCATCACGCTCTCCACCGGCACCGTGATGCTCGCCGAGATCACCTTCTCCATCTCGTACGTGACGGTCATCCTGCGCTCCCGCATCGCCGCCCTGAACCCCGAGGTGGAAGAGGCGGCGATGGACCTCGGCGCCACCCGCCGGCAGGCACTGCGCCTGGTGACCCTGCCCGCGCTGCTCCCCACCATCCTGGCCTCGGCCGTCCTGATCTTCGCCCTCGTCTTCGACGACTTCGTCCTCGCCTACTTCACCACCGGCGTCGATCCGCAGCCGCTGTCCGTACGCATCTACTCGGCGATCAGGTTCGGCGTGCAGCCCACCATCAACGCCGTCGGCACCCTGATGCTCCTCGGCTCCGCGGCGCTCATCGTCCTCGCCCTCGCCATCCCGCGCCTGTTCGGCCGTCGCGGCGGCCTCGATCTGCTCTCCGGGAAGTGACCCCATGCAGCACCCTCCCCGTCCCCCGCACCCCCGCCCGCACCCCGCAGTCCGGCTCGACCGGGTCGGCAAGCGGTACGCCGGCGCCGCCGACGCGTACGCCGTCCACGACGTCACCCTCGACATCGCCCCGGGCGAGTTCTTCTCCCTCCTGGGCCCCTCCGGCTGCGGAAAGACCACCCTGCTGCGGATGATCGGCGGATTCGCCGATCCCACGGAGGGCAGCGTCCTGCTCGACGGCGAGGACGTCACCGGGCTGCCGCCCGACAAGCGCAACGTCAACACCGTCTTCCAGAGCTACGCCCTCTTCGACCACCTCTCCCTCGCGGACAACGTGGCCTTCGGCCTCAAGCGCAAGGGCGTGGCCCGCGCCGAGATCCGCGAGCGGGTCGCCGGCATGCTCGACCTCGTACAGCTCGGGCACCTGGCCGCCCGCAAGCCGCCCACGCTCTCCGGCGGCCAGCGCCAGCGCGTGGCCCTCGCCCGCGCCCTGGTCAACCGCCCCCAAGTGCTGCTGCTGGACGAGCCGCTGGCCGCCCTCGACCTGAAACTGCGCCGCCGGATGCAGGTCGAACTCAAGCAGATCCAGCGCGAGGTCGGCATCACCTTCGTCTTCGTCACCCACGACCAGGACGAGGCGCTGACCATGTCGGACCGCATCGCGGTCATGAACGAGGGCCGCATCGAGCAGTGCGGCACGCCGGAGGACGTGTACGAGCGCCCCGCCGGCACCTTCACGGCCTCCTTCATGGGCACCTCCAACCTCGTTTCCGGGACCTACCGCTCCGGCGAGGTCGTCCTGGACCAGGGCCCCGCGCTGCCCGTCGGCCTGCGCTCCGCGGTCCCCGACGGCACCGCGGTCAGCCTTTCGATCCGGCCGGAGAAGATCTGGCTCTCCGACTTCGAACCGGGCATGGCCCGGGTGGGCGGAGTCGTACGGGAGACCGTCTACGGCGGTGCGACCACCACCTACCTCATCGAACTGGCGCCGGGCGTGACGGTGTCCGTGCTGGAGCAGAACACCGACCGTTCCCGCATGGAGGACCGCTGGAGCGGCGGCGAGCGCGTCGAGATCGGCTGGAAGCCCGAACACTGCCTGGTCCTCGACTGACCCCTCCGGGCCGCCGCCCCGGCCGCCTTCCCGCACCCAGCGAAGGAACACCCCCATGAACCACGACGTCATCGTGCTCGGCGCGGGCCTCGCGGGCCTTGCCGCCGCGCGCGACCTGGCCGAGGGCGGCGCCGACGTACTCGTCGTCGAGGCCCGCGACCGGGTCGGCGGACGCGTCGAGCAGGCCCGCCTTCCCGACGGCCGCCTCGTCCAACTCGGCGGAGAGGTGGTCGGCCGGTCCCACACCGCCTACACGGACCTCGTCGCCGAACTGGGCCTCACCCTGGTCCCCAGCTACGTCGCCGAGCCCGGCTCCCTCGTCCGCGCCACCCCCGAAGGAGTCTCCGCCGCCGAACCGCCCCACTGGTTCGGGCCCGGCGACGAAGCCTGCCACCGGAAGGTCACCGCCGCCTTCGCCGCGCTCGCCCGCACCGTCGACCCGGACGACCCGTGGTCCCACCCCGGGGCCACCGCCCTGGACCGGCTGTCCGTCGGCGACTGGCTGCGCGCCGAGGGCGCGACCCCGGCCGTCGTACGCCTCTGGGAGATCGGACAGCTCGCCCTCGCCGACGGCTCCTGCGAACGCACCTCCCTGCTCGCCTCCTTGCGCAAACACGCCGCCGTACCCGGCACCGGCCACTACGAGTACGAGGCGTGGGAGGGCCTGCGGGTGGCCGAGGGCTCGGCGACCGTGGCCCTGCGCATGGCCGACGCCCTCGACGGGCGGATACGGACCGGCTCCGCGGCCGAGGCGGTCGCGGTGTCGCCCGGTCGCTGCTCCGTACGCCTGGCCGGCGGCGAGACCCTGACCGCGGCAGCCGTCGTCAGCGCCCTCCCCGTCGGCCCTCTGCGCTCGGTCGCCGTCACCGGTGTCAGCGACGGCCGCCTCGCCTCCCTGCACCGCCAGCGGCACGCCCTCGCCGCCAAGTTCACCGCCGCGTACGACAGGCCCTTCTGGCGCGACCGTGGCCTCAGCGGCCTCTCCGAATGCGAAGGCGTCCTCGGCAGCACCTGGCCGCAGAGCGAGGGCATCCTCTCGGCCCTCGTCCCGCCCGAACGGTTCGGCGTACTCCTGGGCACACCCGCCCACCTGCGGGAACCCGAACTGCTCGGCGAGATCGCCCGCCTCTACGGCGACGAGGCGCACCGCCCGCTCGCCACGTACCTGCGCATGTGGGGCACCGACCCGTGGACCCGGGGGTACGTCACCCAGTGGACCCCCGGTGACGTGATGGCCGTCGGTCCCCGGCACGGCACCCACGAACCGCCCTTCTACGTCTGCGGGTCCGACCAGTGGGTGGCCGGCTACATGGAGGGCGCCGTGCGCACCGGACGCGACACCGCCGAGGAGGTGCTGCGCCGTGGCTGACTCCGTGACCGACGCCCTGACCGACAGGCTGCTCAACCACATCGGCGGCGTGGACCGGCCGGCCGCCTCCGGCGAGACGATGGAACTGACCGACCCCGCCACCGGCCGGGTGCACGCCCGCGCCCCGCGCTCCGGCGGGGCCGACACCGACGCCGCCGTCTCGGCGGCGGCGGCCGCGTACGAGCACTGGTCCACGACCACCCCGGCCGTCCGGCAGCGCGCCCTGCTCTCCCTCGCCGACGCGATGGAGGCGCACGCGGACGCCCTGACGGCCGCGGAAACCGCGGACACCGGCAAATCGGTGCGGCAGTTCAGGGACGAGGAGCTGCCCGCGATCGTCGACACGGTGCGCTACTTCGCCGGAGCGGCCCGGAACCTCCCGGGCGCGGCCGCGGCCGAGTACACGCCGGGCCGTACCTCCCTGCTGCGCCGCGAACCGGTCGGAGTCTGCGCCCAGATCACCCCGTGGAACTACCCGCTGATGATGGCGGCGTGGAAGATCGCCCCGGCGATCGCCGCCGGCAACACGACCGTGCTCAAGCCCGCCGACACGACGCCGTCCTCGTCCGCGCTGCTCGCGCGGATCGCCTCCGCACACCTGCCACCGGGGGTCCTCAACGTCGTCTGCGGCGACCGCGACACCGGCCGGGTACTCACCGCCCACCGCGATGTGGCCCTGATCGCGGTCACGGGCAGTGTGCGGGCCGGCCAGGAGATCGCGGCGGCCGCGGCGGCCGACCTCAAACGCGTCCACCTGGAGCTGGGCGGGAACTCCCCCGTCATCGTCCACGCCGACGTGGACGTCGAGGCGACGGCCGCGGCCCTCGCCGCCGTCGCCTACTACAACGCCGGCCAGGACTGCACCGCGCCCACCCGGCTCCTGGTCCACCACCGGGTGCACGACGCGTTCCTCGCCGCCTTCGCGGCATCGGCGCGAAAGCTGCGCACGGGCCCGCCGAGCGACCCGGACGCCGACTTCGGGCCACTCAACAACGCGGCCCAGCTCGCTTCGGTACGGGCCAAGCTCGACCGCCTCCCGGCCCACGCCGAGATCGTCACCGGCGGCGCGCGGCTCGCCCGACCCGGCTTCTTCGTCGAGCCCACCGTCGTGGCGGGAGTGCGCCAGGACGACGAGATCGTGCAGGAGGAGACCTTCGGCCCCGTCGTGACCGTCCAGCCGTTCACCGACGAGACACAGGCCCTGCGCCTGGCCAACGACGTCCGTTTCGGCCTCGCCGCCGGCGTCTGGACCTCGGACCACGACCGCGCCATGCGCGCGACCCGGATCCTGCACACGGGCATCGTCTGGGTGAACACCCACGGCACCACCGTCTCCGAGATGCCCCACGGCGGCGTCAAACACTCCGGCTACGGCAGCGACCTCTCCTTGTCCGGCCTCCTCGACTACACCCAGGCCAAGCACGTCATGCTGTGAGCTCCACCCGGGGCAAGCACCGGCCCGCGCACGTGGTGCGGCCCGACCGTCGGTCACGGCAGGAGTTCGACGTACCCATCGGTTCCGTGCACGCGGATCCGCTGGCCGTCCCGGATCAGCCGGGTGGCGTTCTCCACGCCCACGACGGCCGGCAGACCGTACTCCCGGGCGATCACCGCGCCATGGGTCATCAGGCCGCCCACCTCCGTCACGAGCCCCGCGATCCCGACGAACAGGGGCGACCAGCTGGGGTCCGTGAAGGGCGTGACCAGGATGTCGCCCTCTTCGAGATCGGCCTCCGCCATGTCGAGGATGACGCGGGCCCGTCCCTCGACGGTCCCGGCGGAGACCGGTACGCCGATCAGGGCCCCGGCCGGTGCGTCGTCGCGCCGGTACGCCCCGGTGAGGGCCTCACCGTCCGAGGTGAGCACCCGGGGCGGTGTGAGCGCGTGGTGGGCCCTGAACGCGTCCTTGCGGCGCTGGATGAGCTGTTGGTCGTCCACCCGGTTCGAGCGCACGACGTCGTGGAGTTCCTGGAAGGTGAGGTAGAAGACGTCGTCCTTCTCCGGGATCACGCCCGCCCGCACGAGGCGCTCGGCCTCCTCCATCAGGGCCCGCTTGTAGACGAAGTAGCGGCTGACGATGCCGTACTTCGGGTACTCCCGGTACCCGATGAAGGTTCTGACCCGGTCGATCATCCGCTTGACCTCGTCCGCCTTCCGGTCCCCGTCCTGCAGGGTCCGCAAGCGTGACAGCAGCTCCTGTTCCTTCTGCTGCGCCTTCTGCCGCCCCCGTTCGAAGCGCCGCCCGGCGGCGCCCGGCTCGAAGTTCCTCACGTTGTCGAGGATCACGGGCACGATCGTGCTCGGTCGCTCGCGCCAACGCGGCCGCGTGATGTCGATCTCGCCGACGCAGCGCATGCCGTACCGGTCGAGGTAGGCCTCGATGGCATCGCGTGCTTCGGCGCCGCCCGGGAGCTTCGCCAGCTCGTCCAGGAAGTCCTCGTCGTCGACGTCCTGCAGGAACGCCACCACCTCCGGCCGCGGCCGGATCACGTCCGCGACGTCGAGGAGCGCCAGTCCCATCTCGGACGTGATGTTGTCGGGGGCGGACAGCGTCAGCGTGTCAGCCGCGTTCTTCTCGCCCAGCCACACCTGCAGCTTGTCGTTGAGCCACCAGGTGGCCTCCATCCCCGCCATGATCACCTGCATGCTCAGCGGATCACAGAGCACTCGCTTGTGCTCCTTGAAGGCCTCCAGCAGGAAGTCGAACAGCGCCGGTCCGTTCTTCGTCCGGATGTCGCGCTCCAAGGCGGCGATGGACACGCGGCTGCGCTCGATCAGCTCGGTGACAAGGGCGGGATCGGTCTCGATCCGGGCGGGCGCACCGCCGGCCGGCGGACCGCCGGGACCCGCGTCCGGGAGCAGCGGGACGAAGCCGTCGCGCTCGAGGACGGTCTCCAGGGCGTCCCTGATCAGCGGGTCGCCCTTCCCCATGGCGTCCAGCAGCCCGGCCCGGCTCGCGGGTGAGGCCAGGCGCCGCGTGACGTCGACGAACAGCCGCCCGCCTGCCTCGTGCATCCGCACCATGGCCGTCAGCTGCCACATGGAGTACCCCAGGGGCTTCATGGGGTCGGTCATCATCTGCCCGTGGCCGACGGAGACGTAGACGTGGTTCTCCTCGTCGTCGGCTTCCGGGACGGGGAACAGTGTCGTGATCGGCCGGCTCTGAACGATCTGGAAGTCGTCGTCGGTCAGGCACCATTCGATGTCCTGCGGGCCGCCGAAGTGCGCTTCGATCCGCCGCCCGAGCCGTACGAGCCGCACGGCCTGCGCATCCGTCAGCGACGGCTGTTCCCGGCGCTGCGCGTCGATCGCCACTTCCCGCGTACCGCCGGCCGGCAGGGCGGTCACCGCGCGCTGTTTGGCGGCGATCGCCTTGGCGACGACTTCGCCGTCCCGCACCTTGAAGACGTCCGGGTTCACCAGGCCGGAGACCAGGGCCTCGCCGAGGCCGAAGCCGGCGTCCACGGTGGCGACCTTCCGGTCGCCCGTGACGGGGTCGGCCGTGAACAGGATGCCGGACGCCTGCGGGAAAGCCATCCGCTGCACGACCACGGCCATGTGGACCGTACGGTGGTCGATGCCGTTCCTCTGCCGGTACGTCACGGCCCGCTCGGTGAACAGCGAGGCCCAGCACCGGCTGACGTGCCGGAGGATCTCCGTCGGTCCCACGACGTTCAGGTACGTGTCGTGCTGGCCGGCGAAGGAGGCCGTCGCCAGGTCCTCCGCTGTCGCGCTGGACCGGACGGCGTACGCGGCTTCCTCGCCGAGCCGGCCGAGCGCGCCGGTGATCGCCGCCGCGAGGTCACCCGGGACGGGAGTCCCTTCGATGGTCCGGCGGATCTGCGCGCTGAGCGTGCGGACCCTCTCCCGGTCGTCCGGGTCCATGCGGGACAGCTCGTCGAGCCGATCGCCGATCGCCGGTGCTTCCGCCATGATCCGCCGGAAGGCGTCCGCCGTCACGCAAAAGCCCCCCGGCACCCGGACGCCTTCGATCCGCGACAGCCCGCCCAGATGCGCGCCCTTGCCGCCGACGACCGCGAACTGCGTCTCGTCGACGTCTTGAAGGCCCCACACGTACTGCTCCATCACTGCCACACCTCCGAGGCGGCCCTGCTCCGTTGCACTGCGATGACAGGCCGGATCACCGGCGCCTCCCCCTCTGTCGAACCTCTGGCCAAGCACGGCGCCCATGTTTCCGCAGGTAGGACCACCGTCTCGGGCCACCGACCGACGATTCTGCGCCGTGACCGGGGTCTTGCGGCAAGCCCCCCAGTGCGCTATAGGTTGAGAGTGGCAGGGAGAGGGCTCTCCTTGCCTTTGTCGTTTGCCGTCCTCTCGACATCCTCCGCGATGCCTCGTCGGACCGGCCCCGCCGCAGTGACGACCCCCTCCTGGCAGGCGCTCTACCGGGCCGGGCGGGTTTCGGGCAGGATGACCCGGCGCACCGGAGGTCACCCGCGGCCGTGACCCCCGCCCGGTCCCGACCGTGATCCGGAGGTCCCAGTGGCATGGCACGACGACCAGGCGCGGCGTGACGAGCTGTACCGCGACCCGTATCCGCTCTACGACCGCGCCCGCCGGTCCGAGGGGCTGCTGTACGTACCCGAGTTCGACGCCTGGCTGGTGGCGCGCGACCGGGACGTACGGGAAGTGCTGCTGCGCGCGGAGGACTTCTCCTCGGCCAACGCCCTGCTGCCGGACATCCCGCTCTCGGAAGCGGCGCTCGGCGTCCTGCCCCGGGGCTTCGGGCCCCGGCCCACTGTCGTGTCCAGCGACGGCGCGGCCCACAGGCGGCTCCGCGCCCCGTTGAACCGGGGGTTGTCCGCCGCCCGGGTGGCGGCCCTGCTGCCGTACGCCCGCGCGTGCGCCGGGGAGTTGGTGGACGGCTTCGCGGCGGCCGGGTCCGCCGAACTGGTGGAGGCGTACGCCCGGCGGCTGCCCGGGATGGTGGTCGGACGGCTGATCGGGCTGGACCCCGCCGACGTACCCGCCGCCGTGCACGGCGGCTACCGGGCCGAGGAACTGCTGTTCCGCCCACTGCCGCCCGAGGGGCAGGCGGCCGCCGCCGAGGACGTGGTCGCGCTCCAGCACCTGTTGGACGGGTACGTCCGCGACCGCCGCGCCCGGCCCCGGGACGACATGTGCTCGGCCATGGTGGCCGCCCTGGCCCCCGGTGACGCCGAGCTCACCCTCGAGCAGCGCCACGAACTGGTGACGAGCCTGCAGAACCTGCTCATCGCCGGATTCCTCACCACGAGCGCCCTCATCGGCACGACGCTGCTGCACCTGCTCGGCGACGACCGGCGGCAGTGGAAGACGCTGCGCGCCGACCCGTCCCTGGTCCCGGCGGCGGTGGAGGAGGCCGCCCGCCACGACACCGCCATCCAGGCATTCCGGCGTACCACCACCCGGCCGGTGACCCTCGCCGGGACGCAACTGCCCGCGGGGGCCACCCTAATGGTGGCGTACGGCTCGGCCAATCGCGACGAGGAACGGTACGAGCGGGCAGGGGAGTTCGACATCACCCGGCCCGGGAACCGGCAGCACCTCGCCTTCGGATACGGGCCCCACGGCTGCCCCGGCTCCCAACTGGCGCGCGAACAGCTTCGCCTGACACTCGATCTGTTCCTCCGCCGCATGCCGGAGCTGCGGCTGGACCAGAGCCGTCCACGGCCGCAGATGCAGCCCACGCTGATCCACCGCTCACCGCAGGCCCTGTATGTCACCTGGTGACCCGGCGAAGGCCGCCCGGCCCGACGCCTGCCCGCCGGGGAAAGATCGGCGATCTTCGACAGCTGCTTCACTCGCAGGAGGCACAGTGGGGGCACGAAATTGCCGAAGGAGCGGTCACGGCCCCGAACGCGGCCGGGCCTGCTGCGGCCGAGCAGTCGATAGGAGTGTCCCGTGGTGACGATCACCGCCGCGCCCCGCGGCAGGACGAACACCCCGTACCGCCAGTCGCCCTGGACGAATGCACCACCCGCCAGCACCGACCCCGCAGCCTTCGCCGGCATCGGCTCGCGGTCAGCGGCTCGCCCGCCAGGAGGGCGGCCACGTGGGTCGTTCCGCGATGACCTCACCCGGTACTTGCAGGCTCGCCCGGGCCTTCTCGTAGAAAGCCCGACGAGCTGTTCTGTATGCGCTGTACGCCTCATCCCAGGCAGCGGCCTCTCCTGCTAGCCGGCCCCGTGCCAGCCATTCGAGATGCCAAACTGCATCGTTCAACTTGCGGACCGCTGCGGCTGTGTCCGGATCGGCAAGCAGCCGCAGGGGTTCGGTCATGGCGGCGCGTCGCAACTCTGCCCTGGCAGCCTCTTCCAGAGCGTCGCCTGTCGTCTCAACGGGACTCGGATCCTCGGTCAAACCCTGGTGAGCGGCAAGCCGCTGGTAGACGACCACGCAGTCCATGATCGCCTGGCCATAGTCGCTGTACGCCTGCAGGAGCAATCCGTCCCACCGCGCTCCTTGTTGCCGTCGCCAGCGGGTGCGCTCGTGCAGCGTCCCCACCACGTACGACATGGCTGCGCCCACTACGACGCCGATCAAGGTCGATAGCTGATCAACCACGGAAATCCCCCTGCTCTGCCATGGCCCGCCCTACGACTGGCCATCCCCACCCGGCGACGCGTCCACTCAGCGCAGATGCCTCGAGTTGGCACGAGACCTGGCCCTTCCCATCGGATCTTGAGGGCATCACCAGACGTCCTGAAGTGGGTCTCGCCGCGGCCCCCGACCGGCTGCTCCACGCGGGCGGCCGGCAGGGGGCCCGCGTCGGGACCCCGGTTGTGCCGGATCAGTCCAGCGCGTGCCGGTCCGACCACTCGTACGGGTCGAGGGGGTTGGTCTGCCAGCGGTGGTGGACGGTGCCGTTGGCGCCGCGCGCGAAGACGTCCAACCCCCGCACGCCCGCCGGGTGGCCTGCGACCGCCGGGGTGGCGGGTGTCGGTTCGCCGCCAAGGGATGTCCAGTTCGCCCATCCGGTGCTGGTGTCGCAGTTTTGGCAGATGTGGTAAAGGCTGCCGTCGGCACCGGTGGCGAATGCCTCCAGCCACCCGCCACTCGGGTTGACGGCCATGGCGGGATCACCGGCCATGACCACGCTGTCATCGAGCGACTGCCACGCCGACCATCCGGTGCCGGTGTCCGAGTCGGGGTCCTGGCGGATGTTCTTCAGGGTGCCGTCGGTGCCGCGGGCGAGCACCTCCAGGTAGCCGTCGCAGTTGCGGCCGACCGCGGGAGTGCCTGCCAGACTGCCGCCGAGTGACAGCCAGTCCGACCATGTGTTGCTCTGCAAGATGTGCGCGAGTGCGCCGTCGATCGCCGGACCCCCCGGTGCCGACGAACGCCACGTGGGCGGGCAGGACCCGGTACCGGCACCGGGGCAGGCACGGCGCGACACCCCGACCGACGGCATAGGGCCGAACGGGGGACACCCCGCGCGGGCGGAGCTCCGCCCGCGCGGGGTGTCGGCGGTGCTGCTGCCCCGGGGCGGTGCTTCGGGTCAGGGCGCGTTCGGCGGGGTGGGCTGGGGGGAGCCCTGCAGGGCCAACGCGGTGAGGACGACGAGCGAGTCCGTCCAGCCCAGGGGCGCGACCGAGGACGGCAGCCCGGCCCCGTTCACGGTTTCGGGCAGCTCCCCCAGCCCGTTCCTCTTGGACAGCACCCAGTCCAGAGTCTGGCTCGCCCTCGTCTGCTCGCCGGTTCCCGCCCAGGCGAGGGCGAAGAAGGAGGTGCTGGCCGTCCAGGCGTACGATCCCCAGCTGAAGTCGGGGTCGTTGCCGGGCGAGACGCCACCGTTGGGCAGCAGCAGCGCCCGGTAGGTGGAGTCCAGCGCTGCGCCCAGACCGGGCGGGGCGGTGTTGAACGGGGGCGCCATGAACGCCACGGCGCTGTCCCGTCCGTGCTTGCCGTCAGCGGTCCGCGGGTACCCCAGCGGGGCGAAGGCGGCGATGCCGGCGGAGAGGCGCCGGGCCGCGTCCCCCCAGCGCTGTGCGTCTTCGCCCATGCCCAGCCGGGCGGCCAGGTCGGCCGAAGCGTTGAGTCCGGCGAGGAGGGGAGCGGCCGTACCGATGTTGGTGGTCGCCGTGTCCAGCTCCCAGTAGTCCGGGGATGCCGGCGGAAGCCCGTCCGGTCCCAGGGACCGCGCGGCGTAGTCGGCCGCCTTGCGCACCATCGGGTAGAGCGTGCGCAGCCGTTCGTCCCGGTCGCCGGCCGGCGCCGCTCCGTACCACTGCCAGGTGGCCCAGGGAACCCAGCCGTTGCCGTCCAGCTGCCACTTGCGTGCGTCCGGCGGTCCACTGCCGTCCAGCTTGGTACGCGCTTCCCAGGTACCGTCGGCCCGCTGGGTCCGCGCGTCGTAGCCCAGGATCCGGTACGCCTCCTCGTCGTGCCCGGTGGCGGCGAACGCGGCCGCGGCGAAAGCGCCGTCCCGAGGCCAGGAGTACTCCCAAGCCGGCGACCACCCCGCGGCGAACGCGCCGTTGGGCTTGAGGAGTGCCCGCATGGACAGCAGGGCGCGCTGCACCGCGGCCCGCCGCACGGCGGTGGTCCCCGGCACCTGACCCGCGGCCAGCCAGGCACGGTTCTCGTCGATCTGCGCCAGGGCGCCCGGGTCGTCGGCCGCGACCACGCGGGATGCGGAGCTACCGGTGGGAAGGTACCGCCACCGGCCGGAGGGCAGGCGCAGCACGTTGCTCCCGTCTACGTAGGAGGCGCCGACGGCGAAGGAGGGCAGGACGGCCTCGGTGTCCACCCCGTTCGTCAGCAGCCCCGCCGTGCGGGCTGCGAGCGCCGAGGCGGGCACATAGCAGGGCTCGGTCTCCCCACACCGCTCGCTGCCGGTGGGATTGACGTGGAAGGCGAGCCGGGAGGCGTAGGCGTGCCAGCCTCCCCAGTACGACCGGTCGTAGTTCCAGCTGGTCAGCGAGCCGGGTACGGACTGGAGCGTGCCGTACCAGGCGATCGGCCTGCTCTCTGCCGTGGTCGCCTGGACGAACAGGTAGTAGGTGGCGCCCGCGGTGACGGCGGCGCTGACGGGGAATTCGAGCCAGCCTGCGCCGGCGCCGCCCAGGGCGGCCAGGTTGAGGGTCTTCGAGGCGACCACCGACCCCGCGTCGTCGCGAACCCGGCGGACCTGTGCGGTTACGGTCCCGGTGGCGGCCCCGCTGCTCAGGTAAACGCTGAGTCGGGTCAGCCGGGAGCCATTGACGGTGAACGCCTGGGCCGCGGCGTTGTTGGTGGCCTTCACGCTGAACAGCGCCGTCTCGTGACGGGCCTGCCCTTCGTAGGACACGGCGGCCGTGGTGTCCGGGAACGCGGCGGGAACGCCCGTGAGCGTGAAGGAGAGCAGACCGGGCAGCAGGATCCTCGCGATTGCCATGGGGTACAGCCCTCCCGTTACTCGACAGGCGCGCGGGGCGGGATGTGCCACGGCGCCGAAAGCTGGACCCACCATGCAGGCCGCAGACCCGGGGGAAGGCGAGGGCGGGACGTGTCCCACCGGATCGAGGCGTTCAGACATCCGATCGTGTGACAGAAACAGCGGAAGCGAGCGGGGACGGTTGCGCGTGTCGATCGGAAGCCGAACCCCGGGACACGCCCCCAGGGGCTGCAATCGGCAGGGGCGGCGGCGGAGCCGCGTACGCTCACGGCATGGGCGGCGAGCAGGTGGCAGTGGCCGACGACATCTTCGATCGGCTGGACACGAACGGTGACGGAGTACTGGCCGCGGACGACTACCGGGCCAGTGCGGAGCGGTTCCTCCAGTCTTACGGCGCGGGGCCGAACTCGCCGAAGGGACGCGCCCTCATCGAGGCGAATCAGGCCCTGTGGGAGCGCCAGGCCGAGCTGGTCGACCGCGACCGGGACGGGAAGATCAGGCGGGAGGAGTACCGCGAGTGGTTCGCGTCCCTGCCGCCCTCGGAAGCCGGCTCAGGCGCGCTGTCGGGTTCACCGGAGGTGATGGCGGTGCTCCACGCGCAGTTCCACGTGGCCGACCGGGACGGTGACGGGGTGATGGACCTCCACGAGTTCACGGTGTGGCGGGCCCTCAAGGGCGTGCCGTCGCAGAGCGCGGCGGCGGCGTTCGCCCTGATCGACACCGACGGGGACGGTGCGATCAGGTGGGAGGACTTCAGCGGCGCGGGCAGTGCGCACGGGCTGGCGGCCCTGCTGTACGAGCCCGCACCGCAATAGCCGGGCCGTGAGCGGGCGGGGCCCGGCCCCGCCCGGATCCGGCTACCGCACGCGGAAGTTGGCCATCATGCCCATCGCCGAGTGGTCCAGCAGGTGGCAGTGGTAGACGTACGTGCCCCGGTACGCGTCGAAGGTGGCGTGCAGCTTCACCGTCTCACCGGGAAGGAGCTGGACCGTGTCCTTCAGGCCCGCCTCAGCCGGTCCGACGGGGACGCCGCCGCGCTCCAGTACCCGGAACTGGACCAGGTGCATGTGGAAGTTGTGCGGGATGAGCTTGTTGGCGTTGGTCACCGTCCAGATCTCCGAGGTCCCGAACGTGACCGTCTGGTCGATCCGGTCCGGGTCCCACTGGAGCCCGTCGATCAGCCCGCGCGGGTCGGTGCGGCCGTCCTCGTCCATGCTGAAGACGATGCGCCGCTCGACGGCGGGCTTCGGCAGCTCGTCCACCGGCGGCAGGGTGCGCAGCACGTCCGGGACCCGGCTCGGGTCGGGGGCGGTGCGGACCACGTCGAACCGGAGCACGTTGCCGACCTGACCAGGTGCTCCGCCGCCGATCGCGGTCTCCAGGACGATCTTCGTGCCGACCGGGTAGCGGGAGAAGTCGATGACCACGTCGGCCCGTTCCGCCGGGGACAGCGAGACGGTGTCGGTGGTGAACGGGCGCTCCAGCAGGCCGCCGTCGGAGCCGATCTGTACGAGCTGCCCGCCATCGGCGAGACGCAGCTTGAAGAAGCGCAGGTTGGAGGTGTTGAGCAGGCGGAAGCGGTACTTGCGGGCCGCGACCTCCAGGTACGGGCTCGGGCGGCCGTTGGCGAGCAGCGTGGTGCGGCCGCGGAAGTCGTCCATCGCGTAGACCAGCTGCCCGTTCTCGTCGAAACGAGCGTCGCGGAGCGCGATCGGTATCTCGTACTTGCCGGAGGGCAGCGGCAGGGCCCGCTCCGTGTCGTCGGTGAGGATGTACGCCGCCGACAGCCCCCGGTAGACGTGCTCGGCCTCCATGTGGTGGGCGTGGTCGTGGAACCACAGCGTGGCGTTGGGCTGCCGGTTCGGGTAGGCGTACGTGCGTGCCGTGCCCGGGGCGACGGTGTCCATCGGGGAGCCGTCGTTCTCCGGGGAAACGCTTGCGCCGTGCAGGTGCACGGCGATCGGCATCTCCAGGGTGTTCCGGTGCCGGACGGACACCGGTCGGCCGCTGCGCGCCCGCAGCACCGGCCCCGGGAAGTGGCCGTCGTAGGTCAGCACTTTGGTCTGCACCCCGGGCAGGATCTCCCGCGAGACCTCCTTGACGGTGACGCGGTACGCGTCCTGCCCGCCTTCGGTGGAGTACGGGGTGAGCACGGGCAGCTGCGGCAACTTCACGGTGAACGGCGCGGGCGCGACCGCCGGGCCCGCGTCGTCGGCGGCCTGCGCGGTGGCGGTGCGCAGTACGGGCAGCAGGCCGGCACCGGTGATCAGGCCCGCGCCCGTCGTGGCCAGCGTGCCGACGAGCACGCGACGTCTGGTGACCATGCGAATGTCCTCCTGCGAACGATGGCAGTACGCACTGGCGTTCGCGTGTCGAACGCCCTCCCTCATGATCCTGACCGCACGCAGGGTGGCCTCTGCCCAAAGCGGAAGAATGTCAGGTATCGCGCCACGGATCGGGCGGCCGAGCGGCACGACCGGTGACACGACGCGGGCCCCGGCAGCCGTACGCGGCTGCCGGGGCCCGAGCCCGTGGAGTGCGGTCAGCGCTCCACGCCGACCGCGCTCCACGCCTTGGCCACCACGTCCGTCGACCAGTCGAGGTCCCGGGCGGCGCCGATGGTCGCGTAGCGGAAGGCGGAGAAGTTGGTGGTCCTGGCGGCGTACTCCATCAGCGCCTTGTACCAGATGCGCCCGGCCCGGTCCCAGGCGTGGCCGCCCAGCTCGGTCGCGACGAGGTAGAACGCGCGGCTCGGGATCCCCGCGTTGGCGTGGACGCCCCCGTCGTCGCCGGCGGTGTCGTCGTAGTCGGCCATGTGGGCCGCCTGGTGGAACCGGGCGGGATCCTTGAGGGAGCCGCCGGCTCCGTCGGAGGACGGGACGCCCTGGCCGAACAGCCAGTCCGCTTCCTGCACCGTGTGCTGCAGGCCGTACTGCTGGGCCAGGACACCGAAGACGTTCCCGAGTGAAACGGCGAGCGCGCCGGGCTCACCGTACGACTCCAGCTCGGCGGTGTGGTGGATGATGCCGGCCGTGAACTGCTCGGCGAGCGCCTCCACAGCCGGGACCCCGCCGTCGCCGAGGAGGATGCGCGACCGCTGCCAGGCCACGCCCGGCTCCCCGGTGCGCAGGACCGCCTCGACGGGACCGCCCCTGCCGTCGATCGAGTTGCGGCCGTACACCGTGCGGAAGAAGTCCCAGGTGACGCCGAGGGCGTCATAGGCGCCGTCCACCAATGCGTCGCCGCTCGGGGCTCCCCCCTCCTCGCGCGCCGACACCGGGCTGTCGGGATCGTTCCGGCCGTCCCATATCCTGCGGACCGGACCTACAGATGCACTCTCAGTCATGACGGGCATGCTGACAGGGGACCCGGCCGTGGCGGCGCCATCACCTGCTCGATCAGTCAGGTCGGCGTCGTCAACTCATCAGGACCGGCGCGAAGTAGGCACGGACCGTGTCGATCTCGGCGTTGAACACGTCGGGGCTCGAGGCATGCCGTCCCCCGGGCACCGCCTGGATTCCCTCCAGGCGAAGCCGCGCACATTCACTTTCCCCCGCGGCCCCGGGCGCCACGCCCGTCACGTGGACATACGCCGGCCGTAGGGGAGGCGGCCATGAGCCGCCCCTACAAGAACACCGCGTCGCCGATGGCTCACTCACCATCGTGCTTGCCGGCCGTGTTGCCCCCTCCTATGACGGTTGACGGTCGCGAACCGCGCCGGCACTCTCCGCTGTTTCCGCGCGACCAGGGAGTCGCAACGACAAGACTTTCTCGTGCACGCCGTCAGGCCATGGCCGTTGCGGCAACGCTGATGGCCGGAGGAATGGTCTTGGGGGCGGGCGCAACGGCGTCCGCCGCAGTCTCGACCAGCCTTCCCGCCGAGGTCAGCCCCGCCGACCAGGCGGCCATCCTGAGCAGCACCAATGCGATACGTCAAACGGAAGGCGCGCCGCCCATCGCCTGGGACGCGGCGCTCGCCTCAGGCGCGCAGGCATGGGCCGACAACCCCGCTTCCCACGCCAGTGGGCTCGCGCACGACACGAGCTTCAACAACGGAGCCGAGAACATGTCGAGTGTCGCGCCATCCCAGGCGGTGTCGCAGTGGGCCGGAGAGAAGGCCGCCTACGACGCGGCCGGCCCGAATTGGAACACGAATGACCCCGGATACAGGAACTGGGGCCACTACTGGAACATGGTTCAGAAGAATTACACGAAGATGGGGTGCGGTGCCACAACCGGCGTGACGGTCTGCCGCTACGCCTGACCGGACCCGGACGGGCCGCCATCGGCCCGGCCCGGTCCGACCTCCCTTCGACGGGCCCGGCGCCGACACACCCTTCACCGGCGCGGCGTCCTGCGTGGGCACCTCGGCCCTGGTATCGGTCCGTCATGGATCTCACGATGACGGCCGAGCCGGATCGAGGTTGCCCCGGGGCGGCGGTGCTGACGTTCGCCGACGGCCTCCTGCCGGTTCGCCTCGACGGCGCCGTGCTGCACTCGCGTCCCTCCGGTACCACCACCCTGAGCGGCCTGGCACCGGCCGGCACCCTGGCCCCCGGTGGGGAGTTGTGCCTGCCGCTCGCCGAGTACGGGGACCGCCGCTGGTCCGTTGCGGACGTGCACGTCGAGGTTGCCCCCACGGATGACCGCCGTGACCGGGTCAACGTCAGCTGGCACAGCGGCCTCGAGCTGGAGGCCGTCGACCCCAACGGCCGCTACCGGCTGGAGGTGGCCTGGCTGCTGCGGGCCCGCACCCTCAAGCTGCTGCCGCTCGACGACCTGATCGACGGCCACCTGGCCCCGTACGCCCTCGCCCTCGCCTCCGGCCTCCGTGATCCGCGCGTGGCCCGCCGCCTGGAGCTCGCCTGCAACGAAATCGCCGCCCGGGACCCGCTCGTGACGCCCCGGCGCTCCCGCCGGTCGGCCGAGACCGGCCCGCTGCGGCTGCTCCACGACGTGACGGCGGCCGGCGGGCACCTGGCCGCCACCACGGGCACGGTCAGGGCCCGGGCCGAAAGCCGCGACCGCCTCGCCGTCCTGTCGCTGGTCACCTTCCCCCTCAAGATGCCCGCCGCACCGGACGCGCCCGTCCTGGTGGTCAACGCGGGAGCCCCGACCCTGGACATGCTGCGGGCCTGCGAAACCATGGCCGCCGAGGAGCGCACCCGGCTCCATGCCCTGTCCGACGTCGCCGCGGGACCGGCCTCCTGCGGCGAAACCGCCTTCGAGGCCGCGCGCGCAGCACTGCACCGCCGCTACACCCGCCCGCTCCCCCACCGCCGACGGCCCGGCACACCGAGCCCATGACCGCCGGCCGGCCGGTCGGCCGAGACGACACACCGCGCCGTACGTCCGGACGCCGTGCAGGGCTGCCCCACTACCGGGTCAGTCGGTCCATACGTCCCACCACTGCTGTGACTGGAAGTTCTTCTGCCACAACTGGACGCGGGCGCCGTTCCCCAGGACGTTCGCGTCGCGGTCCATGACGATGTTGCCGCCGCCGTAGAAGCGGGCGTTGTAGAGGGCTCGGTCGCCCGAGGGGTGGGACCAGCTCTGCTGGGGTGTGTTGTTGCAGTCCCAGATCTGCACCTTGGTTCCGTTGTTGCCACCCCCGTTGAGGTCCGCGTCCAGGCACTTGCCGGGGAAGCGATAGCTCTCGAGCGCGCCGTTGTTCCAGAGGTACCAGCGCTGCTGGGTGGTGCCGTTGCACTGCCAGACCTGGACGACCGTGCCGTTGCCGCCGCCGTTGGCGTCGACGTCCAGGCACTGGGTGGTGGGACGTTTGGCGAAGTCGTTGGTGATCCGCACGGCCTGGTTCAGCAATCGCTGCGGCGCCGCGGCCGTCACACCCTGCGGCTGCGCCGTCCAGTACACCGGGCGGGGCGCCGCCTTGGCCTCGGCGGCAGATCCTTCGGCCGCGCCGGCGCCGGGCGTTGCGGCCAGTACGGTGGCGAAGGCGACGGCGGTGACCGCGGTCCATCGTGTGATGCGGGGCATGACCTCTCCTACCTCATCGGGGCGTGCAAGGGCCGTGCGGCGGCACGCCGAAGAGGCACCGGTGAAGTGCGTGCCGGTGCGTGGCCGTGCCGGGAGGTAGCTGAACACAGCCCGGCGCGGTCGCGTCAGAGTGCCGATCCGGCCAGCGGGCATGCAGCAGCCGGGTCGGAAGTCCGAGTCGACGTCGAGCCACGACCCGCCAGGACTCGACGGACCGAGCGTCCCGCGGCGATGAGGTGTCGGCGATCAGGACGTGCGTGAGGGGCGGATGTGGCCGGCGGCCGGGCCGTGCCTCGACGGGCCGGATCACTCGCTCTTGATCGCACCGGATTCCCGTGTGTTGCCGATCGCGGTGGTCACGCCCTGACCGGCATTCTCCTCATTCAGTACCAGTGGGAGGGACACCGGGTTCAGCGGCAAGTCGTACCCGGGCGGCGCCTGTGTCTCCGCCCAGTAGTAGAGGCCGAACGGCACGGTACGGGAGCACACACCGTCGGCCCCGGTGGTGCAGGGGCCCTCGATGTCGGTGTCGGGTTGGAAGCCGGTGGGCTGGAGGCCCGGGATGCCGTTGGTCTCCTCCCACAGCTGGAAGACCGCGCCGGCCAGGCGGTTCTCCGTATCCGCGTCCTCCTTGATCACGGTGACCTCACCGGTCTCGGGCGAGCCGGGCCCGTCGCAGTCGGGCGAGCCGTCGGGGCAGTGACGCGGCTGGCGGCAGGGGCCGCAGTGCCGTGGGGGACGGCAGGGGCGGCTGGAGAGGGCCGCATGGCTGTGGGGGTGCGAACCAGCCGTCGTGACCCGGTGGGCACACGGCTGCCGCGCCGTAGCCGCCCAACGGAGCCCCGTCGGGGGACGGCTCTGCCGCCGCGGCGTACGACGGGGCCGCGGCCAGCAGAGCGGCCGCCGCCATCCCGAAGACCCGGGAACGCCACGAAGTCCATGTCGAGCGGAGTTCACGAGATGTCACGGCACGACATGATCGAGCCGGACGGTGGGGGAAGGACGGCGACACTCCCGTACTGCGGCGTTCCGTCCGTATGCCCACTCGAACGGCTTCGGACCGGATGCGGGTGCCTTCCGCAGGAGAGTGCCGGCTGCGGTCGGGGCCGGCGCCTCCGGACGGCGGGGCCGGTGATCCGGAGCGGCCCACTCATCAGCCGGCCGCCTCCTTTCAGCTCGCGGCGGCCGGGGAGGAGCCGCCGGGGACCAGGAGGCGGGGTTCGCCCGTGCCGTCCGCCGGGACCGACCAGATGCCGCCGGCGCGGCCTTCGCCGTCCGGGAGGGCGTAGCCGACGGTCCCGTCGTCCAGCCAGGCCGCCTGGTCGTCGACGCTGTGCGGCTCCGCCAGCGGGTGTTCGCGCAGGTCAGCCAGGTCCAGGACGTACAGCCGCCAGGGTGCGGCAGGGTCGTCGGAGACCTTCTTCTTGAAGGCGATACGGGTGTTGTCCGGTGACAGGGACGGGCATTCGACGTTCTCGCGCAGGGCCTTCGCCGACCAGTCGTGCAGGTTCCCCTCGACCAGGTGGGTGCGGCCCTTGGTCGACACCGTGGCGTAGAAGCGGTTGTCGTCCCGGGCGAAGGTCACTCCCCAGTAGTTGACGTCGGGCGCGTGGTAGCGGGTCCCGTCGATGGTCAGCGGGATCTCCTCCATCGATTTGATCAGGTAGCCGGTGCGCAGGTCCAGGATGGAGGTCCGGGTGGAGAAGCCGGTCGTGGCGTACGAGTCGCCGATCGCGAAGGCCGTCCAGGACAGTACGTTGCCCGAGGCCGAGACGCGGGCCCGGTTGGGGATGCCGGGTACGGTCACGCGCTGGACCTCGCGCAGCTGCCGGTCCAGTACGAGGGCCTCGGTGCGGGCCGGGATGCCGGGCAGCTTGCGCAGGCACAGGGCGCGCTCCCCCGCGGCGTGGAAGCGCTCGCAGGCGGGGCCTCCCGTGGCGGGCGGCCCGCCGGTGCCGCTCTGGCGGGCGACCCGTCCGGTGGCCGAGTCCCGGTAGTAGAGCCCCGGTTCGGCCAGGCTGAACGATCCGCCTGCGGCCGTGGTCGGCAGTTCGCGGTGCCTGGCGTGCAGTACGTAGCCCAGGGAGCCGCACCCGAGCAGCAGGACGGCGAGCACGACGAGGGCGAGTCGGCGGAGTTGTGGCGCTCGGGGGTTCACGGTGTCTCCGGGGCGTCGAGGGCGGGGGCAGGGGCGGGGGCGGGCAGAAGGCGCCAGGCTGCCGCGAGCGCCCCCGCGAGCGCGAGCGCCGCCGTCCACAGGGCGGGCCCCTGCCCCCAGAACGTCCAGGCGGCCCCGAAGCCCGCGGCGCCCAGCAGCCGGGCCAGCGCCTGGCCGGTCTGGAGCACCGCGAGCCCGCCGGCGCGGCGGTGCGCGGGCAGTACGGGCCCGGCCAGCGCCATCAGGACCCCGTCGGTGGAGGCGTAGAAGACGGCGAGGAGTGCCAGCACCGCGGCCACGGTCGGCCAGGCCACGGGGAGGAGCAGGACGGCGTACGCGCCGAGCAGCGCGGCGTGTCCGGCCAGGAACGGCAGCCCGCGCCCGACGCGGTCGGCGATCCGGCCGGCCGGGACGGCGAGCAGCAGGTATCCGGCGGCGGCGCCGAGCGGCAGCAGCGGGAACAGGGCGGGCGGCAGGTCGAGGCCGCGCTGGAGGAGCAGGTAGAGGAAGGAGTCGCCGATGGTGGCGGCTCCGAGCAGGGAGGCGGCGTAGAGGATCCGGCGGTGGGCGGGGTCCCGAAGTGCGCTGTGCTGAAGGGGCGTTGGCCGGACCGGTGGTGCGGGGGCGACGGAGGGGACGTACAGCACGAGCAGGAGCACGCCGAGCAGGCCCGTGCAGAAGCTGACGGCGAACACCGCGTCGTAGGCGTCGGCGGTCGCCCACAGCACGGCGAAGGCGGCGAGCGGGCCCAGCAGGGCGCCGGTGGTGTCCATGGCCCGGTGCACGCCGAACGCCCGGCCCAGTGTCTCCGGCGGGCCGCTGAGCGAGATCAGCGCGTCGCGCGGGGCGGTGCGCACACCCTTGCCGAGGCGGTCGGAGGCGAGCGAGGCGGCGATCCCCGCGGTGGCGCCGGCGGCGAGGAGCAGTCCGAGCCGGGAGAGGGCGGAGAGCAGGTAGCCCGCGCCGGCGACCCTCTTGTGGTGGCCGCCGCGGTCGGCGAGTCGGCCGCCGAGGAGCCGCACGAGGGCGGTTGCTCCGTTGAACATGCCGTCGAGGAAGCCGAATTGGAGCGGTGAGAGGCCGAGGCCCAGGACGAGGTAGAGCGGCAGCACGGCCGTGACCATCTCGGAGGAGACGTCGGTGACGAGGCTGACCGCTCCCAGCGCGATGACGGTGGCGGGGACGCGCCGCCGGGCCCCGAAGGGGCGGGGCGGCGCGTCCGGGCGGCCGGTGTTGGCCAGGTACATCAGTGGCAGCTGTACTTCGGGCTGGTGTCCTTGACCTGCCCGTCGCTGCCGACGTAGGTCCAGCTGTAGCCCGAGTCCGCGAAGTCGAGCTTCAGGACCCCGTACTGGCCGCTGATGCGCTTCTGGCTGTTGGGCTGCACCTGTTCGATCGGGTAGGGCTCGGCGCCGCCCATGCCGCCGACGATCTCCACGATCCCGTCGGAGGCCGCCTTGCCGTCCGGGTTCTGCGGGGCGAACCGCTCGTAGTGGTGGTCGTGTCCGTTCAGGACCAGGTCGGCCTTGGCGCCGTAGAGGATCTTCCAGACGGGCTTGGAGACGGGGTCGTTGCCGTGTCCGCCCGAGGAGTAGAGCGGGTGGTGCCAGTAGGCGGCGATGCACTGCTTGCCGTTGGCGGCGAGGTCGGCCTTGAGCCAGTCGATCTGGGCGGCCTGGTCGAAGGCGTTGGAGTCGAGGGCGATGAAGTGCCAGTTGCCCTCGTCGAAGCTGTAGTAGCTCTTGCCCTGCGGGTAGGCGATGTTCCCGAAGTACGCCTTGTATCCGGCGAGGGAGCCGGCCGGGTCGTACGTCTCGTGGTTGCCGGGTACGGGGTGGGTCTTGGCCTTGAAGGTGCCCCAGCTCTTGTCGTAGTAGGCGCGGAAGTCGGCGATCCGGGCGTCGTCGTACTGGTTGTCGCCCATCGTGAGGTAGAACTTCGGGTCGATCTGCCGGGCCAGGGCGGCGGTCTTCGGGTGCGCGCAGCCGCTGTCGGAGGCCGTGCACTGGGCGGCGATGTCACCGGCCGCGACGACCGTGAAGGCGCCGCCGCCGGGGGGCGGGCCGCCGTCCACGGTGCCGTACACCTCGGCCTCGAAGAGGGAGTAGCCGTACGCCGTGCCGCGCGCGGTGCCGTACACGCGCAGGTACCTGCCCTTGCCGGAGAGGCCGGCGAGGTCGTCGGTGCCGCCGTTGCCGGCCTTCTCCTCGGCGATCCTGGTCCAGGTCGCGCCGTCGGCGGAAACCTCGACGCGGTAGGCCTTGGCGTAGGCGGACTCCCAGGTCAGCTTGACCCGGGAGACGGTGGCGGCGGCCCCCAGGTCGACGCGGATCCACTGCGGGTCCTTGCCCTCGACGCTGGCCCAGCGGGTCGAGGCGGCGCCGTCGAAGGCGTTGGCGGCGCCGAGGGAGGAGCTCTCCGTGGAGGAGGCGGTGGCGGGCTTGCCGCGTGAGATGAGCGGGTCGGCGGCGGCCCCGGCCCGGCCGGGCCAGGCGAGGAGCAGCCCGGCGACGAGCGCGAGCACGGCGGTCACGACGAGGAGGGCGGGCCGAAGTCGACGGCCCGATGCGGTGGGTGGGGTGGAGGCGTACAGGTGCATGCCTGGACTCCTTGGGCTGGGAACGGCGAGAGCTGGACACCGGTGCGGAGAACGCCACCCCCGGACCATGGGGGCGAGCAGGGGACAGCGTCACGGCGGCCGGGTCAGAGCTCTCGCTGAGCGCGTCATGCCCATGACATCAGGCACCGCGCCAAGCCGCCGTCGGGGAGCGTAGCGGATAGGAAAGTTTCCTACCAGTAGTTCAACGCGACGGCCGGCAGGGGCGGTTGGGGCAGGCGGTGTCCCGTCCCGCTCAGGCCAGGCCGGCTCCGATGGCGAGGCGCACGGCGTCGGCCCGGCTCCGGATGTCCGCCTTGGCGAACAGGTTGTTGATGTGGGTCTTGACGGTGGCCTCGCTGATGAAGAGCCGTTCGGCGATGGCTCTGTTCGGAAGGCCCTGGCCGATGAGGGTGAGGACCTCCCGTTCGCGCAGCGTGAGGTCTTGCGGAAGGGGCGCCGGCTCGGGCCGGTGCGTGTGCACGGCGGCGAGGAGGCGGGCCTGCACCTCGCGGTCGAGCACCGACTGTCCCGCGGCGGCGGCCCGGATCGCCCGGGCGATGTCCTCGCGGCCTGCGTTCTTCGTCAGGTAGCCGCGGGCTCCTGCGCCCAGTGCGCCCAGGATCGAGTCGTCGTCGGCGAAGGTGGTCAGGACGACCACCGCCACACCGGGGTGTTCCGCGCTCAGGCGCCGGGTCGCCTCGGTTCCGTCCATGCCGGGCATCCGCAAGTCCATGAGTACGACGTCCACCGGCCCCGCGGCGACGGCCGCCAGGACCTCGTGCCCGTCCGTCGCGGTGGCGACGACGTCGATGTCCTGGAGCAGCGAGAGGACGGTGGCGAGCGGTTCGCGCACCGCGGCCTGGTCGTCGGCGACGATCACCCTGACGGGCCGGGCGGCGTCCGTGGGTTCGCTCATCGCGGGATCACCGCTTCCACCTGCCAGCCTCCCGAATCCGGCCCCGTGGTGACGGGTCCGGTGGTGACGGTGCCGCCGAGCAGGGCAATGCGTTCGCGCATTCCGATCAGTCCCATTCCGCTTCCGGTGGCCGCGGCCACCGGCAACGTCGCGGGCCGGTTGCGCACGCTCAGTACGGTTGCCTCTTCGGTGAAGGTCAGCTCCACGCCGACTGCGCCGCCGGGGGCGTGCCGGGTGGCATTGGTCAGCGCCTCTTGGGCGATCCGCAGCAGGCACTGCGTCGACTGCGCCGACAGTTCGCGGACGTCTCCGACCACGGTGAGGGCATCGTGGTGGCCCGAGGATTCGAGCATCGCGGTCAGGCTCTCGCGCAGCGGCAGATGGTCTTCGCGCAGCGCGTGCACGGTCCACTGCGCCTGCCGGAGGCTCTCCCTGACCAGGCTGTGCGCTCTGCCGTTGGCCTCCCGGATCTTGGCCAGGTCTCCGGTGTCGATCAGCGCGTCGACCAGTTCCAGTTGCATGTTGATCCCGGCGAGCGAGTGGGCGAGTACGTCGTGGACGTCCCGGGCGATCCGGGTCCGCTCCGCCAGTACCGCCGTCCGGGCTTCGGCCCGCGCGGCCTTCTCGGCGGATTCGGCCGCCGCGATCGCCGACCGCGTGGCCTGCGCCCGGCTTCGCCCGGCCATGCCGGCCAGAACGGCGGCGCCGGTCGCGAGGCCGACGACGGTCGTCGCGTACTCGCCCGGCTCGGCCTGGAGGTACAGCACGCCGCCGCACAAGAGGCTGCAGGATGCGGCGAGGACCAGGGCCGTTCTGGTGTCCAGGCGGGACCCGGCGAAGGCGACGAGGAAGAACGCGAAGAGGTAGGACGTCCCCGAGCGGCTGGTGCCGATCAGTGCGGCCGCCGCCAGTACGCCGAACGCCAGCCAGACCGTGACGAGCCGGTCCGGGACGGCGGACTCGGGCACGAGCCGCACCGCCAGCACCGCACCATTGACCACGAAGAGAACGACGACGGCCAGGCCGCGGCCGCTGAGGCCCATCGGCCGGATCGTCAGGATCCCCGCGATGATGACCGCCGCGACCAGCACCCACTGGGAGCGGGCGCTCCGTCCCCCTCGATCGAGCGGACGCCGCCGGGCGACCCCGACGGGCCGGTCCGCCTCTCGTGCTGGCATGCCGCGACCATAACCCACGGTCAGGCCCTGCGACCGGCAGCTACGGCGGTCTGCGCAGCCGCCGCGGAATGCTGCGTACGCGTCAGCAGCCGGCTCCGGAGGAAGATCGTGGCCAGCCGGGTGACCACCTCGGTCAGGGCCATCAGCACCAGCGCCGCCACCCACGCCTGCGCGCCGGTGATCCGGTGGTCCACGCTGAACCGCGCGACGTCGGCGGCGCCTCCGTGGTCGACCCAGACCTGGAAGCCCAGCCGGGCGCCCATGCCGATCACCCACAGTGCCGCCGAGACCGCACCGGCCTTGATCAGGACCTGCCCGTCCGCGCGCCGCATCCAGGTGAAGACACCGCCGGCGATGCCGAGCGCCGCGCCGACGGCCATGAGGGCACCGATCAGGACGAGGTCGTTGCCGCCCGTGGGGACGTTGTCGAGGTAGCTGAAGCCCACGAACGTCACGATCCCGAGCGGGAGCAGGTAGGACTTCGGAGTCAGCGGGCCTTCGCGCAGCTGCCGGAAGACGATCAGGATGAGGGCGATGTCGGTGATCCATGTGGTCGTGTTCATGCCCTCAAGCCTGCTGTGAGCAGCCGCGCAGCACCTGGACCCACGGGTGGAGACAGGGGTGGAGATCCGCGCACGGGGAGGTCGGCTCCGCTCTGCCCCACACACACAACGTCGAACCCCGGCGGGGCGATGTGGCCGGTTCTCCGCCGGGGCCGGCGCACGGCTGCCGGGATCAGGCGGACCGGGCCGCGCCCGCCCACACGGCAGGCTTGCGCTCCGCCCAGGGGGCGGTAGGGGTCTCGGGATTCACTTGCCCCGACGATCGAGCGCCCGGCCGCGGAGCAGCTTCTTGTCCGGCTTGCCCGCGTCGGTCAGGGGCAGCGCGTCGATGAAGGTGATGCTCGCGGGCTCGTACATGGCGCCCTTCCTTTCCCGCACCATGGCGCGCAGCTCCTTTTCGCCGACGTCGCCGTCCGGCGTGCGGACGACGACCGCGTGCACCCGCTCCATGAGGTTGGCGTCGGGGACTCCGAGCACCGCGCTCTGCAGGACCTGCGGATGGGAGTTCAGGACGTCCTCCAGTTCCACCGTGTACACGTGGCCTCCCACCACCACGATCATGTCCTTCAGCCGGTCGACGATCGTGACGTAGCCGTCCGCGTCGACGAACCCGATGTCACCGGTGTGCAGCCAACCGTCCCGCAGTACCTCCGCGGTGAGCTCGGGCTGCTTCCAGTACCCCTTCATCACGTGCGGGGAACGTACGCACAGCTCGCCGTGCTCGCCGGGGGGCAGGTGCCGCCCGTCGGCGTCACGGACGGCGACCTCAACGCCTTCCATGATCTTCCCGGCGGTTCGCAGCAGCTCCGGGCGCCGCGGATCGTGGTCTTCGGGCGAGAGCATGCTGATGCCGCCGGCTTCGTTCTGGCCGTAGAACTGGTTCAGCACGGGGCCGAAGCGCCGGACCGCCGCCGCGAGGCGGGTCGGGGAGGAGGCGCAGCCCCCGTAGGTGAGCATGCGCAGGCTGGAGGTGTCGGTGCGGTCGACGTCGGGGTGGTCCATCAACTGATAGAGGAGCGGTGGCAGCAGGAACACGTGGGAGATGCGCTCGCGTTCGATGGCGGCGAGCACGGCACCCGGTTCGAACTCGTCCTGCAGGACGACGGTGCCGCCGCGGTGCAGCGTGGTGTCCGCCATGAGGCCTGCCGCGTGCGCGAGGGTGGTGCACACCAGGGCCCTGACCTGCCCGCCCTCGGGCCAGTCCGATCCGACCGACACCCACTGTTCGAAGGTCGTGCAGATGGCCTTGGGATGACCGGTGGTCCCACCGGTGTGGCGAATGGTGCAGATGTCCTGCGGATGCGCCGATCCCGGTAACACCTCGGTGGACTCCTCGGCGGCGAGCTCCACCAGATCCGGGCCCGCGTCGCCGCCTGCCCCCAGGACCGACACCCGTGCCGGCGGCACCCGCCGGGCCAGGTCGGCGGCGCGCTCGCGGTGGGCCGGGTCGACGATCAGCGCCCGGGTCTCGACGTCCCGGAGGATGTCGGCGTGCACATCGGCCGAAAGGCCCGCGTAGAGGTGGTTCACGGCGCAGCCGAGCAGCCCGGCGGCGTAGCGGGCCGCGATCGTCTCGGGAAGGTTGCCGGAGAGAAGGGTGACCGTCTGCCCACGCCGGACCCCCTGGGAGTGCAGCGCGCGGGCCATGCCGTAGACGAGGCCGCGCAATTCACCCGCGCTCACGCGCCGGCTCCCGTGTACCAGGGCCTCACGGTCGGGGTCTTTCCCCAGGGCGTCAAGAATCTCTTCCACGTGGCTGCGGAAGTGTTCGGTGGTGTCGTCCATAGCGATCCCCATTGGTTGACTTGAGCAACTAGCTGGAGGCTAACGGTCGATGATCCACAAACCCAAAGCCGGACGAAGAAATCCGGCCAATACCCGCCCCCTCGCCCAAACCCCGACCGGCGGAGCGAAATGTGTCTCGTGAAGCGTCGGGAAATCGAGGCGACAGGACGACGGAGTTGCCGGGCGGTGTCGGGCGGAGGACGACGTGATGGTGAATACGGGTGCGAAACGCCGTCCGCGGCGGCGGTTGCCCTGCCGTTCGTCATCGCGCTCGCCGCCGACCCGGCCACGGGTGCGCGGATCGACCTCGTCGAACTCTTGGCGGCGATGCACGCGCCGGCCCTGGCGGGCGAGGACTGGTCCGGGGCATGGGCCCTGCTCGCGGACCCGGAGCCGACGGTGCGACGGGCGGCGACGGCCCTGCCCGTCGGGATCGCACTCCTGCTGGAGCGGTGGCGGGCCGAGCCGGACCCGACGGTGCGTCTGCCGCTGCTGCTCGCCCTCGGGGAGGCCGCTGCTTCCGGGGAGGCCGGGGAAGCCGGGGAGCATGCCGACGATGCGCGAGCGGTGCTGGCGGCCCTGCTGGACGGCGATGACCCGGTGCTGTGGGTCGCGGCCGTTCACGCCTCGGCGGAACTGGACCGGGAACTGCCGGTCCGGCAGGTGGACCGGCTGATCGAGGTGTTCTCGGACCTCGCTCTGCGACCACGCTTCGAAAGCGTCTGGCACACCCCGGACGTCGAGATTCCCTGGACCCGAGAGGATCTGGTCCGATCGACGGCCTGGCTGCTCCGGCACGACCCCGAGGCAGAGCTCTCCTTCGCCATGAGGCTGGTCGAGACGGCGCAACGCTCCGGGGACGCCGCGCTGTGCCGGGAGGCACTGGACGTGGCATGGCGGCTCCTCACCGAGCGGCGTTCCGTGGAGGCCGCCCTGCTGCCACTCGCGGGCGGCTGCTGACCGATCCGGACGGCGCCGTGCGGCTGCGGGCGGCGAACATCCTCGCGGTGCTGGGCCCGGCGGCCGCGCCGTACGCCGACCGGCTCGCCGACCTGCTCGAGGACGAAGCGTCCGACCTGTACCTCGACGGAACGGTCCGGGACATCTCCCGGTGGGCACTGACCCGGATCGGTGACCCTCGCGCCCTGCCGGGGCTGGTCGAGCGGCTCCGCGCGCAGGAGGAGGAGCAGGGCCGAGGCTTTGCCATCGGTGATCCGCGGCGCCCGAACACCGAGGACGTGCTGATGCCGCTGCGCGCGCACGCGGACATCCTGCTGCCCGCGATACGGGAGACGATCCGTCAATGCGGAGCCCGAGGCGGTGCGACCCGCAGCTTCCTCCCGGTACTGGAAGCCTGGGGCGAGGATGCGCTGCCCGCCCTGCCCGATCTCATCCCCCTGCTGGCAGACACCTGGACCTCGGTCGATGTGCTGCGGGTGATGGGACCGGCCGCTGCCTCGGCCGTACCCGCGGTGCGTACCAGCCAGGTTCTGGACTCCCCGGCCAATCACCGCGCCGTGGACTGGACTGCCACCTGTCTCGGCGCGGACCGCGCCGAAGTTCTGCGCCTCGCCGGCGAGGGGGTCATGGCGGCGAAAGAACCCGGGCATGGGCCGATCGGCGACCTGTCCGAGTTCGGCCGGGACGCGGCGCCCTACGCGGACCGGGTGCGGTTCGCGATGGAGAGCACGACGCATGGGCCACGGCTCACCGCGGCGATCACGCTCTGGGAGATCACGGGCGGGGTCGAACCGAGCATGCGGGTTCTGGAGGAGTTCGTCCTGCCGATCGCCGACGGCGGTGGGCGAGATCAGCCCGGCGATCCGGGAAGCACTACTGGCGGTGCGGCAGTCGGAGCGTCGCCTGTCCACGGACGGGGGCTACCCGATGATCCTCCAAGACGCGGAACTGCGCGGCCTGATCGAGGAAGCCATCGCGTGCGCGGATGCCGGGCCGGGTGAAACGCCCTGAGCCGTCTGGAGAACCCCGGAAGCCCGGGGTGAACGCCATGACCGACGCTTCGCAGCGCTCCCAAGGGCGCCGGGCTGCCCCCGGGCGGCCGCATGCTCCCCGCCGCCCCACGATGGCACTGAATGCGTTGTCCTCGCTGATGAGCGGGAGGAGGATCTCCCGGTCGCCTTCGGGGAAGCAGCCGACGCCGAGGAGGTGCGCCTCGTCAGCGGGCGAACTTGGCGATGGCGGCCGGGGTGATGGGGGTGAAGAAGTTGACGAGGTTGCCGTCGGGGTCTCGGAGGAGCAGCGAGCGGTTGCCCCAGGGCATCGTGGTGGGCGCCTGGACGAGGTCTTCCGTGGAGCCGGTCAGGTTCTGGTGCACGTGGTCCACGTCGTCGACGAGGAACTCGACGATGACGCTGTGGTTGTCGGCCGGCCGGGCGGCGCCCGGCGCGAAGAGGGGCACGGTGCGGGTTCCGGCGATGGCGAGGGTGGCCGAGGTGGTCCTGAGTTCGGCGAAGTCTTCCGTGGACCAGTCCGCCTCCACTCCGGTGGCGCGCTCGTAGAAGTCGACGAGGCGGGCAACGTCGCCCGTGATGATGCGGATCGAGACGAAGTCCATGGGGTCTCTCCAGACGTGTCGTGGTGGTGACCTCACGCTAAGGCGGATACCGGACAGGATCCGCCCGGTATATGCGTGAGACTTCTGCTCATGTCCCGACCCATCGCGCGCGTGCTCATGCTGCTGGAGCTCCTGCAATCGGGCGGCCTTCGGACCGTTGCCGAACTCGCCGCCCGGCTCGATGTCGACGAGCGCACGGTGCGGCGGTACGCCGATCACCTCCTCGACCTCGACGTACCCGTCGAGTCGGTACGCGGCCGCCACGGCGGCTACCGGCTCGCCTCCGGCTACCGCATGCCCCCGCTCATGCTGAGTGACGACGAAGCGCTCGCCGTGCTGCTCGGCCTGGTCGCTGGCCAGCGGGCCGGCCTGATGACCGCCACGGGCTCGGCGAGCGAGACGGCAGCCGCCAAGATCCGACGGGTCCTGCCACAACGGCTCGGCCACAGGCTCGACGCCGTACTCGGCTCCCTCGCCTTCACCGCTCCACCCAGCACTCCGGCAGCCCCGGAGACCGCGGTCCTGCTCTCGATCGCCGACGCGGTGCGCCACCACCGGCCGGTTTCGATCAAGTACACCGCCGCCGACGGCCGGCACAGCGAACGCACGCTGCACCCGTACGGGCTCGTCGCCCACGCGGGCAGGTGGTACGTGACCGGCGGCGATCCCGCGGTCGGCGAGGACCGCACGTTCCGGCTGGACCGCATTGCCGACGCGAGGACCCTGCCCGGCACGTTCGACCCGCCCACCGGGTTCGACCCTGCGGAACGCGTCCTGTCAGGGCTCGCCTCGGCTCCTTACCGGCACGAAGTGACCGTGCGGGTCCAAGGGACGGCCGAGCACATCCGGGCCCGGCTTCCCGCCGGCGTCGCGCTCGTGGAGGAGTTGCCGTCCGAGGGCAGCCCGGATTCGGAGACCGGGCGCTGGTCCCGCGTCGAAATGCGTGTGGACCGGCTCGATTGGCTGCCCGCCGTACTCGCCTCGCTCGACCGTCCGTTCACCATCGAGCGACCCGACGAACTCCGCGGGCTCGTCGCCCGATTCGCCGCGCGGCTCGCGGACTCGGCTTCTGGGTAGCGGGAAACCATTCCACTCCCTGACTTCGTGAATATCCCTGCCCCTCCAGAGGGGCAGGGATATTCACGAAGTCCATTCAGGCAGCGCAGTCCAGACGTCGTCGTCGCGTCCAATCTCTTCGGAGACATCCTCAGCGACCTGGCGGCGGCGGTGGCGGGCGGCATCGGCATCGCGCCGTCCGCGAACCTCAATCCGCAGGGCGATCACCCTTCCATGTTCGAGCCGGTCCACGGATCGGCCCCCGACATCGCCGGGCAGGGCATCGCCAGTCCGATCGGGGCGGTCTGGTCCGCCGCGATGATGCTCGACCACCTCGGTCACCCCGAGGCCGCGGCGGACATCACCGACGCCATCGCCCGCGTCCTCGCCACCACATCGGTACGGACGCGCGACCTCGCAGGCTCCGCGTCCACCGCCGAGTTCACTTCCGCGTACTTCAACACCTCTGAGAGCCGCAGCCGCAACCGGAGTCCGTCCCGTCCCGCTCCGCCCGGACCGAACTGTGCCCGCTGGATCTTCGAGGCGGCTGATCCGCGCCGAAGGCCGCGCCGGCTCCCCGGCCGCCCGGTCGTAGCCACAGATCACAGGAGCCGCAACTGCTCAAGCGTGCACATTGCGGTGACGGATCGTTCGCTGGTCGATGGCGTACGGCGGACGTCGGGGCGGTCAGCCTCCGGGCCGGTGTGCGGGCGCATAGGAGCGTGGTGTTCGTGGATGTGGTGCGGGAGTCGGCTGCCTCGGGGCGAGTGGTGCTGTGGGAGGAGTCGGCCCGGGACGGCGCGCAGGCGAAGACGTTGATGACGCCCGGCTTCCGGGTGGAGCTCGCTCGCGAGACGGGCCGGGTCTTCGGCTCTGACGGCCCCCGGCACGTGGTGTTCGCCGCCGGCTTTCCCGCCGTGTGCGGGGAGGAGTTCGAAGCCGTCCGCCGGGTCGCGATGGAGGCCGAAGGGGCGGTGAGCATCGCGGCGGTCTGCCGCGGCGCGCACCGGGATCTGAAGCAGGCGGTGGCGTCCGTGCGGGGCAGTCGTCATGCGCGGGTGATGGTGGTGGTGCCGGCTTCGGAGGCGATGGCGCAGGTGATGGTCCACCGCACCGCCTCGGAGGCGCTCGTGGGCGGGGTCGACCTCGTGAAACGGGCCCGCGATCTGGACGAGGGGGTCGCGGTGGACGTGTGTCTGGCGGACGCTTCCCGTGCCGACCACTCCCTGATGGCGCACTACGCGCAGGCCATGACGGGCGCCGGGGCGGGGCTTGTCGTCCTGGCGGATACGGTGGGCGCCCAGCTGCCGCTCAGCTGCGGAGAGATGTTCAACCGGGTGCGTACGGAAGCCGGGAGCGAGGTCGTGCTGGCCTCCCACCTGCACAATGATCTCGGGCTGGGTCTGGCCAACACCTTGCAGGCGCTGGCCGCGGGAGTTCGGGTGGTGTCCTCCTCGTGGCTGGGCATCGCAGAGCGGGCCGGGATGGTCGCCACCGAGCAACTGCTGTTCCTGCTCGCCCGGCGCACGGCCGATGTGCTGGGAGCGGACGCCGCACCGTGGTGGACTCCGCCTGATCTGACGCGGCTGCCGGCCATCGCACGCATGGTGGCCGACGAGACGGGTGTCCCGCTGAGCGTCACCACGCCCATCGTCGGAACGGGGGTGGCCACCATTTCCACCGGCTCCGTCAGGCCTCCTGCGTGCGGGCTGCCCCGCTCAGCAGGCGGCGCCAACGGCCCCGCTCCGTCCACAGACAGGCGGTGGCGAGCACGGTCACCGCCAAGGCCGCCCACGCAGGCCACGCGACCCAGGACGCCGCCACAGCCACGGCGAGCTGGAGGACGACCAGGGCCACGGTGACCGCCCCCGGCACCGCCACGATCACCTTTGCCTTGTCACCGGGGGTGGAGAACACCGTCGGCAGTCCGATCAGCAGCGCTACCGCCGCCACCGCGGCCCCCACCGACCAGGGCGCCAGCGCCCACGGCGCGGCCACCCACGCGCACAGCTCCGTAGCGAACCGCAACACCGAGGCCGTGTCCGCCCGTTCCCCGCCCGTTGTGCGTCCCGTCGCCTTCGTCCTACCGTCGTGCGTCATCCCGGATGCCGCTCCCTTCATACTCCGTGCCGCGCCCGGCACACAGTACGAGGTCCCGGATCACGCCGGGGCCCGTTCAGCCTCACCGAGCTCGACGGCCCGTGCGAGCCCGGCCGTTACGCCGTCGACGAGACGGGCGAGGTGCCGGGCGAGGTCGTCCCGGTCCTGCTGCGGCCAGCCGGTGAGCGCTTCGGCGAACCAGGCCGGCGAGCGCCCGTCAGCCCCGGGGTCAGTAGGCGTAGTCCGCCGTCACGTCGGCCGCGAGGTTCAGCGCCCGCTCGGCACCCGGGCCGCGCAGCGCCAGGAGCGTGAGGGTGACGGCGTCGACGACGGCGAGGTGGGCCATGCGGCTGGCGACGGTCTCCAGGCCGAAGACCAGGTCTTGGCCTCCGGCCACAAGGGTGCAGGTGCTCATGTCGCTCAGCGGCGAGCGGGCGTAGCTGGTGAGGACGACGACCTCGGCGCCGGCGGCCCGGGCTCGGCGGGCGGCGTCGACCGTGCTGCGGGTGGCTCCCGTATGACTGATGGCCAGGCAGACGGCTCCGGGCGGGAGCTGCGCGGCGGCCAGCTCGGCGGTGATCGGGTCGACGGGAGCGTCGACGGCGGAGCCCAGGGCGCGCAGCCGGTAGGCGGCGTCGGCGGCCACCGCGCCGGACAGCCCCGCGCCGGTGACCAGGACCCGCGGGGCGGTGTGCAGCAGGTCGGCCGCCTGCCGTACGCGCTCGGCCGGCAGGGTGGCGGCCAGTCCGTCCAGTGCCTCATGGGCGGACCGGACCGTGTCGGCGAGCGCGCGCGCCGCCGGGTCCGCGTCGTCCGCGTCGGGTGTGGCAGGCCGGACCGGGGCCTGACGGGCCGCGGCGATCTTGAGTTCCTGGTAGCCGCGGAAGCCGAGGCGCTGGCAGGCGCGCACCACGGAGGAGGCCGCGGTTCCGGCCAGTACGGCCACGTCGCTGATGCTCAGGTGGACCAGGTCCGAGCCCTGGTCGAGCACGACCCGCGCGACGCGCGCCTCGGCTCCGCGCAGTTCCGGCAGATGGGCGCGGACATGGGCCGCGAGACCGCCCGGTCCGGAATTCATTTCCATGGTGTTATGTTAGCGCGGAAATTTGTTCCAGACTCGGGGAGCGTCGCCATGTCCGGAGGTCTGTCGCTGCCGACGGGGAGCGGCGCCGTATCCGTCGTCGTGCTCGCCGCGGCGCTGCTGCACGCGCTGTGGAACGGACTGGCCCACCGGACCGAGGACAAACTCGCCGGCTTCACGCTGATCAGCCTCACCATCACCGGCTGCGCCGCGGTGATGGTGTGCTTCGTTCCGGCCCCGGACCCGGCCGCCTGGCCGTTCATCGCCCTCTCCACCGCGCTGCAGGTGGCCTATCAGGCACTGCTCCTACGGGCCTACCAACTGGGCGACTTCGGCCAGATGTATCCCATCGCCCGGGGCAGTGCGCCCCTGCTGGTGGCCGTGGCCTCCTGGGCCCTGCTCGGCGAGCGCCTGACGGGCGCGGCACTGTTGGGCGTGGCCGTCATCTCCTGCGGCCTCGTGGGGCTGGCCTTCGCGGACGGCCTGCCGGCCAGGTCCCAGTTGCCGGCGCTGGCGGCCGCGCTCGGGACCGGTGTGGCGATCGCCTCCTACACGATCGTGGACGGCTCCGGTGTACGGCACGCGGGCTCCGTGGGCGGCTACATCGCCTGGCTGTTCCTGTGCCAGGGTCCGGTGCTGCCGCTGCTCGCCTGGGCCCGGTACCGCCGCGGGCTGGCCGAACGGCTGAGGCCGCAGTGGAGGTCCGGGATCGTCGGCGGCGTGCTGTCCCTCGTGGCGTACGGGCTGGTGGTGTGGGCGCAGGCCCACGGCAGCCTCGCGACCGTCGCGGCCCTGCGCGAGACCAGCATCGTGATCGCCGCCCTGATCGGCACCCTGGTCTTCCGCGAGCGACTCGGCCATGTGCGGACCGCTGCCAGCGGCGTGGTGCTGGCCGGGATCGCGGTCATGGAACTCGCCCATCCCTGAGCGGCGAACCCGCGCCGGTATCCACCCGCCGTCGCGCGCTGAGGCGTGATCATGTTGGCTACCATCGTGGCGAGTTGACGTGCTGATCCGGTCTGGGGGCCTCCTGTGAATGATGCAGTCGAATTGGCGGACATGATTGCGCAGCTGCGCAGCGAGCTGAGCCGCGCGATGTCCGCCGGCGAGGAATCCGACCTGAAGTTCAAGGCGGAGCGCGTGGAATTGGAACTGACCGTGGGGGTGGAGCGGACCACCGAACCGGGCGTCAAGGTGCGGTTCTGGGTCTTCGACGCCGGCGCCTCGGCGAAGCGCTCGTCCACCGTCACCCAGAAGCTGACCCTCACGCTCCAGCCCGTACGGGCGGACGCGCCCGAGCAGATGGCCCTGATCTCCGGGGACGAGCTGCTCGGTGAGCGCTGAGGCGGCCGCCGGGCGCGGCGGACTCGATCCGCACCGCATCGCCGAGGTCATCGTCACCACCGCCGCCGGAGGCGGGCGGCGGGGCTCGGGGTACCAGGTCGGCGGCACGGCGGTACTGACCGCCTTCCACGTGGTGGCGGGGGCGGCAGAGGTGCTGGTGCGCTTCGACGCCGACCGGCCGGGCCAGTGGGCCGCGACGGCGGAGCTCGCCTGGTCGGATCCCGGGACGGACGTCGCCGTGCTGACCTTCACGGCCCCGCCGGGCGCCGCGCCCGTCCCGTCCGCGCGGTTCGGCCGTATCGGCGACGACCGCCACGCCGTCATCGACGTCCACGCGGCGGGCTTCCCCCTCTGGAAGCGCCGACGCGGCGCCGACGGCAGGCAGTTCCGGGAACTGCACCAGGCCGACGGAACCGTGGCCGCCCTGTCCAACCTGCGGACCGGGACCCTGGAGATCACGGTCGCGGCGGCTGCCGCCGACCCCGACCCGGCGGTATCGCCCTGGTCGGGGATGTCCGGGGCCGCCGTGTGGGCCGGGCCCCACCTCGTCGGGGTGGTCGCCGAACACCACCGCGGAGAAGGCCTCGGCCGGCTCACGGCCGTCCGTATCGACCACGTCCTGCAGCGGATCGCCGACGGCGCCCGGGCCGAGCTGGCCGCGCTGCTGGCCCTCCCCGACCACACGGCGCTGCCGGACGTCGGCGCCGAGGCGGACGGCCCTGGCGCCTCGGGCCCGCCCGCCCCGTCGAAGGTCATCGGGCTGCCGGTCTCGCACGGCCTCGAGCTGTTCAAGGACCGCACCGAGGCCCGGGACCTGATCGGCCGCCACCTCGCGGACCCGGGCATCCGGATGGTGACCGTCACCGGACGCCGGGGCATCGGCAAGAGCGCGGTCGCCGCCAAGGTCATGGAGCTGCTGGCACACGGCGAGTGGCCGGGCCACGCCCGGGCGCCGCTTCCGGCGGGCCTGGTGAACCTGAGCACCCGCACCTCCGGGGTCTCCCTCGAACGCCTCTACTTCGACTGCGCCCGCGCCCTGGGCCCCGCCCACGAGGCACGCCTGCTGGACGTCTGGGCCGCCGACCGCCCCGTGCCGGACAAGATCGATGAACTGTTCGCCGCGATGGGGGACCGGCTCTTCGTCATCCTGGTCGACAACCTGGAGGACCGGCTCCTGGACGACGGCCGGCTCGACGACGAGGAACTCGACACCTTCTTCGACTGCCTCTTCCGGGCCCGGGGCACACCCAGACTGCTGGTCACCTCGTCGCTGCCGCTGCGCTTGGCGCCCGAGCTGCGCCGGTTCGCCGCCGAGGTCGAGCTGTCCGACGGTCTGCCGCCCGCCGAATCCGTCGCGCTGCTGCGCGAACTCGACCAGGACGGCACCCTCGGTGTGGCGCAGCTCTCGGACGAGGAGCTGCTGCGGGCGGCGGTCCGGGTCCACGGGGTGCCGCGCGCACTGGAACTGCTGGTGGGCGCCATGGCCGACGACACCCTGCTGCTGCCCACACTGGAGGACGTACTCGAGGACTTCACCCTGCGCGGTGACGTGGTCGCCGGCCTGGCCGAGGACCGCTACCAGCGCCTGGGCGACGACAGCCGCAGCGTGCTGAACGTCCTCGCGGTGCTGCGCACCCCGGCGCCGCGTGGGGCCGTCGAATGGATCGTCGGCGGCCTCGATGCCGCCCTCGACGTCGCCGCCGCCCTGTCCGGCCTGCTGCGGATGCGCATGCTGTCGGTGGACCGGGGCACCCGTACGTATGCCCTGCACCCGATGGACGCCGACCTCGCGTACGGCGCCCTGCCGGCCGAAGGCCTGCTGGGGCGGCCCGCATTGGAACGGCGGGCGGCCGAGTGGTACGCCCGGATCGCCCCGGCCCGCCGGGACTGGCGCACGCTGGACGACGTACAGGCCCACCGGCGCGCGTTCGATCACCGGGTGCGGGCCGGGGACATGGACGAGGCGGCGCTGGTCCTCGGCGCCATCGGGCCATGGATGGTTCGGCACGGCTCCGCGCTCGCAGCGATCTCGATGCACCTGACACTGGAGGAACAAGTGACCGACGACCGGGCACGTCTCGCCCACCTCATCAGCTTCGGGCACGCCCGGTTGAGCGCCGGCCCGCTGCCCCACGCGCTCGAACTCTTCACCGAGGCCGCGGAGGTCGCCGAGCGCATCGAGGACCGGCGCGCGCTCCAGGAGGCCATGTTCGGCCTCGGCGACGCGCACCGGCAGCTGGGCCGCCTGGACGACGCGACGGTCCCGCTGGCCCGGGCCGGCGCACTGGCCCGGGAGAACGGCGATGCCGAAGCGGAGGCCCACGCCGTCCTCAGTCTCAGCCTCGCCCACAGCACCCTCGGCGACGGGGAGGCAGCCCTGTCGGGCGCCGACCGGCTGGGCGAACTCGCCGCGGCCTCGGGCGATCTGCTCACCGAAGCCCGTTCCTGGAACGCCCGGTTCACGGCCCTGCTGACCCTGGGCCGCTGGGAGGAGACCATCGCGGCGGGCGACCGTGCCGTACGCGCCTACGCGGCTGCGGGGGTCCAGGAGGCGACGGACTACGCGCTGAACGCCCAGGGCGTGGCCCTGCTCGCCCTGGGCCGCCCCGAGGAGGCTCTGGCCTGCCTGGAGGAGGCGCTGCGCGCGGCGTCGGCGATGGAGAATCCGCGGACCGAGGGCGTCTGCCTCTACAACACCGCTTGGGCGCAGTGGACCCTGGGCCGGTACGGGCAGGCAGCCGAGGCGGCCGAGCGCTCGGCCGCCTCCCTGCACCGCGCCGGTGCCGCCGAGGCCGGGGCGGCTCAGGCACTCGGCGAAGCGGCCCGCGCCAGGATGGTGCCCGCAGCGCGTACGGCGGCCGATGCCCTGGACCGGGCGGCGCAGGACGCCGGCGGCAACGTGGAGATGGTCCGCCCGGCCTGGCTGACCGCGCAGGCCGAGCACTTGCGCCACGACGCCTGACGGCGCTCCGCCGGACCGCCCTGCGCGGCCGGACCGTCCTGCACGTCGCGCGCCCGGGCGCCGGGTCCGGGTCGGTGGAAACCGGCCTCGCGGGTGCACCGCGGACCTGCCGGTTGCGGTCGAAGACCATCGTCCCCGGCTCAGGAGAAGGGCTGTTCGTCCGGCTGGCACTTCGTCCCCGGGGGCGGGAGCGTGCCGTCGACGAAGTAGCGGCTCTCGTAGGCGTTGACGCAGCTGCTGGCGTTGTTGAACAGGGCCGTGTGACCGTAGCCCTCGTGGGTGAGGAGGCGGGCACCGGCCAGTTCCTTGGCCATGGCCTCGGCGTCCGCGTAGGAGGTGGAGGGGTCGTACCTGGTGCCCACCACCAGGACGGGGTGCGCGGTGGGTGTGTTCCACGGGCCCTCGTACCGGTTGGCCGCTTCGGCCGGCCAGGTGGCGCACGGTTCTCCGGACCAGGTCCAGTAGCGGCCGGCGTCCCCCGCCCGGCGCGCGCTGTCCTCCTCCAGCCCCCGGTACACGGCGGGATCGCGCGGGTTGGGGCTGTCGCCGCACCACACGGCCATGGCCTGCTCCTCCCCGAGGTACGGGGAGGGGTGGGCGACGGGGGGCGGGGCGGGGAACACCGGCGGCTTCGGCGCCTTGCCCCGCCACAGTTCCTGGAGGCGGGCGGCGAGGTCCGTCCAGCCGGGGTCGACGATGTAGAGGCTGCTCACCGTGTCGGCCACCGTCGCGGCGTACGTCCACGGGCCTACGGGGCGCTCCCGCAGGCGCTGCATCAGCCGGTCGAACTTGTCACGGGTGCCCTGCGCAGTGCCGGCCGAGAAGGCGCAGCGGCCCGTGGTGGCGGACCCGCACAGGTCGAGGAACCGGTCCAGGGTGGCCGCGGCGGTGCGGTCGGAGCCCATGCGCAGGAGTGTGGTGGTCGTCGCGTCCGGGCGGGCGTCGTTCGTCCAGGCCTTGGGGTCGATGTTGCTGTCCAGGACCATGGCACGGACCTTGTCGGGGAACAGGTTCGCGTAGGTGGCGCCCAGGATCGTGCCGTAGGAGACGCCGAGGTAGTTGAGTTGCTCCTCGCCCACCGCCCGGCGGAGCAGGTCCAGGTCCTGGGCGGTGTCGGTGGTCGACACGTGGCGCAGGAGGTCGGGGTCGCGTTTCTCGCAGCGTCGTCCGAGGTCCGCGTAGGCGTCGATCCACGTCGTCCGTTCCTTCTCGCCCACCGGGAAGCCGGTCGGTTTGGCCTTGCCCCAGGCCTCGGCCTCGGCGGCGTCGTCGAAGCAGTTCACCGCCGTGCTGTTGCCGATGCCGCGCGGGTCCCAGCTGACGATGTCGAACCGCTCCCGCACCGTCTTGGGGAAGGAGTCGTAGTTCTGCGGCACCTGGACCGTGCCCGGGCCGCCGGGCCCGCCCGGGTTCACGAAGAGGGTGCCGATGCGGTGGGCGGTGTCGCTCGCCTTGCGCCGGACGACGGCCAGGTCGATGGTGCGGCCGGCGGGATCGGCGTGGTCGAGCGGGACCCGCGCGGTGGCGCAGTCGTACGGGCTGCCGGGCGCGCAGGGGCTCCAGTCCAGCCGCGGGACGCCCGGCGAGGGGGACGGCGGGGACGGCGACCCGTACGCGGTGGCGGGGGCGGTGGCGGATGCGAGGGCGGGGGCGGCGAGCACCGTCGAGCAGAGCGCCGCCGTCACGGCGAGAGCCGCGGCGGCGCCGCGGCGGCTGCGGTCGGATGTCGGTCCGGGTCCGGGTCCGGGCATGGCGCCCTCCTCCGTACGGTCCGGGCGTAGCGCGGCGCCGAGGCCGCCGCACGGGCACGCCCCTCTGCACCCACCCAACCGCGTTTCGGGGCCGCCCGCGAGCCGGGGGCGGCTACGTCCGGGCCGCAACCACGGTGCGTACCGGGACGGTGACACCACGGATCGGTGCTCCTTCCTGTGCGGCTAATGGACCGCGCGGTCCATTAGCCTGGGGCCGGGGGGATCATGGAAAACGGACCACCGTGGCGCGAGCGGCTCTTCGCGTACCTGCTGTTCGTCGGTGCCACCGCGCTCACGGGTGTGCTGGTGCTGTACCTCGCGCTGTTCGCGCACCTGGCGAGCGCCGATGTGCACCCGCGGGGCAGGGGATGGCTGGCGCTGTTCATACCGCTCCTGGCGATCGCCGGGATCCTGCTGTGGCGATCTCGGCCGCGAACGCGGGTTCCGGTTCCGGTGAAGGCGCTGGCCGTGTTCCTCGCGCTGGCCGTGCTGTTGCCGGGCTGGCAGGCGTACGCGTGGATGCGCGGCCCGCAGATGTACGTCTGGACCTGGCTCCAGCCGATGGAGCCCGTGCCGGGACAGCCGGTCGGCGTGTTGCGGACGCGGGCGTCCGAGCTGGTACGGGCGCGGACGGACGGCCTGTACCTCATCAACTCGGAGGGCCGGTCGGGCTGGCGGCTGCCCGCCCCCGAGGGGACCTCGGTGTGCGAGCTGAGCCGCTCCGCGCCGGAGGACACCGGCATCGTCGCGTACCGGCGGGGCGACGGGGGCGGCACCGGGGCGGGGTGCGGGGCACAGGTCGCGGCCGTGGACCTGTACTCCGGCCGGACGCTGTGGAGCAAGGACCTCGCCCCGGGCGGAGGACAGGCCGTGGCCGTGGTGGGCGGCACAGCCCTCGCCGCGGCGGAGGGCGCCCTGCTCGGCCTCGACGCACGCGAGGGCAGGGAGCGGTGGCGTATCGAGATCCCGCAGGGCTGCACGGTCGGAGCCGTCGACGGGGCCGGTGACCGGATCCTGTACGTGGAGCGGTGCGCGGACGGCGCGGCCCGGCTGACGGCGGCCGACGCGCGGACGGGTGCCCGCGCATGGCAGAGCAGCCTGCCGCCCGGCTTGGGCCCGGCGGGGGAGGTCCGGATCCTGTCCGTGCAGCCGGTCGCCGTCCGGGTGCCCGACGGGGTGCTGCTGTTCGACGACTCCGGGCACGGGCGGGGCACGATCCCCGTGTCGGGCCCGCAGGAGGACCTGTCGTCCACCGACGGCGACCTGCTGATCACGCCGGTGCAGGAGAAGTCCCCCGGCCTTTCCGCGTACTCCCTCACCGACGGCCGTCGGCTCTGGCACACCGGGCTCGGCGGGGAGCAGCCGAGGGCACTCGCGCGGGGCAAGGGGACGGGCGAGGTCGACGTACTGACCGCGCGCGGCGGGTGGACGTACCTCTGGCGGCTGGACGAGCGCACGGGCCGGCGGCGGGAGCAGCCGGCGGTCCTGCGCGACATGCCGCTGGCGGCCCGCTTCAAGATGTACACCGACACGCCGGACGGCCCGACGTTCGTCAACCTGGACCCCGAGACGAACGCCCCCACCGCCCTCCCGACGGTCTTCTGGATGGCCCCGGTCCTGGGCTGGTGACCGCCCCTGTCTGATCCGAAGGGCGGGGCTACCCGTCGGTGCGACGCAGGTCGCTACCCTGCGGCCACAACCGGGCCGGCCGTGACCTGAGGGCCGTTGGGGAGCAGCGACGCGAGGTTGTCCCTGACGAAGTCCGCCGCCCGCTCGATCGACTCTTCGGCTCCGGATTTGTCTTCGAAGACGCTGGTGGAGACCATCACTCCGTCCCCGGCGTCCACCCAGTAGTAGGCCACGAAACCGGGGGTCCGGCGGAGGAGAGGCACGAATCCCTCGTCCACCCGGCGTCCTGCCTCGGCAGAGTCAGTCACTCCTTCGTAACGCCGGATCACTGCGTACATGGCTGATCTCCTCATGGATCCCAAGGTCACCTGGCGCGAAACGACCTACCCCCAAAGACCGCCCCTCGCTCGGGGGACGTGCGGAAGTGACCCGGATAGGCGCACCGGCGATCCACTTCGGGCATCTGCTGTGGCCAGGGCCGGGCAGACCGGGACTTCGCGGAAGTCCGGTCAGACCCCTCCGCTTGGCCCACGCGACGCCCGCCGGCACGGTGCGGCGGCGGGCCGGCACCGTGTAGGCGGGATGTCGGCCGCCCGGCGGGACTGTCGGTGGTCCATGGGCGATGTGTCGGTGGCCGCTGGAACCGTGGGGTGTCGAGTTACCGGCCGGCGGAGCAGCCGCGGCCGCCCTCACCAGCAAGGGAGCCCTTCGCCATGTCGTCCGCATCCTCCACCCCGCCTTGGAACGTCCGACGTCTGCCGCGTGCCGATGGCCGCGCATTCCTGGTCACCGGCGGCAACGCCGGCATCGGGTACTTCGTCGCGGAGCAGTTGTCGGCAACCGGTGCCACCGTCGTCCTCGGCAGTCGGAATCCCGCCAAGGCCGAGGTCGCCACGGCCTCGATCCGTGCGCGCGTTGCCGGTGCGCGGGTGCGGGCCGTACGGCTGGACCTCGCCGACCTCTCGTCGCTCGAAACAGCGGTGGAATCACTGGAGGTGGAGCGCCTTGACGCGGTGGTCCACAACGCCGGCGTCGCGCTGGACGACCCGCCGCGCCGGGAGACCGGGGACGGTCACGAGCTCATGTTCGGCACGAACCACCTCGGGCACTTCGCGTTGACCCAGTGGCTGATGCCGCTGTTGTCGGCCGCGCCGGCGGCCCGCGTCGTGACCATGGGCAGCTTCGCGGCGAAGTCCGAGCGGCTCGACCTGGACGACTTGCAGTCCCGGACGGACTACCAGCCCAAGCGCACTTACGGACGCTCCAAGTTGGCACAGATGTACTTCGGCGTCGAACTCGACCGCCGCCTGCGCGCTGCCGGCAGCACGGTGACGAGCGTGGTGGTCCATCCCGGCGGCGCACTGGACTCCCTCACCCCGTCACGGCCGCCGGTTCATGTGCGAACCACCGGCGCCCGGCTGTGCGCGGCACCCGCGGCCCTCCTCGTCCAGGGCAAGCACGCCGGCGCATGGCCCGCGGTCCGGGCGGTGCTCGACCCGGCCGTGCGGGGAGGCCGGCTGTGGGGACCGCGCGTCTTCGGCCTGCGCGGCGAGCCCCGACGTGAACCGGTGTGGAACCACCTCGCCGACCCCTCCGTCGCGGCGCGGTTGTGGGACGCAAGCCGCGCCCTGACCGGCGTCGACCCCGGTGCCATCCCCGGATAGCCCTGTTGGCCCAACCGTGGCGCTTGAGCACACTCAGGGCCGCGGGTGTGAAAATGGGCGTCTACGGACGCCCTCCCAGCGTTCCCGTCGCGTGTCCGGCTCAGGTTGTTCGGAGGCGTCAGATCGAGGCAGGAGCACCTTGGCCACCACGAACCGCTGGCACCTGCAAGGTTCGGTCGATTACGCCTACTCCGGCCAGGAAGCTCGCGCGTTGCTCCACCGTCGGCTGGACTGGGCAACCCAGGAGACGTGGTTCGAGAGTGACGCGGGGCAGCTCTTGGCCGTGGTCACCAACGGCGAACGCGCGATGGTCATGGTGCTGGACGGGGAAGGCGACCCGGGCAAGCATCTGGTCGATCCGCGCGGAGAGGGCTTCTCTGCCGGCTACGTGCTGTCCAGCGGGCAGTTCGACACCTACGCCGACCGGGACACTGTCGCCTTCGACTTCGCCGAACAGGCCGTGGCGCACTTCATCGAGCACGGCACTTGGCCACCCGGGGCTACCTTCGCGACCGCCCCGGAAGGCGGCCCATGTGGCACCGCCCGGCGGATCCAGGGACGAGGGAACTAGGACGGAACCTGACCTGGTCCGGTCGTACCGTCGTCACGTCCGCAGGAACCAGCAGAAAGGACGCATCGATGAAGCACACCGCGCCCGAGGGTTACACCAGCGTCGCACCATGGGTCGTCACCGACGACACCGGCGCGCTGCTCGACTTCATCACCGCGGCGTTCGACGGCGAAGAGGTCGCTCGGGTTCCCCTCGAAGACGGCACCATCGGCCACGGCGAGATCCGCATCGGTGACACGGTCGTACTGGCCTTCGACCGCCGGCCCGACTGGCCGGTGATGCCCGCGTTGCTGCGCCTCTACGTCCCCGACGCGGACGCCGCCATGGCCGCCGCCGTGGCCAACGGGGCGACGGTGGTCACTGAGGCCGCCGACAGCGCGTGGGGCGACCGGGGTGGCAGGGTGCGCGACCCGTTCGGCAACATCTGGTGGGTGTCGAGCCGGGTCGAGGACATCGCACCGGACCGGGCCTGGCAGCGGATGTCCCAGCCCGAGTACGCGGAGTCGATGCGTATCGCCCAGGAAACCCTGGACGCCGAGCTCAGCGGGCGGGAGTCCGGGGTGGCCAGCGCCCCACAACACCCGGCCTCCTGACCCCCGTTCATTTCAACCGGAGGCGTTTTGTGTCCGGGATATGAAAAGCGAACACGCTTGTGTGGCGATCCATATCCGGACCGTTGACATCGATTCTCGGCTTTATCGAAGCTGCTTTCGTGTCCTTGAGCGAATCGATCGTCCGCGCCGCACCCGCCGGCCCGCCCGAATTCCCTGGGCCGGCCGAGCGGGTGCTCCCGCTGCGCCGCCCCACCCGGTGGATCGGCGGCGCCGTCGTGCTGGTCCTGGTCGCCCAGGCCGGCCACGGGCTGCTGACCAACCCCTTCTACCAGTGGGACCGGTTCGCGTACTGGTTCCTGCGGCCGGTCGTGCTGGAGGGGATGTGGATCACCCTCCAGGTCGCCGCGTACAGCGCGCTCCTGGGACTGGCGGGCGGAGTGCTGCTCGCCCTCGGGCGGCTCTCCGGCAACCCGGTCCTGCGTTCGGTGAGCTGGACGTACGTCTGGCTGTTGCGCTCGGTCCCGCTGATCGTCGTCCTGCTCTTCCTGTACAACCTCAGCGCGCTCTACCCCACGCTGAGCATCGGGGTGCCCTTCGGTCCCGCCTTCTTCACTTTCAACGAGTCGCGCCTGGCCACCGACATGGTCGTCGCGGTCGTCGGACTGAGCGCGGTCGAGGCGGCGTACGCGGCCGAGGTCGTCCGGGCCGGGCTGCTCTCGGTCGACCAGGGCCAACACGAGGCCGCGGCCGCGCTGGGTCTGCCCAAGCGGTACCAGTTCACCCGGATCGTCTTCCCTCAAGCGCTGCGCGCGATCGTCCCCTCCTACGTCAACCTGCTGATCGGGCTGGTCAAGGCCACCTCGCTGGTCTTCTACGTCTCCCTGCTCGACCTGTTCGGCACGATCCAGGGTCTGGGCAGCACCTATCCCGGGGACGTGGTGCCGCTGCTGGTGGTGGCGACCGTCTGGTACGTGATCCTCACCAGCATCCTCTCGGCCGTGCAGTTCCACGTCGAGCGGTACTTCGCCCGCGGCGCCCTGCGCACCCCTCCGCCCACTCCCCTGCAGCGGGCCCGGGCGGGCCTGGGCGAGCTGCGCCGTCGCCACCGGAAGGAGCCGGTGCGATGACCGCCGCCGCACCCGCCGCGATCGAGGTCCACGACGTGCACAAGTGGTTCGCCGGCCGGCGGGTCCTGAACGGGGTGAGCCTGACGGTGCGACCGGGCACCGTCACCGCGGTCCTGGGCCGCTCGGGCTCCGGCAAGTCCACGCTGCTGCGGGTCGTCAACCACCTGGAGAAGCCGGAGGCCGGGTACGTCAGCGTCGGCGGCGAGCTGATCGGCGTTCAGCGGCACGGGACCCGGCTGAAGGAGCTGAGCGAGCGGGCGATCCTCGCACAGCGCGGCCGGATCGGTTTCGTCTTCCAGAACTTCAACCTCTTCCCGCACCTGACGGTGCTCGACAACGTCGCCGCGGCCCCGGTGGCCACCGGTCGGCTGCGCCGCGCCGACGCCCAGGCGCTGGCGCGCGAGCTGCTGGAACGGGTCGGACTCGGCGACCGGACCGGCGCCTATCCGCGCCAGCTGTCCGGCGGCCAGCAGCAGCGGGTGGCCATCGCCAGGGCGCTCGCGCTGCGGCCCGGGGTCATCCTCTTCGACGAACCCACCTCCGCCCTCGACCCCGAGCTCGTGGGCGAGGTGCTGTCGGTCATCAAGGACCTGGCCACCGGTGGCACGACGCTGGTCATCGTCACGCACGAGATCGGCTTCGCCCGCGAAGTGGCCGACGAGGTCGTCTTCCTGCACGACGGCCGGATCGTCGAACAGGGCCCGCCCGAGCAGGTCCTGGACCGTCCCGCGCACCCCCGCACCCGCGAGTTCCTCAGCAAGGTCCTCTGAGCGCACATCCGTCGCTGCGCCTGCGCCCCTGTTCCCCCCCGATCGGAAAGGCACCCTCACCATGCTGCGCCCGTCCTCCCCGCGTCTCAGACTCGTCCGCGGCATCGGCGCCGCGGCCGCCGCCGTCGCCCTCGCCTCCGGCCTGACGGCGTGCGGCGGCGACGCCGAGGCAACGGGGCCGGCCTCCTCCGGCAAGGTCACCGTCGGCGCCGTCTCCAACGGCGCCGCCAAGGAGGCCGAATTGGCCGCTCCGGTCGTCGAATCGCTGCGCGCCCAGCTGCCGGCGGAGGTCCGCGACCGCGGCGAGCTCGTCATCGGGGTCGGCGCGCTGCCCGCCGGGTTCCCGCCGCTGGCGTACGTCGGCACCGACCAGAGGACGCTGACCGGGGCGGAGCCGGACCTCGGACGGCTGGTGGCCGCCACCCTCGGCCTCGAGCCCGTCCTGAAGAACTCCACCTGGGAGAATCTCTTCCTCGGCATCGACAGCGGCAAGGTCGACGTGGCGTTCACGAACGTCACGATCACCGAGGAGCGGAAGAAGAAATACGAGTTCGCCTCGTACCGGCAGGACAACCTGGCCTTCGAGGTGCTCAAGGACAACCCCTGGAACTTCGGGGGCGACTACCGCAACCTCGCGGGCAGGACCGTCTCGGTCAGCCCCGGCACCAACCAGGAGAAGATCCTGCTGGAGTGGCAGAAGAAACTCCGGGCCGAGGGCAAGGACATCACGGTCAAGTACTTCCCCGACGCCAACAGCGTCGCACTCGCACTGAGCGGCAAGAAGATCGACGTCAACTTCGGCCCCAACCCGTCGATCGCCTACCACGTCACCCAGACCGCGAGCAGCAGCACTCCGACCCGCAATGCCGGCTCCGTTTCGGGCGCGGGCGAGTCCCTCCAGGGGCTGATCGCGGCGACCGCCAGGAAGGACAGCGGACTGGCGAAGCCGGTGGCCGAGGCGATCAACCACCTGATCAAGGAGGGCCAGTACGGGAGGCTTCTGGCGGCATGGAACCTCTCGAACGAGGCCGTCACCACCTCCGAGGTGGACCCGCCCGGCCTGCCGCTGACCAACTCGTGAGCGGCAGGCCGGGGTGTCGAATTCGCCCACCCCGCATCGGCCTCCACTTTTCCGCACGCCATCAGGAAGGCGTAATTCACCATGTCCGTTTCCGAATCCGCACCACTGCACCTCGCCGTCTCGCTGGACGGTGCGGGCGAGCACCCGGCCGCCTGGCGTGAGCCGGGGGCCCGGCCCGCCGAGCTGTTCACCGCCCGCTACTGGGCCGGCCTCGTCGCGGAGGCCGAGGCGGGGCTGCTCGACTTCGTGACCTTCGAGGACGGGCTCGCCCTCCAGTCCTCCTCCCCCGGCGGCCACGACGAGCGCACGGACCGGGTCCGCGGCCGGCTCGACGCGGTCCTCACCGCTGCCCGGGTGGCGCCGCTGACCCGCCGCATCGGGCTCGTGGGGGCCGTGACCACCACCCATACCGAGCCCTTCCACATCTCCAGGGCCGTGGCCACCCTCGACCACGTCAGCCGCGGCCGCGCCGGCCTGCACGTACAGGTCTCCGGACTCCCTTACGAGGAACGGCACTTCGGCCGCCGCCCGGCACCGCTCGAGGAGGAAGAGCTGCACGAGGAGGCCGCCGACCACGTCGAGGTCGTCCGGCGTCTGTGGGACAGCTGGGAGGACGGCGCGGAGATCCGCGACGTGGCCACGGGCCGGTTCGTGGACCGCGACAAGCTCCACTACATCGACTTCGAGGGGCGCCACTTCAGCGTCCGCGGCCCTTCGATCACCCCGCGCCCGCCCCAGGGGCAGCCCGTCGTGAGCGCGCGCGCCGCCGACAGCGCGGCCTACGGGCTCATCGCACGGTCCGCCGACATCGGCCACCTCGTGGCCCGCGACACCGGAGAGACCCGCGCGGCCGTCACCGCCGTCCGCGGCCTGCGCGCCGCGGCGGGGCTCGCCGAGCGGCCGCTGCACCTCTTCGGGGAGCTGACCGTGTTCCTCGACGAGAGCGCCGCAGCGGCGACCGACCGCCGCGGACGCCTCGACGAGCTCGCGCGCGACCCCTACGACGGTGACACCGCCGTGTTCGCCGGTACCGCGGGGCAATTGGCCGAGCTCCTGCAGGAGCGCAGGGAGACGGGCCTGTCGGGCTTCCTGCTGCGCCCTGCGGTCATCGCCCACGACCTGCCCGCCATCACCCGCGCCCTGGTGCCTGAGCTGCAGCGGCGGGGCCTGTTCCGCCGGGAGTACGAGGCGGACACCCTGCGCGGTCTGCTGGGGCTCGACCGGCCCGCCAACCGCTACGCCGCGGCCGCGCTGCCGGCCGCCTGACACACGCTTCGCGTGCCTCGTCTGCCTCGCCTTCGGAAGGACGAACCATGACCACCGCGCCGCTCAAGCAGATCCACCTCGCGGCCCACTTCCCGGGCGTGAACAACACCACCGTCTGGAGCGACCCGGCGGCCGGCAGCCACATCGACTTCGACTCCTTCGTCCACTTCGCCCGGACCGCGGAGCGCGCCAAGTTCGACTTCCTCTTCCTCGCCGAGGGGCTGCGGCTGCGCGAACAGGGCGGGAAGATCTACGACCTGGACGTCGTCGGCCGGCCCGACACCTTCACCGTGCTGGCCGCCCTCGCGGCCGTCACCGACCGCCTCGGGCTGACCGGCACCATCAACTCCACCTTCAACGAGCCCTACGAGGTGGCCCGCCAGTTCGCCTCCCTGGACCACCTGTCGGACGGCCGGGCCGCCTGGAACGTGGTCACCTCCTGGGACGCCTTCACCGGCGAGAACTTCCGGCGCGGTGGCTTCCTGCCCCGCGAGGAGCGCTACAGCCGGGCCAGGGAGTTCCTGGCCACCGCGCACGAGCTGTTCGACTCCTGGGACGGCAGCGAGATCGTCGCCGACGCCGGATCCGGCACCTTCCTGCGCGACGCCCGGGCCGGGGCCTTCGCCCACAAGGGCCCGCAGTTCGACATCGAGGGCCGGTTCAACGTGCCGCGCAGCCCGCAGGGCCGCCCGGTGATCTTCCAGGCGGGCGACTCCGACGAGGGCCGCGAGTTCGCCGCCTCCGACGCCGACGCGATCTTCGGCCGGTACGGGACCCTCGACGAGGGCCGGAAGTTCTACGCCGACGTCAAACGCCGCCTCGCGAAGCACGGGCGTACGCACGACCAGTTGAAGATCCTGCCCGCGGCCACCTTCGTCCTCGGCGACACCGACGCCGAGGCCCGCGAGGCCGCCCACGAGGTGCGCCGTCTCCAGGTCAGCGGGCAGACCGCGATCAAGTACCTCGAACACGTCTGGAACCGGGACCTGTCCGGCTACGACCCCGACGGCCCCCTGCCCGACATCGACCCGGAGACCGGCGAGAACACCATCGCCCTCGGCCGGGCGAGCGTGCGCCAGTTCCGCGATCCGCTGGAGACCGCCCGGCAGTGGCGCGCGCTCGCCGAGGCCAAGAACCTCTCGATCCGGGAACTGGTCATCGCCACCACCTCCGGCCAGACCTTCGTCGGCTCCGCCGCGACCGTCGCCGAGCAGATCAACACGCTGGTCCAGGCGGACGCGGCCGACGGGTTCATCCTGGTCCCGCACATCACCCCGGGCGGTCTCGACGCCTTCGCCGACACCGTCGTCCCGCTGCTCCAGGAGCGCGGCGTCTTCCGCAGCGAGTACGAAGGCACCACCCTGCGCGACCACCTCGGCCTCACGGCGGCGCAGGTGCCCTCCGGCTGGCGGGCAGCGGCCTCGTGAAGTTCCTGGCCATCACCCTGATCACCGACAACGCGGACCCGGTGACGGGCGCCGCAGCCCCCACCCGGGAGCGGTTCCGCGAGGTCGTTTCGAGCGCGCTGCTCGCGGAGGAGCTCGGCTTCGACGGGTTCGGCGTCGGCGAGCGCCACGAACGGCCGTTCCTGTCGTCCTCGCCGCCCGTGGTGCTCAGCCACATTGCGGCGATGACCCGGCGGATCCGCCTGTTCACCGCCGTCACCACGCTGAGCCTGCTGGACCCGGTGCGGGCGTACGAGGACTACGCGACCCCCCGCACTGTCCGGCGCGGAGGTGCTGCCGCGGCCGTACCAGCGCACCCTGCGCGTCTGGCACGGCAGCGCGACGAGCCTGGAGTCGGTGTATCTGGCGGCACGGTACGGGGATCCGCTGTTCCCGGCGAACGTCACCCATCCCATCGGGCCGTACGCGGAGTTCGGCCACACCGTCCTGCACCTGCAGGCCGAGGCGTGCGGGCTTTGGGAGGCGGAGCACCGCGCCTCCCTCGAACTGTTCCAGTCGGAGATCGCCCCGGTGCTGCGCCGGGACATACCCGACCCGTCCTTCCCCGACCTGTAAGGAGCCAGGCCATGTCCGGAATCCCCCTCGGGGTCCTCGACCTCGTCCCGGTCGCGTCCGGCTCGACCGCCGCCGAGGCCCTCACCCACAGCATCGACCTGGCCCGCCGTACCGAGGAGTTCGGCTACGCCCGCTACTGGTTCGCCGAGCACCACCTCAATCCGGGCGTCGCCGGGACCTCCCCGGCGGTCGTGCTGGCCCTGACCGCGTCCGCCACCAGCACCATCCGGCTCGGTTCCGGCGCCGTCCAGCTCGGGCACCGCACCGCGCTGTCGACGGTGGAGGAGTTCGGCCTCATCGACGCGCTGCACCCCGGCCGTCTGGACCTGGGGCTGGGGCGCTCGGCGGGGCCGCCGCCCCCTCGCCGGCCGGTGGAGGGCGCGGGGGGCGGCGAGCCCGTACCGCTCACCCCGGTCGTCGGCGGCCGCACCCCGAACGGGCTGCGCATCCCGGACCGGTTCTCCTTCGCCCATCTGCTGGGCCATCCCCGGGTGGCGCTCCAGCAGAAGCTGCTCAGCCTGCCCGGCGCGCAGCCGCAGGACTACTCTGAGCAGGTCGACGACGTCCTCGCGCTGCTGCGCGGCGCGTACCGCACGCCGGAGGGTGTGGAGGCGCACGCCGTTCCCGGCGAGGGGGCCGACGTACAGGTGTGGATCCTGGGCAGCAGCGGCGGGGTGAGCGCGGAGGCGGCGGGCCGCAACGGGCTGCGCTTCGCGGCGAATTACCACGTCAGCCCGGCCACGGTGCTGGAGGCCACCGAAGGGTACCGGTCCGCTTTCAAGCCTTCCGCGGAGCTGGACCGGCCGTACGTGACGGTCTCCGCCGACGTGGTCGTCGCGGAGGACGACGAGACGGCCCTCGAGTTGGCCACCGGGTACGCGCCCTGGGTACGCAGCATCCGCACGGCTGAGGGCGCGATCCCCTATCCCACGCCTGCCGAGGCGCGCGCCCTTCCCTGGTCGGAGGAGGACGGCAAGCTGGTGGCGGACCGTGTGGAGACCCGGTTCGTGGGCTCGGCCCGCACGGTCGCCGACCACCTGGAACGACTGCAGGAGGCGACGCGCGCCGATGAGCTGCTGATCACCACGATCACCCACCGGCACGCGGACCGGGTCCGCTCCTACCGCCTGCTGGCGGAGGAATGGCGGCGGCGCGGCTGACCACCGGCCCGGCGGCCGGGCCGGAGCGGCACCGGTTCGGTTCGAAGCCGTGGCGGACTCAGCCGAGCTGGTAGTCGAACCAGATCCGGTGCGTGCCGTCGGCGTCGACCGCCATTCCGCCGGCGCCCGAGATCCCGGCCAGGTCGGCGGTGCCGCTCGACGGAACGATGGTGAAGAACTCCGCTGTGCGGTCGCTGCCGGACGTCGTCGCCGAGTGCACGAAGTTGAAGGCGCCCTCCCGGCCCTGCAGCGATCCTTCGAAGGACTCCATCGCCACGTAGGTGCCGACACCGGTGGTCTGATCGAACGCGGCGGTGAACAAGGTCGCCGAGCGGCCGGCGACCTCGCCTTCGAAGCGCTTCTCCATCCTCGCCACGCCCACCGGCAGTCCGGTGGGCACGGCCGGTTCGGGCTGCAGCTCGGTGGGGACGAACGTGGTCACGGTGAACGTTCCGATAGCTCTCATGGACCGACCGTACCGATCCGGTCTGACAGCGGCCGGCGCAAGCCCGGACCGGAGCGGCTGTGGCCCCTCCGGCGTCCGGCGGTGCGGGGCCTGGGTGTCGGGCTGCGGTCACCGGGTGCGGAAACTGCCGCTGTACACGTCCGTACGGTTCTGTGGAGCATCGGAGTGGGTCTCGGTCAGCACCGCCCGTACTCCCTTGCCGTCTGCCACCAGGCCTTGGTAGTCGCCGAGGAAGTAGCCCCCGGAGGACGGTGCCTGCAGCCAGTCGAAGATCCGCGAGATCCGTCGTTCTGTCCGGAGCTTCGGGTCTCCGTGCGGCAGCGTGGCCAGCTGGTAGGCGGTGGGCAGGGTGGTGGTGTCGCCCGGCTTGAGGAAGCGCAGGTCGTAGTAGGTGAGTGCGACGGTGCCCCGCTCGTCGACCGCGATCGACGGGGAGAAGCCCGGCACGCCCTTCGGGCTGATCAGCTCCGGGGCACCCCAGGTCCGTCCGCCGTCGGTGGAGCGCACCAGCTGGACGGAGTCGAACGTGCCTCCGGAGAAGTCCGAGCCCTCGTAGGCCATGTACAGCGTGCCCGTCTTCGGGTCGATGGCCGGGCTGGGCAGGGTGGACCCGGCGCGCAGCACCTTGGTGGGGTCGTTCGGGTCGACCTCCGGTACGGAGGTGTCCCGGGCCACGGTGACCGGGGTGCTCCAGGTCTCTCCGGCGTCGGTCGAGGTGACCACCGCGTAGTGGGCTTCGACGACGGTGCTCAGGTCCTCGGAGAGGGTGATCGTGTCGAAGAAGTCGTACAGGGTGCCGGTGTGCCGGTCGACGACGATCAGATGGCCGATGGTCTGGGTGTTGGGCACGGCGGAGGTGACGACGAACGGCCGGGCCTTGCTCCACGTGCGGCCGCCGTCGCGGGTGAGGGAGATGTAGCCCGGACCGTCGAGGGAGCTGGGGCCGGGCGGGTCGTTGTCGAGGCGGTCCCAGACTTGGTAGGCGGTGCCCTTGCGGATCGGATCGGCGGTGAGCGAGGGCTTGTCGTTGAAGAACGGCTGCTCGTCGACGTGCGTGGTGGTGAGGTTCCGCCAGGTGCGGCCGCCGTCGCGGGACGTGGCGGCCAGGAGGCCGGTGCGCGTGCTCTTGGTGAAGTCGACGCCTTCCCCGCCGGCGTAGACGGTTCCGTCCGGTCCGGTGCTCACCCAGGGGTCGGTGGCCCGTTCGAAGTCCGCGCCGCCCGGGGCGCACAGGCTGAACGGCAGTGTGCTCCGGTGGAAGGTGCGGCCGTCCGTGGTCCAGGCGGCCGCCAGGCCGCGGGCGCCGCCGTCGTTCCAGCGGTCCTGCTGGAACACGGTGACCACGCGCTTCGAGTCGCGCGGGTCGACGGACAGGTACGGCTCGACCTCGGTGCCCGGATAGACGACGCTGTCAGGCGACATCGCGCCGATGGTGCAGTTCGCGTACGGGTCGCCGTGGGACACCTTGGTCAGCGGTGCGCCGTCGGGGCTCTGGTCTGCGGCGGCGGGAGTCGCGACGGTGACCGTGGTGAGCAGGAGCGCGGCGGTGGCGACAGCGGTCAAGGGCAGGAAGACGCGCATGCGGGGATCTCCTCCGGGCCTCGGCGGCCGGGGTGCGGGACCGCCGTCATCAGGGCGGCGTGGAGCGCGGAGGCATACCGGAACGGGAGTGGGTGGGACGACTCCGCTTGATCCTTTTCGGCGTGGTGGCCGGTGCCCTTGATGGGCCGGACGGCTGAGCCCTCCCCCGCGTCGTCGAGGATCACGAGGCGGCGGCGGCAACTCGCCACGGTGCGAAACCGCTCGCCACCCTCCGTCCCAGCCCTTGTTTCATCTATCGACTTTCGATAGATTCCCATCGCAACTCGATGGAAGGATGGGTCATGGGAAAGCTGGCCGTGCATGCGCTGCGCGCCGTGCTCGCGGTGGTGCTCGCGGGCACCGTGTGCGTACAGACATTGATGGTGTGGACGCTGGTCAGCGGGAACGACCCGGAGGACGGGTCCCTCCCGCTGACCGCGTTCCGGGTGATCGCGGTCCTGGGCATGCTGTCGGCCCAGGTCGCCCTGGTCTGCGTTTGGCGGCTGGTGACGATGGTGCGACGCGGAACCGTGTTCTCCCACGCCGCCTTCCGGTACGTCGACGCCGTGATCGGCGCGATCGTGGCGGCTGCCCTGCTGTGGTTCGCGGTCACGGCCCTCAATGCACCGGGCCAGCGGGAGGACCCGGGCGTCACCGTCATCATGGGCGGGGTCGGCCTGGCCATCCTGGGGGTCGCGCTCATCGTGCTCGTGCTGCGGATGCTGCTCGCCCAAGCCGTCGCGCGCGACGTCGAAGCCGCGCAGATGCAGGCCGAGTTGGACGAGGTGATCTGATGCCCATCACCGTCGACATCGACGTGATGCTGGCCAGGCGGAAGATGTCCGTGGGCGAGCTCGCGGACCGCGTAGGGATCACACCCGCCAACCTGGCGGTACTCAAGAACGGCCGGGCCAAGGCGGTGCGCTTCGCGACGCTCGCCGCGCTCTGCGAGGTGCTCAGGTGCCAGCCCGGCGACCTGCTGCGCTGGGAGGCCGAGGACTCCGCGGACGCATGACGTGCCCCGGGGCGGACGACCCCGCAGATTCAGGGCTGAGCGGGGCGCCGCGGGCCCGGCGCGCACGGTGCGCACGTTGCGGTGCCCAGCTCGCCTCGCGGGCCTTGCGCGCATCGCCCATGCTGAGTGGAGGGCGCCCGTCAGCCCTGAGACTTGTCCTCCCACAGGGCCGTGGTCGGCGCCTGAGAGGAGAGTCATGCGCATGCCGAGAATCCCGGCCTCGCGCCGGCCGCCGCAACCCCTCCAGTTCGCTCACATGACTCCGCGGTGAGGCCGGACATGGACGAGAAGCCGAAGAACCTCAGCGATCCGGAAGCGCTCTCGGACGAAGAGATGATGAAACTGATCAATGAAATCCTCGACAGCGTCCCACCCGAACAAGCCGAAGCCCGCCTCCTCGCCATTGCCGAGGGGAAACCGGCCCCCCACGACGTTCCGGTTGACCTGACCCCCGCCCAAGCGAGCAGCCTTCTCGTCTTCCTCCACAGGGGCGGCGGCTGATTCCGCCCCGGAGCGCCGGGGCACACCGGGGCGATCAGGAGCAGCAGCCTCCGCCCGGCTGCCGTCAGAAACCGCAGGACGCTCGCGCATCCCGGAAGCGCTCGGGATGCCGCCGCCGGTACTCGACCAGGCTCTGGGCGACTGCGGCGCCTTCGCCCACGGCGGCGCCGACCCGCTTGACGGATCCGGAGCGCACGTCGCCCACGGCGAACACGCCGGGCACGCTGGTCTCCATCGGCAGCGCGTCCGGGTCGGCTCCCCCGCTTCCGGTCACGACGTAACCGCGGCCGTCGAGCTTCAGCTTGCCGCCGAGCCAGTCCGTCGACGGGTGGCCGCCGATCAACACGTAGAGGCAGTGCGCCGGGACCGTGCGCTCGCCGCCCGCGCGGTCGCGCAGACTGAGACCGGTGAGAGTCGTCTCGCCGTGGCATGCGGCCACCTCGGTCCCCAGGAGGACCTGGAGGCCCGGAGTCCGCTCGATGCGCTGCACCAGGTAGCTCGACATGGAAGCGCCGAGGTCTGCGCCCCGCACCAGCAAGGTGACGGTGCGGGCGTAGCGCGCGAAGTAGAGGGCGGCCTGTCCGGCGGAGTTGCCCGCGCCCACCATGTACACGTCCTCCCCGGCAGCCGAGGGGGCGTCGGACAGGCATGCGCCGTAGTACACACCGGAGTTGAGCAGCCGGTCGACGCCGGGAGCCGTCAGCCGGTTCCAGTCCACGCCCGTGGCGACCACCACCGCGGCCGCGGTCACCGAGGCCGTCTCATCGGTACCCGCCTTGACGAACTCCACGGTGTGGTCACCGGTGTCCGTCGGGGTCACCCGACTGGCCACCCGGGTGGGCTGCCACTCGACGCGGGCGCGACGGGCCTGTTGCAGGGCGCGCTGGGCGAGATCGCCACCTGTGAGACCTACGGGGAAACCGAGGTAGTTCTCGATCCGCGAGGTCGATCCCGCCTGCCCGCCGGGCGCGTCGTCCTCGATCACGACCACGCTCATGCCCTCGGCAGCGGCGTACACGGCCGCGGACAGACCTCCGGGGCCACCGCCGATCACCGCGACGTCGTAGTGGTCCTGTCCGGCCGGCCGGATGAGACCGAGCCGCTCGGCCAGGTCGCTGATCGAAGGATCCACGATCTCGGTGCCGTCCCCGAGGCAGACGGTCACCGGGGCGTCCCGCACGTCCTCCTCGGGGAGCCAGCGGAAGATCACGCCGCTGCGGCCGAGGAAGTCGCGCACCGCATACGCGGCGGGTGAGAAGCGGCTCCCGCGCACCTCGGCGGTCGGCAGACCACCGTCGCAGTCGGCGTTCCACGTGCACAGGGAATCGTCGAGCGCGCCACGAAGGTGCTCGGCCGGGTCGCCCTCGTCCCGAGCCGCCCCGACGTGGGCGTCCGACTCCGCATTGCGCTGCTCGGCCAGCGACAGCCAGCGCACCCCCGGGTGCTGCGCGGCGCCCGGGTCCGGTGCTTCGTCGGCGAGCACGGCTGCCACCGGTACCTTCCGGTCGGCCAGCGCGCGCAGCGCGCGGACCACCTCCGCCTGCCCTCCGACCTGCAGCACGCGGAAGGACGTCCGGTACCAGCTTTGCACCAGCTCAGCGGTTTCATGCCGGCGGAGCGGGTCGGAGTCGGAGAGAACAATCACCGGCAGTGCGGCATCGGCCATCAGGGTCCTCCAGCAGGTTCTGAGTGATCGGCTTCCTCCCGGTCAACGAGCGGGGACGCCATACGAACCGGTCCGCGGAAGCCCCTGCAGGAAGGCGGGGCGGCGGCGGGCAAAGACGGCCGCCCCTCCCCCTTCTTCCGGACCCGTCTCGGGCAGGCCTCAGAGACTCCCGAAGAACTGGTTCCCGCGGGCCGAGTAGTTGTCGCTCGTGTAGTACTCCTTCATCGCGGAGCTGATCTCGTCACGGCTCAGCTGCCCGTCACCGTCGATGTCCAGCCGGTTGAACGCCTCGTCGAAGGTCTCGCGGGGCAACCGGAACATGCCGTGGAGCAGCGAGGTGTACTCCTCCCGGCTGAGCATGCCGTCGCCGTCGCGGTCACCGAGCTCCGTCCAGGCGTTGCTCATGTTCCTGATCCGTTCCCAGATCCTGTTCTGGTCCGTGACGATCCGCGCCCGGAACGCCGCCCGGAACTCCTGCCGGTCGACCCCTCCGTCGTCGTTCTTGTCCATCTTCTGGAAGACGGCGTCCCAGAGGTCCTCCAACGAGTTCCGAAGCCCGGCCACGACCGTCGGAGCAACACCGAGTGACTCGGCGAGCCTGTCCGAGAGGCCGGTGACGTCCGACTTCTCGAGCCGCCCGTCGCGGTCCGAGTCGAAGACGTCGAACGACCGGTCCAGCTTGATGTCCAGAACGCTCACGACAACATCCCCTTCACTTCACGTAGTCGCCTCGCCACACGTGAGGCGGGCCCAGGAAACCACAGGTCACGTCCCATACGCACGGAAAGATCGGTTACCTGACCGTTCCGGGTGAAGCGGTCCGAAACGTCATCTCATATGAAGGTCGCACGGTGCACTTGAAGAGCAACGACCCGGCAGCACCCTCAACGCGGCCCTGAAGCGCTTCGACATCGATCGGCGGGCGCCGCCGTCCCGATCGCCGCGGCCAGTTCGGGGGCGTGCGCGGCGAAGGGGCCGAGGTCCGTGGCGGCGTCGTAGGCCGGGTGGTCGCGGTGGTCCGCCAGCCGGGCCAGGTCGCGGGTCCCGTAGTACGCCGACGGCCCCGCGGGGGCGGGAGCGGGCCGGAGGGCCGCACCCGCGGCGACCGCCGGCAGGGTTTCCTCGAACAGGGCCTGGCAGGCGCGCACGCCGCGGAGCATGACCTGGAAGTGGCGGGCGTCGGGGGCGATCGGGAAGCGGTGCTCGGCCAGGACGCGGCCGGTGTCGATGCCCGCGTCGACCTCGTGGAGGGTGGCGCCGTACTCGTGCTCGCCGTTCAGCAGGGCGAAGAGGACGGCCACGGAGGGCAGTCCGCGGTGGCGGGGCAGCAGGCCGTTGTGGATGTTGAGGATGCGCAGGCCCCGGGAGAGGAGCGGTGCGCGGAAGATCCGGCGGTTGTTGAGGGACCAGACCATGCCGTCGCTGCAGGCCTGCGCGAGGACGTCGGCGTGGGTGTTGATGTCGTCGGGGGCGGGCACGTGCAGGTGCCGGGCGCCCGACGCGTCCTGCGGATCCTCGCAGCAGACGAGGTCTACGGGGTGGCCCTGCGCAGCGGCGTGTGCGACGGCTCGGCGCAGCAGTGCGCCGTCTCCGACGAAGATCATACGGGGAGCTCCTCTCGGGCGGCGGTGAGGTGCGCGCAGACCTGTGTGAGCGTCAGGTTCCGTACCAGGCAGTCGAGACCGGCCATGAAGCGGCGGGCCTGGGCGGGTTCCAGCAGGTCGTCGGAGACGGCGGTGAGCATCTCCACCAGGGCGAGGGAGTCTCCGCCCAGGGTCTGGAAGTCGGATTCCGCGGACAGCCGGGCGGTGTCCACGGCGAGGATCGCGGCCCAGTGGGCGGCCACCCGTGCATGGAGGGTGGCGGGTCCCGCCGTGTCGTGGGCGGCGACGGGGGCGGAGGCGAAGGGATCGGGCAGGGCATCGAGGTCGGCCTTGCCGCCGACCGTGCTGGGGATGGCGTCCACGGTGATGACGTGGGCCGGGACCATCGCGGCGGGCAGCACGGCGGTGAGCGCGGAGCGCAGGGCGGCGGGGAGGTCCGGGAGGCCGGGGCCGTGCGGACTGCCCGGGCCGTCCGGGCCGTCCGGGCCGTTCGGGCTCTTCGGGGCCTCGCCCTCGCCGTACGGGCCGTACGAGCCGTCGGCGCGCGGGACGACGTACGCGCACAGGACCGGCGTGGTGGTGTGCGGGCGGCGGCGGACGGCCACGACGGCGCGGCTCACCTCGGGCCGGGCTTCGAGCACGGCGACGATCTCCGCGGGCTCGATGCGGTGTCCGGCGATCTTGAGCTGGCCGTCGATGCGCCCGGCGAACTCGACCGCCCCGCCGGGCAGTCGCCGGCCGAGGTCGCCCGTGCGGTAGGTGCGGGTGCCGTCCTCGTGCTCGGCGAACGGGGAGGGGCGGCCGTCCGGCGGGCCGAGGTAGCCGCGGGCCACCTGGCAGCCGCTGACGACGATCTCCCCCGTGCGGCCGGTGTCCTCGGCCCCGGTCCCGATGCGCTCGCCGTCCTCGGTGACGAGGTCGACCCGGGCGTAGGGGCCGGGGGTGCCGATGGGGAGGGTGGCGGCGGTCGTGGGCCGCGCGTCGTCCACGACGTGGGCGAGGCAGACGACGGTCGCCTCGGTGGGGCCGTAGCCGTTGACGATGCGGCAGTCGGGACCGAAGGCGGTACGGGCGGTGCGTACGGCGGCCGGGGTCAGCGGTTCGCCGCCGAGCAGCAGGGTGCGTACGTCGCCTGCGCCTGCGCCTGCGTCGGGCAGCAGGGGCAGGTGGGAGGGGGTGAGTGCGAGGGTGTCGGCCCGGTGGTCGCTGACGAGCCGGCGCAGGGTGGCGCGCGAGGGCGCGTCGGGCGCGAGGACGACCGTGCCGCCGGCCAGGAGGGGCAGGAAGAGGGGGAAGCAGGAGATGTCGAAGCCGTAGGAAGACGCGAAGCCGAAGCGGGTCCGGGCGTCCACGCGGCAGACCTGCGTCATCCAGCGGACGAAGCCCGCGAGGGCGCGGTGTTCGATCTGCACGCCCTTGGGGCGGCCGGTGGAGCCGGACGTGTGGATGACGTACGCGAGGTCCTCGAGCGCCGGGGCCGGGGGGACCGGCCAGGGCGTCGGGCCGGTGACGAGGTCCTCGGCCTCGAGCAGGGGGCAGGGCGCGAGCGCGCCGAGGGCTTCGGCGAGGTGACGCTGGGTCAGGCAGAGCCGGGCGCCGCAGGCGCGGAGGATCTCCGCGGTCCGCGCGGCGGGGTGGGCGGGGTCCAGCGGCACGTAGGCGGCGCCCGCCTTGAGGATCCCCCACAGGGCGCAGACCCCGGCCGGGGTGCGGTCGACGACCAGACCGACGAGGTCTTCGCGGCCGATCCCCCGGCGCAGCAGCGCGGCGGCCACGGCGTCGGAACGGCGGTCCAGTTCGGCGTACGTGACCACCCCGCCGGGCCCGTCGAGCGCGGGCGCCCCGGGCGTACGGGCGGCCTGCGCGCGGAACAGCTCCACGACGGTGGCGGGGGGCGCCACGGCATCGGGCACCGGCGCGGGCGGCAGCTCCGGCCGCGGCGCGGGGGAGGTGGGTGCGAGCGGTGGGGCCGCGGAGGTCGGCAGGTGGGTCAGGACTTCGTCCAGGAGGCGGGTGGCGCGTTCGGCCAGACCGGGGCCGCCGCGGACGCCCATCGTGAGCTCGGTGGCGGTGGCCGTCTCGGTGGCGGCCATCGAGACGGGGACCAGGGGGGCGTGGACGGGCAGGGCGTACAGGGTCGTCGCGGTGAAGCCCCCGCCGGAGAACTCGGCGGGGTCCAGGCGCCCCAGGTGGGAGACGACGGCCGAGGCGAGGTGGCGGTCGGCCCGTACGGCGCCCGCCTGGGCGGCCCGCAGCAGCAGGCGGCCGGCCGCCGGCGGCAGCGGGAGGAGGGCCGACTCGAAGCCCTCGGCGAGCTCCCGGTGCTCGGCGAGCGCCCGGAGCAGGGTGACCTGCGCCCTCGACCACTCCTGTCCGGGGCTCAGGTCCAGGAACAGCGGCAGGGTGAGGTTGCCGGTCGAGGCGATGCCGGGGCGGTGGCGCCGCAGGTCGACCGGGATCATGACCCGGGTGCCGCCGTGGCCCGCGCCGCCGGAGCGGGGGCCGGCCGTCGCCGCGCTGTCCGTCAGGGCTTGGGCCAGCCTGGCCGTGAGGGCCGGGTGGTGGCCGGGGAGGGTTCGGCGGAGCCACAGGGTCTGTTCGGGGCCCGGGGCGGGGCGGCCCAGGGGTGACGGCCGGTCGGGGACGAGGGGCGGGCGCCGGGCGCAGGCTCCGAGTCGGCGCAGCAGACCGCGGTCGGTGTCCGGGGCGAGGGCGGGGCGGCCCGACTCCCCGCGCAGGGCGCGGAAGACCTCCCGTACCCAGGTCAGCGCGCCGTGACCGTCCATCACGGCGTGCGAGGCGCTGAACACGAGCGTGGCGGTGTCCGCGGAGGTGCCGGGGACGACCAGGACCTCGCACCCCGGCGGGTCGTTCCGGCGCGAGCGGCCGGTGAGGAGCGCCGCCGTGGGCGGGTCCGACACGTCGATGCCGCCGGCGGCGGGAGCCGCGTACCGGATCGTGGGCAGCGGGCCCTCGGCGGTCCAGACGGGCCCGCGGCGTACCAGGCGGGAGCCGGGGCAGGTCTCGGCGGCCCGGGCGACCGCCGCCCGGAGGGCTGCCGGCTCGGGGGTGGCGTGCCCTTCGACGACGATGCGCAGGGCCATCGCGCCGCGCGCGTGCCCGGCGGCGAGGTAGAGGTGCTCTGTGGGCGATACCGGCCGCCGGTACGGGATGTGCGGGGGTGTCATCGTGTGGTGGTCCCTTGGTCGGTACTCGTGGACGCGGGCGGCTTGCAGCCCCGCTGCGTCCAGGCCTCGACGCCGCCGATGCCGTGGATCCAGCGGAGCAGCCCGCTCACGCCGTCCTCCTGGGTGCGCGGCGGGTCGTAGCCGAGGTCGCGGCGGGCGGCGCCCGTGTCGTACGTGGTGGAGCGGGTGAGGAGGGCCGTCATGTAGCGGCTCAGCGGTGGACCCGTACCGGCCGAGGGGCGCAGGCGCCATGCCGTCTCGACGGCCCCGGCGAGGGCGCGGGTGGCAGCGACGGGGATGCGGGGGTGCGGCGGCGGGCAGCCGAGGAGGGCGCCGACGCGGGTGAGGAAGGCCCACAGGTCGGTGTCCTCGCGGTCGGCCACGAAGTACGCCTTGCCGCCGATGCGTTCGGCGGGGACGGCGGCTGCGCGCAGGCAGGCGTCGACGGCGTTGTCGACGTGGCACAGCGAGACCCGTACCCGTTTCCCGCCGGACAGGTCGGGCAGCCGGCCCGCACGCATCGAGGCGATCATGCGGGGCAGGAAGCCCGCGTGGTCGCGGGGGCCCCAGATGCCGCGCGGGCGCAGCGCGCAGGTGGTGAAGTCCGGTGTGTTCGCGGCCAGTACGTACTGCTCGGCAGCCGCCTTCGTCGCGCAGTAGTGGTTGAAGTACCGGGTGGGGTACGGGGTGCTCTCGTCGATCCGGAGCCGGTCGCCCTCGCGCAGGTGCATCAGCGCGCTCGGGCTGCTGACGAAGACGAAGCGGGTGGCGCCCGCCGCGCGGGCCGCCGCCAGCAGCCGCTGTGTTCCGGTGACGTTGGCCTCCTCGAACTGGGCGCGGCTGCCGTGGTCGACGACGCGGGCGGCGCTGTGGAGAACGGTGTCGCAGCCGATGGCCGCACGGGCCAGCGAGGCGCTGTCGGCGAGGTCGCCGGGTACGAGGTCGAGGGCCGCACCGAGGGCGCTCAGGCGGGCGGTGTCGCTGCCCGGCCGGACCAGGGCGCGGACCCGGTGGCCGTCGCGCAGGCAGGCGTCGGCGAGGTGACCGCCGAGGAAGCCGGTGGCCCCGGTGATCAGGATGTTCACAGGGCCCGCCACCAGGTCGCGCCGTAGAGCATGGTCAGTGCGGCGGTGGCCGCGCTGCCGTGGCCCGCGGCCCTGGCCCGGGGCAGGGCGAGGGGGATCTGCGCGGCGTGCACCGGAATGCTGAGGAAGGCGTCTGCCCACCAGAGCCAGCGCAGCAGGGGTACGTCGGGGACGTCCCCGACGGCCGCCCAGACCGCGCCGCCGAGGAGGTACGCCCAGCCGGCGAGCGGTACGAGGCGGGCCGCGCGGGCCCGGGAGAAGAGAGGCGGGGGCGGGGCGAGGCGCCGCTCGGCCCAGCGGGCCAGCCGCTCGCGGCCGATCTTGGCGTTGTGGCGGATGTCGACCGGGAAGGCGGGGTGGTGCAGGAACTCCTCCAGCCCCCTGGTCGGGACGTGGTCGGCGGCGAGGGCGCGCAGTTCGGCGACGAGGTCCTGCCAGGCGGGGCTGTCGGCCGGGACGTCGCTCTCCACGCAGACGACGGGGCGCTGGGCGCCGGCCGGGCCGATGCCGACCAGGGCGCTGCGGCGCACCAGCGGATGGGCGTTGAAGACGCCCTCGCAGCGCACCGTGTAGAGGTCCCCGCCTGCGGCGCGCACCCGTTGGGACGTGCGGCCGCAGAACCAGAGCCGGCCGCGGTCGTCGAGGCAGCCGAGGTCGCCCGTGCGGTGCCAGGCGAGCGCGGCGGCGTCGGGCCGGGTCTCGAGCACCTTGTGCAGGGCGTCGGATCGGGGCGCGTCGTGGTAGCGGGGGCTGACGGACTCGCCTTCGACGAGTATCTCGCCGACGTGGCCGGCGGGCAGGGCGGCGGCGGCATGGAGGTGGGCAAGTGGGCCGTCGGTGACGGGGATGATGCGGACGCGGGTGCCGGGGACGGGGCGGCCGATGCAGGTGCCGGCTCCGCGGGCGCTGCCCGCGGAGGTCTCGCCGAGGATCTCCTCGGATTCGATCGAGGTGATCGGCAGGACCTCGGTGGCCCCGTACGTGACGTGGACGGACGCCTTCTCGTCGAGGACGGTGCGCAGCGCGGCGACGACGGAGTCGGGGACGGGCGCGCCGCCGGAGACGACGCAGCGCAGGTCGGGCAGGGGGCGGCCCAGGGCGGTGAGGTGGTCGGCGAGGTTCCGCAGCAGTGCGGGCGAGGCGAACATGGTGGTCGCGCCGAATCGTTCCAGCGCGTCCACGAGCAGGGCGGGGTCGGCCTGGGCGACCTTGGCCGGTGCGAGGGGGGCGAGGACGGTGGTGGAGCCGTAGACGAGGTCGAGGATGCCGTAGAAGGGCAGGGTCACCAGTGACGTGTCGTCGCGGGTGCGCCCGTGGGCGGCCTCGATCTGGCGGGCGATGGAGAGCGCCATGCGGTGGGTGTACTCGACTCCCTTGGCGGGGCCGGTGCTTCCGGTGGTGAACCCGATCATCAGGAGGTCGTCGCCGCCGACGTCGGCCGCGGGGGTCCTCGGCCCACCGGTGGTGCGGAGGGCGGCGAGGGTGTGGCCGCCCCACAGCCGGTGGCGGCCCAGCGTGACGGGGATGCGTACGCGGCCGAAGGTGCGCCGGCCGAGGACCCGTACGAGGTGGGCGAGGGGCGGTCCGATGAACGCTTCGGCGCCGACGGCGCGGTAGCAGTGGAGCATCCGGCGCACACCCATGCCGGGGTCGACGACGACGGGGACGGCGCCGAGCCGGAAGAGCGCGAAGGCGAGGACGAAGAGTTCCGGGCCGGGCGGTGCCATCAGTACGGTCTTGGTCCCGCGGGTGATCCCGGCGCGGGCGAGTCCGTGGGCCGTCTCCTCGACCGCGTCCTGCAACTCCCCGTAGGTGACCTCGCGGTAGCGCGGGCCGCCGCCGGGCTCGCGGCCGTCGGGGTGGATGACGGCCGGCTTGTGCGGGAAGGCGGCGGCGTTGCGCTCCAGGCAGTCGGCCAGGCCCGCGGCGGTTCCGGAATGGGGAACGGTGCTCATGGTCATGGCTTCGCGTCACCAGCCTTCGGGCCGGTAGGCGACGCAGGCGGCGCTGGGGCCGGCGCCGGCGGCGACCAGGAGGAGCCGGTCGCAGTCCTTGGGGCGCGGGGCGGCGAGGGCCTGGAGGTAGCCGAGGATCGGCGCCGCGGTGTGCGGCTCGCCGGCGCCGATGTCCTCAGCGGCGCTCGTGTCCTGCGCCGCGCCCGGGTCCTCACCGACGCCCGTGTCCCTCCCGGCGCGCGGGCCGACCACGAGGGTACGGTTCAGGTCGATGCCGTGCTCGCGGGCGTACCCGACGGTGCAGGCGGCGGCGAGCGCGCTGCGCCGAGCGCCGTGGCCCTCCGTACGGCGGACCGTGATCCGGGAGCGGCCGTCGCTGCCCATGGCCGCGGTGTCGAGGTACCCCTCGGTGTCGGTGGGCCCGTCGCCCGCGTACACGGACACGGGGCCGAAACCGGCGTCGGGGTCGGCACTGCGCTGGAGGAGGAAGGCGCCTGCCAGGTCCGCGTACGGGTAGTCGGGGTCGCGGCGGGCGTCGCCGCCGGGGTGCACGTCGGCGGCTGTGATCAGGACGCGTTCGGCGGCGGCGGTGTCGAGGAGGCTCTGTGCGAGCTGTACGGCGTTGAGGACACCACAGGCACCGTTCATGAGGTCGAAGGAGAAGCCTGCGGCGGGGACCGGGTCGGCGATGTAGTCCAGGTTGATGCCGACCTCCTTCTGGACCAGGGCCGCGAGGGCCGGTTCGAAGGTGTTGGACTCCCGGTAGACGCCGACGTTGATGAGAACGCCGACGGATGACGGGGAGACCTGCGCCTGCTCCAGGCAGGCGCGGGCGGCGCGGCTCGCGAGTTCGACGGCGGAGGCGGGTCCGGCGCCGTGGTGCGTGGCGGTGTGGGCTGCGGCGATGACCATTCCCATGGCTCAGACCCCCATGTTCGTGATCGTGGCCGACAGGGCGCCGGTCACCACGCCGGAGGCGGCGGGGACCATGAGGAACCGGGATCCGGGGCGGGCGGTGCCGGCCCGCAGGTGCTCACGCAGCGTCAGGAAGTGGGAGGTGGTGGCGGTGTTCCCGTACTTCTCGACGACCGCGAGGGAGGTGGGCATGGCGGCACCGAACTCGGCCTCGGCCGTCTGGTTCACGTAGTCGATGAACCGGGTGCCGACCTGGTGCTGGATGACGTAGTCGAATGCCTCGTCGGTGAATTCCCGGCCCTGCTTGGCCAGGAGGTCCCCGTGGAACCGCGGCCACAGTTTGAGCCGGTCGCGGTTGTGCATCTTCTTGTTGTCCGTGTAGAGGGCTATGCCCTGGCTGCGCTCGCTCGGCATCCCCATGCACAGGTGCGAGTACTCCGAGCAGGTCATCAGTTCCACGTAGTGGATCCGGTCGGCCTCGTTGGTGGAGGTGTCCAGGACGACGGCGGCCGCGGAGTCGCCGACGGAGAGCGAGGCGAACTGCGGGTCGTAGGAGTCGGTGACCTCGCGGGCCGCCGTCTCGGCGACGGCGGTGGCCTGCTCGCCGCTGACGACCAGGCCGTTGCGTACCGCCCCGGAGCGGATCATGCGGTCGAGCAGGTAGACGCCGGTCATCATGCCGGCGCAGGCGTTGGACACGTCGAAGTGGATGGCCTTTCGCGCGCCGAGCTCGCGGGCGAGGAGGGAGGCGAAGGACGGTTCGAAGGTGAAGCGGCCGCCGTCCGTGAACCGGGTGATCGAGGCCGATATGACGACGTCGAGGTCGGCGGCCTCGTAGCGGGAGGCTGCGAGGCAGTCCCGCGCGGCGGACAGGGCCATCGAGAAGGAGTTCTCGGCGGCTGCCGGATCCGGGTCGTACACCCGACGCTCGGCGACTCCGGTGATCCGCTGGAGGTCCGCGTCACGGACGGCGGCTATCCCCTCGGTCAGCTCCCGGGTGGTCAACACGGTCTCGGGTACGTGGGCCCCCAGGGCCTCTAACCGGCTGTGGCGATTCAGTGTGCTGGTGTTCATGCTTCGCGTTCTCCATGGGACATCCCCGTTACAGACAGCGAAGTTACCGTAGCGTAGGGATCAGCCCGCCCGTCCCGCAAAAGGACTTGAAGGGTGCAGATGGGTCGATTACCAGCCAGTCATCCCATGGACCGCATTTCGCCAGCACCCGGCCGTGGCACCTCCCGCCACTCCGATCGTCGGCCGGAACATCACGCACGGTGCGCAAAACCTGTCCGGAACTACTCGGTCCGCCCGACTCGGCCTTGCGCCCGACCCGGGAACGCGAGAGCGTCAGGAGTTCGTGGCCGCCCGGTCGGACTCGCTGCGCAGGACGCAGAACTCGTTGCCTTCGGGGTCGGCAAGGATCGCCCAGCCGGAACCATCAGGATTCCGGTGGTCAGCGAGGAAGGTGGCACCGAGGCCCAGCAGCCGGTCCACCTCCTGGTCGCGCGAGGTCTCGGGGCGCAGACACAGATGGAGCCTGTTCTTGACCGTCTTGGCCTCGGGCACCTGGTTGAAGTACAGCGCCGGGCCCTCCGCCGACAGCACCTGGGTCTCCCGGTCACCCGGTTTCGCCCCGGGATGCAGCGGACGGCCCGTCACACTGCTTCAGAACCGGGCCAGCTCGTACGCATCCGCACAGTCGATCGCCACGTTCTGCACCACCGAGACCATGCGCACGAGCCTTCCCGATCTCCGCACCGAACGCAACCGAGTCGTGCTCTGCACGCCGGGCCGTCCGGCCGCGCTCACGCGTCGAATCCGATGATGCGTGACCTCGTAGGAACTGAGCGCGTGCTCGTGCACTACGAGCAGTCGTAGCGGTGTGCGAATGGACGCCCGGGGCAGACGTGGCACTCGAAAAAGTACACACCGCCCAGGTCACCCAAGACCAAGCCCGGGCCCGGGCCCGGGCCCGGGCCCGCGGAGGGAGTTTGCCCCTCTTCGATCGGCGTCCAGGCGCGCCGGGATACAGCGTCGGCTTCTGTGCTCTCCACTGTCAGCAGGTGCTCCATGCGGTTCCCGCATTCAGCACATTCTGGCCACTCTGGGTCCTGGCACCAGCCGGGATATCCAACCAGTTTCGTCCCGGGTGCGGTTGAGAGGTGACTCTGATAGTCCCAGCCTGTTCCCTGGTCCAGGTCCAAGAATCGGAACTCCAACTCGTCCCACATGTCGTCAGGAAGATCCCAGTAGGGATACTCCGTCACCAGCTCCGGATGCACCACACAAGGAAGCGGGACGTAGTTCTCCCATGGCTCAGTCGGGGTTGGCGGAGTCTCCAGCGCCTTCCCGACCGAGCCCGCCTCTCGCCATTGAATGTGCGGAACGACCCACCGGTGGTCGCTGTGCTTCCGTGGGCACCAGAGGACTTGGAGCAGATCGCACCCTTCGGGAAACGGGACGATGCCAGGAACGCTGGCGCGATAGATCTGCACGACCGGCACCATCGGCACCCCCTCATGCTCGGGGCACAGCGGCCAGGCTTCCTCGGCGGGCCACAGCAGCGGGCCCCCTACCGAGCTATCTCCGCACGTCGGTGCACCCGCACGTGGGTGAAGCCGCACGGACTCTTTCCGAAGGGGCGCTACCTCGGGAAACAGCTGCTCAACGTCCACTGGCCGCGGCGGTGTATGGCGGGTCACGTCGACAGGCTACGAGAGGACGGCCGCGCCCTGGTACCAGTCTCCACGCGTTCTGCGGAGGAGGATGCTCACCCCTCACGAATCACCGTCGCCATTACCAACAGCTTGATCCGTCACCTGCGGTGATGTTCTCCGGTCGCTGCGTGAAGCGGCCCTGTCATCCGTGGCAAAGGGGAAGCGGTGCCCACCGCCGTACAGCCGCCGAGCGGCAAGGCCCTCACTGTCCGGGGGGGGCGGACGACGAGATCGGCGAGGCCCTGGAACTACTGTCGGGCGCCGCGGCGGTCAACATCTGGAACTCCCGCCCGCTCGAAGATGGCGATCGACCGGCTCATCGCTCAGCGCGAGGTGCATCTGAGGGAGAAGTCGCTGTGGCGGATGCTCTACGGGACCTCTGGGAGGGCGGAGGAGATCCTGGACGTCAACATCGAGGACCTGGACTGGACGAGTACACCGCGCTGCGCGGGCCGGGGACCGGCTGGGACCTGCACGAGCACCGCCGTTCCTCACCGACCCACCTCTGAGAGGCGAATCGGGTGAGCCTGAACGGCGGTGCCCAGCAGGTCAGGGCTGCCTCTTGCTCGGCTGGAAGTGGTGGAACACTCCAAGACCGGCTCATGATCGTTGTTCCTGGCGCGGCCACCGCTTGTGGGGAAACCGGCCCAGACTTGCAGGGCGTGGTGGGCCGGACCGGTCGCCGCGTCCGTGTCCCGACCGAACCAAGGACTGTCATCGTGAGCGAGCGTGTTCTCACCCCCCGCAACCGGGGCTTCCTCTTCCTCGACTCCCACCCGGCGGGCTGCCGGCAGCTGGTGGCCGACATGTGGCAGGCATGCCCCGCCCCCGATGGCGTGCCGGAGGGCGACGGGCCGGTCGCGCTGGTCATCGGTTCCTCGGCCGGATACGGCCTCGCGGCCACGCTTGCCGGACTCAAGCGCGCCGGTATCCGCGGCATCGCGGTGTCCTTCGAGAAAGCCCCCACCGTGCGGCGTACCGCGACGGCCGGCTGGTATCGCACCGCGGCCACCGCCGATATCGCCCGCAGCGCAGGGCGGGACCTGGTCTTCCTCAACGGCGACGCGTTCTCCGACTCGATGAAGGATCAGGTCGCCGACCTCATCGAGCAGCGCTTCGGCGGTCGACTGGATTACCTGATCTACTCGGTGGCCGCGCCCCGGCGAACCGACCCCGAGACCGGTACCACCTACGCCTCCGTCCTCAAGCCGATCGGCCAGGCGAACCGCACCAAGACCCTCGTCTTCGACGACGAAGGTGTTCCCGAGGTCCGCGAGGTGGAGACCGGACCGGCCGAGGGCGACGACGTGGAGCAGACCGTGGCCGTGATGGGCGGCGCGGACTGGGAACGCTGGATCGACCACCTTGCCGCACGAGGACTGCTTGCCGACGGGTTCGCCACCGCCGCGCTGTCCTACATCGGTTCGTCGCTGACGGCGGCAATCTACCGGCAGGGCACCATCGGCGCGGCCAAGGCCCATCTGGAGGCCACCGCCCGCACCTTGAACGATCGACTCGAAAAGACGGTGGGCGGGCGGGCCGTGACCTCCGTCAACGGCGCCGCCGTCACCCAGTCCTCCACCGCGATCCCCGGCATCGCCCTGTACACCGGCCTGTTGCGGGGCGTCCTCGGAGAGGACCTCGTCCCGCCGATCCGCCAGCTCGCCGCCTTGTGGGACCAGCTCACCGGCGCCGCCCCACTCGCCCTGGACGACGAGGGCCGTATCCGCCTGGACACCTTCGAACTGACCGACGACATCCAAGCGGCCGTCGCAGAACGCTGGGAGACCGCCACCACGGCAACCATCGCCGACCTGGCCGACCTCGACTGGTTCCGCGCTGAGGTCCGACGCCTCTACGGATTCTCCGTGCCCGGCATCGACTACACGGCGCCGGTCGCCACCGACACCCCCTGGCCCGACCACACCCTCTCCAGGCCGGGCAGCAGGGCTTAGCGAGCGCATGGCGCATGCGCCTGCAGCCGTCCGCCGCGGCCACGTCCCCCGCCTGCGAGTCGGGCAGGATCGGGGGGCTCTGTGGTGGCGGCGTGGACCTGCTCGCGTTCCGTCGCCCGTGACCAGCCCGCCCACAGGAAGGGATCCGCACGTGTCCGAACCGCAGTTCCCCACCATCACGCAGTACGCCAGCCCGGACCTGATCGCGGCATTCGTCTACGAGGGCCGCGACAGCGGAGCCGATCCCCGCTGGGCCGAGTCCGGCGCCCCCGACCTCGACACGTACCGCCGGTGGTGCGGCCACATGTGCGGGATCGCCTGTCTGCGCATGGCGCTCCTCGCCCGCAACGGTGACGCGCCCACCCTCTTCGAACTACTCGACGGCGCCCGGAAGTACGGGGCCTACACCGAAGACCCGGACACCGGAGCGATCCACGGCCTGATCTACGCACCGTTCGTCCAATACGTGGGTGACGTGCACGCCCTGGCCGCAGAGGTCCACCCACACCTGGCGATGCCCGACCTCCTCACACTGCTCGACTCCGGGCGGCTGGTGATGGCCTCCGTCCACAAGGAGATCCGCCGCCCCCAGAACCCCGCCCCGGGCAAGGGCGGGCACCTCGTGCTCGTCACCGGCCGCCATGGCGGCACGGTGCAGTTCCGCAACCCGTCCGGCCACACCGGGCAGGCCCGCAGCGCGACCCTGCCCGTAGGTGAGTTCGCCGAGTTCTTCGCCGGCCGAGGGGTGTCCCTGGCCTAAGCTTGCCGTTTAACCTCTGATCTTCGCGTGAGCGGGTGCCGCATCGCGGAAACGGATACCGGCTTCGCGGTGCCCGCTTCTGGTTGGGAGGATGGTCCCGTGGCAGAGCCGACCTTTCGATACCACCCCGATCCGCTGGCCTCCGGGTCCGCGTTGCGCACCGACCATGTCTGCAGTGTCTGTGGCATGGATCGACAGATCCGCTATCAAGGACCTGTCTACGGTCGGCAACCTGATTCTCTCTGCCTTCACTGCATCCAGTCCGGGGCAGCGTCGCTGGCCCTGAGCATCTCAGGCGGAGGCGATGGGGACTCCGACATGGCTGCGATGTTCAGCGATGCCGTTGACGTCCCCGACGACGTGCCTCTGTCGGTCGTCGAAGAAATCACCCGACGCACTCCCGGCTTTGCGGGTTGGCAGCAGGAGGCCTGGCTGTACCACTGTGGCGACGGCGCGGCCTTTCTCGGCCCTGCCGGGTATCGCGAGCTTGAGGCCTACCCAGAGGCCCTCGCCATGCTCCGTGCAGATCACCGGCGTTACGGCTGGTCGCCAGCAGATACCGAGGAGTTCTTGCGGGGGCTGGATCGCACTGGCGAGCCGACCGCCTACCTGTTCCGCTGCTTGCACTGCAACACGAGCCTGGCATCTTGGGACATCGGCTGACAGCCGCTTATCCCGTGCCGTGATCACGGCCGTCGTTGGTCGTTCGCCGGGGCTTCGTTCCCTTCTTGTGGTGTGCGGGTCGGGTGTAGGACTCCCCAGTGGCGAGCACGCGTCCAACGGCGTAGCGGGTGGCGGGCCGCTGGTTCTTCGAGCCATGGGGGCGGCCGGGGCCGGGTCGGGTGGGTTTCGGTGCACGGGCTGGCGTGCCCGTCTTCGCGTGCAGGTTCCTGAACCCCCGGCGGACCCGGGCCGGGGTGAGCCTGTTCGGTTCCGCTGGCCGTTCCCACGGCCGGCGGAGATCTGCGGTGAGGGGCCGGCAAGGCGGAGTTGTGCGTGGGCGGCCAGGACGAGCCAGGTCCAGCGATCGGCCGCGGCAGAGTCACGGAGCCTGGGCCGGGTCCAGCCGAGGGTCTGTTTGAGCAGGCGGAAGGTGTGCTCGACATCGAACCGCCGCAGGAATGCCTGCCAACACCGATCGACGTCCGCGGGGGTGGCTCCGGTGCCCGACCACCACAGCCAGACCGGCTTGTTGACTCCGCCGCTGGGCAGCTTCGCCACGGTTAGCCTGATCACGGTGCCCTCGATGATCGGCAACGGCCCGTCGTGGTTCCCCCACGCGGCCCTGCGGGTCAGACGGGGGTGGAGCCGGTCCCATGCCTGCGCGGTCGCGGTCCCGTACCGCTCCGTCGTCGTCGAGGTGACGGCCGCCGCCTCGCCCCAGGTGACTGGATCGCCGAATACGAACTCGCCGCCGTGCTTTGGGGGGCGCCCGCCCTGCGGCGGGCAGATCCACGGGACCGGGACCGGCTTGCGCATCACCCGATCCGACCGGAGCCGGCCCAGGACCTCGATCGGCATGTCCGCCAAGAGGTGGGCGATGCGGGGTGCGTCGTAGCCGGCATCGAGGACGACGAGGACGTCCGGTTGACCCCGCTGCCACTGGCCCGCTGCGATGAGGCGTTCGACGACCTCGCGGACCTGGTCGGCGGTGACGGCCGCGAGGTCGGCGCCAGGTTCCAGCCGAAGCGCATCCAGCAGCGCGGTCCAGGAGGTGCGACCGGTCTCCAGCGCGGCGACGATCGAGTACGGCCAGCCGGGCACCATCTGGTGTTTGCCCAGGCCTCGGCCGAAGGTGTGGCAGAACGATCGGTCCGAGCATGTGTCGGCGTCCGGCCGAAGCCACGGGGACACATCCACCGCGAGCACGAGGCGCCCGTCGGCGGCCCGGGGCAACGGCACCCCGACCAAGGACCGGCGCAGCCGGGCGACGTCGATCCGGCCCTGGTTCAACCCGGCGTACAGGGCGCCGTGCCCACGCCGGTGCTCGGGCGCCAGAGCCAGGTCCACGAGCGTACGGACCGGACCGTCGGTGCACAGCAAGGCGTCGCACAGCTCGAAGAGGGCGTCGCCCCGGGCGAGTAGGGACGCGTACAGCTCGGTACGGAACGCCGTCACCGCCGCGAACGCGTCTCGTTGGACCCCGTGCTCGACCTGTTCCACGATCCGGCCTCCACCGCCGCGCCACTCCTTCCAGCAGGATCAGGCCCCAGGCCCACGGACATGCCGTGAACAGGAGAAACCCCGAACAAGTTCGAGCCCCGTTCGACGGCGGACCAAAAACGACAAGCTAAGTGGCTGTTGTTGTTCCGAACTTGAGGAGTGCTCGTCGAACGGGAGTCACCTGAACTCCAGACCCGACCGGTCCTCCCCCCGCCATCGTGACCTCCGCGTCCATCACATCGAGCGGCAGCATGACCGCGCGCACCGGGTGGACGTCACCTCGCCGAGGTGCCCGGCCGCACGGCGAGGCCAGAGCACCCACAGGCACGACGCCTGGCGTACCGCCACGACCAGCGTCCTCGCAGCAGTGCGCAGCTTGTCACCCGAGCGGTGGGAGGCGAGGACGTCCGCAATGGCCAACCGGCGGCGACTGTGAAAATCGCTGTACGATCGCCGGAGCACGGTGATAGACATCCGGCGTGGAAAAGAATCTTGAGTTCCCTGACCTGTTGCGACTGATCGATGAACGGTCGACCGCCTTCCGCGCCGTGGTCGCCGCCGCGCCCGGTCTCGACGCGCAGGTGCCGACCTGCCCCGGGTGGACGCTGTTCGATCTGGTGAAGCACCTGGGTGGGGGAGACCGTTTCTGGGCCGCCATCGTCGGCGCGGGGTCTGCCGACGCTCCCCCGGCCGAGGCCGTCGCCGCGCGCGCCGCGCTGGAAGTACCGCAGGAGCGTGAGGCCCTGCTGGCCTGGCTGGACGCGTCGACGCAGCTTCTGCTGGGCGCCCTGCGCGCGGCGGGACCGGAGAGCGGTTGCTGGACGTGGTGGCCCGCGTCGCAGTCACCGCAGACCGCCGGCGGTACCGCCCGGCACCGGGTCCAGGAGACCGCGGTGCACACTTACGACGCCCAGCTCGCCGGAGGCTCCCCGCAGCCGCTGCCGGTCGAGCTGGCACTTGACGGTGTGGAGGAGTTCCTGTTCACCGTCTGCGCAACGCCGAGTGCCTGGCCGCACAAGCCCACGGCCTTCGACTTCCACGCCGCCGAGGGCCGCTCCTGGCGCCTCACCGTCGACGGCGACGGCGCACGCATCACCCGCATCCCCGCGCCCACCGCCGCGACCGGCGAAGACTCGGACGCAGCCGGCGCCTCCGTCCACGGCACGGCCAGTGAGCTGGTCCTCTACCTGTACGACCGGATCCAGGCCGACTCCTTGCACGTTGACGGAGACGCAGGGCTGCTCGACCTGCTCCGCGCCTGGGAGCCGGAGGAGAAGTAGGACGTAGCGGGGGCGGTTGGCCGCGCCTCGAGCCGGTAGGACACGACTCTTCGCCAGGTTCGTCAGTCGCGGCACCGGGCTCAAACCCGCGAGGCGGCCTCGGGGCGTCACCAAGCCGACCGTCTACCTGGATGCCGTGCATGAGAGCAGGGCCTCTTGACAGCTCGAAGGGTGTCGAATCCAACGTGCGGTCCGGGAGGCCCTGTTGTTCCGTGCGAAGATCCCACGATGTTGCGTAGCTTGGAGATCAGCGCCGTTCTGTCAGGCTTGGAGAAGGCTCATCGTGATCGCTTGTCCTGGGAGCGCACGATCGAGCTGAGCCTGGATTGCTTCGTCTGTGAGCGCGTCGACCGGACGACCGTGCTCAAGTGGGGAGCCGAGCGGGCCGTCTGTGTGAGCGGGCGCGACGACCAGCACTTCACGGCAGCACGCATCGCGGCCTTCGACGTGACGAGCGAGGAAGACCGTCTCATGGTCAAGTCCGTCGTGGACTTCTGGTGGGCGCCGTTCCACGACGCCAAGCGCGGCAACCCGGCGACGCCGGTGAGCCGGTGGGTCCGCCTGCACTACGGCCGCTTCTGCCCGCACAAGGAGTCCTCGGGAAAGGGCTCGATCCAGACGAACGTCCAGCGCCCCGGCCCCGTCCATTGCGGGGAGTGCAAGACGCGGATCGCCACCGACGCGGAAGCCCCGTCGATCCGCCTGCTGGTCTGACCGGGGCAGGCGCGGCCCGGCCCTCCCGAGAGCATCGGCATGTGACGTCAGGCCGTCGAACCGCCAGGTGCGTGAAGAGTCCGGCGAACGGCGTTGCGGAGCCAGTGATGGCCTGCGTCGGCGGCGTGGCGGGGGTGCCACGCCATGCCGATGGTCAGCGGCGGCAGGGGCAAGGGGATGTCAAGGAGGCGAAGACCCAGGGTGGTTGCGGGGTCGGTGAGCGGGGAGGGAACGCTGCCGGGGGGTGCGGTGGGGATGAGGCAGACGATGTCGCTGCGGGCAGCGAGCGTCATCGCGGCCATGTGGCTGGGGAGGACGACGGCGACTCGCCGACGCAGGTTCCGCTCCGCCAGTGCGGCGTCCAGGGGACCGGTGAACCGGCCACGGCGGCTCACCACCACGTGATCGGCGGCAGCGAGCCGGTCCGGGGTCAGGGTCCCTTCGGTGAGGGGGTGGCCGGGGCGGACGGCCACCGCCATCCGAAGGGTGACCAGTTCCTCGATCCGGGTCTCGGGGTCCACGTGGTCGATGGACCCGATCTCCAGGTCGATCCGGCCGTCGCGCAGCGCCGGCCCGGCTTCCAGTTCCTCGGCCCGGAACCGCAACGAAATCCCCGGCGCCTCCTGCCGGGCCATCCGCAGCATCCCCGGCGCCAACGCCGCGCCGACCAGGTCGGCCGCCTGGAGGGTGAAGGTGCTGCGCAGGACGGCGAGATCGACTCCGGCGCCAGGCGCCAGCAGCGCTCCCAGGCGGCGCACCACCGCGGCCGTCTCCTCGCGCAGAGCCTGGGCACGGGGAGTGGGGACCATGGTCTGGCCGGCCCGGACCAGCAGAGGGTCCTGGAGGATGCGCCGCAGTCGGGCGAGTGTGCGGCTCATGGCGGCCGGCGACGTGTGCAAGCGGGCAGCGGCACGAGTGACGCTCTGCTCGGTCAGCAAAGCGTTCAACGCGACGGCGAGATTGGCGTCGATGACAGGCTCTGCACTGCTGCTCATAGGCGTTATTCCATTTCAGGCAATGATCCCGTGCTGAAGTTCCCATTGTGGCAACACCCTGGACTTCCACAGGATGAGGGTCGTCCCCATCCGGCACGACCCACGAGGTTTCCATGATCGTCATCACCGCTCCCACCGGGAACATCGGCAGTCACCTGCTGTCCCTGCTCCTGGAGTCCGCCCCCGCCCACGGCGAGGAACTACGCGTGGTCGTACGCGACCCCGCCCGGCTGCCCGACGCGGTGCGCGACCGCGTCGAGGTGGTCACCGGCTCGCACGGCGACGCCGAGGTCGTCGACCGCGCCTTCGAGGGCGCCGACGCCGTGTTCTGGCTCGTCCCCCCGGACGCGTCCCTGACCCCCGAGGATGCCTACTGCGGCTTCACCCGGCCCGCCGCGAAGGCCCTCGTCGCCCACGGCATCGGCCACGTCGTCGGCGTCTCCGCGCTCGGCCGCGGCACCCCGGTCGCCCACCGCGCCGGACTCGTCAGCGCCTCCCTCGCCATGGACGACCTCATCGCCGGCACCGGCGTGGCCTACCGCGCCCTGGCCTGCCCGTCCTTCTTCGAGAACCTTCTCGAGGACGCGGACACGATCCGGGAGACGGGCGTCTTCACCGACGCCATCGACGCCGGCCTCAAGGCCCCCCGCGCCGCCGTCGCCGACATCGCGGCCGTCGCCGCCGACCTGCTGCGCAACCGCTCGTGGTCCGGCAACGACAGCGTCCCCGTCCTCGGACCCGAGGACCTCTCCCCCGACGACCTGGCCCGCGTCATGACCGAACAACTCGGCCGCCCCGTCCGCTACGCACGGCAGCCGCTCGACGAACTGCACACCGACCTCCTCGGCTACCGCCTCAACGAGGCGTTCGCCCAGGGTGTCGTCGACATGAAGCGGGCCAAGAACGAGGGCCTCGACGCAGGTGTCACCCGCACCCGGGCCACCGGCTCCCCCACCACCTTCGCCCAGTGGTGCGCCCGGACCCTCAAGCCCGCAGTCCTCCCGGAAGGCACCCGTCATGCCCGCTGAGAACACCACACCGCCGGTCACGGCGTTCATGCTCATCAAGACGATGCCCGAGTGGCTCGCCATGACCCCCCGGGAACGCATGAACGCTTTCGTCACCCAGGTCGTCCCCGCGATCGAGGCCAAGACCACCGGCGTCCGCTCACGCTTCTACGACACGGAGTTCTACTCCACCCGCGTCACCGACGTCTGGGTCTGGGAAGCCGACGACCACGACGCCTACCAGCTCCTGATCGACGCACTGCGCGAAACCCCGTTCTGGGACCGCTACTTCAAGGTCGTCGACCTCCTCGTCGGCACCGAGAACGGCTACGCCCGCACGTACGGCCTCGAGGCCGTCACCACCATCGCCACCTGACGCGCCACCCGACCTACGACGCCGAACGTCCCCGGGCCTCCATCGGGCCGGGGACATCGGCACGCAGGGCGGGTCCGACGCAGAAGCCGCCGAGCACCGCCGGGCCCGCCCCGCGCAGGTGATCGCGGCGACGCTCAGAGCGGCAGCCGTCACACCGCCGGCCGGCGACCGGGCCTCAGATCCCTGGAGACCTGAGGCTTGGCGGGTGTTCCGCGGCTGGGCCATGCGATGTCGTCAACGGCGAGGAACGGCTCGCCGGCACGGCGGCGGGGATTGCCCCGGTGAACTCCATGACGTCACGATGCAGGTGCGACTGGTCGGCGTAGCCGGCGTCGGCCGCCACTCGGGCCGCGCCTTCACCCGCGACCAGGCGGTGGGCGGCGTGGTCGACCGGCGGCCCCGCCTCATGCCGGCGGGCGAGCAGCGTGTCCGTCAACGCGAAGACTGGACCGCCTCGGCGTCGAGCACGCCGTGGTCGTCGGTCATTGCAGCGGCTGCGTGGTCGCGGTCGCCCTCGCCGAACAGCGACCCGACCTGGTGACCGCGCTCGCGCTCATCAACACCGGACCCAGCCTGGACGCCTTCATCGCACCGCAGTCCGCCGCGGTCGGACTCGCGCAATGGCCGCCGACCGACGAGCAGGTCCGCCGGTTCGCGAGTACGGGTTTCAGCCGACCGGGCTACCAGATCCCACCGGAGCTCCTGGACGAGGTGCGCTGTATGACCTACCACTCGCTCACCGCAACGATGCAGGGCACCCGCGAGCATCTGGAGCAGCAAGCGCTCCCGGACCGGCTGACGGCCCTCGGCAAGCCGCTCCTGGTGATCTTCGGCGAGGAAGACCGCAGGTGGCGATCCTCGTCCGCCGCCGACTACCACGTCGTTCCGGGCGCGAAAGTCGCGTTGCTGCCCGGTCTCGGACACTCACCCCTGCTCGAGAATCCCCCGCGGACCGCCGCCCCTCTGCTGGCGTTCACCACGGTCCACGCCGTGCGGGTGACTGAATGACAAGGAGGGGTGCCACGGGGATTCGCGTCTCCGGCGCCGGCGTCACCGGTCCGGACGGCCTCGATTGCCGCCGCGCAGCGGTCCAGCCGCTCCAGCTCGACGCGCTCACGCTCCTCGTCGCCACGTCCGAACCACCCGGCGACGGCCTCCTGGAACCCCTGCCAGGCGCCGGTCCCGGCCGCGGCGAGAGCCACCAACCCCTCCGCCAACAGCCGACCGCCCCCGCCCCTTTCATTTCCGCTGCACGAAACCGGAGTACCCGGCGCTACGCTCCGCAGCGCCGCTCCCCGCCGACCGGCCGCTGCTGCGGGGTCACTGCCGTCACGCCGGCCGCCCCTCAGCCTTCGCCCACCAGCCGCCGACGCTCGCACAGGGCCTACCGCGTCGCGACGTGGTGAGTGGTGCCTCCGGCGATGGCCCGGAGCTTGTCCGGGTTGGCCACGTTGTGGATGGCGGTGATGCGGCCGTCGGCGTCGAAATCGAAGGTGACCGTGGCGATCACTCGATTCAGTCCGCTGAACAGCATGCCGGGCCCACCGTTTATTTCGACGAGTTCAGCGTTCATGTCGGCCGGCTCGATGCCCTGGTAGGTGACGGTGCCGATGGCCGCGAACCAGGCAGCCACCGTGGATGCGCCCACGACCGGACGCAGGGCCTGGCGGACCTTGCCGCCGCCGTCGGTCCACAGAGTGACGTCCGGGGACAGCAACTCCATCAGGGCGTTGACGTCACCACCGGTCGAGGCGGCGAAGAACTTCTCGGTGACCTCGCGCTGCCTCGAGCGGTCCGTGGGGAAGCGCGGCCGACGGGCCCTTACATGCTCACGAGCGCGGTGCGCGGCCTGCCGCACCGCGGCTTCGGACCGCTCCACCGCCTCCGCGATCTCGGCATGGCTGAAGTCGAAGACTTCCCTCAGCACGAACACCGCACGCTCGAGTGGGCTCAGCGTCTCCAGCACCACCAGCATCGCCATCGACACCGACTCGGCGTCCGTGACGGCCTCGGCGGCATCCCCGCCCGTGAGAATGGGCTCCGGAAGCCACGGCCCCACGTACGTTTCGCGCTTGTACCGGGTGGAGCGCAGCCGTTCCAGCGCCAGATTCGACACGATCCGCGTCAGGTACGCCTTGGGATCGGCCACCTGCGAGCGGTCGGCGGCCGACCATTTGATCCAGGCGTCCTGGACCGCGTCCTCGGCATCGGCCGCGGTGCCGAGGAAACGGTAGGCCACCGAGAACAGCAGATTGCGGTGCTGGTGGAATATCTGCTGGTCGAAGTCCGCGGGCGGCTGGGTCACCGTGCCCCCTGGACCCGGGTGAAGCGGCCGCCGCGCGGCCAGAACGCACCCGAGGCGGGCATCTTCTTCATACGGCCGTAGGTCGGCCAGGGGGAAGCAGTCACCGTCTCCTTATACCGTGCCGCCATACGGCCGGTCAGATACATCCGCCGGGGGCTGTCGTCGGGGCGGGTGAACTGCACGACCGCGTCGTGCCGTCCCAGGCTCACCGGCGTGTGGTAGTAGCCGAAGCGGAAGGGCTTGGGCTGCTTGCCCTCCAACACCCGGAAGATCGACACCGCGGCGTGCACACCGGTCGGCATGCCGCCCTGGCAGGTGCCGTGCATGACGCCGTAGCCCTGGCGCACGGCGGCCGCGTCGCCCACGGCGTACACGTCCGGATGCGACACCGACCGCAGCGCGGCGTCGGTGACGATGCGGCCGCGCTCGTCGACGGTCAGCCCGGCGGCGGCCGCCAGCGGCGACACCCGCGTACCGCTCGTCCACAAGACCACGTCGGCGGGAACTCTCTCCCCGCCCGCCAGCTCGACCGCATCGGGCAGCACCTTCACCACCTCGGCCCCGCTGCGCACCCGGACACCCAGGCGCTCGAGCGCGGAGTGCACATACCTCCTGGCCTTCGGGTTCATGGCCGCGCCGGGTTCGCTCCGGCCCAGCAGCACGACGTTCAGCCCCGGGTGCTGCTCGGCGATCTCCGCGGCCGACTCGACGCCGGTGAGGCCGTTGCCTGCGACCACCACCGTGCCGCCGCCGAGGTGCGCCAGCCGGTCGGCGAGCACCTCGGCGTCCTGCACGCTGTTCAGGGTGTACGCGTGGTCCTCGACCCCCGGCGCCGCCGCGGTGTCGGCCACGCCGCCCAGCCCGTACACGAGCGTGTCGTAGTGCAGGATGCGGTCGTCGTCGATCCGTACCGTCCTCGCGTCCGTGTCCACCGCCGTCACCCAGCCGCGTATGAACTGCGCACCCGTGCCGGTCAGTAGCTCCGGGACGCTCAGATCGACGAGCCGCTGCCCGGTCCCGGTCATGTGCAGCCGCATCCGCTCGGTGAACCGCTCCTGCGCGTTCACCAGGGTCACGTGCACGCCCCGGTGTCCCTTGACCCGGGCCGCGAGCTGGATCGCCGCGGCCATGCCCGCGTAACCCGCCCCCAGGACCAGAACCCGGTGCGCGGTCGCCCCTGCTTCGTGCCGTTCGTTCATCGTTCCGCCTTCCCCTGCTCGCCGTTGACGACCACCAGATGGAAGCTGTCGGCCTGTTCGTGACATGCCGCCGATGTGACGCGCGACACAGCCGCCATGGCAGCTGTCCACGGAAGTCCCTCATCCGTCGTCAGCAGCCTCCGGATCGCGACTCCGTGCGGGCGACGGGCCGTTCTCCGGTCACGCGACCAGGCGCAGCCAGGCCGCCGCGAGTGCGGCGTGGCCGGCCGGCGTCGGGTGTACGCCGTCCGCGGCGCAGTACTCCGGTCCGGCCGTCGCGGCGAGCTCGGCGAACATGCCGTCGGCGGCGAGCAGATGGGCGCCGTACTTGCGGGCGAGCTTGCGCACGACCTGGATCTTCGGGTCCAGGTCGGTGCGCCACTCTTCTCGCTCTTTGTCGCCGACGAGCGCGGCACCGGCCTCGACGACGCCGTGGATCGGCAGGAGGAACGGCTCGATGAGGATCAGCTTCGTGCCCGCCTCGGCGAGGGGTGCGAGCAGGCGGTCATAACCTGCCTCGAACTCCTCCGCGGAGATCACGTACCCCTTCGGGTCCAGTGTGTGCCAGCCCATGTCGTTGACCCCGACGAGGATCGACACCACGTCCGGGCGCGCGTCGAGTACGTCGCTCTGCCAGCGGGCTTCGAGGTCCATCACCTTGTTGCCCGCGTTCGCGGTGTTCAGCCAGGTCACGGGCCGGTCCGGGTGCCGGAGTCCCCACTCGCCCGCGACGCGCAACGGGTAGCCGAACCCGAGGCCCTCTTCACTCTCCAGCCGTTGGCAGTCGGTGATCGAATCGCCGGTGAACATCACGGTGCTTCCCGGCGGGACAGTGATCGTCATGTGCGCTCCTTGAACCAGGGTGAGGAGGGGAAAGCGGAAGAGAGCGTTGATGTTCCGGCGATCAAGAGATGTCCGGATCGCCGAACCAGCGGCCGACGGCCCGCTCGAAGGCTTCACGGTCAGGGCGGCGGTCACCTGCCCAGGCGACCGTCCCGTCAGGTCGGACGAGCACGGCACCCAGTCCGAGGTCGTTCCTCGCCGGACCGGCCGCGTACCGTATGCGGCTCTCCCAGCCCATCGCCGCACCGCGCAGGGATTGGTCGGTGCTGAAATCGAGGGCCACGCCCCGTCCGTCCCGCATCAGGTCGCCCAGGCGCGTGCCGTCCTCGAGGCGGAGGTCCGGGGCGTTGCGGCCGACCAGCGGATCCGCGCTGCCGAGGTCGTAACGGACCCACGATCCCGACAGCCTCGCGAACACGTAGGTCGTTCCGTCACGGGTCGCGATCAGGTCGCGGACCACTCCTTGCATCGCCTGGCCGTGCGGGTCCGGCCGCATGGCCGCCACTTGGGCGCGCGACCAGTCGAGCACCGCTGCGCCGATCGGATGGCGCTCGCCGGTGTACGTGTCGAGCAGTCCGTCCGGTGCGTGCCCGTGCACGGTCGCCGCGAGCTTCCAGCCCAGGTTCATGGCGTCGCCGATGCCGGTGTTGAGTCCCTGCCCGCCCAGGGGTGAGTGGATGTGGGCGGCGTCGCCCGCGAGCAGGACGCGTCCTCGCCGGTACGTCGTCGCCTGCATCGCCCGATCGGTGAAGCTCGAGGCGAGACGGACGTCGCTCAGCGTCACGTCGGTGCCGGACACGCGGCGCAGAACCGCCTGGAGATGGTCGCGGGTCGGCTGCTGCGAGCGATCGAACGCGCCACCGTCGAAGTCCATCATGCCGACGTGCCCTTCCGAGGGCATTCGCATGTACATGCCCATCGGCGTCGGGTTGAACCCGGACCGCAGTTTCTCGGGATCGGCGACGGTCGCCTGCATGGTGTAGCCGGTGAACTGCGGCTCGGTGCCGACGAAGTCGAAGCCCGCGAGCCGGCGCACCGTGCTGCGTCCGCCGTCGCAGCCGACGAGCCAGCGCGCCTCGTACGCGTCCGCCCCGGCTCGTGCGACCACGCCCTCATCGTTCTCGGCGATGGCCGAGACCGTGACGCCGCGCCTGACGTCCACGCCGAGCTTCGCTGCCTGCTCGGCCAGCACCGACTCGACCGCTTCGAGGTGCGTCAGCAGGACCTCCGGTGCCGGGCTGGGCAGCCGGAACGGCAGGGCGGCGACGTCGACCTTGGCGGGGTCGAGCATCATGCCGGCGAAGTGGCCCGCCCAGCGGGGGGGTGACGCCTCATCCGCGTCCGGATTCGCGGCGGGGGCGCCGCTGTCGCCCGACGCCGTCAGCAGCGCCTGCAGTATCCCGCGGCGGTTGAACGCCTCGAGCGACGTGGCGGACAGGCCGCGCATCCCCAGTGGTTCTGTCTTCCACGGGGAACCGGGCTCCGGCTCCCGCTCGAGCACCAGGACCGAACAGCCGGCGAGACCAAGCTCGCAGGCAAGGAACAGACCGACCGGGCCCGCGCCCACGATCACTACGTCATGCACAAGAGTTCCCCTCCCAGACCTACAGCCGGATGGGCACCCGGCCGTACTTCCGCAAATGTGCCGGACCTCACCGACATCGGACCGACAGTCCCCCGATAGGCCCCCGACATACCGCCGACGCCGCGGCGACGCCGTCCCCGGCGGCGCACTCGTGGAACGAGGGCTTCCGCACTCTGGGTATTCTCGGCTTGATCACGGATGCGCACGACAAGTCGCGAAGCACCGGGCCCGCTCCGGCTGCCCGGCGAGGGGAGTTCTGAGGTGGGTTTCGACGAGGAGTGGGCCGGGCTGCGCACAGCTGCCGCCGAGCGCGCCGCCAAGACACCGGAGCCACGGTCACAGCCACGGGCACAGCCAGGGCCACAGCCGCAGCCGCCCATCGCGCCCGCGGCCGCTCCCGAGGCGGAGGCCGACACCGTGGAGATGGCGCGGGAAGCGGTGCTGGAGCGCCTGGCGGATTTCCGCAGCCGGGTACTGATCGTGCCCCTGGACGAGCGCGAGGGGCTGTGGACGGGCCAGTTCGGCGGGCTCGACTGGATCTACGCGTTCTCCGGCGAGGAGCAGTTGGCCCGGTTCGCGCAGGCCCGCGGCGAGCAGGGCCGGGAATGGCCGTACCGGCGGGTGGTCGGGGCGCGGATCCTGGACGAGGTCGTGCCCGCGCTGGACTTCCCCTGCGGGGTGGCGTGGGACGTGGCGGGGCCCGACGGCATGGTCTTCCCGCCGTTGAGCGGGTTCGTGCCCGAAGGGGCGGCACTCGATGGTGAGGGGACGAAATGAGCGGGGACGGGGCGGATCTCGACGTCTCGCAGCAGGCACTGGGCCAGATCGCCCGGGGCATCACGGAGACGCTGGGCGAGCTGAAGGAACTGGGAATGGTCGGCTCCGCCAGCATGGGGCGGGGGTTCTCCGACATCGCCCTGTCGGGCATGGAGACCGGGCACGACGGCTTGACGTCGACCTTCAAGACCTTCTGCGAGCGCTGGGAGTGGGGGGTGCGGTCACTGGTGCAGCAGGGCAACTCGTTCGCGGCGAAGGTGGGCCTGTCCGCCGGTGTGCTGCACGAGCAGGACCAGTACATCCAGGGCAGCTTCAAGGTCCTCACCAACTCGGCGATGGGCAATCCGTACGCCTCTGAGAAGGACGTCATCGACAAGGACTGGGGCGAGGTGCTCTCCGACAACGCGTACACGCAGATCCGCGACGCGGACTACAGCCAGGAGTCCTTCGACCGGGCGGCACAGAACAGCAAGGAGGCTTGGAAGGGCGCGGTGCGGGACGTGAACACCTCCGACATGCTGTTGTCGAACCAGCTGATCGATGCGGCCGGGCTGCGCGACGAGATGGACGGCGCGGTCGACCGCATGGTCGGACCGGCGCCGCAGCAGCAGCCCCAGCCGCAGGGTGAGCGCTGATGACGGACTGGGGTGGTCTCCTCGACAAGGGCCTGGGAAAGCTCGAGGACGGCTGGGACGCGACCAAGAAGGCCGTCGGGGAGGGCGTCGACAAGACCACCGACGGGATAGGCGCCGCCCTGGACTACGTCGGGGCGCACGACTGGGCGGACAAGGTCGAGGACTGGGGCGACGACATCGGCTCCGACCTCGGGGCCTCGATCAGCGAGCAGCAGCTCGGGCAGACCGAGCAGGCGAACGAGCTGATCCACGGCAAGGCGTCGGCGATCCGCGAATCGACCAAGCACCTGACCGACTTCAAGGCCGCCTTCGACCGGGTCGGCGAGGGCATGAGGGCGCTGGACTCCGGGCACTGGAAGGGTGAGGCCGCTGAAACGTTCCGCGAGAAGTTCGCGATGCACCCGACGGACTGGTTGCGCGCCGCCGACGCCTGCGAGGCGGCGGCCGGCGCCCTGAACCGGTACGCCGGGACGGTGGAGTGGGCGCAGCAGCAGGCACAACTGGCCATCGACCTCTACAAGGCGGCCGTCAAGCAGGCCAAGGAAGCGCACGAGGACTACGTGTCCAAGGCCAAGGCCTACACGGCGGCGGCGGACGCGGGCAAGGACCCCGGCGAGAAGCCGGTGGAGCCCGTCGACGCCGGGAAGGCCGACGGCACGCGGGCCCACGAGATCCTGAAGGAAGCCCGCAGGCAGCGCAACGACGCGGCCGGCGACGCACAGAAGGCGCTGGCGGCGGCGCTGGCGCACGCCCCGGCCGAACCGCCCCCGTCCGAGCGGGCGCTGGCGGGGATCGGCGACTACTACGGCGCGGAGGCCGTGGAGCTCAACCACTTCGTCGGCGGAGTGGTCAAGGGCACGGCGGGGCTGCTGAACTTCGCGCGCGGCCTGAACCCGATGGATCCGTACAACCTGACCCACCCGGCCGAGTACGCGCAGCACCTCAACATGACGCTTGCCGGCCTCGTGTCGACGGCCGCCCACCCGGAGCGGATTCCGGGGGCCCTGATCGACAGCTTCAAGGACGACCCCTCCGAGGGCCTCGGCCGGCTGGTGCCCGAGCTGCTCGGGACCAAGGGCCTGGGAGGGGCGCGGGCGGGCGTACGGGTCGCGGAGACGGTGGCCGCGAAGCCGTCGGCGTGGTCGCACCTGGCGCAGCCGGCGAAGGGTGTCACGGAGCGCAGCGCCATCCACGCCGACTCCGTCGGTGCGAAGCAGGCCCAGAAGTTCCTCGACGACCAGTACCCGTGGCTGAAGGACATGAACAACACGGGCATGCCGGGCTACGAGTACAACTGCACGCACAACGTGGCCACCCTCGACAAACGGCTGGACGGGGTCGAGGTGTCGGCCGCCCCGAAGACCGGGCCCGGTGACATCCCGTACAAGGAGCTCGGGGTGACTCCGGACGCGAAGAAGGTCGTCAACAACTACGACGACATCATCAAGGACCTGGAACAACGGGGTCCGGACTCGCGCAGCGTGGTCGCCATTTCCCGCCACGGCGGGCCGGGCCACGTCTTCAGTGCCGTGAACACCCCGCACGGAGTGGTCTTCTTGGACGGCCAGACCGGGACGCTGGCCAAACTGGAGACGTCCAACATCAGCGAGATCGCCCATGTCCCCTACCGCTAACCCCGTCAGGAAACAGCAATGCTCACGTTGAACGAGGCCCTGGAAGCGGCACGGACGCATCTCGAACGGGCGTACGCCCACGAATCCCGGACGATCGCCCTGCAAGAGGAGCTGTCCCGGGAAGACCCGCTCGCCTGGATCATCCACTACGCAGCACACCCGGGTCCCGGTGCGGCGGGTTCGCCGGCCGCTGCGCTGACGAGCGTCGTGCTCGTACCCAAGGACGGCTCCGCCGTGCGGTTCCCGCCGTCGCACCTGCCCCTGGACGAGTACTTCGCCTACGTACGGCACGGCGGCTGGGCGACCGCGGGCCTGGCCAGGACGGTGAAGGCCGAGCCGTGGCAGATGGCCCTGCAGTGGCTTCTGACCACCTACCACGGCCTGGTGGAGCTGGTCGCGATCGAGCCCGTGGCCGAGGACGCCGGGACCTGGCTGTTCGCCTGCCGGACCACCGCGCAGCCGGGGTATCCGCGGACGCCGATGCTGGCCGCTTCGCTGGTCGTGCCCAAGGACCTCGGCACGCCGTTCCACCCGGCGGCCGACGATCCGTGGCGGGACGCCGCGGCCTACACGCAGGACCCCGTGGAGCGTGACCCCGGGGCCCAGACGCGACGCCTGAATTCCCGCGGATGCGTGGTCACCATGGCGGCGGCGATCGCCGGGGCACCGTCGTGCCCGTTGCCGTGGCAGCCGGCGCACGAGGCTCCGGGATGGTGGGAGCTGCTGTTGCGACGCTACTTCCCCGGCGCCGAACAACTGCGGTGCGCGAGCTGGGACGAGGTCATCGAGCGGGCGGAGCAGACCGGTCCGGACACCCAGGGCGTGGTGTGGGTGCGACGCGCCCTCGGCGGCACGGAGGTCAGCGGCCACCTGCTGTACGCGCACAACAACGGCGGTTCCGTGGTGTTCCTCGACGGGATGACCGGCGGGCTGGCCCGCTTGGACACGGCCGGGGTGCTGGAACTGGTCTTCGCCCGGGTGCGGCCCGGGGGCCCGGCGCGGGCCGACGATTTCGAGGCCGCCCGGCACAAGGCCGAGGAGTGGCTGCGCCGCACGTACGCGGAACCCGTCGAGCTGGTGTCGCCGGACGCCGCGGACGAGACGGCCCGCGGCTGGCTCTTCGCGTGCCAGACCTCGTCCGCCGTGCGGAGCGGGGACTGGAGGCACGCGATGCTCGACGCGGCCGTGGTGGTGCCCAAGGGGCCTCAGGAGCCGTTCCTGCTGCCGAACTCCGACCCGTGGGGATTCCTTGCCACCTGGGACCGGGGCGAGCCGGCCGGCCCGACGCCTCCCGCGGGGAAGGCCGAATGGCTGGCCTCCACCCTTACGGAGCTGGGCCCGGCGATGGAGGTCTCCGAGCACGCGACCGTCGTCGATGCCGTGCGGGCCGTCGCCGCGCTGCCGGCCGGGGGACGCGCCCTGCTGTGGGTCCTTCGTCGGGACGCCCGAGGACGCGAGAGTGCCGGGCTGCTCTTGACGGGGCTGCACACCGAGGCGGGTCACGTCGGCATCGTCGATGCCTCCGCCGCGGAGCTGAGGAGCCTGGACGCGTTCCACGAGTCGGGGGTCCGGGTGATCCGCTACCGCTGATGCACCGTGCTCCGGTAGGAACCAGGGACGGCTGGTTCCTACCGCAGGGCGGCGGCGACCAGGCCTTCAAGGGCCCCGCGAGGCACTTCGCCGCCGTTCACCAGCCGGTCGAAGACCAGTCCGTCGATGCGGGTCAGCAGGATGTGAGTGCGGCTCTCCACCTCCGTCACGCCCTGCGCGGCGAGGAACATCCGTACGGCCTCGCGTCCGGCGTTCTCGCGGGGTACGAGGATCTCGCGCAGCTCCGGATCGCGCACGCTCTCGATCCTGCAGGCGTAGCGGGCGAGCGAGCGGCGGCGGCCGGTACGGTCATCCTTCTACAGGTGTAGAAGGATGGGGGCTTCGCCATGGGCAACACGGCGGTGGTGGTCGGAGGGGGCATCGGCGGTCTGGCCACCGCGATCGGGCTGCGCCGCATCGGCTGGGAGGTGACGGTCGTCGAGCGCGCTCCGGTGCTCGACGACGCGGGGGCGGGCATCTCGCTGGCCGCCAACGGCCTTCGAGCACTGGACGAACTCGGCGTCGGCGAAGCGGTGCGGGAGGCCTCACGGGGCCAGTACAGCGGCGGCACCCGCACACCGGAGGGTGGCCGGCTGACCCGGATGGACGGCGCGGCGCCGGAGAAGGCGGTGGGCACGCCGATCATGGGCATCCCCCGCGCCACCTTGCACCGGCTGCTCCGCGAGTCCCTGCCCGCCGAGGCGCTGGCGATCGGCTCGGCGGCCGGCTCAGTGCAGCAGACCGACCACGGGACGGTTCGAGTCGGCTGCGCCGACACGGTCCTGGAGGCCGATCTGGTGGTGGCGGCCGACAGCATCGGAAGCAGGGTGCGCAGCCTCCTCTTCCCGGCCCACCCGGCCAGGTCTACAGCGCCTCGACGGTGCTGCGCGCCATCACGGAGCAGGCGATGGAACTGCGCACCGACTTCGAGCTGACCTGGGGGCGCGGGGACGAGTTCGGGCACATCGCCTTCCAGGACGGGCGGGCCGAGTGGCACGCCGTTCTCAACCTCCCCGCAGGGACGCGGTTCGCCGACCCCTTGGCCGAACTGCGCCGGCGATTGCGCAACTGGCACGACCCGATCCCGGCCCTGCTCGACGCGACCGGCCCGCCCGCCGACGTGTTGCACCACGACATCGATGAACCGGGTACGCCGCTCCCCTCGTACACGCTCGGCCGCATCGCACTGCTCGGCGACGCGGCACACGCAATGACTCCCCACCTCGGGCAGGGCGCCTGCCAGGCGCTGGAGGACGCGGTCACCCTGGCCGCCGCGCTCGCCACCGAGCCCGGCGTCGAAGCCGCGCTCGCACGGTACGACGCCGAGCGCCGCCCGCGCAGCCAGGCAGTCGCGCGGGCCGCCCGGCAGGCAGGGCGGATGGGCCAGCAGCTCTCACACCCGCTGGCCGTCGCCCTGCGCAACACGGCGATGCGGCTGACACCCGCCAGAGCCGCGACGCGCATGATCCTTCGACATCATGCCTGGAACCCACCACAGTTGAACTGACCCGACTCGCGCTCCGGCAACTCGCCGCCGGGTGGCTCCCGGTGGCGACCTCGTGCCGGTCGTCCAGTCTCGCCTTGGCTGGTGTGATCACGGCGTCGGAGGGCCGCCTGGGGAGCAACTCGGTCCCTTCCGCGACGAGTTCATCGACGCGGGCCGTCTTGTTCTTGAATGGTCGCTCATGTATCTTCGAGCCATGCCCAGACCTCGAGAGTTCGAGCCCGACGCCGTGCTGGAACAGGCGATGCTGCGCTTCTGGCTGCGCGGCTACCGGGCTACGTCCATCGAGGATCTGGTGAAGGCGACCGGAGTGAAGCCCGGCAGTCTCTACAGCGCGTTCCCCGGCGGCAAGCGCGCACTTTTCCTGAAGTCGCTGGAGCGTTACTCCAAGTTGATCGTTCCCCAGAAGCTGGGCGAGCTGGAAGCGCCGGGCGCCTCCCTGGCCGAGCTCCGCGGGTACTTCGACGGGCTGGTGCGCGATCTCCTCAGCCCGGAGGGCCGGCAGGGCTGCCTGCTGGTGAACACCGCGATCGAGAACGCAGCCGAGGACGACGAGGCTGCTGCCGTCGTGCGCGGCCATCTGGCCCGCCTCGAGCAGTGCATGGCCGCAGCCCTGCGGAACGCCCGCAGCCGCGGCGAGGTGCGCGGCTCGGTGGATCCGGTCGGCAGCGCCAAGCTGCTGGTCGCGACGTGCCAGGGGCTGATGGTCGTAGGCAAGGCGAATCCCGACGAGACGGTCCTGCGCGCCATCACGGACAACGCCTTCGCCACCCTCGCCTGACGGCAGGACCGGGAGCCACCCCCTGCGGTGGCTCTTTTTCAGGGCCAATAGTTGAACCACCATTCAAGAATGGAGTCCGATCCATGAAGGCCATCGCCATCTCCGCCTACGGCGGTCCCGAGGTTCTCCGCATCACCGACCTGCCCGACCCCGTGCCCGCGCCGGGAGACGTACTGATCCGGGTCAAGGCGTTCGGCCTCAACCACGCCGAGGCCTACATGCGCGCCGGCGCCTGGGGCGAGGTCGCGGCCGTCCCGGGGATCGAGTGCGCCGGAGTGGTCGAGGCGGACCCCACGGGTCGGCTTCCGGCCGGGACCAAGGTCGTGGCGATCCTCGGCGGCATGGGCCGGACCCGCAACGGCAGCTACGCCGAGCTGGTGACGGTACCGGCGAGCAATGTGGCCCCGGTCCGCTCATCGCTGGGGTGGGCCGAGCTGGCGGCGGTTCCCGAGGTGTACGCGACAGCGTGGAGCGGCCTGTTCGGCAACTTGGACCTGCGGCCCGGAGAGCAGGTCCTGGTGCGTGGAGCGACCTCCTCCCTCGGCCAGGCCGCCGTCAACCTCGCCGTCGACCACGGCGCGACCGTGCTCGCGACCACCCGCAATCCTGCGCACGCACCGTTGCTGAAGGAACTCGGGGCCGAGGAGGTCCTCATCGACGACGGCGATCTGGCCGCGCAGGTGAGCACGCGGAAGATCACCGTTGACGCGGTGTTCGACGTCGTCGGCAACAGCGTCCTGCGCGACTCCCTGGCCACGGTCCGCCCCCGCGGACGGGTCTGCCAACTCGGCTTCCTCGGCGGCTTCGAGCCGGTCCGGGACTTCGACCCGATCGCCGATCTCCCCACCGGAGTGCAGCTCAGCTTCTTCGGCAGCGCCTTCGTCCTGGGCCGCCCCGAATTCCCGCTCGCCGACGTTCCACTGGACGCGATCTACGCCAAGGTCGAGTCGGGCGCAATCCCCGCAAGGCCCGTACGGGTCTTCCGGTTCGACGAGATCGTCGAAGCCCACCGAGTCATGGAGGCCGGTGAGGCGCTCGGCAAGATGACCGTCACCGTCGACTGAGCCTCCCCACGACCCGGCGCCTACGTCAGGCCTCGTCGGACGCCACCCATCCTCGGGCTCAGCGCCGGGTGTTGGTGTGCCGTCAGACAGATCGTTCGGCGCCGTAGTAACCGTGACGCATCCGGAACCTCATGGCGTCGGTACCGGTTGCCTCGATATGTCCGATCAGCGTCGACCTCAGCGGCTCGGGCAGCTGCTTGCCCTGTGATCCCGTCCATTCGAGGGAGCCGAACAGTTGGGCTGCCCCGTCCAGTTGGACCGGGCTCGCAGGCCGTGCGGCGAGCGCGGCGAGAACGAGCTCAGGGGCTTCGGCCAGGAGCTGGCGTTGCACCGCCATGTCGTACCACATCAGGCCGCCGGTGGACTCCCTCGAGGCGCTCCCGGCCCATGCCAGCAGGGCGCGAATCCGCTCGACCCCGTCGGGATGGCGGTGCCGGGTGAGCGCGGCGAGCCGGTCCTCGGCGTCCTGCCGTCCGTCTGACCAGTCTTCGTCGGCGCGCCCCGGCGGCTGGGCCACCTCCGCGGCTGCGCCGGCCAGTCCGGCCGGCGCGGCCCGCACCCACCGCAGACGGCGCCGCTCGGCCTCGGCCTCCGCAGCAGCCAGCCCTGCCTGAACCTCGCGCGATCGGGTCAGACCCCGCTCCGCCAGCCATTCGGTGAGTGCCGGCCCATCCACCAGGTCGGCGTCGCAGTCACCGGCCCCTCGGAGACCCGACTGGTGGTGCAGCGTCCAGCAGGCGATCCGTCCGCCGTCCGAGTCGTGAACCACGATCGTCGGCCAGCCGCGGCAGAGGCACCGGTCACCGGTCCCGCCGTCCATGATGGCCAGGAGCCGGGCCAGGTCAGTGATCCCGTCACCGGTCACCACGATCCGCGCCAGGTCCGGGGATCCGACCTCGCCGGGCGGTCCCTCGACGATCACGACGCGCGCTGCACGATCCAGCACGTCCCTCACCCGGGCCGTTGTCGGCGGGTCCTCAGCCGTACCCGCTGTTCCCTCGTAGATCACGTCCGCGAGGATATCGGCAGCTCGACCCAGTGCCTGTGCGGGACCGGATCGACGAACAGCCCTTCGTTCAGGGAGCCGTACAGACCTGTCGCTCCGGGGGCTTTACCGGGAGGCTCCCCCGTTCCTCGGCCGTGAACTCGCGGTAGCCGATGATGCTGCACAGCTCGCGCCGCCACAGGTCGGGGTCCAGGACGAGGGGCCCGCCCTTGCCGTCGGCGTCCGCGTAGATGACCGTACGGCCGTCTTTGGACACGTCGATGAAGGAGAACCTGCCATCGGACAAGGCGCCCCTGCCGTTGTCGCCCGGTCGGCCGAAGACGTAGCTGTCGCGGAGGGTGCGACGGGCTATGTCAAAGATCTGCACCGACCCATTGGCAGCCATCAAGAAGGTGCCGTCACCGTCGATGAAAGCTCCGGCCACCGGAGTCTCGCCGCTCTCCGAGACGCTGCGCAGCGGGCTGATCTGTTTGCGGGCCGGTTCTCGCTGCCACAGCTCCAGATGGCTCTGGCCGCGGGACAGTGCGAAGTACCGGCCGCTGGAGTCGAAACGGATGAACACGGCGTCGGCGGCCGTCCGTACCGTCGTGACCGTGCTGCCCGTCACGATGTCGACGATGCGGACGACGGGATCGTCCAGGACGAGTACGGCGACCTGGTTGGGCGCCGGAAAGGCCGTGACGACCACCTGCGGTATGCCCTTGCCCTTGCTGTCGTTCCTGGGATGGAAGACGGCGGTGTCGAACTGCGCGAGCTGCCGGCCCGTATGCGGATCCCATTGCTGGATCCGGGTACCGGAGAGGGTCACGAGGTGGTTGTCCATGTCGAAGAAGAAGGCGAAATCGAGGTCTTTGGGATCTCCCGTGGGTGGCATGGCAGCAGTGATCCGGACCACCTGCCGGAGGTCGGACACGGTCCTGACGGAGAGGGTGTTCTTGCCGTCGCGGTCGGCGAACAGCGTGCCGTCGCGGGTCTGCCGCAGGGGGCTGTTCTTGGTGTCCCAGAAGGGTTCGGGGCGCGGGACCTCGGCAAGCAGCCGGTCGCCGGGTGTGCGGCGCAGTTGCAGGCGTGAGCCGTCACCCAGGACGGTGAGCGTCTTGGTGGCGTCGGCGGTCAGTACCTGCTGGGCGACATCGAGGACAGCGACGGGTTCCGATAGCTCGGTGTAGGTGATGCGGGCGTCGGACCAGCCGACGGCAGTGAACTTGCCGCCGGCGGATATCAGACCGTCGATGTAGAAGTACGACCCCTTCGGTCCCGCAGCCTCGGCCGTGACGACGCCCTGCTCCAAGTCCGCCAGCGTCAGTACCGACGAGCCGAGGAGCACCTTGGACCCGGATCCGTCGACGCCCTCGATGAGACAAACGGACGATTTCCCTCGGTACGGGCGTCCCAGCGTGGAGCCGTCCGAGATCCTGAGGCGGTGGTAGACCGTCTCCTCGCCCTCCACGTTGCAGACCACGGCCGCGGTGCCGTCGCCGGAGAGTGCCGTGACACGTGCCTCCACCACGGTCCGGGCCGTACCCGTGGCCATGTCGATGACCTCCAGTCCGGCCGTGTGGTTGAAGGTATCCACCAGGAAGGAGTGGCCGTCCGGACCGAAGCGCAGCAGAGAGACCATGTAGTACGGGGCGGGTACCGTGCCGGCGACGGTGTCGCTGTACAGGTTCCACCACACCAGCCGGCCCGTTGCCGTGGGCGACGGACTGTTCATCACCCGGGTCGCGATCATCTGGCCGTTCTCCGAGAAGGCTGTCCGGCTGCCGCCGTGCGAGCCCTGGCGCATTCCGTCGACCCTGGGAAGTTCGTGGAGGGGACCGGCGATCGTGCCTCCGGTTGCGGTGATGTCGAACCACAGGATGGTGCCGTCGCTTCGGACGAACGCAGCCCGCCTGCCGTCCGCGGACACCTGGGCATCGGCCAGTTTCAGATCGGCTGCCACTTGCTCGCTGCGGACCTGGCCGTTCAGTGCGTGGACGAAGACGAACGCCCCGCCGAGCTCCGACACGGCGATCACGACGTTGCCGTCCTTGCTGGTCCGCATCCAGCTGATCTTCCCCAGCACGCCGGACAGTTCGCGCGTGGAACCCGAGTACGCGATGTACTGCTGCAGCAGCTCGTTGCGTGCCTCCTGGGTGGGGGAGGTCTTGTACGCGGCCAGGGCAAGCATCACCGAAAGCGTCGCGTCGTAGGGCTTCTCGCTCTGTGCCATCTGGGTCAGCCCGCGGGAGAGGGCCAGCGTCTTTTGCTGACGACCCTGTTCCTGGGCGGAGTAGAACAGGCTCGCGAGGACCAGTGCGAGCGCAACAACCGTCCCGATGCCGGAGAACAGCGCCTTCCGCTTGCGGTTTCGTGACCGGAGCTGGGCGCGCCCCAGATCCAGATAGCCGCGTTCCGCCTCGTTCAGATCGGTGCCGCGCTCGCCCAGCCAGCGCCGGGCGGCGTCCAGTGCGAGGGCTGGGGGCAGCAGCTCCACGGCGCGCTCGCCATGCTCCCAGCGTTCCCGGTCATGCCTCAGTGTTTCCCGCCAGACCAGGAAGGAACGGTCTTCCGCGGCCCATGCGCCCAGCTTGCCCCAGCCGGTGATCAGCGACTCGTGGGAAAGCTCGACCGTCTCGGAGTCTTCGGGGCTGCGGCCGGCGACCAACAGCCGGGTGGCGGCCAGCCGCTGGGCGATCTGCCACTCGTCCTCGCCCAGCTCGCTCCGCAGCGCCGTGCGGCGTGTGGCGGCCGCCGATTCGAGCGGCACACGGATGAGCTGGGTGAAGAGGCGCCGGGCGGCCGGTTCGTCTTCCGCAGCGACCTGCTCCGCCCAGACCCGGTCGGCATAGGCCCCGAGGGCGCCGGGGACGCCGCCGAGTTGTTCGTACGCCTGATGCGTCAGGGCCCCGCCGCCCTGCCGCTGCCACAGCAGGTCCAGGGTGAACCCGAGGAGCGCCAGGGCACCCGGCTCGCTGCTGGTGTCGGCAAGGATGCGGTCGACCAGGTGGGGTTCGTAGTGCACCCCGGGGATGGCATCGACGGGAGCCGTGACGATCTCTCTGAGCTGTCCGGTGCTCATCGGCCCGAGCGCGTAGACCTGCCGGCTGAGGACGTGCCCCAGGCGGGGGTGGGCGAGGGCCGCCTCCAGGAAATCGGCGCGCAGCGTGGTCAGCACCCTGACGGTGGTGGGCAGCTCCTCGTCGAAGAGGACCTCGGCGAGCTCGTCGACGGCCGCGGGAGCGAGTGCGAGCAGCTCCTCGAGCTGGTCCACCAGGACGAGGAGCCGGTGGCCCCCGCGCAACTCGAGGAGGCGGCGCACCAGGTCGGCCAGCCCGTGTCCTCGGAGCAGGCCTGCCATGGCGGGAATCCGTTCGAGCCGTTGCGTCTCGGACAGTTCGGGTTCCAGCAGCGGCAGCAGCGCGGCCGCGAGGGCCGAGAGCGGGTTTCCGCCGGAAGCGGGACGCAGGACCACGGCCACGTCGCCGGTCGATCGGATCCGCGGGAGGACTCCCGCCAGGGCCAGCGAGGACTTGCCCGATCCGGAGGGGCCGACGACGGTGGTCCACCGATGGCGAGCGAGCATCGCGACGAGTTCGGCGGTCTCGGCCTCTCTGCCGTGGAAGACCGGCGCATCGGCCTCCTGGAACGGTGACAGGCTGCGGTACGGCGAGGGCGGAAGGACGAGATCCCGCAGTTCCGGTACGGCCGACAGCAGTCCGTCGGTGGGGATCAGGTAACTCGCCGCAGGATCGCCGGCCTCCGCCACTGCCATCATGCCGACCACGCCGGCGAGCTTGTCGTCCCAGACGGGCCCGCCGCTGAAGCCTCGCGAGACCCGGTAGCCGTCGGCGGCCAGGTCGACCTGTACCCAGCCGTTGGCCTGCCGGGCCCGCAGCACGCCGGAATGCCATACCCCGCCGGGGCGGCCGGAGGGAAAGCCGAAGGCGCGTGCGGGATGGCCCCATACGTCCTGGGCCTCGACCAGCCGGAGGGGATGCGAGCCGGGCAGGGGAGCGCTCAGCCGGAGCACCGCCACGTCCCCGGTACCGGAGGACTGCGGCGGCAACCACGACTCGACACTCGCCGTCGTACCCGGCCCGTCCACCGCGGCCGGCGGCTGCAGCGGCAGGCCGATGTCGAGGCGGGCGGAGGCGTCGGGCTCGACGTCCTCGGGAAGGCCCAGCGCGGCGGAGACCACGTGCGCGCAGGTGAGGGCCAGATCCGCGGCAACCAGGAAGCCGAGGCCCACCGCGTCGCCACGCCCATCGCGGATACGCAGCACGGCCGCGTCGAAAGCCCTCGGACCCGCCGCCCCGACGGCATCGGGAGGCAACGAGCTCACTGTGCCGGGCCAGGGGACGCGGCGGGCACGGCCGAAGGGGAATCGGGGTCGGTGGGCGGCGATTTGTGCCAGGTCAGCGACACGCTGAAGTTGGCCTCGGCCGCCGTGCTGGAGATCACCACATCGGCCTCGGCGGAAAGCGTCAGCCCGAACTCGACCACGATCTCGTCGGGCGCGTCGGCCATTCCGCGAAAGCTCTCGACGAACCGCTGCGCGACGGGCCGGACCCCGGCCAACATCTCCCCCAGCGACCGCGTGGCCCGGGCCACCACCTGACCCGGTCGAGCGACCTGGACCAGCCCCTCCCCCGCCTCCGAGATCTCCACCCTCACCACATCGGACGCCTCGGACGCCTCGCCCGTCGCGCCCACAGGTAACTCCACCAGAAACGACATGCCCGTCCCTTCGCACGGGCCCCGTCCCCGCCGCGTGAGCCCCCCGCCCTCTTTACCTCAGCAGCCGCGCCCGGTGAACCCCTTTGCACCACCGAATGGCAGCAACTGGCCCTGGAAAGACCGGCATACGATGCGGCCGACCGAGCCGGTGCCCGACAGCCGAACGGTCATGGCGGGCGAGCTCGGCAACACGGTCGTCGGTTCGAGGTCGCTCACATGGTCGGCCTTCAGGCTTGGTGATCTCCTTCGGACGCTGCCAGGATGCCTTCTCGGCCCGGTGTGCTGCCGTCTCGGCGCTGCGTTCGCCGGGGTAGTGGACGCCGCGCGCCGCCTGGTGGTGACACCAGCGTCGGCGACGTTCTACCTCGGCAGCTGTCGTTTGCGCACGGGGATGGCGGGTCCTACCGTTGATGAATGGCGGGTCGTCCGGCGTCCCCTCGGAGAACCTTGACCCTGTCGGTCATCGCCCTCTCGAACGTCATGCTCTTCTCGGGCCTGGGGAACATCAGCATCGCGTTGCCTTCGATCGCGAAGGACCTCGGGGTGACGAGCTCGGAATTGCACTGGATGGTCATCGGGGCCCTTCTGCCGATGGCATTTCTCAGCATCATCAGCGGGAGGATCGGCGACGCCTACGGGCGGCGCAGGCTCTTTCTGGCGGGCGTGGCGGTGTTCGGCTTCGCCTCCGTCGGCTGCGCGCTGGCCCCCGTCATCGAGGCTCTGATCGCGTTCCGCGTCCTGCAAGGCATCGGTATCGCCGTGGCCGTCCCGCTGGCGGTGAGCAACCTGGCCGGCGTGTTACCCGTGGAGGAGCGCGGCCGGGCCTTGGGGAGGGGTGCCCGGCTGACCACGGTGGGGACGATCGGTATGACGCTGTTCCTCGGGGCGGTGGTCGAGTACGCCGGCTGGCGGTGGGTGTTCTGCGCCTACGCCGTGATGTCCCTTGTCGTCATCGCCGCCACGTTGCGGTTCGTACCGGAGACCCGCAACGAAAATCCGCCCCCCCTTCGATCCGTTGGGCTGCCTCCTGCTCACCGTCGGGCTCCTCCTCATCGTGCTGGGGCTGGAGCAGTGGTCCGACTGGGGAATCGCCGATGCGAGAATCTGCCTGCTGCTGGGATCCGGAGCGGCGGTGATGTTCGTCTTCGTGTGGCACGAGCTGCGCGCCCCCGTCCCCCTCATCGAACTGAGAACACTGCGGGGCGGTCAGGTTCCCTTCGCACTCGTATTCCTGACCGTGGTGCAGTGCCTCTCGATTTTCCTCACCTTCAACCTTCCGATTTTCCTGGAACACGTGGAGAGTTACGGGTCGCTCCTGGTCAGCATCGTTCTGGCGATGACCAGCATCGGTTCGCCGCTGCTCGCCCCCTACGCAGGCCGGTCGGCCGACGCCGGACGGGCCCGGCTGATGCTGACGGGAGGTCTGGGGTTGGGAGTGCTCGCGGCGGGTCTGACCGTCTGCGGGGTGCTGTCCCGGCAGTACGCGGCGATCGCGGGCGCGATGGTCCTGCTCGGCTGCGGCACTGCACTCGTGTACACACCGGCCACCTCCCTCGTCATTTCGGCCCATCCCGAGACCGAGAAGGGCATCTCCTCGGCGTTGACGGTGGAGGCCCGCCAACTGGGAGCCACCGTCGGGCTGGCCTCGTGCCAGGTGCTCATGACGTCGATGGAGTGGCTCCATCGCAGACCGCTCCTGGAGAAGGACCTCGCGGTCGGGCACGGAGCCCTCGACAAGGTCCTCTTCGACTCCATGGCCGCGCCCGCTCTGGGTCACCGGTCGGCGGCGGAAGTGGACGCGGCCGTCGATTCGGCGTTCGTCTTCGGGTTCATCACGGTCCTCCTCGTCCTGACCGCGATCGTGCTGGCGACGACGCTGACCGCACTGTGGGCGTTCGAAAGGCCCGGTGTCCGCCACCGCATCGAACCGAGCCTGTCGACGGCCGAGGCGGAATCCTGAGGAGGGGCCTGGAGCCTGCGGCTGTCCCGTCGGCGGAACCGAACACGAGCCCGCCACGGCGCCCGGCCGTCTTGCGGTCCTGGTTCAGGGGTTGCCGGGGGTCGTGAACGCACGGTCCGGCGCATCGGCCCCGCGCACCAGGTACTTCGTCAGCAGACGCCCGCTCGCCCGCTCCGCCACGGGATCGGCGGGCAGCGGCCACCGGAGCTGCTTGTACAGGTCGCTCCGGTACAGGTCGATGGCCGCCTCGACCAGGTCGGCGAAGGTGCGGGCCCGGGCGGGGAGGAGGAAGCAGCAGGTCATCGTGACCACCGCGGCGCTCACCGGCAGGGCCCATGGGGTCCAGACGGTGAAGGCCGAGAACAGCAGGCCCCACAGGAAGCCGGCGACCCCGCCGTCCAGGGCCGCCCGTGCCGCCATGAGGTCCTCCCTCGCCTGACCGGGCAGGAGCAGCCACATGTGGGGCCAGACCGCCACCGGGTCCAGGCCGTACTTGTCCACCGGGCGGCTCTCCCCGGCGCGGAGGATGTTTCCCACGCGGGTCGGCATATAGCGGTCCGACTGGCTGGGCCAGTCCCTGCGCCGGCGGTCCAGGTGCTGGAAGCGGGCCCGCTGCTCCGCAGCGGGCCGCCCTTCCGCGACCTCCCCCGCGAGCTCCTGGAGCTCCGTGAGGACGCGTCGTGCCGATCGCCGGGTCCACCGCAGCAGCAGCGGCCGCAGAAAAGCGAAGGGCCGGGGCAGATAGCCCTCGATCAGCCGCAGTGTGCCCTCGACCGCCCAGCCCACCACCGCGCTGCTCGTGGCGACACCCAGGAGCAGAGCGAGGAGTACCGCGACCTGACCCGCTGCGGACTGACGCTGAAGCCAACTGCCGAGGTCGGCGAGCCGGTCCCAGCCGCCGTGGCCGAGCAGCCACGCGAGCAGTCCGCCCGCCCAGAACACCAGGGCCGGCCCGGCCGTGCCCGCCCACCGGTCGGCGAGTTTGCCGCCGACCGACTCCCAGAATTTGCCGATCACGCGGGGCCGGCTTCCGTACGCGTCAGGCGCTCGCCGTGGGTGGGGCAGTCCGGGATCTCTTCCCCCACCTCGAAGCGGTACCAGATGACGTCGCCCTCGGGGCAGTGGAACCGGTCGATGTCGACGATCTCGCCGTCGCCGGAGAGCCGGACCCCCCGCACGCCGGGCGGGCGGTGCGCCGGATCGGCGAGAACGGCCGCCGCGAAGGAGCGCAGTGTCGCGTCGGCAGAGAAGGCCGCCGCGAGTTCTTCGTCGACATCGTCACCTTGGGCGGCCCGGATCAGCAGCGACTCGAGGAGCTGGTCCATCCGGCCCGCCGCGTCGGCTCCGAGGAGCTCCTCGAGGTATCCGCGGACTGTCCTGGCGGCGATCAGAAGGTCTTCGCTCACACTCACCCACCCCCGGACGAATCTAACCACAACCCCGTTTCAGCCAAGTGGAGTTGAGGGACAATGACGACATTGTGTGCGGGTCATCCACCGGGGGGAACCTTGACCGCTCCAAGGCGTCGCGTGACGGTGCAGTACGAACCCGCGGCAGTCGCTCGTGTGCTCGCCGAAATGCTGGCACTGGGTCCTTACGACGTGAGCGACTTCGTCGCCGCCCACGCCATGCTCCTCGACCGCTACGACATGGCCGCGGCCGTCCGGCTGGCCTGCGGGCTCGAGCCTGATGCCCCCCTGGACGCCCTCACCGCACGGCAGTTGTCCAACGTGGGCCTGCTCCATCTCTACCGGGGTGAGGGCCAGGAGGCGGTCACGGTGCTCGACCGCGCGCGGGCTCTGGCCGACCCGGAGGAGCGGGCCATCGTCGACATCTATCTCGGGTCCGCGCACCAGGCCCTGGGAGACGACGCGGCGGCGGTGTCGTCCCTGGAACACGCGGTGGCCGCGGGTACCCGGGAATCGGGCTTCGCCGCCCAGGCACTCGCGATGCTGGTGGCGCACGACGAGCCCGACCGGGCCGTCGATCTGCTGTCGTTCGCGGCTCGTCAGGAGGGCTCACAAGGCGGTCAGGCGGCGTTCAATCTGGCCGTGCTCCTCGCCGGTCGAGGCGATCGCGCCGGAGCGGAACGGGCGTACCGGCAGGCGATCGCACAGGCCCCTGCCATCACCAGGATGTGGGCCGCCAACAACCTGGGCAATCTGCTCACGAGGGCCGGCCACCCGGAATCCGCCGAAGCGGCGTTCCGGATCGCCATCGCCGAAGGCCTGGCCGACTCGGCGGTCAACCTCGGTCTGATGTTCGCCGGGCTCGGCAAGTTGGACGATGCGCTCGCCGCCTACCGTACGGCCGCGGCCATGCCCGATCCCGATCAGCAGGCGCGGGCCCTGACCGACATCGGTGAACTGTTCCTCACCACCGGACGCTTCGAGGAGGCCGAGCAGGCCCTCGAAGTGGCCCTCGCCACGGGCCACCCCGAGCATGCCTGGCGGGCACGGTTCGATCTCGGCTCGACGCTGGCCAGCCTCGGGCGACGCCGGGAGGCACGGCGCCACTTCGAGATCTGCCTGACCGCTCCCGTGCCCCGGGTGGCGGAGATGGCCCGCGCCTGCCTGGCCGATCTGGACCGGGGCCTGGTGCCGACCGAGTCACGCGACGAGACGCATCGGCCTGCGCCCGAGCCCGGACAGCTCGCCGAGTCACTCGCACACCAGCTGTGCGACACGGACACATGGACCGATACGCGGGCCCTCTTGCTGGCCCACCCGGAGAACCTGCAGGCCATCGCGGAGGCCCTCGCCCGGAACGCGACGCGGGCCGAGGCGGAAGGACACGACGGCGACGCGCATGCATTTCGCCAGCATCAGCAGCTCGTGGAAAGGTGCCTGCAGATCGGCATCGACGGGGCGTTCGCCGAGAAGTCCGGTGTCGCGGACATGGCGAACGACGACCTGGCCGTACGGTGTCTGCTCCTCGTGGAGGCCATCGAAAGCCAGCGTGCCACCGGTACGCGCGCCGCAAGCACCGCACAAGCGGCGGCCGCCCTCCTGGACGATCCCCAATGGCACGGTTCCTCGGAGGAGTTCAGGGCACGGGTCCTGGTGCTGGCCGCCGAGGCGACGAACCTCGGTGGGCATGACCTCCCGTACGAGCTCCTTCGGCGGATCATCCGGGAAATGCAGGAGCTGTGGCAGCGCTGCCGACCCCGGTTCATGGGTCTGCTGCCCTACAACCTCGCCTCCGCGCTGCTGACGCACCGTGCGAACGGTGTTCCCCTGGCGGATGCCGACGAGGCGGTGAAGCTGCTGGACGCCCTCGAGTTCACGGAGGACGCAGCCCCCGACGGACAGGCTCTGATCCACAGCCTGCTGGCGGAAGCACTTGCACACCGGGCCCGCGCGAATGTCGAGACGAAGGCCGAGGATTTCGACCGAGCCCTCTCCCTCGCGGAGGATTCGCTCCGGCACCTCGCCGCGGCGCAGGAACTGGGCCGGGACGAGCGCTCCCAGGTCCGCGGCAGGGTGAGCCGTGTGCTCGAACTCCACTACGCGACGACCCGCGACCGGAGCTCCCTCGAACGGGCCGTCGCGCTGAGCCGCCAAGTGGTCGAGGACTGCGGCCCGGCAGGCCGGCTGGTGGCGGTCTACCGCCTCGCCGCACGGCTCCTGGAGCGGCGCAACGTCGGAGACACGGCGGCTGCCGTCACGCTGCTCGGCGAGGCGGCCGATCTCGCTCCCGGCGGCAGCGAGCTCCATGAGCACGTCGTCTACCTGCTGTGCGAGACGCTCCTGGAGGACGGCTACGCCGCAGGAGCGGACGCCCTGCCGGCACGCCGCGTCCACGCGCTCATCTCCCGCAGGCTCTCGGAGATCGACGGCGCCACGTCCAGGAGCCGCTGCCGCACGGCCATCCTGCTCATCCGCCTCTTCGAGCACACCGGGGACGTCACCCTCGTGCAGAACGCCGTGCAGATCCTCGAGGCGACACGCGAAGCCGGGGTCGACGGGAACGACGCGTCCCTGACGGCTCAGGTCCACGGGATCACCCTCGGCGTGCTCTACGAGGCCACCGGTGACGTGGACGCACTGCACCGCTCGGCAGCGGTCCTCCGGGAGCTGGCGACGGGCAGTCCTCCGGAGCCGGAAACCGTCGAGCAATACGGCACCGCGCTCTACACCCTGGGGATCGCGACGGGGGAACTGTTCTATTTCGACCAGGCGGTCGACGTCCTCAGGGCCGGATACGGGGAACAGCCCGAACCCGAACTCGTCCGGCAGCTCGCCATCGCCCTGGAGAACCGGGGCCACCGGCTCCAAGACATCGGCGATCTCCGGGAAGCGGTTTCCCTCCACCGCGAGCTGTACGAGGCGACCGACCCGCAGTCGGCCCTGCGGTGGCGCCGCGCGGCCGATCTGGCAACCGCGCAGCTCAGGCTCGACAACCTGGCACCCGATCCGGCCATGCTCGACGAGGCGATCGTCGCACTGCGCGACGCCCTGCACGGCCGCCCCACCGCACAGGTCGGGACACGGCCCCTGCACAACCTGGCGTCCGTACTGATGCACCGGTACGGGCAGGCCGGCGCCCCGGAGGCCCTCGACGAGGCCATCGCCCTGATCGAACGGTGTGTGTCCCACGAGGCCGCAGCGTCGGCACTGCTCCCCCACTATTTGGCCACCCTCGGTGAGGCATTGACCCTCAGACACTCCCGGGACGGCTCGGTGCAGGACGCCCGGCGCGCGACGGCGACCCTGCGATCGGCCTGCAGGACCGCGGTCGAACAGGGATTCCCGCTCCCACGAGGGGCCCTCATCTGGGCCCAGTGGGCCGGTGACCGCGGTGCCTGGGCGGAAGCGGTCGAGGCTGCCGAACTCGGACTGGCCCATCAAGAGACCTCCGTGCGCACCCAGCTGGTGCGCGCCCACAAGGAAGCCGCCGCCGCCGAACTGGGCTGGCTCAGCTGCCTGGGCGCGTATGCGTACGCGCAGCTCGGCGACACGGCGGCGGCCGCCGTCATCGTCGAGCGCGGCCTGGCCGCGATGCTGTCCGAGGCCCTGGAACGCGAACCGGCCGATCTGGGCAGGCTCGCCGACGCCGGACGCGGCGATCTCGTCCGCCGCTACCACGACCACACGCATGCCATCGCGGAGCTGGCGGCGCTCCTCGACCCTTCGAACGAGGGCGTACGCCGACCCGGCACGCCGGCCGCGGCCGGCCAGTGGGCGGAACCCCTCAAACGGCGGCGCGAGGCACTGAAGGGCCTCATCGACGAGATCCGCGCGGTCGACGGATTCGGCGATTTCCTCAAACCGCCGAGCCTGGAGGACATCAGCGCCGCAGCCGAGACACAGCCCCTCGTGTACCTGCTCGTCACGCCCTGGGGCGGGCTGGCCCTCACGATCGAGCGCGGCAAGGACCGCCCCGGCCATGTCGAACTGCCCCTGAGCCGCGACCTCGCCGGCCTTCTCGCGGCGCATCTGCTCAGCTCGAACGGCCCGGCCCTCCTGCGCGCCATCGGCGTCATCACCGCCGCACTCTGGACGGGCGCCATGAAGCCGGTGCTGCTGGCGATGGCCGACCACCGGGCCATCACCCTCATCCCCGCGGGGACGCTGTCGTTCCTTCCCTTCCACGCGGCGCGGGGGTCGGCGAACCTGCAGCCTGCGCCGGACGACACCTATGCACTGGACCTGATGCGCCTCACCTACGCGCCCAATGCCAGAACGCTGTCCCAAGCCGCCCGTCGCGCTCGCGGACAGCGGAGCCGGGAAACGCGACGTCCCACGCGACTCCTGGCCATCGACGATCCGGAACCGGACACGGCGCCGCTGCGCACCGATGCCGAGATGACCGCTGCGCTCCGGCGCTTCCCCGACCACATCCGTCTCCGGGGCGGCGAGGCCACCGCGGCCCGCACGCTGGAGCACCTCCCCGCCTGCGACGTGCTCCACTTCGCCTGCCACGGAGTCGTGTCGCTCCTCAGCCCCTTGGAGAGCTCACTGCGGCTGTCCGGCGGGGAACACCTCAGGCTCGACACCCTCATGGACACCAGGATCAACGCCAGGTTGTCCGTACTGTCGGCCTGCTCCACCCACGTCTCCGGGATCCAGTCGTCATACGAGTCGGTCAATCTGTCCTCGGCGTTCCTGGTCATCGGCGCCGCCGGCGTCGTCGCGTCGCAGTGGCAGGTCCCGGACGAGGCGACCAACCTGCTCATGGCGGCCTTCTACGACTGCTGGGAGGAAGACGTGGAGCCGTCGGAGGCACTGCGCCGGGCGCAGCTGTGGCTGAGGAACATCACGAACCAGGAGCTCCGGGAAAGCTTTCCGGACACCGTGGGCCCCGGCCCTTCCGGTACGGTCCCCCGGCTGCTCTGGCTGGGGACGAAGCCCTACACGCACCCGTACTTCTGGGCGGGCTTCACGTATACGGGGAGCTGAGCGAATGCGGCCGGGCCGCCGCCCGGCGTGACGACTCCAGACGCAACCTCCGGGTTGCACCTGAAGGACTGACGTGCAACCCTGGAGTTGCACCATTGGATCGCAGATGAAGGAGTTCCGTCATGAGCGAAGACCGGATCGAACGCGAAACCCTGATCGACGCACCCGTGGACCGGGTCTGGCCGCTGGTGGCCGAGCCCGGCTTCTGGGTCGCCGACCCGGCGAGCCCGTCCGGCACCCTGGCCCGGGAGGGCGAGTCCCTCGTGGCGCGGAACGCCGAGTACGGCGATTTCCCGGTGCGCGTCGAGAAGGTGGAGCCCCAGACCTACCTGGCGTACCGCTGGGCCAGCGCGTTCCCGGGCGAGGAGCTGCGCGAGGACAACAGCACCCTCGTGGAGTTCACCCTGACCGCGGAGGGCGACAAGACGAGGCTCCGCGTCGTCGAGAGCGGATTCGCGACCCTGGCCGGGTCGGAGGACCTGCGCGCCAAGGCCGTGAAGGACAACACCGGGGGCTGGCCCCAGGTGCTCGACGCCTTCAAGAAGCGCATCGAGCAGTCCTCCGCGTGACGGACGAAGACCGCGGCGGGGCAGAGGCCGTCGACGAGGTCCTCGCCGCCCTGGCCGACCCCACGCGACGGCGACTGCTCGATCTGCTCGCGGCGCAGGGCGAGGCCTCCGCGACGGCACTCGCGGACCGGCTCCCCGTCTCACGCCAGGCCGTGGTCAAGCACCTCGCCGTGCTGGACGCCGCCGGTCTGGTTTCGGGCAGCCGGGTCGGACGCGAAGTGCGGTACGCGGTACGGCCCGCGGCACTTGACGCCACGGCCCGGTGGATGGCCGCGCTCGCCGCCGACTGGGACAGCCGCCTTGCGCACATCAAGCGCATCGCCGAGTCGACAGATCCGAAGCAGGGTCAGACGTAGCGGAATTCGGGGAACTCGTCGACGAACGCGGTGCCCGCGGCGAGCAGGCGGGCGTCGCCCGGCACGAGCAGCACGGCCGCGCGCAAGCCGAGCCGGAAGCGGGCCAGCGCGGCTCCCGGGGGGGGCCGCTGCGGGAGGCGGCGCGGACCGCGTCGGCCAGGCTGTCGAAGAAATGCCCGGCCAGCCGGTCCTTGTCCCGGGCGAGCCGTTCATCGACGCCGGGTTCCTCGGGCAGCAGCCCGCGGTCGTGGAGGGCGAGACAGGCGTCGGCAGCAGTGCGATCCTTCCGCAGGGCCGCACCCACGGCCGCCCACGAGGCGTCGTCCGCCGGCCCGGGAGCGAGCATGCGGCACAGCAGGGACACCAGCCGATCGTTCCACCAGCGCTCGGCCGCCCGGCGCTGGTGGTCCGAACCCCACTGCGCCACGCAGCGCCGCAGCCAGCTTCCGGCAGCTCGAGGTCGACCTCGCGTGCGGCTTCGTGCATCCGGGGTGGGGCCTGCGTCCGTTGCGCCGCGCAGCGGGACCGGGCAGTGTCTCCGGTCCCGGCCGTACCCGCGGCGGGCAGGCGGTCGGTCAAGGTGCCCAGGGCAGTCGTACGGCCTCGATCTCGGGGTCGTTCAGCAGTGCTTCGATGAGGGCCGGTGGGCCGGCGACCTTGGTGGCCCACAGGTCGTAGTCGGTGCACAGGACCCATGAGCGGTCCTGCGCCCAGAGGTTGGAGGGGCTGAAGCCGGCCTCGGGATTGTCGTAGAGGATCCCGGCGTCGCCGAGGCGGCCGGCCTGCACACGGAGGTCGTCGAAGTCGACGGCCGCGAGCATCAGCGGGTTGTAGTAGGCCAGGCACGAGGTGTCCGGGCCGGCGGGGCCGTGTTCGGTGAGGACCGCGATCAGCCTGTTCCAGGTGTCACGGTCCAGGCTCCCCTCGGTGGGCGGGACGATGCCGAGCGGCCAGCTGCCCTTCCTCTTGGCCGAGGGGAAACAGCGGTAGGACGGCAGCAGCCCGTCGGGTACGACGGGATCGCCGGTGCGGCGGGCGAGTTCCGCCCAGCGCAACCGCCGCCAGCCGCGGCCGGGGTGCTCGGCGCGGCCCAGGCCGCCTCCCGTGGCGACGCCCACTTCGAGGTCGATACCCGCGAAGCCGACGGGCCGGATGCTCCCGTCCGCCAGACGCGCCTGGCGGTACTCGTGGTACGACACCTCGGCAGGGCCCTGCTCGTGCTCGTACATGGCGTTGAGCACCCAGGCCGAGTCGGGCATCGCCGGCGGCATGAACCCGGTGACACCATCACCGCACAGTTCGAGCAGCCAGTCGGTCGCATCGGACGGTACGAGCGGCCACAGGCCTGACAGCGGGTTCGATTCCTCGGGCATGCCTCCATGATCCCTGCCGCGGCACAGACCCCCCAACGCTCATGGCCGCGTCGACACCACCGTTGCCCCGGCACCGGCAGACTCGTCCTCAAAACGGCGCGGGCGATTGCATGAACCGGTCCGAGACGTCCCCGACGAGGTCGATCGCCTCGGGATGCAGCGTCATGACGGGTGCGCCGGGCGACAGGTCGAAGCGGTCGATCTCGGCCCGTCGGTGCCGTCCAGGGACCCGGTCGCCGCCCTCTGCCCGGTCAAGAGCGCCGCCGGCGGCCGACACCGTCCCCGCGAGGGGCCGGGCAGGCGCGTTTAGACGGTGCCCTGCGTGGCGCCGGGCCGCTTCTTCTGCCCGTCCACCACGGCCCGCTCCAACACCGCCGTGCGCTCGACCACCGTGCCGGCCTTGATCCCGTCGTTCTCCCTGACCTGCACGCCGCGGCTGCCGAGGTAGGCGTACGTCGAGCGGTCGAAGACCCACTCGGTGCGGTCGCCGCGCCGCTCGTCGAGCCGGGCCAGCGCGATGCCGTCGCGCCCGGCCGCGTCCTGGGAGTGCTGGACGACGACCACGCCCGGGATCTTGGCCGCGGCCTGGTAGAGCGCGGCGGCGATGGGCGCGGGGACCAGCTGCTCGTGCAGGATCGAGCCGATCTCCCGGAACGCCTGCTGGTCGCGGTCCCCGCTCTCGCCGACCGCCCCGTAGGCCGCCTTCAGCAGGGTGTCCGGGTCGGCGTTCTGCGCCTTCAGCCACTCGTACGAGAAGTTCGGCGCCTCCCCAGGTATGTCCTGGCCGTTCTTCGGCCGGGACAGCGGGCCGTCCTTGTCCAGGGTGATCCCGCCCTTCGGCTGCTGCCCGGGCTCGTCCAGCCAGCCCTTCGCGCCGTCGGGGGACTTCCACACCTCCCGCGTGTGCAGCGGCTGCACCCAGGTCTTGGACTCGTTCTTGTCGACGTCGTGCGAAATGGCCAGGTACGAGACCCGGCTCTTGACGTACACGTACTGGCCGGGCCCAGGCTCCGGCAGCCGCCCCGTCGATGCGGCGGCGGCGATCTGCCGCACGGTGGTGGCCACCTGGTCCGCGCTGCCCGCCTCCACGGCGATCACCGCCGCCTCGACCGCCGCCGCCCGGCCGGGTCCGGCGGAGCCCGCGACGGTGTTGAAGGCGACCACGGCGGCCAGGGCGGCGGCCGTGACGGGTACGCCGACGACCAAGGCCCGGCGTACCGGGCGACGGGACGGGGACGGGGTACCGCGGGCGGTGTCCGGGGCGGAACTCCGGAACTCGTTCATCAGGTGCTCCTCAAGAAGGCGCTGACGGTCGAGCGGCAGGTCCGGGTTCCCCGGGGGCGGCAGCAGCCGGCCCAGCTCCGCGTGGTCCGGCGACTCGTCTCGCCGCCATGTCCTGCGGATCATCGGGTTTCCTCCTCGTGCGACTCTTGCGACCGGGCCGCAGGAGTGCGGCCGCCCTGTACTTGTCCGGAGCAGGGGGCGGGTTCCCCGATTCTTCCCAGTTCCTCCTCTGCGAGCCTGCGCAGCCGCGTCCGGGCCCGGGACAGCCGGGACCGGACCGTGCCGACCGGCACGCCGAGCGCGGCGGCGGCCTCCGCGTAGCCGAGCCCGGACCAGACGCAGAGCGTGAAGACCTCCCGCTCGCTGCGCCGCAGCTTGCGCAGCGCACGCTGCGCGGCGGCCAGCTGGTCGGCGTCGGCGAGGCGGGCGACGAGCTCGTCGGCGAAGTCCGGCACCGTCTCCTTGGCGGGCAGGCGCCCGAGGGCACGTTGGTGCCGACGGGCGGCCCGCGTGGTGTTGCGCAGGACGTTCACGGCGATGCCCATGAGCCAGGGGCGCGGGCTGTCCCCCTCGTCGCGCAGCTTCGCACGCAGCCGCCAGGCCTCCAGGAAGGTCAGCGAGACGACGTCCTCGGCGGCGGACCGGTCCCCTGTGACGCGTACGGCATGCCGGTGAACCAGCTGCGCGTGATCGCGGAAGATCTCCCGGAACGCCTCCGGGTCCCCGGCGCGTATCCGGGAGTGCAATGAGTAGTTCACGTCAGCAGTTGTCCGGCCGAGCAGGGAGGTTCCCGTGGCTCATGTCACATGGCGGTGACGGGGGAAGCGGCGCGGGCCGGGGACGGTGCCGCGGTCACTTCAGGCGGTAGCTGCACATGGGCGCCTTGCCGTCCTGGTTGTCGGCGACCTTCTTGCCGTCGACGGTGATGACGCACGACGCCGCCTTGAGCATGCCGTCGGCTCCCGGCACCAAACCCGGGACCACGGAGACCGTCGTGCCGATGCGCTTCTCGGCTTCGGTGGTGAAGGTGATCGTTTCCGTCTTCTTCCACGGCAGCGTCACCTGCTCGCCCTTGTTGGACGCCAGGTTGTAGTAGACCTGCGCGGATCCTGAGCCGAGCACCTCCAGGGTCACCTCGTGGTTGACCTCGCCACCGCCCGAGGCCGGCTTGCCTGATCCCGACGGGCTGCTGCTCGCGGTGGCGGCGGCCTTGTCCGGGGCCGTCGAACCCTTCGCGTCCTCGGACTTGCCCCCGCCGCTGCCGCATCCCGTCAGCAGCCCGGCGGCCAGCACCAGAGCCGTACCCGTAACGATCTTCCGCATGGTTTCCCCTCGTTGGACGAAAGCCATGATCTTAACCAGGGCATTCGCGCCATACGGCAACGGTTCGATCCCGGCCACTTCAGGAGCACGGCCGTTTCGCCCGGGGCATGGGGGGACGCCGGTCATTCGGCGACGGTGGAGGGGGCGTCGTCCCAGGCCAGCGAGGACATCTTCCATCCAGACGGGGTCCGGACGAACTGGGTGGTCTTGTGGCCGGAGCCCTCGAACCACCGGCCGTTGTGGAAGCCGGACTTGCGGTAGGCGCTGAACCGGTGCGCGATCGATCCGAAGATCTCGGTCCGCTCGGTTACTTCCCATTCGGAGAACTCCGTCAGCGTCCCGTCGGTGAGCATCTTCTGCCGTGGCTCGATGAACGCGTCGAGGTCGTAGATCACGGGCTCGTCCCCGACGTTCGCGATGATCCTGCCCTGCGGAATGAAGACGTCGCGGATGACCCCGAGGTCCGGCCGGCGGTCGCCGGTGTTGGTGAAGGCACCGACGAACACGGCCATCAGCCGGTCGAGTTCGGCCTGGACGCCGGAGACGGGCACCTCCCCGGGAGGCGGCCACTCCTCGGAGAGGACCGACCAGACTTCGATGTCGCGCCGCACGCCTCGGTACGAAGAGTGCTGCCGCAGCACACCGTCGCGGGTCATGCCCAGCCGGCGCGCGACGTCGATGCTGCGGGTGTTGCCCGCCGCGGCCCACCATTCGACGCGGCTCATCCCGCGCTCTTGAAAGGCCCACCCGATCAGCAACCGGCAGGCCCGGGTGACCAGGCCCCGCCCCTCCCCCGCCGACTCCAGCCAGCAGCCGATCTCACACACCCCGGAGGCGCTGTCGAAGCGGGTGAACATGACGCCGCCGACCAGGGTGCCGTCCAGCCAGATCCCGTAGATGCCGCCGGTGTCCGCGGCCAGGCGGTCGGCATATCGCCGGAGGGTTGCCGTGGCCGAGTCGAGGTCGGTGCTGAACGTCGCCCAGGGTATCCACGGGTCCACGGAGGCCCGGGCGCGGTCGATGTGGGCGAGGAACTCCGGTGCCTGCCAGGGTTCCAGGGGGCGGAGTCGAGCATGGTCGCCGAGCGACAGGGTGAACATGGAAGTCTCACTCTCTGGTGCGTAACAAGCGTTCGGTACGTAGGATGGCAGTATGCCGCCCGCACCCGGAGACCGTGAAGCCCGCCGCAAGGACGTATCCGAGGCGGTGTGGAACGTACTCGCCGACAAGGGGTTCGGCGGGCTGACCCTGCGCGCCGTGGCCGCTGCGATGGGGGTCTCGACCGGGATGCTCATGCACTACTTCCCGACCAAACGGGCCCTGATCACGCACGCCCTGGACCTGCTGGAGAAGCGCACCGCGGAGCGTCCCCGCCGCGCGCGTCCCGCCGTGGGCCTCGCCACGGTGCGCGCCATGCTCCTGGACATCCTGCCGCTGACTCCGGGCGACATCGCCCGCAACCGCATCTGGGTCAGCTCCTGGGACCTCTCCCTCGCCGACGACGGGCTGACCACGCAGCAGGCCGATCGCTACACCCGGCTGCGCTTGGCGATCCGCCCCCACCTCGAGGCCGCGCGCGAGCTCGGCGAGCTCCCCTCGGCAGCCGACCCGGACCAACTCTCCGCCGCCGTCGTCGCGTTCACCCACGGACTCGTCGTCCAGGCCCTGTTCGACCCCGGCCGGTTCCCCGAGGACGTACAGATCACCCTGCTCGACGACTTCCTCGCCTCGACCGCGCTGCCCCGGCCCGCCGCCGCCGGAGCGCCTGGGTCACCGTGATCCGCGGCGTTCAGCGCGGAATCACCCAGCTCGGTGTCCAGGTCCCGGCGGCGTCGTGGGCGGCCGCCGTGGTGGCGAGGTGGGCCCGGAGGGTGGCCAGGGCCGGGTGGGGGTTGCCGCGGTGCCAGAGGAGCGAGTGCGGGTAGACGGGTGTCGGGTCGGTCACCGGGATGCGGCGCAGACCGTGGTCGGCGGGCCAGACGAGGCGGGTGTGCGCACCCATGAAGGTGGCCAGGGCCGGGGTGTCGGCGACGGTGTCGAGGAGCGCGTCGGAGCCGAAGTTGGGGCCGGTCGCCTCGATGGTGAGGCCGAACTCGGCGACGAGGACCTCGTAGTAGGCGGCCCACTCGGTACCGGGGACGATGCCCGGCATCCAGATCCGGTGCCCGGCGAGCTGAGCGAGGGGCACCGACCTGGCGTTCGCCAGCGCGTGGGCGGAGCCGGTGAGGAGCTGGAGCGGCTCGTCGAGGACCCGGACGGACTCGATGTCCTCGGGGAGGGGCCGACCGGGCGCGGCGACGGCGCGGAACGAGGCGTCGATCTCACCGGACCGGATGGCGGCGACGGCCGTCCGGATGTCGAGCAACATGAGCACGTCGAGGTCGATCTCGGGGTGCGCGTGGTGGAAGCCGCGCATCAGGCCCGACGCGGCGCCGCGCGAGGCGATGATGTCGACGCGCAGTGGGCGGCGGCCGGTGTGCACGGACGCGATCGCGCGTTCGGCGACGCGCAGCAGTTCGCGGGCGTGGGGCAGGAACGCCTGCCCGTCGATGGTGAGCTCGGCGCCGCGCGGGGTGCGGGTGAACAGCCGGACCCCGAGGGTGCGCTCCAGCGCGGCGATGCGTTTGGAGACGGCCTGCTGGGTGACCCCCAGCTCGGCGGCTGCCTCCTGAAACTGCCCCGCGTCGGCGGCGGCGACGAAGGTCCGGACGGTGTCGAGGTCCATGCCGATACCCTACGGCCACAACCAAGGGTTGTGGCCGACGGTCATGCGGTTGTTTGATCCCTGGTCGTGGTGCTCGCTTTGATGCTTCCGATCGCGGATCGGTTGTACGGGTGGGCAGCATCGGACATGAGGACACAAGGGCATGAGGAGCGGACGGCGTCTGGGCGGCGGTTCGGGTGGCTCTGGGGTGCGTACGGGACCAGCGCGCTCGGCACGTGGCTCGCGTTCGGCGCGTTCCCGCTGATCGCCGTCCAGGTGCTGCACGCCGGACCGGCCGAAGTCGCCGCACTCTCCTCCGCAGGGGCTGCGGTGGGCGCGGCCGTGGCGGTGCCGCTCGGTCCGTGGGTGGAGTTCCGCCGCAAGCGGCCGGTGCTGATCGCGATGGACCTGGTGCGGTTCGCGGCGCTGCTGACGATCCCCACCGCGTTCGCGCTCGGCGTGCTCACCTTCGTCCAGCTTCTGCTGGTGTCGGTCGTCGTCTCGGCGGCCGACATCACCTTCCGCGCCGCCTCCGGCGCGTACCTGAAAACACTGCTGCCGCCCGAGGACCTGCTCGTCGCCAACGCCCGGTTCGAATCCACGGCCTGGACGACCACGATCATCGGACCGCCGCTGGGCGGTGCAGCGATCGGGCTCCTCGGCCCGATGGCGACCGTGGTGGCGGACGCGGCCAGCTACCTGCTCTCCGCCCTGGGCATCCGCGCGACGGGCGGGCACGAGCCGCAGCCCGAGCGCCCGGCGGCCGCGCGCATACGGGCCCGGGACCTGCTCGACGGCTGGCGGTACATCCTCGCCGACGCGACGCTGCGTCCGCTGTTCGTCAACACCGCCCTGTTCAACGGCCTGGTGATGGCCTCCCAGCCGCTGCTGGCCGTCCTGATGCTCGGCACGCTCGGGTTCGCACCCTGGCAGTACGGCCTCGCCTTCGCCGTACCCTCGATCGGCGGGCTGCTCGGTGCACAGCTGGCCCGGCCGTTCGTCACGCGGTTCGGACAGCACCGGGTCCTGGCCGTCGCCGGGACGCTGCGCGCGATCTGGCCCGTCGGCCTTGCCTTCCCGGGACCGGGCACCGGAGGACTGCTGCTGGTGATGGGCGTCGAACTCGGGCTCATCTTCTGCTGCGGGGTCTTCAACCCCGTCTGCGCCACCTACCGCCTCGAGCGCACCGCGACCGGCCGGGCCACCCGTACGCTGTCCGCCTGGGCGGTGACGACCAAGGCCACGACCGCGCTCCTGACCGCCGTCTGGGGCGTACTGGGCGCCCTGCTCGGCCCCCGTACGGCCATCGGCCTGGCCGGCGTACTCCTCCTGGCAACCCCGCTGCTGCTCCCCCGCCGCGCGGGAGCGCTGCCCTCCGAGCCGGAGCCGCAGCCGGCACCGCGACCGCTGCGGCCGTGACCGAGCTCCCTCGAGCGAGAGGCCGAGCCCGGCGCTGAGGCGGCCCTCCCACGTCCTGCCCAACGGATTCCCGCGCGCTCATCACCCGGCTTCTATCGTGGGAATCACAGACGGCATCGAGCACTGAGGCAGGCCGACCATGGCGGAGGCGGAAATCGACTACGCGGCGGTGTTCCAGGCACTGCCCGGCATGGTCGCGCTCCTGACTCCCGAACTGGTGTACGTGGACGTGAACGAAGAGTTCCTGCGGATGGCGGGCCGGACGCGCGAGCAGCTGGTGGGCCGGTACCTGTTCGACGTCTTCCCCGACAATCCCGGCGATCCCGCGGCCACCGGCGCGCGGAACCTGCAGGCCTCACTCCAGCGGGTGCTCGCCACCGGCGAGCGGGACACGATGGCGCTGCAGCGCTACGACGTGGAGTCCGCGGAACGGCCGGGCGAGTGGGACGAACGGTACTGGAGCCCGGTCAATGCAGCAGTGCTCGGACCGGACGGCCGGGTGGCGGTGCTGGTGCACCGTGTCGAGGAGGTCACCGAGCTCATCAAGGCCCGAGGCTCGCGAGGCGGCCGCACCCGGGTGCTGGAGGCCGAGCTGTACACCCGGGCCAGGGAGCTGCAGGAGCTCAACGAACGGCTCCGCGAGGCCCACGCCCGCGAGCGCGAGGTCGCCCTCGCCCTGCAGGACGCGATGCTGCCCGCCCCCGGCCCCTTCGGCCACCACCGGGCCGCCGTGCGCTACCAGCCCGCCATGGGAACGCTCAACGTCTGCGGCGACTGGTACGACCTCGTCGACCTGCCCGGCGACCGCATCGGCGTCGCCGTCGGCGACGTCGTGGGCCACGGCCTCCACGCCGCCTGCGTCATGGGCCTGCTCCGCAGCGCCCTCAGCGCCGTATCCCGCGTCGCCGACGGCCCCGCCCAGGCCTTGGAAGTCCTCGGTCTGTACGCGCGCTCCGTCGAAGGCGCCGAGAACACCACCGTCGTCGAGACCTGCATCGACTGGGAGACCCACACCATCACCTACAGCAGCGCCGGCCATCCCCCGCCCGCCCTGCTCCGCACCGACGGCACCGTCGAATTCCTCGACCAGGCCACCGACCCCCCGCTCGGCGCCCGCCCCGACCACGTCGCCCGCCCCCAGGCCACCACCCCCTTCACCGAGGGCGACACCCTCGTCCTCTACAGCGACGGCCTGATCGAACGCCGCCGCGAGGACATCGACACCGGCGTCGCCCGCCTCGCCGGCGCCCTCGTCCACCACCGCGGGGCCGACCCCGAGCCGCTCGCCGACGCGCTGCTCCTCGACCTGCTCCCCGCCGTGGGCGCCACCGACGACACCGCCCTCGTCATCGTCCGGCTGTGACGAACCCCCGCCTCCCGTGACCCCGGCGCCGAAGAACAGCCGGGCGACGCCGTATGCCCGTGCCGTAGCCGGCGGTCAGAGCGCCCGCAGCACGCGGGCGTGCGCGGTAGCCAGTGCGACCTGCACTGCCCGGTCTGCGGCCGTTGCGTCGACCGGCTCCCCGGTGAACACGAGCCGGAAGTAGATCGGCGCAACGAGGGCCTTGAGGAGTTCGGCCGGGTCGGTGTCAGCAGGCAGCTCGCCGCGCTCGACGGCCCGGGCGACAACGGGTGAGCTCGGTGACGGCGGCCTCCAGCACGGCGGCCCTCGTCGTGCGGCCTCGTCCCACAGCGGGGGCACGCCGGGAGGGCGACTCAGCGAACTCCATTGCAACTCCTGGTTGCGTTGACGGCGGCCCATGCGACAGGATCAGGCTATCGCAACCTGGAGTTGCGATGCGGCTGTGCCCTTTCGAAGCCGCAGGCACTCCTGACCCACGGATCGAGGCCCCATGACCGATGACTCCCGGGCGACCGCGCGAACCTCACTGCGCGACGGCGACCGCAAGCGCGACGACACGGCCGCGCGCAGCGCCGAGTACCGCCCCTGCCCGGTCGACGGGCGTTCCGCGAGCCTCCCGCACCCGGTTGCGCGCATGAGGTGGACACCCGATTGCGTCCCTGACCAGTCGGGTCGGCTGGTCGTCGTCACGGGCGCCAACAGCGGCATCGGGTACGTCACCGCCCGCGAACTCGCCCGCCGCGGCGCCCATGTCGTCCTGGCCTGCCGCAACCACGAGCGCGGGCGGGCGGCAGTGGAGCGGCTGCGAAACGAAGTACCCGGCGCCCACGCCGAGCTGCGCATGCTCGATCTCGCCGACTTGGAATCCGTCCGCGGTTTCGCCGAGGGCTGGAGCCACGACCGCCTCGACCTCCTGGTGAACAACGCCGGCGTGGCCATGGTGCCGTTCTCCCGGACGGCCGACGGCTTCGAGTCCCAGTTCGGCACGAATCACCTCGGTACGTTCGCGCTCACCGGCCTCCTCATGCCCCACCTGCTGGCCGCCGCCGACCCGCGCGTGGTCACGGTCAGCAGCGAGGGCCAGCGGTTCGCCCGGTTCGACATGGCCAACCTCAATGCCGAGCACCGCTACGAGCACTGTTCACCTACCTGCAGTCCAAGCGGGCCAATCTCTACTTCGCCATGGAACTGCAGCGAAGGGCCGATGCCGCCGGGCTGAGGCTGCGAAGTATGGCGGTCGCCCCCGGACTCACCCGCTCCAACGTGCTCACCGGCGGCGCCAACAGCACCCGCGGCCTTGTGTACGGGACCCTCACGCGCCTGCTCTTGCGCACCGCTTTCCGCCCCACACCGGAAGGCGCCAAGACCTCCCTGTACGCCGCGACGGTTCCCGACCTCCCCGGAGGCAGCTACGTCGTGCCCGACGGACCCTTCCAGCTCAGGGGCGAGCCGGTGCTCCGCAGCCGAGAACGCGCCATCCAGGACTCGGCTACGGCCCACCGGTTGTGGACGCTGTCGGAAGAGCTCACCACTGTGCGCTACTCGGCTGCCCCTCCCTCACAGAGCTGAAATCTCGCTCAGCAGATCGTCCAGGCCCAGCGAGCCCTGCGACAGCGCGGCCATGTGCCATGCCTTGAGGTCGAAGTCCGCGCCGTGGCGGGCTCGGGCCGCCTCCCGGCCCATGAGCCAGACGCGCTCGCCGAGTTTGTAGCCGATGGCCTGGCCCGCCATGCCCAGATAACGGGTGACCTCGCTCTCGACGTAGTCGGCCGGGCGGCTGGTGTGACGGGCGAGGAACTCCTGGGCCAGCCCCGGCGTCCAGCGCTCGCCCGGGTGGAAGGGAGAGTCCTTCGGGATCTCCAGCTCCAGGTGCATCCCGATGTCGATGACGACGCGGATGGCCCGCATCATCTGCGCGTCCAGATAGCCCAGCCGGCGCTCGGCGTTGGACAGGAAGCCCAGCTCGTCCATCAGGCGTTCGGCGTACAGGGCCCAGCCCTCGGCGTTGGCGTTGACGAGGCCCACGGCGGTCTGGTAGCGGGAGAGGTCCTCGGCGACGTGCGCCCACTGGGCCAGTTGGAGGTGATGACCGGGTACGCCCTCGTGGTACCACGTGGTGACCAGGTCGTAGACCGGGAAGCGGGTCTCTCCCAGCGTGGGCAGCCAGGTGCGTCCGGGCCGGGAGAAGTCCAGCGACGGCTCGGTGTAGTAGGGGGCGGCGGCGCTGCCTCGCGGGGCGATCCGCGACTCGACTCGGCGTACGCGCGCGGCCAGTTCGAAGTGGGTGCCGTCCAGCATGTCGATGGTTTCGTCCATCAGTGACTGGAGCCACTGCCGGGTCTCCTCGACCCCCTCGACGGCCTCGCCGTGCCGGTCGCACCAAGCCAGCGCCTCCCAGGGGGTACCGGCGCCCGGCAGGACCCTTTCGGCCTCGGTGCGCATCTCGGCCAGCAGCCGGTGGAACTCGCTCCAGCCGTACGCATAGGCCTCGTCCAGGTCGAGATCGGCGCCGTTGTGGTGACGGGCGAGGCGGACGTAGCGCTCCCGGCCGACGACGTCGGGTGCGCTCTCGACGGCCGGTGCGTAGCTGTCACGGAACCAGTCGCGCAGTTCCACCAGGCCGCCGGTGGCCACTGTGGCGGCGGCGGTGAGCTCGTCGCGCAACCGCTCGGGACCGGGGTCGGTGAACTCCGCGAACCAGCTCCGGTCCGTACCGATCCACTCCGTCAACTGGCCGACGACGGCCGAGACCTGCCGCGGCCCTGCGGGCAGCCCGCGTGCGAGGCCGGCGTTCAGCGAGGCACGGTAGCCCGCCAGGGCGTCCGGTACGGCGCGCAGCCGTTGCGCGATCGCCGCCCAGTCCTCGTCCGTGTCGGTGGGAGTGAGCGTGAGGACGTCGCGGACCTGGTGCAGAGGCGAGTCGAGGTTGCTGACCGTACGCAGGCCCTCGCCCGCCTCGTGCACCGCGAGTTCGGCGGTGAGCCGTTCACGCAGCAGCCGGGCGCAGCGGCGCTCGGTGATGTCGTCCGCACCGGGAGCGGCTTCTGCTGCAGCAAGCTGGCGCAGGGTCGTACGGGCGAGCCGGTCCACCGCTTCCCGGCCCTCCGGCGAGAAGTCGGGGAGCCGGCCGGAGCTCTCGGCGACGCCGAGGAAGGTGCCGGCGATCGGGTCGAGTTCGACGAGGGCGTCGACGTAAGTGTCGGCCACCTGGCGGGGCAGTCGACCGCCGCTGGGACCATTGGAGTTGGGCATGCGGGCCGTCGGCCCCTTTCGGATCAGATCCATTCCAGATTCCGGGCCATGCGTAGAGCGTCAATACGGTTGCGTGCACCTACATTCACCACGATCGATGAAATGTAGTTGCGCACCGTCCCTTCGGACAGGGACAGCCGTGCGGCAATCTCCTCCACCGTGTCGCCGCCGTCGAGATGCTCGAGCACGGACAACTGCCGGGGAGTCAGCGGGCAGTCTCCGTTGGCCACGGCCGCGACCGCGAGCTCGGCGTCGAACGCCCGCTCGCCCTCATGCACCAGATGGATGGCCTCGATGAGGCGCTGAGGCGGGGCACTGCGCCGCACCATTCCGCCGATGTCCCCCGCGAAGGCCCTGCGGACGGCCGATCGGACACACGCAGTGGCGACCAACAGCGTGCGGACATTCGGAAGGATGGCGATCTTCTCGGCAATGTCGACGGTTTCCTCGTCCCTGCCTTCGAAGCTGATGATCACGACATCGGGTCGGTTCATCTCGGCGAACTCGAGTGCGGCATACCTGTTGTCCACCGATCCCACAATCCTGATCTCCGGATGCTGTTCCAGCAGAGCGGTGAGGGCAAATCGAGACAGGGCAAGATCATCGTAAACCATCACATCGACACTCACTCGAATCCCCCGATCAATTGAGACGATGCAGCGACAGCGTGCGCGTACGAAACCGCCGGGCGGGCGACCCGGAAGCCGTGGGCATACCGAACACCCTTGCACGCGACGTGTTTCGGCCGCCGAATCATCCGCTGCCTGTGTCAGGTCGTGCTCGCGGATCGGCTTCCCGTAGGCACGCGACGCACGCTGCACGTCGACCGCGACCCGGGGGGGGTGGGGGGAACGCGGCGACAGGGCCGGGAACGGGTGAGCGGTTCCTAGGTCACCGGCAGTGGCGTCAAAGGGAGTGCAAGGAGGTCCACACCGTGCGGTGGCCCCGTGAGTTCGCCGACCTTCGTCCAGCCCCACCGCCGGTACAGCTCGCGCGCCGAGGCCCTGCTCGACGCGGCCAGTACGGCGAACGGCTCGGTGCGGTCGGCGAGCAGCAGGTCCAGCAACTCGCGCCCGTGCCCGCGGCCGCGCAACTCGCTGACGACCGCGAGCTCGTAGACGTAGAACAGCGGCCGTCGCAGCCACCACGGTGCGGGCGCGGCGGCGCGCGGATGCCACCATCCCTCCTCGCGGTGCACGCCGTAGGCGAAACCGCTGAGCACACCGCCGTCGAGGACGGTGGTCACGGAGAAGCCGGGCAGCGCCGCGTGGCCGGCCAGCTCACGGGCGAAGCCGTCTGCTGCCGCGGCGTCCTCGTGGTAGGGCGGCTCGTGGTAGACCCGGTGGTAGACCTCGCGGAACTCCTGCGGGCAACGGACCTCGGCCGCGCGCTCAGCCATGGACGGTCTCCCGCTGGACGGGTGCGGGCAGCACACGGTGGAGCCGCTGCAGCACCACGACCGCCGCGAGGCAACAGAGGCAGAGCGCGAACCACGGCAGGCCCGCTCCCCGCGCCAGCAGCCAGGTGAACACCGTCGGCGCCATCACCCGGGCCAGGCTCCACATCAGCTCCTCCAACCCCAGGTACCGGCCGCGAAGGTGCTCTGGGGCGATCGCCACGGTCAGCGCACTGCTGGTCGGAGCCTGGAGCAGCTCGGCGACCGTGAAGACGACCATGCCCAGGACGAGCCCGCCGAAGGCCCATCCGACGTGCTCGCCGGACACCACCGCGAACAGCGCGAAGGACACCATCCACAGGACGGAGGCCACTTGCAGGACTCTGGTCCGTCGGTACCGCTCGACCGACCTGGCCACTGCGGTCTGCGCCAGCATCACCATGACGGTGTTGATCGCGAACAGCATGCCCGGCTGCCACGCCGGCAACCCGCGTGCCTCGATGACGTAGGCGCTCAGCAGCATGGTCAGCGCGAGGTCGCACAGCGCGAATACGCAGACGGTGGCCAGGACTCCGAGAAAGGCCCGGTCGGCGAGTACCTCCCGGTACCCGCTGCTCCGCTGCCCCGGAGCGTCCCCGGCCGGGACCGGATCGCCGCCGGAAGGCAGCACGGCGGTCCGGCGCCAGGTCGCGACCAGCCCGGCCGCGACGAGGAACGACACGGCGTTCAGCGCGACCACGGCGGTGTAGCCCGAGGTGCCGCCCCAACCGACGAGCGTGCTGCCCACCAGTCCGCCGGCGCCGATCCCGACGTTGCGCAGGGACCGGTCCATCGCGTACCAGCGCGCCCTGTGCCCGTCGTCGGCCACCTGGGCCACCAGCGCGGAGACCGCGGGCCGGAACAGGCTGTCGCCCCACAAGGTGACCGTGACCAGCACGACCAGCTGCCAGGGAGTGTCGGTGAACACGTAGCCGGTGAAGGTCAGTACACGGATCAGATTGCTCGCGATCAGCACGCGCCGCGGCCCGATCCGGTCGATCAGCGGGCCCCCCAGCGGTCCAGCGGGCAGCGAGAGCAGCGCGCCGACGGACAGCATCAGGCCGACCGTGGTCAGCGGGATGTCCTTGGCGGCGTGGAAGTACACGACGGCGAAGGGGAGGAAGAGCCCGGTGCCCAGAGCATCGACGACCTGCGCGACGATCAGAGGCTTGCGGCCTTTGGTGTTCGGCAGGCCGAGTGTGTCGATGACAGCCATCGGTATCCCTCACGCGTGGGGTAGTGGAAAGACGTTGAACTCGTCCTCGGCCAACGGCTGCGACCGCCAGCCGAGCCGGACGCCCGCGCGGCCGATCCTGCCGTCGCCCCACATGGGCATGCCGGCGGGGAAGTTCGACACGAGGCCGGGCACGATCGTGTGCGCGGCACTGAACCCGGCCGCTTCGGCGTCACAGGTCGTCAGGTCGACACTGATCACCTCGAAGCCGCGGGCCTCGACCCGTTCGCGGTACGCCTCGAGGCTCCGCTGCGCGAGCGCGGGCAGCCCGTCCCAGGGGCGGGTGGGGAGGTCCAGCACCCAGGGTGCCACCCGCTCCCCCGCCCGCGGATCGAGATGGACCTGCTGCTGGCACAGCAGGTCCCGGACGTCGCTGAAGTCCGGGCGGTAGGAGTCGAGATAGCGCCGGTCGGCGCGGTACGGCTTGAGGTTGCCCAGGTGCGGCAGCTCGGCCCGGCCGTCCGCCAGCGTCTTGTCGTCGTCGAGGAAGCGGCAGGTGTGGTGCAGGGTGAACCCCTCGGCGAGCGCCTTTTCCGCCGCCTCCTGCGGGTCGGGCCGGGTGGCGAAGCCGATGCCCAGCCATCCGGCGGCGCGGTCGCGTACGACCGCGGCGAGCACCGGGACGTCGAACTCGTTGTCCAGAGGGATCAGGCTGATGTCGTACGTGTCCAGGCTGTCCGCGACCAGCTCGCGGATCCGGTCGGGTATCGGCAGCCGGGGAAGGCGGGCGGCGTTGGTCCACCACAGCATGGTGGTGTCTCGCTCGATCACCTCTTCGAGCCCCGAGGTGACGGCGTGCTCCTCATTGACGCCGCAGGCCACGCCGGCCACCAGCGGATCGGAGTAGGCAACCGGGTCGTGCTCTCCGTGGGCGACCAGGAAGGCGGGCACCCATGCCGGCTCGCCGGTCGTCCACGAGCGGCCCTCGACCCAGGCGCACTCCGCGTCCACGGTCAGCGGCGCGAAGGGGAAGCCCTCGCTGCGGTACTGCTGCTGCGAATACAGGTGCAGCCGGCGCGGGTCGAGCGCGGGCACCCCGGACCTGCGCAGCTGGGCGTAGCTGCCGAACCGGAGCCGGTCCTCGGGCAGCCGGCTGCCGCAGTAGCGTTCGACCGCCTCACCGACGGCACTGCGGCGGGCGGCGTCGAAATCGGACCAGGACGTGCCGAACGCCTGGCGGTCGTTGGGCCAGTCCGCGACGCGCCGCATGTCGGCGACGTCCACCGCGCACACCCGCAGCTGCGCCGGCATGCCCGGCAAGGGGGCCAGCTCCTGAACGCCGGTGACCACGCCGACCTGGTCGTCCACGAGCAGGTCCGCCTCGGCGTCGCCGCGCACCACCGGCCGCGGCCGCGTCGGCACCGGCAGGACGGTGCGCTCGATCCGGTCGAGCCGGCGCGGATCGAGCTCGACCTCGTCGACGGTGGCCTCGCCCGTGACCCAGCGCTCCAGGTACGTGCCGAGCTGCGCGGATGTCCAGCGGACGTCGCCGTCCCGGAGCCGGTGGCCGTCCGGCTGCGGCGCAGCCCGCACGGCCTCGACGACCCGCGGGTCGTGCGCCGCGCTGAGCCGGCGGTCCAGCACGTCCGCGAAGTCCGCCGTGGTGCCGGGGGTGATGGCAGGACCGAGGATGGCCCGGCCGCGTTCATGGCGCAGCGGCAGCCAGCGCAGGCCGGTCCGGGCGCACAGCTCGTCGATGCGGCTCAGTTCCCGGTGGGCGGAGTAGGAGAAGGCGGCGACGAGCACGGTGTCGCGGACGTCGACGACGGACAGGTCCTCCGGGGCCGGTCCGACCTGCGCGTATCCGGTGGTGCTCAACGCGTGGGCGAGGGGGGCGGTGAGCTCCGGCGCGCCTGCGAGGAGGACCGTGGTGCGCGCCACTCGCGCCGCGCGCTCGGCGTCCAGGGTGGCCCCGGCCGGACGCAGGCAGCCGTCGTGCTGCAGGACGTCGACCACTTCGGCGTATTCGGAGGCCATTCCCGCCAACAGTTCGCTGCGGGACCTGGTTCCGTCGCAGCGCGCCAGCCAGGCGCGAAACTCGGACGTGGGGGCGGAAATATAGAATTGCCCACCGTTCGGGGTGCCGAGAAAGCACAGATCCTGCTCGAGGTCGTATACCTCGACGTCCACGATTTCCAAAGCGGTGTCGTCCGCCGACATATCAGCCCCCATGAATCTGGCTCCTGGTGCAAAGTGCCACGGCCCCGGGGAGAACCCCGGGACCGTGGTCGAAGGACCTTAAGAGGTCAACTTCACTTGGCAACCGAACGGTTGTGGACCACGGCGCGGTTGTGAACCACCGCACGGTTGTGAACGACGGCGCGGTTGTGGACCACGGCGCAGATGGCGTTGGTCTTGACGGTCGAGATCATGGAATTACCTCCCGTTTGGCTGTCACTTACGAGAAATAAGTTACGGGCATTCGGCACCGCTACCTAGATGCATTCCTCACGAATCCCTGTGGATGGCTCACGACTTCACCCGGAACTCCGGTCCGGGAATAGGGCGCAGGGATACGGCGTTTCCCGGACCCGCTCGCCCGCTCGTTCCCGCGACCAGGCGGGCACACCGGAGCCACGGCCAAGGGGCTCGCGGAGACACCGGGCGAGGATTTCGAGACGGCCGGATTGATCAGCCTTCCGCTGACCCTCGGCAGGCCGCCGCGTACACACCGTGACCGCACGAGGCCGCACCCGCCCCGGTACGGCCTCGTGCGCGCCCATGGCCGTATCCGCCGCGCCACCCCGGCAGGGGCCACGCACCAAGGGCTTCACCGATCTCACCAGAGCCCCGTACGCTCCCGACTCGCCGTGACGGTGCGGGGCGCGACAGCATGGAGGGAGGGCGGTCGGCCGTGGCTGCCCTCGCAGGAAGGCGTTACAGACCGTGACGAGGCAGCGCTTTGCGTTCTGCGGGGCCGAGCTGGCCGCTGTCTACGTGCTCGCCGACGGCCGCGAGGAGCTCCATCTGGCCGAGATGACCGGTAACCGCGCCATGCTGTACGGGCTGCCGGCCGTCCTCTCCGTGGACGGGCACTCCCCGGCCGCCGAGGCCTACCGCTCGGGCCGGCCGCTGTGGCTGAACCCGAAGGAGCTGGCCGCATACGTGGAGGAGGACCCGCACCACTTCCCCGGGCGGGTTCGGGACGACTCCGTCAGGGCGTCGCCGGCCAGGCTCTCGCTCGGCGCCCTGCCGCTCGGGCACGGCTCCAAGGAGCTGGGGTGTCTGATCGTCGCCGGCAATGTTCCCGACGGGTTCAGCAACGACCGCCGGAGCCTGCTGGAGCTGTACGCCGACCAGGTCGCCGCCGGACTCGCATCGGTCGCCGCTCACACGCCGGGGCGCGCGCCCCCGCGCCCCGTGCGGGGACACACGCTGGTGCCGCTCCGGGGCGGCGCGTTCATCCTGGAACTCGGCTCCGGCCGCATGGAGGCGCACGCACGCGTGCTGGAACTGCTCGGGATCCCGCCCGACCGGTTCGACGGCAAAGTGGAGACGCTGCTCGCGAGTGCCGTGCCGGACGACATCCCTGCGCTGATGGCCATCGTGGAGCCCGACCGACTGACGTCCGGTCCGCAGCAGCTCGCGTTCCGCATCCGCAGACCGGGAGGCGAACTGCGCTGGCTGGGCCTGCGGTGCCGGGTGATCACGGACGACGACGGCACCCCCGTACGGGTCCTCGGCGTGGTGGCCGACGCCTCCTACCTGCGCCCCAGTGCCGACGAAGTCTCCATCGTGCAGCGGCTGTCCGCCACGCTGGCCGGCGCGACGACCATCAGGGACGTCAGCCAAATCGTCGTCAACGCCCTGCGCGGCCCACTGGACGCGAGCCGGGTGGCGGTCGCCGAGCTGGAGGCCGACCGGCTCGTGGTCACCGTCCTCGACCCGCCCGAGGCGCAGGCGTGGCCGGGTATGTGGCGTTCGGAATGGCGGTCCGAGTGGCCGGACGCCTCGATGCACGACCTGCCCACGCTGCAGAGCGTCCTGCGGGAGGGCCATGTGAGCCTGTGGCCGCCGGGCGCTGACCTCGAACCCGCTCTCGCGGGGATCGGGCCCGGCGGGCTCGCGGTCCTGCCCCTGCCTGCGGACGGCCGGATGGTCGGCGTCTGCCTCGTGGGATGGGACGGTGAGCACCGGTTCGGACCGGAGGAGCGCTCGCTGCTGACCGCCACCGCGGGGCTCGTGGGGCAGGCGCTGATGCGCGCGCACGCGCTGAACGCCGGCCACGAACTCGCCACGATGCTCCAGCGCAGCCTGCTGCCGCGCAAGCTTCCGTCGCTGCCCGGCGGGGTGGCCGTCGCCCGCTATCTGCCCGCGACCGCGGGGCTCGAGGTGGGCGGCGACTGGTACGACGTCATCCCGCTCGGCGACGGCCACGTGGCGCTGGTCATCGGCGATGTGCAGGGGCACAGCGCCGGAGCCGCGACCATCATGGGTCAGATCCGGACGGCCGTGCGGGCCTACGCGGTGGAGCGCCACCCGCCCGATGTGGTCATCGCCCGGGCCAACCGGCTGCTCGTCGGCATGGAGACGGACCTGTTCGCGACCTGCCTGTACGTGGACCTGGACATGGAGGAGGGCATCGCCTGGTTCGTACGCGCCGGGCACCTGCAGCCGGTCCTGCGCAAGCCGGACGGCAGTACCGAGGAGGTGCCGGTCGAAGGAGGACCGCCACTGGGAGTGGTCACGGACACCGAATTCCCCATGACGGAAGTCGACTTGGTACCGGGGACGATGCTCGCCCTGCTGACGGACGGCATGGTCGAGTCGTCCAACGTCCGTCTGGAGGAGGGCATGCGCCGGGTGTGCGCCGTACTGGCCTCGTCGGACCCTGCCGACCCGGGGATGGTGGCCGACGAGCTGGTCGCGCGGGTCAACCGGCGCGACGACGACGTGGCGCTGCTGCTCCTGCGCTACGACGGCGCCCGGGTCCGGCCGATGCGGTCGAACTGGACCGTCTGGCGGCTCCCCGACGCCGTCCACCACGCTCGCCGTTTCGCCGCGCGCACGCTGCGCTCGTGGGGCGTGGTGGAGGAACTCGACGTCGCCCTGCTGGTGGTCTCCGAGCTGGTCACCAATGCGATCGCCCATACGCAGGGAGAGGTGCGGCTGGATCTGACGCTGTCCGCGGACCGGCTGCGGATCGCCGTGAACGACGCCTCGCCCCGCAGCCCGGTCAGGCCTGCGAGCGTGGACTGGTCGGCGACCGGGGGCCGCGGAATCCTCATCGTCGAGGCGACGACGGCGTCGTGGGGCTCGGTACCGCTCAGCGGCGGCAAGCAGGTGTGGGCGGAGGTGCCGCTGGCCACCCCACGAGCGGCTCACCCGGCGCACGGTGTGGGTCGGCCCGGCGGCTGAGGACCTCGGAGTCACAGGTCGTGCCGACCTGCGCCCATTTGGGCGAAAAGTTAATGAAACGCTGCTCGTCGCACCTCAAGGCGAACCATGGTCTCTCCGGCGAAAGCGGTTCGAGGAAAGGAACGAGACATTGCTTTTGAGGCGGACCGGAACGGTCCTGGGCGCAGCCGCACTGACCATGCTGACCATCCCTGCCAACGCTCACGCTGCGGCCATCGCTTGTGGCGGGGGCTCATCGACCGGCCGCGTAGCCGTCAATGGCTGCGTCAGTGCCCAGCGGGGATCTGCCGGCCGGTTCCCCACTCGAGACATCACGGCGTACATCAAGGCGCGCAACACCGGATCAAAGGGGCTGAACATCTCCTATGAGGCCTTCTTCCGTGTCGTCGACGGTGGTCACTGGGAGAAGGTGGGCAGCGGTCGCGCCTACGTCCGGGCCGGCGAGGCCATCGGCCCTGTCGAGGTGGGAAGCACGACCCGGGTGTGCGGGCCCGTGAAGGTCGAGATCCGGGTACACGCTCGGGCGGACGGCGTCGCTTGGAGCGGCTGGTCCCCCGCGGCCACGAGGCAATGCCAGACCTGAGAGCCCGTCGGCTGTCATGACCGCAGGGGCCCACGGCGCCACGGCCGGCCGCAATGGGCCCCGGACGGACAGTCGCCGGCCCGCGTCACGGGGACGTCGGCGGCATCCGGCCCGGGTCGCGCCCGCCCAGCCCGACGGCCCGGTCCAGGAGCGGCGCCCCGTCCGGTACGGGCACGACCGGCCCGAAGATGCCCTCGCCCCGGTCCCCGTCCTCCGCAGCCGCCAGCAGGAACCCGTGCGAGGCGCACGGCGCGGCCTCATCGGGTGCGTACTCCTGACCGGCGGCCCGGGCCAGGTCCCATCCGTGCAGCACCAGTTCGTCGGCAGCCACCACGCCCGCGATTTCGCCGGGCAGGTCCACGCCGCCCGCGCGCGTCATGCCGGTCCAGGCGGCCGGGTCCTTCCAGGCTTCGGCCAGTTCGCCGAGGGCTCTGGGCAGTTCCTCCCGCCAGCGGGCGGGCAGGGAGGGAGGGCGCGGCTGAGCCGGGGGCCGTGTCCGTCGTGGGACCCAGGTCCTTGCGGGCGGCGTCGCGGAACGCGACGGCGAGGCCCGTGAGGTGACCCAGCAGGTCACTGACCGCGCATTCGGGACAGGGCGTCCGGCCGGCGAGACGGGCGTCCGCCTCGGCCGGGCATAGCGTTCACCCTCAGTTCATTGCAATGCATAGGGTAGATGCTGTTGCATTAGCTCCAAGGTGATTGCAACGATTTCCTCAACTCTACCTGCAGGAACGCTAAATATGCGCAACAAATCAGTTGCTCGATCCGTGAATGCAACGTAGCGTTTCATTTATGAGAAACAACGGACCCAAAGGCCTCAGCGGCCGGGAGGTGCGCGTTTTCGCAAAGGGAGCGATCGAAGGGGTCAGATCATGGAGACAGCGCAGAGCCAGCAGCAGGCGACACCGGGCGCCGTCACCGCCTTCGCCCGGTTCGTGCTCTGTGGCGGCGGAGTGGGACTCGCCTCCAGCTTCGCCGTGGCGGCCCTCGCCGTCTGGATTCCCTGGGGCCTGGCCAACGCCCTGGTCACGGCGATTTCCACGCTCTTCACCACCGAGCTGCACGCCCGCTTCTCCTTCGGCGCCGGCGGGCGCGCGACGTGGCGCCAACATGCGCAGTCGGCCGGGTCCGCGGCTGCGGCATATGCGGTGACCTGCGTGGCGATGCTCGTCCTGCACCAGCTGGTGGCGGCGCCCGGTGCGCTGCTCGAGCAGGTCGTCTACCTGTCCGCCTCCGCAATCGCCGGTGTCGCCCGGTTCGCAGTGCTGCGCCTCGTCGTCTTCGCGCGAAGCCGCTCGCAGGCCGCGGCCACCGTCCGCTCCGCCCGTCCCGTACACGCGACCGCGCCCCGCGCCGCAGCACCGGCCGGGCCGGCGGAGCTCTGCCGCGCCGCCTGACCGCCCGCCGGGCCGAGCGGGACGCCGCCCGCTCGTGATCCGCGCTCTACTGGCGGCGGGCCAGCAGGTGGGCGTCGAGGAAGCCCCGCTCGGAGGCCGGGTCGTGGAGCAGCCGAGCGGAAGTTGTGAGCCCGGCATCGGCCAGCAATTCGGCGAACCGGTCCACCGGCCAGCTGTAGGCGGGCGCCACCTTGTGGTCGAAGCGGACCGGCTCCGGTCCGTCGGTCGCGAAGAACGAGACCAGGAGCAGGCCTCCTGATGCCAGGACGCGCACCTGCTCGGCGAGCAGCGCGGGCAATTCCACGGGTGGCGTATGGATCATCGAGTAGTGGGCCAGCACGCCGCCGAGCGCGCAGTCCTCGACCGGCAGGGCCTCCATCCGCGCCTCGTCGAACCGCAGCGCCGGATGGGCCCGCCGTGCGTGGTCGATCATGGCCGGGGAGAGGTCGAGCCCGAAGGCATCCAGCTCCAGGTCGTGCAACATGGCCGTCAGATGTCCGGGCCCGCACCCGACGTCGGCCGCCCGCAGGTTCCCCGTACCGCGCACCAGCTCGGCGAAGGTGGCGACCATGGCCCGTGTGAACGGCCGCGTCTCCAGCCGGTCAGCGAACAGCGACGCATAGAGCTCGACAACCCCGTCGTAGGCCGCCCGGGTCTCGTCCTGGTGTTCCATCACAGGAAGGAAGCTAACATCCGCGCCGCGCGCGGCCGTTCCCCGGCCTGCGCGCAGGTGGAGATCAGTCGGGTGAGCACGCGCGGTGCCGGTGGCAGGGCGACGGGCGCCCTGCCACCGGCGGCTGGGCCGCCCCCTACGAGGCGGCCAGGGCCTCCAGAGCGGGGACCGTTTCGGCCGGGCTCGGCAGGGCGGCGTTCTCCGCCTGGAGGCGGACGGCGGCCTCACGCAGGGCCGGGTCGGTGATGAGGCGGGTGAGGAGCGGGGCGTCGACGTCTTCGGAGGCGGAGCGCAGGGCGGCGCCGGTCGCGGTGAGGGCGTCGGCGTTGGTGAAGTGGTCGGCGCCCTGAGGGAGCAGGAGCTGGGGCACGCCGGCCTGCAGGGCGGTGAGCAGGGTGCCGGAGCCGCCGTGGTGGATCAGCGCGTCGGAGGCGGTCAGCAGCTCGGCAAGCGGGACCCAGGGCAGCGGGCGGACGTTGTTCGGGAGGGTGCCGAGCGGGGTGAGGTCGGCGTCGCCGACGGCGAGCAGGAACTCGGCGTCCACCGAGGCGGCGGCCTCGATCAGGCGGACGATGGCGCGGACGCCGTCCATCTCGGTGAGCACCGTGCCCAGGGTGACGGCGACGCGCGGGCGGGTGCCGCGACGGAGCAGCTCGGCGGGGACGGTGCCGCCGCCGTTGTAGGGGATGTAGCGCATCCGCAGGCCGCCCGGTTCGCCGCCGAGGGAGGCGGGGACGATGTCCAGCGCCGTGGACTCGGCGGGGCCGGCGACCTTGTACGTCTCGTACGCCTCGGTGAACTTGGAGGCGATTCGGCCGACCATCTCGAGCCCGGACATGACGCCGAAGTTCTGGATCACCGACGGGATCTTGAGCTTGGCCGCGACCAGCGGGGCGGAGGCCTGGAAGGAGTCGTAGACCAGCAGGTCCGGGCCCCAGTTGTCGGCGACGTCCAGCAGGTCTTGCACGGTGGGGCGGGAAACCAGCGCGAAGCCGAGAGCCGCCCTGTCGAGAATCTGGTCCGTGGTCATGTCGGTGGCGACGTAGCGCACCTCCTCACCGGTGGACTGCTCGAACACGTCCCGGATGGTGCGGCCGTCGCCGATCTCGACGATCGGAAATCCTGCCTCGCGGAGCCGGTTGAGCGGCTGCGAGCTCGCGAACAGCACCTCGTGGCCGGCGGCGCGCAATGCCTGCGCCGTCGGGATCATCGGGAAGAGGTGGCCGGCCGCGGCCGGTCCGGTGAAGAGTATGCGCACGGTTTCTCCTTGCCAGTGGTCTACCGGTCCAGGACAAGTCGTGCGGCTCGCCCCGGTTCGCTTCAGTGAACTGACGGGAAGGCGCGCTGTGTTCCCCCGACCATGATCGAAAATCGGACATTCTGAAATGCGCCAGATCACTTCGGGGGGGGGCGGCGGCTCGGGGCGATGCCCGCGGGCGAGTCGGTCGTTCAGCCGGAGTAGGGGCTCCAGTGGCCGAAGCGTGCCAGCTCCTTGCGCGCGGCGTCCTCGTCGAGGCCGAGCGCGGCGGCGGCCTCGGCGGCGTTCAGGTCCTGCCGTGTGGCGCGAGCGGCCCAGTAGCCGGCCCGCTCGGCCGTGATCTGCGTCCGCCGGGCGGCTCGTACCGCCGCGACGGGGGAGGTCTTGGCCAGCTGGTCGATCTCCTCCTCGAGGCGCTCCAGAAGGGCGGTGAGGCTGTCCGGCAGGGGGACGGTCGTCGCCTCGACTGCGGTGGTGTGCCCGTCCCAGTCCCGCACGCAGGCATCCGCCTCGTCGTCGGCGGCCTCGGCGAGTTCCTGCTCGCCGATCGCCTCCCAGTCCAGCCGGTGCTCGGGTCCCGCCCAGCCGCAGGAGCACACCGCACGCAGCGCGGCCGCCCGCGGCACACGGGGGAAGCGGCCGTCATAGACGCTCCACTGCGAAGTCGATTGCACGTGGGGTCCCGACCCGGTGTCGAAATGGGCCGGGGCCGGCACGCTGCCGTCGGCCAGGAGCACTCCGACCGCACCCTCGTGCGAGGTGCCGAACTCCTCCGTCGTCCACGTCTCCCGCTCGCCCATGACACCCCTCCAGCAACCAGCCCGCCGTTTGCGGACACCCCGGGCAGGGGTGCCTGAGTACGACGATGCCTCAGCCGGCACCGTCGGCACGCCCGAATCCACGAATGAGGCGCTGGGACGGCACCGGCACGCGGCAGCACGGCCGCTGCGCGCAGGAGGCCGGGACCGGGGTGATCAGGCCGATCCGGTGATCGTCCCGACGCCGAAGCGGGCCCGGGCAGGGCCGCGCTCGGCAGGCGGGGCGGCTCGGGTCAGGAGGACTGGTCCGTCAGGATCGCCGGGTCCGAGAGGCCGGCCGCGCCGGTTTCGACCTTACCGGCGAAGCGGCGGCGGAAGTCCGGGGATTCGGATGCGGTGACCGTCACGTCGTACCAGCGCCGCGTGTTCTTCAGGGGAACGCTGTACGTGACGGTGGCGCCCTTGGCGACCGTGAGGCGCTTCGGCCCGCCACCGTAGGCGTTGGTGACCGTGAGCGTCGCGGTCGACGCCCCGGCGTTGGTGAGCATGAGGTCCAGGTTCCCCGTGGTGGCGTTGTGGCGGGCCGTGACCTCGGGACCGGGGGTGGTGCCGGGGTTGCGGAAGCCGCGCAGGAAGCCGTTGGGGCCGTGGACGGTCAGGTCGGTGACACCGGCCGAGTAGCGGGTGTTCCAGGCGTCCGCGATCGACTTGCCGGCCTCGGTGGTGTACGTCCAGGGGGCGTCGGTCCGGTTGCCGGAGGTGACGTAGAACTGCGCGCCCAGGTCCGGGCCGCCGCTGAACGTCAGGCGGAACTTGCCCTCGTCGGTGAGTGCGGCGCCGTCCACGTACGGGGCGTACTTCAGCGGGCGGGTGGGGCACATGCCCTTCTCCTGGCGCGGCATGGCCGCCACCGCCGGCGGGGTGGCCCGGAAGTCGGGGTGCCGCTCGCGGTCCTGCGGCTCCCAGCGGCCGGTGTCGGGCAGCCGGACCGTGCCGGTGTCCGTGCGGGCGAAGTCGAAGGCGGAGGTCAGGTCACCGCAGACGGCGCGGCGCCAGGGCGAGATGTTGGGCTCCTGCACACCGAAGCGCTTCTCCATGAAGCGGATGACGGAGGTGTGGTCGAAGGTCTCGGAGCAGGAGTAGCCGCCGGTGCTCCACGGCGAGACCACGAGCATCGGCACGCGCGGGCCCAGACCGTACGGGCCGGCGACATAGCCGGCCTTGCCGGGGAAGACGTCGAGCGCGGTCGGTACGGTCGACAGGCCCTGGTTGGCGTCCGCGGGGGCGTACGGCGGGACGACGTGGTCGAAGAAGCCGTCGTTCTCGTCGTAGGTGACGAACAGCGCGGTACGGGCCCACACGTCGGGGTTCGCGGTCAGCGCGTCCAGCACCTGCGCGATGTACCAGGCGCCGAAGTTGGCCGGCCAGTTGGAGTGCTCGCTGAAGGCCTCGGGGGCGGCGATCCAGGAGATCTGGGGCAGGGTGCCGGCGGTGACGTCGGCGCGCAGCTTGTCGAAGTAGCCCTCGCCGGTCCTGGCGTCGGTGCCGGTGCGGGCCTTGTCGTACAGCGGGTTGCCGGGCTGCGCGCCCCGGTAGTTGTTGAAGTAGAGCAGCGAGTTGTCGCCGTAGTTGCCGCGGAAGGCGTCGTTGATCCAGCCCCAGGAACCGGCGGCGTCGAGGCCGTTGCCGATGTCCTGGTAGACCTTCCAGGAGATGCCGGCCGCCTCCAGGCGCTCCGGGTAGGTGGTCCAGCCGTAGCCGGCCTCGGCGTTGTTGAGGACCGGGCCGCCGCCCTTGCCGTCGTTGCCGGTGTGGCCCGACCAGAGGTAGTAGCGGTTGGGGTCGGTCGAGCCGATGAACGAGCAGTGGTAGGCGTCGCAGAGGGTGAACGTGTCGGCGAGGGCGTAGTGGAACGGGATGTCGTCGCGCGTCAGGTGGGCCATATGACCGACCATGAAGCGTTCACCACCGAGACGCTGCAGGTGCGCGCCGAGCCGGTCATGCGCGGGCCGGTCCTCGCCCAGATGACCGGGGCCGAGCACACCGCCAAGCGAAAGATCGTCGTACGGGGCTTCACCGGCCAGGCCCTCCGGAACCAGATACGCGCCATCCACGCCAACGCCGCCGAACTCATGGCCCCTTTCCTTGCGCAGGGCCGGATGGACCTGGTCAACGACTTCGGCAAGCCCCTCGCCGTCCAGGTGACGCTCGACGTCCTCGGTCTGGACAGACAGGACTGGAGACAGGTGGCCGCCTGGCACAGCGGGGTCGCCGAGTTCATCACCAGCATGACCCTCACCCCCGAGCGCCGCCGGCACTGCATGGACTGCGCCGAGCAGTTGGAGGCCCACCTCCTCCCCGTCATCGAACAGCGGCGCCGGCAACCCGGCGACGACCTGATATCGAAGCTGTGCACCGCCGAGTTCGACGGAATCGCCATGAGCAATCGTGACGTGACGGCACTGATCATCAACGTTCTGGCCGCCTCCACCGAGCCCGCGGACAAGACGCTCGCCCTGCTCTTCAAGCACCTGATCGACCACCCCGAGCAGATGGAGCAGGTCCGCCGGGACCCGGACCTGCTGGCCGCCGCGATCGCCGAGACCCTGCGCTACACCCCGCCGGTCCAGCTCATTCCCCGCCAGGCCGAGGAGAACTCCGTGTTCGCCGGCGCCACCGTCCCGGCAGGTGCCACCGTCTTCTGCATGATCGGCGCGGCCAACCGCGACCCCGAAGCCTTCACCGCCCCGGACGCCTTCGACATCCACCGCCCGGACCTCGGCGCCGCCCGCTCCTTCACCGCGGCCGCCCAGCACCTGGCCTTCGGTACCGGACTCCACCAGTGCGTCGGCGCGGCATTCGCGCGCGCCGAGATCGAGACCGTCGCGTCGATGCTCCTGCCCGTACTCGACCAGGTGCGCTACAGCCCCGGCTTCCGCTACCGGGAGGCCGGCCTGTACACCCGAGGCCCCGTCTCTCTGTCGCTGGACTTCACCCCCGTAGTGAGATGAACAGGGCTTCCATGCGCCTTGCTTGGTGAAGGCCCCCGTCCCTTAGGATTTCCGTTCGACCGGTCGGATCCGGGTGGTGCACGAGGAGGACGGGAGCCGCCATGGTGTCCGTGGGGGAAAGACTGAGCAGAGCGCGCGTACGGGCCTTCATCGGCCGGGACGATGAACTCGGATTGTTCGGGGAGGCCTTGGCAGGCGATCCGCACGCGCCGTTCGCGTTCTACGTGTGCGGGCCGGGCGGCATCGGGAAGTCGACGCTGCTGCGGCGCCTGGCCGACCACGCCCGTACGGCCGGACGGCTGCTCGTCGAACTCGACGGCCGGTTCGTCAGCCGGGACCCGGCCGACTTCGAGCACGCCGCCGGTCCCTTCCTCGATGTTCCGGGCACCGTCCTGTTCGTGGACTCCTTCGAGCACTGCCAGTGGCTGGAGAGCTGGCTGTGGCACCACTTCCTGCCCCGCGCAGCGGACGACACCCTGGTCGTCCTCGCCGGCCGGCGCGCTCCGCAGCCGCAGTGGACCGCCGACCCCGCCTGGTCCCGGCTCCTGCACGTCACCGAACTGGAGCCGTTCTCCGAGGAGCAGGCCCGGAGCCTGCTGGTGGCGGCCCGGATCCGGCCCGAACTACGCGACCGGGTGCTCCGCTTCGCCGGAGGCAACCCGTTGGCCCTGTCCCTCGCGGCCGCGGCAGGATCGGCGGGCTGCGGCAGGGAGGAGATCTGGGCCCCCACGGCGGACGTCCTGCGCACCCTGCTGGCGGGGCTGATCGGGGAGGTGCCCACGGCGGTCCACCGCCGCGCCCTCGAGGTGGCGGCGCAGGCCCACTCGACGTCCGAGGAACTGCTCGCCGCTGTGCTGCCCGGCGAGGATGCCCATCTGCTCTTCTCCTGGCTGCGGGACCTGCCCTTCATGGAGTCCACGCACCGGGGCCTCCACCCGCACGACGCCGCACGCGAGACGCTGGCCGCCGACCTGCGCTGGCGAGCACCCAACGCCTTCGAGGCGATGCGCCAGCGCCTGGCGGACGAGTACCTGCGCATCCTGCGCGAGGCACCCGAGGAGCGGGTGTGGACCGTCACCGACGAGCTCTTCTACCTCTTCCGCGAGGGTGAGACCCTGGCCCGGCTGCGCTCCTGGTCCCGCGAGGACGAGGTGCACGACCGTCCTCTGCACCCGGATGACATCGATGCCGTGCTGCGCATGGCCGAGGAGACCGAGGGGGCCGCCTCCGCGGAACTGGTCCGCTATTGGGCGCAGCGCCAGCCGCAGGCCTTCAGCGTCTACCGTCTCGTGGACACGGGCCGGATCGTGGCGTTCACGGCCCGGCTGGCTCTGCCGGCCCCACCCGACCCCCGGGACCTGGCCTCCGATCCCGTCGTCGCCGCCGCGTGGCAATACACCGATGCCATCGCGCCGGTGAGCCCCGGCGAACACATCGGCGTCAGCCGCTTCTCGATCTACCCCGAGCGGTACCAGGTTCCCTCGCGCGTCATCGACCTGAGCAGTTCCCGGGCCCAGGCGGAGGCGGCGCGCGCCCGTGGTCGCGCCTACGGCTTCGCCGTCTTCCGGGACGCCGAGACCTGGGCCGAGCGCGTCAAGGGCACCCTCAGCGACACCGGGGCGCGCCCGCGGGTCGGCGAGCACACCTACGGGCTGTTCGGCGTCGACTGGCGTCAGATACCCGTGGAGGCATGGCTTCAACGCTTCATCTCGGCCACCGAACCGCCCGTGCCGCCCGTGCCGGCCGGACCGTCGCCCATTTCGCGTACCACGTTCGACCAGGCCGTGCGCGAAGCGCTGGCCTACTGGCGCGATGCCGGCGCCTTCGCCGCCTGCGCCCTGCTGCGCACCCGCCTCGCGGCCGACTTCGGCGATCCTGTAGGGGAGTTGCGTGCCCTGCTGCGCCAGGCGGTCGACGACCTCGCCCGTGACCCGCGCGGCGTACGCGCCCGCGAGGCCCTGGCAGCGGGCTACTTCTCCGGTGCGCCCACCCAGGAAGCCGCCGCCCGCCGCCTCGGTCTTCCGTACGGCACCTACCGTCGCCACGTGCGACAGGGGCTGGACCTGCTCTGCGAAGCGCTGTGGCAGCAGGAGCTGCACGGCTCCCGGTAGCAGCAGGGGCGTGGCCTCGGCAGGGCCGGGTGGACAGGTGCGGACAGGAGTGGACAGCGCCCGGCACTGCCGGGCCTGGAGAGTGGACACCGCCCGACACGAGTCTGTGGCGCATGAACGTCGCACACACGCAGACGGACCGGGCAGCTGCTCGAGCTCCCCGGCCGGGTATCACGCTCGCGGCGCTGGCCGCCGCTCAGTTCACCGTCATGCTCGCCACTTCCATCGTGAACGTGGCGCTCCCGCAGATCCGCGCCGGGGTGGGTCTCTCTGACGGCGGGACCACCTGGGTGGTCAACGCCTACGGCCTGGCGTTCGGGGCGCTGCTCCTCGCGGGCGGCCGGGCGGCCGATCTCCTCGGCCGCCGTCGGGTGCTGGTCTTCGGCCTCGCGCTGTTCGCGGCGGCGTCACTGGCAGCGGGAGTGGCCGCATCCGCGAGCGTCCTGATCGCGGCCCGTGCCGTTCAGGGCCTCGGCGCCGCGGCCATCGCCCCGGCCGCGCTCGCCCTGGCGATGGACCTGTTCCCGCCCGGACCCGGGCGGGGCAGGGCGCTGGGGGTGTGGGGCGCGGTTTCCGGAGCGGGAGGGGCAGGCGGCGTCCTGCTGGGTGGTGTCCTCACCCAGGCGTGGGGCTGGCCCTGGATCTTCCACTCCGTGGCGCTCGGGGCGGCGCTGGTCCTGGCCGCCGTGGCGACGCTGGTGCCACGGGCGCCGGGGCGCAAGGACGGGCGGTTCGACCTGCTGGGCACCGCCGTCATCACCCTGGCCCTGACCTGCCTGGTCTGGGGACTGACCACCGCACGCGGCGCCGGCTGGTCGGATGCCGGGGTGCTGGGCTCGCTCGTCGGAGCCGGCACACTGCTCGCAGCCTTCGCCGTGATCGAGCTTCGCCGGCCGAACGCGCTCATACCACCGCGCCTGTTCGCCACCGGCAGGGTCGCCGCCGGCAACCTGCTGATGGCCCTGCTGGGGTCCGTGTGGATCGCGCTGTTCTTCTTCCTGCCGCTCTACCAGCAACAGGTTCTCGGGGAGGATCCCCTGACCACGGGTATGGGCCAACTCCCGCTCGCCGGAGCCAATATGCTCGGCGCGGCCATGGCGCCCCGCATCTCGCGGCGCATCGGCGCCACCGCGACGGTGACCGCGGCCCTGTTCACCGAGGCTGCCGGCCTGCTGTGGCTGTCCGGCATCAGCGCCCACGGCAGCTACCTCGTGGACGTCCTCGGTCCGAGCATCCTGGTCGGCCTCGGCCTGAGCATCGCCTTCGTCCAGCTCACCGCACTCGCCGTGGACGGCGTCCCGCCGCAGGACGCGGGGCTGGCCGGCGGCCTGGTGAACACCACCCGCCAGGTCGGAGGCGCGATCGGCCTCGCTGCCCTGGCGACCCTGGCCGGTTCCGTCACCGGGCACGCCGCGGTCCACCAGCCGCACTTGGAGGCGCTCACCGCGGGCTACCGCACCGCCTTCACGGTCTCGGCCGCGGTCCTGGCCGCCACCGCGCTCCTCGCGCTGATCCTCGCCCGCTGCACCGGCCCGCGAACCGCAGCCGCCGCCCGCCCGGCGTCCGATCCGCAACCCTCCCGTCCGCAGCCCTCCCCGATCCCCTGAGTTCGACCTACCTACCTACCTCAAATCCCTTACTGAACACCTCTCCTGACCAAGCACCACATCCACGAAAGAGATTCCTGCCATGACGACTGCGAAGCCGTACCTGACCGGCCACTTCACCCCCGTCGCCGAGGAGGTCACCGCCACCGGCCTCACCGTCGAGGGCACCCTGCCCCCCGAACTGACCGGCCGGCTGCTCCGCAACGGGCACAACCCCAAGCCCGGCATCACCCCCACCCACTGGTTCAAGGGCAGCGGTATGGTCCACGGCATCCGGCTGCGTGAAGGCCGCGCCGAGTGGTACCGCAACCGCTGGGTGCACACCCCCGCCCTCGACGGCGCTCCGTACATGACCGAGCACGGACCCGACCTGACCGCCAGCGCCGCCGGCACCCACGTCATCGAACACGCCGGACGGCTCCTGGCGCTCTGCGAGGCGAACCTGCCCTTCGAGCTCACCCCGGAGCTGGAGACGGTCGGCGCCCACGACTTCGGCGGCAAGCTGCGCGGCGCGATGACCGCGCACCCCAAGGAGGACCCGGTGACCGGGGAGCTCCACTTCTTCGGGTCCTCGCCGTTCCCGCCGTTCCTGACGTACTACGTCTCCGATGCCAAGGGCGAGATCATCCACAGCGCCGAGGTCCCGGGAGCGACCGCCGCGCTCAAGCACGACTTCGCCGTCACCCGCCGCCACGTGGTGTTCGTCGAGGGCAACGTCACCTTCGACCACGCCGAGTCCTCCGGCATCCCCTACAGCTGGAGTGACCGGCAGCCCGCCCGCATCGGTGTCATGGCACGGGGAGGCGACGGCGCCCGGCACGTTCGCTGGTTCTCCATCGAACCGGGCAACATGCTGCACGTCTCCAACGCCTACGAGGACGGCCGGGGCCGGATCGTCCTGGAAGGCCCCACCGTCGACCGCGAGGGCTTCCGGCTGTCCTGGAACTGGTGGGTCGGCGCGCCCGGGCGCGGCAGCGAGCCCGTCTCCCGCTCCTACACCCGCCGCTGGGTGCTCGACATGGCCGCCGGTACCGTCGACGAGCAGATCATCGACGACCTGCCGGTGGAGTTCCCGACGCTCAACGAGGACTACCTGGGCGCCGAGAACCGCTACCAGTACGCCATCTCCTTCCCCGACGAGAAGGGCTTCGGCGGCTACGGTGTCGTCAAGTACGACCGCACCACCGGAGCGCGCCGCATCCATCAGGTGGGCGACGCCCGCATGCCCGGCGAGGCCGTGTTCGTCCCCGCCGCCCGTGCCACGTCCGAGGACGACGGCTATCTGCTGACCGTCGTGTCCGACCTCAAGCAGGACGCCTCGCAGCTGCTGGTTCTGGACGCCTCCGGCCTCGACCGCATCGCCACCGTCCACCTGCCCCACCGGGTGAGCGCCGGACTCCACGGCTCCTGGATCCCCGACAGCGCCCTGGAGGACACCACGGCCTGACCCCGACCCGACTGCCGGAGCCGCAAGACCCTCGCGGCTCCGGCACGCGGCGACCGGGCGGGTGTGCAGGAGCTCGTCAACCCGCAGGGGATGAGCCGGCGGTACACCTCGCGGAAGCGAAGCGCGCGGTGCGCATCGCCGGCTGCGGTGGACCGGACCACCTCGAGGTGTCGGTGACCAGTGAGACGCGGTCGATCGCCTTCTCCGCGTCCGCATCACGTGTCACGCACACACGCGTCTACCTGAAGGGATCTCTGTAGCGAGCGGCGCTTCACATCGGCACGGGGGCGAACGGGCGGAGATCGTCCGCTCCTGCCCGAACCACGCCATAACTGTGTTCGGGTACCTCGTTCCAAGCCCCCGGCAGGTCGCCCAGCGGCTCGGACACGATGAGGCGGGTATCGTCCGACACGTCGCGCAGGAGGGGCATGTCGGGGTGCAGCGCGCGCAGGGATTCGACCTTGGTGCTGTAGAAGAGCGACCGGGCGACGCCCTCGCTGGCGTAACGGAAGGCCCAGACCGCCGAGCCGTCGGTCACCGCGACGGTCATCTGCAGGGGCGCGGCGACGCCGTGGGCGTGGCCGACGCGCTCCACCAGGCCCGCCATCCGGGCCACCGCGCCCGGCGGGTCGGTGTCCAGGCCGAAGGTCAGTGCGAGGAAGAACATGACCTCCGAGTCCGTGGACCCCTCGAGGTCGGCATACAGCTCGGGGTCCACGGCCAGGCAGAGCTCCCGCCGCAGCTTGTGGAATTCGGCGATGGAGCCGTTGTGCATCCACATCCAGTGGCCGTGGCGGAAGGGGTGACAGTTCGTCTGCTGCACCGCCGTGCCCGTCGAGGCCCGTATGTGAGCGAAGAGCAGCGGGGATTTGACGTGCTGCGCGATCTCACGCAGGTTGCGGTTGCTCCACACCGGGCCGATGTCGCGTACCACCGCGGGGATGGGGTTGCTCGAGTTCTCCGCGTACCAGCCGATGCCGAATCCGTCACCGTTGGTCGTCTCGACACCGAGACGGGAGTGGAGGCCCTGATCGATCAGGGAGTGCTCTGGCTTGTACAGGATCGTTTCAAGGACAAGCGGGGTTCCCGAATACGCGAGCCACCGACACATGGTTGATCCCCTTCCCGGGTGAGCGCCTGCCGGAAGCCACGATTCCGCTGAGCGCGCGGCCTACAGCCCGCCCCCCTGACCGGCCCGGCGGCGGTCAGGGCCGGTCAGGGCCCTGAGGGTCGCCAAGTCGTCATTTCGATCACTTCGAGCATACGAGCCTCACTGGTTCGCCGCATCACTCCCGGCGACGACCCCCTTCCGGCACCCACGGGTACCATTTATGCCCTATTGCGAGGTTTCTGGAGGTCTCGTGATGCACGCCTCCGCATACGTCCGGCGACTGCCCGCTACCGCGCTCGTCTCGCTCGCCTCGCTCGCCTGCGGAGCATGTCCGATCCTGCTTCCGGCCGGTCCGGCGCAAGCGTTCACCGGGGGCAACCACGAGAAGATCACTCGCGCCGCCCTGCAGTGGGAGCCCAGGTCGTTGACGGCGATGGCCGACTCGCGCGACGGGGCGATCGTGGCCGACGACCAGGGCGACTACTTCAAGCTCGGCCCCCTGCACTGCGACAACGCCGATCACCTCGCCTCGCGACACGCGTCCGCGCACCCCCGCACCCGCGACGAGGCGAACACCGAGCTGCTCGCCTGCATCCGCGGCTCCGTCGCCCGCCTGCGGGCTGCCGTCCGCCATGCCGACGGACTGGTCGACTCCCGGGGCAGGATCATCGCGGGCCAGAGCGACCTGGCCTCCCCCTGCACGTGGAACGGGAGGGCGGGACGCGCCAAGTGCAGCGTCCTGGAGCAGCTCGGCCGAGGCTGGCACCCGATCGAGGACTTCTACGCGCACGGCAACTGGTCCGACAGGGCCGGCGCCGACCCCATCGGCACGGCCAATCCACCCGGACTGAACCGCACCGACATCGCGCCGTTCCTCGACATCCGCCGCTACGGCTCCATGAACGACGCCGACTGGACGAAGGAGGCCGTCGGCCTGTTTCCCGAGGACCTGACCACCGGCTGCTATCCGGACTTCGAGTCGACCGGTGTCAAGCCCACCGACTGCGCCGGACGCATCGAGCACACCCCCACCCTCAACAAGGACACCGAAGCCGCCCCGCGCTCGACGAACGGCAACTTTCAGCGGGCCACCGCGCTCGCCACCCAGGACATCGCCCGCCAGTGGAAGGACTTCACGGCAGAGCTGATCACGACCTACCCCGACCACGGACGCGGCGAGCAGATGGTCTGCGCGCTCACCCACGACACTCCCGCGGCCGGCTGTCCCGACCGGCGGCCGGTATATTGACCGATCGTTCCAAATAGCTCTATGATCTTGTTCATGGCCAGGACCAAAGAATTCGATCCGGACGCAGCGCTTCAGTCGGCCCTCGAGCTGTTCTGGCGGCGCGGCTACGAAGCGACGTCGGTGACGGACCTCGTCGAACACCTCGGCATCGGCCGGGCGAGCATCTACGCGACGTTCGGCAGCAAGCACGAGCTCTACCTCAAGGCGCTGGACCGGTACGCGCAGTCCGTCGACCCACGGCTCTTCGCCGACCTGTCCGGGCCGGGACCGGCCCTGCCGGCGGTACGGACCGTCGTGCGCCGCTTCGCCACCGAGGCCGCCTCACCGGAGGAGCGGCTGAACGGCTGCTTCATCACCAACACCGCCGCCGAGCTGGGCGCTCACGATTCCGTGGCGGCCCGCCGGGTCGAGTCCAGCTGGGACCGGCTGGAGACGCTGCTGCACGCGGCGCTCGTCCGGGCACAGGCGCAGGGCGAGCTGCCTCCCGAGCGCGACCCGCGCGCTCTGGCCCGGATGCTCCTGGTCCTGCTCCAGGGGGTGCGGGTCGTCGGGAAGGCCTCGGCCGATCCCACCCGCGTACGGGACGCGGCCGAGCAGGCTCTGTCCCTGCTGGACTGAACCGATCCGATCCGATCCGAACCGACCGCGACGCCCACGGAGGAGCCGCCCGGTTCCCTTCCGCACGCCCGAATAATAGACCGATCGGTCAAGTATCAGGAGAGGGAAGGACGTGGGCAGGAGCACGACCTCCAACGCCACCACCATCCCGCTCCCCCCGCACCGTCACCGCGGGGGGACTGGCCGCCGCCCCACCCGGGAGTGACGGCAGCCTTCCCACGGTCCTCTCCCACAGCACTCCCCACCGACGCCCGCACAAGGAGCCACCGCCATGAACCGTTTCACCGACGCGTCCGTCCTCGTCACCGGCGCCGGATCCGGCCTCGGCCGGGCGATCGCGCTCGCCTTCGCCGCCGAAGGCGCCCGTGTGGTCGCCGCGGGCCGGACCGCGGCCTCCCTCGACGAGACCGTGCGCCTCGTCCGGGCGGCCGGCGGCACCGCCGAGGCGGTGACCGCCGACGTCACCGATTCCGCCCAACTGGCCGCTCTCGTCCAGGAGACCGTCGCACGGTTCGGCAGGCTGGACGTCGCCGTCAACAACGCCGGGATATTCCGCGGAACGGTACCCGCCGGCGACATCGCCGCGGAGGACTGGGACGCGGTACTGCACACGAACGTCACCGGCGTCTGGCTGGCCATGAAGCACGAGATCGCCCACATGCGGGAGAACGGCGGCGGCGCCATCGTCAACATCTCCTCGAACCTGGGCGCCCACGCCCGCATCCCGAACGCCGCCGCGTACATCACCTCCAAGGCCGCCGTCTCCGCGCTGACCCGCGCAGCCGCCCTGGACCACATCCGCGACGGCGTGCGCATCAACGCGGTCAGCCCGGGAACCTCCGCCGCGCCCATGTCCCTGCGGCCGGGCGAAACGGAGGCCGACCGTGTGGAGCGGGTCAAGCACGAGAACCCGCTCGGCCGCGTCGCGGAGGCCGAGGAGGTCGCGGCCGCGGTCCTCTACCTCGCCTCGTCCGCGGCGGGTTCCGTGGTCGGCCACGACCTGGTCATCGACAGCGGCTCCTCCGCCTGACCGCCCGGCACCGGCAGCCCGCCCGGGCGGTCAGGAAGAGCGGCGCCGCAGCCGCGTGGTCAGGTGGTGCTGGAGCGGCTGCCCCACCGCCGCCATGTCGTGCACCACCGTCAGCAGGTCGCCGTCGAGGCTGTAGCGGCGGCGCGTCCCGGTGACCTCCTTGGCCAGCGGCGTCAGCGCCACGTCCTTCGTCCCGATCTCGATCTCCGTACCGGACACCGTGCCGACGTACGTCTCGACGATCCCGGTGGGGTGGGCGAGGACGACCTCCAGGCCCGCCTCCGGCGTCACCCGCCACCAGCCGGCCTCCCGACCGGCAGGCCGGACAGCAGCCCCGGACTCGTCGACCAGCCAGGCGCGCGCCTCGTAACGCAGGAAGGGGCGCCCGTCGTGGCTGAAGACGAGCTCCTGCTCGTAGCGGAAATCTCGTTCCAGCGTGGGGTACTGGCCCTCCCCCCGGCCGTGCCAGCGCCCCACCAGCCCCAGCACCGGCCTCAACAGCGGGTGCGGCTCCGGGCCTTCGCCGAGGGTATGGGTGTCGGGGTACGGATTGTCCTGCACCGGATCGAACATGGTCACCTTGTCTGTGTCGGCGAACGGGGCGGCGTGCAGCCCGGGCCATCGATTCCGGATCCTGCACGCACACAGCCTGCCAGGCCGCAAGACGGCCGATGCGCCCTTCCCCGGCGGACTGCGGCCGCCCCATCGGCGTGCGGACCGGCTCTCCGGCAGGGAGGATGAGGATTGTGAAGGGCAGAGGGAGCGCCGCCGGGGGCTCCCCCCATGGTGCTCCGCGTGGAAACGGCGGGCAACGCGGAACCACGCCGTGGCTGTCCGGCCGGCAAGGCACGGCCACGAACCAGACACTCGCCCTCGCAGCCATGGTCTTCGCCGTCGCGATGATCTTTGTGGACCAGACGATCGTCAGCATCGCCGCCCCCAGCATCGTCGAGGAACTCGGCCTCTCGTCCTCCGGAATGCAGCGGGTGGTCAACGCGTATCTGCTCGCGCTCGCCGCGTTCTTCGCGCTCGGCGGGCGGCTCGCCGACGTCTTCGGGCACCGCCGGATGGTGGTGGCGGGCACCCTCGTCTTCGTCGTCTCATCCGTGCTCTGCGGCTCGGTGCCGTCCGGAGACTTCGCCGAGAGCTGGCTGATCATCTTCCGGGCCACCCAGGGGCTGGGCGCGGCGCTGGTGTTCCCCGCCGCCCTCGCCGTCGTCGTCTCCGTCGTCCCCGTCGACAAACGGGGCCGGGCGCTGGCCCTGTTCTTCGTCCTCGCCGGCGCGCTCACCGCGCTCGGACCGCTGCTCGGCGGTTGGCTGACCGCCTGGACCTGGCGGGCCATCTTCTGGGTCAACGTCCCCGTGGCCGTCGTCGCGCTCGTCCTGACCACCCTCGCCCGGATCCCCGACGCCCGGCGGCGTGAACGCCTCGACGTGCCGGGCGCCGTGCTCATCGCCACCGGTATGGGGCTGAGCGTCCTCGGGATCCAGCAGTCATCCGCCTGGGGCTGGACCGGCCTGCCCACCTGGGGCTGCATCATCGGCGGGCTCTTCGTGCTCGCGATCTTCTGCTGGTACGAAATGCGCACCGACGAACCGCTCATCAAGCTGCGCGTCTTCCGTGACCGGGCATTCGCGGCCGACACTCTCGTGCTCTTCTTCTCGATGCTGGCGTTCGTCCCCGTGTTGTTCTTCGCCTCGGTGTACGCGCAGATCTCGCTGAGCTCGTCGCCCCACCAGGCCGCGCTCTACGTGCTGTACTTCTTCGCCGGGTTCGGCCTCTCGGCCCAGTGGGGCGGCAGGATCCTCGACAAGCACGGTGCCCGGCCCACGATGAAGCTCGGCACGGCGCTCGGCTGTGTGGGATTCGCCCTGTGGGCGGCGAAACTGACGGACCTGTCGGCCCACGACCAGTGGCCCTACGCCTGCCTCGCCGGAGCCGGCATGGGCCTCGTGCTCTCCCCGGCCTCCACCGACGCCGTGAACCGGGCGATCGGCGCCTCGTACGGAGAGGTCACCGGTGTCACCCAGACCGTGCGCAACTACGCCGGGGCGCTGGGCATGGCGGTGTTCGGCACGCTCCTCACCCATGTCATGACCAGCCGGGTCGCGGAAACACTCACCGCGAGGGGCCTGCCGGAGGCGCAAGTCCAGGGTGCGGCCCGCAACATCGCGGAGGCGGTCACCGGTCACCCGGACGACCGCAGTCCCACCGACGGCGGGCCGACCTCCACGCTGATGCGGAGCGCCTTCCAGGCCGTCCACATGGACTTCGCCGAGGCCAACCAGTGGGTCTTCTACGGCATGTCCATCGCCCTGGGCGTGGCGTACCTGTGCACACTGCTGCACCCGGGGACGCGGGTGACGGGCCAGGTCACAGAGGCGGAGGAGAGCCTGCAGGAGCCGACGCATCACTGACGGTCCCGGGCTGCCCGCCGCGTGAAGACGAGGATGAACGCCCCGGTCCAGATGATCCACACCACGCTGGGCCAGGCAGCGATCCGCTCGAACAGCCCTTGGACCCCGGGGTCCGGTCTCAGCGCCGTGAGCGTGGCCGAGACGATGGAGGTCACGCCGCACACGATGCCGGCGGCGCCCCAGTACGGCCGGCGCGCCTGCCGGAGCATGCCTCCCAGGAGCAGCACGCCCACAGCCCCGCAGAAGAAGCACGTTCCGGCGGACAGGAGATGCACGGTCGGACGGAGGTTGTAGGGATTGAAGCCGGTGGACACGAGTCCCAGTCCGCTGACGGCCAATACGCCGAACGTGAGGTTCCTGCGACGGCCTGCCGGAAAGATCACCATGTTGAGCACCGCGGCCGCGGTGAGGGACACCCCTCCGGCGACCCAGGCGATGTCCGCGGCCTCGTGCCAGGGCGAGCAGAAGCGGAACCCCCCGATGAGACCGCACCGGGTGACTCCGAGCGCCGAGATGATGTGCTCTTCCAGGTTCCGACTCGAGGCATGCGGAAGGACGATCAGATTGTTCACCACGAAAATCTGAACCAATGACACCCAGAGCAAGCCTCCGGCCGTGAGTCTCCTCGAAGCCGTGAAGGTGATTTCGCGCATGCCGCCACTTGGTCTAGGCGTGGAGCCGTCCGATGACCGCCCCGCTCAGTATGTCCTCCCCCGGGGCTCGGCACGTGGCCGTGCCGCTGCCCGGCGTGTCCTCTTCCCGTAGCCGCACCCGACTCCGAAGCCGCGCCGCGCACGGCGCCGTGATGGGACGTCATTGCCCTCTTCCTGCCACGGCGTTGTCAGTGGTGGCCGATAGCGTCGGGGGTGTTGGAAGGGCCGTTTCCCGACAGGAGTGGACGATGACCGAGAACCGTGTGCAGCCCGTGCTCAGGGTGGTGTTGACCGACGTCAACGAGCGTGTGGTGGAGGCGTGGCGGGCGGCGTTCGCGGACACCCCCGGGATCGAGATCCGCAGGGGTTCGATCCTCGACGAGGACGTCGATGCGTGGGTCACCCCGACCAACTCCCTCGGCCGGATGGACGGCGGGGTCGACGCCGTCATCAAGCGGCACCTCGGGGCCGGCATCCAGCTGCGCGTGCAGCGGGCGATCCGCGACCGGTTCGCCGGAACCCTGCCGGTGGGGAGCGCCGTCTGCGTCCCTTCCGGTGCGACCGTCCCGCGGTTCCTGATATCGACGCCCACCATGGTGCAGTCCTCGCAGAACGTGAAGGACACGCTGAACGTGGCCCTGGCGTGCGCCGCGGCGTTCCAGGCCGTCCACCGGCAGAACCGTCAGGTGCCGGGCAGCATCCGCTCGGTGGCTCTGGTCGGGATGGGCGCGCAGACGGGCCGGGTGCCGGCCCGGGTGTGCGCCAACCTGATGTGGACCGGCTTCACGCTCTTCCACGACCACTGGTTCGAGGACGACGACCAGCTGCGCGCCACGATCACCGCGCAGCTCGACGGCATCGAGAACGCGCCGGCCACGGAGCGGGTGCGCATCGTGCCACCGAAAGGGCATTCCTTTCGCCGCTGATCCCGTGCACACCGCCGGTCAGCATGCCGGCCCCCACCACCCCTCAGGTACGACGACCGGGAGCCCTTCGCCCATGACCGACGCCACCACCACCCCGGCCCAGCCCGATGCGAACGACCCGCTGGGCCTCACCGATCTCTTCCAGGGCGGCGGCGAACCCTGGCTTCCGCTCCTCAAGCCGGTCATCGAAGCACAGCCGGATGCCGCCCGGTTCATCGGCCAGGGCCGCAGCCCGGAGGTCGTCCCGGTCCGTGAGCTGACCTTCCAGGCGCTCAAGCCGAACCCGCCACACAAGTGGAAGGTCGTCGTCTTCGGCCAGAACCCGTACCCGCGGCCGGAGAGCGCCACCGGGATAGCCATGTTCGACAACACCTTCAACGACTGGAAGGACAGCCAGTTCGGCAGGGTCGTCAGCATCCGCTGCATCATCAAGGCGGCCGCGATGTGGAAGTACGGCATCGCCAAGAAGACACCCATCGCCGACGTCCGCGCCCTGTTGAAGGAGCGGGACACGGTCCAGCCGCCGGAGTGGTTCCAGGCGATGCTCACACAGGGCGTGCTGCTGCTGAACGCCTCGCTCACGGCCAGCGGCGACGGGGCGATGGGGGCCGACCGGCACACCGCGTTCTGGCGGCCCGTCGCCGAACGGATCGTCGAGGAGATCCTCAAGGCCAAGCAGGACGCCGACGAGGAGGACCGCGGCGTCGTGTTCGCGTGGTGGGGTGCCCACGCCCGCAGCCTGAAGAGGATCGTCCTGCGGCTCCAGAAGAAGTATCCGGACGTCGAGGTCCGGCACATCGATCATCCCAACCCGGCGGCCCAGGGCGACATCTTCTGCGAGGGCGACCACTTCGGCATGGTGAACGAGGCCCTCGCGTCGCTGGGCGCCGAGGCGATCGACTGGCTGCCCAGCCAGGGGTGGAACGAGGATGCGGCGGGGGCCGGCGGTGCGGGCGGGGACGTCGCGGCACGCATGGGGGCCTTCATCGCGTCCACCATGGAACTGCACCAGCTCTACCTCGAGCGGCTCACCGGCGTAAAGGACGAGGGGCTCGTCCTCCCGGCGATCACCGGCGTGTTCGACACCCCGCTGATGGACTTCCAGGAAGCCGTCGCCCCGGTCGCCGACGTGCTGTCCGGGCTCGGCCGGCAGATCGACAGGTCCCACGAGTTCGGCAAGCGCCGGGCGGACGAGACCGCCGGCCGCATGTCCGCCGACGCCATCGCCGCGCTCTACCTCTACACCTGCGAGTCCGCCTTCTACCGCGAGATCAACGCCGTCCTCCGCTCCCCGGACCGGACCAAGGTCGTGCCCTACCTCCCTTACCTGCGGCTGCTGTTCTCCGCGGTGTCGGGGCTGCCCGCCCACACCCGGCCGCTCTGGCGCGGTGTGTCGCTGGACCTGCGGGCGCAGTATCCGGTCGGGGGGACCGTGACCTGGTGGGGCGTGTCCTCGTGCACCTCCGAGCTGAGCGTGGCCCGGTCCTTCCTGGGCAGCCGCGGCAAGCGGACGCTCTTCGAGGTGACCCCCGCCCGGGCGGTGGGGATCCGGAGCTACTCCGCCTTCACCGGCGAGGAGGAATACATCCTCGCGCCGGGCACCCAGCTCAAGGTGACGGACGTGCAGACCGAGCGCGGCGGCCTGTGCACGATCAAGCTGACCGAAGAGGAGGCCGCCCCCCTCGTCTCCTGACCGCCCGCCGGGGCCCGCGGCCCCGGCCCCGGCGTCCAGGGGCGCGGCGGGCGGCCCACCCGATCGGCCGCGCGGAACGGTGGGGCTGCCACCGGGGATGCAAGGCTGGACCGGAGGCCCCCAGCCGAGGCTTGGTCGGACAGGAGGCGTTGCCGGTGCCCAGTGTGGATTCCCTGGTGTCGTTCGCGCCGTTCCTCGTGCCCGTGATCACCGGTTTGGTGGGCGGGATCAGCCTCGTCCTCAGGGACCGCCGCGAGGCGCGGAGCGCCGACCACCACTACCGCAGAAGGCTGGAGAAAGCACAGATGGAGGTCCAGTTCATCTCCAGCTGGATCGAGGCCAAGAAGCTGGCGCCGACCGGGGCCCCGGACCCGGAGCCGGGCGACTGGCTCGACGCCTGCTACGCGTCGGTACGCAGCTTCGAGGCGGCGGCGCGCCGCCAGCGGGGAGGGCCGGGGAGGCTGCGCCGTCTGCTCCTGCTGCGCGCGCTGCACGGCGGCCCGGCGAAGGCGGTGCGGCTCCTGTACTGGCTGGCCCTCCTCGCGTTCAACGCGGCCCTCGCCTGGTGGGTGAGCATGATGGTCAACGGTCCTCCCGCCTTCTTCGGCACGGACCCGGAATCCCAGACCGACGACATCGACGCGGTCCTTGCAGTGGCGGGCTGCTTCTTGCTGGCGGCGGTCGTCCTGTGGGCGTGGGCGGTGCATCTGGACGGGTCGGAGCCGAAGGAGGAGTACCCCTCGCGGATCGACTCGGCCGCCTGGGCGGCGCGGGAGGATGAGCGGCGACGTGCCGCGGGCGGGAAGTCTGGCGGGAAGGCGGACGGGCAGGCTGACGGGAAGACGGACGATGGACCGGACGGGGGCGCCGGGTGACCTGCCCCGTGGTCGCCGGGCGCAGGCCGGGGTGCCCGTGCCCGGGCGGGCTGGGGGCAGCCCGGGCACGGGACGACCGGCGCCGGACGAAGCGGCGGTGTCGGCCCGTGCGGCGTAGGCTCGTCGACAGGAGACTCGTGGTCGACATCGTCGAGGTGGGCGGCAGGGCTCACCGCGGACGAGTCGAGCAGGAACCGACGAGACCGCGGGAGGATCCATGGCCGTGACCGCACTCGGCGACCTGATCGAGATCGACGACAGGACCGTGCTGGTCCTCGGGCAGGAACTGGATGTCGAGCACGACCAGCCGGACGTCGCCAACGCCCTCGTACACCGGGCCGGCGACACCGTGGTGCTGGTCGACACCGGCGTCACGCCGGCCTTCCGCGCGGCACTGCGGGCGGCGACGGACCGGGTCGGGCCCTGGTCCCGGGCACTGGTGCTGACCACGCACGGTCATCCTGACCACGTCGGCAACAACGACCTGGCCGACGAGCTGGGTGTGCCGGTGGAGCACTACCTCCCCGCTCTTGACCTCGACCAGATGCGGGACCCGGCGTCGTACTGGGCGCGGTCCCTCGAGCGGATCGCCGGGGCGGCGGCACTGCCCGAGCCCGCACTGGCCGCCGACCAGTTGGTGTCGCTCTTCCAGCCCATGCGGCCCTTCGGCGCTACGACCCGGACCTACGAGGAGCGACCGCTGGAGCAGATCCGGATCGGCTCGCTGCGATTCACCGGCTGGACCTTCGCCGATGGCGCGGTCCGCGTGCTGCGCAGCCAGGGCCACTGCGCCGGGCACGTGATCGTGCACCTGAGGGACAGCGGCGTCGTTCACCTGTCCGACGAGGGCAACGGACCCTGTGGTGCCATGGCCGACGCCGATCAGCTCAAGATCCAGACCACGCTCGGCGCCGTCGCCCTCCTCTTCGAGGACGGAGAAGCCGCACTCCTCACCGACGGGCACACCTTCGCCGTGCGCCGTGCCGAGGAGGTGGCGCCCTACTTGGACGGACTGCTGGAGCAGGCCACCGCGTTGCAGGAGGCGGCACTCGGTCTGACCAGCGAGAGCAGGCGGGTCCGGCCGAGCGCGTTCACCACCCGCTTCCAGGAATCCGTCGCTGAACTGGGGGGCGGCGGTGCCAACCCGAACACGATGTTCACCGCGATGATGGCGGTCAACCAGCTCCGCGAGCTCGGGCTACGGCCTGAGTCCGGCGGCGTCGACGCGCCCTGGTCCCGGCCCACTCTCCAGAACCCCGCGCCGGACCCCCCGCGGCGTGCCGCGGCCGCCCGCGGCAGTCAGCCGGCCAGCACGCTCAGGGGAGCACGGTAGAAGCGTAGGAGACGGCCTCCCTCTCAGGCCGGGCCGTCCTTCGCGACGGAGGCGTACACGGTCCGGGCCTGTCCGCCCAGTCGCGGCCCGGCGAGCCAGGTGGACGAGGCCGGGCCGATGGACGTGTTGCTGACGAGGGCGAGGGTGCCGTCGGGACGCCGGGCGAACCAGCCGCCGCCGGAGGAGCCGCCGGTCATCGTGCACCCGATGCGGTACAGCGACGGCCGGTCGGGGCGCAGGGACAGCCGTCCGGGGCGGTCCTGGCAGGCGAACATCCGCTGCCCGTCGAAGGGGACGGCGGCCGGGTAGCCCCAGGCCTTCATCGCCGGGATCGCCGCGGTGGGCGGCGCATCGAACCAGACCGGTACGGCTGCCCCGGTCGCCTCCTGGAGCGATGTGCGGGTGTCCTGCCGGGCCACCCGCAGCACCGCGAAGTCGCCGGACGCCCCGCCGCCACCGGTGGCGGCGCCCTCCGCGAGCCATTGCTCGGAGGTACCGGCCCAGGTCGCCCACCACGTGCCCAGCGGGGCGACCTCGGCCGCTGGGGCCGCGCGGCGGGAGGCGCCGGTGAGGCCCCGGTCGTTGTAGGAGGGGACGAAGACGATGTTGCGGTGCCAGGTGCCGCCCGCGCCGCCGTGGACACAGTGGCCCGCCGTCCACACCAGGCTGGAGCGGCCCGGCCGGGTCGGATCCTCGACGGCGGTGCCGGAGCAGACGCTCGGCCCGTCGGGCCCGTCGAAGAACACCTTCCCCAGCGTGGGAGCGCTCGCGCGGTACGGAGTACGTTCGGCGGCGGCCCGGACGGGGGCCGGCTCCGGGTCGCTCTCGCCCAGGTCGGCACCGAGCCCGTCCGCCACGGGAGCCTCGTACCCGTCGGCATCGGCCATGCGCTGCGGAGTCCAGAGGCCGGGGATGACGGGGTTGGAGAAGCCCGGTACGGCTCGCCTGAGCGTCTCGACCGGCCCGGAGCAGGCGGTCGTGACGCCGAGGACGGCCAGGACGATGAGGAGGACGGCCAGGACGCCCGGGCGTACGGCGCCCCAGGGGCGGCCGGAGTGCACTTTCATGGTGACGTTCCTCGGGGTGGGGACCGCGGCCCCCTGAACTGCCGGGCGCCGGACGGAAGCCGGTTCGCTCGCCCCGGCGGGTTCCGGGACGGGATACTGAGGACACGGAGCTCCTCCCGGCCGAGTTCGGCCGTACGGCCGCTGAGACACGACGGTGACACTTCCCGTACCGCCCGATGACAGAAGGACCCGTCCCGCACCCGACGGAGTCTTCGAACCGCCGGTCAACACCCGGCGGGTGGCCGATCCCGACCTGGGTGACGCTCGTGAGCAGGACGGCGAGGCCGCGTGGGCACCGGCCCCACCGGCCCCTGGTGCCCAGGCCGTTCTACGCGTCGGGATTCTTACCCGCTGCGACCTTCTTCAGGCCGTCGATGCCGAGCTTCGCGAAGTCCGCGTAGGGTCCGCCTTCGCGCAGGTCGATGCTCTCCACGCGGAGTCGGTCTCGCATTGACGTACGTTGTCCGCATGGTCCGGGTCGAAGCGCACGCTGCCACCCTCCCAGCCCTGTGGGGCGCTCGCCTCGTTCGGCAGCGCCGTACGGACCATGTCCTCGGTGAGTAGGGTCGCGGCCGCCGGCTTCCCACCCGCGGCCCCCACCGCAGGAGTTCCCACCCAATCGACACGGCCGGCCTCACGATCCGTGTCGCCGTCTCTCCCCCGGTCCAGGTGCCGATCAGCCGGAACCGGGCGGTGTGCCGGGCACCTTGGTCTTGCCGCGGCGTCAGTTCGTGAGGTTGCGTGGGATGACTGACGCACGAAGGGCGGGGAGACGGGTCATGGGTGCCAGCGGGGAGGGCCGGCGTACGTACGCTCCGAGCCAGGAGGAGGTTCTCGCGGCCGTGAAGTCGTTGGGGCGTCCTTCGTCCCTGGAGTCGGTCGCCGCCGGAGTGGGCCTGGCCTACGGGCTGCACGAGTACCTGGAGCTCGCCGCCGAGGCGCTGCGGGGCCGCTGAGGCACCCGATTGACGACATCGATGTAGACCGGCAGCCCTGCGCACAAGTATGGTCAGCGTGGGTTTATGTGCCGACGTGTCCCGGGTCGGAGGTGACAGCCCCCTCCCCAGTGATTGGATGCGCCGTGTACGACAGAGGGAGCGAAACCTCGAATCCCTCCGAGCAGACCGTGCAGCTCCTGGTGGCGGCGGGCCGGGCCGCGGACTCGTTGATGACCGACCGCTTGAGCGGGCACGGGTTGAGTCCCCTCCACCGGTCCGTCCTCAGGACGCTGGCGGAGCTGGGGCCGCACGCCCTTCCCGATCTCGCCACGCAGACAGGGCTGCCGTCGGCTGACGTGTCGCAGGTGACCGATGTCCTCTCGTCGCAGGGCCTGGTGCAGGTCATGGTCGTCAACATCGGAGGCCGGCAGGAGGTGGTGACGCTCACCCCGGCCGGTGCTGCGGCGCTGGCGAGCGTGCAGGACGACATGAAGTCCGTGCAGGACGTCCTGCTGGCGTCCCTCACGAAAGGTGAGCGCACCCAACTGCACTACCTGCTGCGCCGCGTGTGCGCGACGGCCGCCCGCGCCCGCGGGGTGCGCTCCTAGGGGGTGTCTTGCCGATCAGACCGGCTGGCGCTCGACACGTATGACGGGGCTCGGCCCGCCGAGGGTGAGGATGTCGTCCGTATGGCGTGACACGAGGGGGAGGTCGTGACTCACGAGGACGACGGCCAGGCCCCGGGCTGTCCGCAGGTCGCGCAGCAGCGCCATGACGTCGGCGGCGGTGTCCGCATCGAGTGCGGAAGTGACCTCGTCGCACAGCAGGATGTCGGGCTCGGCGGCCAGGGCGCGCGCGATGGAGACTCGCTGGCGCTGTCCTCCGGACAGCTCGTGGGGGTAGCGGGCGGCGAAGCCTCCCGGCAGGCCGACGGCGATGAGGAGTTCGGCGACCCGGTCCGCTCGCCGGTCGGCGGGCAGCCCGAGGTGCAGCTTGAGGGGCCGGATGAGCGTGGCGCCGACGGTACGGGCAGGGTTGAGGGCGCCGAGTGGGTTCTGCGGGACGAGCTGGATGCGGCGGCGTTGGTCGCGGGTGCGCCGACGGTGGGTGCCGGTGAGCGGGCTGCCGTGGAGGGTGAGGGTGCCGCCTGAGGCCGGGTGGAGTCCTGCGAGCGTACGTACCAGCGTGGTCTTCCCGCAGCCGGAGGGGCCGACGATCGCGGTCAGGGCACCGGGGCGCACCTCGAGGTCGAGGCCGGTGAGAACCTGGCGGCGGGTGCGTCCGGTTCCGACCCGGGCATCGAGGGAACGCACCGTCAGAACGGCGTCGCCGCCGCGGGCGTGCAGTGCTTCCGCCCGTGGCGGTGTACGCGGCGCGGGTGCTTTCGGCGCGGCCGCATGTGTGGTGGTGGGCTCGCCGAGGACGACGGTGTCGTCGGCGCAGCGGTTGACGAAGTCGGGGTCGTGGCTGGAGAGGGCGATCGCCAGTCCGTGGCGGTGCGCGAGGTCGCGCAGGAGGTCGGCGATCTCGTCGCGCAGGGCGGCGTCGAGTCCGGCGGTGGGTTCGTCGAGGAGCAGGATCTCGGGGCGGCGCGCGAGGGCGCGGGCGAGGGCGACGCGGCGCTGCTGGCCGCCGGACAGGGCCGAGGGGCGCCGGCGCTCCACATGCTCGCCGGCGGGGAGCCGGACCTGTACGAGGAGGTCGGACAGGGCGGTACGGGACTTGTCCGAAGCCGTCTCGGTGATGAGGCGGCCGACCTTCATCCGGGGGTTCAGGCCGGATCCTGGGTCCTGGCCGAGGTAGGCCAGGTGTTCGCGGCGCAGTCGGCGCAGGCGCTCGGGTGCCAGGGTGAGCACGTCGTGCCCGAGGACGGTGACCGCTCCCTCGGTGACGGCCGCGCCGGGCGGTATCGCGCCGGCCACCGCACGCAGCAGGGTGGTCTTTCCGGCGCCGGAGGGGCCGGTGACGGCGTGGACGCGGCCTCGTTCGAGGGTGAGCGTGGCGTTGTCGAGCAAGGGGGTGCCGTCGGCGAGGGCGATGGACAGTGCGGTGACCCGGGCGGCCGGGGCGGTGTGGCTCACAGGGGGGTCTCCGGGGTGGGCCGGGCGGGAGCGAGGGCTTCGGCGGCGAGGTTGACACTGATGGCGAGCACGCCGATGGCCAGGCACGGAGCGGCCACCGCCCAGGGGTTGAGCAGGATGCCGGGGGCGTTCTCACGGATCATCAGGGCCCAGTCCGCTTCGGGGGGCTGGGGCCCGAGTTGGAGGAACGCGGCGACGGAGACGACGTACACGCCTTCGACGAAGCGCAGCCCGAACAGGGCGAGCAGGGTGGAGCGGAGGTTGGGCAGTACCTCGCGGGCCATCAGGTACCACAGGCGTTCGCCTCCCGCGGAGGCCGTTTCGATGTAGCCAGTGGCGGCGATCGGTGCGGCGGCCGCCGAGACGACCCGCACGGCGTAGGGGATGCCGAGCACGGCGGCGGCCGCGCCGACGGCCAGGCGCCCGCCGGAGGGCCAGGCCAAGGCGATCAGCATGATGCCGAGGACGGACGGCAGGAGGATGGCGAGGTCCGCGGCGCGTTCCACCCAGCGGCCCAGGCGCGGGCGCAGGGCGGCGAGGATGCCGAGTGCGGTGGCGGCGCCGGTGACGACCAGGGCGATGGACAGGGCCGTGGCGATCAGGGGCGCGCCGCCGGAGAGCAGCCTGCTGAGGACGTCGCGGCCGAGCAGGTCCCCGCCGAGGGTGGCGGCGTCGTCCGCCGGGCCGTAGGGGGCGGTGACGGGGCGGTCGATGGCCCGGGGTGCCAGCAGCGGGCTGGCCAGTGCGAGGAGCAGGAGCAGCAGGGCGGGGAGTGCACGGGTCAGCACCCGGGCGCGGGCGGGCTGTTGACGCACGGTCAGGGTGGCTTCGGTGGTGGTCATCGGTGCGTTCCCAGGATGCGGTCGCGTATGAGGTCGGCCAGGAGCAGGAGGGTGCTGATGGCCGCGCCGGTGACGGCGACGACTCCGGCGACCAGCGGGGTGTCCCGGTCGGTGAGGGCGCCGGCGAGGACCGCTCCGATGCCGGGGTAGTTGAACAGGGTCTCCACGACGACGGCGCCACCCACCAGCATGCCGGCGGAGGTCGCGGTGGAAACCGCGATGGCGGGCAGCGCGCCGGGCAGCATGTGATGGGTGAGGATGCGGTGGCGGGGCAGGCCGTCGAGGATCGCGGCCTGGACGTGCGGGAGGTCGGCCTGGTCGGCGAAGGCTCCGCGCACGATCCGGGTGTTCCAGCCGATCTGGGGAATGGCGAGCGCCAGCAGCGGCAGCACCAGCATGTCCCATGAGGCGGGTGCGCCGTCGGGGCCGGTGAGGGTCACGGCCGGGAGCCAGCCCGTCCACTGGGAGAACACCAGCAGCAGGGCGACGGAGACGACGAACTCCGGCAGGGCGAACGCCGCGGTCGAGGCGGCGGCGACGGCCCGGTCGACGCGGCCGCCGGGGCGCAGGGTGGCCCAACTGCCGAGGGCGAGAGCGCCGGTGATGCTCAGGGCGAGGGCGAGCGAGCCCAGCAGCAGTGTGTTCGGGAACGGCCCGGACAGCACCGTGGTGACGGGCTGCCCGTGGGCGGTGGTGCCCAGATCGCCGGTGGGCAGGCCGCTCATCCAGTCCCGGAACCGTTCGGTCACCGGCCGGTCGAGGCCGAGCGCCGCTCGGCGGACGGCCACGTCGGCCGCGCTCTCGCCGCGCTCGGAGGTGGCCTGGGCCGCGTCGCCGGGCAGCACCTCGATCGCGGCGAAGACCGCGGCCAGCAGGAGCGCGAGCATGCCCAGACGACGGGCGACGAGCCAGGCGGCCCGGCCCGCGCCGGGGAGGATGCGGGCCGGGCCGGACCGGTCCTCCGGCGCGGTGGCGCCGTCGGCGGTGGATGCCGGGATCAACGGGCCAGCCAGGTCTTCTCGAGCTGGACGCGGCCGTAGCCGGGGAGCTTCGGCAGGTCGCGTACGGCCGCCCCGGCGAGGTCGATGCCGTCGGCCATGCCCCACAGCAGGTACCCGGACTTGGCGAACTCGATCTCCTGCAGCTGGTGCAGGGCCTTGGTGCGCTCGGCTGGGTCGGCGGCGCCGATCGCCTTGCGGTACGCCTCGTCGAAGGTGGGCTCGCGCCAGCCGGCCTCGTTCTGCCCGGACTCGGAGACCATGGTCTTGGAGGCGAAGAACACCACGGAGTCGTTGGTTCCCCAGTACGTGGTGTACAGCGGCGCCTTGAGCCAGGTGGCGTCCCAGAACACCTTCGAGTCCTGCTTCACCACGTTGATCTTCACATCGATCTCGCGGGCCTGGGTGGCGAACAGCGTCGCGGATTCCGCGAGGCCCGCGATGTCTTCGGTGGTGACGAGGTCGTAGGTCTTGGAGGTGTCGAACCCGGCCTCGGCGAGCAGCTGCTTGGCCTTGGCGAGGTCGCGCTTGCGCTGCGGGATGTCCTTGGCGAACACCGGGTCGCCGGTGCCCAGGATGTCGTTCCCGACCGTGCCGTAGCCGGAGAGGGCCTGCTTGACCATGGCTTCGCGGTCCACCGCCAGGCGCAGGGCCTCGCGTACCCGTGCGTCGGCGAACGGGCCGTCGGTGGTGCGCATGACGATGGGCATCGCCATGTCGTCGGGCCGGCGCAGGATCTGGATTTCCTTGCGGGTCTCGGCGGTGCGGGCCGCAACGGCGCCGACGTTGGAGGCGACGTCGATCTGGCCGCCGAGCAGGGCGTTGGCCATGGCCTGGGGGCTCTCGAAGATGCGCACCTCGATGGCGTCCAGCAGCACCTTGCCGCCGTACCAGCCGTCGTTGCGCACCAGGCGGGCGTTGCCGTCGCGGAACCACTCCAGTTTGAACGGGCCGGTGCCCGGCGAGCCTGCGATCTGGTCGTCCTTGGTGTCCTTCTTCAGGACGAAGGTGGTCAGCCGGGTGAGGAGCGGCAGGTCTGCGTTGGCGTAGTCGGACACCAGGACGACGGTCTTGGCGTCCTCGGCGGTGATGTTCTCGGGCTTGATGCCCGGCAGGCGGGAGGCGCCGGCGGGGGTGCCCCGCAACCGCTTCAGCGACCAGACGACGTCGTCGGCGGTGACGGGGGTGCCGTCGTGGAACTTCGCGCCTTCGGCGATGGTGAAGCGCCAGGTCTTGAGGTCTTCGGAGGGCTTCCAGGTCGCGGCGAGCCTCGGCGCGGTGTTGGTCTTGTCGCCGGGCGCCGCCAGGGTGTCGTAGACGAGGCTGAGGATCAGGTAGTCGCTCTCGTTTCCCTGGGTGCCGTGCGGGTCGCGGGTGACCGAGGCCGCCTTGCCCAGTGCGCCGACCCTCAACGTGCCGCCGCTGCGGGGCTGTTGGGAAGCGGCCGCGGAATCCGTGGTGTCCTTCGATCCGCCCGGTCCGCTGCTGCAGGCCGCGAGCGCACCGGCCGCCCCGATCCCCGCACCGGCCCACAGCAGCTGTCGCCTGGTGACGCCCACGTCGTTCCTCGTTTCGGTCGAGCAGAAGGTGCTTAGGTTTACCTATCCTAAGTTTCAAGCCTTCCGCAAGCCCTTCGGCGCAGCTTGGGCTACGGGATGCCCTTACTCAACGACCCGTCAAATATCGCACTGACCTGGATAGTTGAGTGTTCGACACTTCACTCGAAGATCGACAGGGTGAGCGACGATGCTCCTATGGACGGAGAAAAGGTAAGGCTTGCCTTACTCGCCCGTCGTTGTTAGCTTCCTGGTTGTCCGGCCGCCCCGAGCCGCGCCGGACCCACGCTGCCTCCGGGCTTCCCGCCCCACCCCATGCCCCCGGCCGGGCCGCGCCATGTCGTGCGCGGCGCCCTCACTGCCACCTGCCCACGCAACGGAAGGTGCCTTCGTGCCCACCGCCGCTTCCGCCCCGTTACGCCGGCTCGACGCCGACCACGTGAGCGAGCTCACCGTCCTCGCGGCCGAACTGCTGGACATCCACCACTCCGCCTCGAGCCCCGCCCTACTCGCCGACCTCTCCCCCGCCTGTCGGCGCCTGAGCCGGGGGCTGCACGACGCGCTGCGCCCGGTGGACACCGCCGACGGTCTGTTCGTGCTGCGCGGGCTGCACGTCGACGACACCGAACTCGGCCCCACCCCCGGCCACTGGTCCGCCGTCGGCCGGGCCGGGGCCCTGTGGGACGTCGTCCTGCTCCTGGTCTCCACGCTCATGGGCACACCCATCGCCTGGGACGGCCAGCAGGACGGCCGCTTCGTCCACAACATCGTCCCCTCCCCCGGCCACGAGACCGTACAGACCGGCGCGTCCAGCAGCGTGCTCCTCACCCCGCACACCGAGGACGCCTTCCACCCGGGCCGTGCACACCTCCTGCTGTTGTGCTGCATGCGCAACCACGACGACATCGCCACCACCGCGGCCAGCATCCGCCTCACGGAACTCTCGGACGACGACGTGTCCGAACTGACCAGGCCGGTGGTCCCGATCCTCCCCGACGACGCCTACGAGGACGCCCGGCAGTTCGGCGGCAAGCCCGCGCCGGTGGCGACCCTCTTCGCCGGCGAGGACGGACTGACCCTCCGCTTCGACCCCGCCTACACCCCGTTGGAGGAGGCCGACCCGTCCTGGCGCGCCGCCTACGGGCGACTCGAGGACGAACTCGCCCGCGTCTGCGTCGCGGTGAGCCTGGAGCCAGGCGACGTCCTGGTGGTCGACAACGACATGGTCGTGCACGGCCGCGTGCCCTTCACCGCCCGCTACGACGGCACCGACCGCTGGCTCAAGCGTGCCTCCGTCCGCGTGCCCGGCCGCCGCACCCGCCCCGAGGCCGAGACCGCCGAGCACGGCTACGGCCAGGCCGCCCTCGAAGCCTGGGCCGCCTGACCCGGCCCGGCGCCACCTCTGGAGAACCCGCTTCCCGAAGGGACAACCCCATGACCTCCCAGGACACCGTGACGCCCCACGACGGCACCCTGCGCGTCCTGTCCACCTCCGACCTCGCCGGGATCGACATATCCCTGTCCGACGTCGTGGACACCGTGGAGGGCGCCTACCGCACCCTCCACGCCGGTGAGTCCGACAACCCCCGGAAGCTGACCGTGAAGCCGAAGGACGGCCACTCGGTCTCCTACGCCATGCTCGGCCGGGACGGCACCCGCAACGTGGTCGCCATCAAGACCAGCTACAAGCACGGCCTGGACAAGGGCCGCGACGAACAGCACTACTACACGGCCCTGACGCTCTACGACGACACCACCGGGCTTCCGGTCGCGATGATGGACTGCTCCCGCATCGGCTCGCTGCGCACCCCGGCGGTCTCCGCCCTGCTGGCCCGCGAATGCGCCGCCCCGGGCGCCCGCTCCGCCCTGGTCATCGGCACCGGCACGCAAGGGCGCCTCGCCCTGCCGTTCCTCCTCACCACACTGCCCGGCCTCGACCGCCTGATGGTCTTCGGCACCCACTCCGAGGGCATCACGGCCGTCCGCGAGCAGCTGCGCGCCCACTTCCCCGACCGGGAGGTGGAGATCGTCACCGACCTGCGGGCCGCCGCCTCCGAGGCGGACGTCATCGTCGCCACCGCCGGCGCCCACACCCCCGCCGCCGTCGAGTCCGCGTGGCTGAGGCCCGGCGCGCTCTCGATCCTCGTCGGCCACGGACTGGCCCCCTCCACCCTGCACCGGGCCGACCGCGTCATCGCCACCAGCGAGGCGCAGATGAACGTCACCGGCACCGACATGGCCGACGCCGAGGGCAAACTGCCTGCCGTCGACACCGAGTTCCCGCCCGTCATCGCCGGGCTCACGGCCGGCCGGCACAGCGCGGAGGAACGAATCTTCGCCTACAACAGCGGCCTCGTCGTCACCGACATCGCCCTCGGCCACCACTTCGCCCAGCTCGCCCTCGCCCAGAGCCTGGGCACCGAGGTGCCGCTGTGGCAGTGACGACCATCGCCGCCGGCTGGCCCGCCCTGCCCGTCCTCCCGGACGCCGCGACCGACGCGGTACTGGCGAGCGGACTGCTGCCGGAGCTGGCCTACGCCTTCGGCGGCCCGTTCCACTTCATACTTCCCGACGCCTTCGACGCGAACCTGACCGCGATGCGCCGGGCCCTGGCCGAAGCCGGAGTGGACGGCTTCGTGTACTTCGCGAAGAAGGCCAACAAGGCGGCCGTGTTCGCCGAACGCGCGGCGGCCGCCGGAGCAGGCGTGGACGTCGCCTCCGCCGCCGAGCTGCGGGAGGCGCTCGGCCACGGCGTCCGCGGCGAACACCTCGTGCTGACCGGCCCGTCCAAGGACTCCGCCCTGCTGTGCCTGGCCGTGCAGCACGGCGCACTCATCGCCATCGACGCCCTCGACGAACTCGACACCCTCGTCACCTCCGTGCTGCGCGGGCCGGCCCGCCCGGCACGGATCCTGCTGCGCGTCCTGCCGCCCGTGCAGCCGCACAGCCGCTTCGGCATGAACGAGGCCGAACTCGCCACCGCGCTCGCCCTCTGTGTCGAGGCCGGTGACGCCGTACGGATGGAAGGCTTCAGTTTCCACCTCTCCGGCTACGCGATCCAGCCCCGGGCCGACCTCGCCGCCCACCTGACGGACCTGTGCCTAAGGGCCCGTGTCCAGGGCCTGGAGGCCGGCCGGATCAGCATCGGCGGCGGCCTCCCGGTCAGCTACACCGATGCCGACAGCTGGCACGCGTACCTGGAAGGACACGACAAGCGGCACTTCCACGCCGGCAAGTCGTTCCGCACGTCCGACTTCTACCCCTACCACTGCCCGAAGCCCGGCGCCCAGGCTCTGGCCGCGCTGCTCGCCGCCCGGCCCGAAGGCTGCGGCCAGGAGCTCGCCGAAGTCCTCAAGGAAGCGGGCATCACCCTGCTCCTCGAGCCCGGTCGCGCCCTGCTGGACCGGGCCGGAGCGAGCGTCTTCACGGTCCAGGGCGTCAAGGACCGCGACGGCTACGGGCTGATCACGGTGGACGGCACCAGCCTGAGCCTCTCGGAGCAGTGGTTCAACAGCGAATACCTGCCGGACCCGCACCTCGTCTCCCGCGACCCGCAGGCCCGGGCGGGCCTGTACCCGGCGAGCGTGGGAGCCGCGACCTGCCTGGAGTCCGACATGCTCACCTGGCGCAAGATCGGTTTCCCGCGCAGACCTCGGACCGGCGACCTCCTCGTCTACCCCAACACGGCCGGCTACCAGATGGACTCCAACGAGTCCCCGTTCCACGACCTGGCCATCCCGCCCAAGGTCGTCATCGACCGTACGGGCCACCCGCGGCCGCGCTGGCGCCTGGACCGCCACTTCACCTGAGTCCGCCCGCACCCCACGCCGTCACCACGACTTCCTGGAGTCAACGATGCCCGGAGCCCTTCAGCGGCCCGCCGTGGTCGCCCGCGTATCCGATCTCGTCGGCTACACCCCCCTGCTGGAACTCGCCGTCACCGAAACCGGCAGCCGCCTCCTGCTCAAGCTGGAGATGTACAACCCCACCGGCACCGCAAAGATCCGTATGGCCCGTGCCATGATCGACGCGGCCGAAGCCGCGGGCGAACTGCGGCCCGGCGGCCGGATCGTCGAGTCCACCTCCGGGAACACCGGCCTCGGCCTCGCCGTCGTCGCCGCCGAGCGCGGCTACACCTTCACCGCCGTCGTCGACAACCACGCCTGCGCCGACAAGCTGCGCGGCATGAAGGCGCTGGGCACCGAGCTCGTCCACGTCGTCGACGACGGCACCGAGGAACTCGCCACCGCCGCCCGCGAGGAACTCGCCGAGGAGATGGCCCGGGGCCAGGACAACACCGTGTTCACCGAGCAGCACAACAACCCCGCCAACGGCGCCGGTTACCACCCCGTCGCCCATGAACTCGTCGAGGCCCTCGACGGGAGCCTGGACGTGCTCATCGCCGCAGTCGGCACCGGCGGCGCCCTGTTCGGCACCGCGCGCGAGCTCGGCAGGCTCATCGCCGGGTTCAGCGTCGTCGGCGTCGAGCCGAAGGGCTCCATCGCCTTCGGCGGCCCCGCCCACGACTACTACCAGTCCGGCACGGGTACCCCCGAAGGCGCCGAACTCGGCGCGCTCGTCGACTTCGACCTCCTCGACGAAGGCGTCAAGGTCGGCGACATCGAAGCCTTCGCCACCTGCCGCGCCGTCGCCCGTACGGGCCTGCTCATCGGCGGCTCCGCCGGCGGCGTGGTCCACGCGGCACTGCACCGGCTGTCCGCCCTGCCTCCCGGCAGCACTATGGTCGCCCTGATCAACGACGGGGGCGAGAAGTACATGGACACGGTCTTCAACGACGACTGGATGCGCGAACGCGACCTGCTCAGCTCCGAGGCCGAGCGGGAGATCGACGAACTCCTCACCAAACTCCGCGGGAACCGATAACCCATGCCGACCACTCTCCTGCGCGACAGCCGCGCCCTCGGCGTCCTCGCCGTCCCCCTGATCCTCACCCAGCTCGCCCAGGTGGCCCTGACCACCACCGACACGGTGATGATGGGCCTGCTCGGTACCACCGAGCTCGCCGCAGGCGGCCTGGCGATCGTCATCTTCAACCAGCTGCGCACCATGGGCGTCGGCCTCGTGACGTCCGTCGGCAACCGGATAGCCGCCGCGGCCGCCCGCGCCGAGCGGCAGACGGCCGAGGGCGCCGCCGCCCCGGACACGGACCGCGCGGGAGAGCTTCCGGCACACGACGCGCACGACGCACAGGGCGAAGTACGGGCGATCGTCCGGGCCGGCCTCGCCGTGGCCACCCTCGCCGGTGTCACCGGCGCCGTCCTGATGGTCCTCATAGGCCAGGCCCTGTCCTGGCTCGGCCAGGACGCGGCCGTCGTCGACCTCGCCCGAACCCTGCTCTACGCACTCGCCCCCGGCCTGCTGCCCTGCCTCTGGTTCCAGGCCGTCCGCCAGTTCACCGTCGGGATGCGCCGCCCCCAGGCCCTCCTGCAGATCACCATCGCCTCGGTCGCCGTCAACGCCGGCCTCAACTGGATCCTCATCCACGGCAACTTCGGCCTCCCCGAGCTCGGCCTGACCGGCGTCGGCATCGCCACCTCCACCGTCTACCTCCTGACCTTCCTCGCCCTCTACCTCTCGGCGAAGAAGGACGAGGAACTCGAGCCCCTGCTCTCCCTGAACATCGCCAAGGCCGATCCCAAGGTCGTGGGGCACCTGGTCGGCCTCGGCGTACCGATCGCCGCGACGTACGGCTCCGAGGCCGGGTTCTTCTCCCTCACCGCCCTCATGGCGGGCTCCTTCGGCCCCGAGGCCCTCGCCGCGCACACCGCCGTCAACCAGCTCGTCTACATCGTCTTCCAGGTCGCCGTCGGCCTCTCCCACGCCGCATCGATCAACGTCAGCCGCGAACTCGCCCTCGGCCACCACGACGACGCCCGCCGCATCAAGGACACCGCACTGGCCTGCGCCGCCGCCGTCATGGCCGTCGTCGGCATCCTCTACGTCACCGTCCCCCGCCTGGTCCTCGCCCCCTTCCTCGACACCGGCTCCGACCAGGCCCTCACCATCGCCACCCAGCTCCTCCTCGTCACCGCCTTCCTCCAGTTCTTCGACTGCGCCCAGAACATCGGCGTCGGACTCCTGCGCGGCCTCGACGACACCAAGAGCGGCTTCCGGATCACCCTCATCGGCTACTGGGCCGTCGGACTGCCCGCCTCCTGGCTCCTCGCCTACGCGCTCGGCCTCGACACCCTCGGCATCTGGCTCGGCCTCCTCATCGGCCTCGCCACCACCGCCGTCCTCCTCCTGCGCCGCTACACCCACTCCCTCGACCGGCGGGCTGCCGCCGCACTCCCCGCCGCCGTCTGACGCCCGGCCACTACGCCTGATCGGGCTCCGCCTCGGAGACGAACGGCTGCAGGAAGGCCGCGATGTGCTGCTCCACATCGGTGATCCGCTGCTCGTACGCGTAGAGCTGGTCCCGCATGCCCGCCTTGGCCTGCTCGTCCAGCCGGGACTCGTCGATGTTGCGCTGGACGATGCCGATGAGGTCCTGGAGCTGGATGTGGAGCGTTTCGCTGATCCCGCCCCAGACGGCGCGCAGGTCGGCGGCGCGGCTGTCCGCGTACTGGAGGGCGGTCAGGCCTGCCGAGTCCTTCACGTGGTCGGAGAACTCCTCGGCCGCGCGCGACTGCAGCTTGCCGTTGGCGAAGATGACCGCCCCCGAGGCCAGCAGCGGTCCGATGGCCGCACCGATGGCCACCGCCACGCCGACCGGTGGAAGGGCCAGACTGATCAGGCCGGCCGCTGCGGCGGCGGCCGTTCCGCCGACCACCGTCGCACCGGTGCCCGCGCCGATCGCCATGAGCGAGCTGGGGCGGAACAGCAGCGGCACGTCGTCGCGGTGGCGGCGCCCGTCGCGCCCGTGGCCCTTCCCCGCCGCGATGGCGAGCGTGTAGAGCAGATCGTTCTGGTCGCGGATCGACTGCGTGTTGCCGGTGAGTTCCGCGCGGAGCTTGTCGAGGAGGGTCGCGTGCGCCCTGATCAGCGGTTCGAGCTGGCGCACCAGATCGGCCTGCCGCTGCTCGATGAGCTGGTCCAGATCCTGGGCGCAGAAGACCTGCATGCGTTCCTGGAGCCGGACGGTGTACGCGTCCATCAGCTCGTGCTGGGCGGCGACGCGGCCGCCCTTGGTGAAGGACCGGACGGCTCGGCTCAGGCGTCCGGGACCGCTCGTGACGTGCCAGTCGGCGATCTCGCGGCTGATGTCGATCAGGAACGCGCTGAACTTCAGCTGCAGTTCGTTCTCGATGTCGAGGATCTTGCCGCCGACGATGTCGCGGATCGCGTCGGCGCTGGCCCGCAGTTGGTCCTGGGTGGACTGGCTGCGGTCGAGGAGCTCCCGCAGCTCCGCCGTCGACTTCATCAGGATCGCGCCCTCGTCGTGCAACCGCACTCGCAGGTTGACGGCGTTGTGGCGCAGGAACTCGGCGAGACGGACGAACTTCACCCGGGCCGCGTCGCGCATGCAGAAGACCTCGAGGGCGGACTCCAGCCGCCCGATCCCCGATGCCTTCAGGCCTTCCGCGTCGCCGTCGATCCGCGACCGCAGGGCCTGGAGGGCGCTGATGAAGAAGACGTTGGCAGCGGCGGTGGAACCGGATCCCCCGCTGAGCTCGGCGACCGCGTTGCGGCAGCGGCTCATCACCTCCGCCCGTTCCTCCTCCTCGATCCGGTCGAACTGGTTCACGACGAAGAAGATGTCGCGGTGCCCGAGCTTGCGGACCCGGGTGAGGTAGTTCTCGGTCTCGTGGAGGGTGAACGGCCGTCCCGCGTCGGTGACGAACACGACGGCGTCCACCTCCTCCAGGTACCGCAGGGTCACCAGCTCGCGGTCGGAACTCTCGTTGATCCCGGCCGAATCCACGATCTCGACGGACCGGCGCAGCAGCTCCAGCGGCTGTTCGACGACGGCCAGCGCGAACGAGGGGGTGCGGGGCGCGCCGTACGCGTCGATCTGGAGGGAGACCTCCCGCTTGAACTCCTCCGTCGTGACGGCCGTCTCGACGCCCTGCCGGTCCGCGTCCCGGTACAGCCAGGCCCGCTCGGTCTCGCCCCAGCGCAGGACGGTGGTGAAGGCGGTGGCCGGATTGGCCTTGGTGGGCAGCAGCCGCTTTCCCAGCAAGGCGTTGATCAGGGTGCTCTTGCCGCTGCTGAACTCGCCGAGCACCATGATGCGGAAGGTCTCGCGCTCGAAGACCGCCCCGTTGATCCCGAGGTCCAGTGCCGCGCCCGCGCCGCCGGGCGGGGCGATGACCGCCGCGGCCTCGCCGGCCACGCGCTGCAGGCGCTGGTAGTACGAGCGCAGTGTTCCGATGTTGTCGCTCCAGCCGCGGAACTGCACGGCCGGTGATTCCTGGCCGGCCGGTAACTGCCGGTTCTCGTGCGCCATCAGGTCCCTTCCAGGGGAGAGAGGTGGGCCTGCACGGAGCGGCTCAGCGACCGCGCCGTGCTCTGCAGTGAACGCCAGTGGTCGAGGGACTCCGGCTGCGCGGCGACGGCTGTGGTGTGCAGCCGCCACCACTGCTCGTCACGGTCCCGCGCCTGGCTCAGCAGGCGGTCGTACACCTGCCCGATGCGTGCCTCGGTCCGCGCCACCTGCTCCGTGAAGGCCGCCTCGACGATCCGTTCCAGGTCGCCTATGGCGCGCTCACGGCGCTCGGCCTGGCCGTGTTCGAGCGCTTCCGTGACCAGCGCCGTACCGGCCGCTCCCGCGATCTGCGCCACGACCTCCGTCGAGACGGGAGCCAGCACGCTCTCGATGGCGGTGCCGACGAACTCCGGCAGCCACGAGGCGTCCCAACCGGTGGCGTTCTGCGACTCCGCGGCGGCGGCCGCATCGGCGACACCGGGCAGGGCCGCGGCCGGTACGACCCGCCCGGCACCGGGGGCGGCCAGTCCCTGGAACAGTTCCTCGCCAGGCCTGTTGCGGAGCAGGATGCCGCGCAGTCGGCGGGTGTCCTCTTCGAGCACCCGGTCGACTGCCTGGGTGATCCACGATTCGAACTGCTGCAGGGCCTCGGCGGTGTACGGGATCGCGTGGAGGCGGATGAAGTGCTGTTCCTCCGCCGTCTCCAGCATCCGGGAGAAGCGCGCGGCGAGTTCGCGTGCTGCGGCGGCACGGCGCCTGCGCGCCTCGGCGGCGATCGTCTGGACGAGGGAGGCGCGCCATTCCCCCGCGTCGGCGCTGAGCACGATCCAGTGGAAGCGTGCGCTCTCGTGGGCCGTGTGCCAGATCTGTGCGGCCCGCGTTCTGACGGGGTCGGTCCGGTGCACGTCCGTGAGCGCCCGCGCGGCGGCCTCTTCGACCAGGCCGCAGGTGGCCGCGAGGAGGTGCAGCCTGCGGATGGTGCGCAGCGCGCGGCGCAGCCGGATGCCGGCCAGCTGGCCCAGGGCCGCGCGGAGCGGGGCGACGCCGTCGGGTTCCCCGGCCCCCTGCGGCGCGCCGTTCCCGGGGACCGGTCCGGGCAGCACCAGAGCCTCCGGGGCCAGGACCGAGACGAGGTGGTTGACGCGCCGCAGGATGTCGGCCGCCTCGTCCTCGACCTCGGCGAGCTTCGTGACGACGACGGCGAGCGGGGGGCTGTGCGGAGCGGCGGCCAGTGCCTTGATCCGGGCCTGTTCGGTGGCGAGCATCGCGCGGCGCGCCTCGGTGACGACGACCACCACGTCGCAGTCGCCGACGATCCTGGCGAGGGCTGCGGTGTCGGGCTGCCGCACTCCGGACCAGCCCTCCCAGCCGGGGGTGTCGACGATTTCCACTCCGGCACGGGCGGGCCAGGACCCGGAGGGCACCTCGACGCGCACGGTACGCAGGCCGGCCGGGCCGGGGTGCTCGGGTCCGGCCTCCTCAGAGGTCCGGGGAGCCCCGGATTCGGCGGACTCGGCGGACTCGGCGATGTACGGGCGCACGACGACCGGCGGTCCGTCCGTCGGGTGCACGGACACCGGCAGGCAGACCGTGCCGATCAGCTCGTTGACGAGGCGGGACTTGCCGACGTTGCTGCCGCCGATGACGCAGATCCGGGCCCGCGGGGACTGGGCTCGGCGGGCCGTGCGGCGGATCAGCGAGGCGGCGGAGTCCGCTCCGGCCCGGTCCGCGAGCAGGGCCACCTGTTCGGCGAGTTCACCCTGCAGCAGCTCCCGTTCGTGCTCCCCCGTACCGACCACAGCGCCGCCACCCCACCCCGTCAGGACCTCCCCGGCGCGACCATGATGTCAACGGATGCCGCCGGGCGCCGCCCGTTCGGCGGGAAGGCCTGGGCAGCCGCGCAGAGGAAGGCGTCGTTCTCCTCCGGTAGGCCGACGGTGACGCGGATGCCGTCCCCGGGGAAGGCCCGGACCAGAACGCCGTGGCGGGCGCAGAAATCGGCGAATTCCGTGGCCCGTTCGCCCACGGGGAGCCAGAGGAAGTTGGCCTGGGACGGGGGTACCGGGTATCCGGCTTCCAGGAGGCGGGTGTGCAGCCGGTCCCGTTCCCGGACCACGGCTGCGCAGCGGGCCCGTACTTCCGCGGGGTGGTCGAGTGCGGCGAGGGCGGCCGCCTGGGCGAGGCGGCTGACCGCGAAGGGGACGGCCACCTTGTGCAGTGCGGACACCACGGCCGGCGGCGCCACGCAGTACCCGATACGGACTCCGGCCAGCCCGTACGCCTTGGAGAAGGTGCGCAGCACGGCCACGTTCCGCCGCGCGCGGGAGAGCGCGATGCCGTCCGGTACGTCGGGGTCGGTGACGAACTCCCGGTAGGCCTCGTCCAGTACGACCAGGACGCGGTCGGGCAGCCGCTCCAGGAAGTCGTGCAGTTCGCGGCTGCGGACCACCGTCCCGGTGGGGTTGTTGGGGTTGCACACGAAGACGACCCGGGTGGCCGGGGTGACCGCGTCGAGCATCGCCCCGAGATCGTGGCGGTGTTCCGCGTCGAGGGGGACGGTACGGACACGGACCCCGGCGGCCCGGGCGAAGGCCGGGTAGGCGTCGAAGGACCGCCAGGCGCACAGGACTTCGTCCCCCGGGCCGCAAGCGGCCTGGATCAGGTCGCGGCAGAGGCTGACCGATCCGCAGCCGACGCCGATCCACGGCTCGGGCACGGCGAGGTCCGCTGCCAGCCGGCTCACGAGGGTGTCGGAGAACCACTGGGGGTAGCGGTGGCCTTCGACGGCGGCGCGGGCGATGGCCGCGACCACCGAGGGCGGGGGCGGCAACGGCCCTTCGTTGGAGTTGAGCAGGACGGCGTCGGGTGCCGTTGCGGGGATGTTGTAGTCGGGGATGGCGGCCAGGTCGGCGCGGATCGGAACACCCATGGGGCTCCTCGGGGTCGCAGGGTCGGGTGGTGGCGGGGTCACGGCCGAGTCGGCGTCACTGCGGGGCGAGGCGGAACACGTCGTCCGCCAGTCGCCGGATCCGGGCGTGGTCGGCGAGGAGTTCCTCGGGGGTGTCGCCGGTCAGGAAGACGCGCAGCGGGCTGGACAGCAGATCGGTGGTGGGCCGCATCCGGTCGCCGGGGGCCAGCCGGGGTACGGCCAGGTGCACGGTGTCCAGTGCGGTGATGCGCGCCAGGGCTGCTTCGTCGACTGCCTCGACCACGCCGCTGCGGGCGGTCTGCACGTGCATGACCATCCCCTCGCGGTGTTTGCGGTACATGGTGTCGCCGGGGTACCTCCGCGCGTACTCCTCGGGCCGCACGCAGGCCAGCGCGAGCAGATCGGCCTGGTTGCCGTCGAGGCAGGAGTCGTGGTGGCCCGGGTCCATGAGGCCGTCGAGGCGAGCGCCGACCTCCACCAGGGCAGGCCCGGCCGTGGTCATCATGATCTCCGCGTGCGCTGCTCCGAACCGGATGTCCAGGGCGTCGAGCACGGTGTCCAGATAGGCGACGAGGGGGGCGACGGGCGGGGCGCCGGGGTCGAGCAGGACGTCCTTGTCGTAGACCGGCCGGGATCCGATGAGGGTCTTCTCGTAGCGCCAGACGCCGCAGACGCGCCGTCCGCCGTCCGGGCCCCTGACGATGTCCACGATGTATTCGGCGCCGTCGAGGAAGGACTGTACGAGGACTTCGGTGTTGTGCCGGCCGAAGATGTCGTGGCTGCCGAGGACTTCGGTGACTGCGGCGCGGGCCTCGTCCGGGCCACGGCAGACGGAGACCTTGTCGGTGGAGGCGGAACTGAGCGGTTTGACGACGACCGGATAGCCGGTGGTGCGGGCCCAGGCGAGCACCTCATCCGGGTCGGACGACTTGAGCTGGTCGGCGCAGCGGATGCCGGCGGCGCGCAGGGCCTCGATCATGCGGTACTTGTCGCGGCGCAGGGCGGAGGTGGCGGAGGGGTTGCCGGGCAGGCCGAGGAGTTCGGCCATGCGGTCGGCCGGCGGGACGCCGGTCTCCTGGCCGGGCAGCACGCCGCACGGCCCGTAGGCGGCCAGTTCCTTGGCGGTGCGGCCGGGGTCCGCCGCGTCCTGGACCACATTCGCCCGGTACGGCCGCAGGTCGGGCGGCGGTACGGAGTCCAGGAACGCGGGTGTGCTCTGGAGGTGGACGACGTCGGCCCCGAGCCGCCGGAAGGCGGCGGGCAGGTACTTGCCGACCGAGTATCCGTCGACGATCACGCCGACGGGGGTGCGGTGGACGGTGGAGGGCACGGGCATCGCGAGTCCCTTTCTCAGGTGTGGCCCGGTCGTGTCACGCAGCGGCGACGCTGACCCGGTGGACGGTCCGGGAGACGCCGGGCGGCAGGTCGGTGGCCACGTGGTAGGTCGTCGCGGTCTTCCACAGCAGCAGGTCGTGCGGGGTCCATTGGTGGGTGTACGTGTGGTCGGGATCGGCCAGGAGGGTGTCGACGAGGTCGAAGAACTCCTCGTTCCGGTTGGCGTCGAGCCCGGTGACCCGGTCCGTGTAGGCACGGGCCGCATACAGGAAGCGGCGGCCCGTGTGCGGATCGCGGCGCACGACGGGGTGTTCCACGGCCGGGTACTGGCGGGCGACCAGGGCGCGCACCTCGGCGATCGAGAGGCCCACGTGCTCGGGGGCGATGCGCTGCTGCTTGGTGAGGGTGTGCACGGCGACGCGGCCCTCGAGGAGCGTCTGCCATTCCCGGGGCAGCCGGTCGTACACGTCGGCGGCGCTCGCGAACACGGTGTGGCCGCAGTCCTGCGGCACGTTGACGCCGTGCAGCACGGTGTAGGCGGAGGGGTCGGCGTCGAACGAGGAGTCCTGGTGCCAGAAGTGGCCGACCCGCTCGATCCCGACCGGACGGCCGGCCCTGCGCTCGTTGGACGAGACGAGGATCTCGGCGAAATCGGGGTGGCGCCAGTCGGCCAGCAGGAAGGGGACGGGACGGCCCAGGCGGGCGGCCAGCTCGATCTGCTGCTCGGGGGTGAGGTCGATACCGCGCACGACGACCAGGTCGCGCCGGTGCAGGGAGTCCCGGAGGTCCTCGAACACCTCCGGGCGGCTCAGTTCGGCGTGGGTGAGCCCGGTGTATTCGACGCCGATGAAGGGGGTCAGGTCGCGCTGGTGCACAGTTCCTCCTTGTGCCAGGTGTACGGGTGGGTGCGGGCGGCGAGCAGCAGCAGGCAGGCGGCGCAGACCGCCGCTCCGGCCGCGGCCCAGGGCGTTCCCGGGTGACCGGGACCGGAGAGGTGCAGGGCGAGCTGCGGGGCCGTGATGAAGGCCAGGTTGACGCCGCCGGAGAACAGGCTCATGTTGCGGTCGGCCCCGGGACCGGAGAGACGGCTCACGTAGTCGAGCAGTCCGGGGAAGACGACGATTTCCCCGGCCGTCCACACGAGGGTGGCGAGCACCAGCTCCGGGCCGGTGTCGGCCAGGGCCATGAGCAGGAACCCCGCGCCGGCCAGCGCGTACCCGGTGAGCAGGGTGGGCAGGTCGCCGACCCGTGCCATCCGGACGTTGAGCGGGACCTCGAACAGGACGATCCCGAGGGCGTTGACGGTGAAGACGATGCCGGCCCAGTAGCCGGGCAGGCCGAGGCCGACGATGACGTACGTGCCGGCGAAGACCGACGGCAGTGCGTACGCCAGCTGGACGGGCAGCGAGAGGCCGAACACGGCCCAGAACCGGGTGCGTTCGGGCAGCGACGGCCGCTCTCGTACAGGGTGGTGCACGGCCTGCCGGCCCCCGGCCGATGCCGGACGACGCCGGATGCCGTCGCGGCGGGCGTGCAGGTGGGCGGCGGCGGCCAGGACGCACAGGGCGTTGGCCCAGAACACGGCGTACGGGTCGATCGCGAACAGCAGGGCTCCGAGTACGGGTCCGGCGGCCATGCCGACGTTGATGGCGAGGCGGTAGCAGGAGAAGGCGACCTTGCGCTCCGCCGGCGCGGACCCGGCGATGGTCGCCGCGTATGCCGCGGGGGTGACGATCTCGTACGCGAATCCCCACACCAGCACTCCGGCGGCGAGCGCGGGCAGGCCGTGCAGCAGCGGCACCACCGCGAGCACGGCGGCGCCCAGCAGGAAGCCGGCCTGCATCAGGGTGTGCGGGTGCATCCGCCCGAGCAGCCGGCCGGCGGCCAGGTCGGCGGCGAGTGCGCCGACCCCGAACCCGGTGACGGTCAGCCCCGCGGCGGCCGCGTCCAGTCCTCCGTTCAGCAGCAGGTGCGGGGCGAGGAAGGGGTAGGCCATGGTGCCGGTGCGGAAGATCAGCGTGGTGAAGAACAGCGTCCGCAAGGGGGCTGCGAGCCCGGCCACGGTCCGCCAGCTCTCGGTGATCACGGTGTGTCCGGGGCGCCCGCGTGCGGGACGAGCATGCCGCCGGGGTTGAACAGGCCGGCCGGGTCGAGCGCGGACTTGACGGCCCGGTGGACGCGCAGGCCGACCGGGCCCAGTTCCCGCTCGAGCCAGTCCTGTTTGAGCTTTCCGACCCCGTGCTCGCCGGTGATGGTTCCGCCGAGGGCCAGGGCCAGGGCCAGGATCTCGTCGAACGCCACGCGGGCGCGGGCGTACTCGTCGGTGCCCGCGCGGTCGTAGAGGACGGTGGGGTGCATGTTGCCGTCGCCCGCGTGGCCCACCACCGCGACCGTCAGCCCGGCGTCCTCCCCGATCCTGGCGCAGCCGTCGATGAGTTCGGCGATCCGGGTACGGGGCACCGCCACGTCCTCGGTCATGCAGGCGCCCCTGGCCTCCAGGGCGGTGAGGCTGACCCTGCGGGCGCGGAGCAGCAGCGCGCCCTCGGCCGGGTCCTGGGTGGCGTGCGTGTACGCCGCGCCGGCCTGCCGGAAGAGCCGTTCCATCCGGTCGAGTTCGGCCTCGGCGGCCGGTCCGCCCGCATCGGACTGGCACAGCAGCAGGGCCCGGTCCCCGTGGCCGGCGAGGTCGGTGCCGAGGTAGGCGGAGGACGCGCGGAGCGAGGTCGCGTCCATGATCTCCATGAGGGAGGGCACGAGGCCGGCCCGTACGATCCGGTTGACGCTGTCGCCGGCCTTGGTCACGGAGTCGAACGCCGCGATGACGGTGCCGGGCGCCGCCGGCAGCGGCCGCAGGGCCAGGGTGGCCCGGGTGATGACGCCGAGGGTGCCCTCGCTGCCGACGAGGAGGCGCGTGAGGTCGTAGCCGGCCACCCCCTTGACGGTGCGGCGGCCGGTGCGCAGCAGGGAGCCGTCGGCGAGGACCGCCTCCAGGCCCAGGACGTAGTCGCCGGTGACCCCGTACTTGCCGCAGCACAGGCCGCCTGCGTTGGTCGCCAGGTTGCCGCCGAGGGTGCACGTGTCGAGGCTGGACGGGTCGGGCGGGTAGTACAGGCCGCGGGCGGCGGCGGCCGTCTTCAGGTCCTGGTTGACCACTCCGGGCTCGACGACCGCGAGGCGGTTGTCCGCGTCGAGTTCGAGGATCCGGTTCATCCGGGTGGTGACCATGACGACGCAGCCTTCGAGGGCGTTGGCGGCGCCGGTCAGTCCGGTGCCGGCTCCCCGCGGCACGATCGGGACGCCCGCCGCCGCGCAGGCGCGTACGCAGGCCTGGACCTGGTCGGTCGCCTCGGGCAGGACGACGGCGAGCGGCCGGCCGTACGGGACGAGCGGCATCATGTCGTGGGCGTAGCCGGCCGTGGCGTCGGGATCGGTGAGCAGGCCGCCACGGCCCACCGCGGCGCGCAGGGCGGCCAGCAGGGCGGCGCTCATGCCACCGGCCCGGTGTCGGCCCCGGCCTCGGCCCCGGCCTCGGCGACCAGGATCGCCTGGGCGGGGCACAGGTCCGCGGCCTCGTGGACGGCGCCGACGAGGGCCTCGGCCGGATCGGGGTCCAGCAGCAGGACGACGCCGTCGGCTTCGTCCTGGTCGAAGACCTCGGGGGCGGACAGTACGCAGTGGCCGGCGCCGACGCAGCGGTCGGGTTCGAGGGTGATCTTCATCGGGGCGGGTCGGCTCCTTCGGGGCGGGGTCGGGTGGCGTGGGTCTCACCAGGTCACGGGCAGCGCGTGGACTCCGTAGACGGCCATGTCGGACTTGAAGCGGATCTCCTCGACGGGCACGGTGGTGCGCAGCGTCGGAATCCGCCGGGCCACGGCCGCGTAGACCTCCTGGAGCTCCACCCGGGCCAGCGACTGGCCCATGCACTGGTGGGGCCCGTACCCGAAGGCGAGGTGCCCGTGCGCGCGGGCCGCGGGGTCGAACTCCTCCCCGGCGGAGAAGCGTTCGGGGTCCCTGTTGGCGACGTTGATCGCGGCGACCACGCCCTCCCCCGCCCGGACCGGGTGGCCGCCGACCTCGGTGTCCTCGCGTGCGATACGGCGGATGCCGCGCTGGACGACGGTGAGGTGGCGGAGCATCTCCTCGACGGTGGCGGCGAGCAGCACGGGGTCGTCGTCCGCGCCGAGGGCGGCGAAGTGCCGGGGGTGCCGCAGCAGGGTCAGCACGCCCAGGGAGATCATGTTGGCGGTGGTGTCATGGCCCGCGGTGAGCAACAGCAGCCCCATTGCAGCCAGTTGGCGGCGATCCATGGAACCGTCGGCGAGGTGCCGGGCGGCCATCCGGCTCAGGAAGTCGTCCTGCGGGCGCTGTTCGCGGGCGGCCACGAGGTCCTCCAGGTAGTCCTGGAGGGCCTGGCGGGCGGCGGCGGCGCTCTCGGTGCTGCCCGCGACGAGGTTCATGGTGTGCGTCAGGCTGCGGAAGAGCTCGCGGTCCTCGAAGGGCACCCCGAGGAACTCGCAGATGACGGTGAGCGCGACGGGCAGCGCCAGGTCCGCCACCAGGTCGGCCTCGGTGCCCCGGAGCATCCGGTCGAGGCGGTCCTCGACCACGGCGCGTACGGCGGGGCGCCATCGTTCGGCCCGCTTGACGGTGAACTCACCGAGCACCAGGCGCCGCACGGCGTCGTGCTCCGGGTTGTCCATCACGAGCAGGGTGGGTTCGACCGCGGTCTCGGCCAGGGCGACGGCGCTGGAGAGCGGGTAGCCGGGGCGGCTCTTGTCCGCGCTGAACCGCGGGTCGGACAGGACCGTGCGGGCGTCCTCGAAGCGGGTGAACAGCCAGGGCCGCACCCCGTTCCAGAGGGTCACCCGGGGCACCTCGCCCGCATCGCGGACGGCGGTGACCTCCCGGGGCGGCGCGAACGGGCACTGCCGGTCCATGGGGTAGTGCAGTGCGGTCGGGTCAGTCATCGCGGGTGCTCCGGTCGAGGTTCTCCCACCAGCGGCCGACCAGGGCGTCGTCCAGGGCGGGCGGGGTGATGCCGAGGGTGCGCAGGGCGGCGAGGGTGGCGTCGTTGCGGTGCTCGAGGCGGCCGGCAGCCGGATCGTCCCCGAGGTCCCTCAGGTGCTCGCGGTAGGCGAGCGCCGGCAGGGTGGCTTCGGCGGCGGGTCCGGCCTCGGCCTCCGCCTCGGCCAGCCGGCGCAGCCAGGTGGCGAGGCCGATCGCAGCGGTGGTCCGGCCGGTGCGCCGGTCGTGTACGGCGAGCAGCCCGCTCAGCGGGGTCCGCCGGGGGTGGTGCAGGTGGTGGACGGCGCCCGGTCGGCCGTCGGCGAGCGCCAGGGCCACCACGGCGCGGGCCATGGTGTCCACGGGCAGCGCGTCGGTGGCCAGCCGCGGGTCGTCGGGATGGCAGCCGAGGGCTGCGGAGGTGACCAGCAGGCGGCTGAGGAAGTCGTCCGCGCTGACGGCGCCCGTCGTGCTCCCGCCGGCCCGCCCGAGCCGGTAGATCCGCGCGTCGGCGCCCCGGTCGAGGGCCTGGGCGACGAGCTGTTCGGCGGCCCATTTGCCGGCGGCGTAGCCGCGGCCGCGCGGATGCCGTTCGCCGGCCGTCGAGGTGGCCTCGGTGACGGTGCGCGGCCGTGCGCCCGGCGGGCCGTCCCGGAACACCCCGAGCGTGGAGACGTGGTGGAACCGGGCCGGCCTGCCCTCTGCGGCGATCCGCAGCAGTTCAGCGGTGCCGCGGACGTTGGCGGCCTCCAGGTGGTGGAAGCCGGACAGGTGGTGGACCTCGGCTCCGAGGTGGAGGACGGCCGCCGCGCGGCGGACCACCGCTTCCCACTCCGTGCCGGCCAGCCCCAGGCCGGGCAGGGCCAGGTCTCCGGGCACGGCGACGATGCGCGGGTCGGCCGCATCGGGTCGGAGCCCGTGCCGGCGCAGCGCCCCGGCCAGCCGTCGGCGGGCGGCCTCGGCGTCCGTGGCCCGGACCAGGCACAGGACCGGGCCCGAGGTCCGGTCCAACAGCTCTGCCAGTACGTGGGAACCGACGAACCCGGTCGCTCCCGTGAGCAGGACGGCATCGTGCGGGGCCGCTGCTGCGGGCCGGCCGGTGAAGACGACGGCCGGGTCGAGCCGTGCATCGTCCGGGCCCACGGCAGCCGCAGCCGCCGCCCCGGCCCCGTCCAGGCGGCGGGCGACGGCGCGTACGGTCGGCGCGGCGAGGAAGTCGGACACGGGGAGGCGTATCCCGTACTCCCCCTCGATGCGCCCCAGGAGCCGGACGACCCGCAGGGAGTGCCCGCCCGAGGCGAAGAAGTCCTCGTCCGGGGAGCCCGGCGGGCCGTCGAGGACCTCCTCCCACAGGGCGAGCAGCCGCCGCTCGGTCTCGTTCGCCGGTCCGTCCGCAGCGCCGCCGGCCGGCGGGTGCCTGCGGCGGTGGCCGGCCAGCTGTGCGGCGAGCGCAGGGCGGTCGGCCTTGCCGTGGCTGCCGGTCGGGATGGCGGGCACCGCCACGGCCAGGCGCGGGACCATGTGGCCGGGCAGCAGCCGGGCCAGGTGGGCGCGGGCCCCCTGCGGTGTGGCGTGCCCGACGTAGCCGACGGCGAGCTCGGCGTCGGCCCCCGTGCCGAGGAGGACCGCGACGGCCTCCCGGACCCCGGGGTGTTCGCAGAGCGCGGCCTCGATCTCGCCGAGTTCGATGCGGAAGCCCCGGAGCTTGATCTGGTGGTCGAGGCGGCCGAGGTAGTCGATGCTCCCGTCGGGCAGCCGGCGTACCCGGTCCCCGGTGCGGTAGCAGCGCCCGGCCGGGCCGAGCGCGGGATGGGTGGTGAACAGCCGGCCGGTCTGTTCGGGATCGTTCCAGTAGCCGTCGCCGAGTCCTGCACCGGAGAGCCACAGTTCGCCCGGCACCCCGGTGGCGCAGAGCCGTCCGTGGCGGTCCACGACGTGTGCGGCCGTGCCGGGCAGCGCGGTTCCCACCGGCACCCGGGCCCGTCCGTCGCCGGGCTGCGCCTGGTGCGTCGTGGCGAGGACGGCGGCTTCGGTGGGTCCGTAGCCGTTGACGACGACCCGGTCCCGGGCGAAGTGGCAGGTGTCGTGGACGTCCGCGGGCTCACCGGCGACGAGCAGCACCCGTACGCCGGCCAGGTCGGGGCGGTCCAGGGCGCGCAGCAGCGAGGGGACCGTCACCATGACGGTCACCCCGGCGGTGGCGAGGGTGCGGTGGAGGGCCGCGCGGTCGGTGCGGGTGGCGTCGTCCGCGTACACCAGGGTGGCGCCGGAGACGAGCGGCATGAACTGCTCGAAGGCGGCCACGTCGAAGCCGGGCGAGGTCAGCTGGAGCCAGACGTCGTCCTCGGTGAAGGGATGGCGGGCGAGGCAGCCGAGGAGGGTGTTGACGACCGCGCGGTGCGGGACGGCCACGCCGCGGGGACGGCCGGTGCTGCCGGAGGTGTAGATGACGTAGGCCGGAGCACCGGGATCACCGGGCACGGTGCGGACGCCGGTCTCTTCGCCGGGGGCGGTGAGGTCCTCGATGTCCAGGACCGGTGGGCCGGGGCTCCGGTCCGGTCCGGGGCGCAGCAGCGCGTCCGAGGTCTCCTTGGCGCAGACCAGCGCGCCGGCTTCGGAGTCCTCGATGCAGTGGCGCAGCCGCTCCGCGGGGTACGCGGGGTCGAGGGGGACGTAGGCGGCGCCCGCCTTGAGTACGCCGAGGAGGGCCGTGACGAGCCGGGGGGAACGCTCCAGGCATACGGCGACGCGGTCGCCGGGCCGGATGCCGTGGGCGGTGAGGCGGGTGGCCACGGTGTCGGAGAGGCGGTCGAGTTCGTCGTAGGTGAGGCTGGTGTCGGCGCCGGTCACGGCGGTCTTGTGGGGCCGGGCCGCGGCTTGCCGGCCTATGAGTGCGGGCAGGGTGGTGTCCGTGCCGTCGGGAGCCGGTTCCGGTGCGCGGCTGAGCCGCTCGTACTCCCCCGGCTCCAGCAGCGTCACGTTGCGCAGGTGCGGGTCGCCGTCCGCCAAGCGGTCGAGTACGGCGGCCAGCTGGCCGGCCAGCCGCTGCGCGGTGGCGCGGCCGTACAGGTCGGTGCTGAACTCGACCTCCAGGTCGAGACCGTCACCGGCCTCCTGGAAGGTGAAGGCGAGTTCGAAGGTGGCGCCGGTACGGTCTGCGGCCGCCCACGGCGTTGCCTGCGTTCCGCGCAGGTCCAGCGAACGCGCTTGGCGCTGCTGGTAGTTGACGACGGCCTGGAAGGGGACGGCCGCGCGCGCGGCGGTGGCCGGCGCCAGTTCCCGCGCCACCGTCTGGAAGGGCACGTCCTGGTGGCGCAAGGAGAGGGTGCAGGCCGTGCGGATGCGGTGCAGCAGGGTCCCGACGGTGGTGTCGGCGTCGGCCTCGATGCGTACGGGCAGCAGGTTCACGAAGCAGCCGATGAGGTCCTGTGTCCCGGCCCGGTCCCGGCCGGCGGCGAGGGTGCCCAGGGTCAAGGTGTCGCGTTCGGCGTGCGCGGCGAGAACGGTGTACACGCCGGCCAGGCAGAGCATGTACGGGCTGACGCCGTGCCGCCGGGCGGCCTCCGTCTGCCGGGCGCGCTGCCCGGGGCCGATCCGCAGGCGTACCCGGTCGCCGGTTCCGCTGAGGACGGCCGGCCGGGGGCGGTCGGTGACGAGGTCGAGCGTCGCCGCCCCGCCGTCCAGTGCGCCCTGCCAGAACTCCGTTGCGGCGGTGAGGTGTTCGGGGCGGGGTGTCAGGGACCGGCGCAGGTGGTCGGGGTAGGTCGGGCGCAGGGGCGGCAGGGCTTCGTCCGGGTCCGCGTACAGGGCGGAGAGCTCGGCGAGGAAGAGATCCAGGGACCAGTCGTCGGCGATGGCGTGGTGGACGGCGAAGTGGACCAGGGTGCGGTGGTGGCCGAGGCTGAGCACCAGGGTGCGCAGGAGCCGTGTGCCCTCCGCCTCCGGGCCGGCCGCCATGTGCTCGGCGACCAGGGTCCGGGCGCGGCTGTCGCGGTCTTCGGCGGGGGTGGCGGTGAGGTCGATGTGGCGCAGGGCGGCGCCGGGGTCGGCGGTGAGGCTCTGCTGCCAGCCGTCGGCTGCACGCCGGACGACGGTCCGCAGGGCGGTCTGCCGCTCCCCCAGCCGGCTCAGCGCGGTGCGCAGCCGCGGGAGGTGCAGCGGTCCCCGGACCAGGTGGCCGCGTCCGATGACGTAGCGTCCTGCGTTTCCGGCGGCCTCCTGTTCGAACCAGATCCCCTGCTGGCCGGCCGACAACGGCAGCCACGCGGTGTCCCCGGACGGGGGTGTCTCCTGCTCGGGGGCGCTGGCTGCGGCGGCGTCCGGGGCGCAGGCGGCGGCGGTCGCCGCGCGGGCCGCCAGAGCCCGGATCGTCGGGGCCCCGAAGAAGTCGGCGATGGTGAGGGCGATGCCGTGGTCGCGTTCCAGCCGGGCCAGGATCGCCATGGCGGACAGTGAGTCGCCGCCGGCGGCGAAGAAGTCGGTGTCCGGGCCGATGCTCCGGCCGAGGACGGCCTCCCAGTGCCCGGTGAGGTCCAGCGCGCGCCCGTCCAGCGCGCGCCCGTCCACCAGGCGCGGATCGGCGGCGGGGGCATCCGCGCCGGCCGGACCGGCGCCGGGTCCGGCGGCGCCGTCGGCCGCGCCGCCGCCGGCGACCGCCCGGTCGGCCCGTGCGGCGAGCAGTCGGCGGTCCGGTTTGCCGTTGGCGGTGGCCGGGATCTCCGGAAGGACCGTGACGGTGGCCGGAACCGCCGGGGCCGGCAGGATCCGGGCGGCATGGGCCGTGAGGGCGGCGTGGTCGTCACCCGCGAACGCGGCGCCGGGTGCGAGTACCACGTAGGCCGCCAGCCGCCGGGAAACGACGGCGCCGTACGGAACGGCGACCGCCGCACGCACCGCGGGGTGGGCGAGCAACGCCCGTTCCGTCTCGGCGGGTTCGACCCGGTGACCGCGGATCTTGACCTGGTCGTCGAAGCGGCCGAGGAAGGCGAGCGATCCGTCGGGGAGCAGCCGGACCCGGTCCCCCGTGAGGTAGGCGGTACGGTCGGGCCGGCCGGGTTCGGGGATGAACCGCTCGGCGGTCTGCTGCGGCCGGCCGCGGTAGCCGCGGGCCACGCCGGGCCCGCCGATGCAGAGTTCCCCCTCCTCACCGGGCGCGGCCGGGGTGCGGTCGGGGCGCAGGACATGGGCGGTGGCTCCGGCGAAGGGGTGGCCGATCGGTACGTCCCGCCAGCCGCTGTCCCAGCCGTCGGGCCCGTCCAGCACCTGCCAGCAGGCGTAGACGGTGGTCTCCGTGGGCCCGTAGCCGTTGACGATGCGGCAGCCGGGCAGCGCGCGCAGCGCGGTCCGTACGGCGTTCGCGTCGGCCCGGTCGCCGCCGGAGACGCACAGCCGCAGCCCGCGCAGGTCGGCCGTGATGTGTTCCATCGCCAGCCGGAACAGCGGCGCGGCCAGCCGCAGTACGGTCACCCCGTGCCGGGCGCACTCCCGGCCGATGTCGTGCACGCCCGGCCGGTCGGCTTGCGGCAGCACGAGCCGGGCGCCGTTGAGCAGGGCCCCCCAGATCTCGAAGACGGAGGGGTCCACGTGGAGCGGGGCGAGCTGCAGGACGACGTCGTCGGGCCCGAGCCCGGCCTCGGGGGCGTGCGCCAGCGCGAGGACCGAACGGTCCTCGACCTGGACCCCCTTGGGCGTGCCGGTGCTGCCCGAGGTGTGGATCACGTAGGCGAGGGAGTCCGGTCCCCGGCGGGGGGCGGCCTCGGGCAGGGTGGACGGCGGCGCCTCGCCGGGCTGCGGCGCGTCCTCCTCGATGGGCAGGACGGCGACCCCGGGCGGCAGCACGTCCCGCAGCCGGGTGAGGTCGTGCGCGGCGGCGAACACCGTACGGACCCGGCTGTCCTCGACGAGGGCGCGGATGCGGTCGTCGGGCGCCTCGGGGTCGATGGGCAGGTAGGCGCCCCCGGCCAGCACCACGGCGAGCACGGTGGCGATCGTGCCGGGCGAGCGCCGGGCGCAGATCCCGACGGGCTCGTCGGGCGTCAGGCCGCCGGCGAGCCGGCCTGCGGCCGCGGCGGCCCTGGCGGCCAGTTCGCCGTAGCCGATCCGCAGGTCGCCCTGGACCAGGGCGGTGCGGTGCGGGTGGGCTCGGGCGACGGCGGTGAAGGCGGCGCCCAGGGTGGTGACGGCGGGAGCGTTCACGACGCCGCAGTCACCTCCCGGCGGTCGCGCCGCAGGGCGTCGACGACGCTGGCGGTGTCGTAGAGGTCGAGGTAGCGGGAGATGAGCCCGTCGCGGACGGTGAAGACGTTCATCCACTGGGCCTCGTAGTGCGCGTCGTTGGCCAGCACCCGGGTGCGGCTCACGCCGAGCACCACGACCCGGTCCCCGGCGTCGAGGTAGTCGTAGGCGTCGCACTCCTGTACCTGGATCAGCTCGCGGACGATGGCGAAGAAGTTCCGGAATCCTTCGACGCCGCGGTAGACGCCGGCCCAGGGCAGCGCGGCGGGGCCGTGGTAGACCCATTCGAAGTCGGGTGCGAGCAGCGGCTCGATGTCGGCGAGCCGGCCTGCGGCCGCGGCGGCCCTGGCGGCCAGTTCGCCGTAGCCGATCCGCAGGTCGCCCTGGACCAGGGCGGTGCGGTGCGGGTGGGCTCGGGCGACGGCGGTGAAGGCGGCGCCCAGGGTGGTGACGGCGGGAGCGTTCACGACGCCGCAGTCACCTCCCGGCGGTCGCGCCGCAGGGCGTCGACGACGCTGGCGGTGTCGTAGAGGTCGAGGTAGCGGGAGATGAGCCCGTCGCGGACGGTGAAGACGTTCATCCACTGGGCCTCGTAGTGCGCGTCGTTGGCCAGCACCCGGGTGCGGCTCACGCCGAGCACCACGACCCGGTCCCCGGCGTCGAGGTAGTCGTAGGCGTCGCACTCCTGTACCTGGATCAGCTCGCGGACGATGGCGAAGAAGTTCCGGAATCCTTCGACGCCGCGGTAGACGCCGGCCCAGGGCAGCGCGGCGGGGCCGTGGTAGACCCATTCGAAGTCGGGTGCGAGCAGCGGCTCGATGTCGGCGAGCCGGCCCTCTTCGAAGAGCCGGAAGAAGCGGCGGACCACTTCGACGCTCTGCGTGCTCATGTCGTGCTCCTGGGGTTCGTGGACGTACGGGAAAGGGCCCGGGACAGGCGCTGGCCGAGCCGGAAGAGGGCGGCGTGCGCGAGGAGGCGTACCGGTCCGGTGCGCGAAAGCCTGCGGGCGCCGCGCATCACGTGGCGGATCTCCCGCTCGGTGGCGGTCAGCGGCAGCAGGAAGACGTCGTAGACGACGAAGGCGCGGGCGCGGATGATCCACCACAGGATCAGCGCGTACGTCATCCGCTCGCCCTCGGGCGCGAGGTACCGGCCGAGCACGCCCGGAACCCGGGGCTGCAGCCGGCCCAGCAGCCCTTCCGCGAAGCGGCGGCCGACGACGCCCCGCGGGCCGGTGTCCAACTCGGCGAGCCCGCAGCGCACGATGTCCGAGAGGCGTCGGACGCGCTCGGGCAGTCCCAGCGCATCGACCTGGGCGATGGCCTGGAGGGCGAAATGTGCGCCCAGTCCGTGGGCGTGGTGCGTGCGCAGTTCCTCGACCAGCTGCGGGTTGGTCCGGCGGGCCGCGTCGTGGACCTCCTGGGAGACGAGGGCCGCGCCGGTGGGGAAGCAGCCGTAGCTCAGGGCCTTGGACAGGCTCATCAGGTCGACGGAGGGAAGCCGGCCGTGGTGGGCGAAACGGGTGCCGCAGCGGTAGTAGGACGTCAGGACCTCGTCCACTCCGACGAGGTAGCCGTGTTCGCTCCGGCCCTCGGTGACGGCGTCGAGGAGCGGTGCGGGGATCGGGCCGTAGGCGTCGGAGCTGCCGTGGACCAGCTCGATCCACACGAGTCCGACGTCGCCGCCGGCGGCTTCCTTGCGGAACTCCTCCACGGCGTGCGGGGTGAACGGGTCGATGTACCGGATGTCTTCGTAGAGCGGGCCGAAGGGCGCGCGGGTGCGCTCGGCGGCGGTGGCCAGCAGCGAGACGAGGGTTTTGCCCCCGTAGTTGTGTTTGAAGACGACGATGCGCCGCTGCCGGGGGCGGGCGAGCCGGGCGAGGGTGATGGCGCTCTCGACCGCCGACGCTCCGCTGACGGCGGGGAAGGCGCAGGGCAGCCCGGTCTCCCGGGCCAGGACCCGTTCCAGCTCGCGGACGTGGTCGCGGGCCGGGTCGTGGCCGCGTACGACGTCGGTCAGCGCGTCGGACGGGTTGTGGCCGGCCACGCCGAGCCCGGCTCCGCAGAGCCCGTCGACCAGGTCCAGTTCGCGGCCGGAGTCGAGGCGGACGGTGAGCCTGGAGCCCTTGGCGCGGACGACGTTCAACGCGCCGTGCAGTTTGCGCTGCATGCGGACCGCCATGGGGTTCACGTGGCGGGCGTACAGGTCGAGGGTCGCCTGGCGGTCGGCGGCGGCCGCGGCGAGTTCCCGGTGCACCGGGGCCGTTCCGTCGAAGCGGGGCAGGAGCCGGGCGATGACGGCCCGCATGGCGACGCCGTTGCCGCCGTAGGTGTTGGAGTGCAGGAAGCCGGTTTGCGGGGTGCTCCAGGGGGCGAACATGTCGTGGCTGCCGGTGAAGGCGCCGAAGGGGACCTCGCGGCCGGTGAGGGACTCGCCGAGGACGACCAGGTCGGGGCGCAGGGCGGTGACGGCCGGGTCGGCCGGGCGGTCTGGCGCGATGTCGCTGAGGTCCACGACGATACGGGCCCCGGTCGCCCGGGCCCGGGCGGCCAGTTCGGTGACGGCGGCCAGGGCGCTCGCGTCGAGCCGCTCGGGGGCGCGTACGAGGAGCCCGCACACGGGCGTGCCGTCCAGCGCCGCCCGCAGCTCGGCCGTGGTGGCGTGGGCGATGACACCGGGGACGAGGGCACGCTCGGGCCCTTCGCCGAGCGGGTCGCAGCGGCGGGCGAGGGTGCCGTCGGGGTCGAGGACGAGGACGCGGCCGCGATGGGTGGCGGCCGAAGCCGCCGCGCGGTGGCGCAGCAGCTTGACGGCGCCGTGCAGTGCCTCGTAGCGGGAGTTGGCGAAGAAGCTGCGGTAGCGGGTGCCGGTCGCCAGGCCGCCGAGTTCGCGGACGAACTCGCTGATGAGCAGGCCGGCTTGGGCGGCTTCGGTGGTCACGAACCAGGACGGCATCGCGAACACGGGCCGCTCGTCCGCGATGAGGCCGGCCAGGATGCCGAGGGTCTGCGGGCCGGCCGGGCGCAGGTGCGGCTCGGTGCCGGGTACGGCGTGGGGGTTCGGGTGCATGTGCCGTCTCGCTCGTGGGAGTGGCCCCGGCGGCAGGGTGTTCCGCGGGGTGCCGGAAGGCGAGGTCGTCTCTTTCGGACCTCTCAGCGGTGGCTGGGGGGAGCGGGGTCCGAAAGAGACGGCTCGGGGGCGGGCGGCGGGAGGCGCGCTGTCAGGTACGTTCTCCCGCCGCCCGCGTTCTCAGGAGGCGCGGACGCGTGCCGCGTCGGCCTCTTCGCCGCCCCAGGTGAGGGCGACGGGGGTGGTGGACGGCTGCTCGGGGGTGGCCAGCCAGCCCAGGAGCGCGCCGTCGCGGGTGACGGTCACGGCGGCGCAGCCGGCGGGCAGGTCCAGCGTCCAGCCGCCCTCGGTGCCGGTGACCCGGTCGGCGCCGTCGGTGGGGTTGAAGGCGCCGATGATGCGGACGCCTCCGGGTCCGGAGCGGCTCAGTACGCGCGCCCTGCCGTGCGCCGTCGTCCAGCGCGGCCCGCCGGCGGCGGGCAGTGCGGCGGCGAAGGCCGCGACGAAGGCCGCGACCGCTCCGTCGGCGGGTTCCCCGGCCGGGAGCGTCAGCTCGCGGGGGCCGTCGGCGGCGTCGGGGTGACCGGCGCGCAGGACGGCGACCGGGACCGCCGAGCCGTCGGCAGCCGGCCCGGGGTGCTCGTCCGGCCAGCCGAGGCCGATCAGCCGGCCCGTGTCGGCCAGCTGCTGCTGTACGGCGTCGGCGAGCTCCGCGAGTACGGTCCGGCCGGTGCGCTGCCAGGCCCCGGCCTCGGGCAGGGCCCGGTCGATCAGCACCACGGCGTCCCGGTCCGGCGTACCGGCGAGCAGCAGGTCACCGAAGCGGTCGAGGAACGCGGCGAGGAGCCGCAGGCCTTCCGCGTTGGCCTGGTGGTCGCCGGACTCGGCGAGGGGCGCACCGGGGCTGTACGGCGGTGCGTGCAGGGCCGGGTCCACGCCTTCGGAGCGCAGTCCGTCGGCGTCCATGTCCACCAGGGAGCCCCAGTTGGCCGTGGCGCAGGCGGTGTAGACGCTGACGGTGGTGGAGCCGAGGAGCAGGGCCAGCAGTGCGTTGAAGACGGGGGTGCCCGGCTCGGCGAAGGAGGGGTCGGTCCAGGTGAACCCCCAGTTGGCCTCGACCACGTCGGTGCCGCCGAGCAGGATTCCGGTCAGGTGGGATCCGAACGCGGTGGTGTCGCGGGCCGGGTTGCCGACCCACTCGGTGTGGCCGATCAGGTGCCGGGAGCCCTGGATGGCGCGCTGCCGGGCCGCCCAGGCGTCCAGTGCGGCGCCGGGTGCGGCGACACCGGCCAGCGGTACGTTGGCCAGCCGGGCGGGGCCGTCGGGGAACAGCGCGGAGATCCGGTCCCACAGGCCGACGATGGCGTGTCCGCACCACCGGGACCACTGCAGTCGCAGGCCGCTGCTCCACCGGCCGACGTCCTCGGCGGCACGGGCGGCCTCGTCGGACAGGCCGCGTCCGGTCAGCCACCAGGCGAAGGCCTCGCGGGCGGCCGGGGAGGCGTCCTGCGCGTCCACGGGGAGGTGGGCGTCGCCGGCGGTGCCCTCGTTGCCGAGCTGGAGGGCGACCACGGGGCCGTCAGGGGCGACGGCCTTGGCGACGACCTCGTCGGCGACGGCCCGCAGCCAGGTCTCGGTCTCGGCCTGCACGGCCGGGTCGAGGAGGCTGGGCAGCGGCTTGCCCTGGGAGGTGAGCACGGTCCCGTCCAGACCGCGGTACGGGGTGTGCGCGGGGCCGCACAGCCGGTCGGGCAGTCCGCCGAGCTGGACCTCGGCATGGATGAAGGGCCCGGGCTTGAGGAGCACGCGCAGCCCTGCGTCGGCGGCCAGCTCGAGGAGCCGGGTCACGTCGCGCTGCGGGTCGGTCTTCCCGGTGAAGTCGAAGGACCGGTCGGCGCCCTCTTCGACCTCGTGGAACCGCCACGGCAGGTAGCAGGAGACGACGTCGACGCCGAGTCCGCGCAACTCCCTGAGGTTCGCTGCCCAGTTGGCGGGGTCGGCCCGGTAGTACGGGTACTCGCCGATGACGACCGGGCGGGTGGCGCCGGGGACCAGGGCCTGGGCCAGGCGGGTGCGCGGCGACGGGCTCATGCGTCCGCTCCGGCGTGCGGCGGTACGAGGACGACCTTCAGCGCGGCGTACTCGGCGCCGGGGACGGCGGCGAGGGCCTTGAACGCCTGCTCGTGATCGGCGAGTGCGAAGCGGTGGGTGACCACGCGCTCCAGCGGCAGCCGGCGGGCGAGCTCGACGGCCTTGGGGAAGATCATGCTGTTGTAGTCGCCGGCGCCGATGATCTGGAGTCCGCGCTGCAGCAGGGTGAGCGGACGCACGGTGGCGGAGGCGTTGCTGTTGAAGCCCATGATGACGACCCGGCCGCGCAGGGCGGCGTAGCCGATGCTCTGCTCCAGGAGGTTGCCGACGGAGTCCACGACCAGGTCTCCGCGCTCGGTGAGGGCGGGGTCGTCCGGGGTGTGGACGGTGACCCGGCCGTCGAACTCGGGGGCGTCGAACACCTCGTGGGCCAGCTTGCGGCGCACCGGGTCGGGCTCGACGAGCAGCACCTGGGCGCCGTACAGCTGGGCGGCCATCGCGGTGACCACGCCCATCGGGCCACCGCCGACGACGACGGCGGTCTCGCCCGCGGCCAGCCGGCCGGCCTCGATGTTGTTGAGGGCGCAGGCGAGCGGTTCGACGACGACGGCCCGGTCGAAGCTCATGCCGTCGGGTATGGCGTGGCAGAACAGCTCGGGCAGGCGGATGAACTCGGCGAAGGAGCCGTCGTAGTCGAGGCCGACCTCGGTGCCCGCCTTGTGGCCGCAGAAGTTCCAGTGGCCTTCCAGACAGGTGGCGCAATTGCCGCAGTACAGGGTGGGGTTGACGATGACCCGGTCGCCGACGGCGAAGCGTGTGACGTCGGGGCCGACGGAGTCGACGACTCCGACGGCCTCGTGGCCCATGACGACGCCGGTCTCGGCGGGGAACTTCCCGACGAGCACGCTGCGGTCGGTGCCGCAGATCCCGCTCTGGGTGACGCGGACGATGACGTCGTCGGCGGCGCGGGCCTCCGGCTTGGGGTGCTCGACGAGGGCGAGCGTCCGGTCGGCGGTGAGTGTCAGGGCCTTCATGATGCCTCCCTCGCGGGCGCGGTGGTGCCGCGGCCGAGGTCCCATCGGATGGAGTCGAGCAGCTGCTTGTGGAGTTCGGGGGTGGCCGCGGCGATGCAGGACTTCTGGTTCATCGGGCCGAGGTCGACCAGGGAGGTGGTGCCGAGGTCGTCGCCGTAGGCGTCGGTGATGACGACGCCCGCCTGCCGGGCGAGGTAGACGACGGCGGCGATGTCGTACGGGAAGAGGTGCAGGATCGAGCCGCGGCCCACGCTCAGGAACTGCTCTTCGGTGTCGGGGTGGTCGCGCAGGACGCGGTTGCCGATGTCGGCGTAGGCGTCGAGCTGGCCCGTGATGATGCGGGAGATGGAGAAGGTGCTGCTGTTGAAGACGAAGATGCCGCCGGTGTTGGCCGACCGGTCCACGAGGTGGCCGTAGGCGTCGTTCATCAGCTGCATGGGGTGGCCGTTGAACTCGATCGACCAGAACATCCGGGTCAGGTCGGTGTTCCGGCTCAGCCGCGGCACGGGTGTGGTGAAGCCGCCGCTTTCGAGTCCCTCGGTGTCGTCGCCGTACAGCCAGGCGCCGCTCTTGATCTCCACCAGGCATGCGGCGTTGACGTCGGCGAGGGTGGGCGCCCCGTCGCCGTAGGGGGCGGCGGCGATGGACACCATGCCCATCTCCAGCCCGGCCGAGGTGGGACGGGTGCCGTCGATCGGGTCGACGACGAGCAGGACCTGCGGCTCGGGAGCGAGCTCCACGTAGGAGCCGTCCTCGGTGTAGAGCGCCACCGGTACGTGGGCGTGGGCGCGCAGGTAGTCCAGTACGGCCTTCTCGGCCACCTCGTCCACGTCGAACTGGGCGTCGCCGCCGGGCGAGTCGCCGTGGACCTGCCGGGCGTGGCCGTGGTCCGCGTAGGCGAGCAGCTCGGAGCGGACGTGCTCGCCGAGCGCCTTCAGGAGCCGCTTCATCGGGTTCGCGGTGGTCATCGGGCCAGCTCCGCGATGAAGAGGTTCTCCAGCTTGTCGCAGATCTCCTCGGCCTGGTCCATGGTCAGGATCAGCGGCGGGCGGATCTTGAGGACGTTGCCGTAGCCGTAGCGCGAGGTGCGCAGGATCAGGCCGTGCTCCATGGCCTTGTCGGCGAGGTGGTTGGTGAGCTTCACGGCCGGCTTGCCGTCCGGCTCGCCGATCTCGAAGCCGATCATGAGACCGACGCCGCGGACGTCGACGATCGCCGGGTAGCGGCGCTTCATGTCGTGGAGGCGTTCCATGATGTAGTCGCCGGTCCGGGTGACGTTCGCCAGGAATTCCGGCCGGCGCACGATGTCGAGGGTGACATTCGCAGCGGCGGCGGCCAGCAGGTTCGACCCGTACGTGAAGGAGTGGTGGTTCGCGGGAAGTCCGGCGAGCCGCTCGTTGGTGATGATTGCGGCGACCTGTGCGCCCGAGCCGCCGAGGCCCTTGGCCGTCGTGATCGCGTCGGGCTCCACGTCGAAGTACTGGGCGGCGAACATGTGGCCGGTACGGCCGATACCCGTCTGGATCTCGTCGAAGATGAGGGCGATGTTCTGTTCGTCGCAGAAGGCGCGGAGCTTTTGCATGTAGCCGTCCGGAGGGACGATGTTGCCGCCGTTTCCGGAAATCGGCTCGATGAGGACGGCGGCGACGCGGCCGGAGCTCGCGTAGTCGACGAAGTCCTCCAGACGGTCCACGCACATCATTCCGCAGGTGTCCTTCTTCTGCCCGTAGAAGCAGCGGAAGCAGTACGGGTCGGGCACCTGGAGGCTGCCGGGGAAGAGGTTGGGGAACGGCTCGCGGCGGAAGGCGTTGCCGGACATCGATGTCATCATCATCGTCTGTCCGACGTGGCTGCGGAACAGCGTGATGACCTCGGACTTCCCGGTGGCCATCTGGGCCATCTTGATGGCGCCCTCGTTGGCGGCCGAGCCGCCGGACACCTTGGGGTGCACCTTGGTTAATCCGGCGGGGGAGGTCTCCACCAGCCGCCGCACGAGGCCGTTGATCGGGTCGCTCTGGTACGAGGAGGTCAGGTGGACCACCTTGTCGAGCTGGTCCTTCATGGCGGCGATGACGGCCGGGTGGGAATAGCCCAGGCTCAGGTTGAAGGTCGCCGACGCGCAGTCGAGGTAGCGCGTTCCGTCCTCGTCGTAGAGGTAGACGCCTTCACCCCGCTCCATTTTGCGATCGCTGACGGGGTAATAGATGTGCTCGGTGACATCCTTGGTTTCCATCGGTCCCTCTCATACGGGTCACATAAGAACGTCAAGGTATGGACGGCAAGAGACAACTTTTGCGACGCCCAACGCAGACAGGTCATGGGAATGGGGATGGGATTCGGCTTGATGCCGGTGGGGGCGGCCCGGATTCTTCACCCGTTTGCAGACAGGGATCGCGCGGCGCCTTCTCATTCATACGAACACATTCCAACAGGCCCTGACAAGAGGCACTTCGGAGAAGTTGATCTCTTTTTCCCGGAATCCCCTAGCCGGGAAAGGCCAGGGCCGCGGCCGCGGCGCGGCGGGAGTCGGAGACCGCCGCCGCGGCGGCCCGGACGACCGGCGCCCCGGCCGGCCCGAGCCTGGCGACGGCCCGGGCGGTACGACGGGAGGCCTCGGCCGCGGACCACTCCGGCCAGGCCACGGCGTGCAATCCGGCGGCGGCCAGCAGGGCCGCTGCCGCCACGGCCGCCACACCGGCATCGGCCGGCCCCTGCACCGCTTCCCTCACCCGGCGCAGCGCCTCGCGGGGCCGCGGATCCGCCGGGTCGGGCCGCGCCCCCACACCGCCCGGGGGCAGCGTCGGCCCGGGGTGCAGCCGGGTCAACGCCCAGGGGCCCAGGCGCTCGACCCAGTCGGCCGGCGCCCGTCCGCGGGCGGAAGGACCCAGGCGGTCCAGGGCCTCCTCCAGCACCGGGTCGTCCGTGCGGCCGTGCCCGGTCGACCGGACGCGGTTGTCGTCCAGTTGCAGCCGGCCCGCCAGCGCGCCCTGGATCAGCAGCGCGCCGGCGAGGCCCCGACCGGTCTCGGCCTCGCGGTGCGGCGGTGGATACCGGCCGTGTGCGGCAGCGCAGAGCGCGAACAGCAGGGGCGTCCCGGTCACGGCAACGCCGCCTCCAGTGCCGTCCGCAGATCATCGGGGGACGTGAACAGATGGCCCTGCAGGCCCAGTTCACGGGCCGCCAGTACGTTCTCGGCCCGGTCGTCGACGAACAGGATGTCCTCGGGCGGCAGTCCGAGTTCCCGGACACACCACTGGTAGGCGGCCGGCTCGGGTTTGGCGCTGCGGATGCGGCAGGAGAAGCCGAGCACCGTGAATCCTTCCAGCCACGGCTGGGTGTCCTCGTACTGGACGGCGAGCTCCTCCGGAATGTTGGAGAGGAGGCCGAGGGTCATGCCCCGGTCCGCCAGGGCGGCCAGCAGATCCACGCTGCGCTGGTCGATCTCGCTCCAGCTGGCCAGGTCGGCCGCGATCAGATCGGCGGTCAGGCGTTCGTCGAGTGCGATGCCCAGCTCTGCACAGACCCCTTTCCAGTACGCCGGGCCGGCCACGTCACCGCGGTCGTAGGGGGCGCGCTGCGACCAGTACGCCTCCCAGAAGCGGCCGCTGTCGCCGCCGGCCGTGCGTTCCAGTACGGCCTGGGATGCGGGCGACTGGACACGCGCGATGACACCGAACATGTCGAAGAGAACGGCTTTCATCCTTCAGGTTCCTTACTCCTCGGGCGCCTTGGGTCCTGCGGGCGCCTCGGGTCCTCACGTGGTGACGGCGTCCGCACGGTCCGCCCCCGCCTTGCGGGGGCCGCTCACGCCGTCGGGATCGGGGGCGTTCTTGCGCAGCCACAGGCTCAGGGCCGCACACACGGCGGCGAGGCCGAACAGTACGAGCGGCACCGCCTTCACGTCCATGGTGTCGATCACCCCTCCCAGCAGCGGCGGGAAGGCCACGCCGCCGATCATCGAGGCGGCGATCACGTAGGCGCCGGCCGCGGCCACACTGGGCACGGCCCGGTTCAGCCAGGGAAGGCAGGTCGGAAAGATGGGCGCGATCATCAGACCGACGCCGAAGTACGCGTACGGGGCGAGCGCCGGCACGGTCGCCAGGACCAGGAAGCCGGCCATGCCGGCGCAGCAGACGATCAGGATCGACGGTGCGGACCAGCGCAGGCTGAGCGGGGCGACCACGAACCGGCCGATGGTCATCGCCGCCCAGTAGGCGGAGGTCGCGGTGGCGGCGGTGGCGGCGCCGTATCCGACGGCTTCGAGGTGGGTGGGTTCCCAGCCGCCGACGCCGGTTTCGATGGCCACGTGCAGCACGTAGATGCCGATGAACACGGCGATGATCGGCAGCACCCGGGCTCCGGCAACCGCTCCGCCTTCCGCCGGGGCCGGCTCCGGCTCCCGGGCGGCCACCCCGCCCAGGGTGACCAGGATGAGCAGGCAGACCACCCCGACGCCGAGGAAGATCTGCGGATAGCGGTCCGCGCCGAGCCAGCCGATCAGGGCCGGGCCCGCGATGGCACCGACACCGAAGTGGCCGTTGAGCAGATTGAGCATGGCGGTGCTGCGGCGGCCGAAGCCGATGGCGAACAGCTGGTTGAGGCCGTAGTCGATGCCGCCGAAGCCCAGACCGATGACGAAGGTGCCGGTCAGGGCCAGGTTCCAGCTCGGCGAGAACGCGAAGACCGCGGCGCCGGCAGCCATCAGCAGGTAGGAGCCGCCGAGCAGCACCCGGTTGTTCAGGCGGCCCCGCAGAACGTGGTAGATCAGCACGCCCAGGAGTGCGCCGACGAAGTGGGCGCTGAGGCTGAGACCGGCGACCGCGGGGCTGATGCCGAATTCCTCCCGAAGGGCCGGGATCGCCGGGCCGTACAGCGCCTGCAGGGCGCCGATCACCACGAACGCCACGCACGAGGCGGTGATGGCGACGGTGGTGAGAAGAGGCCTTCCCGCTTCGGGCAGGCCGGCCTCACTGGTGGCGGACATCGCTCTCCTCATCGCTCATAGCGGAATGAACATGAATCACGTTCACAACAGGCTGAAGTTCACATCCGAGCGTGAACATTACGCACATTCGATGTTCGTTTCAACAGATCATGTGTGCACAACGCGATCCAGGACCGCCTTATGTGCTAAAAGCAGACACATGAACGTGATGGAGAGGCACAAGTTCGTCGTGAGCCTGCTCATGCAGCAGAACCGCGCGACCGTGGCCGAGCTGGCCCAGGCCACAGGCGCGTCGGAGATGACCATCCGCCGGGACCTGGAAGTACTGGAGTCGCGGGGAGCGCTACGCCGGGTGCGCGGCGGCGCCGTGAGCAACCTGCCCGGCGGCGTCGAACCGCCCTACGCCATCCGGGCCATGTCCGGAGCGCAGGCAAAGGAGCGGCTCGCGCGCACCGTGGTCGAACTGCTCACCGACGGCGAGACGGTGGCCCTGGACACCGGGACCACCGCCGTGGCCATCGCCAAGGCCATGGCGGACCGCCAGTTCACGGTGACCCCGCTCTCCCTGCACGCCGCGTTCGCCCTCTCCGCCCACCCCGGCATCCACCTGCTGATGCCCGGCGGCCAGGTGCGCCCCGAAGAGCTCTCGTTCTACGGCCAGACGCCCGTCCAGACCTTCAAGGACCTGTGCTTCGACACGTTCATCCTGGGCTGCTGCGGTGTCGACCCGGTCCAGGGGGCAACGGCCTACAACCTCGAAGACGTACAGGTGAAGCGGGCCGCCGTGGCCGCGGCGCAGCGGGTGATCCTGGTCGCGACCGCCGACAAGCTCGGCCGTGCGGCGCTGGGCCGCATCTGCCCGATGGAGCAGATCGCCCTCATCGTCACGGACGCACCGGACGACTCCCCGGTGGTCAAGGAACTGCGTGACCACGGGGTGGAGGTGGTGCATCCGGCGGGCGCCTGACGGGGCACGGCCGTCACGGTGTGGGCCGGTTGTGCGAGTTCACGTCTACGAGCCCTTCTTGCGGGGCGCACCTGCGGGATCGGCGCGGCTCCCCTCCAGCATCGGAGGGCGCCGGCCCGCCGCCAAGGGGGCCGGACCGTCATGTTCTCGACTGTCCGGAACACGACAGCAAGGCCTTGCAGCAACTTCCAGTCACTCAGACCGGAGATCCCGGCCAACTCCAAAACAACTCCAAACAGGACAAGACGCCCTCGCGACGCTTTCGAATCCCTTCGCGGGGCACGGACTTGACGCAGATTCGGCCCGCCTCCCGTACAAATAAAACGTGTCCGATACACGTTCCTGGCGGCGGTACGGCCCCACGAAGCCCTCTAGCATCGCGGTCGCGACCTACGCAAACAAGAAGGTGCGACATGGACCCAGCCGAACCGCGGCGCCCGCAGGACCGTGACCAGCCGAGCGAACTCACCTCCGCAGAGATGGACCTCTATCGGGAATTCGCTGAACAGGGGCCGCTGCACTGGGACCAGTTGACAGCCCGGACGGACTCCGGTGCGACCGCCCGGACCCTCGACACCCTGCTCACCGCCGGCCTGGTCCAGCAGGTCGGATCCGAACGGTTCGCAGCCGCCAACCCGGTTGACGTTTCGGGCCAGTTACTCAAACGCTGGGAGGACCGCGTCCAGGGGGCCCAGCTCGACCTGCTGCGCATACGCGGACAGCTGGCGGAACTCGCACTCGTCCACGCCGCCCGGCAACGCACCCTCCAGGGGCCTCCGTTGGAGCGGATCGAGTCGGCCGCCGAGGTGCACCAGATGCTCGACCAGCAGGCCATCGTATGCAGCAGAGAAGTGCTCAGCGCCGAGCCGGGCGGCCCCCAGCCCGCCGCCGAACTGGGCCGCACCCGCCACCGGAACCAGGATCTGCTGGCCCGCGGAGTCCAATTGCGCACCCTGTACCAGCACTCGGCGCGTTTCGACCCGGCGACCGTCCGGTACGCCGCGGAGCTGGCGGATCTGGGAGCCGAGGCCAGAACGGTCACCGGCGGTCTGACCGGCTGCATCCTCTTCGACCGGATCCTGCTGGTCATCCCCCTGCAGGACGCGGCGGGCGGAGCGCTGCTCGTCCGGAGCCCCGATCTGGTCGCCTTCGCCGCCGAGATGTTCGATTTCCTGTGGGCCACGGGCGAATCCATGAACAAACCGCGCGAGAAGGCGTTCGTCCAGGACATCGCGGACCAGACGAAACGCTCCATCCTCCTGCACCTGGCCCAGGGCGAGGACGATCGCACCACGGCCCGGGCGCTCGGCATCTCGGTGCGCACCTGCCAGCGCCATGTCTCCGACATCATGCGCCGCCTGGGGGCGACCAGCCGCTTCCAGCTCGGCTACCTCGCCCACCGGCACGCACTGATCGACCCCGACGGCCCGTGAGCCCGACGGCGCGGCCAAGGGCTCGGCCGGCTCCGCCGCGGGGTGGCGCCGGGCCTTCCACGACCGACCTTGCAAACCGGAACAGCGCTCCGTATCGTTGGCGGAGCAAGGTTCCGGTTCAGCCGTGCTGGCAGGCCGGAGGTCCGTCGACCACGCCGTCTGCCGCCAACACGCCCCGCCTGGCCCGGCGAACCAACAGTGCGAAGAACCCTGACCGGAAGGCACCTCCGTGTCCGACTCGAACACCACGAACGCGCACGAGCCCGCGTTCGCGCCCACCACGGTGGTATCCGCGAAGCCGGTCGTCCTGCCCGCCCCGGACCGCGGCGAGGACCTCCAAATCCGTGTGTCCGCCCCCGCGACCGGCGGCAACCTGCCCGTCATCGTCTTCTCGCACGGCTTCGGCTGGTCGATGAACGGGTACGCGCCGCTCGCCGACTTCTGGGCCGCCCACGGCTTCGTGGTCGTCCAGCCCACCCACCTCGACTCCCGGACGCTCGGCATCCCGCACGAGGACCCGCGTACACCGCGGATCTGGCGCATCCGTATCGAGGACCTCACCCGCGTGCTGGACGAACTCGACGTGCTGGAAGCCTCCGTGCCGGGACTCCGCGGGCGGATCGACCGCAGCCGCATCGCCGTCGCCGGCCACTCCTGGGGAGCCCAGACGGCGAGCACGCTGCTGGGAGCCCGCGTCCTCGACTCCGACGGCGTTCCCGGCGAGGACCTGTCCGACCCCCGGGTCACGGCGGGTGTGCTGCTCGCCCTGACCGGCCTCGGCGACGACCTGACCCCGTTCGCCGCCGAGAACCTCCCCTTCTTGAGGCCGTCCTTCGACACCATGACCACGCCGGCCCTCATCGTCGCCGGGGACAACGACCGGTCCACGCTGTCCACCCGCGGCCCGGACTGGTTCACCGACCCCTACACCCACAGCCCGGGCGACAAGAGCCTGCTCACCCTGTTCGGGGCAGAGCACTCGCTCGGCGGAATCCCCGGGTACGAGGTCGCCGAAACGACGGACGAGAGTCCCGCCCGCGTCGCCCTGATCCAGCAGCTCACCACGGCCTTCCTCCGCACTGCCCTCCACCCCGAGGACACCGGCTGGAAGGCGGCGGTCACCGCACTGGAGAACGCCCCCGACCCCCTGGGAAAGCTGCAGAGCAAGTAGCGGAAGGGACAGGCCATGATCCTCGTCACCGGAGGTCTCGGCTCCATCGGGTCCCACACCCTGCGCGCGGATCAGCCCCGACGGGAAGGTCTACGCCTGACCGCGGCGCCCCTCGTTCCTCACCCGCAGCCGATCGAAGGACCACGTACCCAGGCCCACCAGCACGGCCACTCCGGCCGCGTAGGCCGGCAACCACAGGGTCGTGGTGGAGGACAGGCAGTCGGCAAAGGCGACATGGCCCTGGACGTCCTGCGCGTGGGCCAAGGCGGCAGGGTCGCGACCAGCCAGGTCCGCCAACGCCGCCTCCGTCCGGATCCTCTCGTACTCACGCAGCTCGGGACACCTGTCACGAGTGCCCGGCATCGGAAACAGCCACGGCCAGCGCTGCAGCATGGGGGCCACTGTGATCGCCACACACAGGCCGACGACCAGCGAGTACGCCGCGAGATTCGCCATGTAGGCGGTTCGGAGGCCGGGCGTCCACGTCGGCAGCCGGTACAGGCAGAAGAGCACCGCGAGGAGCGTCACCCCGATGTACGTGGCGAACCACTGCCACGAGCCTTGCGCGAGCACGGCCGTCAGCACGGCGCCGAGTGCGATGCCAATGACACCCGGCTGGCCGGCGGCAAGACTGCGGCCCGCGCTGGTGGATGCCGAGCTCCGGGCTTCCTGGGGGCTGGGATCGTCCACGGTCTCTCCTGCCTGGCTCGGCCATCAGCATCCCGGAGCATCGCGCCGTCGGCCTGCCGCCATGCCGGACCGGTCCGCATGCCTGGCCCGATCGGCGGCTCTTCCCCCGCTCCGGGGCCGGGAACCCGCACGGCGTCAAGGCGAGCGCTGCCCGCCGGCCACCCCGTCCTGGCCTGCGGCCGATGTCGGCCGGTCGATGCGGGACGGGGTCGGCCGGGGCCGGGGATCAGTGGGAGCCGGGGCGGGTGGCGCGGGCGTGGGCGGTTTCGAAGTGCTCGAAGGCCGCCTCCTGGCGCCACTCGACCTGTGCCTTCGGGCTGGTGGCCAGGAAGCCGGCGCACCGCGCGCCCGGGTGCTCGGCGCCCTGCCGCTCTCCGGCACACGGTCCGGTGGGCCGGTAGCCGGTGCGGAGGTCACGGTTCCACAAGCCGCGGCCGCTCAGGAACGAGTACTCCAGGGATGCCCGGGCCAGGTCCCTCAGCTCCGGGTAGCCGAGCCCGTACATCTCGGCGGCCCGGCGGTACTCGTCGGTGATCTCGATCCGGGACACGCCCGGGTCGTCGGTGGCGAGGACGACCGGCACGCCGTGGCGGCGGTACGTGGCGAAGGGGTGCGCGTCGCCGGAGACGCGCAGGATCTGCTCGTTGCTGTGGAAGGGGACCTCGACCGCGATCCGCCGCTCGGCCATGTAGCGCATGAGCGACTCCCAGCGGTCCTCGTGCAGGACGGACACGCCGTGCCCGATCCGCTCGGCGCGGCCGGTCTGGGCGGCCTCCCTGATGTGGAAGGTGAGGTCCTCCGGCTTGACCAGGCCCGGCACCAGCTCGCCCGCGTGCAGGGTGATGTGCGCCTTCGGGTACTGGGTCTTGAGGTAGTTCAGCATGCGCATGTGCAGGCGGTAGTCGCGCAGGGCGACCGGGTCGTCCTCCGGCTGCACCAGGTTGACGGCGACGAAGCGTGGGTCGCGCTCGGCCAGCCGCATGCCGAGCGCCATCTGGGTGAACACCCGCTCAGGGCTGCCGGCGCGGGCGACCTGGGAGATCCAGCGGTACGGGAGGGAGCACGCCGCGTCGGGCCGCGGGGTGTCGCAGTGCGCGGCGGCGCGGAACTCGGTGTCCGTGGCGTCGGCGTCGGCGCGGGCCTGCCGGACGACCGCGTCCAGGCCGCCGTCGGCGAGGAGCTTGTCGTGCATGCGGTCGAGGTCGGCGTCGTAGCCGACCCGGTCGGCGAGGGTGCGGGCCTGTCCGGAGGCCGGGGAGATCATGGTCTCCAGGTAGAACTGGTTCTGCCGGGCCGCGGTGTTGGCGACCTCCGCGAGCATGCGGCCGGGGTGCCGCCAGGTCACCTCGCCGAACTTGCCGAAGGTCGCGAAGAAGTGGTCGTGGCCGTTGCCGTCGGCCGGGAAGTCCTGCATCGACCATGCCTGGATGACCTGTCGGCGGAACGCCGCGTCGGTGACGGCGTCGGCGGCGGGGCGGGTCCCGGGCCCGCACGGCGGGGGCACCGCGGTGGTGGTGTCGGTGGTGATGCACAGGCCGTCCCCGGCGGCGAGCTCGATCAGGAACTCGGTGGTGACCGCGCCGGACAGGTGGTTGTGCAGGTCACCGCCCTTGGGAAGGTCGGCGAAGAAGTCCCCCTGCCGGACCGGGGCGGGGGCCCCTGGTGCGACGGGGGCGGAGGCTGCGTGCGCGGAGGCGGGTGCCAGCAGGGCGAAGGCGGAGAGCGCGGCGATCAAGTGGGATGGGATCACGGGCACATGGTGGTGAAGCGGGCCGCCGCTCGGCGGCATGCCGGGCCGAGTGCCGCCCGGTGTCACCCGGGAGGCCCCCCAGAGGATCGTTCCTCCACGAGGGGCCGCCCGGAATCGCGCGGCTGATCGGGCAAAAGCAGGCCGACACCGTGGAGGCGCCCTGCGCAAGGCCGTGACGTGGGCCAACATGGTTCCCGGAAGCGCGGGACGACACATCCGGACGATCTCGAGAGCCGGGCCGTGCAGCGCTTGACGATCTGGCACGCACCGGGCCGGAACGCGGGCGAAGGGGGGAGCCCCGGCGAGAACCCGTGGTGAAGAGGAGCCGAAGATGTCCTTGCTCGTTTCAGCGCTCACGGCCTCCCTGGCTGTCGTCCTGCCTCTGGGCGTGGTCGCCGGCCAGGACGTGACGGTGGAGAACGCGTTCCGAGCAGCCGACGGCCGGCTCGCACACCAGGCGGTCACCTTCGACGGCAAAGCGGTACCGGCCGGCAGCAAGGTCACCGTCACGGAGCGGGTCGACGGCGACGGCACCCGCGTGGAGCTGCGGCTCCACGGCGTGGCGGCGAGCCGGACGTTCGGGGCTCACGTGCACCGGAAGCCCTGCGGCGGCAAGCCCAACGACTCCGGGCCGCATTACCAGGACGCCGTGGACCCCCAGCAGCCCTCGACGAACCCCGCGTACGCCAATCCCCTCAACGAGACGTGGCTCGACATCACCACCGACGGCCACGGCGACGGCGCCTCAGCGTCCACCCTGGCCTGGCGATACCGCGCCGGTGAGGCCCGCTCCGTGGTGATCCACGAGCACGCCACCCACACGGGACCCGGCACGGCGGGCACGGCCGGGACGCGGCTCGCCTGCATCAACGTGCCGTTCGAGTAGGAAGCAGGGGACTGGGGCCGGGCAGGCAGGGCGCGGGCCGCGGCGGGCCGGGCGACCTCGTGCCCCGTCAGCCTGCGAGGTACCGCAGTGCCACGGCCGCATGGAGGGCCGTACCGGTGGCCATGGCGTTCTCGTCGAACACGACGCGGTGGGAGTGGCAGTCCGGGGCGGCGTCGGCCGGCACGGCGGGTGGGCGGGCTCCGAGTAGGGCCATGGCCCCCGGGACGCGTGCGAGGACGTAGGAGAAGTCTTCGGACGCCATGACCGGGTCGGCCAAATGCTGTACCGGAGCGGCGCCGAGGAGTTCGGTTGCGGCGTCGCGGACCATGGTGGTGAAGGCCGGATCGTTGTGTACAGGTGGGTAGCCCCGGGCCGGGTCGCTGTCGGCTTCGGCGCCGTGCGCGGCGGCCACGTGACGGGCCACCCGATCGATCACGGTACGCATCCGCTCGCGGGACCCCGACGACAACGTCCGGCAGGTGCCGTGCAGTTCCGCGGTCGCGGGGATGATGTTGGTGGTCGTGCCGGCCTGGATGCGGGTGATGCTGACCACCACCGGGTCGAAGACGCTGACGGTGCGCGTCACGGCCGTCTGCAGAGCCTGGACGATTTCGCACGCGACGGGGACCGGGTCGAGGGCGAGGTGCGGTGCGGAGGCGTGTCCGCCGCGGCCTCGTACGGTGATGCGGATCAGGTCGGACGCGGCGAACATCGGCCCGGGCCGCACGTGCACGGTGCCGGTCTCGAAGCGGGTCATGACGTGCAGCGCGAACGCCGCGTCCACGCCGCGGCCGTCCGGGGTGTCCAGGACACCTTCCTCGATCATGTGCGAGGCGCCGCCTCCGCGTTCCTCGGCCGGCTGGAACATGAACACTACGCGCCCGCGGATCTGCCCGCGGCGGGCGCAGAGCAGGCGGGCGGCGCCGATGAGCATGGCGGTGTGCAGGTCGTGGCCGCAGGCGTGCATGGCGCTCGGGATCCGGGACGCGTATTCCAGGCCGGTGTCCTCTTGTTGGGGCAGGGCGTCCATGTCGGCGCGGAGCAGGATGGTCCGGCCGGGTTGCGCGCCGTCGAGGGTGGCGACCACCGAACTGAGCCGCTCCCCCGCGGTGATGTGCAGGGGCAGGCCGGTCAGGGTCTCGAGGACGGTCTGTTGGGTGAGCGGCAGGTGCAGGCCCAGTTCCGGTGCCCGGTGGAGGGTGCGGCGCACGTCGATGATGCCGGGAAGCAGCCGATGCGCCTCGTCGAGCAGGGTGTGCGGGCCTGCCGGCGGTCCGGCGAAAGCAGTCATGCGCGCTGCTGGGCGCAGGCCGCTACTCGGCGATCTCCGTGCGCTCCCACCACTCGTAGACGGGGAGCCGGCCTTCCGTGCCGTCCTGGAACCGCGACGTGGCTTTGAAGTGTTCGTATCCGCCACGATGCGCGATCTTCAGGTCCTCGCCCGGTGCGGTGACCGGTACGACCCGCTCCGGCAGATCTTCCGGCCCGCCTTCGAGTACCGCCTTTGTCGTCATGGGTCCAGTCTGGCCAGCGGCCAAACCCCGCGCACCTCGACGCGCCGCCCCGCGCACCCGTCGCGTTGCCGCCTGGAGCCCGGCCTCCGCGCTTGCGAGGAGCATGTCCAGGGCGACCGGGTAGGCGCTGTGGTTCATCCGGGCGGCGAGCAGCCGGGTCGTGGCCGCGATGTGCGGGTACTGCTCGGCCGGCAGCCGGGCGTACGTGGACTCCCACTGCTGCTCGTCGGACGTCCGGGAGCTCTCGGCCAGGGCGAGGGCGCCGGCGTCGAGGGCCGCGAAGGCCAGGCTCTGGTCGATGAAGGCGTGGTAGATCAGGACCGCCTCCGGGTCGGGGAAGGCGGCGGTGCGCAGGATCCCGAGGACGGCCTCGTCGGCGGCGATCTCACGGGGCCGGCCGGTCACGCGGCTGGCGGTCAGCAGGGCGGCCTGTGGGTGGGCGAGGTAGGCGCTGTGGATGCGGAGGCCGAGTTCCCGCAGGTCACGGCGCCAGTCCCCGGTGGCCGCCCAGCCGTCGAGGGCCCGGCCGATCAGCTCCTCGCCGATGGCGAGGGTGAGGCCGTCCATGCCGTCGAAGTACCGGTAGAGCGTGCTGGGGTCCGCGCCGAGGGCGGCGCCGAGCCGCCGGGCGGACAGCCCGGTGCTGCCGTGTTCGCGCAGCATCCGCAGGGCGGTGTCGACGATCAGCCGTTCGGACAGGACGGTGCCCTGCCGGGTGGGGCGCCGCCGCCTGCGGGCTTCCTCGGGGACCACCTGCTTCGCCATCGGGTGCCTTCCTCCGCCGCGGACGTACGGTCGCCGCCGGACCGGCAGCCGTACGGGGGGCCTTATGCCAACACCATTGACCTTATCCTGCCGGTCCGGCTTTCATCCCTCCCATGAGGCGCGGACCTGCGCGGACCTCACCGAGAGAGGGCTTCGTCATGCGTGTTCTGCTTGTGGGCGCCGGTGGCGTCGGTACCGCGATCACCCGGATCGCGGCCCGACGGGACTTCTTCGACCACTTCGTGGTCGCCGACTACGACCTCGCCCGCGCCGAGGCGGCCGTGGCCGCGGTCGACACCGGCGCCGGCGCCGGCCGGTTCATCGCGCGCCGCATCGACGCCTCCGACGAGGCGGCGGTGGCCGCGCTCCTCGCCGAGGAGCGGTGCGACGTACTGCTGAACGCCACCGATCCGCGGTTCGTGATGCCGCTGTTCGAGGCGGCCCTCGCGGCGGACAGTCACTACATGGACATGGCGATGTCGCTGTCCCGGCCGCACCCGGGCCGGCCGTACGCGGAGTGCGGGATCAAGCTCGGCGACGAGCAGTTCGCACGGGCCGGGGCCTGGGAGAAGTCGGGCCGGCTGGCACTGGTCGGCATGGGTGTGGAGCCCGGCCTGTCGGACGTCTTCGCCCGGTACGCGGCCGATGAGCTGTTCGACGAGATCGAGGAGATCGGCATCCGTGACGGGGCGAACCTGACCGTCGAGGGCCACGAATTCGCCCCGTCGTTCAACATCTGGACGACGATCGAGGAGTGCCTGAACCCGCCTGTGGTCTACGAGCGGGACCGCGGCTGGTTCACCACCGAGCCGTTCAGCGAGCCGGAGGTGTTCGACTTCCCGGAGGGCATCGGCGCGGTCGAGTGCGTCAACGTCGAACACGAGGAGGTGCTGCTGGTCCCGCGCTGGGTGGACGCCCGTCGGGTCACCTTCAAGTACGGACTCGGCGAGGACTTCATCGCCAAGCTGAAGACCCTGCACGCGCTGGGCCTGGACTCGACCGAGCCGGTCACGGTGCGCGGCGCGGACGGCGCCCCGGTGCAGGTCTCCCCGCGCGACGTGGTCGCCGCGTGCCTGCCCGACCCGGCCACGCTGGGCGAGCGGATGGCCGGCAAGACCTGCGCGGGCACCTGGGTGAAGGGCACCAAGGACGGTCGGCCGCGCGAGGTGTACCTGTACCACGTGGTGGACAACCAGTGGTCGATGCGCGAGTACGGCTCCCAGGCCGTGGTGTGGCAGACGGCGGTCAACCCGGTCGTGGCCCTCGAGCTCCTGGCCGGCGGGGTGTGGGCAGAGGCGGGCGTGCTCGGCCCCGAGGCCCTTCCGCCGCGCCCGTTCCTGGACCTGCTGACCGCGTACGGCTCCCCGTGGGGCGTCCGGGAGCAGCGCTGAGCGGGATCCCCTGCCGGGGTGACGGCCGTATCCACCACACCGGGCCTACGCGTCGCGGAGATCCCGGCCGTTGGTCCACGGTCGGAGTTTCTCCGGGTTGCGGACCGCCCAGATACGAGTGACGCGGCTGCCGGTGAGGTCGAACGCCGCCACGGTCACGGTGACGCCCGAGTGTTGGGCGACGAGACCGGGCCGGCCGTTGACCGTCCGCTCCAGGAGCGTCAGCCCGGGGGCCTTGGCGGCGATGTGGATCAGGTACGCGGCGATGTGCTCGCTGCCCTCCACCGGGCGCAGGACGGCGCCGACCAGGCCGCCGCCGTCGGCGACCATCGTGGCATCGGGGTCGAGGAGGTCGACGAGGGCCTCGATGTCCTTCGCCTCCCAGGCCTCCTTGAAATTCCGTACCAGAGCAGCCTGTTCACCCGTCGCGGCGGCCGGTGCCCGCTCGGCGCGCACACGTCGTCGGGCCGAGGACGCCAACTGCCGGCAGGCTGCCGGCGTCCGTCCGACGATCTCGGCGACCTCCGCGAAGGGGTACCGGAAGACGTCGTGCAGGATGAACGCCACGCGTTCGGCCGGTGTCATCGCCTCCAGTACGACGAGGAAGGCCATGCTCACCGACTCGTCCAGGGTGACCCGGTCGGCCGGATCGGCCGGCTCGGTGCTGCTGCCGCCCGCCGGCCCGCCGTGCCACTGCGTACGGTCGGGCAGCGGCTCGGGTATCCATGCGCCGACGTAGCTCTCGCGCCGCGCCCGCGCCGAGCCGAGCTGGTCCAGGCAGATGCGGGTGGCCACCGTCGTCAGCCAGGCGCCGGGCGATTCGATGGCCTCCTGCCGTTCGCGTGACATCGCGTACCAGCGGGTGTAGGTCTCCTGCACGGCGTCCTCGGCCTCGCTCAGCGAACCGAGCAGCCGGTAGCCGAGGTTGATCAGGTGGCGTCGCTCGCCGACGAGCGCGCTCAGGCTCGGCTCGGACCGGTCATGTCCTGTCTCGGATGGGTTGCGCATGGCCTCGACCGCCCCCTGGTTCTTCGGTTCTTCTCGTCCGCTTCCGCTCTCGCCACTTCGACGAAACACCGGGCCGGATGGTGAGGTCGGGGCTTCGCCTCACATTTCGCGGGCCCACGTCGTCGGACCAGCGAGACACTACCGATCCATCGCCGCGAGGCAGAAGAGGGGGCCGACTGATGGCCACAACGACGACGGCTCAGCACCGCAGACTCACGTTCGTGCAGGTGGCGATCGCCCTGCAGACCTTGGCCCTCTTCTTCCAGGCCGTCACCGCCGGACTGCTGTTGTCCTCGTCCCACGGCGAGGTGCTGCACGGCGTCGGAGCGCGCGTGATGTACGGCGCCACGATGGTGTATGTGCTCGCCACGGTCCTGGCGTGGCGGCCGGGCGGCGGCTCGCCCCGCCCCATCCTGTACTCGTCGGGCTTCCTCGTACTCGCTTCGGTGCAGGTGGTGTTGGGCATCGCGCACATACCGTCGCTCCATGTTCCGCTGGGGGTCCTGATGTTCGGGCTGAGCGTGCTGGCGCTGGGCCGGGTGTTGTCCCCGCGCCGGACGGGGCGCAGCGCAGCGGCGTATTCATCTCGTGCATGACCGTCCGTCGCCTGGCGACGACGAGTCTTTAACGCAGGGGCTCGAGTCTTCAGCCGCCGTGACCGCACACGTGTCTGACCAACCGTTGGAGACTCCTGGTGGACCCTCATCGTCCCGCGCGCCCCGCTCGGCCCGCCGCGGCCGCACTCGCCCTGACCGCGGCCCTCGCCGTCCTCGCCGGCCTCACGGCGGCCGCCCCCGCCACGGCGCAGGGCCGCAAGAGCGGCCCGCTGCCCGCCGTCACCCCGGTGGCGGAGACCGCCACGCTGTTCGACGACGAGGAGGGCGGCAACGCCAACGCCGACGACCCCGCCATCCGGCGCAACAGCGCCGCCCCCGACCGTAGTCTGGTCGTCGCCACTACCGCATCGACCGCGACCGCCCCGGCGGCCCGCTGACCGACGTCACCGCGCCGAGCGTTCCTCCGGTCTTCTCCGCCTCGCAGGAGGAGATCAACGACCAGCGCACCGCGTACGGTCTGGCGACCTGGACGGACCAGGCCGGCGGCCGCTCGTACGCCCTGGTCAGCCGCCGCCACGAGACAAGGCTCGCGCTGCTCGAACTGACCGCCGCCCCCGGCGGCACGGTCGGCTACCGCCTGGTGCGGACCCTGGACCTGGCCTCCTCCTTCCGTCTGCCGAACGGCGCGTCCTGGAGCCCCTGCGCCGAACCGGGCGAGCGGCCCCAGGTCGAGGGCATGGTCGTCGACCCCGCCGACGGCACGCTCTACGCCGGCCAGGAGGACGTCGGCATCTGGCGGATGCGGGCCGATCTGACCTCGGCGCCGGTGCTGGTGGACCGGGTCCGCGAGTACGGGGTCCCGGCCACGTACGACGAGGAGACCGAGGAGTGCACGCCCGGCGCAGACCCGGGCTTCGGCGGCCGCCACCTGTCCGCGGACTTGGAGGGGCTGACCATCGGCGACGAAGGGGACGGTGACGGCCACCTCATGGCGTCGAGCCAGGGCGACAACACGTTCGCCTTCTACGACCGCGAGCGCAAGGACGACCACGCGTACGAGGGCGGCGTACGGATCACCGCGCGCTCGCGGGACCTCGACGGCTCGGAGGAGTGCGACGGGGCCGCGGCCCTGAACCAGCCCCTCGGCCGTGCGTTCCCGCGCGGCCTCCTCGTGGTCCAGGACGGCCACGACGCCCCCGAGGACGGCCCGCGCACCGCCACGGGCTTCAAGTTCGTGGACCTGGGCAAGGTGCTGGACGCCGTGGACCGCTGACCACAGGGCGGGCCCGCAACCGGGCCCGCCCGCCCCGGGCCGTCCCCCGTCGGTACTGCTCTGCCGAGGCGCCCGAAGTGCTGACCGTCGAGGCGGTACAGTCCTCCGGTGTAATGATCATCATGGGCTGCGGCGACGCCTGCCCCCGCTTCCCCTGCGAGCGGTACCCGGACCGGCAGCTGGAGGACCCGGCCGGACAGGGTGTCGATGCCGTCGGACCCATCCGCGACGAGATCGACATGAACAGCGGGCCGCAACCCGGCGGAACCGGTCGCCCTGTGCTCCGTCGAGCACGACCGGCACGAAACTCCCGTATCCGAACCGGCCCGCATTCCTGCAGGCACCCCACCCGGAAAGTATGCTCAAACAATGTCTGACACGACCGAAACCACGCCCGGCTGGCTGACCACGGACGAGCTGGAAACGGCCCGGGCCCGGATGCCGATCCTGTATGTGGAGGCCGTGCCCGTACGCGTGGACGACAGCGGCGAAGTCACCAGCATCGGACTGCTGCTGCGCATCGGTCCGGACGGAACGGTCAGCCGGACCCTGGTGTCCGGCCGGGTCCTGCATCACGAGCGGGTCCGTGACGCGCTGTTGCGCCACCTGGAGAAGGACCTCGGGCCGGTGGCCCTGCCCCGTGTTCCCGCCTCCCTCCAGCCGTTCACGGTCGCGGAGTACTTCCCCACGGCCGGCGTCACCTCATACCACGATCCACGCCAGCACGCGGTGTCCCTCGCCTACATCGTGCCGGTGAGCGGCGACTGCCGCCCCCGCCAGGACGCCCTCGACCTGGTCTGGTTCAGTCCTCAGGAGGCGGCCTCCCGAGCCGTGCAGAGCGAAATGCCCGGCGGGCAGGGTGTGCTGCTGAAGCAGGCGCTTGCCCACGTGGGACAAACGTACTGAAGCCCGAGCCGGCCCTGGACCGGGCACTGCGCGCGGCCGCGGTGCCCGGCCGGGGCCGACCGGCCTCCTGCCGGACACCCCCTAGCGCGGAGTCCAGGTGAACTTGCCGCCTCCGACCCAGCGGACCACCTCCAGGTCGTCGAGGTCGTGGATCACGATCCCCATCTCGGCGGCGAGCAACAGCACGTCCGTCATCGACATCGCCCTGCCGATGAACTCTCCGTCGACCTCCACGATGCGAAAGGGTGGGTTGCCGGGTTGAACGCCCAGCACGGTGATCCGCGCCGGGGAGATGTGAGGTGTCGAGCCTTCGGTCATGCGCAGACGGTTCCATGCCGGGACCGGTGAGGGGCGCGGCGACACGTTCCGAGGGGCCGATCGGTTTCCATTCATCAGCCGGTGAACCCCGGCACCACCAGACCCGACTCGTACGCGATCACCACCGCGTGGGTCCGGTTCTGCGCACCCAGCTTGGTCAGCACGTTCCCGACGTGCGTCTTCACCGTCTCCAGGCTCACCGTCAGCGACTGCGCGATCTCCGGGTTGGACAGGCCGGTGGCCATCAGCCGCAGCACCTCCTCCTCCCGCCCCGTCAGCGCAGCCTTCGGCAACGCCTTCGAGGAGTGCAGCGGGCGGGCGGCGACCATGCGGCGCAGCGCCGTCGGGAAGAGGATCGCCTCCCCCGCCGCCACCACCCGTACCGCCTCCGTGATCTGGCGGACCGGAAGCCTCTTGAGCACGAACCCGCTGGCTCCCGCGCTGAGCGCGGCGGTGACGTAGTCGTCGTTCTCGAAGGTGGTGATCACCACGATCTTCGGCGGTTCATCCGACTCGGCGAGCAGTCGCCGGGTGGCCTCGATCCCGTTGCAACGCGGCATCCGCACATCCATCAGGACCACGTCCGGCCGGAGCCGCCGCACCTGTTCGACCGCCTCGACGCCGTCGGCGGCCTCCCCGACCACCGTCAGCCCCGGCTGTACCGCGAGCAACGTGCGCAGACCACTGCGGGTCACCTCGTCGTCGTCCGCGATCAGGAGCGTGACGGGCGGCGGGCTGGGCGTGGCGGCTGCGCCGTCAGAGCCGATCATGCCGACCACCGTACCGGCAGCCGGACCGCCAACCGCCAGTGCCGCGGACCGTGCGGGCCGGCGTCGATCTCACCGTGCAGCAGCCGTACGCGCTCGGCCAGGCCCGGCAGGCCGTGCCCGGATGTCGGGAAGGCGCCCGAGCCCGCACCCGTATGCGTGCCGGCACCGGTCCGGTTGACCACACTGAGCTCCAGTCCGCCCTCCGCGGCCGCCACCCGGACCCCGATCGGCCCGCCCGCCCCGTGCCGCAACGCGTTCGTCAACCCCTCCTGCAGTATCCGGTACGCCGCCCGCGAGAGCGTCCCCTGCACCTGCGCCAACTCGCCCGACAGTTCCGGCTCCACCACCGCGCCCGCGTGCCTCAACCGGTCGAGCAGCTCGGGCAGGTCGGCCAAGGTACGGGGCGGCGCCGTCTCCGCCTTCTGTTCGCGCAGCACGCCAAGTACGTAGTCCAGGTCCTCCAGCGCGGCCCGGGCCGACTCCTCGATGCTGCGCAGGGCGGCCCGCGCCGCCACCGGGTCGGCGGAGAGCACCTCGCCCGCGACCGCGGCCTGGATCGTGGTCGCCGTCAGCGTGTGCCCTATGGAGTCGTGCAACTCGTGGGCGATTCGATTGCGTTCGGCCAGCTGCAGTTCCCGCTCTGCCGCCAGCGCGAGCCGCTCGGCCGATGACGGCCCCAGCAGTCTGGGCGCCGACCACCGCAGGGCGTTCGTCACCACCGCGCACACGACCGCCGCCAGCAGCAGGCACCCGAGCGCCACCACCCAGCTCTGCCAGCCACCCTCCACCCGCACCGACCGGCCGAACAGACTCAGGCCCACCTCGGCGCCGAGCCAGCCCCCGGGAAGGACCAGGCCCGACAGGAACAGCACGCCGCTCACCAGGGCTCCGGTCCACCCCAGTGCCACGTGCAGCAGCAGCCAGAGAGGAGTGCGCCAACGGTCGGCTCCGGAACGTGCGGGCTGACGTGCGGCCACGGGATCCGGCAGCGGCACGCCCAACAGTCGGCGGGCGGACACGATCAGCGCCCGCCGTGTGATGCGGGCCAGCCCGACCGAGCCGATCAATGCCGCCCAGACCAGCAGGACCAGAACGGTCTGCACTGCCTCGGGTGCGGATCGCCACGCCAACAGCGGCAGCAGCGCGAAGGGCAGCAGTGGAAGGCTCGCCACCGCGCCGCAGTAGGCGAACAGCATGCCCGAGTACGTGGAGCCGCGCAGCAGCGGCCGGATGCCCTTGATCATAGTCGGCCAGTATGGCCGCGCAGCTTCCCGGAGACCTCCCCCGATCGAGGGAGCACTTCCTCCCGCTTTCCCGTGATGCGCATCCGAGACCGCACAAGCCACGATCGAGCCACGAGCAGTTGACCAGCAGCTGCGGGGCCGGCTTACCCACGGCTCCACGATTCGACAGGAGTTGACTCATGTCCGAGCAGGTGGCGCAGACGTTTCGTTCTTCCACGCGGCAGCAGGGCGGCCGGCGCCGAGCCCTGTCGGCCGCGGCCGCGGTGGCCGTCGGCGTCATGACGCTGGGCGCTCTGGCGCCGCCCGCGGCATTCGCCGCCGCCCGACCGGACACCGTCCGGCAGGGCCTCAACGCCCTGGTACGGGACGACGGCCTGCCCGCCGCGCTGGCGAGCGTCAAGGACCGCGATGGCCGCACCCGTACCTACACCGCGGGGGTGGGTGACCTGACCACCGGGTCGAAGGTGCCTGACGACGGACAGGTGAGGATCGGCAGCAACACCAAGGTGTTCACCGCGGTGGTCGTGCTGCAACTGGTCGGCGAGGGGAAGATCGGCCTGGACGCCACGGTCGACGGCTACCTGCCGGGCCTCGTACGCGGGGAGGGGTTCGACGGACGCCACATCACGGTCCGTCAGCTCCTGCAGCACACCAGCGGGCTCCCCGACTACGAGGCACTCGTCGACGAGGACATCCGTCAGCACCGGTACCTTGACCCCCGTGACCTCCTGGACATCGCTTTCCAGCGCAAGGCCGACTTCGCCCCCGGGACGAGCTGGGGGTACAGCAACACGAACTACCTGCTGGCCGGCCTGATCATCCAGAAGGTCACGGGCCGCCCCCTCGCCGAGGAGATGGACAAGCGCGTCATCCAACGCATCGGGCTGCGCCACACCTATTTCCCCGCCCCGGGTGACATGGCCATCCGAGAGCCCCATCCCCGGGGCTACCACAAGGATTCAGCAGACGCGCCCCTGCGCGACGTCACGGAGATAGACCCTTCCGTGGGCTGGGCGGCGGGCCAGTTGATCTCCACCAATTCCGACCTCAACCGGTTCTTCACCGCACTGCTGGCCGGCCATCTCCTCCCGGCGGCCCAGCTCGCCCAGATGCGCACCACCGTCCCCATCGGGGACACCGGCGCCGGCTACGGACTGGGGCTCATGAGCAGGCCGCTGTCCTGCGGCGGTGTCTACTGGGGTCACGGCGGCGACATCAACGGATTCGAGACCCGGGGCGGAGTCACCGACGACGGCCGCGCCGCCAGCGTCGCGGTGACCCTCATCCCGCCCGACTACACCACCACGGAGCACATCGAGAGTGTGGTGGACACGGCCCTGTGCCGCTGAACCACGACGCGGCCACCCGGCCGACCGGGGCCGTGCACCGGGACCGGCCGCTTCAGTCGATGGGCACTCCGGTCCGCAGGAACCAGCGGCGCGACGGGTGCCTGTCGCACGTGAACTGGACCAGCGGGAGGTTGTTCTCCCGGGAGACGCCGCCCGCGACGGTCGCGCACTTGCCCGTCTGCGCGTTCACGAGCTGGACGGAGCCCGAGCTGTCCCGGTTGGTGATGCTCCAGCGGCGTGAGGGGTGGGTGTCACAAGTGAACTGGACCAGTTGGACGTTGTTGTCGGTGGAGACCCCGCCCGCCACGGTCGCGCACTTGCCGGTCTGCAAGTTGATGATCTGGTTGGTGGTGCTGCTCGAGGCAGGGATGCGCCAGCGCCGCGACGGGTGTGTGTCACAGGTGAACTGGACCAGTTGGAGGTTGTTGGCCGGGGAGACGCCGCCCGCGACGGTCGCACACTTGCCGGTCTGCGCGTTCACGAGCTGGAACGTTCCCGAAATCCGTGCCGGGGAGGCCGCTGCGGTTGCCTGTGCGACCGCGGCATCGGGCAACAGGACGAGGCTCCCGGCGAGAAGAACGGTCGGCGCCGTGAGAAGCCGACGCGCACGGGTGTGTTTGCGCATGGGAGTGCCCCTCTCATGAGGGTGTGAGGGAGGTGAGAACACCGGGTGGGCGGCCCGAGGACGGTTCCGTCCTGCTGGGCTCCATGAACGGCTCTCCCACTATCGAAGCCCACCCCCGGTGCCGCAACCGGTGACCGCCTCAGGCCGACGGAGCGGAGCGGAACGGCAGTATCCGGTCAGGCTGGATGGCCGTTCGATGAACCGCGCGCGGCCGACGGCAGGTCAACGGCCTGCAATCGGCACGCCACGATCGGTGTCACCCTCTGTCCGCGCACGGTTGCGAAGGGCACACGCCCCACCTGAGCAGCCAGAACGACCGTTCGGTCGCCTGCATTCGAACAAGGTGTCCGTAAATCGGTCATCGATGTGCGTTCAGCCTTCACACCAGAGAGACTCGGCAGCGTCGAACCGACACACCGCAGCCAAATGCTGCATCCACCCTTTGAATTGAAAGTGAGTATTGCCGTGCGCTACCGCATCGCTGCTGTCTCCGCCGCCGCCCTTCTCTCCCTGACCGGCGCCACCGGCATCGCCGAGGCACAGCCCGCGAGCCTGTACGCCCCCTCCGCCGTGGTCCTCGCCGTCGCCAAGGGCGAGAACGCGGCCACCGTCGTACGGGCGTCCGCCCTCAGCTGCGCACCGACCGCCCAGGGCACGCACCCCGACCCCCAGGCCGCGTGTTCGGCCCTTGCCGCCACCGCCGGCAGCCTCGACACGCTCCTCGCGGCCCCCGACACGAACCGCGCGTGCCCGATGCACTACGACCCCGTCACCGTCAGCGCGGACGGCGTCTGGAAGGGCAGCCGCATCTCCTGGAAGCACACGTTCTCCAACGCGTGCATGATGTCCGCGACCTTCAACGGGAACGCCGTCTTCGCGTTCTGACCGGCGGATGCGAAGGGGAGGCTCAAGGCTGCCGGATGACCGGCGAGATCGGCACTCCCGGCTCGAGGAGCCACAGGCCGGCGACACTTCCGTCCTTGTGGAAGGACACGCGGAACTCCCCGGCCTCACGCTCCATCCGCAGCGGCACACTGACCACGGTGTACTCGCCCACGGCAACGTCCTTGGGATCCCCGTGCGACCGGTAGCGCCCGAACGTGGCCTGGTAGGTCTTCCAGGCACCCGCAAGGGCCTCCGGGGTCAGTACCTTGCGCAGCGTCGCATCGGAGTGGGCCGTGGCCGCGGCGAAGTTGCCGTCCACGATGGCATCGAGCGTCTGAGTGGCGGTCCGGTCATACGGAGTCTGAGCGGCCGGGGATGGAGCCGCGACCTGGCCCGCGACCGTCGTCGTGGCGGCGTGGGCCTGTATCGCGGCCGATGCGGAACCACTGGCCGGCAACAGCACGCCGGCGGAAAGCGCCAGGGTGGCTACCGCCTGGGCGGCTTGCCTCTTGCTGAGCGTTGTGACGTTGTGCGGCATCGGCACCACGGCCCTCTCCGCTCGGTGGTCCGGACACGTCCATCCTGCGCCCCTCGCTCTCCCGGCGCATGACAGGGCCCGTCAGGCGGACGGGCTCACGCCTGGCTCGGGGGTGTTCTGACCCCGTTGCGGCAGCAGGGCCTTGCAGGTCTCGAAGGCCTGAGCCGACTGCGGGTCGGAGGTGGGCAAGCCCCGCACGGGCGACCCGCCGGGGGAAGCCGACGGCAGCACCACACCGTGGTCCTTCAGGCAACTGCTGAACGCCTTCATGGCGCTGCCGTCGCCGCCGGGGCCACCGCCACGCCCGTTGAACTGCGGGCGCAGGTCTGCACACGCCTGCGTCGCCTCCCTCCGCTGCGGGTCGGCCGATGCCCCACGGCCCGAGCCTCCGGATGCTCCACCCCAGCCGTCGGCCCCGGCACCGGGCCCTCGGGTGCCGCCGGACGGGCGGCCGCTCCCGCTCGGGCGCGGCGCCATGGTGACGCCGTGCTGGGCCAGGCACTGGCGGTACGCGTCCATCGCCTTGGCGTCCGGTGACGCCGAGGCGGAGACGGTCGCCGCCGCGCGCGCCGCGCCGGAACCGGACGAACAGCCCACCAGCAGCAGCCCGCACGCCGCGAGGACCACGGCGGACAAGGCCGCCCGGGACGCGACGGCGCAGCGCGCGGTGGACGGCCGGGGCATGGTCCAGGACATGTCCGTTGTCTCCTCGGGGTGTCGGGCCGCCGGCGGCGTTGGCGCGTCGGCGACCGAGACTGAACCGCACGGAGATGGGGGCCGCCGGGGCATCGGCTGGGAGTTCCCTGACAGGGGGCGGGCCACAGCGCCCCGGGGACGTCGAGAGCGCGCACGGTACGCCTCGTATCAGACCCTATGTCCGCTTCGGACGGGAGTGGCGTTCCCAGGAAACTCCCAGGAAGCTCCCAGACCCTGCAAAGTACGGGCGGCCAGGATCCTGCTCCATGAAGGTGCTCCCACGGCGGCGCAGGGCCGTCCTGATCAACTCGGTGCTCGGAGTGGCGGTCCTCGCGGGCGCCGGCGGCGCGTACGCGGCGGTGACCGGCGACAGCGGCAGTCCGGCGCGCAGCGGCGCGCGGACCGTGGCGGTCGCCAAGGGCACCGTGCTCGCGACCGTGTCCGGCTCGGGCTCGCTGAGCTCGCCGAGCGATGCCGCGGTCAACTTCTCCACGGGCGGCCGGCTCACCGAGGTCGACGTCAAGCCGGGCGACAAGGTCACCAAGGGTCAGCTGCTCGGGAAGGTCGACGCGACCGCCGCGACGGAAACGCTCGCCCAGTCTCGGGCCGCGCTGACGGCGGCCCAGGCCAACGTCACCAAGGCCGAGGCGGGACAGCTGAGTTCGGCGCCGAGCAACGGCTCCTCGTCGTCGCGGGGCGGTTCCGCAGTCGCGTCCGCGCCGGCCGCCACGCCGACCGTCGACCCGGCGCAGGTGGCCCAGGCACGTGCCCAACTCACCCAGGCGCAGAACGCCGTGGACGCCGCGCAGCGCGCGGTCGACGGCACCGTGCTGAAGGCGCCGGCCGCCGGTACGGTCGCTTCCGTCACGGCGAAGGCGGGTGACACGGTCTCCGGCACGAGTGGCGGCGGCAGCGGCGGTTCGGTCGGCGGCAACGGCGGCTCGGGCGGCAACTCCGCCTCCTCCAGCGCTGGTTCCTCGTCTTCCCTCTCCGGTTTCGTGGTGCTCACCAACCCGTCCGGCATGCAGGTCACGGCGAACTTCTCGGAGGCCGACGCTCTCAAGCTGAAGCCCGGGCAGGCTGCGACGGTCACGCTCAACGCCATGTCGGGCAAGGTCCTCAACGCGCAGGTCCTGTCCGTCAGTTCCCTGCCCGTCAGCGGCGGCTCGTCCTCCGGCGGCGGCAGCGCGGGAGGCGGGAGCGCCGTGCAGTACGCGGCGACCCTCACGATCACGAGTCCCACCGACGACCTGCGCAGCGGCCTCAGTGCCGCCATCCAGGTCGTCGTCGGCGAGGCGTCCGGCGCCCTCTCGGTACCGACCGCCGCCGTGTCCGGGACCGGTGCGAACCGTACCGTCACCGTCGTGAAGGCGGACGGCACCGCCGTACGCACGCCGGTCACGGTCGGCCTCGAAGGCGACGGCACCGACCAGATCGTCAGCGGGCTGACCGAGGGCGAGCAGGTGCAGTTGGCCACGGTGTCCTCGACGGGCAACGGCGGTTTCCCCGGCGGCGCCTTCCCCGGCGGTGCCGGAGCCGGCGGCGCCCGCAATCGCGGCGGCGGCAGCACCGGCGTCCGTACCGGCGGGGGCGGGGGTGGCCGCGGATGACCCCGCCGCTGTGGCCGCGCCGGGCGCTGCCCCAGCCCGGGGAGCGGACCGGGGCGCCGGTGGCCGACGTACCGCGACGGCCCGCGCCACCCGTGATCGAGGTCCGCGCCCTGCTCAAGACGTACGGGCACGGCGACGCCGCCGTACGCGCGCTCGGTGGACCCCGCGATCCCGCCACGGGCCGCCAACCCGGTGTCGAACTCCTCGTGGAACAGGGCGATTTCGTCGCCGTCATGGGGAGCTCCGGTTCGGGCAAGTCGACACTGATGAACATCCTGGGCTGCCTGGACGTGCCCACGTCGGGCCGCTATCTGCTCGACGGGATCGACGTGGGCGGCCTGGACGAGCACCAGCTCTCGCTGGTCCGCAACCGCAAGATCGGCTTCGTCTTCCAGTCCTTCAACCTGGTGCCCCGCACCAGCGCCGTCGCGCAGGTGGAACTGCCGCTCGCGTACGCCGGAGTGAAGGCCGCCGAACGGCGCCGACGCGCGGAGGCCGCGCTCACCCTGGTGGGCTTGGCAGACCGCTTGGAGCACCGGCCGAACGAGCTCTCCGGCGGGCAGCAGCAGCGCGTGGCCGTGGCCCGTGCGCTCGTCACCGCGCCCGCGATGCTGCTCGCCGACGAGCCGACCGGAAATCTGGACAGCCGCAGCACCGAGGAGGTCCTGGCGCTCGTGGACCGGCTCAACGCGTCGGGACGTACCGTCGTCCTCATCACCCACGAGGACGAGGTGGCCCGCCACGCCAAGCGGGTCCTGCGCCTGGTGGACGGGCAGATCGTCGAGGACGTCCGGCAGGCGCCCGTCGCCGGTCCCCCGCCCGCGATGTCCGAGCCGACGCACGCTGTGGCCGGAGGTCTGCGGTGAACCCGTTCCAGACGCTGCGCTTCGCCTTCGGCGGACTCGCGGCGAACAAGGTGCGCTCCGCGCTGACGATGCTGGGCGTGCTCATCGGTGTCGCTGCGGTGATCCTGCTGCTCGCCGTCGGCAACGGCTCCTCGCAGGCGGTGAAGGACTCCATCGAGAAGCTCGGCACCAACGCCCTGACCGTCTCCTCCGGCAGCGGATTCGGCGGCTCGCGCTCCGGCTCCGCCAACGGCACGAAGCCGCTGACCGTCGAGGACGCGCGGGCGCTCGCCGACCCCTCGGCGGCCCCGCACATCGAGTCGGTGGCGCCCGAGGTCACCACCTCGCAGACCGCGCTCTACGAGGGCACCTCACACACGGTCGGCCAGGTCGTCGGCACGTACCCGGCGTACTTCAAGGCCTCCAACAGCAAGGTGGCCAAGGGCGACTACTTCAGCAGCGACGACGTACTGGCGTCCCGGAAGGTCGCCGTCATCGGCTCGACGACCGCCGCCGACCTGTTCGGCACGGCCGACCCGGTCGGCCGGAAGATGGTGCTCGGCGGCACGCCGTTCACCGTGGTCGGGGTGCTGTCCGCCAAGGGCGGCACGGGGTTCCAGGACCCGGACGACGTGGTGGTCGCGCCGTTGCCCACCGTGCAGAACGCCTTCACCGGCTTCGGCTCGGTCGGCCAGATCCTCGTCGAGGCGAAGTCCGCGGACGCGACGACCGGGGCGCAGGGCGAGATCACCAGCGTCCTGATGGCGCGGCACGGCATCAAGGACCCGACCGCCCTCGACTTCCGGGTGGCCAGCCAGGCGTCCCTGCTGACCACGCAGGCGTCGACGAACAAGACGTTCACCGTGCTCCTGGGCGCGGTCGCCGCGATCTCCCTGCTGGTCGGCGGGATCGGGATCACCAACATCATGCTGGTCACGGTGACCGAGCGGACCCGTGAGATCGGCATCCGCAAGGCGATCGGGGCGCCCCGCGGGGTCATCCTCGGCCAGTTCCTCGCCGAGTCGACCCTGCTGTCGCTGATCGGCGGCGGGCTCGGCGTCGCGGCCGGGCTGATCGGCTCGCACTTCACCATCGTCGGCATCAAGCCGGTCGTCATACCGGAGTCGGTCGTCGGCGCCTTCGCCATCGCCGTGGTGATCGGGCTGTTCTTCGGCGGCTATCCGGCCAACCGGGCCGCGAGCCTGCGGCCCATCGAAGCACTGCGGCACGAGTGAGCCGGCACACGCCGGGACAGGGAGAAGCAGACATGGCACGACGCCGCACCGAACTGGAGAAGGCGCAGCCCGAGGCGGGTGGCGACCCGTTCACCCCGTTCGCCGAGGTGTTCACCGCATCGGCCACGGTGGAAGACCCCGTCGCCCACGACCGCGCCGCGCAAAGCCCCGCCGCGGATCCCGAAGGGATCCTCTGCGAACCCCCGGACACCCGGGACATCTCGGCGGAGCTCGCCGCTCCGCCCCGGCCGCGGCTGCCCTGGCTGACCCTGCTGCTCTCGGGCGGGGTGGTCGCCGGGCTCGCGTTCACCGGCGGCGCCCTGGTCGAGAAGGGCCACCTGCAAGGTGCACCGGGGGCCGGATCAGGGGCCGGAGGCCGGAATTTCGCCGCCGGGGCGGAGGGCCAGGGGCGTACGGGCTCCGGCCAGGGGCAGGGAGCCGCCCGGCCCGGACGCACCGGCACCGGCACCGGCACCGGCACCGGCACCGGGCAGAACGGCCAGAACGGCCCGCGGCAGGGCTTCGGGGGCACGACGGGCAGCCCGGCCGCCGGGGCCGGCGTGACCACCGGTACGGTGAAGCTCGTCGACGGCACCACCCTCTACGTCACCGACGCCCAGGGCAATGTCGTCCGCGTCACCACCGACAACAACACCCAGGTCACCGAGGCCAAGACCGGCAAGGTATCCGACCTCCAGCCGGGTCAGACCGTGACCGTACGCGGCAGCCAGAACCCCTCCGGCGATCTCGCGGCGACGGCCGTCGCCCAGGGCGGCGCGGGCGGGTTCGGAGGCGGCGGCCGGGGCTGAGCGTGAGAGGGAGGACCCCATGAACACGGCCACGCCCGAGGCGAGCCTGCTCGTCGTCGACGACGAGCCGAACATCCGGGAGCTGCTGTCCGCCTCGCTGCGCTTCGTCGGCTTCCGAGTCACCTCGGCGGCGAACGGGGCGGACGCGCTGGAGGCGGTCGCCAAGGAGCGGCCCGACCTGGTGGTGCTCGACGTGATGCTGCCCGACATCAGCGGATTCGCCGTGGTGCGCCGCCTGCGCGAGGTGGCCGGCAACGGATCCGGGGCCGATCATCTGCCGGTGCTCTTCCTCACCGCGAAGGACGGTGTCGGCGACAAGATCAGCGGACTCACGGCCGGCGGCGACGACTACGTCACCAAGCCGTTCAGCCTGGAGGAGCTGATCGCCCGGATCCGCGCGATCCTGCGGCGCACGGGCGGCCCGACGGGCGAGGGCCGCCTGGTCGCGGGCGACCTCGAACTGGACCCGGTGGGCCACCAGGTGCTGCGCGGCGGCCGGCCGGTCTCGCTGTCGCCGACCGAGTTCAAGCTGCTCGCTTACCTGATGACCCACGCCGATCGGGTCGTCTCCAAGATGCAGATCCTCGAGCACGTGTGGGCGTACGACTTCGGCGGCGACCTCAGCATCGTCGAGTCGTACATCTCGTACGTGCGCCGCAAGGTGGACTCGGGGGCGGACGGCGCCACCAAGCTCATCCACACCGTGCGCGGCATCGGATACGTCCTGCGCCGCCCGCAGACCTGACGTGGCCAGGCGTCTTCCCGGGTGGCCGGGACGGACACGGCCGCCGACGAAGCGGCCGGCACACCGGTTCGCGGGCCTGTCCCTGCGCGCGCGGCTCGTGCTCCTGTCGATCGCCCTCGTCGCGCTCGGACTGACGGTCAGTGACACCGTCGTGCTCGGCTCGGTGCGCGCCCGGCTGGTGGGGCGGGTGGACCAGCAGCTGGAGCGGTTCGGGGACTCGGTCGCGTACCGCGTCCGGGCCGAGGGCACCCCGCAGCCGCACCTGGGCCGGACGGGCGGCGGGCGGCCCTGGCTGCCGAGCCAGTACGTGGTGGCGTTCGCCGGCGCCGACGGCACCGTCTCCGACCAGTTCCGGCAGCCCGTCGCGGCCGGGGATCCGGGACCGCTGTGGCCGGCGATGGGCGGGGCGCAGCTGCGGGCCCGGCTCGGGAGGCCGTTCGAGGTGCCGAGCGACCATGGTGACGGCACCTGGCGGGTGCGGATCGTGCCGGTGGGCAGCGCCGACCCGGAGCTGCCCGCGGGAGTGGTGGTCGCGGCCCCGCTCGACGACGTGTCCTCCACGCTCGACCACCTGGCCACCGCCTTCGAGCTCATCGGCGTCGTGGTGTCGCTGCTGCTCGCCGTGGCCGGCTGGTTCGCGGTACGGGCCGGTCTGCGACCGCTGCGGCGGATCGAGGAAACCGCGGCGGAGATCTCCGCCGGGCGCCCCCTCTCGCACCGTATGCCGGACGCCTCGCCCCGTACCGAAACCGGTCGGCTGACCAGCGCGCTCAACGGAATGCTGGCGCAGATCGAGTCGGCGTTCGCGGTGCGCGCCGCATCGGAGGAGCAGATGCGGCGCTTCGTCGCCGATGCCAGTCACGAACTGCGCACGCCGCTGGCCGGCATCCGGGGGTTCGCCGAGCTGTACCGGATGGGTGCCTTCGTCGAGGAGGCGGACGTGAAACGGACCATGGCCCGCATCGAGAGCGAGGCGGTGCGCCTCAGCGGTCTGGTGGAGGACCTGCTGACCCTGGTCCGCATGGACGAGCAGCGTCCGCTGGAGCTCGCCCCGATGGACCTGCGCACGCTCGCGGTCGACGCCCTGCACGACACCCGGGCGCTGGACCCGGCGCGGGAGGTGGTCCTGACCGGTCCGGGCGGCGTCGGCCTGCCCGGCCCGGCACCGGTGAACGGCGACGAGGCTCGGCTGCGCCAGGTGGTCGCGAACCTCGTCGGCAACGCCGTCACGCATACGCCCGCGGGTTCCCCGGTTCGTATCGGGGTGGGCAGCGCAGGCGGCCACGAGGTGATCGAGGTGGCCGACTCCGGGCCGGGTCTCACGCCCGAGCAGGCGGCCCGGGTGTTCGAACGGTTCTACCGGGTGGACGCCTCGCGCAGCCGGCAGGCGGGCGGTGGGGCGGGCCTCGGCCTGGCCATCGCGTCTGCGCTCGTCCAGGCCCATGGGGGCGGGCTGGAGCTGGAGACGTCACCGGGCGGCGGAACGGTGTTCCGCGTCCGTCTGGAGTCGGCCGGACACTGACCGCGCGGCCCGACGGATCAACGCGGCCCTTCCTCGGGGCGCCCGCCACGGGCTCCGCCCCTGCCCACACCCGCCGACGTGCGTCAAGCCCCGACTATCAGGGGCATGACCCGCCGTACGTGTCCGGGGCCCAATGGAGACACGGAGCCCGCCGCGGGCTCTCCCCGGGGCCCAGCCCCCGAGGCCTTCTCGCACCACAAGGAGCACCATCATGATCCGTACGACCCTGACCACGCGCCTCGCCCTCCTCGGCGCCTCCACCGCCCTCGCCGCAGGCGGCGCGCTGCTGCCCTCCAGCGCCTTCGCCGCACCGGCTGCGCCGCAGGTCGCAGCCGTGCAGACGGCACCCGCCCACGAGGGGCACCATAGCGGCAACACGTCGACGGTCACCGTAACGAAGATCGTCAACCGCACACTGCCCGACGGCAGGGTCAAGGTCACCTCGACCACGACGGTCACCAAGACGACCAAGCGCCACGGCAAGGTGGTCAGGCAGACCGTCACGACGACCGTGTCCACGAAGACGCTCCCGGCTCCGCAGGATGACTGAGACAGCCACACGGACACGTGGAACGGCCCGCAATCCCGTCCGGGGTTGCGGGCCTTTCGCGGTTGCGTGGAGCGACGGTGCTCAAGACTTCACGTCGATGCCCTGGCCGGGGTCGGCGTCCTGCCAGCCGATACGGATCATCCGGCCCGGCTCGAAGGCCAGCACCTCGGCGGCGATGGTTCCGGAGAAGCCGGTGGCCGGCATCGCGATGGCCTGCATGGTGTAGCGGTGGCCGACCTCCAAGCGGAAGTCACCCGGTATGAACCAGCGGGCGAGCAGCTCCGGTTCCGTCAGGGCCCGCCACACCTTCGCGGGCGGGTGCGGCAGGAACTGATCGACGTGGACCGCGGTCAGGTCCTCGCGTCCGGTCATGGTGTGTTCTCGTCTCCGTCGGCGTGGGGGGCGGTGCGGGTGCGACGGCCGTACCGGGCGGGGGGGCCGGGTGGGGACGGCTCGTCCGGTATCTCGTCCAGGAGACCGGCCAGGGCGGTGAGCTTCCCGCGCCAGAACCGCTCGTAGGGGTGCAGCCACTCCTGGACCTCCAGCAGCGGCTCCGCCTGGAGGCGGTAGATCCGCCGGCGGCCCGCCTTCGTCTCGGCGACCAGGCCGCTCTCGCGGAGCACCCGCAGCTGCTCGGAGAAGCTCGGGCGCGCCATGTGGAAGTGCGCGGCCAGCTCGGCGACGGGCTGCGGGCCCTGTTCGCGCAGCAGTCTGAGGACCTCGCGTCGTATCGGACTGGCGAGGGCCGCGAACACCCGGCCCTGCGCCCCTTGTGCCGTCTCGGCCGTGCCGCCCGCGCCCGCCACGGCTCAGAACCCTGCCGATACGGGTGCGGCCAGGACCCAGGTGTTGCCGTCCGGGTCGGCGAACGTGGCCTGGCGCCCCCATGGGTAGTCCGCCGGACCGCCGACCTCGATGCCGGCCTGGGCGAGTTCTGCGCAGTCGGCGTCCAGATCGGTGCTCTCCAGCAGGGTCGCGGCCAGATTCCCCGGGGTGAAGCCCATCTGGGCGGTCGCCAGGACGAAACTGGTCCGGGCGCCCTTCGGGGCGACCTGGAGCCACCGGACGGGGCCCACTGTGCCGTGTCAAGCCACGAATGTTCGAGCGAAGACGTGCGGCCCTTCGATCATGCCTAGTGGGACCCAGGGCCCCACCCGGGAAGCGTGAGGCTCACCACCGGACGGAGAACGGTTGCCCGCCACGCACGGCAGCCGTGATCCGAGGAAGAGATGAGTCCCATGACTTCTGACTGCCGCACGCGATGTATTCGGGCGATGTCCCCAGGCGGATGCCCCAAAGCAGATACCGAGAAGAGTCCCGAGCTTCCGGCTCGCGGGACATGCGCTTCACGCCTGGCCGCCTCCCGGGAGGTCAACCGCTGGGCGACCGGAGACGGCCTGACGGATGACCTCGACGGGATATCCCTGGCGCAGGCCGTCACGGAACAGGCGCGGCGCAGAGGAAAGCACTTCCTGCCGCGGAAGACGCTCGTCCAGATGGCCGAGGTGCGCACCCGGCATACCTCGGGCCGGCCGTATCTCGAGGCATTTCTCCACTGCATGCTCGACGAGAACGAAGGCCGCTTCTGGAACCGAAGCCATCTCGCGCTGCCGCTCCTCGAGCTCCTGTTGGACGAACGGCACTCCGCACTGAGTCCCGACCGGCTGGCCACGCTCCTCATGTCCGACGCCATACGGTTCGAGATCGAAGCAGCCGGCACGTCACCGCAGGAGCCGGTCCGGGGCCGGCCGGATCCGGCGACGCTGCGGAAGCGGGTGCGCCACGCCCTGCGGTTCGTGGGCGACCACCTCGGCGCGACGGATACCGATGACCTGCCGACCCGGCCGACCCGGCCGGCCCTCATGCCCGAATCGCGGATGGAGGACCTCCTCCCCCACCTGCCGCGGCCACCGGCGACGGACGCGGGCCACTGGTTCGACGTGTCCGTCCAGCCCGTTTACGTGCTGCATGACGAATATTTCTTCATCCGCGCCCTTCAGACCCACGAAATGCTCTTCACCGCGATCTCGGCGGACACGCAGGCAGCCGTCGGGTCACTGCGTGACGGGAGCCTCGAAGCCGCCGTCGAGCGACTGGATCGCGCGACCGCGATGTTCGAGCGCGCCTCAGCGCTCTTCCGCGTTGCCGCCACGATGCGGGCGGCGCAATTCTTCGCATTCCGGCAGTTCACCCAGGGCGCCGACGCCATCCGGTCCGAACAGTACAAGCGCTTCGAGACGGCGTGCGGCCCACTGACCGCCGCACGGCTGCGGTCGGCTGCCTTCACGCAGGTGCCGGACGTGCGCGGCGGGGCTGAAGAGGCCGACCATGACAGTCTCACTCGGGCCTGTCTCGACATCCGCCGCGAGGGCGGATTCAGCCGGGCGGAATGGACCGTTCTCGACGCGGCACTCGGCCGGCTGGAAAGCAGGCACCAGCGCTGGAAGTCCACCCATCGCAGGCTCGCCATGCGCATGCGGGGCGACGCCCAAGGGTCGCTCGGGGAGGTCCGCTCGAAGGCTTCGGCGGTCGACTGACGAAGGCCTTGCGTGCTCATCGGCCTCGCCCCGTGAGGCAGACCCGAAGTGGCGTGCACGGACGCGCACATGCGAGGGGGAAGCGGGCTGCCAGGCCCCTGACGAGGTGGGATACGTTATGGCTCCATTCGGGGGACGATCTACGGAGTTCGTACATGACGCAGAACACAGGGTGGGGCGGCCACGGAGGCGGCTGGGGTGGCACCCCACCGTGGGGCGGCTGGGCGCCGGCCCCGGCGCCGCAGCCGGGTGTGATCCCCCTGCGGCCGTTGGCCCTCGGGGAGATACTCGGCGGGTCGTTCTCGACCATCCGCCGCCACTGGAAGCAGCTGGCCGGCGTCATGCTGGCCGTGCAGGCCGTCATCCTGCCGGTCATGGCCCTCGAAGTGGGCGCCGCCGTCGCCGCGGTGTACCGGCACATCGAGCCCGTCTTCGATCCGCCCTTCGGGACGAAGCCCACGGCCGAGCACGTCGTGCCGTTGATCGTCGCCGGCGGCACGCTGTTCGTGCTGCTTCTGGTGACGGGCGGGCTGGGCATGGCGGTGCTCACCGCGCTCTGTCCGGCGGTCCTCAAGGAGGCGGTCATGGGCCGCCCCACCACCTGCCGTGCGATGTGGCGCACCTCCCTGCAGCGCACGCCCGCGGTGGCCGGCACGATGCTGCTCACCACGCTGATCGCCGGCTCTCCGATGTTGGCCGTCATGGCGGTGTGGCTGCCGCTGATGTTCTCCGCGGCCTCCGGGGACGTCACCCCGGCGATGGTCGTCCTCCTGCCGGTCGTCCTGCTGGTCGCCGCCCCCGTGACCGTGTGGCTCAGCACCCGGCTCGCCCTCGCCCCGGCCGCCCTGGTCATGGAGGGCATCGGCCCGGTCACCGCGCTGCGCCGCTCGGCCAAGCTGGTCCGGGGCGCGTGGTGGCGGATCTTCGGCATCATCATGCTCGGCGGGATGATTGCGGGTGCGATCTCGTACCTGATCCAGTTGCCGTTCAACCTCATCGGCATGTTGGCGGTGATTCCCGCAGCGGCGGATCAGCCCGAGGGGAGCGGGCCGACGTCCGACATGATCACCGTCCTGGTGGTGGCCTTCCTCCTCATGCTCCTCGGCGCCGCCGTCAGCCAGGTCTTCCAGATCGGATTCACCCAGCTCGTGAGCGGGGTGCTGTACGTCGACCAGCGGATCCGCCGCGAGGGCCTCGCCGATGCGATCCTCGCCGAGCTCGCCTCCACGACGCCGGCCACCGGCCCCGCGCCCGCGGCGCCGTCCGCGCCTGCGCAGCCCGAGGAGCCGACCGGCACCTGACGGGTTGCCGACAGCTCCCTCCCTCCGGGTCCGTCTGCCCGGACCCGGAGCCGCGCACGGCCATGAACCGGAAGGCCCGCAGCGGGGATCCGTCCGCCGCCGCGCTCCCCGGCGGCCCGGCCAGCCCCACCGGAACCTGCGCCGGCTAGGGAGCGGCGCTGCAGGCGGTCACCGCGGTCCCCTTGGTCACGCCCGCCTTGGTCAGACCGGTCACGCACTGGTCGTGGTAGCCGGTCGACCCGGCCGTACACGCCGCCCGGACGGCGGCCGGGACCTCGCCACCCTGCAGCTCGCGCTCGACCTGGTTGATACAGGCCGAGACGTCCGCGTGGGCGGCGGGGGCCGTGAAGGCCGCGCCACCGCATACGAGGGTCAGGCCGGTGAGGACACCTGCGAGACGGGTTGACGTGCGCATGGGACGCACCTGCTCTCCGGGATCGTCGCGCGGCCCGGTATGTGCCTGTGCCGGATCCGCGTGGGAACGGCGCCGAGCGCACACGGCCGACGGGCCGCGAAGGGCCCGGGCCCCGCACCGGACCGGCTCGGCAGGGCTTCCCCTCCTCGTCCGACGCTAGAACAGCCCGATGCCGTACGCACCCGCTGGGACCGGTCAGCGGGCCGCGCCGGGTGCCGCATGGCCGCGCGGTCGGGCTTTTATCAAGATCGGCACCCGGCGTCAAGCCACGTATTCGAGTGGCGTGACGCACACGCCCCCACACGGTTTATTGGAAGTACGCCCCCACCGGGAAACCCCGGAAAACAAAAGGCCAACCAAAACCCCCGGCCAAACCCACGGGCGACACACAAAAACCCTTATCCGTTGCCGAATGGAGCATTGCCATGTTCGAGCGTTTCCCGACCCGCCGCATCGTCCTCGCCGGAGCCTCCCTCGCCCTCCTCGGCGGCGGCATCGCCCTCCCCGCCACCGCCATGGCCGCACCCACCACCGCCCCGCAGACCATCACCCTCCCCCAGGACAGCGCAGACGGCATCGGCACCGGCGGCGACGCCAACGCCGAAAACACCACCGTCGGCGGAACCGCCACCGGCGGCAACGCCAGCACCGGAGTCGGCAGCTGCAAGGGCAAGTGCGTCATCACCACCGGCAACGCCACCGGCGGCAACGCCAGCGCCGACGCCGTCAACACCGGCGACGCCACCGCCGTAGGCGGCGACGGCACCGGAACCGGCGGCAAGGTCAACAAGCAGAACATCAAGGCCCAGGTCAAGAAGGACCTCAAGGCCAAGCTCGGCAAGTGACCACCCCACACCACACCACCCCCCACAGCCCCACAGCCCCACAGCCCCACACAGCAGACGCCGGAGAGGCCCACCGCCCCTCCGGCATCCGCACGCCGGTCCCCAGCCCTGGCCGGCACATGACACCTGTCATATCGCAGACGTGACCCGGAGCCCTGCCCCCGAGGCTCTCCCCCCGGACAAACTGGTGATCACCACACCGACCACGGGGGCAGCGAAGTGAACATCCTGAAGAAGAAGTCCGCACCGGCCGAAGCGATCGACACCACCGCGCTGACACCCGCCGACTATCGGCTTCCGATCTGGTTCTTCGGCTTCGAAGGCGCCCTCGCGGCGGCCTTCGACATACTCAGGGCCTTCCCCTCGGCATGGCCCGCCCTGCTGATCCTGCTGGCCGTGAACATCACCGTCTCGCTGACGGTGATGCGCAGGCGGATCAAACTCGCCAAGGCACTGTGGCACGGCAAGGAGACCCGCAAGCTCGCCTTCGCCCTCATCGCCCTCCGCATCGGCAGCCACTTCGCCTTGAACGCCGTGGGCATGACCGTCAACTCGGCCTTCGGCCACGTGCTCTTCGCCGTCGTCATGGCCGCAACGACGATCGGCCTGCTCGCCTACTCCCAGCAGACCGCCATCCGCGCCCTCACCACCGCCCGCCCGGCGATCTGAACCGGGAATCGCCCCGCGTGGTCAGGGCGCCGGGTACCCGAGGCCCGTTCCGATCCCGCGCCGTACGCGGATCAGGTCCGGCGGCAGCTCGCCCTCGAGGGCGAGGCCCGCGTCCGCGAGCTCCGCGCCGAGCGTCTGCCGGGTCAGCGGCCAGAGCAGGAACGACTCCAGCGCCCGGCGCAGGACCCGGCCCTGACGGCACACCAGGTAGGCGTAGTCGCAGCGGATCCGGTCACCCTCGGCGCGTGCGGTGACCTGCCCCCGGTAGGTGTCCAAGCCCAGCTGTACCTCGCCCAGGGAACGCCTGGTCGGACGGGCGGGCAGCCGGGCCGGCGGGCGGTCGAGGAAGAGCAGGCCGCCCGGCACCAGCAGATCGGCCAGTGTCCGCCACAGCGCGCGCCGCTCGTCGGGCGGCAGACAAGAGGCCATCCGCAGGCAGACCGCCAGATCGGCCTGCCCGCTGAGCGACAGCTCGACGGCGGAACAGGAGTGCACGGTCACCCGGTCTCCGACGGATCCCCCGGCGGGCGGGTGCAGCCGGGACAGCAGGACGGCCCGCATCGCCGCCGCCGGCTCGACGGCATGGACCGGCACGCACGAAGCGCCGATCAGTACGTCGGTGACCAGCCCGGTCCCCGCTCCGACCTCGACGATCCCCACGCGCGCCGCGGCGGCGGGCCCGGCCAGCGCCAGCGCGTGCCGGTGGTACGACCGGGCGTGCAGCAGATCGTAGAACTCGGCCGACACGGCGTACGCCTGCCCGTGCGCCCCGCTGTCCGGGCGGGCCTCCGGCAGTTCCGCGTACGACGCCCGTCGCGTGTCCACCCGTCTGTCCATCGGGCCATCATCGCCGTACGAGCGCCGTCCCACGACCCAGGATTCGGCCACCACGGCGAAGGCGGCGCCCGACGCGCTCCTGCTTCGCCCCGTGGGCGGGTGCGCGGAGTTGAGCGCCTCGCAGGCCGGGGTGTCCGGTGTCAGCGCAGGGCGGGTTCACCCGACCGGACGGCGCTCATCACGCGCTCGACGGTCTCCTGCTGCTCCCCGACCGGGGCCGCGTAGCCGATGGAGGCGCGCGCGGCGTCCTCGCCGAGCGTGCGGGTCATCACCCATGCGGCGAGGTACTGCGAAGCCAGGCAGCCGCCGGCCGATGCGATGTTGCCCTCGGCGTGGAACGGCGCGTCCAGCACGGTGACGCCGAACTCCTCGACGAACGGGCGGCTCGTCATGTCCGCGCAGACCGGCATGCCGCCCAGCAGCCCGAGCCGCGCGAGCACCAGCGCGCCGGAGCACTGCGATCCGATCAGCTGACGCGCGGGGTCCAGGGGCAGCATGGCGAGCAGCCGGTCATCGGCGATCACGTCACGCGTCTTCACCCCGCTCCCGATCAGCACGACGTCGGCCTCGGGGATGAACTCCATCGGGCGCTGCCCGCTCACCTCGACACCGTTCATCGAGGTGACCACGGGCGTCGGTGTGGTGATGAAGGCCTCCAGGCCGTCCTTGCGGCAGCGGTTGATCAGCGCGGAGGCGATGAAACTGTCGAGCTCGTTGAATCCGTCGAAGGTCACCACGGCTACCTGCATCGGAACTCCTCGGTTGCGGCGTCGGACGTCCAGTCTTGCACCGGCCGCGCGGGCGCCCCCGGGCCAATCGGCACCAGGTGGCCTGCTGCTCCCGGGCCCCGGCACATCGAGGGGTCACCCACACGGAAAACGCTTGGACGGCGCAGACGCGCTCGCGGGACACTGCGAATTCCGTTCTGACACGAGATCACAGGGTTGCGATGGAATCGTCTGCATCACCAGCGGCACCGCCACGCAAGGGCCCCGTGGTCCTCGCACTTCGCTACTACGGACGGGAGTTGAGGCGACTGCGCCGGCTGACGGCGCCCGCCATGCTGCTGCCGGCCCTCGGCAACATCGGCATCAACTACATCGCCCCGCTGGTCGTCGCGAAGCTCGTCGGCCGCATCGCCGATGACGCCCCCGCCCCCGCCCTCGACTCGATGCTCCCGTACGTCCTCGGCTTCGCGGGTGTCCTGCTGCTCTCCGAGGCGGCGTGGCGCCTCGGCCTGCACTGCCTGAACCGCCTCGACGCCCTCGGCATCGAGAGCCTCTACGTGATCGGCATGGACGAGCTGTTCGCGAAGGACGCCGCGTTCTTCCACGACAACTTCGCCGGATCCCTGACCAAGCGGGTCCTGAGCTTCGCCTCCCGCTTCGAGGACTTCGTCGACACGCTGACCTTCTCGGTCGTGGGCCGGTTCGTACCGCTGCTGTTCGGGTCGGTGGTGCTCTGGCACTACGAACCGCTGCTCGTCGTGGCGCTCCTGGTCATGATCGCGGTGACGGGGGTGTGCGTGCTGCCCCTCGTCCGGCGCCGCCAGGCGCTCGTCAACCGGCGGGAGGAGGCGATGGCCCGGGTGTCGGGGCACGTCTCCGACAGCCTGATGAACATGGACACGGTCCGCGCGTTCGCCGCGGAGGAGCGCGAGGCCGCCGAGCACCGGTCCCGGGTGGCGCGCTCGCGGGGGCTGATGCTGCGGTCGTGGGACTACGGCAATCTGCGCATCGACACCCTCGTCGCGCCCATGTCCGTGGTGACCAACGCGCTGGGCCTGCTGCTCGCCGTCACGATCGCCGGGGACGGGCACGGGGTGGAGGCGGTGGTGGTCGCGTTCACGTACTACTCCAACGCCACGCGGATCATGTTCGAGTTCAACCAGATCTACCGTCGCCTGGAGAGCTCGATGACGGAGGCCTCGCAGTTCACGGCGCTGCTCCTGACGCCGCCGACGGTACTCGACCCGCAGTCGCCGGAGCCTGCGCCGGCGCCGACCCGGGCCGCCGACGTGCGGTTCGAGAAGGTGACCTTCGCCCACGCGGGCGCGCGGCCGCTCTTCGAGGGACTGGACCTGGCCGTGCCCGGCGGGGCCAAGTTCGGGCTCGTGGGCCGGTCCGGCGGCGGCAAGACCACGCTCACCCGGCTGCTGCTGCGGATGACGGACATCGACGCGGGCCGGATCCTGATCGGGGGCCGGGACATCAGCAGGCTGCGCCAGCGCGACCTGCGCGGCCTGATGGCGTACGTGCCGCAGGATCCGGCGATGTTCCACCGCACCCTGCGGGAGAACATCGCCTTCGCCCGGCCTGACGCCACCGAGGCCGAGATCCGCCGTGCGGCCGAGGCGGCGCACGTCACGGAGTTCGCCGACGCGCTGCCGGAGGGCCTCGACACCATGGTCGGCGAGCGCGGCGTCAAGCTCTCCGGCGGACAGCGCCAGCGGGTCGCGCTCGCCCGGGCGATCCTGCGGGACGCTCCGATCCTGCTGCTCGACGAGGCGACCAGCGCCCTGGACTCCGAGAGCGAGATCCTCGTCCAGGAGGCGTTGTGGCGCCTCATGGAGGGGCGGACCGCCCTCGTGGTGGCGCACCGGCTGAGCACGGTGGCCCACATGGACCGGCTCGTCGTCCTCGACCACGGACGCATCGTCGAGCAGGGCACGCACCAGGAGCTGCTCGCCACCGGGGGCGCCTACGCGAGGCTGTGGCAGCACCAGTCGGGCGGCTTCCTCGACGACAGCCCCGCTCGCTCTTCCGACCTGCACTGATCGCGCACCCGAGGCGGTGGCCGGACCCGCGATCGGTCGCTACGGGGAACCGAAGTCGGGGATGGTCAGCGAGCCGTCCTCGGCCAGGGGGAAGCCCGGGTTGTGGGCGATCTCCCACAGGTACCCGTCGGGGTCGGCGAAGCACCCCGCGTAGCCGCCGTAGGCCGTTGTCCAGGCCGGCTTGGTCACGGTGGCTCCGGCCTGCTGTGCAGCCGTGAGGAGCGCGTCCACGTCCTTGGGGGAGCGCATGTTGTGGGCCAGGACGATGCCGCCGAAGCCCGTCCCGTGAGCGCCGTCGAGGCCACAGTCCCGTGCGAGCTTGTCGCGGCCCCACAGGACGAGCCCGAGGCCGCCCGCCTGGAAGAAGACGGTCTCTTCGACCTCCTGCCCCCGCCAGCCCAGGCTCTCGTAGAACGCCCGGGAGCGGCCGAGGTCGGCAACACCCAGGGTGATCAGACTGACACGCTGTTCCATGATCGGAAGCTAGCACGCGCCTCAGCGCGTTCCCGGGCCGCCGGGCCCGCGCCGGACAGGCTTCTACCAAGATCGAATCCCGGCGTCAAGCCACGTATTCGAGTGGCGTGACGCACACACCGCCACAGGGTTTATTTGAAGTACGCCCTCACCGGGGAAATCCCCGGAGGACAAAGGGCCGGAACATCATCTCCGGTCTTTCTGCGGGGCAGAATACAAACCCTTTTTACACCGAATGGAGAATTACCATGTTCGAGCTCTTCACGACCCGTCGTATCGTTCTGGCCGGAGCTTCCCTGGCGCTGGTCGGTGGTGGCATCGCCCTCCCCGCGACCGCCATGGCCGCGCCCACCGCCGCCCCGCAGCAGGCCATCACGCTCCCCCAGGACAGCGCCGACGGCATCGGCACCGGCGGCGACGCCAACGCCGAGAACACGACGGTCGGCGGCGAGGCCACCGGCGGCAGCGCCGACACGGGCGTCGGCAACTGCAAGGGCAAGTGCGAGATCAAGACCGGCGACGCCCGCGGCGGCAACGCCAGCGCCGACGCCGTCAACACAGGCGACGCCACCGCCGTCGGCGGCGACGGCACCGGCACGGGCGGCCAGGTGAACAAGCAGAACATCAAGCTGCAGGTGAAGGAGAACCTGAAGCAGAAGCTCGGCCATTGAGGGCAGCACATCGCCCTCGCACCGCGGACGCCGGAGAGGCCCACAGCCTCTCCGGCGTCCGCATGCCGCGGGCCATGGAACGAGGCCGAGAACGGGCGCGCTCGCTTGCGCTACCCGGCCAGCGCGGGAACGCCCACCGGCGCGCGCAACGCGACGACCCGACCGACGAGTTCCCGATAGGACCAACCCGCTCCGGCCGCTGCCGCGCCCAGACCGCTGAGGGGGCGCAATCCGGGGCAGGCGTTGACCTCGAGGCAGTGGGGTACGCCGCGGCCGTCGCAGCGGAAGTCGACCCTTGAGTAGTCCTTCGCGCCCAGCCCCAGCGCGCGATGAGCGCGCATGGCCTGCTCACGCAGGCCTTCGTCGAGATCGTACGGAAGGTCCACGGGACAGTGGCAGCGCGCGGTCTGCGGGTGGGACTTCGTCTCGTAGTCGAAGAGCCGTCCCGCGTACTCGATCTCGACCACCGGCAGCACACCGTCTTCGATCACGCTCACCGTGAACTCCCGCCCGGGCAGGAACGGCGTGGCGATCAGCTCCTCGCCCGCCGGCGCGACCGAGCAGGCCCGGGCCAGCCCGTCGGCATCGTCGGCCACGCGCAGCTCCAGGTGGGAGGTGCCGGTGTTGGACTTGACCACCACCGGCCCCTGGGCCAGCCACTGCGACACCTGCTGCGGCATCGGCCGATCCGACCCCGCCGTGAGGCGGACACTGTCGGTGACGGTGACGCCCGCCTCCCGCAGGAGCGCCAAGGTGCGCCGCTTGTCCCATGCCAGGCTGCACTGGGCGCTGGGCGCGCCGGCGAAGGGGACCCCTGCCATCTCGAGCAGCGCCTGGACGTGTCCGTCACCGCCCCATCCGCCGTGCAGAGCCGGAAAGACCAGATCGGCGTCGCGGAGCAACGGGAGCACCGGCCCCGTGGTGAGGGCAGCGAGCATGAGTTCCCGCCTCTTGCCCTCGTCCAGCTCCGGCCCTCGAAGTTCCACGGCCGTACGGGGCAGCTCGCTCTCGATCGCCGTGGGGCCGACCCGTACGGGTTCTGCTGCGGCAGGATCGACCACTTGGACCTCGTGCCCGAGCTCCACCAGCGCCACGGCCACCGCCAGGCCGGATTCCAGCGAGACGTCCCGCTCCGGGCTCTCCCCGCCGCACAGGACAACGATCTTCATGCACCCATGATGAATCGCCCCGCCCCCGGCTCTCCGTATTCCGTCGACAGCGGCGTGCCGCACCGTTCAGCCGAGGGCCGCCCCAGGCAACCAGCGGCTCTGAACGGTGGTCTTTCACCTGATCGCGACCGGCTCCGACGCGCCGTTGCCGGCGCGGGCACCGAGGACGGCGGTGGTGAACCTCGCCAGCTGATCCCGCATCTGCTCACGGTGCGCGTCCTTCTCACCCGCCAGGTACGCGACCAGGTCGGCTCGGGTCGCGGCGAGCAGCGCGTGGGCGGTGAAGCCGCTGTCGGCCAGACCCGGGACGCCCTGCAGCAGGTCCCGGAGCAAGGCGTGCCAGCGCTCGTAGTGCTCCGTCCCGTACGGGCTGCCCGTGCCTGTTCCCTCCAGGGCCAGCGCGAGGTGGCGGTTGTCGAGCTTGAAGCACAGGACGGCGTCGAGGAGTGCCGGTACGCGCTGCAGCGGCGGGGTCGCGGGCCCCAGCGGCGGCGGTCCCTGCTCCACGGCGCTCCACACCGGTTCGAGCCGCGCCTGGTACAGGGCGTGGATCAGCCCGGTGCGATCACCGAAGGCGCGGAAGAGCGTTGCCTTGCCGACGCCGGCCGCCGTCGCAATGTCGGCCATGGTCACTTCTTCGGGGCTCCCGCAGCCGGCGAAAAGGGCGTCGGCGGCGGCGAAGACGGCCGCCCGGTTACGGACCGCATCCTTGCGCGGCTTGCGTTCGGTCATGGGGTTCCGCCCTCCGGTTGCAATACGGACCGGCGGTCCGTATCTTTCTCGGGGAGAAGCGGACCGCTGGTCCGTATCGTACGGGACGGAGAACCCCCATGCCCGCAATCACCTCACCCCCGGCGGATCTGTACCGCCACGGCCTGCGCGTGCTCCTGGACAAGGACATCGCCTCCTGGGTGGGCCTGTGGGCCGAGCACGGCTCCATGGAGTTCCCCTTCGCTCCCCCGGGCTGGCCCGGGCAGCTGGAGGGGCGGGAGGCCATCGCCGCCTACATGCGCGACTACCCCGACCACATCGACCTGCACGACTTCCCCGAGCTGCGGATCCACGAGACCACCGACCCGGGGACCATCGTGGTCGAGATGCGCGGCGTGGGCCGTGTGGTCGCCACCGGAAGCCCCTTCGACATGACGTACATCGCCGTCGTGACAGTGCAGGACGGGCGGTTCACGTCCTACCGCGACTACTGGAACCCGCTCGCCGTCCAGGAACCCGGCATCGGTTTCGCCTCGGGCGGCGTCCGATGACCACCACACCCGCCACCCTGGTCATCGGCGCCACCGGCACCACCGGCGGCCGCACCGCCGCACGACTGGTCGCCGCCGGTCGGCGCGTCAAGGCCGCGAGCCGTCGCGGCACCCCGCTCGCGGGCGCCGAGCCGGTCCGCTTCGACTGGTACGACCCCGCCGGCTTCGGCGATGCCCTGCGTGACACCGACCGCGTCTACCTCGTCCCGCCCGTCGGAGACCCGGACCCTGCCGCGGTCATGCTGCCCTTCCTCGAACGTGCCCGGGCCGCCGGCGTACGCCGCGCCGTACTGCTCAGCTCCTCGGCCATCACCGAGGGCGGCCCTGCGGTGGGACAGGTACACCGGGCCCTGCCCGGCCTGTTCGACGAATGGGCGGTCCTGCGGCCCTCCTGGTTCATGCAGAACTTCACGGGCACGCACGCCCACGCCGACAGCATCCGGAGCGACGGCGCCATCCGGACCGCGGCGGGCCCGGGCCGGGTCGGCTTCGTCGATGCCGACGACATCGCCGCCGTCGCCGTACGGGCCCTCACCGACGACCGCGCCCCCAACGCCGACCTGGTCCTCACCGGGCCGGAGGCACTCAGCCACGACGACATCGCCGCGCTGCTCACGGACGTCACCGGCCGTGCGGTGGTCCACCGCCACCTGACCCACGACGCCCTGCGCGACCGGCTGGCCGAGGTCATACCCGTGGAGTTCGCCGCGATGCTGGCCGGGATGGACCGGGCCATCGCCGAGGGAGCCGAGGACCGCACCACCGACACCGTCCAGCGCCTCACCGGCCGCCCGCCCAACGGTTTCCGGGCCGTTGCCGAACGGGAGCTGTCCGCATGACGCACCCTGCGGTCGGGGTCAGTTGCGGGCCGTCAGGGCCTTCGTGAGCAGGCTGCCGCCCACGATCAGGGCCACGCCCAGCCACCACACGTTGTCGTCGAAGATCAGGACGGCGATCCCGATGGGCACGAGCAGCCCGGCCAGCGGCAGGAACATCCCGGCCAGGTGCGGCGGCTCCGGCCCTGGCCGGCCCGCCGCGCGCAGCGCCCGGGCGCGGGCGACGTCCGGGTACCAGGCGGTGAAACGCAGCGCCGCCACGATGGCCAGGATCTGGATGATCCATCCGGTCCAGATGTTGTTCGGATTGTGCAGCACGAGGTCGCCGTACGCGCCCGCCGCGGCGGCGACCAGGAACGCCAACCCCCACACGCCGGTGATGTAGTAGTTGGTCCGCAGGAACGTGGGCGTGTGCCAGTACTCCGGATCGACCTGCTCCCGGGCGTACTGGAGGGTGAACGGAACGCGCACCGCCATGGACCCGAAGGCGATCAGGACGAGGGCGATGTTGGAGACCTCACCGGCGTACGTCTCCAGCCAGCGGCGGGTGCCGTCGCTCGCGAGGGCGCCGATGACGGCCATGACGGCGAAGAAGACGAGGTCGGCGATCTCCAGCAGCTTCCAGGTGCTGCCCTTGTTGATGATCCGCCCGGCCGCCACCAGCACGATCGTCGCCGCCAGGGCGAGCACGACGGCGATCTCGAACCTGCCGGGACCGACCAGGAGCGAGAAGATGATCCACGGCGCCATGCCGACGACGGGATTCTCGAGGAATCCGGCGACGACACCGCGGGCCGTGGCGGGCGCCTCGGTCTTCACCCCTCCAGCGTGCGCGTGGGCGGCCGATCGGGCCATTCGAGCGATCCGAGCGATGAGTTTCGCGGTTCCGGTCCGTCTACCCCAGGAGAGCGCCAACCGAACCGCCGCTCGACAATCCAGGGAGACCCCCATGCGCAAGATCACCGCCGGCCTGTTCATCTCCCTCGACGGCGTCGTCGCCGAGCCCCAGACCTGGCACTTCCCGTACTACAACGACCAGATGGGCGCCGCTGTCATGGGCGACATCCAGTCCAGCGACACCTTCCTGTTCGGCCGCACGACGTACGAAGCCTTCGCCGAGGCATGGCCCGAGCGCGAGCGCGCCGGCGGCGAGGATGCGGGGCTGGCCAAGGACTTCGGCGACACGCGCAAGGTCGTCGTCTCGAGCCACGCCCTCGAATTCACGTGGCGCAACTCCGAGCAGCTCGAAGGAGACTTCCTCGACGGCGTGAAGGCGCTGAAGGCCGAGGACAGCGACAGGCCCATCGCCGTCACCGGCTCCGTCTCCCTCGTCCGCCAACTCCTGGCCGCCGGCCTGCTCGACGAGCTGCGGCTGCTGGTGCACCCGATCGTCCTCGGCGAGGGCCTGCGGCTGTTCGCGGAAGGCGAGGGCCCGTACCCGCTGGAGCTGCTCAAGTCCGAAACCTTCACGACCGGCGTGATGCACCTGCTCTACGCACCGGCCGACGCCCCGCAGCCCCCGGCAGCCGACTGACTCCGAGCGGCCACGGCCGCGGCCCCGGTCAGGGCGACTCCTGGAGGTAGGCGGCGATCAGAGCGAGGTCGTTGGCGATGGCCAGGACACCCGCGGGGTCGGCCGTCGGCGTGGACGCGCCGTTGACGCCCGCGTAGAAGGTGTCGAACCGGCCGCCGCCCTTGTCGAGGTAGCCGGCGATGGTGATGGCGCCGACGGCGAGCCGGTCGTTGAGGGAGTCCCCTCCGACGGCCGCGCCGGTCTTCCCGAACACCTTCCCGCGCGCCGGACAGCTGCGGCAGTTCTCGGCCAGCAGACCGTCGACGCCGAGGATCGGCAGGGCCTCCCGGAAGCGCTGCGCGTCCGGTGTGCGCTGCCAGTACGCCAGCATCTGTACGAGTGCCTGCGGCGTGGCCCGGTCGGCGGGGTTGCCGCCGCGGCCGTCCATGAGTTCCGCCTGCTTGCGGTCGACGCCCGCCCGGTCCAGGAACGCGGCGAGCACCGGGAAGCCTTCCTCGCACTGGTTGCTGCCGTCCGTGACGGCCATCAGGCAGATCCCGAGGTTCGCGCCCAGGTTGTGGCTGACCTTGAGGATCAGCTTGGCGTACTGGTCGTACGGCGGTGAGGTGTACGCGGCCACCCGAGGGCGGCCGTCGTAGTCGTGGGGCAGCCGTGCGAGCGGGTTGGGGGCGGTCGCGCCGGCGGAGACTTCCACCCCGGCCCGCGCGAGCGCCTCGATCAGCGCGGTACGGCCGAACACGGCCGGGTCCGTGATGGGCGAGGTCCGCAGCAGCGGCTCGGAGTCCGCCGCGATCGTGCCGGACAGGCTGATCCGGGTGCCGCCGCCGGTGGTCGTCACCGTGATGTTCGTCGGCTCCCCGGCCGCGACGGTCTTCACCGTGGAGGTGACCTGGTACGGCGCGACCTTCGGCCGCCAGTCCAGCCGGGCGTCGGCGCCCGCCCGGTCGCCGGGCTTGGTCAGCAGGTCGATCAGGTTGTCGTTGATGATCAGGGGGGTCGGGGTGGGGTCCAGGACCGGGTCGGGGGCGAAGAGCCGACTGTCGACGATCACGTCGCCGTCGACGCGGGTGATGCCCGAGTCGCGGACCTGCCGGGCGAGCTGGTCGATCCCGGCGAGGGGGTTCTCCGGGGTGAGGGTCGCGCCGGGGAAGTCGTTGGCGTAGGTGTGGTCGAGATCGGTGTAGGCGACCGTGCCGTCGGGGCGCGTCCTGCCGCCCATGGTGAGATCGCCCTGGGCGACGAGATCGAGGTCCCCGGTCAGCGTGGCCCCGGTCCGCTCCCCGACCGCGTAGACGGGGGTCACGAAGCGGTGGTCCGTGCCGACGGTGCGCCATGTGCCGGAGACGGCGAACAGTTTCGCCGTGGAGCCGGGGATGAAGAACTGCCCGGGGAACAGGCTGTGCAGCACCCGCCCGTCGGCCGGTTCGGTCTGCAGGAGTCCCCACTGGGCATGGCGGTACTCCGGTTTGCGCATGATCTCCGTGATGCGCGGGTCGAGCCGGCCCGGATCTCCCACGCCGGAGGGCCACGGCGACGGGGACGGGGGTGGTGCCGGGGAGGGTGACGGGGCCGCGCGGGCACTTGTACCCGAGGCGAGGGCCAGGAACAACAGGGCGGCGAAGCCGGCGGCCGCCCGGCGCCGCAGCGCCCTGACACGGATCGGATTTCCCACAGCGCGCTCCGTTCGTCGCGGCTGTCATCTGCCCCCGGGGGATGTGAACAGGGTGGCACGGCACGATTCGGCACGCATGTCACCCCGGTTCAGCTGCCGCCCGCAGACGCCGGCGAGGGACGGCGGTGCGTGCTGCAGATGGACATCCCTTAGTTCTGGGCTGTGGGGCGGACGACGATGTCGCCCACGTCGACACCGGCCGGCTGTTCGATGGCGAAGGCGATGGCGCGGGCGACTGCTTCCGGCGGGATCGCCATCCTGTCCATGCGGTCGCGGACCTGGGCCTGCATCTCCGGCGCCATGGAGTCCGCGAACTCCGTACGCGTGACCCCTGGCGAGACGACGGTGACGCGCACGCTGTCCCCGGCCTCCTGCCGCAGACCCTCGGAAATGGTGCGGACGGCGTTCTTGGTGCCGGCGTACACCGCCTGGAGCGGCACGATGCGCAGTCCGGCCGTGGAGACGGTGTTGACGAAGTGCCCGAAGCCCTGTTCCCGGAAGACCGGCAGCGCCGCGGCGATCCCGTACAGGACGCCCTTGAGGTTGACGTCGATCATCTCCTCCCAGTCCTCGACGCGAAGGTCGTCGAGCGGGGAAATCAGGCCGATCCCGGCGTTGCTGACCAGGACGTCGAGCTTGCCGTAGCGGTCGCGCGCCAGCCCGACCAGGCCGGCCAGGTCCTCGCGGCGCTTGACGTCCGTGCGCATGTGGACGGCCTGGCCGCCGGCCTGCTCGATACGGGCGGCCAGCGCCTGGAGGCGTTCAGGGCGGCGCGCCCCGAGCACCACTTTCGCGCCGCGTTCGGCGAGGAGCAGCGCGGTCGCCTCGCCGATCCCGCTGCTGGCGCCCGTGATCGCGATGACCTTGCCTTCGATTCCCGGCATGACCGGTCCTTCCGGAGGAGGGGTGAGGGCGGCGTCTGACCTAGAGTGGAAGTGGAGGCGCCGCCGGTTATCAGGAACGATAAATGGAGGCGCCTCCACTTAGCAACCGGCGGCGAGGGAGCAGACAGGCGATGGCACCGGATACGGGACGCCCACTGAGGGCCGACGCGCAGCGCAACCGGGACAAGATCCTGGCTGCCGCGGTGCGCGTGTTCACCGACGAGGGGCTGGATGCCCACTACGAACGCATCGCCAAAGAGGCGGGGGTGGGAACCGGAACCCTCTACCGCAACTTCCCGACCCGGGAGACCTTGATCGAGGCGGCCTACCGCAACGAAGTGGCGCGGCTGTGCGAGGCGGTTCCCTGCCTCCTGGCGACCCTCCCGCCACCGGACGCCCTGCGCGCATGGATGGGCCGGTTCATCGACTACGCCACGGCCAAACTCGGCATGGCCGACGCGCTACGAGCCGTCGTCGCCTCGGGAAGCGACCCCTACGGCCGCAGCCGCGAGATGATCCAGACCGCGATCACGACCCTCATGGAAGCCGGTACCGACGTCGGCGCGCTGCGGTCCGACATCCGCCCGACCGACGTGTTCGCCATCCTGGCCGGCATCGCCCTCACCTCGGCCCGGCCCGAGCAGCGCGACCAGGCCGAGCGCCTCCTCGACCTCACCCTCGACGGGCTGAAGACGATGCAGCCGCGGCTCCCCGCAGGCTGACGGCGCACGCAGCACAACCAGGCTGCGCCGCCGCGACGCCCGCGCCCGGCCCGCCCCGTAGAGGCGGTCCCCGGCCGCCGCCCGTTCTACCGGCTGAGCAGGGCCGACGCCTCTCGACGCGCCTCGGCAGCCCTGCGCGCACAGGTCGTACGCGGACACCTCGCACCGCTGTGCCGCCAAGGTGTCCTGTCCCGCCTCATGCGGTCTTGCCGCCAGGCGACGCCCTGACCTGCGAAGAGGCAATGTCGAGTGAGATGCCGCAGTCCCGCCGTCCCACTTGTCGTATACGGCATCACCCTGAGACCAGCGCGTGGGTGCTGCTGGTCAGCGCCTCGTCTCGTACCTGGTCAGGACCACGCCGCCGGGAAACGTCCGCGTCTCCACCAGGTTCAGGTTCACCCAGCTGTCCAGCCCGGCGAAGAACGGCGTGCCGCTGCCCACCAGGACCGGATGGGCGGCGATCGCGTACTCGTCGATCAGCCCGGCGCGCATGGCCGCCCCGGCGAGCGTCGCGCCGCCGATGCTCATGGGGCCGCCGTCCTCGGCCTTGAGCCGGGTGATCTCGGCGATCGCGTCGCCGGTGACCAGGCGGGTGTTCCAGTCGACCTTGTCGATCGTCGAGGAGAACACCACCTTCGGCGTGTCCCGCCAGTTCCGCGCGAACTCGATCTCCGCCGGGGTGGCGCCCGGCTGCTGGTCGCCGGTCGGCCAGTAGGAGCTCATCGTCTCCCACAGCTTGCGCCCATACAGCGACAGGCCACTCGCCTGCTCGTGGTCGAGCCACCACTGGAACAGCTCGTCGCTCGGCGGTCCGCTCCAGCCGATGTCGTCGCCGGCCGCGGCGATGTAGCCGTCCAGGGTCAGGTTCATGCCGTAGATCAGTTTCCGCATGGCCCAGCCTTCCGTCCGTGGGTGTCCGGCGAGACGGGACATGTGCGTTCATGCCGGTCGGCTCCCGCCATCCGTAAGGCGATCCATCGCACGCCGCCTTGCGGAACGGTATCCGCGCGGTCGGGCTTTTATCAAGATCGGCACCCGGCGTCAAGCCACGTATTCGAGTGGCGTGACGCACACGCCCCCACACGGTTTATTGGAAGTACGCCCCCACCGGGAAACCCCGGAAAACAAAAGGCCAACCAAAACCCCCGGCCAAACCCACGGGCGACACACCAAAACCCTTATCCGTTGCCGAATGGAGCATTGCCATGTTCGAGCGTTTCCCGACCCGCCGCATCGTCCTCGCCGGAGCCTCCCTCGCCCTCCTCGGCGGCGGCATCGCCCTCCCCGCCACCGCCATGGCCGCACCCACCACCGCCCCGCAGACCATCACCCTCCCCCAGGACAGCGCAGACGGCATCGGCACCGGCGGCGACGCCAACGCCGAAAACACCACCGTCGGCGGAACCGCCACCGGCGGCAACGCCAGCACCGGAGTCGGCAGCTGCAAGGGCAAGTGCGTCATCACCACCGGCAACGCCACCGGCGGCAACGCCAGCGCCGACGCCGTCAACACCGGCGACGCCACCGCCGTAGGCGGCGACGGCACCGGAACCGGCGGCAAGGTCAACAAGCAGAACATCAAGGCCCAGGTCAAGAAGGACCTCAAGGCCAAGCTCGGCAAGTGACCACCCCACACCACACCACCCCCCACAGCCCCACAGCCCCACACAGCAGACGCCGGAGAGGCCCACCGCCCCTCCGGCATCCGCACGCCGTGCGGATGTTTCCCGGCCCGTCCCACCGCGTCCCGTCGAGGGCCCGGCTCAGCCGGAACGAAGCCGTCGGAGTACGTACTCCGACGGCCAACAGAGGACTCGGACAACCCCGTTGGTGACGACGAAGTACGCCGGGCTCACCCAACCGTCCTCCTTGCTCACGAGCCCCGGACCGCCCTCGCGCCAGTAGCGCCGCAACATACGGCGGCGCAGCGCCGCGCCGGCCGCACGTCGCGTCAACCAGCTGCGCTCGGATGCGAGTTGGTCACGGGCCGGACGCCTACCGGGCCGGTCGGCGCGAGCGCCGGGCCCGCGGGATCCGAGCGAAGCCGCCTGGGTGGCGTCGGCGCGGCCGTCCCCGCAGGGTGCCCGGTGCCACGGGTGGGCGCATGCTGGTTGGGGTGGGGTGGTGGGGCTCCCGACGGGACGTGTCGATGAGCGTGGGCAAGGCGGAAACCGTGTCGCCCGACCGCCGGCTGTTCTCCGGCCGCGATCGCGCCGTCATCGCGGCCGCCTCGATGTCCATGCTCCTGGTCCAGATGGACTGGTTCGCCCTCAACCTGATGCTCCCGGTGATCGCCCGGGAATTCTCCACGCCGACCACGAATCTGCAGTGGCTGGTCAGCGGCTACATGCTGACCCTGGGCGCGCTGATGATCACGGGCGGGAGGGCCGCCGACGTCCACGGGCGACGCACGGTCATCGTGTGGGGCCTGGTCGGCTTCGCCGTGGTGTCCGTCGTGTGCAGCGCCGCGCAGAACGAGGCCTGGCTCGTCGTGGCGCGGGTGGTGCAGGGTGCCACGGCCGCGTTGATCTTCCCCGTGGCCGTGGCGGTCGTCAGCGCCCACTTCCACGACGCCCGGCAGGGCCGAGCGGTGGGCACGGTGCTGGCCTTCAGCGCGATCGGCGTCGCCCTCGGTCCCTTCGTGGGCGGCGTATTCGCCGAGCACGTCAGCTGGCGGGCGGTGTTCCTGCTGAACGTGCCGGTCTGCGCCGTCGCGGCCTTCCTGATGCTGCGGTTCGTCACCGACACCCGCGACGAAGAGGCCGGCAACGGCCTGGACCTGCCCGGAGCCGTCACCGTGGCGGGCGGTCTCACCGCGGTCATGATCGCGGTCGACCAGGGTGGCCACTGGGGCTGGGCCTCGGCGGCGACGCTGGCCTGCCTCGCCGCCGGAGCGCTGCTGCTGGTCGCCTTCGTGGTGATCGAACGCCGGACCGCCGAACCGCTGCTGGACCTGTCCCTGCTGCGCAACGTGCCGTTCGTGACGGTCACCCTGGCCGGTTGCGTGTCCAACATCGGGTACTGCCTCGTGGCGGTCCTTTCCGCGCTCTACCTCCAGCAGGTCCGCGGCCTCTCCCCGCTGGACGCGGGGCTGGTCTTCCTCGCACTGTCCGTCGGCGCCGGGGCCGCCAGCTACTGGTCCGGCCACCTCGCCCAGCGATGGCGGCCGGAAGCGCTGATGGCCGGCGGGCTCCTGCTGAGCGGAGCCAGCCTTCTGGCGCTGACCTGGGCGGGCCCGCTCGCCCTCTACACGGCCGTATTCGCGGTCGTGGGCATCGGGCTCGGACTCGGCTGGGCGCTGACGAACGTGGCCACCCAGTCGTACGTTCCCTCGAGCCGCCTCGCCGCGGCCTCCGGACTGGTGCTGACCTCTCTCGTCCTGATGGGCGCGGTGGCCGTGGCGGTGGCGGCGACCGTACTGGAGGTTCTGAGCGGCTCGGAGCAGCAGGCGGCTTCCGACGGATCGGCCATCGAAAGCGTGCTGAGGTTCGCGGCGCTGCTGTCGCTCGCGGGCGCGGCCTCCCTGCTCCCGCTGATCCGCGCGCCGCGGAAACCCGGCCCGGCGCCGAGGGGCAACCTGCCCTCGCTCTGACGCCCCGCAGACGAGCGGTGCGGCGGGGTGCCGCCACTGCGCCGCGCCCACATTAGAACACCAGAACCGTGCACGCGAGCAGGTGCGAAGAAACGGTAGAGGCGGCTGTTACACGACCCTGAACCCATTCGGCGCAGGGCCGAAGCGCGCCCCGGGGAAAGGGCGTTCACCAGCGAAGGCCTCCGTCCCCAAGCCTCCCACGGCCCCTTGCCCAAGCTCCCGCAATCCGCGTGAACGCATCCATGACACTTGTCCGCTACAAGCAAGAGTCACTGGTATATCCGCATTGGGCAACACGCGCAGAATGAGTGGCTTTTGGTGGTGCTTCGGGGCCAGAGTGTGGCTCCTCGGCAGGACGCCGGGAACTGTTCGGAGCCCACCCGCCTCGTACGAGCCGGGAGGGGCCGCTGTCTGTTGAAGGGGTCATCTCCATGTCTGCTTCTCTCGCCACCCGCCGCGTCGTCGCGACGTTCCTGGCCACCGGCGCCCTGGTCGGTGCCGCTGCCCTCCCGGCCGCCGCCGCCGACGACCACGGGCGTGACCACCGGGCCTCGCACTCCTCGATCGTCATCGGTGACGTCCAGTACGACAGCCCCGGCCGCAACGACCGCTCCGCCCGCGCCCTGAACGGGGAGTGGGTCGAGGTGAAGAACACCGGCCGTCACAGCGTCAACCTGCGCGGCTTCACCCTCTCCGACCGGCAGGGCAACCGCTACCGCTTCAACGACTTCCGCCTGGACGGCCGTTCCAGCGTCAAGGTCCACACGGGCAAGGGTCGCGACACCCGCCACGACGTCTACCAGGACCGCCGCGACCAGGTGTGGGACGAGCGCGACAGCGCCACGCTCCGCGACAACCGCGGCAACGTCGTCGACAGCGATTCCTGGAACGGCCGCCGCCACCACCGCAACGGCTGACGCGGACCTGCTGCCCCTGACGGGCTGACCGGGCCGGCAGCCACGCCGAAGGGACGGTGAGCTGCCGGCCCACCGCAGGCGGCGTGTCACGGCGATCCAGCCGCGACACGCCGCCTGCGCGTGCAGCCGTGGGCCCGGCGTCGTTGCCAACCCCGCACGAGCCCGTGGGTGTACGAGGCGAATCGTCGCGGTGGACGCCGACAGCCTCCTACCGGTCGGCTTGCGGCATCCGTACGACCGCAATCCCCGTCTCCAGATCCACCGTTGTCCGATGCGGCGGTGCGCCGTCCTCCTCGTCGTCCCGCAGCACCAGCGCCGACTGCCGCTCCTTGAGCTCGTTCTGCTTCCCGGGCGAGAAGCTCGCGTGGAGCTGCTCGAACCCGGTCGCCGATATCTGGCCCTGCCGGACGCTGTTCCGCCACGGCAGCACTCCGGCCCGCCCGGCGCGGAGCAGCACCTGGTCTGCGAAGGCCAGGGCGGTCAGCAGGAGGACCAGGCCGGGCAAGGTGGCGAAGAGGGCGAATTCCATGCCCCCAGTATCCGGACCGGGCGGCGACGCCGACAGGCCGGAACGCCTGCTCCGCGGGTTCGGCCACCGGTCCACCGGCAGCGGCGCGCGACGGCATCGGCATACCGGTCATCCTCATCGCGGGCTCCTTGCCCCCGGTCGCCATGTCAGGACGGGCGGGGCACGATGGGAGGGACGGACTCCTTCCGGGGCCGATCGGTACGCACGTGTGGAACGCAGCATGTCCCTCCACCGCGACGACGTCGTGGTCCGAGTCCGCAGGTCCGCCGCACACCATGCCGGTCCTCACGCGCGTTCGCACTCACAGCCCCGCGGTCCCTGTCACCCCCTCCCCCACAGGTGAGGAACGACGATGAACCAGCGAACTCGTATCACTCTGTTCACCCCCCTCATGGCCGGTTCGCTCGCCCTCGGCCCTGCCGTCGCGGCGTGGGGAGCGGCCCCGCAGGCCGCGCCTGCTGCAGCGTGCTTCGTCGAAACCACGGCGGATGCGACCAAGGTGACGATCAGCGGCGACGGATTCAAGAAGGGCAAGGTGTTCCTCGACCAGACCGACGGCGCAGGTGGCGGCAGCGCCACGGTGCAGAGCGACGGCACGTTCAAGTCCGGCGAGGTGTCGGCCGGCAAGTGGAGGGCGTTCCAGACTTCACGCGGTCCCAGGGCCAACTGCCAGGGCGGCCAGGCTGCACAGGACACCGTCAACCAGCGTCTCATCGACTCGGAACAGACCCGCGGCACCAAGGAAGGCTGGGCCCAGGGGAAGAAGCTGGCCCAGTCCGGCGCCTGTGACTCGGAGCCGCAGCCCCAGACGCCGAACCTGCAGAGGCTGGCTCCCGACGCAGCGGGCAAGAAGGCTGCGCAGGAGGCGTACACGAACGCCTACAACACCGCCTTCAGGACGGCGGTCGACAGATTCTGTCCGTGACCGGCTGTCGTGTCGAACAGGTGAGGGCCTTCGCGGGTTCGGTGTGGATTGCGACATCACCACTACCGACCGGCGGAAGGCCCTCACGTGCACCGCTGTTCAGTTCTGACCACCGAGGGCCCCCGGTTCATCCGGACTGCCCCTCGTTGCCCTGCTCGTTGCTGCCCTGCTGGTTTCCCTGCTCGTTGTTGCCCTGCTGGTTGCCGGAGTTCTGGCCCGACTCCTTCTCGGGGTTCTGACCTGTCCCCTTCTCGGAGTTCTGGCCTGTCCCCTTCTCGGAGTTCTGGCCTGTCCCCTTCTCGGAGTTCTGGCCTGTCCCGTTCTCAGGGTTCTGGTCCGTCCCCTTCTCGGGAACCTTGTCCGTACCCTTCTCCGGGACCTGGTTCGTCCCCTTCTCAGGGTTCTGGCCCGTGCCCTTCTCGGGAACCTTGTCCGTACCCTTCTCCGGGACCTGGTCCGTCCCCTTCTCAGGGTTCTGGCCCGTGCCCTTCTCGGGAACCTTGTCCGTACCCTTCTCGGGGACCTTGTCCGTGCCCTTCTCAGGGTTCTGGTCCGTCCCCTTCTCGGGGACCTTGTCCGTGCCCTTCTCAGGGTTCTGGCCCGTCCCCTTCTCGGGAACCTTGTCCGTGCCCTTCTCAGGGTTCTGGCCCGTCCCCTTCTCCGTCCCCTTCTCGGGAACCTTGTCCGTCCCCTTCTCCGGAACCTTGTCCGTCCCCTTCTCAGGGTTCTGGCCCGTGCCCTTCTCGGGAACCTTGTCCGTACCCTTCTCCGGAACCTTGTCCGTCCCCTTCTCAGGGTTCTGGCCCGTGCCCTTCTCCGGAACCTTGTCCGTCCCCTTCTCGGGAACCTTGTCCGTACCCTTCTCAGGGACCTGGTCCGTCCCCTTCTCGGGAACCTTGTCCGTACCCTTCTCGGGGACCTTGTCCGTGCCCTTCTCAGGGTTCTGGTCCGTCCCCTTCTCGGGGACCTTGTCCGTGCCCTTCTCAGGGTTCTGGCCCGTCCCCTTCTCGGGAACCTTGTCCGTGCCCCTCTCAGGGTTCTGGCCCGTCCCCTTCTCCGGGACCTTGTCCGTGCCCCTCTCAGGGTTCTGGCCCGTCCCCTTCTCCGGGACCTTGTCCGTGCCCCTCTCAGGGACCTTGTCCGTCCCCTTCTCCGGGACCTTGTCCGTGCCCCTCTCAGGGACCTTGTCCGTCCCCTTCTCGGGGAGCCTCTGCACTGGTCCCGAATCGGTCGGGGGCAGCACCGGGTACGCCGCGTCGGGGGTTTGGCCCTTCGGGGGCGGGACCTCGTGGTCGTGCTTGCCCTGTACGTCGCCGCTCGACCGCTCGTACCAGCCCTTGCGGTCGTGATCGAACATCATGACCGTCTTCACCGGCTTTTCGGCGGGCTTGACCGCAACGAGGTCGGAGGACTGGAACGACGACCACTCCTTGCCGCTGTACGTCTGCTTTCCCTTGACGGCGACGGGCGGGGCCAGGGGGTTGCCGCAGGCGCAGCGGACGCGAGGTACGCCGCGGTTGTCGACCAGGACGGGCGTACCGGCCTGCAGGACCGCCTGATAGCTGGTGGGTGCGGCGTTCTTGTACCCGTGGTTGGTGACCCGGGTATCCCAGCCGAGCCGGACGGGAGTCAGCGAGCGCAGATACGAAGGGATCTCGGGCTGCTGGATGCTCAGGGGGGCGGCGAAGGCCTTCGCCTTGTCCTTGTGCTGCCCGAGGAACTGGATCTGCTTCTCGACGTCGCAGCTCGCGAGGTTCCGCGTGCCCCCGTAGAGCCCCGGGTACGCACCGTTGACCTCGAGGGTGCGCGCACCCGCCGTGCCGTCATTCGACCGTGCAACAGCTACGGGTACGACTCCGGTGTCCGCGGATTCCGCCGACGTCGAGGGGGTGAACGGGTCGGGGCCGGCCGCCGAGGCGGCCTGCAGGAAGACCTCTCCGCCGACCGCCTTGTTTCCGCCGATCACAGTGAAGCCGAGGACCACCGCCGTTGCCATGGCCACGGCGGTGCCGGCACTCACCAGGGTTCTGCGCGACCGCCACCCGTGAGTCGCCCCCCCGCGGCGCCGGCCGGGCCCACCCGGCTCGCCACTGACGGTCGGCGGCCCAGGGGGTCCAGGAGGCCCAGGAGGCGGTGGGGGCCCCGGCGGCGGAGCCTGCTCTTCTGTCGGCCGACCGGACAGCGGACCGGACGGGGGACCGGTGGGGCGCTCGGACGAAGGAGGTAGGGAACTCACGACGCACTCCCCCCGACGTGGGACATCGGGAAAACAATGGTGATTCGCATGTGCTCGCTCCTCATCGCCAGTATGACCTCCGAGGCCTGGAGGCGTGAATATTGGAAATTTCGCTCCCGCGAAAAAAGGTGAAGAGGCGGCCGGACGGGCCCGTCTCTTCCGCATGTTGACGCGGGTGGGGCCAGCCGGTGCGCTGAGCCCATGCCTTGAGTAAGCCCTCGTTTTCGGATCGCGTCACGTTCCGAGTTCTCGTGACTTGACGAATGGCGACAGCGGGACGGCGGGCCGACAGGTGCTCTGCGGGCGTGCGGCAGCGCCGCCCGACGCAGCAGTAGCCGGAGAGGCTGTGCGCCTCTCCGGCTACTGCTGTGTGGGGTGGTTCCCCGTATGGGCTGCCAGATCTCACTGACCGAGCTTCTGCTTCAGGTTCTCCTTGACCTGCAGCTTGATGTTCTGCTTGTTCACCTGGCCGCCCTTGCCCGTGCCGTCGCCGCCCACGGCGGTCGCATCGCCCGTGTTGATGGCATCGGCGCTGGCGTCACCACCGCGTGCATTACCGGTGGTGATCACACACTTGCCCTTGCAGTTGCCGACGCCGGTGGAGGCATCGCCACCCTTGGCAGTACCGCCGACGGTGGTGTTCTCGGCGTTGGCGTCGCCGCCGGTACCGATGCCGTCGGCGCTGTCGTCCTGGACGAGGTTGACGGCGTGCTGCGGGGCGGCGACGGGTGCGGCCATGGCGGTCGCCGGCAGGGCGATGCCACCACCGACCAGTGCGACGGAAGCTCCGGCCAGGAAGATGCGACGGGTCCAAAAACGCTCAGACATGATGTTCTCCATTCGGTGTCAAAAGGGTTTGCATTCCGCCCCGCAGAAAAGACCGGGAATCATGTTCCGGCCTCTTGTTCTCCGGGAGTTCCCCGGTGAGGGCGTACTCCAAATAAACCCTGCAGGGGTGCGTGCGTCACGACACTCGAATACGTGGCTTGACCCCTGGAACCGATCTTGGTAGAAGCCGGCGCCGGCCGGTGCGGCCCGCCCCGGCCCGAGGCTGTCCGTGCCGCACGGGGCAGCATTGAACGCGTTCAAAGACTCTGGCAGTATTGCCTGCGGGAACCCTCCGGAGCAGGGGATGCGCAGCCGCCTGCCCGCGTGCACGGTTGCCCTGAGATCCGGAGGTCAGCGCAACGTGATCATCGCCCTCTTCATCTTCCTGCTGCTGGGTCTGATCGTCGCCGTCACACCGGGCGCGGCCCTCGGGTACGCATTCGTCGCGGTGAGCGGCAGGCTCTCACGCGGGGCCAGGGTCGCCTGGCTGCTGGTCCTGGCGGCAGCGTCGTCCTTGGCGTGGCTCGACCTGGCGGCGGGCGCCGACATCTGGCGGCCCGCCCTCGTGGTGGTGTCGTTCACCGCGACACTCGCCTCGGGAATGACCTTCCTCGCACGCGAAGCAAGCAGGCGGCGCGCACCCCGGTATCCCGCGCCGGCGTGGCCCGCTTGGACTCCACCGACCGACTCGAGGTGAGCGCCGTACCCGCGCGGGGTCCGGGGTCTGCGCGCTGGGCAGCCCCCGGACCTGCTACTTCAGGCCGATCTCTTCACACGCGGCCCTGAACTTGTCGGTGCAGATCTCATCGATCGTGTAGACGCCGTCGTCGACCACGGTGGACTTCACGTTGCTCCTGGTCAGCGCGACGCCCGGGACGAGGACGGAGGGCACCGCCTTGGTGGTCGGGCTGTTGACGATCTGGTTGATGATTCCGTCGATCTTCTCGCCCTTGGCGAGGGCAACGGCCATCTCCGCGGCGGCAGCAGCCTCCGGCGCGTACCGCTTGTAGACCGTCATGTACTGCTCGCCCGCGACGATCCGCTGCACACCGGCGAGTTCGGCGTCCTGGCCGGTGACCGGGGGCAGGTTGGAGATTCCGGCCGCCTTGAGGGCGGCGATGATGCCGCCGGCCATTCCGTCGTTGGCGGAGTAGACGCCGACGATCTTTCCCTTGCCGAGCGCCGACACCGCGGCCGCCATGTTCGCGTTGGCGTTCTCCGGCTTCCAGTCGACGGTGTCGTACTCCTTGCCGACGGTCACCTTGCCGTCGAGGACGGAGTGCGCACCGGACTTGAAGAGCTTGGCGTTCGGGTCGGTGACCGAGCCGTTCATCATGACGATGTGGCCGTCCTTGGCCTTGTCGCCCAGCGCATCGAGCAGTGCCTTGCCCTGGACCTTGCCGACGTCTTCGTTGTCGAAGGACGTGTAGGCGTCGATCGGGCCTTCCGCCAGGCGGTCGTAGGCGATGACCGGAATGCCGGCGTCCTTGGCCTTCTTGACCGAGCCGGCGATGGCCTTGGCGTTCACCGCGTCGATGACGAGGACGTGCACCTTGTCGGCAATCATCGCTTCGACCTGCGAGTTCTGGGCGGCCGCGTCCTGCTTGGCGTTGGCATAAACCACTTTGCCCTTGCCTCGCGTGAATTTGGCGACTTCCTTCTCGATGAGCGGCTTGTCGAACTTCTCGTAGCGCGCCGTCTGATCCTCGGGAAGCAGCAGGCCGACCTTGACCGCGTCACCCGCGGCGGAGGCCCCGGGTCTCGCGTCGGCGTCCTCATCCGTACTGCCGCATGCAGTGAGCGAGACGGTGATCGCGGAAGCAGCGACTGCCACGGCGGCTCGACCCAGATACGTGTTCACGATGTAAACCTCCCTGACGAGGCCCTGTACTTGCGGCCGAGGTAGAGGCAGTCAACTCGGCGCCGACACCACCGTCAAGAAGTGAACTATTAACGAGATGGCAACGTTGCCATCACGCTCCGCATCCTCGCAATCCAGGTATTAGCAGGCCTTTTCAGCACGATTGACTCCCCGATAGCAGTTCAACTTTTGAAGAGACTGCCCGGACGCCGACCACGCGCCGGCGCTTGAGCACCGGAGTCGGCCGTGTAGAGGCCGTGTGAAAATCCGGCCCCGGGCCCCGCCGATCGGTGACGCCGCATGCCGGAGCGGAACCGAACGTGACACCGTGGAAACGTCTTGCAGTCGGCCATCACAGCTCGGAGGGAATCCCGTGATGTACGCACGCCAGAACAGGGTCCGATCGTTCACACCCGCACGCCGCCGATGGGCGACGGTCGCAGCGGCCCTGGCCGCAGCCTGTGCTTCGGCCCTGGTGACCGCAGCACCGGCGAGCGCCGAGGTCAAGTCCACGTGCGGGACCTACATCTGCGTGGCCACCGCCTATCAGGGGCGCGACTACGTCCAGGACATCACCGTCACCACCAGGGACGGACTGCCGGGGACGCTGCGCGCCTTCGTGGGCGACTACCGGGGGAGCAAGGCCGGGGTGTCGCGGGCCCGGTTCGTCATCAACCGAGAGTTCAGGGCGTATCCGCGGCTGGCCGTCTGCGGTGGGCTGGACCGCAGTGGCAGGGTGATCGAGAACCACTGCGTGATGATCCCCTGACCGCTCCCGGCGCCGGCGGGTCCGCTCCCCGCCGTCCCGGTCGTTCTCTGCCCGGGCCCCGGCCGAAGCCGGGGCCCGCTCGGCCCGTCGAAGATCATCGGGTGCAGAATGGCCGGTATGTCGATAACAAACACCCCCAAGACGGCATCGATCGACGACGCTTCACCGATCGGCCGCACCCTGGCCCGCGCCTTCGACGACGACCCGATGATGCGCTGGTTCTTCCCCGACGACGCCACGCGCGAGGCGGGGCTGGGCCGCTACTTCAGCACGATCTTCACCCGGCAGTACGGCCGGCACGGCGTATGCGAACGCACCGGGGCGGCGGCAGCCTTCTGGGTGCCGCCGGGCGCGCAGGACAAGGCCGTTCCCGACGCGGAGACCATCCGGGAGCTCGAGGAGATCCTGGGCGACCGGGCTCCGCTGTTCCGCGAAGGCGTGGCGGCGGCCGCCGGGCACGGACCGCAGGAGCCGCACTGGTACCTGGCCGTGGTCGGCGCAGACCCGGCCGCGCAGGGTCAGGGACACGGAGCCGCCCTCCTGCGCTCGGGCCTCGCCAAGGCCGACGCGGCCGGCCTGCCGACGTACCTGGAGTCCTCCAAGCCGTCCAACCTCCCGGTCTACGAGCACTTCGGCTTCACGGTGCTCGGCCAGTTCCGGCTCCCGGGCGGCGGACCGACCCTGTGGTCGATGCGCCGCGAGGCCCGCCGCCCGGCCGACGCCTGAGGCTTCCCGGCGGCCCGCGAGGAGCCGCAGCCTGCCGAGCGGCGGGCTGCGGCTCTCGCCACGTGCTGCGTCACATTTCCCCGACGGCCTCCAGCGGGCTGAGGGCGGCCGCCCGGCGGGCCGGGACGGCGGCCGCGATCGCGCCGATCGTGAGGGACAGCAGGCACACGAGGAGCAGCGTCCCCCAGGGCAGGGCCAGGGAGTACTGCGCCATCGCGCCGTTGGCCAGAGCGCCGACCGTCCAGGCTCCGAACAGCCCGCCCGCCAGGCCCGGGAGTGTGCCGAAGGCGGCGACGGTCACCGACTCCAGGCGGATCATCCGCCGGATGCCGCTGCGGTCCATGCCGATGGCGCGCAGCACGCCGATCTCGCGGGTGCGTTCCGAGACCGACATGGCCAGGGTGTTGACGATGCCGAGTGCGGAGATCACGGCGCCGATGGCGAGCAGCCCGTACATCAGGGTCAGCAGGTTGCCCAGGGAGCCGGCCGCCTCCTCGACGAGTTCCTTCCGGTCCTTCACCTGCACCAGCGGGCTGTTGCCCACGGCGGTGCGCAGCCGGTCCTCGGTGGCGGCGGAGACCGCGCCGCTGCCGGTGCGGACGAGGATCCGCTGGATGGTGCCGGGCATGAAGCTGTGCTGCTGCACCTCGGTACGGTCGCCGAGTACCTCCCCGGCGGTGGGGTTGTCCTCGTAGACGCCGACGACGGTGTACTGCTCGAGCTCCTGGCTGCGGCCGATGCGGGCGTCGAGCCGGCTGCCGGTGCTCAGGTGCTGTTCGCGGGCGGTGGTGCCGGAGACGGCGATCCGGCCCGGTCCGAGGTCCTTCAGCGAGCCGCTCAGGAAGTCGAGCTTCATGACGGCGTTCACGGCGCGGGGGTCGACGCCGGCGATCCCCTGGACACCGCCGCCCACGGTGAACACGACGGAGTCCGCGACGGCGGCCGCCGTCTTCACCCCGGGGGTGTCGGCCACCCGCTTCTCGGCGGCCGGTTCGATGGAGGTCATCGTCGTACGGCTGCTGATCACGTAGTCGGCGCCGAGGCCGGCCGCGGCCTGCCGGTCGAGGGCCTGCCCGCTGGAGTTGCCGATGACGGCGAGCCCGGCGACCAGCGCCGTACTGATCATCAGGGCGGATGCGGTGGCAGCCGTGCGCCGCGGGTCACGCAGCGCGTTCTCGCGGGCGAGGTGGCCGGTGATCCCGAAGCGGCCGGTCAGTCGTCCGCTCAGCCGGATCACGGGGGCGGCGAGGAGCGGCGCCAGCACGATCATGGCCACGACGACGAGGGCGCAGCCGGACATCGCGTTCTGCAGGTTCTCCACGGAGGCGTCCTTCGCCCCCATGAGCGACACCAGCAGCCCGGCGCCGACGGCGAGCAGGACCAGCCCCACCGCACCGCGGACCCGGGATGCGGTGGCGGTGGGCGGCTGCTCCGCCGAGCGCAGCGCCTCGATGGGCGCGACCCTCGCCGCCTTGCGGGACGGCAGCCACGCGGCGAGCACCGTGACGCCCACGCCCACACCGAGCGCCGCAGCGACGGGGAGCGGACCGATCACCAGGGGGCCGCGGGGCAGGGTGTCCTGCGAGGTGCTCAGGATGTCGGGCAGTACGGAGGCGATGCCGAGGCCGAGCAGGAAGCCCGCCGCCGACGCGGCGAGGCCGACCAGGACGGCCTCCCAGAGGATGGAGCGGACCACCTGGCGGCGTGAGGAGCCGATCGCCCGCAGCAGCGCGATCTCCCGGGTACGCCGGGAGACGAGCATGGTGAAGGTGTTGACGATGAGGAACGAGCCGATGAACAGCGAGACCCCGGCGAAGATCATCGGCATCTTCTGGTAGCCCCGGGTCAGCGTGTCGAGGTACGTGGCCTGCTGGGTGGCCTGGGCTGCGCCGCTGACGGCCTCGGCCCGGTCGGCCGGGAGCGCGGCGGTGACCCGATCGAAGAGCGTGGACCGGTCGGTGCCGGGCGTCGCGGACAGGTCGATCGAGGTGTACCGGCCCGCGGACGCGAACAGCTGCTGGGCGGTCGCCTTGTCGAACAGGGCGAGGGTGCCGCCCGCGGTCACCCGCGTGTCCTGGGTGGTGACGATGCCCACGAGCCGCTTCTTCATGACCGGGCCGTCGGTGGCCAGCGTGACCGTGTCGCCGACGGCGAACCCGCCTGCGGCGGCGGTGCCGCTGTCCACGGCGAGCTCGTCGGCGCTGCGGGGGGCGTGGCCCTTGACCAGCGGATGGCGGCTGTCCTTGCCGTCCGTGCCCGGCACATAGGCGCCGGCCAGGTTCGCCCACGCCTTCCCGGCGCGCAGCGGAGCGCCGTCCGCGCCGTTCAGGGTTGCAGAGCCGTCGGCTGCGGGCCGCGCGACGGCGACACCGGGTACATCGGCCAGTTTCCGTACGAGCGCGTCGCCGAGGGCTCCGGGCTCGTCGTCCGCGGCCCCGGGCGGGGAGTCCTTCGGGGTCACGGTGACGGCGATGTCCGCGAAGTTCTTCGACGCGGCGGCGCGGTAGGCGGCGGCGGAGGACTCCGCGAAGACGAGGGTGCCGCAGACGAACGCGACACCCAGGCAGACCGCGAGGACGGTCATGACCAGACGGGCCTTGTACGCCAGGACGTTGCGCAGGGCTGTTCTCAGCATGGGCGGCTTTCGGGGACGTGGGGGTACGGGAGTGTGTGACGCGGGTGCCGGGGTGAGGCCGGGTCAGCTGGTGCGGGAGCGGGCGTCGAACGCCTTCATCCGGTCCAGGACCCGGTCCGGGGTGGGGTGGGCCATCTCGTCTTCCAGACGGCCGTCGGAGAGGAACACCACGCGGTCGGCGTAGCCGGCGGCGACGGGGTCGTGGGTGACCATGACCACGGTCTGGCCGAGCTCGCGCACCGAGTCGCGCAGGAAGCCGAGGACCTCGGCCCCGGCGCGGGAGTCGAGGTTGCCGGTGGGCTCGTCGCCGAAGATGATCGCGGGGCGGGAGACCAGGGCCCGGGCCACGGCGACGCGCTGCTGCTGCCCGCCGGACAGCTGTCCGGGCCGGTGGCCGAGGCGCTGGGAGAGGCCGACCATGGAGACCACGCGCTCCAGCCACTGCCGGTCGGGGCGGCGTCCGGCGATGGTCAGCGGCAGCGTGATGTTCTCCAGCGCGGTCAACGTCGGCAGCAGGTTGAACGCCTGGAAGATGAAGCCGACCCGGTCGCGGCGCAGCTCGGTGAGTTGCCGGTCGTTCAGCGTGCTCAGTTCGGTGGTGCCGATGCGGACGGAGCCGGAGCTGACCGGGTCCAGCCCGGCGGCGCAGTGCATCAGGGTGGACTTGCCGCAGCCTGAGGGGCCCATGATCGCGGTGAACTCGCCCTCCCGGAAGGCGATGCTGACCTGGTCCAGGGCGACGACACGGGTGTCGCCACTGCCGTAGACCTTCGACAGGTCTCTGGTGGCGGCCGCGATTCCGGCGGTCGTCGGATACGGCGCGAGGGCGTCGAACGGTGCGGCGGTCACGGGGGACTCCTCTTCGGGTGCCAAGGGGTGCACTTCGAAGGGTGTCCGGGGCGTGTATCGACGCGGGGGCGGCCGGGTATCGGCGACCGCGTCGCTTCGTATCGGTTCTGTAGGGGCGGAGTGGGGTGGGCGCGGGCGCCGGGCCGGGTGGTCAGGCCGGCAGGCGCAAGGTGGCGACGGCGCCGCCGTCCGGGGCGTTGGCCAGGCGCAGCTCGGCGCCGAGGACCCGGGCCTGGCCCAGGGCGATGGTCAGGCCCAGGCCGTGGCCCGAGCCGCGCTCCGCCGCGCCCGTGTGGAAACGGCGCGGCCCGTCGCGCAGCAGGTCCGCGGGGAAGCCCGGGCCGTGGTCGCGTACGACGACCGTACGGCCCTCGGCGGTTGCCCCGACGGTGACTTCGACCGGTGTCGCGCCGTGCCGGTGGGCGTTGACGACGAGGTTGCCGACGATCCGTTCGAGGCGGCGCGGGTCGGTCTCCACCGCCTCGGCGGACTCTCCGCCCGCCGCATCGGCGACGATGACCTCCGCATCGAATCCGGTCCGGGCCACGGCCTCGCGGACGACCGCGCCGAGCGGCACGCGGGCACGGACCGGCTGCTCCGCGCCCGCGTCCAGCCGGGAGATCTCCAGCAGGTCCTCCACCAGGCCGCGCAGGTCCCGTACACGGCCCCGGAGCAGGTCCTCGGTCTCACCGGGCGGCAGCAGGTCCGTGGCCACCAGCAGGCCGCCGACCGGGGTGCGCAGCTCGTGGGCCACGTCCGCGGTGAACTGGCGCTCGGCACGCAGCCGTCGGCCGAGGCTGTCGGCCATGTGGTCGACGGTGGCGGCGATGTCGGCCACCTCGTCGCCGCCCTTGATCGGACCGGTACGGGCATCGAGGTCCCCGGCGGAGATCCGGACCGCCGTCTCGGAGACCCGCCGCAGCCGGCGGCCGAGCAGCCCGGCCCCGTAGACCGTGAGGGGTACGGCCGCCGCGAGCGAGACCAGGGAGGCCACCGCCATGCTCAGGTCGAGTCGGCGCAGCCCGTAGAGGTCCGAGTTCATGTTGAACCGGACGGCCAGCACCGGGCTGCCCGGGCCGCCGACCCGCTGGGCGCCCCAGACACTCGGCCCCAGATTGCCGTTGACGTGGCCGTCGTAGGCCGTACGCCGGTTGCCGTCGGCAGGGTGGCGCAGTACGTCGGGCAGGCCGGCGGGATCGAGTTCGGCACCGTCCGCCAGGGTTCCCGTACGCCGGTAGGTGTCCATGGCCGAGTAGACGGTGTTGAACGCATCCCGTTCGGCCCGGCTTCGGATGTCGCCCGCGGTCCACAGATGGACCAGCACGCCCACCGCCGCCGCGACCAGGCAGGCGGTGGCCGCGGCCAGTGCGGCGATCTTCCGGCGCAGGGATGCGCGGGCCGGCCGCAGCCGGCGGAACGGGCGCACCGCGCTCAGCGCCTGAGCTTGTAGCCGAAGCCGCGGACCGTCTCGATCCGGTCCCGGCCCAGTTTCCTGCGCAGCCGCTGCACGCACAGGTCGACGACCCGGCTGTCGCCGTCCCAGCCGTACTCCCAGACGTTGCGCAGCAGGGTGTGCCGCTCGAGCACGACGCCCGGGTGGGCGGCGAACTCCAGCAGCAGCTTCAGTTCGGTCGGGGTGAGCGCCACCGGGCTTCCGGAGACGAACACTTCCAGGCCGCCGGTGTCGATGGCCAGGTCGCCGAAGACCAGTCGGTCTCCGGCGGCCGACGGTGCCTCCTCGCCCGCAGGGTGCCCGGATCCGGCAGCAGGCGCGTACGTCGCCCGGCGCAGCAGCGAGCGGATGCGTGCCACGAGTACGTAGGTGTCCACGGGCTTGACCACGTAGTCGTCCGCCCCGGCCTCCAGGCCGGCGACGACGTCGAGCCCGTCGCCGCGAGCGGACATCATCAAGATCGGCACCAGGCTGGTTTCCCGGACCCTGCGGCACAGGCCGATCCCGTCGAGACCCGGCAGCATCACGTCCAGGATCAGCAGGTCGAAGCTGTCGTCGCGGAAGAGCTCCAGCCCCGAGAGCCCGTCGGCCGCCGCCTCCACCTCGTAGCCGTAGCGCTCGAGGGCGACGGCGAAGGACCGGCGCATCAGCTCGTCGTCCTCCACCAGCAACACGCGAACGGGGCGCGGAGAGGCGGGAGCCGGGGTGGGCGAGGACACGGGGACGACTCCTGTTCGGGCGGGCCGGGTGAAGCATCGGTCCCGTGTGCGGTGACGCACGGCCGGCGACCTGAAAGGAACAATACGGCAGGCACCGGCGCGGCCACCGCGTCGCACGCCGGACGCGCAGCGGCCTCCCGGGAGCCTCCTCCGTCCGAGAACATGCAGGTCAGATGGGATGGTGGGGACCGGGCAGACGGCGACTCCAGGGCCGTCGGGAGCTCTGTTGCCCCGTCATCCTCAGGGCCTGCGCGCCATTTCGACGGGCAACCAAGCGCTGTCTGATACGCCCCGGATACAAAGCCCCGGCAGCGCGGCGCCCGGGGCCGTTGGTTGACATGGAGTGCACTCCAACACCTAGCGTCCTGGGCAGATGATTCCGACACCAGGAGGCAGCAACATGACCGATGTACCCACCCGGCACCTGGGCAACCTGGCGGTCTCTGCGCAAGGCCTGGGGTGCATGGGCATGAGCCACGGCTACGGCGCCTCGGACGACACCCAGTCGATCGCGACCCTGCACCATGCCCTCGACCTCGGGGTGACCTTCCTGGACACCGCCGACTTCTACGGCGCCGGGCACAACGAGGAACTGATCGGACGGGCCGTCGCCGGACGCCGCGACGAGGTCGTGCTGGCCACCAAGTTCGGCTTCGCCAACCGGCTCGGCGAGCCGACCCTGGTCCGCGGCGACGCCGCGTACGTACGCCAGGCGTGCGAGGCGTCGCTGCGCCGGCTCGGGGTCGACCACATCGACCTCTACTACCAGCACCGGGTCGATCCGCAGGTGCCGATCGAGGAGACCGTCGGCGCCATGGCCGAGCTGGTGCAGGCCGGCAAGGTCCGTCACCTCGGGCTGTCCGAGGCCGGCGCGGGCACGATCCGTCGGGCGCACGCGGTGCACCCGATCACCGCGCTGCAGAGCGAGTGGTCGCTGTGGACCCGCGACCTGGAGGCGGAGATCGCCCCGGTCTGCCGCGAGCTCGGCATCGGCCTGGTCCCCTTCTCGCCGCTCGGGCGCGGCTTTCTGACCGGCCGGTACAGCTCGGTCGAGGCTCTGGCCGAGAACGACGTACGGCGCACCCAGCCGCGGTTCGCCGACGGCAACCTCGACCGGAACCTGGCGATCGTCGCGAAGCTGAACGAGCTGGCCGCGGCGAAGGGAGTCACCGCCGGCCAGCTCGCCCTGGCCTGGGTGCAGCACCGGGGGGACGACGTGGTGCCGATCCCCGGCACGCGGCGGCAGCGGTACCTGGAGGAGAACCTCGCGGCCCTGGCCGTCGAGCTGTCCCCCGAGGACCTCGCGGCCATCGAGGCCGCAGCCCCGCCCTCGGAGATCGCGGGCACCCGCTACGACGCGACCAGCCTCACCTTCGTCAACAGCTGAGCCCGCCGCGGCAGCGGGTCTTCGCACCCGGCTCCTCGATTCGGGCCACGGCCCGGGTCCGACGTGGGGTCAGCGGAGCTGCCGGCCCATGAAGTCCAGCATCCGATCCGCCGCGACGGTCCAGTACGGCCAGCCGTGGCCGCCCGGTTGCAGGACCACCTCGGTGCCCATGCCGCGGGCCGCGAAGACGGTGCGCAGGTCTTGGGTCCCCGGCAGGTAGTTGGTGTCCTCGGTCCCGCAGCCGAGGTGGTAGCGGGTGCGCCGGAGCCGGTCGGGCGCGGTGCGCCGGATGATGTCGGCCAGGTCGTACTCCCGGGCGCGGTCCGTCAGCCGGGCGGATCCGGCCAGGTCCCGGCCGAAGGCATGGCCGAAGAAGCGGTTCCACTCCGCCATCGGCATCGCGCGGTAGCCCGCGTCGGTGAAGTGTGCCGTGCTCAGCCCGGCGGCGGCGGTGAACCGGCCCGGGTACCGCAGGGCGTACATCAGCGCGCCGTAGCCGCCCATGGAGAGCCCGGCGACGGCCCTCTTCTCCGCCCGCCCGCCCACCCCGTGGGCCTGTTCCACGGCCGGGACGAACTCCTCGATGAACATGTCCTCGTAGCGCAGGGCGTCGCCGCCGGTCCCGGAGTCGTTGATGTAGAACGTCTCGTCCTGGCCTCCCCCGGACAGGCCGGGGTCGCGCCGGGCGTCGGGCATGACGAGGGCGCAGGCCGGCATCCGGCCGGCCGCGACGGCCCGTTCCAGGGTCGGCACGATGCCGCCCTTGACGACCCAGTCGGTGTGCTTCCCACTCGCTCCGTGCAGCAGGAAGAGGGCCGGGATCGCGCCGTCGGGACTGCCGACGCGGGGCGTGGGGCTCACCCCGGCGGGGAGGTAGAGGCTGTACGGGACGTCCCGGCCGAGCAGCCGGCTGCGCAGGGTGAGGTCGGTGCGCAGCGAGGCGCTCCCGGAGGCGGACGGAGCGGGCGGGGTGGCGGGCGGAACGGGGGACGGTTCCGGTCCCGGTGCCCCGGGGCCGCGCCGCAGCAGGAAGGCGGCGGATGCGGCAGCCGCGAACGTTCCGCCGGCCCCGGCCGCGAGCAGGGAACGGCGCGCAGGAAGTTTCACCATGGTTCCCTCACGCGGCCGGGCGTTCACAGGACCAGGCACTCGGCACGGACCACACCCATGACACGCCCCGCGTCCGCATCGGGACAAGCAGCCACGCCGGAGACCCCGCCCAGGTCACCCTCGGTGGGCTACCGGCTGCGGCTGCGGCTGCGTGGAGGCACGTACGACGCCCGCGGGGTCAGTGGTTGCGGGTCAGGGCGGCGGGGGCTCCGGCCGACTGTGCGCCTTCCGACTGGAGGGTGAGCCGGTCCGGCTCCTCCAGGGTCAGCACGTAGAGATTGCCGCGGGGGCAGTCGAAGGAGGCCGCGCGGTCGGTCGGATGGCTGGTCGCTGCCGCCAGGACCGCGGTGTTCCCCTTGATCTGCCGCAGCTCGAGGGCCTCCGTGCACCCCAGGTTGCGCCCGCTGGAGACCTCCTTGACGTCGCTGACCTGCCGGCCCACGATCTCGCCCGCAGCTGCGGCCTGCAGCGTGACGGTGACCGCGAACTCACCCGTCCGCGCCCGGGTGATGCCGTCCGCGTCCGGTGTGCCGGGCCCGACGCCGGACCACGTGCCGACCCACGACGCCGGCAACGCCGCTGTGGAGGAGGGCGGTACGGACGGTGTCAGCGAGGCGGTGGGCGGCGCGGCCTTGCCACCGCCGCCGTCGCCCCCGGGGAGCCCGATCGCGAGTGTGACGGCCACCGCGAGCGCGGCGGCGCCGGCGGCCGCCCCGATCACCAGGGGCCGCCGGGACGAGAGCGGGGTACCGGGAGCCGTGGCCGGCGGGACCGGCGCGACGGCAGGGGGCAGGAACGGAGTCTGCGGCGGCGGAGCCGGCAAGGTGCCGGGCCGTGCGGGGGCGTAGGCAGGCGGCTGCGGTGCGGTCAGGAGACGTGTGAGTTCGCCCTCCCGGAGGCCGACGTCGGCGACGAGGGCCGGTGGCACCGCCCTGCTCCAGTCCCCTTCCTCTGCGGCGCCGAGCCGCGCCCGTACGTCCTCGGCGGTCGGGCGCCGGTCGGGGTCCTTGGCCAGGCACTCCCTCACGAGCGGGAGGAGCGCTTCGGGTACGCCGTCGAGCAGGGGCTCGTCGTGGACGATCCGGTACAGCAGGCCCGGCAGTTGCAGCTCCTCGCCGCCCGCCAGGAAGGGGCTGCGGCCCGTCGCCGCGTACACGAGGACCGCGGCGAGGGAGAACACGTCGGCCGGCGCCCCGGCCACCGCGCCGGTCGCCTGCTCCGGCGCGAGGAAGCCGGGCGTGCCGATGACCGCGCCCGTCCGGGTGTGGCGCGGGTCGCGTACGGCGCGGGCGATGCCGAAGTCGATGAGGAAGGGCCGCTCCGGGCCGAGCAGTACGTTCGCCGGCTTGATGTCGCGGTGGACGACCCCTGCCGCTCGTACGGCGACGAGCGCGCAGGACAGCTCCCGGGCCAGGCACGACACGGCCGGCGCCGCCAGCGGCCCGTGCCGGTGCACCCAGTCGCCCAGCGACGGCGCGGCGATGTACTCCGTCGCCAGCCACTGCGGCAACACGCCGGGCGGGCTGAAGTCCACCACCGAGACCGTCCACGCACTGCGCACACGGTCGTTGGTGCGGATCTCCCGGGCGAACCGCTCGGCGAAGTCCGGCTCCAGGCTCAGCTCCCGGTGCACGGTCTTCAGGGCCAGCGGCCGGCCGGACGGCGTCCGGGCCAGGAACACCTCGCCCATTCCTCCCTCGCCGAGCCGCGCCAGCAGGCGGTACCCGCCGATCTCCGGCAGGTCACCGGGCCGCAAAGACTCCACCGACTCCACCGACTCCCCCCGTCCCCATGGCCGATCGCCGACCCGTGGTGAACGGACCGTCCGGTGGGCCAATTTATCGGACGATCTCAGGGATCGGCGGGTGACCGGAGGCGGTGCCCGGCCGGCTCGACGGCCGGACACCGCCGGGGGTCAGGAGATGGTGATGAACTTCGCGATGCTCGGCACCCCCTGGGCGTCGAGGGCGAACAGCATGTAGTTCCCCGGCAGGACCACACCGGTGTCGGCGGGGACGGACACCGTGTATGCGCCGCTTCCCGTGGCCGTGGACGCGAGCGGGACCCGCCGCTGGTCATTGTCGGTGGAGTGGGTCGCGGCCGCGGCCCGCATCAGGACGAAGGAGGCCACCGGGGCCTGGGTGCTCACCGTGAGCGACGTGCCGGGGGCCGCCCGGGAGGGCACGCCCGCGGTGATGACGGGACGCGGCTTCGGCGATCCGTCGGCGCCCAGCAGATACGGCGGTGTGAAGACGGCGCCGTCGGCGTGGTTGGTGGCGCAGTCTCCGCACAGCCCCCCGCCGCCGGAGAAGATCCGCCCGTCCGGCAACAGGTTGGCCACGCTGTGGTAGTTGCGCGGGATGGCCATGGTGGCGAGCGGGGTGAAGCGGCCGGTCGCCGGGTCCCACAGCTCGGGGGCCAGCACCGACGTCGCGTCGCTGAAGGGCACCGGATAGGCCTGTCCGCCGAAGACGGCCACCTTGCCGTCGGGCAGGACCACGCTGTTGCTGAAGGCGCGGGCGTGCTCCATGTCCCCGGTACGGGCGGCCTGTACCGTCTGGCCGCCCGAGATGTCCACGGTGTACGCGCGCTGTGTGGCCGGGGTCTTCTCGTACGCGGGCGAGCCGCCCAGGGTGAGCAGTTTGCCGATGTCGTACGCGACGGCGTTGCCGGTCATGGCGTCCTGGCTGTCGGCCCGGGTGCCGGCGGGGGTGATGCCGCCCTGGCCGCTGGTCGAGATCCAGTTCATCTGCCTGCTCGGGCCCAGCTGCAGTACTTTGCCGCCCGAAGTGGCGTACAGCCACATGTGGTTGTCGGCCCGGTACGGTCCGGCCGGGTCGGCGGTCAGCGCCGGGACGGCCGAGACCCCGGGGAGCCGCCGCCACGTACGGGTGTCCGGTGACCAGGCCTCGCCGGCCTTGTCGGTGTTCGCGGTCCCGCTCCAGGATCCGCCGAGGACGAAGGCCTCGCCGGTGGAGAGCAGCGTCATGGCCTGGTAGCCGCGGGCGATGTTCATGCTGGTGGTGGCGGACCAGGCGTCGGTGGCCGGGTCGTAGATGCTCGCCTTCTCCGCGTTGCTGCCGCCGGTGACCAGCACGCGGCCGTCGGCCAGCATGGCGATGCCGGGACAGAACATGTCGTGGCCGGTGTTGTCGATGCGGCGCTGCGTGACCTTGCCCGTCTTCAGGTCCAGGACCGCGGTCTGGGTGTAGCCGTTGCTGCCGCCGAAGCGGTCGACGGCGTACGCGGACCAGGCGAGCAGCTTGTCGCCGGGCAGGGCGGCGGTGGCCACGGGGACCAGGGGGAAGCCGGTGATCCGGTCCCAGGCGCCATGGGCGGCCGGGTTGGCCGGTCCGCTCAGGCGTATCTCGCCGGCCGAGGTCCACGGGCCGCGGCCGCCGGCCTCGGTGGTCACGGTCAGACGTATGTAGCGGGCGGTCTCGGTGCGGGTGAAGGTGGCGGTCTTGACGGTGTCGTCGTCGCGCCAGGTGCCCGCGGCGACCGGTGCGGCGAAGGCCGTGCCGTCGGTGCTGGTGGTGACGGTGTACGCGCCGGCCCGGCCGTTGGGTCCGTCCGGGCGGGGGTGGTAGACGAGGGCGGAGACGGCCGTCGTGCGGTGCATGTCGATGGTGATGCTGTGCGGCAACGGGGTGGGGGTGCCGGCCCACTTGCTGTGCCAGATGGTGCTGTCGTTGCCGTCGAGCACGTTGGCCGTGCGGCCGTTCTCGCCGCCGGTCTCCTCGTCGCTCGCCGTGGCCGTCCAGCCGGTCCGGGACAGGTCGACGGTGGCTGCGGGGGTGCCGGGGTCGCCCAGCAGGTTGAGCTCGGCGGCGGAGGTCCAGGGGCCGCGGCCGCCGGCCTCGGTGAGCGCCGTCAGCCGTACGAACCGGGCCCCCTGCGGGGCGAACCCGAGCGTCTTGGCGCTGCCGTCGTCGGCCAGCGTGCCCGAGGCGACCGGGCTCGCCCAGGCCTGTCCGTCCGTACTGACACTGATGTTGTACTCGCCGACGCGCCCGTTGGCCCCGTCGGCGCGGGGGCGGTAGAGGAGCGCGGAGACGACGGCCGTGCGGTGCATGTCGATGGTGATGCTGTGCGGCAACGGGGTGGGGGTGCCGGCCCACTTGCTGTGCCAGATGGTGCTGTCGTTGCCGTCGAGCACGTTGGCCGCGCGGCCGTTCTCGCCGCCGGTCTCCTCGTCGCTCGCCGTGGCCGTCCAGCCGGTCCGGTCGAGAACGGGAGCCGTGGGTTCCATGGCGTTCGCCGGCGCGATGCCGTGGTGCGGTGACTGCTTCGCCGTCTGCTGGTCGAACGGAACGGGTGCGGGTCGGGGTGTCGGGGCGCGGCCGGCCGCTGCCGGACCCTCGACCCCGAGCCACGGCATCAGACCGACCAGCAGCGAGCCGAGGCCGAGGGCGATGAGCAGGTGGGAACGGCGTAACACGCGGAAAGAGGCGAGGAAGCGTCGCCTGTACTGCAATCTGACCTCCTGGGGCGAACCGGTGAACCCCATGGAACATAGGTCCACACAGCCACAACTCGCCCGAAATGGCAGAGAGTTGGCGCGAAACCGCATCACCGGACGACAAACACCCGGCGCTTCCCCGACCTTCATGACTTTCCGCCCAGCCGGACCCGCCTGACTCCGCGGCGACGGTGTGCGCCTCGGTGGACTGCCTGGCTGCCTTCGCGGCAGCCCTCGGGCCGTTGGATCGCTGGAGTTTTTGGCATCAGAGGGTAAATATCCGTTCGGCCGCTGCGTGATCGACTAAGAAGGACCGGACAGAACCCGGCCCGGCAACAGCGAATGATGCTTTCCGTCAACGGTCCGGGACGTCGAAGGCGGTGTCCTGATGAAGCCCGTGTCATTCGCTGTGGTGTACGCGTCCGTGGACGAATACCGGCTCCTCGCGTCGACCATGAGATCCAGAGCAGTGGAAGCGCGGGCCCTGCGCGGGAGGGCGGGGTACGAGGCGGAAAGGTTTCGCCATATCCCCGTCCGCATGCAGATGAGAGCCCTGTTCGTCGAGCTCTACATCGAGCTCCGTGCGCGGAATTCGGATCTGCGGATCGCCGGTTTCCGCAACACGTTCGAGAACTGGCAGGCGCCGCCGGAAGCGCATTACCGTCACGTGCGGGATTCGGTTGCGCCACCGGGAGTCCGCCGTGCGGAAGCCCTGTCGTTCGACGGAGAGCCTTCTGCCCTCGAGGCGGCGGCCGGGGTGCGACGCGCCGGCCTGCACCTGGGTCGGCGTCCCATGGTCAATGCGGTGATCCGGCTGCATCGGAACAGCGATCCGCGGTGCACCGCGCACGCGCTTCTCGTGCTCACGGAGATGATCTGTGAGGCCGGCCGCTCCCCCGTCCTGGCGGAAGAGATGTCGCGCATCTGGATGACCGGCGGACCACTGCCGGCCGCGACGAGGTCGGCCGCGTGACAGCCCTCCGAGTTTCCCGTGGTTTTCGCTGGTCAGAGTGGTGGATGTCGGCCACTGAAAAATTTCTCGAAGAAGTACCAATCCAACGGCGTTGGCGCTCCGAAGGAGTGGCGAGACCCTCTCCCGGAGCTCACGTCAAACCCGTACGATCTGCGATTCCCACGACGGGAACCGCGGAACAGGAGCGAATGTGATAGCCAAGCGCACTGGTCGCCTCGTGGTGCTCGCCGCCGTGCCCGCCGCCGCCGTGTTCCTGACCGTAGGGCTTTCCGGCCCGGCTCTCGCGGAAGGCGGGAAGGCGTACCAGATCGATCTGGCGCAGCTCAACAACTCCGGTTCCCGGGGTACGGCCATGCTCAGTCTCAAGGGCAATCAGCTGACCGTGCAGATCGAGTCCGAGGGCATGGTGCCCGGGTCGCCATCGGCCCAGCACTTGCACGGCTCGACCAACGGGCACGACTTCCAGTGCCCGGACGCCAGTGACGACACCAACGGCGACGGGATCCTCAGCAACACCGAGGCCACCGTCGACTACGGCGACATCAACATCTCGCTCACCACGATCGGGGACACCCAGGCAACCAGCGGCCTCGCCGTGGAGCGCATGCCCATCGCGAACAAGCAGGGCAAGGTCTCGTACAAGCGGACGATCACCGTCTCGCAGGCCGTGGTCGACCACCTCAAGGACCTGCACATCGTGCAGCACGGAATCGACCGCAACAAGAACGGCAAGTACGACTTCGAGGGCGCCGGCAAGAGCGAGCTCGACCCGAAGCTGCCCCAGGAGGCCACGGCTCCGACCAACTGCGGCATGGTGATGGGCGCGTCCGTGGGGTCCCTTCCGGTCGGCGGCGTCGAAACCGGCGGCGGCGCTCCGCAGAGTGCGGCGGCTCCGGCGACGGTGATCAGCGGGGCGGCACTCGCCGTGTCCGCGGCGCTGGCGGGTGCTGCGTCGGGTGCGGTGTTCGTCGCGCGGAGGCGGGCCGCCTCGGCCCGCGTCCGTACGCAGACCACCACGGCGGCCGCCGCGTGACGGCCGGCCGGACCTCCGCATCGACCGTGCTTCGCGCACCCGCCGCATCCACCGCGCGGCCGGCCCGCCGCCGGGCCGCGGGTGCCCTCGCCGGCGCCGCCCTCGCCACGCTGCTCCTCGCGGGGTGCGGGGGCCAGGATCAGGCGGCGCCCGCCGCCGCTCAGAGCCAGGCTCCGCAGGGCGGGGCGCCGGTGAGCGGCAGCGCCGGAGGCGCTCCCAGCGGGCAGGCATCCCCCGGCGGCCACCACGCGGCGCCGGAGGGCGGGGCACAGAACGGTTCGGGTGCGGCCCAGGCCAAGCCCGCCCTCGCCCGGTCGGAGCCGCAGAGCATCTCGATCCCGTCCCTCGGCGTCACCAGTTCCTTGGAGACCCTGCGGCAGAACGCGGACGGATCGATGCAGACCCCCAAGGACCCCGCTCTCGCGGGCTGGTACGAACCGGGGCCGACGCCCGGCTCCCAGGGGCCCGCCGTGATCGCCGGCCATGTCACCTGGAACGGCGCGGCGGCCGTGTTCGAGAAGCTGAAGACGATGAAGGCCGGTGACACGATCAAGGTGACCCGGCGGGACAACAAGACGGCCACGTTCACGGTGGACCGGGTCGCCGAGTACCCGAAGGCCGAGTTCCCGACGCTCGAGGTCTACAAGAACCTCGACCACGCAGGTCTTCGCCTGGTCACCTGTGGCGGCGACTTCGACCCGAAGAAGCACTACTACGACAGCAATGTGGTCGTGTTCGCCAGCATGACGGGCACCGCATAGCCGGGTCGGCAGGGACGACCTCGGCGGGAGACCCCGGACTTCCCCCCGGGGTCTCCCGCGGTCGGCGCGGCCGTGCGGATCAGCAGGAGTCGTTGCCGCCTCGGCTCGAGGTGGCACACGACAGCGCCGCGGAAGATGACGGGATCATCCGGGGTGCGGTACGAAGTCCCTCGTGAACGAAGAGATCCAGCCCCCGACCGTCCGTGTGTTCATCGCCCTCGCCCCGCCCGACGACGCCAAGGAGGAACTGGCCCGGGAACTGCGGCCCGCCTACCACGCCTACCCGGGCATGCGGTGGAACCGCATCGAGGACTGGCACATCACGCTGGCCTTCCTCGGTGAACTCCCGGTCGCCGCGGTCCCGCTGCTGCAGCCGCCGCTCGCCGCCCTCGCCGCCGCGCACCGGCCCCTGGAGCTGGCGCTGCGCGGCAGCGGGCACTTCGACCACCGGGTGCTCTGGAGCGGGATCGACGGGGAGCTCGAGGAACTGCACCTGCTCACCGCGCAGGTGCGTACCGTCGTCAGGGAATGCGGCATCGCCTTCGAAGACCGGCCGCTGCGCCCGCACCTGACGCTGGCCCGCTCCCGCCGCAGCGACGCCTCCAGCACGGTGGAAGTCGCCGCCGCACTCACCGGGTTCACCGGCCGCCCCTGGCAGGCCGCACGTCTCCACCTGGTCGGCAGCAACATAGGCCGCGGCCCCGGCCCGATCCACTACCGCGACATCCAGGCCTGGGAATTCACCGGTCGGGGCTGAAACCCTCAGCGCAAACCCTGCATCGGACATCACACCGCTCGCGGAGCCGACCTCCCGCACAATGGAGGCCGGCGAGCGGGAGGGTGCGGCATGGCGGACGAGCAGGCCTCGGTAAGGGTGGAGCGGGACGGCCCGGTGTTCACGGTGATCCTGAGCAGGCCGGGGGTCCGCAACGCCGTGGACGGTCCGACGGCGGCCGAGCTCGCCGATGCCTTCCGCCGGTTCGATGCCGACGAGGACGCGGCCGTCGCCGTGCTGTGGGGCGAGGGCGGGACCTTCTGCGCGGGCGCCGACCTCAAGGCCATCGGCACCGAGCGCGGCAACCAGGTGCTCGCGTCGGGGGACGGGCCCATGGGACCGACCCGGATGCGGCTCGGCAAGCCGGTGATCGCGGCCGTCGCGGGGCACGCGGTGGCCGGGGGCCTGGAGCTGGCGCTCTGGTGCGATCTGCGGGTGGCGGAGGAGGACGCGGTCTTCGGGGTGTTCTGCCGCCGCTGGGGCGTGCCGCTGATCGACGGCGGTACGGTACGGCTGCCCCGCCTGATCGGCGAGAGCCGCGCCATGGACCTGATCCTGACGGGACGTCCGGTCAGCGCCGCCGAGGCGCACGGGATCGGGCTCGCCAACCGTGTGGTGCCCACGGGTCGGTCCCGGCAGGCCGCGGAGGCGCTGGCCCGCGAGATCGCCGCGTTTCCCCAACTGTGCCTGCGCCACGACCGGCTGTCCGTACTGGAGCAGCACGGGCTGGACGAGGCGGAGGCGCTGGCGGGAGAGTACCGGCACGGTCTGGTGCCGCTGGCCGCGGGCGAGACCCAGGCCGGAGCGGGCCGGTTCGCCTCGGGTGCGGGGCGGCACGGCGCGTTCGGGGAGTGAGCTGCCCGCTGCCGGGCCCGGCAGCGGGCCGCGCCCGGCGGGGCGGGCGGACTCAGACGACCGGCTCGCCCATGCCCAGCAGGTTTCCCTCGCTGTCACGGAACCAGGCGCCGCGCTCTCCGCGCGCGCCCTTGCTCGGGTAGTTCCCCTCGATCTCGGCGATCCCGTCCCGGGTCCGGAACCCCGGCAGGTCGACCTCTTCGAAGACCACTCCGCGCTGCTTGAGTTCCGACACGGCGGTGTCGATGTCGTCGACCTCCAACGCCATCTGGGTGAAGGTGCCGGTCGAGGCGCCCGTCGACTTGAACAGGACGAACTCCGTGCCTGCACACCGGTACAGCAGCCCGCCGGGCCGTTCGTCGACGGGCTCCAGACCGAGCTGGTCGGCGTAGAAGCGCCGCGCCCGGTCCAGGTCCTGGGCCGGAAGCCTGGTCGACACGCGGGCCCGGGCAAGCATGTTCCTGTCGTCAGCGCTCATGGCTCCACTGTGCCGTGCGTCGTGGCCGCACGGACGGGCCGCAGGCGCGTGTCACCGAGTGAATCCGGTCCGGCGGCGGTCGGCTGCGTCGAAGCGGGTCAGGGACAGGGCTCCGGCGTGCAGGGCATCCTCCAGCGCGCGCCGTGTGGCCCGGTCGAGCCCGCCCAGTGCCTCCTCGGTCCCGTCCGCGGCGTCCCGGGCGATCTCGGCGGCCACCTCCCGTTCCGGGGTACGAGGTCCCAGCTTGCTCACCGCCGACGCGGCCCGGGCCGGTGTGAGGAGTCCGGAGGCGTGGGCCAGCAGCCAGCCGGGGACGCCGGCCGCGCCCTCGGCCGGAGCCCGGTAGGGGCGGGACCCGGCGAAGCGCTCGTCCTCGGCGAAGGCGGGCTGCTTGAGCTTGGCCATCGGCGGGGCGGCCGTCCATGACTCCCCGGCGGGTTTGACGACGATGCCCTCGGCGAGGTTGTCCGGCAGGGCGGGCAGCCCCAGGAGCGCGGGCAGCCGGGTCGGGAAGACCACCGGCAGCTGCCCGACCCGCGCGAGGGTGCCCCGCGCCAGCAGGGGCGCGCAGTGCAGACCGGCCGCGTCCGCCGCGGCCCGCAGTGCCTGGTCGCAGACCCAGCACAGGCCGTCGTCGCCGGTGGCGACGGTCGCGTCGAACGGCAGCCACAGCAGCTCCGGTGCGTACCAGACGCCGGTCTGCACGGGCTCGGCTCCCGGCACCGGGGGTGTGTCGGGGTGCGGATAGCGGCCGCCCGCGAGTTCACCGTAGACGGTCACTGCGGCCGAGGCCGCGGCCCCGTACCGCTCCCGCAGCAGCCCGGCGCACCGGCTCGCGGCGACCGCCAGGGCCGGCCAGATCCGGCCGACGCCGAAGAACTCGTCGAGGCCGCCGTCCGCGAGGAGTTCGCGCCGTTTGGCCGGGCGCGGACCGGTGTCATCACAGACGACGGCGAAGTTGGCGCCGTGGATCTTCTCCTGGGCGACCCACTCACGCCCGCCGGTCTCGCCCAGCCGGCGGCCGGCGGGGATCTTCGGATACGGGGACCAGGGGCGGGGTTCGGCGTGCACCGGCCGATGCTAGCCACCGGGCCGGGCGCGGGCCGGGGGATTTTCCTTCCGGAGCGCCCGGGCGACGTGCCCGGGGTGAGCCGTCGGCCGGCTGAGCACCGCGGCCTCCGGCCCGAACGCGACCACCAGCGCTCCGCCCGGCGCGGCGACGAGCGCTCCGACCGGCAGCGGGAGCACGTACTCGGTCCCCACCTCGCAGCCGGTCGTGAGATCCCAGAGCTGGACCGTCCGCTCCTGGCCGACGGCCACCACGGCCCGCCCCGCGATGCCGGTGACGGCCATGGCCCGGCCCGAGCCCGTGTGGCGTGCCGGGGCGCTGCCGATCTGCCGCCCGGCGGCCAGGTCCCACAGGCGCACGGTGTCGTCCCGGCTTCTGGTGACCGCGACGGGCTGCCCGTCCACCACCGCGGTCGCCACCGAGGTCACCCAGTCGGTGTGTCCGGCCAGGGGTTCGCCGACCTGCTGGCCGGTGGCGAGGTCCCACACGCGGACCGTCCGGTCCCAGCTCCCCGTGACCGCGACGGGCCGTCCCGCCAGCTCGGTGGTGGCAAGGGCCAGGATCCTGCTGGAGTGACCGACGAGGGGTTCGCCGACCTGGCGCCCGGTGGCGAGGTCCCAGATGCCCACGGTCCGGTCTGAGCCTGCGGTGACGGCGACGGGCCGACCGTCCAGCACTGCGGTGGCCAGGGCCAGCACCCTGCCCTGGTGACTCGGGAAAGGCTCATGGAGGTACCGGCCGCCCAGCAGTTCCCGGACGTGCACCCTGGCGTCCGGCGCCGCGGTGACGACGACGACCCGGCCGTCCACCACTGCGGTGGCCAGGGCGGACACCTCGCTCTCGAAGCCGGTGAGGGCCCGGGCGGCCTGCCGCCCGGTGGCCAGGTCCCAGGCCCGTACGGCCTGGTCGGCGCCTGCCGTCACGGCGACGGGCCGCCCTTCGAGATCGGCGGTGGCGACCGCCAGGACCGAACCGGTGTTCCCCGACAGGGGTGGGCCGCCCTGCAGGGTGCGGGTGAGGTCCCAGGTCTTCACCGTGTGGTCCGCGCCTGCGGTGACGGCTACGGGTCGTCCGTCCACGACGGCGGTGGCCACGTCCCAGACCTGGCCCGTGTGGCTGCCGAGCGCGGCTCCCTCCTGCTGCCGGGTCGTCATGTCCCACACCCGTACCGTCCGGTCGAGGCCGGCGGTGACAGCGAGAGTGCGCTGACCGGCGTTCGCGGCGGTGACGGCCCAGACGCGATCCGTGTGGCCGGTGAGCGGTCGGCCCACGGGCAGCCCGGTGGCCGCGTCCCGTACCTGTACCAGCCCGTCGTCCTCGGCGGTGAGGGTGACCGGTTGCCCGTCGAGCACCACGCTCTGCGCGGCGCCGGCAGAGCCGGCTGCGCCGGTGCTGCTGCCCAGCTGCGACCGGCTGTCGCGCTGGCCGGTGATCTGCTCCCAGACGCGTGCTTCCCGGTCGGCCCCGACGGCGGGGGCGAGGTGCTGTCCGTCCGGCACGAGCGTCTCCACGACACGTACGCCGTCCGCTCCTTGACGACCGGTGGTCAGGTCCCAGATGCGCAGGGTCCCGTCGTCACCGGCCACGAGCGCGACGCGTCGGCCTCCGATCACGGCGGTCTCGACCCCGCGCGCAGCTGCGCCGATCCTGCGACCGGTCGTCACGTCCTCGAGGAGCGTCTCCTCTCCCGTGTCGACCGTGACGGCGACGACTCGTCCGTTCAGCACCGTCACCGCGGATACGTACGGTATGGGCTCGGCATCCGGACCCTCCAGGTCTGCAGGGGCGGTCCCGGGGTCGTCGACGGGGTCGCCGGTGGTCAGGTCCCACAGCCGCGGCGTCTGGTCCGCCCCCTCGGTGAGTGCGAGAGGGCGCCCGGCGAGCGATGCGGCGCTCACCACTTCCAGGGACTCCCCCACCTGCAGGCCGGTCGCCACGTCCCACGCACGGACCGCCCCGTCCGCTGCGGAGGTGAGCACCACCCGGCGCCCGTCCAGCACCGCCACGTCCGTCACGTGCGCGAATTCGCCGACCCGGCGGCCCGTTGCCATGTCCCACAGGCACGCATTCCGGTCCACCCCGATCGTGAGAACGGCGCTGCGACCGTCCACCGTCGTGCTCTCCAGGACTCGGACGAACTCCCCGGTCTGACGGCCGGTCGCCAGGTCGAACAGGAGCACCGACGTGTCGGTGTTCAGCGTGACGGCCACGGGTTTCCGGCCCGCCACTGCCGTGGTCACGGATATGACCTCTGCCGTCGTGGACGAGATCGGGTCGGTGCGGCCGGTCACCGGCTCGTGGAGCGGGCGGCCCGTGGCCAGGTCCCACATGCGCACGGTCTTGTCCCGGCTGCCCGTGACGGCGACGGGCCGGCCGTCGACCACCGCGGTCGCCACGGCCAGCACCGGGCCGCTGTGGCCGGTCAGGGAGCTCAGCAGCCGATGGTCCACTGGAGAGCCGCCGGCCCAGTCCACCGCCCACTGCGCAGGGGGTTCGCCGGTCACCTCGGCAGCGGCCAGCCACGCGGCCACGTCGCGGTCACCCAGCCGGGCCGCGTCCAGGGCCAGTACCTGCCGGCGGCGCGCGGCGTCGAAGTGCCGGTGCACGTCTGCCGAAGCCCGGTACACCGCAGCCACGAACCGGGCGCGCGAGCCGCGCGCCCGGTCCGACAACGCCAGGATCCCATCGGGTTCGGCGGAGACGAGACGCCCCGCATCCGCGAACAACTCATCCACGTCGCAGGGCAAGCCCTCGGAAGACTCGATCATGGCCCGAAGACTAGTAGCGGGCTCTGACACCTACCCCCGGGCGCCGTGGCCCGGGGCTCACAGCGTCTCGCTCAGGGAGTCCGCCAGCCTGCGCCGGGCCGTCCGTGTCGCCGGTACCAGCGCCGCCGCCACCGCGCCCAGGACCGCCCCGGCGACCACCGTCAACAGCACAGGGAGCGGCGGCAGCTGGGCGATGCCCGCGCCGATCCCGCTCGATGCGCCTTGGGTGTCCACCAGCCAGCTGCCGGACAGCGCCCCCACCGTCGTCCCGACCACGGCGGACGCCAGCGCGGTCAGTCCGGCCGCGGTCACGATCATCGCGCCGATCTGCCGGGGCGTCAGCCCGATCGCCTTCAGTGCGAGCAGGTCCCGCCCCCGGTCGCGTACGCCCGTGCTGATCAGCGTCAGCAGGTCGATCAGCCCGATCAGCGCGAGCACCGCGATCAGGGCGGCGATCACCCCGCGCGCCGGTTCCAGCCGGTCCACCGGATTGGGCGTCTCCCTGACCTCCAGCGTTCCGCCCGCCGCCACGGCGAGCGCGGCGCTCACCGCCCGCGGGTCCGCGCCCTTGCGCAGCACCAGGGCGTGGTAGTCGGGCCGCAGCCCCGGATCACGCTCCCGCAGTGCGTCGACGGTCGTGGTGATCACCCGGCCCCCGGATTCGGGTTCGATGGTGCGGCCGACGAGGTGCAGGATCTGCGGGCGTCCCTCGACGGTCATCCGCACCCACGCGCCGACCCGCACCCCGAGGAGGTCGAGCAGTCCCTGCCCGGCCACTGCCTCGTCCGGACCGCCGACCGCGCGTCCTTCCACCACCTTGGAGGGGTACGGGTCCCGGGCCGTGCCCAGCCCGCGGAGCGTGATGGTGCCGGTCTGCCCCGGTACGAGCGCCGCCATCTCGGCACCCGGATGGACCGCGGCGACGTCGGGGATCGCCGCGAGGGTCTTCTCCAGTTCCGCGTCGGACGACCCGGCGGGCTGTTCTGCCCGTACGGTCAGCGCCGCGGGCAGTCCCATGTGCGCGGGCCGGCTGCGGAACTGGTCCAGCGTCGACCAGGCGACGAGCGCGACCGTGATGAGGACGAGCGGCAGGGCGAGCCGGGCCACGGGTACGAGCGTGCGGCCGCGGCGCGGGAACGCCGCCCGCCACCCCAGGACCAGCGCGGGAGGCACCCGGATCCCTAGGGCCCGCCGGCCGAGCGCGGTCATCGGCGCGGCGGACGGCAGCGCCGCGCGGGCCACCGGCACCGGTGGCACCCGTCCGGCCCGCCAGGCCGAGAGTCCGGTGGCGGCCGCGATGAGCAGCACCGCGCCGCAGGGGACGCCGATCATGAGCGCGGCGTGGCCGGGCAGGTCCTGCCAGACCGTCGCGGCCTCTCCGATCCGCCCGGGTATCCGGGCGCCGAGCAGCGCGATCGCCGTCGTACCGAGGGCCACGCCGAGCAGCGCGAAGGCCAGGTGCTGTACGAGGAAGCCGCGGGTCACCTGGCCGGGGGTGAAGCCGACGGCCTTGAGGACGGCGATGTCCCTGAGCTGGCCGCGCACCCGGGCGCCGATCGCACCGGCCGCGGCGAGCGCCGCCGCGAGCAGTGCTCCGAGGCCGAAGACGGCGAACATCTGGCCGAGGAGCCGGTCGTCGCCGCCCGCCTCGGCCCGGGCCTGCTGCCATTTGGTGACCTGGGCCACCCGGTCGGCGCCGAGGACGGTCACGGCGCGCTGGACGATGAAGTCGGTGTCGTCCGGATCCTCCAGGCGCAGGCCCACGCTCTGCCCGGTGTCTCCGTGGGCGATCCCGTCGAGGGCGGCGGAGAGCACCCAGCCGATGCCGGGGCCGCCGCCCGGGTGGTAGCGGGGCTCGGCCACCTCGGCGATCCCGCTCACCCGCAGTACGTGCGGGGCGCCGTCGGGCCCGGTGACCCGTACGGTGTCGCCCGGCTCGGCCCAGAGCGCCCGCGCGACCGAGGCCTCCAGTACGACGGCACCGGTGTCGGTGCCGGCCCCGGTGCCGCTGTCGCCGCGTGCGTCGTCGTCCGGCCGGGGGAGCCAGCTGCCGGCGGTGACGAGCGGCCGGCCCGTCTCCGGGGGCGTCGCCGGGGCCGCGCGCAGCGTCACGCCGACCCGCGCGCCGCGCGATTCGACCGTCGTCGCCGTGGTGCGGAAGGGACCGGAGAGGGCGGCGACCCCGTCCACGCCGGACAGGGCGGCCATGTCCGCCCCGGCGCGGGTCTGCAGCCAGATGTGCGCGCCGTGGGACTGGTTGAAGATCCGCTGCCAGGGGTTCGCGGCGTAGCTGAACAGTGCGCCGGCGAGCAGGAGCGAGGCGATGATCCCGGCGCTGGCCAGCACGACGAAGAGGGCTTCGCCGCGGTGTGCCCGGAAGTCGGCGTGCGCCCAGCGCAGAGTGGCCCGCACGGTCACCGCTTCGGTTCCGGGTCCAGGTCCAGTACGCCGGACACGCCGCGGGCGGGCCCGCGCCGCCCGCCGCCGTCGAGCTGCGCGTCGTCGGCTATGCGCCCGTCGAAGAAGCTGATGACGCGGTCGGCGGCACTGGCCATCCGGGCGTCGTGGGTGACCATGATGATCGTCTGGCCGCGCTGGTGGAACCGGGAGAGCAGCCGCAGCACCTCGCGGGTGCCCTTGCTGTCCAGGCTGCCGGCCGGTTCGTCGGCGAGCAGCAGCGTGGGGTGGTTGACCAGGGCGCGGGCGAGCGCGACCCGCTGCTGCTCGCCGCCGGACAGCTCGCCGGGCATCGAGCGCTCGCGGCCTTCGAGGCCGAGTTCGGCGAGCAGTTCGGCGCGGGAGGCGCGGGCGGCCTTGGGGGAGGCGCCGGCGAGCAGCGCGGGCAGTTCGACGTTGTCGGCGACGGTGAGGTTGGAGACGAGGTTGAAGAACTGGAAGACGACGCCGATGCTGCGGCGCCTGAGGACCGCCCAGCGTGCCTCGCGGTACTCGTCGACCCGCTCTCCGCCGAGCCACAGCTTCCCGCTGTCGGGCCGCTGGAGGCCGCCGATCAGATGCAGCAGCGTGGACTTGCCGGCTCCCGACGGCCCGGTGACGGCGACGAACTCGCCCGGCCGGACGGACAGGTCCACCCCGCGCACGGCATGTACGGGCACGCCCTCGCCGTGGTGCGTCTTGGTCAGGCCCTCGGCGCGCACGATGGGCGGGGCGGGCGGCGCGGGCACGGCAGGAGCGGTGGTGGCGTCGGTGGTGGCGTCGTCGCTCATTCCAGCTCCTCCTGACAGCGTTCCAGCCAGTCGAGGTCGGCCTGCAGGTGCAGCATGGCGCCCTCGATCAGCAGTTGGGAGATCTTGTTGTCGCGGTCCTCGGCCGCCGCCAGCTTGGACAGGTCCCGCATGGTGTTGAGGTACTGCCGCCGCTGCTTGTTGATCAGCGCGATCGGATCGGCCAGACCCGACTGCGGTGCGAGTGCGAGCTTCATGAAGAACTCGTCCCGTACCCGGGGCTCCTCGGCGGTTTCCTCGAACCAGGCCAGTACGGCCTCGCGCCCGGCGTCGGTCAGCCGGTACGTGCGCTTGTTGGGCCGGCCCGACTGCTCGACGTCCTCGCCCTCGATGAGGCCGCTCTTCTCCAGCCTGCCGAGGGTGACGTAGATCTGGCCGACGTTGGGCTGAGGGTACGCGGCACCCAGGAGCTTCTCAAGGTCCTGCTTCAGCTCGTAACCGTGCGCAGGGCTACGGGTGAGGAGCGCAAGGAGCGCCAGCCGCACTCGCTCCCCCTCCTTCCCGCTCCGTAGTCAACGGTTCACTCGGCAGCGGACCGGGTGCAGCCGCCGTACGCCTCGTCTGCCTGGACGTCTAGTATCGCCCATGCCTAACGGGTATATATAGGCCACCGATGGTCGGCAGCGCAGCCGGATCGTGCACTGGGAGGAATCTATGCGGTGGATGCGTGCCGCGGGTAGAGCTCTCCTGGTCGGGGCGGTGGTGCTGGCGGGGTACGCCGGTTTCGGTGCGGGCGCCGACGCGAGCCCGGCCGCGGAGGGGCGCGGTCCCCTGACGCTCGTGACGGCGGGCGATCTGACCGACTACCTCTCCCCGCTGCTCGACGACTGGAACGACGGCCATCCCGACGAGCGCGTCTCGCTCGTCGAGCTGCCCGATTCGGCGGACGAGACCCGGGCCCAGATGATCAGCGAACTGCGGTCGGGCCGCGACCGGTTCGACGTGCTGAACATCGACGTCGCCTGGACGTCCGAGTTCGCGGCGGCCGGATGGATCTCCCCGCTCGAGCGCGACCGCTTCCCCCTGGACGCCTTCCTGCGGCCGGTCGTCGACACCGCGACCTTCGACGGCAGGCTGTACGCGGTCCCGTACGTCACGAACGCGGGGCTGCTCTACTACCGGAAGGACATCCTGGAGCAGGAAGGCGAGCAACCACCGCGCACCTGGGCCGAGCTGGTCCGCCAGGCACGCACGATCGCCCCGAAGTACGGACTGGACGGCTACGCCGGCCAGTTCCTGCCCTACGAAGGCCTCACTGTCAACGTCACCGAGGCCGTGCAGTCGGCGGGCGGTTCGATCCTGCGCGACGACGGCGCGCGCGTGACGGTGGACTCCGACGCGGCGCGCACCGGACTGCGGTTCCTCGCGGACGGGGTGCGCGACGGCTGGATCTCGCGCGAGGCGCTCGGCTACAAGGAGGAGGAGTCGCGGCAGGCGTTCCAGGACGGCCGGCTGCTCTTCCTGCGGAACTGGCCGTACGTGTACGCGGACGCCGGCGCGCCCGGGTCGAAGGTCGCGGGCAGGTTCGGCGCCGTGCCCCTGCCCGGGCCCGACGGGCCCGGCACCAGCGTGCTGGGCGGCTCCAACCTCGCCGTGAGCAGCCATGCGCGGCATCCGGCATCGGCGGCCGATCTGATCTCCTACCTCACCAGTGAGCGGGTCCAGCGGAAAGTGCTCACCGAGGGCTCGCTGCCACCGGTGCGCGCCGCGCTGTACGAGGACCCCGAGCTGATCCGCGCGTATCCGTACCTGCCCACGCTCCGCCAGAGCGTGCTGTCGGCGGTGCCCCGCCCGAAGAGTCCGCGCTACGACCAGGTGAGCCTCGCCGTGCAGGCCGTGGCGCAGGACGTGATGGCGCAGCGCCAGACGCCAGAGCAGGCGACGGCGCGGCTTGCGCGCGAGCTCGGGCCCCTGTCCCGCAAGGGCTGATCGCACCACTCCGCCTCCTCCACGCCTCCACTCCCCCGACACTTCCCGAGGGCCTCTACTTACATGTTAAGTAGAGGCCCTTCGTCGTGCATGCGGGCACTTCGGTACAAACCATCCCAGCTTTTCGCTGTTTCTGGACACATCGTTGACACCTTCCGGTCGCTGCTACTTAACATGCATGCATAACAGCGCACCGATCCGGGGCGCTCTCGCATTCAGCAGAACAGGTCGACGCGAGATGCTCAGCACCCTTCCGGCCGACACCGGCCACCCCTCCCGCACCACCGCGACACCTGCTCCCTGGTGGCGCGACGCGGTGATCTACCAGGTCTACGTCCGCAGCTTCCTCGACAGCACCGGGGACGGCATCGGCGACCTGGCCGGCGTCCGGGCCGGGCTCCCCTACCTGCGCAAGCTCGGTGTCGACGGCATCTGGCTCAGCCCCTTCTACCCGTCGCCGCAGCACGACCACGGCTACGACGTCGCCGACTACTGCGGTGTCGACCCCGTCTACGGCGACCTCGCCGAGTTCGACCGGCTGGTGTCCGACGCCCGCCGGCTCGGGCTCAAGCTGCTGCTCGACATCGTCCCCAACCACTGTTCGAGCGAGCACCCGTGGTTCCTGGAAGCGCTCGCCGCAGCGCCGGGCAGCGCCCCGCGCTCCCGTTTCCACTTCGCGCCCGGCCGCGGCCCGGACGGTGCCGAGCCGCCCAACAACTGGCGCGCCATGTTCGGCGGACCCGCCTGGAGCCGGACCACCGGGCCCGACGGCGCCCCCGGCGAGTGGTACCTGCACCTCTTCACGCCCGAGCAGCCCGACCTGAACTGGCGCGACCCGGCCGTGGGCGACGACTTCGAGCAGGTGCTGCGCTTCTGGCTGGACCGCGGGGTCGACGGCTTCCGCATCGACGTCGCCGCCGGACTGTTCAAGCACCCCGAGCTGCCCGACTCGGACGACCCCGGAGCCGACGAGCGCGCCCGCGACGCCGTCAACCAGCTGGCCTGGAACCGGCCCGAGGTGCACGCCGTGTGGCGCCGCTGGCGCTCGGTGTGCGAGGAGTACGCCGCCCGGGACGGCCACGAACGGCTGCTGGTCGGCGAGGTGTCCGTGCCCACCGCGCGCGAACACGCCGCGTACGTCCGCCCCGACGAGCTGCACCAGGCGTTCTTCTTCGACCTGCTCAGCGCGCCCTGGGACGCCGAGGCCTTCCGCTCGACGATCACCGAGGCGATACGCGACATCGCCGGCACCGGCTCCACCGTCACCTGGGTGCTCAACAACCACGACCAGGTGCGCACGGTCACCCGGTACGCGGGCGAGCCCGGGGTGGGAGGGAGCGGGCTGGGAGCCGCCCGGGCCCGCGCCGCCGCCCTGCTGATGCTCGCGCTGCCGGGTGCCGCGTACGTCTACCAGGGCGAGGAGCTCGGCCTTCCCGAGGTGCTCGACCTGCCGGACGAGGTCCTCACCGACCCGATCTTCCACCGCACCGGCAGCCGCAAGCACGTCCGGGACGGCTGCCGCGTGCCGCTGCCCTGGTCGGGACACGCCTCCCCGTTCGGCTTCAGCCAGAGCGTGGCCGACGCCAGACCGTGGCTGCCGCAGCCCGAGTGGTTCGCCGAGCACGCCACCGACCGCGCCTTGGCCGACACCCGTTCCTTCTGGCACCTCTACCGCGAGGGCCTCCAGCTGCGGCGCAGCCTGCCCCAGCTCGGCGAAGGCGCCCTGCGCTGGCTGGACGCACCCCCGCAGGTACTGGCGATCGCCCGCGGCGACGGCCTGATCTGCGCGGTCAACTTCGGCACGGAGCCGGTGCCCGCGCCGGTCGCCGGGCCCCCGCTGCTCGCCAGCGGCCCCTGCCGCGACGGTGTGCTCCCCGCGGCGACCGCCGCCTGGTGGACGGCCGAGTGCCCGACCCCCTGAACCCACCGGCCGACCTCCCCGGCTGCCGGCCTCCCACGTACCGACCTCCCGAACAGGAGCTCATCATGCGACGACCCAGCAAGACGACCCGGCGGACCGCTGCCACCGCATCGGCGGCCCTCGCCCTCGCCCTCGGCGCCACCGCTTGCGGCGGCGGCACCACCGGAACCGCGAGCGGCGGTGAACTGAGCGGCCAGACCGTCACCGTGGCCGGTGTCTGGACCGGCAGCGAGCAGAAGAACTTCAAGAAGGTCCTGGACGCCTTCACCGCGAAGACCGGCGCCAAGACGGTCTTCGTCCCCTCCGGCGACAACGTCTCCACCTTCGTCGGAAGCAAGATCGAGGGCGGCAACGCGCCCGACGTGGTGATGGTTCCCCAGGTGGGCGTGCTCCGGCAGTTCGCCAAGGAGGGCTGGCTCCTCCCCCTGTCCGACCAGGCCGCCAAGACGGCCGGCGCCTCCCTCGCCCCGGTGTGGGAGAACTACGGCAGCGTCGACGGCAAGTACTACGGCCTGTACTTCAAGGCCGCCCACAAGTCGACCGTCTGGTACGCACCCGAAGCCTTCGCCCAGGCCGGTGTCAGCGAGCCCAAGAGCTACGCCGACCTGCTGAAGGCCGGCCGTACGCTCGCCGACTCCGGCCGCCCGGCCTTCGCCATAGCCGGCGAGGACGGCTGGACCCTCACCGACTGGTTCGAGAACATCTACCTCTCGCAGGCCGGGCCGGAGAAGTACGACCAGCTCGCCCAGCACAAGATCAAGTGGACCGACGACAGCGTCGTCAAGGCGCTGACCACCCTCGGCGAACTGTTCAAGGACAAGCAGCTCGTCGCCGGCGGCGCCCAGAGCGCGCTCGGCACCGACTTCCCCTCGTCGGTCGAGCAGGTCTTCGGCCCTCAGCCCAAGGCGGGCATGGTCTACGAGGGCGACTTCGTCGGCGGGGTCGCCAAGGACCAGTTCGGCAAGAAGCTCGGGGAGGACGCCAAGTTCTTCCCCTTCCCCGCGGTCGACGGTGGTACGACGCCGGTGGTCAGCGGCGGTGACGCGGCCGTCGTCCTCAAGGACGCCAAGAACAACAAGGCCGGCATGAAGCTGGTCGAATTCCTGGCCGGCCCCGAGGCGGCCGAGGTCTGGGCCGGCGCGGGCGGATTCCTGTCCCCGAACACCGAGGTCGACCTCGCCGCGTACGGCGACGACACCACCCGCAGCACCGCCAAGTCGCTGGTCGCGGCGGGCAACTCGGTCCGCTTCGACATGTCGGACCAGGCCCCGGCCGCGTTCGGCGGCACCAAGGGCGCGGGCGAATGGAAGCTCCTCCAGGACTTCCTGCGCGACCCCTCGAACCCGCAGGGCACGGCCGCGGAGCTCGAGGCCGCAGCCGCCAAGGCGTACGGGAACTGAGGCGGCCACCATGGCTGACACCCTGACCGCCCGCACCCGGGCCGCCCGCGCCGCGGCGAACCCGCGGCGCCGGGCCCAGCGAAGGAAACGCCGCCTGGCGATCGCCTTCGTCCTGCCCGCCCTGCTGCTGCTCGGCGCGCTGGTCGTCTACCCGGTCGTCTTCTCCGTCGGCCGCAGTCTCTTCGACGCCAGCGGCGACCGATTCGTCGGCGCCGGGAACTATGCGGCGATCATCGACGACCCGGCCACCCTCAAGGCGATCCGCAACAGCACCATCTGGGTCGTCGTCGCCCCCCTCCTGCTGACCGGACTCGGGCTGATGCTCGCCGTGCTCACCGAGAAGGTGCGCTGGGCGACCGCGTTCAAGCTGGTGCTCTTCCTGCCGATGGCCGTGTCGTTCCTCGCCGCGGGCATCGTCTTCCGGCTCGCCTACGAGCAGGACCCCAACCGGGGCGTGCTCAACGCGGTCGTCGTCGGCGTGCACGACAGCTTCGACGACACCGCCGCCTATCCGACGGCCCGTGCCCGCGAGGGCCAGGGTCTGACCGGCCGGGCGGGCGGGCCGTACAGCACCGGGCAGACCGTACGTCCCGGCGATACGGTCAGCCTCGGCTTCGTCGGGGTGGCACCCGACGCGATACCCGCCGACGCGAAGGCCGCCGCTGCCGCGGCGCCCGGCGCGGACGGAATCGGGGGCGTCGTCTACCTCGACTTCGCCCCCGGCGGCGCCGGCACACCGGGCAGGGTCGACCCGGGCGAGAAGGGCCTGCCCGGCATGACGGTCGAGGTCGTACGGAACGACGGCCGGGTCGCCGCGACCACGACCGCCTCCGCCGACGGGTCGTTCCGCTTCACCGGGCTGGCCGACGGCGCGTACACCGTACGGCTGCCCGCGGCCAACTTCGCGGCGCCGTACCAGGGCGTGAACTGGCTCGGCCCCGCGCTGGTGACGCCGGCCATCATCGGTGCGTACCTGTGGGTGTGGACCGGCTTCGCGATGGTCCTGATCGGCGCCGGGCTCGCGGCGATCCCGCGCGATGCGCTGGAGGCCGCGCGGATGGACGGGGCCAGCGAGGGCCAGATCTTCCGCAGGATCACCGTGCCGCTGCTCGCGCCCGTGCTCACCGTGGTGTTCGTGACCCTGGTGATCAACGTGATGAAGGTCTTCGACCTCGTCTACATCATCGCGCCGGGACCGGTCCAGGAAGAGGCGAACGTACTGGCCACACGGATGTGGCTGGTCTCGTTCGGCGGCGGCAACGACCAGGGGCTCGGCAGCGCGCTGAGCGTGGTGCTCCTGCTGCTGGTCGTCCCGGCGATGGTCTTCAACATCCGGCGTTTCCGAAGGAGCGGAGCATGAGCAGCCACAGCACCATCGAGCGCCGGCGGCCTTGGCGGGCGACACCGCCGGTGAAGCCCGTCCCGGCCCCCTCCGCGCAGGGACCGCGTCGCGGGAGCCGGCTGTCGCGCCTGCTGCGCAGCTCGGTCGTCCAGGGCCTGCTGATCCTGGTCGCCCTCGTGTGGATCACCCCGCTGGCGGGCCTGTTCCTGTCCTCGATGCGCTCCGAGCGGGACAACGCCTCCGACGGCTGGTGGACCGCGCTGACCGACCCGTCCCAGCTGTCCCTGGACAACTACGGCGCCCTGCTGAAGGACTCCGGCATCGCTGCGGCCTTCGGGAACACCGTCCTCATCTCGGTCCCGACCACCGTCCTGGTGGTCGGCATCGCGGCACTCGCCGGATACGCCTTCGCGTGGCTGGAATTCCCCGGCCGGGACGGCATCTTCCTCGTGGTCGTCGGGCTGTTGGTCGTGCCCGTGCAGATCGGGCTGTTGCCCGTGGCCAAACTCTTCGGCGCGGTGGGGCTGTTCGGCACGATCGCCGGAGTCGTCCTCTTCCACGTCGCCTACGGGCTGCCGTTCGCGGTCTTCCTGCTGCGCAACTACTTCGCCGAGATACCGCGCGAGATGCTGGAAGCCGCCCGGATGGACGGCGGCAGCGAGTGGCGGATCTTCTCGCGGCTCGTGCTGCCGCTCGGCCGGCCGGCCATCGCGAGCCTGGCCATCTTCCAGTTCCTCTGGGTCTGGAACGACATGCTCGTGGCACTGCTCTTCGCGGACAGCGGGTCCCAGCCGCTCACGGTCGCACTGCAGTCCCAGATGCGGCAGTTCGGGAGCAACATCGGCGTCCTCGCGCCGGGTGCGTTCCTGTCGCTGGTGGTCCCGCTCGTCGTCTTCTTCGCCTTCCAGCGGCACTTCGTCCAGGGCGTGATGGCCGGTTCGGTGAAGTAGCGGATCGGCAGGCCGGCCCTTACGCCGGGGCCGGTGTGCGGGGCATGATCCGCATGCGGTCCCCGTCGAACGACACCGTCTCGCCCGGCAGGATCAGCAAGCCGGATTCGGCCTCCTGGCAGGTGCGGCCGATGCGGCGGACCTGGACCGCCGGGCCCAGTACACCGGCCATGAAGACGGTCGGATCGACCTCCCACCCCCGCGCATCCAGCCAGCGCTCCAGCGCCTCGCTGTCCGCACTCTCCGCTCCGCGCGGCCAGTCGTACGTGCTCGCCATGCCTACCCCCTGTAGCTGGTCTGATCACCGCGCCAGATGGTGCCACCCGCCTCCGACAGCCGCACTCCCATACCGATGCCCCGTGCGGAGCCGGACAGGGCACAGCCTGCGGGATCCATGGCGGGAGGCGGGACTGCTCTGGGGATCGAAGGCGCAGCCCCGATACGCCTTGAATCCATCAACGCGCCCTGTGAGCGACACCACTGACGCACTGAAAGGCAGCCGTTCGGGGCGAGGTCACGTGCGTCGGCCGCCACAAACGTGACAGAGGCGACAGGAGGAGCAAACTGGTCGGAGCCCTGCCGCTGCGCGCGGAACCGGAGGGGCCGAGGAGAGGCGAGGTGGCCGTCGTGGCGGAACCATCGGCGGACCCCGAGGGCGGCGGGGCATCCGTCGAGCTCGGGGGCTACCGGCAGGAGCTGAAGCGGACCGGCTGATGCGGCGGGTCAACCCGCGGACGCGGACGCCGATCCCGGCGACGATCCTGATCTTCTCCCTCGGGGTCCTGCTGATGGTCGCGCTGCCCGGCGCCGCACTGCTCGAGCTGATCACGGCGTCGACGATCCTCCCGGCGATCACCTACGGCTCCACGATCGTCCTCTACTTGGCGGTGCGCGAACGGCTCGGGCGCAAGGAGGGCGCGTTCGACCTCGGGCGCTTCGAGCTGCCGATCGCGATCTGCGCGCTGGTGTGGACGCTCATCGCGCTGTTCGTGCTGGTGACCCCCGGGGAGGCGCTGGTCTCCGTCGTGATCGTGGTAGGACTGCTCCTCGCGGGCGGGCTGTTCTTCCTCGTCATGCTGAAATTCGACCGTGAGGCGCTGGAGACCGAGCCGGGAGACGCAGGCGCCTTCACGCACTGACGCGAAGGCTCCGCTGTCAGTCGGGCGTGCGACGATCCAAGGCATGATCGTCTCGCTGGAACCCCTGCTTCCCGCCGCCGGCCCGCACGCTTCGACCACGTACGCGGACTGGGTCGCCGCACACGACCCGGACGCGGTCGACGTCGCGCGCGATCTGATGGAAGGCATGCGCACCGAACTCGGCCGGTCCTGGACCAAGCCCGGCCGGTTCGTGGACACGATGGCGGCGCGGGCGCGGCGGCTGCCGCCGGCGCATCTGCCGTGGTTCTGGGACACGGTGGGCCACCGGTTGATCGGCTACGGGAGCCGGCCCGGCGGGCGGGCCTACGGCGCGGCGCGGGCAGCCGAGGCCGAGCACGGGCTCCCGGTGGATCCCGGCTACCGCAGGGCCAATGCACTGCTGTTCGCGGCGGGCGGGGCCATGCCGGCCAAGGAGTTCGGAGCCCATCAGCGGTTCCTCGCCGAGACGTTGGAGCCGGCATCCGCGCACGCGGCGCTCGAGGCGTTCCTGACCGCGTGGGCGGGATCGGCGGCGGACCTGCCGGCGGATCTGGTGCGCCGGGTGCGGGCCTCCGCCAAGGCCGCGGGGCACGGGGACGGGGAGATTGCGCGGATGGCGGGCGCGATCCTGTCGGTCACGCGGAAGAAGTCCGTGCCGGACGCCCTGCTGGATGCCGCGGGCCCGGTCCTGTCCGCCCATCCGCCGGCGGACGCGATCGCGGCGGGGCTGGTCGAGGTCTTCCCGGACGGGACCACCGACGGCGGGGCCTGGCTGCGGATGCTGATCGGCTGCGGTGCGGCCGAGGCCATGGCGGCCGGGCGGGTGGTACCGGAGGGCGGGCTGCACCGCTGGGTGGGGCACTTCGTGCACATGTACCAGTACGCGGCGCAGTCCGGCGGCGGGGTCGCGCGTCAGCCGCTGCCCGTCGAATTCCTCGACCTGGTGGGCCGCTTGGGGCCGAGGCTGCGGTCGGAGGGTATTGCAGTGACGGTGCACACCACCCGGCACCACTACCAGGGCTTCGACGCGGACGTGTTGGACGCCTGTCTGGCGGCCGGGGTGGCGGTCGTGGATCCGGGCCCGGAGATGCGGATGCGCTTCTGGGCCGAGCGGTCCCGGCGGGACCTGTCCGCGCTGGCCGCAGACCCGGTGTTCGGCCCGCGCCTGGAGGGGACCGTACACGCGGACCTGCTGCCCCGGTGGGCGCCGGACCGGCGGCGCCGGGCCGGGTCGGCGGTCACGCTGCTGCCGGGCAACGAGGGCATCGCCCACGAGGTCGCGGGGCGCGTGGGCAAGCTCGTCGACACCGTCGCGGGCGGCGGCATGGCCGGAGCCGAGGAGGCCGTGGCCGAGCTGGAGACGCTGCTGGACCGGCCGACGGCATCGGCGCTCGGCGGGATCTGCGACGCCCTCGCCGCGGCGGGAGCGGCGGGGGCGCTGCGGCGCTCGCTCGCGGCCGGTCTGCCGGAGGAACTGGCCTGGCCGGCCCTGGAGTCGGTGTACGCGGAGTTCGCGGCGGGCGCCGGGCCCGAGGAGGCGGACGGGGTGCTGCCGGGGGTGGCGGGGGTGACCACCACGTGGCCGGTGCTGACGGTGTTCGGGCGGGACCGGGCGGTCGCCGTCGACCCGGACGGGGTGCGGGGATCCTGCCGGTTCACGGTGCCGGACGGCGCGACCATGTACGCGGTCCACTACGTGGGCGGCTCGTTCCTGGTGAGCTGGACGGTCAAGCCGAGCCCGTACTACTGCGACACCGCCGTCTGGGCCGACCGCCCCACGCAGCCGTTCACTCCGGACGAGTTGGGCGGTCTGGTGCCCTTCGGCGGCAGTCTGGACGGGGCGTACGGATTCCAGTTCGAGACCGCCGACGGGGGCGGGCGCCACGGCGGTCGACGGGTGCTGCGTCCGGGTGGCACGGAGGGCATCGACCGGGACGAACTGCAGCTCGGCGACGGTGCGCGGATCTGGACCAACGCCGTGTTCGGGCGCCGGCCGTGGGAGCCGGTGGACCCGGTCACCGGGGAGCCGCAGGGCGCGCTCGCGCTGCCGGACTTCCCGGGCCGCCCCGCGAGCACCGATCCGGCCGCCGAGCCCTCCGAGATCGGCATGACCCTGGCCGCGGAGGCCCTGCAGCTGGCACCGCTGCCCGCCGGTCTGACCGGCTCCCCGCTGGGCAGCCGGGACGGGCTGGTCGGGACCCGGGTGCTGTTCCGTACCCGGCACCGCCATCACGCGCCCGACCACTTCCTGGTGGAGAGCGTGGACGGGCGCACGGCCCGCTTCGACATCGACCGGCAGGGGCAGGAGCCGTGGGCCCTGTGGGCGCCGCCGGAGGGTGCGGTGGAGGACGTGGTCCTCGCCGAGGCGGAGACGCGGACGGGCGTGCGCGCGTACGCCGCCGACGGCAGCCTGCTGTGGGAGCTGGACGGGCACCACTCGCCCCGGCATCCGCGGGTGAAGCCGGTCCGGCGGGCCACCGCCTCGGGCGGTGTGGCCCTGCCGCCCGCGTTCTGGTACCTGCTGCGGACCCGGGACGCCGCCGGTTCCCGGGCACTGCGGGCCGTGGGCCGGGAGACGGCGGGCACACTGCTGGCGGCCGCCGACGCCGGTGCGCAGGTGCTACGGGCGGCCGTGTCCCGGGAGTTGCCGGACGTCACCGACCCGGTGCTGGTCGAGGCGGTGGTGGCAGTGGCCGCCCGGGCCGCCCGGGTGGAGCAGCGCAGGCTCGCCCTGCACCGGCGGGTCACCCTGCTCGCCGAGGCGCCGCCGGCCCTGCCGGGCCGGTCCGTGCCGGACACCGAGCTGCTGCCCGCGCTGTTCGGGCTGGTCTCGGCCGGGGAGCGGGACCCGTCGCGGCGGAACCCGGTCGCGCCTTTGGCCGCGACGCTGACCGCGTTGGCGTCCGACGGCGCCTGCTTGGCGGGGACCGTCGTGGAGGAGGTACGCCGGCTCTCGCCGCCGGCGCCGCCGCACGACTGGTCGCAGCTGATGGGCGCGATCGACGCCGCCGCCTGGCGGGCGGCCGTGGCACCGACCCCGGACGGGGCCCGGTCCGCCCTGCTCGCGCTGCTGGACACCTGGGCCGACCAGCCGTTCGCCCGCGCGGGAACCCGGTGGTGGGTGGGCGTCGCGTCCGCCGAGCTCCTGGACGGGCTGCGCGAGGTCGGGATCGCGGTGGCGTCCTCGGCGGTCCGCGCCGGCGGGTCGGAGTGCTGGTTCGTGGCGGCCGCGGCCGAGGAGCCGGCCGGCGACCCGGTACCGGCGGCGGCGCAGGCGCGCTGCGTCCGCGTGGAGCGGGACGACGCCGCCCGGCTGCGGGCCCTGATCGCGGCGGTCGAGGCGCACGGGCCGGTCCCGGTTCCGGAGTCGGCGGCTGCGCGCTTCGCCGAACTGACGGGCGTACGAAGGGCGGTGGCCCGGCTGGTGGTGTCAGGTCTGGTCGGCCGGCCCGACCGCGACGAGGACCGCGCCTTGGTGCGCAAGGCCCCGTACAAGGCCACGCCGATGACGGCCGAATCCTACGACCGGCTGCGCGCGCGGCTCGGTGGCACGGGCCGGCGGGCCGTCCTGGCGGCGGCCCTGCCCGAGGATCCGGCAGAGCTGTGGCGGCCCGGCGGGGTCGAGGCAGCCGTGGAGCGGATGGCCGGGGCGTGGCGGGAGCGCATCGGGGTGCAGCCGGCCGTGCACGACGAGGCGGCCGACACCCTGGAGGCCGAACTGGAACTCCCCGAGGTGTGGGCCAGGCGGCTGGCCGGCGGGTACGGGGCTGCCGCGGACGCGACCGTGGAGGCGGCCGGCTGGGAGCTGGCGGCGACCCGGTACGGCATCGGAGCGGAGGTCCGGGCCGTGCCGCCGGCCGGGCCCGAGCTGCCCTACCGTACGCCGGTGGGCCTCTCGTGCCGGCAGATCGCGAGCGCGCTGGTGTGGGCGTGGACGGACCGGCCCGTCGGCGATCCGGCGGTGGCCGGCGCGCTGGCCCTGTACGAGCGGCTGCGCGCCGAACTGGATCGTCCGGAGCTGCTCGTGGCGCTGCCCGGTGGGCGGGTCCAGGACACCTCGGCGCGGATTGCGGAGCGGTTCGGGCCCGGGCAGCTGCCGGTGGCGATGGACGGCCGCAAGGAGGAGGGGCCGGTTCCGGTGACCGCGTACGACTCCGGGCCGCTGGTGGTGTGCGCGCCCGGCGGTGCCTCCTTCCTGCGGCCCGCGGCAGTGGCCGATCCGGAGGTGTGGCGGCGGGTCCGCGAGGTCACCGACCTGGCCGAGGAGCTGGACCGGGTGGCGCCGCTGCTGACCGGCGGCGGGCTGGAGCGGATGATGCTCCGGGCCCGATCGGGAGCGGTGGCGGCCGGGGCGTACGAGGCGGATCCGCGACAGTCCTGCCCGGAGCTGGTCGCGCGGGCGGCGCAGCAGCTGGGCGTCGGCCCGGACGCGGCGGCGCTGTACCTCCAGCTGGCGACGCTGGCCGCACCCACCGACCGGAACGTACGGCGGTGGAACGGCTGGTCGGCCAAGCAGCACGGACAGGCCCGGACGGAACTGCTCGGCACGGGCGCGGTGGTGGAGGCCAAGCGGGCGCGGGCGGGCCGGACCCTGTTCCTGCCCGGGGAGTGGACCGAGCTGAAGGCCCCGCACCTGCCCTTGGAGACCGTGAAGCTGGCGGCGCACGCGGTACGGCCGCTGTGGCGCAACCAGATCCACAGCCCGTTCGGGCGGGTCTTGCCGACGGCGCCGCTGCACGAGATGTTCGCGGCGGCCTGGGAGCGGGTCCGCGGCGGGGCGGAAGGCGGTGCCGAAGGGGGCGGTGGCAGCTGAGGCCCGGCGGCGGCCCGCCCCGTGGGCGGGTCAGCCGAGGACGAGCGGCAGTTTCGCGGCCAGCGCGCCGAGTTCGGCCCGCTCCGCTGCGGTCGGGGCCCGGCGGCCGGTGCCGATCAGGAGGGCGTCCTTGTCGCTGAACGACGCGGGGAACGCGGCGCCGGCGATCTCCTCCAGCATGGCGCGGGATCGAGCGGGCCCCTCCGGGGGCGGTTCCGCCGCGTCCGGAAGGTGCGCGATCAGGTCGAGGTGGTGCAGCGTCCATTCGAGGACGTACGCGGTGAGGTAGTCCCCCGCGGTGAGGACCTCACCGCGGGTGCTCACCCGTGCGCCGGGATCGGCGAGTTCCGCGGCGCGCCCGGCGGCGGAGCCGACGTCGTCGAGGTGGAAGGTGAGCAGGCGCGGTTCCCCGTACGCGGCGGCCAGCCGGACGATCAGCGCGTCGAGCGGATCCTCGCCGGTCGGCGGCTGGTCCTGGACGTTCCAGTAGGTCACCGCGTCGACGGTCGGTTCGGCTTCGGCGGGGGTGACGAGGGTGATCAGGACGTCCTGCGCGTCGATGATCAGATGGCACACCAGGTCCCGCACGAGCCAGCCGGTGCAGCCGGACGGCTGCTCGAAGGCCTTGTCCGGCAGCTCGGCGACCGCCGTGCGCAACGCCGTCCAGGAGCGTGAGAAGAGATCCACACCGGCACGGTAGTGCGGGGCCGCAATACCGGACAAGTCCGCACCTTCGACGGGCACTACCGGTCGATCAGCAGCAGCACCGGGAAGGTGTGGTCCTGCCAGATCAGGCGGGAGGGTTCTTCGGGGTAGGCGGTGACGGCCGGTCGGGTGTCGAACAGCCGGGCAAGGCGTCGACCGGTGTCGTACGCGGGCCACCCGGGGTCGCCGTGGGCGGCGAACGCGGTCCAGGCGGCGCGCATCCGGGCGGACAGCGCCTCCGCCTCCGGGGAGGGCGCCTCGCCGATCAGCACGGCCGGCTGGCCGCGGTCCAGGTTGCCGAAGACGAGGGGTACGTCGAGGCCGTGGCAGGCGCCGAACGCGCCGCCCATGCCGGGGGCGGGCCAGGTCAACTCGTAGACGTGCGCTCGGCCGCCGGCGGCCGTCTGGGCCTCGGCCAGGTGGAGCGTCGGCATGCGGAACAGCCAGTCGGAATGGACCAGCTCGTACAGCTCGTCCGGGCCCGCCGCCGGGAAGGCCTCGCGGTAGCGGCGCGCGCCGTCCGGACCCGGGGCGAAGAGACGCAGGGCGCTCGCCGCCTGCTCCTCGGTCACCTGGCCCAGCAGACCGTCGAGGGCGGTGAACAGCCGCTGCTCCTCGCGGGTGTGGCCGACGAGGAGTTCCACATCACGGCCGGCGCCGTCGGTCAGGGCCTGCCACGGAGTGACGGCCAGGACGTCGCCGTCGACGACGGGTGAGAAGGGGATCGACCTGTGCGCGGCCAGGCCCCAGCGATGTGCCCAGCGGTCCATCTTGGCGCTGACCGCGTCACCGGCGGCGGTCAGCCGATGCGGAGCAACACCGGACAGGTCGGCCACCGTGGGCCGCAGCCCCAGCTCGGCGGCGCAGGCGGCGGTGATGTCCGCGGCGAGCTCCGGCGAGAAGAACGTGCTCTGCGCACTCTGCGCAACGGCCCGGCGGAAGAGCCCGGCCGCATGGTCCGTCGCCAGCAGCGCAGCGACCGATCCCGCCCCCGCCGACTGGCCGAAGACCGTGACCCGGTCCGGGTCGCCGCCGAACGCCCGGATGTTGTCGCGCACCCACTCGAGAGCGGCGACCTGGTCGAGGAGCCCCCGGTTGGCGGGAGCCCCCTCGATCTGGGCGAAGCCCTCGATGCCCACGCGGTAGTTGAACGTCACCACGACGACACCGCCGTCCCGCGCGAGCCGGCCGCCGTCGTACTCGGGGAGGCCGGACATGCCGATCACGAAGGCACCGCCGTGGATCCACACCATCACCGGCAGCCCGGCGCCCGGGCCGGGTTCGGGCGACCAGACGTTGACCGTGAGCCAGTCGTCGCCCGCCGTGTCCTGCGCCAGCGCGTCCATGCCGAACACACCGGCCTGCGGGGGCGGCGGACCGTACGAGACCGCCTCCCGTACCCCGCTCCAGCCCTCCGCCGGCCGTGGCGCGGCGAAGCGCAGCGCTCCGACCGGGGGCTCGGCGTACGGAATGCCGCGGAAGACCGCCACGCCCGCTTCCCGGCTGCCGCGCAGCGCACCGGCGACCGCGCGGACTTCGGGCCGGGGCCCGGAGGCCCCGTACGCGGCAGTGCTCATCACCATTCCCCCTCAGGCGGGTCGACGGGGCTCGAGGCGGCCCCGGACCCTGCGCATCATCCGACGTCTCCGGATGCGGTGCTAACCATTTACGAACGCCGCGCACCGCCGCACCGGCTCCCCCGCCGTGAGCCGATACCGGGCCCGGCCGTCGAGGAGCAGGGGCACGAGGGCCCGCAGGGGCTGGCGCAGCGGGACGTACGCACCACCGTCGGCGGCGGCGCGTACGACGCGTACGCCGTGGAGGGCGAGCCGGTCTCCGACCTCGGTGTACTGGGTGGCCGTCAGGTGGTAGCCACAGGGTGGATCGGTCAGGGTCTCGTCCTCGGTCGCCGGGCGGTCGTCGGTGCCGCCCAGCAGGATCGGGCCCTCGTCGCGGTGACCGGCCAGGCGGGCGGAAGCCGTCACCGCCGCCACGGTGCCCGCGCGCTCGGAGAGGTAGGTGAACAGGCCTCGAAGGCCGGTGAGCTGGGAGTTCACCCGTCGCCGGTGGTTTTGGGCCGGGTCGGCCCTTTCCGCGTCGCCGGCCGCGTCGATGCGGCTCTCGATCAGCAGCGTGACGGCGTGTTTGATGCCGGCCGTGTTGCGCAGGATCCGCTCCTGTTCGTCGCCCGCGGTCTGCTTGACGGGGGCGCCGGTGACGGGGTCGGTCCGGATGCCGTACGTGCCGGTGGAGTACCCGGCGGCGTGCGCCGCCTTCCGTACGAAGGCCCCGGACAGCGCGCGGGCCTGCGCGTACACCCCGGGGTCGGTGTTGAGGTTGCGCGGCCAGAGGTCGAAGAGGTCCTTGTCGTAGGTGCGGGGCGTTCCCCGGTACTCGTGCAGGTCGTAGACGACGTCGGGGCGCCGGTCGCGCAGTACGGCGGCGACCGCGCGCGCCTCGGGCGAAGCGAGGGCGATGTGATCGCGGTTGATGTCGGTGCCGTCCGCGTTGACCCGGGTGGCGGCGGCGCGCCCGTCCGGGTTCGCGGTGGGGACGACGAGGACGGTGGTGCGCGCCAGGAGGCGCCGGGTCGCGGGGTCACGGGCGTACGCGAGGTCGCGGACGGTGGTCAGACAGGCCTCGCGGCCCGCCGGTTCGTCGCCGTGCTGGCTGCACACCAGCAGGACGGTGACCGGCGCACGGGCGCTGCCCAGGCTCACGAGCCGCAGCGGGCGGCCGCGCGGGGTGGTGCCGATACGCCGTAGGGCGGCGTGCTCGCCGTGCCGGTCGACGGCGTCCAGGAGGGCCTGCTCCTCGGATTCCGTGGTCCAGCGCGCCCCGTGCGCGGCCTCGAACCCCGTCCGGGGTGTGGCGTCTGCCGCTCGGGCGGGGGCGGCGGTCAGGGGCACGGCGAGTGCGACCGCGGCGAGGCCCGCGGCCGATGCGGCGACAGCGAGCCGTCGGAACGGCACAGGGGGCTCCAGCACGGTCGGAAGGATCACGATGTGATGGCAAACGGCCCTGGTGAGCGATAGGTCACGCCCGTCCGGCGCGAGCCGGCGAACCACTCCTCCGGGCGCTTCTCCGGAACATCATCCATAAGTACAAACTTGGATGATTTTACCCAACCGAGATGATTGAAGTCGTGTCCGGTGGTCGCAACTTCCGGCCCATCGGAGAAAACTGGTCCGCCATCGAGAGCCAATACGCATGTCACCGACGCAGAACCCCAGTCGGGGCTGTTTCAACAAAGTAATGCGGAGGTATCACGATTGAGCTCCACCGGGACGGACAACCGAAAACCTGCAACCGGCCACCTGACGAACCGCCGCATTGCCGCGGTGTTCACGTTCTGCCTCATAATCTCGCTGGCCAGCTTCACCGGTCCCGCAGCCCAGGCCGAGGCGGCCTCGCCGTACGGCGCCAGGGCCGTCGCAATTGCCGCCTCCAAGCGGGGCGCACCGTACGTCTACGGAGCGACGGGGCCGCAGGAATTCGATTGCTCGGGTCTCACGCTCTACGCCTTTAAAAAGGCCGGCCGGAAGCTTCCCCGTACGGCCGACGAACAATATGAACGTACGCGTCACATCCCACGCGTTCAGCGCGTGCCGGGCGATCTCGTCTTCTTCCCCGCGGGCGCGACCATAGGACATGTGGGGATCTACGCCGGTCATGACAAGATCTGGCACGCGCCACGGCCGGGCACGCGCGTCCGGCTCGAGCGCATCTGGAGCGGAAACGTCCGCTACACCCGTGCCACTTGAGCAGGAGGCAGAGCGATGACCGATGCACCCGCGCCCGAGCACTACGCACTCCGATGGAGCGGCGACACCCGCGAGGCTCCACCTGCCGTGGGCGGCGAGCGGGAAACGCTGAGCGCGGTCCTGGACTGGCAACGGGCCACGTTCGCACTCAAGTGCGATGGCCTGTCCCCGGAGCAGTTGTCCGAGAAGGCCGTGCCGACGTCCGCGCTGTCCCTGCACGGCCTGGTCCGGCACCTGGCCGGCGTCGAGCGCTGGTGGTTCCGCATCCAGTTCGCCCACGAGGACGTCCCGCTGCTCTACTACTCCGACGATGACCCCGACCAGGACTTCGACCGCCTGGACGGTGACGTCGGGGAGGCCTTCGGCGTGTGGCGGGCAGAGTGCGAACGATCCCGGCAGATCACCGCCGCCTCAGCCTCACTGGACGAGACGGGGATCCGCAAGAGGACCGGCGAGCCGATCTCACTGCGCAGGATCATGGTCGACATGATCGCGGAGTACGCCCGGCACAACGGCCATGCGGACCTCCTGCGCGAAGGCATCGACGGCGCGACGGGGATGTGACCTGGCAAGCTGTCCCGGTCGGGATGCCGCCGGGCATCCCGACCCCGAGGGAGGTTCTTGCGTGGGTGTCGCTGGAATGCCGCGGGAGCACGGCCCTGTCCCAACGGCTCGGCACGCGCCGCCTCCCTTCGACCCGGAGCTGGGGGCCGCGCTGGCCGCCACGGGTGAGCGGGCGAAGGAGCCGGTCACCCCGGACGGCCTTGCGGCCCGGCAGGAGCGCGATGCCGCGGCCCGGCCCAGGCCGACGGTTCGGGAGCTCCGGGACGGCGGCCGGTTCGAGGTGGAGGAGCTGCGGGCGCCGGGACCTCGCGACGGGAGGGAGGTCCCGCTCGTCAGTGCACGGCCCGCCGGGGTCACGGGGCCGCTGCCGCTCCTGTACTACATGCACGGCGGCGGAATGATCATGGGCAATGCGTGGTCCGTCCTTCCGCGGCTGCTGCGCGAATGGGCCCTGCCGCTGCAGCTCGCGGTCATATCCGTCGAGTACGGACTGGCCCCGCAGGCGCAGTACCTCGAACCCGTGGAGGACTGTCATGCCGGACTCGTCTGGGCGGCCGATCACGCGGCCGGACTGGGCCTCGACCCGGACCGCATCATCGTCGGAGGGAAGAGCGCCGGTGGTGGACTCGCCGCAGCCCTCGCCCTGCTGACCCGCGACCGGGGCGGGCCGGCCCCGATCGGTCAACTGCTGCTGAGCCCGATGCTCGACGACCGCAACAACACGTTTTCCGGCCGGCAGATGGCCGGCCGCGACCCCTGGGACCGGACCTCCAACGCAACCGCGTGGCAAGCGCTGCTGGGCGACCGGTACGGCTCCGCCGACCTTGCGCCCTACGCGGCCCCGGCTCGCGCAACGGATCTGTCCGAGCTGCCCTTCGCCTACATCGACGTCGGGTCGGCCGAGACCTTCCGGGACGAGGCCGTGGCCTATGCCGATGCGATCTGGCAGGCGGGCGGCGAGGCCGAACTCCACGTATGGCCCGGCGCGTTCCACGGCTCCGACACGCTCGCACCGCGGGCTTCCCTCAGCCAGGAGGCCCGCGACGCCCGTACCCGCTGGCTCCGACGGACCATCGGACGCTGACCCTTCCGCACATGGCGCCGCGGCCCGTCGGCCCCCTCCTCACGTACGGCTGATCCCGTGCCCGATCTCCGCGGCGACCTCGGAGTGGGCGAGGTACTCCTCGATGCTGTGCGCCCGGCCGTTCGCGTTCTCCACGGCCACGTCGGTGAGCTTGCCCCAGGTCTCCCCCAGCGGACAGCCCAGGGCGACCGTGTCGGTGGGACACCAGGCGTTGACCCAACGACGCACTCTGGCCGACAGGTTGGGGCCGGGAGGCAGCAGCCGGCTGTACACCGTGTCCAGCCCCAGTGGGCTGCCGGCGCTGACGAGCAGTGAAACGTCCAGCCGCTCCGGGAGCCGGTGGACGAGGTCCATCCCGACGACCGTGCCGAGGCTGTGGGTGACCAGGACGATTTCACCGGAGGGCGGCAGGGGGTCGAGCACGCTGGTCAGGACTGCCTCACGCACGGCCCGGTCGTCCAGGTACGCGTCGACGTCACGGAACTGGGTGGCGATGGCCAGCGCGTCCATGTCGGTCGTGGCGGCCAGCCAGCTCACCGCCCGGCGCAAACGTCCGGCCAGCAGGCTCCCGATGCTTTCGTCGTCCGTGCCGCCGTCCTGCGGCATGCCCGCTTCCGCCGCCGCCTGCAGGAGGAGCTGCTCGTACAGGCCCGTCGTCGACTCGGCGGCGAAGGCCTCCGCTGCCGAGTGGCCGCTCAGCTCCTCGAACGTGCCGGAGGCGGAGACGGCCTCGCGGCCTGCGGCGCTCTCCCTTCGTCCGATGGCCTCGATGATCCGGTCCGCGTAGAAGGGGAACCACACGTCCGCCGGGTCGACGGTGGGCAGACCGGCGCGGGTGAGTCCGTGGTTCAGCCCTGCCGTCCAGCCACGGCGGAGCTCCTCGGGTTCGTGCTCCTGCTGGCTGCGGCCGTGGAGGAAGACGAGATGCCGTCCGCCCGCGGAGGGGGTGCCGCGGGCGGACAGGCCGCTGCGGATCACTGCGGTTCCGCTCGGGCCGGCCGCCTCGCGCGGGGAGCCCGCGCCGGGGAGCGGGGACGGGGCCTCCACCACCGGGGCCGGGATCGGAGCGGCGGCGGGGCCTTGTTGGAGACCGGACTCCGGCCCCATCTCCGCCAGCAGCGCGCTCTGCTCGGGTTCCTGCTGCAGTGCGGCGAGATGCTTGAGGATCGAGCTGACGCGCGCGCCCTCGTTCGCGATGTAGTCGATGGCGTCGTCGGGGTCGCCGGGGCGCGCGATGCCGCCGTTCTTGAGCAGCCTGTTGCCTTGGGCGTCCTCCCTCGCCACACCGCTGTGATGGAGGGCCACGACCTCCCACTGGTCGTTGAAGACCGGCGATCCGGAGTTTCCGCGCTCGGTGTCGGTCGTGTAGTGGAGGAACTCGGGCAGGCGGTCTTGGACCGTGTTGTCCCTGAAGGCGACCTCCTTGAACCGGCCCCCCGGGTGGCCGATGACGTTCACCCGTTCGCCCAGAAGCACCTTGCCCTGCTGGATGCTCAGCCGGTTCCAGCCGAAGACCTCACCCGGCAGGCGCCCGTCGGCTGCCGGGGCGACCGCCACCAGCGCGAAGTCGAGGTGTTTGTCCATGACGAAGAAGGCCGCGGGATCGAGTGCGAAGCGGACGGCCGCGTCGGGCGTGTTGTCGACGGTGTTCTGGACGTTGAACTCGACGAAGCAGCGCTGGCCGAAGGCCTCGTCCAGCAGGACGTGCTGGTTGGTCATCAGCAGTCGGGGCGAGACCATGAAGCCGGTGCCGTGCGGCTGCTCGCGGCCCTCGGTGCGGACGGAGATCCGGGCGACGGTGGCGGCGGCGCGGGCGCCCCGCGGCAGGAAGCTCCACGGCTGGGACTCGTTGGCGATGTTGATGATGCGCTCGTTGGCGTCGGCCTGGGTGAGTGCCGCCGCGCGCACGCCGTCCACCAGCGCCGAGGCCGGGACCCCGCCCCGGTCGATGAGCCTGCCGGCCCGCGCGGCCACGTGCTCGGCCGAGTCCGGGAACCGCGTCCCCTCGGCCTGACGCTCTTCCACGCTACGGCGCGTGCTGCTCGCGTCGCGATAGCGCCGGCTCGCCGCAGCCTGCTGCCGTTCGCGGGCCTCGCGTGCTTCGTCCATTTCCGGCAGCTCGGACATGGGATCCACCGTTCCGTCGTCGAACAGGTCACCTTCCAGGGAGCGGCCGTGGGACGGCCCCCGCAACAAGTGCGGGGCCACTTGAGTCGTCCCGTCGCCGAAGCGGTCCCGCCCCCGCCCCGTCCCGTACGGGGTGCGGGCCGCAGGGCGTCTCATGCGTACGGTCCACCCCGGATGCGGCGCGTGCCGGGACCCGGCCATGCTGGCCGGGACCCCACAGCAGACAGCCCGCAGCCGCGCGGCAGACGGAGGAGGAGTCTTGGCATCTCTGGCTCGGATTCCCTTGGACGGCGGGGGCAGCCTTCTGATCGAGGCCCCGGCCGGCTTGGAGGGACCCGTCAAGGCCGGTCTCCTCAGTGATGCCATTCACGACCTGCCGGGCAGCCTGCAGGCGGCGCTGGAACCGATCACGGAGGCGGCGCGCGCCACCCTGGAGCAGCTGCGCAAGGCCCGCCCCGATGCGATCACCGTCGAGTTCGGCGTCGACCTCGCGGTCCAGGCCGGTGCCGTGATCACCAAGACCGGCGCCAACTGCCACTTGAAGGTGACGGTCCAGTGGCAGGACAAGGGCCCGTCCCCGGCGAAGTGACCGGCGTGCTCACCCGTCGGGCCCGGAGTGCCAGTGGACCGCGCCCGTGCCCAGGGCGATCGTGACGCGGGGCCGCATGGGCCCGTCGGCGCGGCGGGAGAGCAGTACGACCTCCCCGACCCGGGCCGACATGCTGCCCAGCCGGGCGGCGCACTCCGCCGCCAGACGCCGCGGCTCGTGGGTACGGCCCAGTGACAGGTGCGGGGTGAAGGACGGGAAGCGCCCGCCGCAGAGCGGGAACGGCTCCGTCAGGGCCCCCTGGAGCGCCGTCCAGGGGGCGAGGCCGGCCGCGGCCGGGTCCAGCCACACGGTGGCGTAGGCGCGGTGCCGGAACGTACGCACCCCGCTCAGCCGGATCGCGAACGGCTCCGTTCCCGCGACGGCAGCCGCCAGCAGCGGGGCCGCTGCCGGAAAGTCGGCCTCCGGGACGAAGCCGAAGACCAGGTTCACATGGGGCGGCCAGCGCCGGATCTGGGGGTCGTGCACCTCACGGATGCTCTGGATGACGGGCCACAGTCCGGCCGGGGGCAGCCACACCACGGCGGTCCGTGGTGTGGGAGCCACCTCCATCAGTGCGCTGATCGGCCGCGGCCTGCACCGGAGGGGCCGCGCACCGGGGCCGGGCGCCAGGGTGCGAATGCGCTCCCCGTGCGCGGCAGCAGGCCCGCCAGCTCGGGACAGTGCCGCAGGACGATGCTCGTCATGCCGTTGCGTTCGATCCAGTCCATGCCGAGCGGCGTGTAGACCTCGGGCCGGAAGTCGACCGTGAGGAAGCGGTCGCTCTGCAGCCGGCGGCTGGCCATCAGGATGAAGATGCGGAAGGCCGTGTCGCTGAAGCCGAAGCCCTGGGGCGGATTCTCGGCGAACAGCCCGACCATGGTGTCGATCTGGTCCACGTCACGGTAGACCTCCTTCAAGCGGGCGACCGTGTCCGGATCGGAGGAGAGGTCCTCGAAGCGGCGCAGGCGCGGCTTGTGCAGACCGGCCCGGAAGTCGTTGTACCGCGGCACCCCGCGGCGCCGGGTGCGCACCAGGTCGACCACGGACAGGTCGATCACCTCGCCGTCCCGCTCGAACGTCTGGAGGGCGCGGGGGTAGTTGTGCAGGGTGATCGCGCCGGGGTGGGCGATGCCGAGCGAGTACAGCGAGTTGGCCAGGCCGGTCTTGCGGATGAGCGGCTCCGCCGCGGTGCCCTGCAGGTCGTTGAACCCGAGGGTGTCGAGCCGTCGGCCGAGCCGGTGGTCCACGATCTCGAAGTCGTCCGGCAGCAGCGGGTGCATGCGGTAGACGGTGACGAAGTCCTCGGTGAGGGAGTACGGCGCGGCGTGGTGGTCCGGCAGGGTCTTCGGGATGCCGGTCAGCGAGTGGGCCTCGAACAGCCACAGTCCCAGCTGCGTGAGCCAGTTCTTGGGCGGTCCCTGCCAGTTGGTCTTCAGCCCGATGTCGATCGTCTCGGTGGCGAGGATCGCGGGCGTCCACTCGACCGTGTGGATCTTGGCGATGAGGGCGGAGACGACGAGCCGCGCCGTGTGGTAAATGCGGTCCTCGTCCAGCCGCGGGTACTCCTGACGCAGCGCCTCGCACACGGCGTTGTGCTCCCGGGCGAAGAGGGTGTGCATGGCGCTCAGGCCGAGCCACCAGCTCTCCGCGAAGCCGGTGAGGGGGAAGCCGTTCGGGCTGAAGGGCAGGTGCCCGTCCTCGAGGCGCAGCGCGGCGCCGCCGTCCGGCTCGCGCAGGGACGTTCCGGCTTCCTTGGTCCCGCCGTAGACCTCCGAGCCGTCCCACCAGTGCGAGGCCGAGTTGGCGAAAAGGATGGGCGGCGCTTCACCGCCGGCGGCGCCGAGGCTCTCGTTCTCTGCGAAGCGCATCACCGTCTCGGGCCGTCCGCCGGGGGTGTTGCTCCAGGTGACACCGGGCGGGAGCGGCACCTCGACGCTCTTCGTACCGGTCGGGTAGCGCTTGTGGTTGACCCAGTCGTGCACCTGGAACTGGATCCACGCGGCGGCCAGGATGTTCAGCGACCGTGCAGGGATGAACGCGTCGCGCTGCAGCAGCTCCCTGCTGACGGTCAGCGGGTTGGGCGTGTCGAACAGGTCGGGCCGGTAGACGGGTGGGAGGTTGCGGCCGAAGGTCGATCCGACCGACCCCATCTTCGGCGCGGACAGGTCGTTGTACGTGCCGTCGTAGCTCCGCGCGACCCGCATCTGCTCCTCGACGGGTGCCGGCACCGGCTGGGCCTTCGGCGGAGCCTCGTGGATCTCGGTGTCGATGAGGTTGTGCCGGCGCAGCGCCTGCCGCAGCGTCACGAGGTTCAGCAGGCCGAGCCGGGTGGGCAGCCGGTGCCAGGGGACGAACCGGTTGAGGGCCTCGAAAGCGGCATCGAGCGGCACACCCAGCACGGCGTTGCGGTGCGGCTCGGTGGTGAGGAAGCGGTAGCCAAGCCGGTGGGCGCTGCTGGCCTCGTAGGCCACCTTGCGGGCACGGTTGAGGTTGCCCAGGGGCCGGAACTCCTCCGTCGTGTTCCACGGGTTGAAGACGAGCTGGTCGACCCGCACCGCGGCGGCCCGCGCCTGGGCACTGTCGATGTCCTGGCGCGGGATCGTCAGCGTCGCCACCCGGACGACGGGAGCATCCGCCTCGGTCCACTCGGTCGCCCCGTCTTCGATGGGCGTCCGGCGGGCGTCCACGTAGCGCTGGACGTACAGCCCGAAGACGACGTCCGCCTCCTTCAGGCGGTGTGCGAGCTCGTGGTGCAGGTGGTCGGGGTCGGTACGGGAGGGGCCCGTGGCCGGTGACGCGTGCGGCGCGGCGGGGCGCAACTGATAGCGCACGGGCCCCTGATCGCCCCACAGGATGGCCCCGCGGCTCCAGTACGTCTCCAGCGCCAGGCTGTGTACGGTACGGCTCGTTCCGGCGCGTACGTTGCGCCGCATGCGCGCGGCCGTGGCCCAGCCGACCGCGAGGGGCAGGGTGAGGAACAGCGCGGATGCCTTGCGGAGCGTCGTATCGGCGCCTGCCATGGCCTTCGCGAATTCGACGAACTCGCGTGCGTTGCGCGCGTGGGAGACCGGGAAGCTGGTCATGAGGAGGTCGTGGGACTCGTCCGGGCCCACCTCGATGCGCAATGCCGCTCCCCGCAGGTCGGGGGCGTGGTCGGGCATGCGGGCGCCGTTCGCATTGGACAGCCGGACGGTGACCGGGTATTCGGCCGCAGGACTCGCGAAGCCGGTCCGCAGGTCCTGGGGCAGGTCCTCGGCGAACGCCAGCCGGGCGTTCTCCACGCCGAGGACGGCCTTGGCGTGGAACGCCCGCTCGATGCCCGCCGCGCCGCTGCGCTTCCTGGCCTTGAGCTGGACCCGCATGAGCTCACGGGCGAGCCGCTCGAAGACGAGCCGTTCCGCTTCGGGGTCGCCGCCCACGTAGCGCTCGTACTGCCCGATCTCGTGCATCTGTGCCCCTTCGCGAAGGCGCCACCCCTCGTCGTCCGGACGCGATGGTGCCAACGATGACGAGGCGACGTTGAACGGCTGCCCGTGACGGTGGCTGCGGGCATCTTCGTCACACGCAGCAACTTTGACCCACCCGTGGGGCTACGTCGCGCGGAGCAATGCAGACGGGTACATCGGAGGTCGTCGCGACGCGCCTGTCGCGCTGCGTTCCCGCGCAGGAGCCTCTTCACCCGAATGGACCCGTGCGATCAGCCCGACCGGGTCCGTGCGGGGAGACTGATACGCAGGATGACGGCGCAGCACGGCATCGGATCGTCGTCCTCGCCCGGTGCGGCAGGGCACGGATGAGGGAGTGCCGATGAGAGTCTACGAGGCCATCGTCAAGGGGCTGGAAGGCATCGGGGTCCAGGCCGCATTCGGCGGTGCCGGCGAGAACGCCGCCGGCCTGATGCTGGCGCTGAAGCATTCCCGGCAGATCCGGCCGGTCATCACGCGGCACGAGCAGGCCGCGTCCTTCATGGCCTGCGGTTACGCGATGTACACGAACCGGCTGGGCTTCTGTTTCGCGACGGCCGGGCCCGGTGCGTTCAACCTGTTCTCCGGGCTGGCCGTGGCGATGTCCGACTCCTACCCGGTCCTCGCCGTCTCGGGATACGCGTCGATGAAATGGCAGGGGTGGGGTTCGCTCAACGAGACCTCGGGCCTGAACCGCACTCCCGACTCGCGGGCCATGTTCGCGGCCACGACGAAGAAGTCCTTCCTGCTCACGGATGCCGCCGACACGTGCGACGTCCTCGAGGAAGCGGTCAACACCGCGTTCGAGGGGCGACCGGGGCCGGTACACATCGCCGTACCCGAGAACCTCACCGAGCACGGCGTCGAGGTCACGGACTTCCGGCACGTCCGGCTCGACGTCAAGCCGGTCGTGCCCGATCCGGCGCGCGTGGAGGAGATCGCCTCGGTGCTCGCGGACGCCCTCACCGGGCGGAAGCGGATCGTGGCGCTCGTCGGTTTCGGCGCCGTCCGCAGCGGAGCGGGAGCGGAGGTCAAGCGGTTGATCGAGCGGTTCCAGATTCCGCTGCTGACCACGCTGGACGGCAAGGGCATCGTGTCCGAGGGGCACCCGCTCTCGGTGGGGGTCTTCGCCGACAGCGGCCACTCGAGTGCGTGGAAGGCCTTCCGGGAGGCGGACGTCGTGCTGTGCATCGGCAACTCCCTCAACCAGCACGCCACGTTCAACTACCGCGAAGACCTCTTCGAGAACAAGGTGCTCATCCATGTGAACATCTCCGAGGCCGAGTTCCACAAGGCCTACCGACCCGACCACGCACTGCTGTCCGACGCCCGCCTGGGGGTGGCGGCGCTCGTCGAGGCCCTGGAGAGGAAGGTCGGCGAGGTACCGAGGGCCGACGTCGACGGCCGGGACTACGAGGCCCGGCACATCACCCACCTGACGGGGCACATCCACCCCGGAGAGCTCGCCCAGGCGATCGGCCGGATGCTGCCCCCACAAGCGGTGCTGCTCGCCGACGCGGGCGCCCACCTGGCCTGGCTCGGCTACTACGTGGAGCTCGAAGAGGGGCAGCACTTCCGCAAGGCCGGTTCCTTCGGGCCGATGGCCGGCCATGTCAACGGCGCCATCGGCCTGAAGGTCGCACACCCCGAGCGGACGGTCGTCGTCGGCTGTGGCGACGGATGCTACTCGCTGTCCGGGTTCGAGCTGATGACCGCCGTCGAGAACGAGATCCCCGTCATCTGGGTCATCTTCGACGACCGGGAGTTCAAGCTGATCAAGCTCTTCCAGCTCACCACCTACGGGGAGACGGGGCTGGTCGAGTTCCAGAACCCGGACTTCGCCGCCTACGCGCAGGCGTGCGGCGCCGACGGCTACCGCGTCGAGACGCTGGAGGAGTTCGAGAAGGCGTTCCGTACGGCGCTGACCTCCGGTCGGCCCACCGTCATCGACGCCACGATCACGCGGTGGGCCGTCCCGCACTACAGCCCCTCACCCGACGGCGTCATCGCCGGTCTCGTCGAGACCCTCGAAGCACGTCTGCGCGACTGACCGCCGGCCGGCTCGACTGCCCCCGGGAAGGGACAGGAGCATGACAGACCTGAAGAACACAGACCGCCACACCGGGCTCCACGCCCTCATGAACCGCCCGCTGATCACGTCGATCTGGCGCCGCCGCACCCACCGGGTCAGCCGCGGCAGCTCCGTCGAAGCCGGCTCGATGAGCTGGTCCTCCACCGAGGCGCGCGCACCGCTGACGGAGCTCGAGGAAGCGGTCCTCATCTCCCTGACGGGGTGCACCGGCCTGACCATGCCGGACCGCCCCTTCGCCGATCCCCGCAACGGCAAACCGATCATGGCCAAGCCGAACCTCAACATGGCCGGACGGACCGCGGGCAGCCCCGACAACGCCCAGGGCACCCACTTCTTCCTGATCAACGACACCGGCACCTACTTCCTGCGCAAGCTGCCTCCCCCCGCCGACGGCTCGCAGGCGACGTTCGACGCGGAGACCCTGCGCTCACGCGCCGCCGAGGCGAAGGTGCAGCTGCTGGACCACCGCATCGACGTACCGGACGGGAAGCGCGACTTCCCCGCCTACCTCGACTCCAACCGGTTCCTGTCGAACCTGCCGGGCACCACCGTCCTGTTCCCCGTGGTGGACCTGTCGCGGCAGTACATCAACGGGATGATGTACCTGCTCACGCAGCCCGAGGGCGCACGGCCGGCCATCGTCGACGACCGGAACCTCTACCGTTCGGCCGGCGTGGGCAAGTGGGTCAAGTCGGGGTTCCTGAACAAGGACATCAAGCTCCCGCTGGGAGCGATCTGGGCGATGCGCACGCAGATCGAGGCCGACCTGCTGCTGCAGAACATCATGCTCACCGCCGACGCCATGGGGCTCGGGGCCTGGATCCACGCCTCGCTCGCCCCGCCGATCCTGCTGGGCGACCCGAAGTTCCGCCCCACGTACGGTCCGATGCTCGGCTTCGACTGGACCACGCCGCGGTGGCGGCCGGCCGACCTCCTGCGCTGGCAGGTGCCGCTGCCGCGCTACTCCACGCTGCGGGCGACCACCGTCGGGCTGCGGCACAACGGGGAGCACCTGATCAAGGCGATGTGCCCGCCGAACTACGCCACCATGAACGACGCGGTCGACGCGGTCGTGGCGGACAAGTTCGGGCCGCGGGGCATCTACGCCGACGAGGGCTTGTTCGAGCGCATCTACCGGGGCGAGTTCGGCGCCCAGTACCTGCGCGAGGCCAGCAACTACTCAGCCGATGTCATCGCCTGCACGCGCGACATCTGCACGTACATCTACGAGACCCACGGGCGGTTCCCCGCACACTGCGACACGATCCACGTCCCGGGTGTCTGGCTGCAGGCCCACCACGTCGAGACCGCCTACTACGAGCGGTTCTTCCGCGACGGCCTGACCGAGGCCCACCAGCTGCACGATCGGCAATGGCACGACCGAGTTCCTTGATCCAATCCCTTGCGGGCCGCACGGTCGCGGCGGCTGATCAGCCGTCAGTAGGCCTGGCCGAGCTCGTACGAGAGGTGGTGCGGTGCCAGTGAGCGCAGGAACGCGTGCGCGTCGAAGATCTCGCCGGGCGCGACCACCCCGACCGTCCCGGCCTGCCCCGCGAGGATTCGGCTGACCGCCTCCACGACGAGAGGCGCGCTGACGGCATAGATGTCCTGTCCGCGGGCCACCGCGCGGCGCCGGGTGCCGCCCGCGCGGACGACGACGTCGACGAGGAAGGTCTGCGCCGACCGCCCTCGCTCGTCGACCGGCTTCGGAGGCTCGGCGTCCGGGGCCAGCAGGTCCTTGACGGCCTCGATCGTCATGCAGGTCCGGATGTCCGGGGCGGACAGGTGATGGGCGATGGTCACACTGTCCGTGGTGGTGAACTCGCCGACCACGGGCCGGTCCCCGACCGGCGCGGGAAACGTCCACCGGCCCGTGGGCGCCTCGTCGGTCCGCAGCTCCAAGCGGCCCTTCGCGTAGACGAGCCGCCGGCCCTCGCGCCGGCTCCGCGAGACCTGTCCGGAGCCGCGCGTCCCGGCCGTGGGCTGCCAGCTGCTCAGGGCGAACGCGAGGTGCACCTCGTCGGCCGCCGGGGCGTCGCCCAGCGCGGCGGTGGCGAGCAGGTCGCCGAGGCCCCCGTAGAACGCCATCGCGGGAACGACCACGATGCCGGTGTCGCGGGCCCGGTCCGCGAAGTGCGCGAACGTATCGGCGACGGCCTCCACCTCTCCCGCGACGTCCAGGTAGGCGATCCGTGCGCGCAGCGCCGCCTCGATGAGCGGTGCGGCCGTCACGGCGAAGGGACCGGCGCAGTTGATCACGGCTGCCGCGCCGTCCAGTGCACGGTCGAGCGAGGCCGGATCCTCGGCCGAGGCCGGCCGGACGTCGAGTCCGGGAAAGTCGTCGGCCAAGGCCCGGAGCTTGTCCGGGTCGCGGCCGGACAGGACCGGGGTCAGCCCCCGCTCCAGCAGTTCGGACACGACGAAGCGTCCGGTGTGCCCGTAGGCGCCGAACACCGTTACCGCCGCCGCTCGACTCGTTCCCATGAGGTTCCCCCGTCTCGTGCGCTCGCGCTGCTCGTGCTCGTACGCGTTTTGATCACCGGATTCCATCGTGCCGCCCGCGGCCTGCGGCCGGCAGTGGCAGCAACGCCACACCCCGTACACTTTCGGACATGAGCCTTGTCGCGCTGGCCGTCACGCCCGGGGTACCGCACTTCGAACTCGCCGCCGCCTGCGATGTGTTCGGCGTCGACCGGTCGGATCTCGTCGATCCCTGGTACGAGTTCACCGTGTGCGCCCCGGGCACCGTTCCGGTCGGCGACCGCTTCCGGCTCGAGCCCGACGCGGGACTCGACCGGCTCGTGCATGCCGACACCGTGATCGTCCCGGCGTGCGCCGATCTGGACGCGGACCCGCCCGCCGAACTGGTCGCCGCCGTACGCGCGGCACACGAGGCGGGTGCCCGGGTGGCCTCCCTGTGCACGGGCGCGTTCGTCCTGGCGGCGGCGGGGCTGCTGGACGGGCGCCGGGCCACCACGCACTGGCTGCACGCCGCCGCGCTGGCCGCCAAGTACCCCCGGGTGGAGGTGGATCCGGACGTGCTCTACGTGGACGACGGCAGCGTGCTCACCTCGGCCGGCAAGGCCGCCGCGATGGACCTGTGCCTGCACCTGGTCCGCCTCGACCACGGCTCGGCCGTAGCCAACGAGGTCGCGCGCCGCCTCGTCGTCCCTCCCCATCGCGAGGGGGGCCAGGCCCAGTTCGTCGCCACCCCGCTGCCCGAACGGCGCGACCACCCCCTCGGCGCACTGCTGGGGTGGGCGATGGAGCGCCTCGACCAGCCGCTCACCGTGGAGGACCTGGCGCGCCGGGCGAACATGAGCTCACGCCACCTGGCCCGGGTCTTCACGGACGTCACCGGCACCACTCCCCTGCGCTGGCTGCTGACGCAACGCATCCACCGCGCCCAGGGACTCCTCGAAACCACCGACGACACCATCGGCGCGATCGCCACAGCCACGGGCATGGGTACGGACGCCACCCTGCGGCGCCACTTCAACCGCACGGTCGGCGTCCCCCCGGACACCTACCGACGCACCTTCCGCAGCGCCCGTCCGGACCGCGCACGCTGACCGCACGGGGTCACCCCCGGGGCAGGGCCTTTTTCAGCTCTTCGTGCAGTTTTTTGGCGATCTCTGCAACGGAGGGCGGCTTGTCGCCCTGGAGCCGGGCCAGTTGGGCGGTGAACGTCTGGCTGAAGGCGCCGTAGAGCGGGGTGCGCGGCCGCTGGACGGCGTTCTCCAGTGCCGGCAGCAGGGTGCCGCGCGCGTACCTGGGGCGGCCGTACGCATCCCGCGGCATGTGGTCGGTGCGCTCGCTCGTCGGGGCTGCGGTGGCCTGGCCCGGTGGCTTCGCCGCCTTGCAGGTCAGTTTGTCGTCCACGTACGCGGAGGTCCTGGTGGCGGCGAACCCCGCGTCGAGCAGGCAGCGTTCGTTCTCCTTGCCGGTGAGGAACTCGACGAGCTGCGCGGCGGCGCTGCTCCGCTTCGACCCCGTGGCCACGGCCAGGTTCTGGCCGCCCAGCACCGCCCGGCCGGGCAGCGGGGCCACGCCGAGGTTCTGCTCGGGCAGGGACTGGTGGAGCGTGCGGTAGGCGTACGGCCAGTGGCGCAGGAACCCGGTCCGGCCGGCCGCGAAGTCGGTGAGCGTGTCCGCCTCGTCGGACTGGGCGGCGTCGGGCAGGGTATAGGCCGCCTCGGTGCGGTTGCGCAGCTCGTCCAGGCCCGCCTTCAGGTCGTCCACGGAACCGGCGTAGCGGCCCTCCTTGTCGGTGAGGGTGAATCCGTCGGAGCCGGAAGCGGAGGCGAAGGCCTCGATGCCGTTGACGGTGAGCCCTTCGTACGACGCGTCGAGCTGCGAGGTCCAGCCCTTCTCGTACGCCTCGGGCAGCTTCTTGCGCGCCGCGTCGAGGGCGCGGATGAGCTGCTGGACGACGGGCCAGCCGCCGGTGCCCTTGCTCAGGTCGGTCTCCGTGACGCCCGCGCTCTGCAGGTAGTCGAGGCGGTAGAACAGCAGCCCGACGTCACTGTTGAAGGGCACCGCGTAGAGCTTGTCCCCCCAGCGGGCGGTGGCGGCGACGGACTTGATGACGTCGGAGTCGACCAGCTTGTCGGGGAGCTGCTGGACGAGACCCGCTGCGGCGAACTCCGGCACCCAGGTCACGTCGAGGTTGACCACGTCGTACTCGGCGCTGCCGGACTGCAGTGCGCCGAGCAGCTGGCTGCGCTGCTGGTCCGCCGAGCCGGGCAGCTCGACCAGACGGGCCCGGTGGCCGGAGCCCTTGCCCTGCTGCTCCTGGTTCCACTCATCGATCAGCTGCTGGCGGATGCCGCCCTTGCCGGTCACGTCGCGGCCGCTGGCCAGCACGATGTCGCCCGGCTGGTCGGCGGCGGGCGTGGCACCGCTCTGCCCGCCGCCGGGTCCAGCGGCTCCGCCGGCGTCGCACCCTGCGGTGAGCAGCACGGCGAGGAGCACGGCGCAAGCGGCGCGCCCTGCGGGCCCGGGCCCGTGCCTCATCCTTGGTCCCCCGTTCCGGTCCTCGCGACCTCGTCGCGCAGCCGCGCGACGAGATCGCCCTTGGTGTCCAGGCAGCGGCCGCCGCTCGCCTCGGAGACGGCCGCATCCGGTTTGCCCTTGTCGCAGCCGGCGCTGTCCAGGGAGGCCATGACCACCGGGATCCTGCGCTCCGCCCGCGCGGACAGGAGCAGGGCACCGAGCCGGCCGCCCTCGGAGAACCGGTTGTTGTCCTCGTCGTCCGTGAGGTAGACGATCAGCTGCGGACCACGGCCGTCGGTACCGTGCTGCCTCATGTAGTCCAGGGCCGCGACCAGCGCCTTGTCGGGATCGGCTTCCAGGTCCTTGACCTGGGCCTTGGCGGTGATGGCGCTCTGTGCCTCCTCGCGCCGGTGCTTGCCGAACTGCAGGACTTCGCTGTACACGCGCGAGCTGCCCGGCTCGGTGGCGACCGCCCAGACGCCGTACTCGTCCTGCTCGCCGAGCCCGGCGAGGGACTGGGAGATGATGCCGGGGGCGCCGCCGGGGCCCTCCCACAGGCTGCCCATGGATCCGGACGAGTCGAGCAGGAAGAGCACCCGGCCCGGCCCGTTGGCCTCCCGATAACCCTTCAGCGCCGCAGTCATCGCGGCCGGAACGGCGGGGCCGGCGAGCGGGCCGGGGTTGTCCAGGGCCCCGAAGCTGCTGAAGACGACACCGTTGTCGGCGGACGGATCGGCGCCGTTGCCGAGGGGCTTGTGCGGATCCGACGCACTACGGAAGCCGTCGTTCCCGAACACGGCGGGTCCGCCTCGGACGGCGGACGCGGAGGCCTTCGCTCCGTTCTTCGCGGCCGCCCCCTTGCCTGTCAGCCACGTGTGGAACCGCTCCACGGCGTTGTCCCGCGCGTCCTTGTCCCGTTCGGTTCCCGGCCAGCGCACGCGCACGAACGTCGGGCTGAGGCCCGGGACGTCGACGGGGTACTCGGCCATCCGGCGGACACGGGTCGTACTGTCGCAGCCCACTCCGCTCCTGAGCAGGAACTCCGGTACCAGCACGGTGGTTCGCTTGTCCGCGATGTCGTCGTCGGGCAGGGAGCACAGGAGGTCCCCGCCGGTACGCGAGGGGGGTCCCGGCTGGGCCAGGCCGTGTTCGACGGTGGCCGGATCCTGCGTTCCCGCTCCGTACAGGCCGACGGTCGCGAGCAGGCCGGCATCGGTGTTCTCCGGGTCCGTACGCCGTACTTCGGACTTCGGCTCGTGCTTCCTGAGCGCCTCCGTCAAGGCCGCGAGACCACCCACCCGCTCGGCGAGCGGCTCCGCCGCCGGGTCCTGCGGTACGGCGAGCACGACGGGCGAGTACGCGAAAGGCTCGGGATCTGCTTCCAGTGCGACATAGGTCCGCTCGCTGGACGCAGTTCGGGCCCGGTCGACGCTCGCGGACGAGCCCGGGATCCAGATGTCCGGCTGCGGGCCGATGTCGCGCTGCGGGTTGGTGTCGTCGGCCACCGGCCGCTGCCACGGGTCGGACTGCCGGTTGAACGCGGCGACAGCCGCAGCGGCTCCGGCGCTGTAGACGGTGATGCCCGTGCGCCTGCACCCGCCTTCCGAGGTGTTCTCCGCCGACGTCAGGTACCCCTCCGCGGCCTTGCGGACGGTGGGCTCGAGGTCGGGGTCGGTGAGCAGCCGGAGTTCGAGCGGCGGTTTGCAGGGGGCGCCGTCCCCGCCGCCGAGTGCGGCGATGCCGGTGGCGGCGAGTCCGGCGAGCACCGCGGGCACGCCGATGGCGGCCGCGAGTCTGCGGCCGGTGAGGGGGCGGAGCCTGCCGAGCCAGTCTGGTCTTCGGTCGGAGCCGGGGCCGGGGCCAGAGCCGGGGCCGGGGCCCGGCGATTGCGGCGAAGACGGCCCGGCGCCGGACCCGCCCGGGGCAGGGTCGGGTTCCTGCGGGGGCAGCCCGGCCGGCGAGCGGACAGGAGGGGCTGCGAGCAGTACGTCGGCGCCCGAGGCGGCCGCGCGGCTCTGCGGCTCCCACGGCTCGGCGGGCTCGCGCAGCGTCGTGTGGTGCTCGGCCATGTGGGCCCACAGCTCTTGGGCCAGTTCGACGAAGCCGACTTCGCCGCCCTGTCCGGAAAGGCCCTCGCTCAGGAAACGCACGAGTTGGGCGGTGTACGGCGTGGGCGAGTGACCGTCGCCCGCGTCGATGCGGTTGTTGGCCTGCACGCTCATCAGCAGCGAGGTCCGCTGTCGCTGGGCGGTGCCGAGCCCGTTCCAGGCCGCCGAGGCGTTACCCGCGTAGCAGCAGTCGAGGATGACGACCACCTGCTCCGCGCGGGCGCGGGACAGCACGGTGAGGACGCCCTTCCAGGGCGTGGCGCCGCGGAACACCGACTCGTCGCCCGGAACGATCGTCGCCCGCCGCATCAGCAGCCAGAGCTCGTCCCCCGTACTGGGCACGGCGCCGTGGCCGGAGAAGTAGAGCAGGAGCAGCCCCTCGGCCGCCTCGACCGCCGCGTCCAGCTGCCGGTCGAACTCGTCCACGGTGTGCGGCCGGGCGACGGTGATCCCGTCCTCGGCGAACACACCGCCCCCGCGGAGAGCCCCTTGCAGTGCAGCGAGGTTCTGCTCGACCGCGCCGAGGTCGCCCGACACCCCGAAGGGGTGCCCGGGCTGCTTGAAGTCGTATGCGGGGACCCCGACGAGCAGCGCCCGGTTCGCTTTCCCGCGCGGGTCGAAGCGCGCCACCGGGCTATCTCCCGCCGCTCTCCGGCTCGACCTCGACCTCCGGGGGTTCGCCGCGTTCCACGGAACGGCGGTTCTCCCGCCACGCGTGGACCCCGCTCTTCACCTGCCTGAACACTTCGTCGAACAATTTGGGGGCGGCTGCTCCGATCAGCACCAGCACGATCTCCATCCCGGCTCCCATCGGGCTGCCGGGCCCGCCCTCCGTCCCCGCGCGCTCGTGGATCTCCAGCAGGCCGTTGTTCCTGTGCGTTTCGAGCTTCTGCTCCCGCTCGAGCCACGCCTTCAGCGCCCCGATGTCGCTCTCGCTCGCACCCTGTGTCAGGCGCACGCGGATAGCGGTATTCGCCATAGCCTCCCCCTCAGCCACAACTCAGCATCATGACATGCGAGTTGTACAGAGGGGCACCCTTTGGTCACGAAGGGGATCACGCCCCGGCGCCGGCGCCCTCAGCCGGCCGTCGCCGCCCGATAGGGGCGGAAGAACTCACGCAGTTCCGCGGCGTAGAGCTCGGGCTCCTCGAACGGTGCGAAGTGCCCGCCGCGTGCGGGCTCGGTCACGCGTACGACGTTCGCCGTACGCTCCAGCCATGCGCGCGGCGGGCGGACGACATCGCCCCGGAAGAGCGAGAAGCCGGACGGCACCTCGACCCGGCGGGCGTGCTGTGCGGGCGGGATCGCGGCGTTCGCCCGGTACATGCGCATCGACGGGCCGATCGTCCCCGTCAGCCAGTAGAGCGTGATGTTCGTGAGGATCTCGTCCTTCGTGAAGCGCCGCTCGATGTCGCCGTCGCAGTCGCTCCACGCCCGGAGCTTCTCGACGATCCACGCGGCGAGCCCGGCCGGCGAGTCGGTGAGCCCGTACGCGGCGGTCTGCGGCTTCGTGCGCTGCACGGCGGCGTACGCGCCTTCGGTCGCGCCCCAGGCCGCGGCGTCCTCGAGCCAGGCACGCTCCTCGGGCGCGAGGTCCGCCGGGTCGCCGGTGAAGAGGGGCAGGCCCGCGTCGGTGCGGTGGACGGCCACGACCCGGTCGGGGTGGTCCAGCCCGAGGTAGCGGCTCACGTGGCTGCCCATGTCCCCGCCCGCCGCGCCGAACCGCGCGTAGCCGAGGACTCCCATGAGCTCGGCCCACAGGCCGGCGACGGCGACGGAGTCGAGGGGCGGGCCGGTGGGGCGGTCGGAGTACCCGTAGCCCGGCATGTCGGGCACGACCACGTCGAACGCGTCGGCGGGATCGGCGCCGTGGGCGCCCGGGTCGGTGAGGAGCGGGATGACCTTCGCGTAGCGCCAGAACGAGTCCGGCCAGCCGTGGCTGAGTACGAGCGGCAGGACGGGCCCGGCCGGTGCGGTGGCCCGGGCGTGCACGAAGTGGATCCCGAGGCCGCCGAGCGGGACGCGGAAGTGGGGGAATCGCGCCAGCGCCGCCTCCTGCGCCGGCCAGTCGAACCCGTCCGCCCAGTAGGCGACGAGCTCGCGCAGGTAGCCGAGGTCGGTCCCGAGCGACCAGCCGGCGTCCTCGGGCATGTCCGGCCAGCGCGTCGCGCGCAGCCGCGCGCGGAGGTCCTCGAGCGCCGCGGGGGCGGTCTTCGGGGTGAACGGCTCGGGGCGGGGAGCGACGTCCGGCATGCGGGGCATCCTATGCGGTCCCACGCCGGACGAGCCGCCCCCGACGCGGCGTCGGGGGCGGCTCGTTCGCACAGCCGGTCGGTCGGCCGATCGGCCGACCGGTCAGTCGGTGCCGGACTCCATCGCGGCGCGGTCCAGCAGCTCGTCCTCGGCGGAGACCTCACCGCGGGAGGCGATGGCCTCGGCGCCGCCCTCGGGCATGGCCCCGATCAGCCCGGTCGCCGCCGCCTGCGCGGCGCCGACCAGCTCGGGGTGGGCGGTGCCGACGATGCCGAGGCCGGCGTACTGCTCGAGCCGGGCGCGCGAGTCGGCGATGTCGAGGTTGCGCATGGTGAGCTGGCCGATCCGGTCCACCGGGCCGAACGCCGAGTCCTCGGTGCGCTCCATCGACAGCTTGTCCGGGTGGTAGCTGAAGGCGGGGCCGGTGGTGTTCAGGATCGAGTAGTCCTCACCGCGCCGCAGCCGCAGCGTCACCTCTCCGGTGACCGCCGAGCCGACCCAGCGCTGCAGCGACTCGCGGACCATCAGGGCCTGCGGGTCCAGCCAGCGGCCCTCGTACATCAGCCGGCCGAGGCGCCGTCCCTCGTTGTGGTAGTGGGCGAGGGTGTCCTCGTTGTGGATCGCGTTGACGAGGCGCTCGTAGGCGGCGTGCAGCAGCGCCATGCCGGGCGCCTCGTAGATGCCGCGGCTCTTCGCCTCGATGATCCGGTTCTCGATCTGGTCTGACATGCCCATGCCGTGGCGGCCGCCGATGGCGTTGGCCTCCATCACCAGGTCGACCGGGGAGTGGAACTCCTTGCCGTTGATCGTCACCGGGCGGCCCTGGTCGAAGCCGATCGTCACGTCCTCGGCGGCGATCTCGACCGACGGGTCCCAGAAGCGCACGCCCATGATCGGCTGCACGGTCTCCACGCCGGTGTCGAGGTGCTCCAGCGTCTTGGCCTCGTGGGTGGCGCCCCAGATGTTGGCGTCGGTCGAGTACGCCTTCTCGGTGCTGTCGCGGTACGGCAGCCCGTGGGCGAGCAGCCACTCCGACATCTCCTTGCGGCCGCCGAGCTCGGTGACGAAGTCGGCGTCGAGCCACGGCTTGTAGATGCGCAGGTGGGGGTTGGCGAGCAGGCCGTAGCGGTAGAACCGCTCGATGTCGTTGCCCTTGAACGTCGAGCCGTCGCCCCAGATCTGGACGTCGTCCTCGAGCATCGCCCGGACCAGCAGGGTGCCTGTGACGGCGCGGCCGAGCGGCGTGGTGTTGAAGTAGGCGCGGCCGCCCGAGCGGATGTGGAACGCGCCGCACGCGAGCGCGGCCAGGCCCTCCTCGACCAGCGCCGCCCGGCAGTCGACCAGACGCGCGATCTCGGCACCGTACGCCTTCGCACGGCTGGGCACCGACGCGATGTCGGGCTCGTCGTACTGGCCGATGTCGGCCGTGTAGGTGCACGGGACGGCACCCTTGTCGCGCATCCACGCGACGGCGACGGAGGTGTCGAGGCCGCCCGAGAAGGCGATGCCGACGCGCTCGCCGGCGGGCAGGGAGGTGAGAACCTTAGACATGGGAAGAGTATGCACTTAAACGCATGTCTATGCAAACACGCTCTGTCCCTCCGTCCGCCGAACGGCCGTCCGGCCCGGGCCCCGGCTCCTTCGTGCGGGTTGCACTCCCGCTCCGCCGGAGCGGCGCAGGCCGTGCGGCGGGCGGGCCGGGAGCATGATCGCCGCGAGATCGCGGGCACGGCGGAGCGCGGACGGCGGCCGCGTGCTGCTCCCGTGCGAGGAGAGGACTGCACGATGGCGGGACGCCGGGATGTTCTGCGGTGGGGAGCCGGGGCCGTGGCGGGCGCGGCGGGCGCCCTGGCCGGCGGGCACGGCGCCGCAGCGGCCGCCGTCACGCCCTTGGCGCGCCGACCGGGCGGGGTCGCCGGCGGGTCCCCGCCCGAGGCGGGGGCCTGGCGGCAGCTGCGCCGCAGCCTCAGCCCGGCGGCCGGTCTGTACCGGCCGGGCAGTGCAGGCTTCGGCCTGCTGGCGGCGCCGGACAACCTGCGCTACGCCCATGTGCTGCCGGCCGGCATCGTGGCCTGCGCGACGGCGGGCGACGTACAGGCGGCGGTCCGCTGGGCGGCGGCGCACGGCGTACCCCTCGCGCCGCGCTCGGGCGGCCACAACTACGCCGGGTACTCCACCACCCGGGGCCTGCTCATCAGCCTGCGCCGGATGAACGGCGTGGGCGTCCGCGGCACCCGGCTCCTGCTGGGCGCAGGTGCCACCAATTCGGACGTGTACGCGGCCAGGTCGGCGAACCTGTACTTCCCCGGCGGCCGGTGCGGCGGTGTGGGCATTGCCGGACTGGCCCTGGGAGGCGGCCTCGGCTTCAACGACCGCAAGTGGGGGTTGACCTGCGACCGGCTGGCGGAGACCCGCGTCGTCCTGGCCGACGGCAGCCTGGTGCGCGCCGCGGACGACGAGAACGCGGACCTGTACTGGGCCTGCCGCGGCGGAGCCGGCGGCAACTTCGGCATCAACACCGGCTTCGTCTTCGACGCCACCGAGGTCGGTGACCGGATCGCCACGGTTTTCGACCTCTCCTTCGGTCTGGAGGCCGGGGTCGGGCTGGTCGCGGCGGTGCAGGAGATCCTCGCCGGCGACGACGCGGGCGACTTCGACGTGCGCATCGGCTTCAAGAACGCCGGCGACGGACAGGCCCCCTCCGTCGCCCTGCTGGGCCAGCTGCTGGGCGACGAGACGACGCTGCGAAGGATCTTCGCCCCGGTACTGGAACTGCGGCCTGCGCGGGCGTTCATCGAGCAGCGCCGGTTCTGGGCGGCGCAGGACTACCTGTTGGAAACGCCCGGGGCGCCCGACGACTACGCGTCCAAGTCCCTCGTGCCGGACCGGTGGCTGAGCCCGGGGACGGTCGAGTCGGTGGTCGAGTGGGTGCGCGACTGGCAGCCGGGCGCGCCGGGCAACGCCGGCTACGTCACCCTCTTCGCGATGGGCGGCGCCGGCGGCCTCCCGGAGCCGGGCGAGACCGCGTACCCGCACCGCGGCGCCACGTTCGTCATCGACATCGGCACCCATTGGAAGCCGGACACCCCGCAGGACGGCGTCCGGCAGCAGCTGGCCCGGACCCGCGCCCTGCACCGTACGCTCTCGCGCGACCTGGAAACCCGCGCCGCGTACGTCAACTTCCCCGACCCGGACCTGCGCGACTGGCAGTCGGCGTACTACGGCGACAACTACGCGCGGCTGCTCGAGGTCAAGCGCCGGTACGACCCCAGCGGGCTGTTCCACTACGCCCAGGCGATCGGTACGTAGCCGGGTCCCGAGGCCGCAGGCGCCCGCCCGCCCACCCGACCCGACCCGACCCCACCCGACCCGACCCGTCCCGCCCGGAGGAGTGGCGTGGTGGCCGACAGGTACGGTTTGGCCATGGATCTTTCCACGAGCGCTACCGATGTGAACTCCCCCGGGAACTCGCCGCAGTCGGCGGTCATCAAGGCCGCCGCGCGCCGACTGCTGGTGGAAACCGGCGCCGCAGGGCTGTCCCCGGATGCCGTTGCCGAGGGCGGCGGTCTCGCCGTCGGCGACGTGGCCGGCGTGTTCCCGCATCGGGACGACCTGCTGACCGCACTGGTCATCGACGCCTACAACGACTCCGCCGCCGCGATGGAGCAGGCCGACCAGGCCGCCGGCGCCGCCGGCGCGACGGCCGGCGCGCGGCTCCTCGCCGTGACCCGCGCACTGCGGAAGTGGTCCTTCGACCACTCCGCCGAATTCACGCTGATCTACGGCTCCCCCGTCCCGGGCTACCACGCCCCGCAGGACACCGTCCCGGCCGCCTCGCGCACGCCCGCAGTGCTGGCCGGCATCGTGCGTTCCGCACTGGCGGCCGGTGAACTCACCCCGCCCCGGCGCACGGTGCCCGGGCCGCCGCTGCTGCGGCCGGAGGCCGTGGAGCTCTTCGGCGGTGTGCCCGAGGCCCCGTTCTCGGACCTCATCGAGCGCGGCATCGTGCTGTGGAGCAATCTGATCGGGCTGCTGGTGTTCCAGGTCTTCAGCCGTACCCACGACAGCGTCCGGGACGAGTCCGCGTACTTCGACTTCGCCATCGCGGTGGCGGCCGAGGGCATCGGCCTGACGGTCCCTCTGGAGGAGGAGTCCCCCGCCTACTAGACGGTCCGCGGCACGTGGTCCTTCGCCGTCTCGGAGGTCACCCGGGTGCCGGAAGTCTGCGCACCGGCCGGGGCGTCCGCGGCCGCACTCGGCCGGTGGCGGGACACCGCCACGCCGGCCAGGCACAGCACCCCGCCGAGCAGGGTAAGCCAGGCGGGGACCTCGCCCAGGAGGGCCCAGCTCAGCAGCACGACGATGGCCGGGACGGCATAGGTCGTCGCGCCCAGCTTCCCGGCGGGCATGCGCGCCAGGGCGTAGGTCCACGTGGTGAACGCGAGGGCGGTCGGCACGACGCCCAGGTAGACCATGTTGAGCGTCGCGGACACCGGCGCCCTCGGCAGCTCCTCGAACAGCTGCCCCGCGAAGGGCAGGCAGGCCGCGGTTCCGGTCAGGCAGCTGTAGGCGGTGATCTGCAGGGGCGTCCCGAAGGACAGCGCGGGCTTCTGCGCGATGACACCGCTCGCGTAGGCCACCGCCGCGAGCAGGCACAGGACGACCCCGAGCACCGAGGTCGAGCCGTCGCCGCCGGACGACATGGACAGGCCGACGACCACCGCCCCGACGAAGGAGACGGCCATGCCGGCCAGCAGCCGCGGCGGCAGCGCCTCGCCGAGCAGGCGGGCCGCGAGCAGGGCCATGAGGATGGGCCCGGTGTTCACGAGCAGGGCGGCCGTACCCGCGTCGACCAGGCGTTCGCCCCAGTTCAGCGCGACCGTGTAGCCGCAGAACCACACCAGCCCGGAGATCAGGATTCCGCGCCGGGCTCCGCGCGGGGGCAGGCCTTGGCGGCGGATCAGGAGCAGGGCGGCGAGCACCACCGAGGCGGCCAGCAGCCTGCCGAGGGCCAGGGCCCCGGGTGAGTACGCGTCGCCCGCGCTGCGGATGGACACGAAGGCCGACGCCCAGGCGCACACGGTGAACGAGACGGCGGCGACCGTGAGGACGGAGGGCGGAAGCGAGCGCAGTGGGAGCGTCATGAACCCCACCCTACGAGCCCAACACTTCGGTGTCTACCGAAATGTTGCAGGGAATACGTCGGCTCAGCTCCAGGCCTCCGGGCCGATCCCCAGCAGGTCGCCGAAGGCCCGCTCCCCGGACTCGGTCACCTCCAGCCCGCGCCCGCCGGCCGCCGGCCGCACCACCCACTCCTCGCCGAGCGCCCGCGCGCACAGCCGCGCCCCGGCCAGGCCCCCCAGGTGGCGGCGCCGCTCGGTCCAGTCCAAGCAGGAGCTCGCCAGCGGCCTGCGCCCCTCGTGGTCGAGGCTGACACCGGCCCCGGCACACCACGCGCGCCCTGCCTCCGTGAGCTCGAAGACCCCGTCCGTACGGAGCAGCCCGCACCGTTCCATGGCGTCGGTCACCGCCATCCCGAGCCGCCCCGCGAAATGGTCGTAGCACGTGCGGGCGCGGGCGAGCGGGTCGGGCGCAGCCACCACGGGCACCGCGTGCGCCGCGTCCCGGTCCGGGATCGCGTACGAGGCCAGTTCGTCGACGAGGCGGGCGGTCGCGGCGTCGGCGATCCGCACGTAACTGTGGCGGCCCTGCCGCTCGGTGACGCAGAGGCCCGCATCGAGCAGGCGCGTCAGATGGCCGCTGACCGTCGACGGCGCCACCGCGGTGATCCGGGCCAGCTCGCCCGCGGTCCAGGCACGTCCCTCGAGCAGCGTCATACAGATGGCCGCCCGGGTCTCGTCGGCCAGGGCTGCGGCGAAGGCGGCAAGGCGCGCCGCGGGGGCGACACCGTCCGCCGGCGTCCCGGCATGCAATGCGTTCATGCTCCCAGGATGCCTGAAGAGTTCGGCAATCAGCGAATGATCAGGTCGTCCGCTCCAGCAGGCGGAATGGCGGATCGCCTCCGGCGTCACGGGGAGGGCGCTGATGCCTCCTGTCCACGGTGGACAGCGGCGGGCGCCGGAACTCATCGCGGATCTTCGTGATCCTTGTCGGCGGCAGCCGCCTGACGGCGGGCCGGACGCTTCGACTAGGGTCGGCGGGACAGCACACCACGATCGACCATCGACCACGAGGAGCAGCCGTGAGCCGGCCGGCGTCCACCGTTCTGCAGCAGGAGATCGCCCGGGAACTCGAGGTGTCGGAGACTTTCGACGCACACCGGGAGATCGAGCGCCGGGTGGCCTTCCTGGCGGACCGGCTCACCTCCACCGGCCTGCGCTCCCTGGTGCTCGGTATCAGCGGCGGCGTTGACTCCACCACGGCCGGACGGCTCTGCCAGCTCGCCGTGGAGCGGGCCCGGGAGAGCGGCCACGAAGCGAGGTTCTACGCGATGCGGCTGCCGTACGGGGTCCAGGCCGACGAGCAGGACGCGCAGCTCGCGCTCGGCTTCATCCAGGCGGACCGGGTGCTGACGGTGGACGTGAAGCCCGCCAGCGACGCCGCGCTGGAGGCCGCCGTCGCCGGCGGCACCGTCTTCCGGGACGCCCACCACCAGGACTTCGTACAGGGCAACATCAAGGCCCGCCAGCGCATGATCGCCCAGTACACGGTGGCCGGCGCCCACGACGGACTGGTCGTCGGCACCGACCACGCGGCGGAGGCCGTCTCGGGCTTCTTCACCAAGTTCGGCGACGGCGCGGCCGACCTGGTCCCCCTGACCGGCCTGACCAAGCGCCGGGTACGCGCCGTGGCCGACGTCCTGGGCGCCCCCGCGGAGCTGGTCTGGAAGACCCCCACGGCGGACCTGGAGACCTTGGACCCGGGCAAGGCCGACGAGGACGCCCTGGGTGTCACGTACGACGACATCGACGACTTCCTGGAGGGCAAGCCGGTCGACGAGCGCGCCTTCGACACGATCGTCCGCCGCTACCGGCAGACCGAGCACAAGCGCCGGCTCCCGATCGCGCCGTAACAAAATGTCCGGCCGCGACAAAGGGGCGTCCGTGCCGCGAAGGGTCTGGCGCTGGGTGGTGGCGGGCTGGGTCGCCGTCGTACTGGCCGGCGGCGCGTACACGCTGTACCTCGACGACTCGACGAGCCCCACGCCGGAGCCGAAGCGGTGGGAACGCGCCCCGTCCCCGAGTGACGTGCCGGTCCCGTGCCCCACCACCCGGACCGGCGAGGCGGCCCCCACCGCGCACTCGTGCACCCACTGGCAACGGAGCTAGGAAGAGACGGCCTTGGGGAAGGTCGCGAGGCGGCAGCCCTGCTGTCGGCCGCCCAGTGTGCGGGCACCATCCTGCTCGGCATGCTGGTCGAGAAGGTCAGCGGGCAGCGCCTCGGGGACCACCTCCGGGATCACGTGACGGCGCCGCGCGTCGAACAGCACGCCGACTACGCTACGGGACCTCGCGCGGGGAGCGGGCGAGGTCCCGTGTGACCATGGCCCCTTTGGCACATCCGCACCTCATGGGGGGACCATGCGCACCCGTACCACCACCGTCCCGGCCGGCATCGCCGCCGCACTCGCGGCGTTGCTCGTCCTGACCGGCTGCACCTCCTCCGGTGGGAGCCCGAAGGGGAAGCCGAGCGGCGCGGTCGCCACCGCTCCTGCTCCCGCCGCGCCGGGCAACGGTTCCGGGTACGAGGGCCCCCGGCCCCAGGACCAGAACCTCCTGGCCTGGACCGGCGACCCCAACGACGCGGGGCACGTCACCGCCCAGTCCGCCGCCGGAGTGGGCGGACGGATCACCCTCGTACGGATCGTGCTGCGCGAGCAGATCACCTGGTCCAACGTCTGGCTGGGGCTGGCCGGCATCGACCCGAACGCCCAGCTCTCCCAGTCCTACCTCGGCGTCTACGACGCCACCGGCGCCCTGCGCGCGTCCACCGCGGACATCTCGCCGCAGCTGATGACCGACGCGATAGCCAAGCCGCTGCCGCTGGCCAAGCCGTTCACCGCCGCCCCCGGCACGTACTTCGTCGCCCTCCTCCTCAACGGCAACTGGGCCACCAACGCCCTCACCCTCAAGTCCACGGGCGCCGGCATCTCGGTCAACGCGGGCCTGACCCCGCCGAACCTCCGCTACAGCACGGTCCTGACCGGCCAGACCTCCCTGCCGGCCACGCTGAATCTCGCCGAGCAGTCCACGAGCACGGTCAACACCGGCTGGGGCAGCCAGTGGTACGGAGTTTCCTGAACCGTTCACCTTCCGCGGTGGCCACCCCGCTCGGCCTCGGCCGGCAGCCGCCACCGGTCCACCAGGGGCAGCACCGTCCCGAGGTCCTCGTCACCGCCCGTGACCCGCAGCGGGTGCGGGGTACGCCCGGATGGGGGAAGCTGGGGACGGGTTCAGCACCCACGGCGGACGGACGACCCGAGGAGGTCCCGTGGACGTTTCAGGAGACGGCAAGCGCGCTCCTGCACCCCGAGCCAAGGTGCGGACGGCCACCCTGCTGTGCGCGGCCGCGGCCCTCGTGGCGGGCGTCGTACCCGCCTCGGCTCAGACCCGGGCCGCCCCGGAACCGGATCCCGAACCGGTCGTGGTCGTGGACTGCTTCTCCCAGGCCCAGGTACGTCCCGAGGAGTACCTGCTGGCCTGCGGCGACGGAAACAACCGCCTCGTCCGGCTGAACTGGGACACCTGGGGTGCTGGGAAGGCGACGGCCACCGGCACCGACATGGTGAACGACTGCAAGCCCTATTGCGCGGCCGGCCGTTTCCGCGCGTACCCGGTCGCGGTGACCCTGAGCAAGCCGGAGCCCTGGCCCGGACATCCCGACATCCAGCGCTTCACGACCATGCGGCTGTTCTATCCCCACACCGCGCCGTCCCCGGTCCCCAAGGACGTCACGTACAAGCTCGTGTACTGACCGCCGCCCGCGCCGACAGCGGTCGGCCCGCGGTCACTTCGCGGTCACCCCGTCCGCGGCCTGGGTACCACACCCGGCCAACTCCAGTGGGCCATGGGCGCGTACACCCTGGCCTTCGCCCCCGAGAGCCGCAGTACCAGCCGCAGCCGCCGCGGAACCTGCCGGTTCCGGGGCGGCTGCGTGGAGGGCGGCCGGGGCGGCCCGGTCAGCTCTTCTTGATCTCGTCGATGCAGAGCACGAACTGCTTGCCCGAGCTGCGGCGGGAGCCCCTCATCTGCTCCTGGTAGCCGATGTCCGACTTGCCCTGGCACTGGTTCGTGTCGAGCGTGTCGGGTATCACCTTGACCACCTTGAACTCGGCGTTGGCTCCACCGCACTTCACCACCTGCAGGTCGGGGGTCACCGTGCTCCCCTTGTTCGTCAGGCAGTCGCCGACGTTCGCCTTGTCCGCGTCGTCGCGGCTCGCGAAGTAGCCGACCGCGACCATGATGACGACGACCACGCCGGCGATGATCTTGAGGATCTTCATGACCCCCATGCCTCCGCGCCGGGCCGGCGGCGCCGGCGGGGCCGCGAACTGCTGCGGGTGCGGGTACTGCTGGGGGTGCGGGTACTGCTGGGGGTGCGGGTACTGCTGGGGCACCGCGCCGTAAGGGGGCTGGGCCTGCTGCTGCGGATATCCGTATCCCGGCTGGGGCGGGTACCCCTGCGGCTGCTGTCCGTTCGGGACAGGCTGGCCGTACGGGCCGGGGCCCTGCTGAGGCGGATAGGTCATATGGGAATCCCCCGTGAGCGTGTGCATCGTACGTAATTTGACGTGCGCACGCTATATCAACCTGCCGTCACCAGCCGCATTGCGCCCACGGCAACGGCCGGGGTCAGGAACCCGCCGCGCGGAAGGCCGTGGCACGGACGCTGTTGCCGCACAGTGCGAAGTTGCCTCCGTCGTCCGGCGCCAGCTGGTACCTCGCGCCCGCGACACCCACCACCATCGACGGTGCGACGGTGGGATCGGCTCCGGAGGTGCAGTAGCCGTCCGCCTCGCCCAGAACCGGTGTGAAGGTGAGCCGCGCCGCGGCATGGCCTCCGGGCGCCAGCTGCACCGGCCGCGCCGCCCCCTGGCGGGTGACCTGAAGGGGCCTGTTCTTGTCCGGCGAGCCCTGGCCCGCGACAGCCACGGTGGGGAAGCCGTTCAGTACGCACGCCTTCGAACCCTGGTTGGTCACGGTGATCAATACCTGGGTGGAGCCGGTCGGGTGCGCGCTGTCCGCAGTCACCTGACCGCTCTTGCACGGGGCCGCCGCGGCGACTCCCAGGGTGTCCGCGGCTGCCGCCGTGCCGAAGCCGGCGCCCGCCAGGAGGCCTCCGGCCATGGCGCCCGCCACGAGCAGCACGGACGAGACCTTGATCGCGCCACTTCGCGATGCGCATTTCATGGGTTGCCCTCCACGCTTCCGCGGCACGGCCCACCGTTCGGGCCGGCCTCCTCCCAGCGTCCCACCCACCCGCACCATCGGCGCGGCGCGGGCTCTTTCGCCCGATCGACACGCCGGGCCGGGCGGGGGACGATGGAAAGGACGGACACACCGCTTTTCCCCTGGCTTTCTCGGGAGGAAGCATGTTCAACCGACGCGTACGTCTGCTGGTGCTCACCCCCGTGGTGGCCGGCGCGTTCATCGCCGCGCCCGCCGCCCTCGCGTGGGGCACGGCGGCCGCCGCTCCCACGGCCACCTGCTCCATCTCCGGCGTCTTCGACAACGGCAAGGTGCACCTGTCCGGCGGCGGCTTCACACCGGGGCCCGCGTTCCTGTCCTCACCGACTGCCGCAGGCGGGTCCTTCACGATCGGACCCGACGGCGGGTTCCAGATGCTGAACGTGGAGAACGCCCAGTACACCGTCTCGCAGGGCAACGAGCGCACCGAGTGCAGCGGCTTCAACGGCGGTTAGGGTCCACCGGCGCCGGTCAGACCGTTTCCGCGTTCTTGACGGCTTCCGACGCTCCGGAGGCTCGTACGTCTGCGCCTGCGGGGACGAACACGAGCCGGGTGCCGGACCTCAGCGGGGATTCCCAGGCGGCTTCGACCTCGGCCATCGGCACGGCGACCGCCTCGGCGGCCGGCACCAGGTCGGGCAGGCGGTCGAGCAGCTCGCGCAGGGCGGCGTCGCGGCGGGCGCCCGAGATCGAGCCGAGTCCGCTCCCGCAGACGCTGACGTCCCCCTTGCGCAACCACGCGGACGGCAGGGTCATGTCGGCTCCGGCCGCGGAGCCGATCTGTACCCACCGCAGGGTTCGGGTGAGATCGGAGCGGTGGCGGAGGATTCCGTCGAGCGCCAGCTCGGCAGGCCGTTCCCACAGGTAGTCGAGCACGATGTCCACGTCGGCGGCCGCCGCTCCGAAGGCGGCCGCGATGTCCTCGTCGGAGCCCTGGAGCAATACCGTACGGTGGGCGCCCAGGGCTGCCGCAGCCTGCAGTGCCAGCGGATCGCGCCCGGCCGCCACGACGGAGCCCGCGCCCTGGTCGAGGGACAGTTGGATCGCGGCCCGCCCGGCGTTGCCCGTGGCACCGAGTACGAGTACCGAATCCCCCCTGCGCAGCCGGCTCCGCTCACGCAGTGCGATCCATGCGGAGGACGCGGGGTTCATGACGGCGGCGACGGTGACCGGATCGAGCCCCTCCGGTACGGGCATGAGCGCGGCGGCCGGTACGGCGACGCGCTCGGCCATCGTCCCGTGCGGGGGCTCCAGCCCCGAGATGTAGACGAGTTCACCGGTCGGCGTCCGGCCCACCCCGTCGAACCCGGGGATCAGCGGCAGCGCATCGCCACCCGTGTAGTGGCCGCCCGAGGCGAACGAGCGCACCAGCGGGTACAGCGCGGCCGCCAGTACCTCGACGACCACCTCGCCGGCCGCGGGGGTGGGCTCGGGCACGGACTCGTACCGGGGCGGCTGCCCCAGGGCGTGGACCACGGCTGCGTACATGAACTGGCCCCCAAATGGGTCATCAAGCGGCATGACGGACAGCCCGATTGTGACGGCTCCCTGCCGCCCGCACCCGCTGCGCCACGCGGCAGCGGTTCACCGGCCCGCCGTGACGAGGCGGCGCGCCCCGGCCGAGTGGACGAAGTCCGTGAGGGAGACGGTGTAGTCGCCCTCGTCGGGGCGGTAGGCGGTGCAGTACCGCGTGGGGTACCAGCCGGGGATCCGCCAGGCGGCCGGCTGGGGGACGGCCTCGCAGGTGCGGTGGCCGGGCGAGGTGCGGTGCCGTTGGAGGAAGTCCCGGGTGAGCATCGGCTCCATGAAGATCAGGTCGCCCGCGTACGCCCCGTAGATGAAGGTCTGGCCGGTGAGCGTGCCGGTGGACGGGGGGCGGCTGTCGAGGTGAGCGCCCATGGCGCCTTCCGCGGTCTGCGGGCTGCTCGCGGGGTAGCCCGCCGGCAGGTACGCGGCCGGGACGGGCTTTCCGGCGGAGGCCATCTGGTCGCAGGCGATCAGCAGGGCGCAGCCGCCGGTCTTGATGCCCGACCGGACCTCGCGGGGGGCGAGGTAGAAGTGCACGTCGAAGTGGGCGACGTCGTAGCGGCCGTGCGGGTTGTGACCGTGCGGGTTCCAGTTGAACAGCACCCACTGGAAGGGCAGGCCCGCCGAGGCGGCCGGGGCGGGCGGCAGCGCGAGCTCCAGGCTGTGGCCGCCGACGCACTCGTGGGTGTCGTCGAGGGTCCCGTCGGCGTCCGCGTCGTAGCAGTGCTTGCCGTCGGTGGGGGCGGCGGGCAGGGCGGTGACGGCCGGGGCGGTCAGGGAGACTCCCAGGGTCCTGGGGATCCCGTCCTGGTACTCGCCGTACGTACGGACCGTGCCGCGGCCCAGGCGGGCGGCGGGACCGTACGTGGAACACGCCGCGCCGCCGGCGTTGTCACCGCAGTCGGGCAGGCGCGCGGCGGAGCCGGAGGGCGGCGTCGGGACGGAGGGCTGCCCGGTGGCGGACAGGAGCGCGGCCAGCAGCGCGGCGGAGCCGAGCGCGGCGGCGGAGGTGGTGCGCAGACGGGAGCTGTTCATACGGCGACGCTCCAGGAGGAACGCGCATTGAGCGCGGTGGCGTCCACGCCGGTGACCTGGCGCGTACAGGACTTGATGCCGTCCAGCCTGTCCTCCGGCAGGACGTGGCGAATGTCGAGGAAGCCGTTCGGGGCAAGGGCCTCCACCTGGCGGAGTACCGGGTCGGGTTCCAGTCGGCGGTGCGCCGCGAGGAGGAGGGTGGTCTGCGGGCGGCGGTCCGCCTCGTAGCGCGCCAGGGCCTCGTCCACGTCGTGGTGGGCGAGCGCGTACGCCAGGACGCGGGCGTCGACGATGGCCTGCGAGGCGCCGTTGGATCCGGTCGGGTACAAGGGGTGGGCGGCGTCGCCGAGCAGGACGACACGGCCGTCCGTCCACGCCGGCAGCGGGTCGCGGTCGATCATCGGGTACCGGCCGATGCGGGGCGCCCCGGCGATGATGCCCTGCAGGTCGAGGAAGTCGCTGCGCCAGCCTTCGAGGTGCACGAGCACCTCCTGCGGCGGTACCGAACGGTCCCAGTCGGCCCCGCCCCGCGCGTCCTCGTCGCCCAGGCCGTCGGCGGTGCGGCTCTCCACCACCCAGTTGAGCAGGCACCGCCCGCTCCCGTCGGGCCGGGAGACGGGGTAGGCCACGGCCTTCACCCGCGCGTTGCAGCCGACGATGACCATCGTGCGCCCGTCGAGGAAGGGCGGGCCCTCGGTCACCCCGCGCCACATGGATATCCCGTTGCCGAGCGGCGGCCCTTCGTCCGGGTACATGGTCGCGCGCACGGCGGAGTTGATGCCGTCCGCGCCGATGAGCAGGTCGCAGGAGAGCGGGCCGGGCCGGCCCGCCACGTACGCCCGTACGGTGGGCCGGCCGTGCTCCCGGCCCTGCTCGTACCGCGCGAGGCGCTCTCCGGTGACCAGCGACTCGGGGCCGAGCCGGTCCCGGACCGCCGACAGCAGGATGTCCTGCAGGTCCGCCCGGTGCACCGAGTACTGCGGCCAGTTGTAGCCGGCGGCGCGGCCGCGCGGCTCCGACCAGATCAGGCCGCCGTAGCGGTGGTGGTACTCCAACCGGGCGGTCGCCACCGCGACGTCGTCGAGCGCCTTCGCCAGACCGAGTTCGGTCAGCTCGCGCACGGCGGCGGGCTGCAGATTGATTCCGGCGCCGACCGCGCGCAGGTTCGGACACGCTTCCAGGATGAGCACATCGTCCAGGCCTGCCGCATGAAGGCTCAAGGCCGTTGTCAGTCCGCCAATTCCGGCACCGGCTATCACGATGCGCGGAGAATTCTTCCGGCCGTACGGAGACATGCCCTCTACCTCCTGGGAAAGACGCCTTCCGTTGAAAGTGCGGTACTTCACCGATGAGTACAACCACGGTTGCATGAGGTCAAGATGCCCAGGTCAGACATCTCCGTTCACCCGATCAGGCTACGGCCAAGTGCCGCCTGATGGGTGACATGGCTTTAATCAGGTGTCGGCAACAGAAAGGCTGCGACATGCATCAAGTGACGTTCGAACCGTGTGACGTCCAGCGCCTCCAGCATGCTGTTGACTACGCCCTCCACGCCTCCAAAAAATCACTGGACGCTCTCCTGCCACCCTGGATACCGGGTGATCTCAAACGGGAAATCAACAGCGGATGCGTTGTTTCGCATTGCGCAACGCTACTGTTCCCGGAAACAGTGGATTCCGCTCTCGAGTACTTCGAGGAGAACGGCTGGCCCGCATCGACCACCATACCGAGCGTGCTGGTGAAGCGCCGTCTGGTGGAGCGTCACCGGCTCCCGGACGATGCGGACATACGGGTGACGCGGCTGCGCGTCACGAGCGGTCTGGCGCCGGAGGTCGAGGTCTTCCTCTTCCCGCGGTGCAGCCCCGGCTACACGGACGAGGTGGGGGCGCAGGAGCGCGTCCACGGTTTCGAGAACCACGTCGGCCTGTTCATGGACAGGCCCGACGCGAGCGCGCTGGCCCGTCTGGCGGACCGCCTCGAGACCACCGGCCGAATGGTGTACGAGGGTTCGGCGCACAACCCCCACGAGAACACCACCATGCTGTATTTCGCCCCCAGCGCGTCCGTGGCCATGTCCCGGCGCCGCTTCCCGCGATGGGAGCTGCAGTGCGCGGGCGATCTGACGGCTTTCGCCGACCGCCGCCCGGTCCGGAGGCAGGCGCTGTCCAGCGCGTACGCGGCGCTCAGGGCGAACCACGTGGACGCCGGCATGACGCGGTCGGCCCGCCGGCCCGTTCCGGTGGCGGCGCCGAACGGCTGATGCCGGCCGTGGGCTCCCCGCCTTCGCGTGACGTTCCGTACGAGGCGGGGAGTCCTGCGCGCTGCCGGGATGGATGCACAGGGCACTGATCAGGCGTTCACGGCCTTCTGATACCTCTTCAAGCCATGAAGAAGATCACCCGCCGACAGGCCTTGGGCACTGCTGTCGGCGCAGTCACCGCGGTCGGGCTGACCGTCGCCGTCATCCATGCCTCCGGCACGTCCTCCTCGGGCGGCGACCCGAAGGGGGCCGACGCGGCCTCGTCGCCCGGCCCGATACCGACCGGCACCATCGACGAGGTCTACGAGGGCCGCCGCATCCAGATCACGTTCGGCGAAGGCGACCACCAGGGCGGGCACCACTCCCCCGGTCTGCCCACGGTCCGCATCGACGGCAACGAGCTGCACGTGATGCGCAATGCCGACGGCAGCTGGGTCAGCGTCGTCAACCACTACGAGACGTTTCCCGACCCCGTCACGGTCGTCCGCGCCGCCGTGCGCGACCTCCGGGGCGCCGCCCTCGCTGCGTTCGGCCCCACGGGGGGCACGGCATGACCGTCCGCAAGAACCAGGCCAAGCTCACCCCGGAGGAGAAGCGCGCTTTCACCGGTGCGCTGCTCGAGCTCAAGCGGAACGGCACCTACGACCGCTTCGTCACCGCCCACAACAGCTTCCTCATGACCGACAGCGACTTCGGCGACCGCGTCGGACACCGCGCCCCGTCCTTCCTTCCCTGGCACCGCCGCTTCCTGCTGGACTTCGAAGCCGAGTTGCAGAAGGTGGATCCGAAGGTCTCCCTCCCCTACTGGGACTGGACCGTGGACCGCACCCCCGCCTCCGCGCTCTGGGCCGCGGACTTCCTGGGCGGTACCGGCCGGGACCGCGACGGCCAGGTGCTCGACGGCCCGTTCGCGTACGCGGCGGGCAAGTGGGCCGTCAGCGTGGGGGTGGACAAGCGCCCGTACCTGGTGCGCGAACTCGGCGCGCGAGGGGTCCAGCTGCCGACCAAGGACGAGGTGAACGCCGTACTCGCCATGCCGGTGTACGACGCAGCCCCCTGGAACAGCGCCTCGGACGGCTTCCGCAACCATCTGGAGGGCTGGCGCGGGGCCGGCCTGCACAACCGGGTACACGTGTGGATCGGCGGCCAGATGGCCAGCGCGGCCTCTCCCAACGACCCGGTGTTCTGGATGCACCACGCGTTCATCGACATGCTGTGGGCCGAGTGGCAGCGCCGGAACCCGAAGTCCGCCTATCTGCCGGGCGCGGCCACGCCGAACGTCGTGGACCTGCACCGCCCGATGCGTCCGTGGAACAACGTGACCCCGGCCGACCTGCTGGACCACCGGAAGTTCTACACGTTCGACACCGAGTCGGCCCGCTGACCGCAGCAGCGCGCCGACCCGGGACCGGGTCGGCGCGCTGAGCCTTCGGGAGCCCTGCGCAACGGCCCCTACGGAATCCGCCACTGCTGGGCTCTGCTCCCGGAGCAGGCCACCACCGTCAGCTGATTGCCGGGGCCGTTGTCCGTCAGGCAGCCGCCCTGGAACGCGATGTCCTTGATGTAGTAGGCGCCCGCCGTGGGGGCCTTCTCCAGGTTCCACCACCCGCCTCCGGCGAACGGGCCGGCGAGCTCGACGCGCACGGTGTCGTTGAACTGGGTGAGCGCCCGCGCCATCGAGATGCCCGACGAGCCGCACGTCGTGAAGCTGTCGTAGTTGTTCTTCTCGTGGAGCCAGCCGAACGCGGTGGTGCCGCCCATGATCACCTTGGCGTTCCCCTGCGGGGCGGAGCCGCTGAAGCCGATCTTGAGCCCGTCGCCGACGTTGGTGATGGCGCCCCAGCCGGTTCCGCCGCAGCCCTGCGGCGGGTTGGACCCGCCGTTGCCCGATCCTCCGGGGGTCGAGCCGCCGCCTCCGGGCGTGCCCCCTCCCCCGGCTCCGCCGCCGCTCGGCCCCGAGCCGGGCCGGCTCCCGCCGTCGCCGGAACCGCCCGCGGCCGACTGGGGGTTCGGGACCGGCGCCGCGCCGCCGACGCCGCCCGCGGCGGCGGCCCCGCCGCCGCCCTGCGCTCCCGGGTTCTCGCCCGCGGGCGGGGGCGAGCCGTCGGGCGTACCGACTGTCGCACTCGCCGAGGGGGACGCGCCGGGGCTCGAGCTCCCGCTGCCGGACGCCGGCGCGGACACGGAGGTGGAGGGGCGCTGCCCCGGCCCGTTCGCATCGGTCTGCCGCGCCCCGGGGTCGATGTAGAAGACGGTGACGGCCACCGAGACCGTGATCGTCACACTGAACCCGATCGCAAGCGGCGCGGAGACGGACGCGGGGATGCGCAGCCGATCCCGCCACGACCGCCGCAGCTCGGCGCCGGCCCCCGCAGCCGGGGCGGTCCCCGCGACGACCGGTCCCGCCGGCGCGTCGAGTTCGCCGAGCGGCCGTCCGGCCGCCGCGCGCCGCGCCGCCGCAGCCATCACCGAAGCGTCGGCGTACCGCTCCTCGGGCCGCTTGGCCAGCGCCCTGGCGACGAAGGCGCGTACCGGCCCGGGGAATTCGGCCGGAAGGTCCGGGACCGGCTCCCTGATGTGCTTGAGCGCGATCTCGACGACCGATTCGCCGGTGAACGGCGGTTCTCCGGTGAGCAGTTCGAAGCAGACCACACCCATGGAGTACAGGTCGGACGCGGCGATGGCGCCGAGCCCCTCCGCCTGTTCGGGAGCCATGTACAGCGCCGTCCCGAGGACCGCGTGCGAGTCGGTGATCCCGGTGCTCGCCGCGCTGGAACGGGCGATGCCGAAGTCGGTGACCGTCACCCGGCCGTCCTCGCCCAGCATCAGGTTCGACGGCTTGATGTCGCGGTGCGTGACCCCCTGGAGGTGCGCGGCGTGCAGCGCGTCCAGGGCCTGGCCGGCGATGTCGAGCGCCTGCTCGACGGGGAGCGGCCCGGACTGCGAGCGGACCTCGGTCAGCGTCCGTCCCTCGACGAGGTCCATGACGATGTACGCGACCTGCTCACCGGATTCGATCCGGCTCTCGCCGTAGTCGTGCACGTCGACGATGCCCGGGTGGCTGAGCGAGGCGAGGACCGTGGCCTCGCGGCGAAAGCGCGCGGCGAACGAGGCGTCGTCGAGCAGCGCGGGCAGCAGGACCTTCACCGCGACCTGCCGTCTGAGCACGTCGTCGTCGGCGCGCCAGACCTCGCCCATGCCGCCACCGCCGATCCGCTCGGCCAGTGTGTACCGGTCCCCTAAGACCGTCCCCCGCCCCCACATATCTGCCCCTCGCCGTCCGGTTCGCTGGTGGTCAGCCAAAGTCCGTCCGGCTGAGGATACTTGGGCACTCGCGGGCTTCCGCGTCCCCTTCGGGCATCGTGATCAATCGTGATCGGACGATGCCCGCCGACCCTGCCGGCGAGGCCGTTCGGGAGTCCAGTTCAGCCGTCCCGTGTGGATCAGGCGGAGTTGGCGACGGGCGGTGCGCGTGACCGCTGCCCACTGCTCGCCCTCCGGGCCGGCGGCCAGGTAGGCGGAAACGGTCATCACCATGTGGTCGACGTACAGCCGCGCCAGCATGAGCAGGTCGTCCGCGCTCCAGCCCGCACTCAGCGGATCGGTGCCGAGGCGCTCGGCCACCTCGTCGGCGAACGCGTCGAGCTGGCCCGACACCGCCTCGCGCACCCTGCGCACGCCGCCGTGCCGTTCCCGCACGATGAAGCGGATGTGCCCCGGGTACTCCCGTACGAGTTCGGCCATCAGGCCCACGGTCGTGTCGATCCGCTGCTCCGCGTCCCCGGAGGCGGTGAGGGTCGAGCGGACGGTGCCGTGCAGGCTCTGCAGCGCCTCGTCCACCAGGGCGATTCCCAGTTCTTCGGTATCGCGGAAGTGCCGGTAGAAGGCCGTCGGGGTGACCCCCGCGACGCGGGTCACCTCCCGCAGGCCGAGGCTGCCCAGGCCCTGCTCCTCCAGCAGTGACAGGGCTGCGTCCAGCAAGGCCCTGCGAGTTTTGTTCCGTTGGGCCTGGCGTGCCCCGATGGTCTCACTCATGACGAAAAGTCAACCCCCGATTCCCTGAATCCGCGCGCTTGCATTTAGACTGAGCAGTCAGTGCACAACTGTCTCCTATTCTTTGGAGTGAGCACGATGGAGGAAGCACGATGCTCTTCCTGATAGCGGCCCTCATGCTGATGGGGGTCGCCCTCGGAACCGTGGCCCATGTGCCCGTAGACATATCCCTCGCCGCCACCGCCGCGATCGCCTGCTGGTTGCTGGTCTTCGCCGTGCGCGAGCGGTCCACCCGGCGCCACCGACCGGCCGGCCGACAGGAAGGACGATCATGAATACCCCCGGTACCGCGCTCCCCGCTCCCGTCGCCCGTCAGGCCGACGGGATGGCGGTGGCCTCGTTCGTGTTCGGCCTGGTCGGCCTCCTCGCGATGAACCTGTTCCTCGGGCCGACCGCGATCGTCCTCGCCGCCCTCGCCCTGCACCGCGGTACGAGCCGTCCCGGACGCGCCCGGCTCGGCCTCGCCCTGGGCGTCGCCGACCTCCTCGTCCTCGCCTGGGTGGTCAGCGCGGACCAGACCTGGTCGTGGAGCATCTGACCGTCACACCCTGACACCGCCGGACCCGCCGACCCGCCCGCCCCGCTACGGCAGCGGGGCTCCGCGGGCGGCGATCCACAGCTCGTACCACTCCTCGTGCGTGAGATCGGGTTCGCGCAGCGCGGCGTCGCGGCAGGCCCGGATGCGCTCGGGACGGCTGCTGCCCACGACGGGGGCGACGCGGGCGGGATGCCGCTGCAGCCACCACAGCAGTACCGTCTCCGGCGTCGTGCCCTTCGCATCGGCCAGCGACCGCACGAGGCGGGCCGTGGCGTGCTCCTCGGGGCTCTCCTGCCCGCCGGTGAACCGGCCCTGCGCCAGCGCGCCCCAGGCCTGGAGTCGGACCCCGTTCTCCAGGCAGTACTCGAGCGTCCCGGCCGGGAAGCCGTTCGCCGCCGCCGCGGCCGTGTTGACGAGGACGCCGTCCTCGAGCCAGTCCCGCCGGTCCAGGCTCATCTCCAGCTGGTTGGCGACGAGCGGGAACTCCAGATGCCGCTGGAGGGCGGCGATCTGCGCGGCGTTCATGTTCGAGACACCGAACCGGCGGACCAGGCCCCGCTCGCGCAGCGAGGTGAGGGCCGCCGCGACGTCCTCCGGGGCGGCCAGCGGGTCGGGCCGGTGCAGGAGCAGGACGTCGATGACGTCGGTGCGGAGGCGGCCGAGGCTCTCCTCGACGCGCCGCACGATGGAGGGGCCGCGCAGGTCGTACATGCCGGGCAGGCCGCCGTCCGCCAGCCGGATCCCGCACTTGGTCTGCAGCACGATCCGCTCGCGCAGGCCCGGGGTGCGGGCCAGGACCTCTCCGAAGACGGCTTCCGCCTTGCCGCGCCGGTAGATGTCGGCGTGGTCGAAGGTATCGATTCCGCTGTCCAGCGCCGCCTCGATCGCCGCCTCGGCCGCATCGATGTCGGCGGGGCCGTACGCATCGGTGTCCCAGCTGCCGCCGAGCGCCATGCATCCGTACAGCAGCCGGGTGCCGTCCTTCTCCGGTGGTGTGATCGCCATCCCGCCACCCTACGAGGTCGCGGCCCGACCCCGTATCCGGGCTCCGCGCGCAGGCGTCCGGGCCGCCGGCTTCGTGGCGGGCCGGGGGCGCGGGGCTTCCACGGGCTTCTTCTGCGGCGGAGGCGTCCTGGGCGGATAGGAGGGCGGCACCTTCGGTCCGCTCGCGCCGGTCGGCTTCGTAGTCATGCCACCACGCTACGGGCCGGGCGGCTCAGCCGGGCCGGGGCCCGCCACCGGAGGGAAGCAGCACGGCCCACCACCGCGCGGGCGACGCGGTGGTGGGCCGGAGCGGCTGCTGCGCTGCCGTCGTTACGGAGCCATCTCGTACGCCCCGGACAGGGCCTCGACACGGTCCCAGACCCGGGCCGAGCGGGCCGCATCGATGACCGGACGCCGGACCGCACCCATGGCCCAGCCCTGCTGCTCCTCGGTGGCGGAGTCCTTCCCGTGCAGCTCGACGGCGTGCGCGGAGAAGTCTCGTACGAGGACGGCGAACAGCTCGTCCAGCACGTCCTCGTCCAGGCCCGTCAGCTGCGCCTGCTCCAGGATCAGCTGGCCGTGGACGACGAGCGCGAAGAGCTGGCCGACGGCGAGCAGGAGGTCCAGGTCGCGGCTCTGCTGCTCGTCGGGGGCGGCCGTGGTGACGAACGTGCACAGCGCGTCCGCCTGCTCGCGGAAGCGGGCGACGTTGGGCAGGGCCGCGTACGTGTCGAAGGCGGGGCGCCAGTCGTGGAAGCGTACGGAGCCGAGGCCACGGGCCGGGCCCTGCCGGAAGAGGAAGTCGTCGTCGGCCGCGTCGAGGCGGATCGGGACGGGCGCGTACTGCGCCGGGTCCAGCAGGTGGTTGCGCATGAACTTCAGGATCAGCGCGAGGTTGACGTGGACCGTTCCCTCGAGCTTGGGCAGCCCGCGGATCTCGACGGCGGCCTGGGCGAAGTAGTTGTCCTTCTCGAAGCCCTTGGCGGCGATGACGTCCCACATCAGGTCGATGACCTTCTCGCCCTCCGTGGTCACCTTCATCTTCGTCATCGGGTTGAAGAGGAGGTAGCGGCGGTCGTCGGGGCCCGCGGTGCGGAAGTAGTCGACTGCGCGGTCGCTGAACAGCTTCATCCCGACGAGACGGACGTACGCGTCGGTCAGCTCGCGGCGCACGTGCGGGAAGGCGGTGACGGGGCGGCCGTAGAGGATGCGGTTCTGCGCGTGGGTCACGGCCTCGTACATCGCGTGCTCGCAGATGCCGATCGAGGCGGTGCAGAGGTTGAACTTGCCGACGTTGACGGTGTTGAGGGCCGCGTCGAAGGCGGCCCGGCCGGTGTGCAGGACGTCGTCCGCGCCGACCGGGTAGTCCTCGAGGCGGAACTCGCTGACGTACTTGGAGGAGTCGACGACGTTCTTCACCAGGTGGTAGGCCGGGTGGCGGCTGTCGGCGGCGAAGAACACGTACCCGTCCGGGCCCTCGACGTCGGTGCGACGGCCGAAGACGGAGACGAGAGCGGCGGCATTGCCGTTGCCGATGTAGTACTTGGAGCCGGTGGCCCGGAATCCGCCGTTGCCGTCGGGCTCCAGCAGCATGTCGGTGGAGTAGATGTCGGCGCCGTGCGCCTTCTCCGACAGGCCGAAGGCGAACACCTCGCCCTCGGAGAGGAGTTCGGCCGCGCGGGCGCGGGCGGCGGCGTTGTCGCTCTGCCAGACGGGGCCGAGGCCGAGGATGGTCACCTGCCACGCGTACCAGTAATCGAGACCGTAGAACCCGAAGATCTCGTTGAGGGCGGCGATCCTGGCGGTGTCCCAGCGCTTGTCGGCGTGGCCGTCGGCGGCGGAGGCCGGCGTGAGGAACGTGGCGAACAGGCCTTCCTTGGCGGAGAAGGCGAGGAAGTCCGCCAGCCAGGCGCGGGACCGGTAGTCCTCGATCAGCCGGCGCTTGCCGCGCTCCTCGAACCAGTCGACGGTGGCGCGCAGCAGCCTGCGGGTCTCGGGGTCGAAGTGCTGCGGGTCGTAGGTGCGCGGGTTGAACAGCAGGGCGTCGGCCATGGAGGTCCGCCTTCCGAGGGGTCGGGTCGAGGGGTGGAGGGTGCTGTTGCGGATGCGGGGGGGGGGGCGGTTCAGCTGCGCGGGCGGGGCGCTGCGAGCCGGTGGACGGTGGCGAGCACGTCGTCGAGCCAGGCGATCGTCATCCGTTCGTACGCGATGCCGCCGCGGAGCACGACGTGCTGCAGTTCGTGGCCGGCGTCGGGCAGTGCCGGCGCATCGGGCCCGGTGAAGTCGCGCAGTTCCCCGGCGAGGTAGTGGGCGAGCCGGTCGCGGTGGACCTGGCGGTGCCGCTCGACCTCGCGGACCAGCGCGGCCGGGTCGTCGAAGGCCGCGCCGCGGATCTTCACGGCGAGGTCGTGCCGGAGGCTCTCGGGTTCGATCGGCTCGTGCAGCCACCGGGAGAGGGCGGTGCGGCCGGGGCCTGCGACGGAGTACTCCTTCTTGTCCGGCCGGCCCTGCTGCGCCACCTCGCGGACGGCGAGCATGCCGTCGCTCTCCATGCGCTTGAGGACGCGGTAGATCTGCTGATGGGTGGCGGTCCAGAAATAGCCGATGGACCGGTCGAAGCGCCGGGCGAGCTCGTAGCCCGAACCCGGCTTCTCCAGCAGCGAGACGAGGATCGCGTGTTCGAGCGCCATACCCCCGATCTTTCTATGCAACTCGTTGCATAGACAAGCCGCAGCGCCCGGGTGAGACGCGGCTCACCCGCGGCCGGCGGGTCGGCCGCACCCGAAGGCGGAACCGGCGGCCCGCGACACGTACGAACACTTTACCCACCCCTCATGGCATGCCCCGGTCAAATCTGCCAGGCTCTTCCGGCAGTCGTCGCCCTGAACCCAGGGGGACGCGGCACAGCAGATCTCACTCAGCGCTCGTGCAGACGATGCGCACAGCCCGCGGCTGCCCTCCGGCGCACCCGAGCCGACCGGGCGGCCACCGAGCAGGCCGGAATCCGGCCGCCTCAAAGGAGTTCCGTGTGAGACCGACCACCCCCCACAAGGCCCTCGCCACGAGCGCATTCGCCCTCGCCGCGCTGGCCGCCGCCGCACTCTCCGCCACCCCCGCGGCCGCCGCCCCGCCCAGGGCGCCTGTCGCGGCCGCCTGCACCCCGGCCCAGGCGGTCGCCAACGGCGGCTTCGAAAGCGGCACTTCGCCCTGGACCCAGTCCCAGACCGGCATCGTCACCAACCGAGCCGGCCAGGCCGCCCACGGCGGCACCACCTTCGCCTGGCTGAACGGTGTCGGCCGGACGCACACCGACACGCTCTCCCAGAGCGTCACGATCCCCTCCGGATGCAGTACGGCCACCCTCAGCTTCTGGCTGCACATCGACACCGCCGAGACGACCGCCTCGACAAAGTACGACAAGCTGACGGCGAAGATCGGCAGCACGACGCTGGCGACGTACTCGAACCTCGACAAGAACACCGGATACGTGCAGAAGTCGTTCGACGTGTCGGCCTTCGCGGGCCAGACCGTGAACGTCGCCTTCACCGGAACCGAGGACTCCAGCCTCCAGACGAGCTTCGTCGTCGACGACGTCGCGCTCGACACCTCCGGCGGCACCACCCCGCCCGGGGACTCCACACGTACGCCGACCGCGCCCTCGTACACCGTCAACCTCAGCAGCAACACGAGCGGCACCGTCTGGACCGGCCACGAGAGCGCGACCTTCACCAACGCCTCCCCCACCCCGCTCAGCGAGGTGTACCTGAGGCTGTGGGACAACTACCACGGCACCTGCTCCGCCATGCCGATCACGGTCGGCAACGTCACCGGCGGCACCGCGGGCGCCCTGTCCGTCGCCTGCACCGCCCTCAAGATCGACCTGCCGGCCCCGCTGACCCAGGGGCAGACCGCCACGATCGGCTTCGACCTGGGCATCACCGTGCCCAGCGGCGCCGACCGCTTCGGCTACGACGGGGCGTTCAGCATGCTCGGCAACGCCCTGCCCGTCCTCGCGGTCAGGGACGGAGCCGGCTGGCACCTCGACCCGTACACCAACAACGGGGAGTCCTTCTACTCGCTGGCCTCCGACTTCCGCGTGGCCCTCGACCACCCGAGCACCCTGCTGGTCCCGGCGACCGGCGCCTCGGTGGACACTCCCGGCACCAGCGGGCGTACGGTCACCACGGCCACCGCCGCCAAGGTCCGTGACTTCGCCTGGGCGGCCGGCCCGTTCAGCAAGATCTCCGGCACCTCGGCCGCGGGCACCCCGATCAACATCTACTCCGTGTCCGGCATCAGCTCGACGGACTCGCAGTCGATGCTGACCACCGCCAAGTCCGCCGTGGACGCGCACTCGGCGCGGTTCGGCGCCTACCCGTACGGCGAACTGGACGCCGTCATCGACAACAACTACTGGTTCGGCGGGATGGAGTACCCCGGGTTCGTCCTCGACCTGGTCAGCACCACGGCGCTCACCCATGAGATCGGCCACCAGTGGTGGTACGGCATCGTCGGCGACGACGAGTACGCGAGCCCGTGGCTCGACGAGGCGTTCACCGACTACGCCACCGACCTGGCGCTGAACAAGACCGGCGCGAACTGCTGGAACAGCGTCTCGTGGGCCTCGTCCGCCGAGAAGATCACCAACTCCATGGGCTACTGGGACGCCCACTCCTCGCGCTACTCCACCGTCGTCTACGGCTACGGCAAGTGCGCCCTGCACGACCTGCGGCGCGTCCTCGGCGACACGGCCATGGCCAAGCTGCTGAAGGACTACGCCACTTCACACTGGTACGGCGTTTCCACCACGGCCGAGTTCAAGGCGGCCGCCCAGGCCGCCACGACCACGGACCTGACCTCCTTCTGGACCCAGCACCGCATCGACGGCTGACCTGACACCGGCACGGCAACCCTTCGCCGCGGCGGGCGCTTCCTGGCGCCCGCCGCGGCGAACTCATGATGTCTGCAGCACTCTAGCCGTCACCTGTGACATGTGAAATATTACCTGCGCTTCGACCGAACTCACCGAAAGGTCAGCCACGTTGCGCAGACTCCCCGCGGTGGTGGCGGCGATATCCCTCGCCCTCCTCGCCACCCCCGCGCTCGCCGCACCCGCCCCGCCGCCCCCCGCGGCGCGGCCGGCCCCCGAACTCTCCCCGGCCCCACCACCCGCACCGCTGGAACTCCAGCGCCAGAGCCTGCGCCGCCAGGCACTCGAGGGCGTCGCCTCCGGCGCCACCGCGGCGGAGGCGGACGGCACGCTCCCCCGCCGGGCCGCGGTGGGCAAGCGGTACGTCGAACTCGCCCAGGAGCGCAAGGACAAGGTCTTCGTGATCCTCGCCGAGTTCGGCGACCAGGTGGACACGACCACCGAGTTCGAGGGCAAGCCGCGCTTCGGCGGCACGCCGGGCCCCCGCCACAACACCATCGAGAAGCCCGCGAAGACCGACAACCACACCCTGTGGCGCAAGGACTTCAGCCAGGCGTACTACCAGCAGCAGTTCTTCGGCACCGACCCCGGCGCCGTCACGCTCCGCAACTACTACCGCTTGCAGTCCTCCGGCCGCTACGACATGGACGGCCAGGTCAGCGACTGGGTACGGCTGCCGTGGAACGAAGCCCGGTACGGGACCGACAACTGCTCCGAGCCCGGCCAGTGCCGCACCAACTGGGACCTCGTACGCGATGCCACCAACGCCTGGTACCACACCGAGCGCGCCAAGGGCCGTACCCCGGAGCAGATCAAGGCCCAGCTGGCCGAATACGACGTATGGGACCGCTACGACGCCGACCACGACGGCAACTTCGACGAGCCGGACGGCTACCTCGACCACCTCGTCGTCGTCCACGGGGGCAAGGACCAGACCTGGGGCGGCGGCGACCAGGGCAAGGACGCCGTCTGGGCGCACCGCTGGTTCGCGTACTGGGACCAGGCCGGCAGCGCGGGGCCCGCGGACAACAAGGCGGGCGGCACTCCGGTCGGCGACTCCGGCATCTGGGCCGGCGACTATCTGACCGGCGGGGAGAACAGCGGAGTCGGCCTGTTCGCCCACGAGTTCGGGCACGATCTCGGGCTGCCCGACCTGTACAGCTCCGACGGGGACAACAGCGTCAACTTCTGGTCGCTGATGTCCTCTGCCTCCTACCTCGGCAAGGGCCGCAACACCACCGGCGACTACCCCGGCGACCTCGACCCCTGGAGCAAGCTGCAACTGGGCTGGCTGGAGTACACCGAGGCCGATGCGGGCCGCAAGACGCGCGCCGTGCTCGGGGTGTCCGGCTACAACACCGAGGATCCACAGGCGTTGTTGGTGCATCTGCCGCCCTCGGTGACCCGCACCGATCTGACCGACCCGTACGAGGGCGGCAGCCAGTGGTGGAGCGGCACCGGCGACTTCATGGACAACACCCTGACCCGGACGGTCGACCTCTCGGGCGCGGGGCCGACTGTCCGGCTCGACGCCCGCGTCTGGTACGACATCGAGCAGGACTTCGACTTCCTGACCGTGGAGGCCTCGACGGACGGCGGCACCACCTGGACCGCCCTGCCGGGCACGGTGGGCGGCACGGCGATCCCGGCGAAGGGTGTCTCCGGTACGTCGGGCGGCTGGGCCGAACTCGCCGTACCGCTGGACGGGTTGGCCGGTCGCAGCATCCAGCTGCGGCTGCGGGTGACCTCGGACGGCAACACGCACGGCAAGGGCGTCACCTTCGACGACATCCGGATCACGGCGGGTGAGCGGGAACTGGTGCGGGACGGCGCCGAGCAGGGCGCGAACGGCTGGAACCCGCTGAAGTGGTCGCGCACGCAGGGCCGTACGGGCACCGCGGAGCACCCGCGCGCGTACCTGGTCGAGAACCGGCGCTACACCGGCTACGGGGCCTACCTCAAGAGCGGCCCGTACAACTTCGGGGCCGGGAACGACACGGTGGAGTTCTACCCGTACCAGCAGGGCGTGCTCATCTGGCTCTGGGACACGGCGTACAGCGACAACACCACCAAGGCGCATCCGGGTGCAGGTCTGCTGCTTCCCGTCGACGCACGGCCGGAGCCGCTGCGGAACGCCGACGGCACGCTGCTGAACGCGCGGGCGCAGACCTTCGACGCGACGTTCTCCACGCGCCCGAGCGACGAGATCGTGCTGCACAAGGCGGGCGTGCCGGTGCTGATCCCGGCGCGGCCGGGCGTCCCGGTCTTCGACGACCGGCGGGGCGGCTACTGGAACGCCGACCTGCCGCAGGTGGGCGTGAAGGTACCGGACACCGGGACCCGGATCGCCGTGGTGAAGGAGGCCTCCGGGGGCGCCCTGACCACGGTCCAGGTCAGCCCGTCGTCCTGACGCACGGCCGCCGGCCCGGTCCTCTCGGCGTTGGGGCGCCGAGAGGACCGCAGCGGCGCACGACTCAGTGCATCCGGTCCAGCGATGCCTCCAGGCCCGGTGCCCTGCTCTCCTCGTCGAGCCCCTCGGACAGGCTCCCGCCCGTCGCGGCGCTGATCCGGCAGCTGTACGCGGCGGGGTTGCCGAGCAGGACCGGCCGCCCCCTGCCCCTGAACGGCGCGGTGGCCGTGGCTGATGCCGGCTCCCGCTCCCGGGTGGCCGCTCAGTCGCTGCGGACGGTGAAGGGGCCTCCGGTACCGAAGGCCAGTTCGGCGAAGCGGCCGGCCATGCGGCGGTGGGTGGCGGCGTCCGGGTGGAGTTGGTCGGGGAGCGGGAGGTCGGCGAAGTCCGCCTCGCCGTAGAGCTCGCGGCCGTCGGCGTAGTGGAGGTGGGGGTCGTCGGAGGCCCGCTGTTCCACGATGCGGGCCAGCTCCTCGCGGATGACGCCCAGGGTCAGCTTCCCGGCTGCGCGCTCCGCGGGGTCGCCCGCGGCCCGGAACTGCAGCCTCCCGGCGCTGAGGGTGCTGAAGTCCGGGGCGGTGGGGCCCGGGGTGTCCTCGTGGATGGGGCACAGGATGGGCGAGACGACCAGCAGGGGCGTGGTGGGATGCCCCTCGCGGAGGGTGTCGAGGAAGCCGTGCACCGCCGGGGTGAAGGCGCGCAGACGCATCAGGTCCATGTTGACGAGGTTGAGGCCGATCTTGACGCTGATCAGGTCCGCGGGTGTGTCCCGCATGGCCCGGGCGGTGAACGGATCCAGCAGGGCGCTGCCGCCCAGGCCCAGGTTGACCAGCTCCACATCGCCGAGGGAGGCGGCCAGTGCCGGCCAGGTCGTGGAGGGGCTCGCGGCGTCCGAGCCGTGGCTGACCGAACTGCCGTGGTGCAGCCACACCCTGCGGTTCCCGTGCGGTACGGGCTCGACGGGGGCGTCCGTGCGCAGGGCGACGAGCTCGGTGATCTCGTTGTACGGCAGCCAGATCTCGACGTCCTTCGGCCGGTCGGGCAGAGCGGCGAACCGGACGGTGCCGACCGGGCCGGGGCGGGTCTGCGCCGACCCGGTGGTCATGTCGACCAAGAGGACGTGGCCGCCGGTCACACCGGACTGCCCGGCCAGGCTGCCGTCGACCAGGAGGTCGTACACGCCGTCGGGGCGGGGCGGTGCGCCCGCGTAGGCCATCTTGGTGCGGAGCGTGTCCAGCTCGACGACGGTGGCCCGGGTGCGGAACACCAGCCGTACGCCGGAGGGCTGGGCCTCGGCCATCGCCAGCTGTCCGTCGGTGCACTGGGCGCGGGCCCTGGCCTGCAGCCGGTGCGGGAGCACACCGTGCTCGGTGCGCTCCAGGTCGAGGGCGCCGCGCAGGAGTTCCGGGGTGATGGGTGTGTTGGTCAGGTCGTTCATGACCTCAGATTGTCAACCGGACGCCGGATCCGCACATCAGTTCGTGCCGGTTCAGCCGGCCGTCGTGGAACGGGCCGGGCTGTCGGCCGGGGTGCCACGGCGCTGGGGCGCGAGGAAGAAGACCATCGTCGGGACGAGGTAGAGGCCCCACACGACCACCTGGACGACGGTCGGGTCGGGCTGGAAGTTGAACACGCCCTTGAGGAGGGTCCCGTACCAGCTGTCGGCCGGGACGGTGTCGCCGATGTCGAAGGCGAGGGTGTGCAGGCCGGGGAGGAAGCCGGCCTCCTGGAGGTCGTGGAACCCGTACGCGAGGACGCCCGCCGCGACGACGATCAGCATGGCCCCGGTCCAGGTGAAGAACGCGGCCAGGTTGATCTTCAGCGCACCGCGGTAGAACAGCCGGACGAGCACCACGGACGTGAGGAGTCCGAGCAGCGCGCCGACCAGGGGACGGATGCCGTCACCGGTGGCCTGGACGGCCGTCCAGATGAACAGGGAGGTCTCGAGCGCCGACCCACACGTGCTGGTCGAGGGCCTTCCGGTCGGTGCCGGAGATGTTCCGGGCGAAGAGGCCCGGTCCGAAACCGATGGTGAGGGTGAGACGGGAGGGCTTGAGGCCGAGGGCCTCGCCCGTGTCGTCCGGCGGGGCCTGCGGCAGGCCGCCGACCGCGCCCTCCCCGACGGGGAGTCCGGCGGTCATCCGCTCGGCCGCCCGCGTCCAGTCCTTGAGGAGCCGAACGAGCTCCGCGCTGTCCTTCGTCTTCACGTCGAACGCGGCGAAGTGCAACCGGTCCTGGACGGCGGAGGCGATACCGGCCTGGTGCTCGCCGTGGAAGGGCACGGCCGCTCCGCCCGTGCCGGGGTCGCCGGGGGCGGAGTTGCCGGGGCGGAGTTGCCGTGGAAGACCGCCACGGCGGCAGCGAGCGCCACCCCGGCGCCGCCCCAGCCGAGCACCGCCCGCCGCGAGGTCCCGCCCTCGGCCGGGTCCGTACGCGCGCCGCTCCCGCTCCGGCCGGGCTCCGGGTCCGCTTCGGACATCACGGCTCTCCTGCGCGCTGCCGGTCAGCGGCTCGGCCGACGCGTCGAGGCATTCGCCGAGGCGCTTGCGCTCCGGGGGGCCCGCCGTCGTACGGGGCGTTCGGCGCGGCGAGTTGGGTGGCGAGCGTCCTGGCGGTCGCCGGTCGGGAGGGTAGGTACACGGGCGCTCCCGGGGATCGCATGGCGGCAAGACGGCAAGGCCGCGACAGGCCGCGGTAAGGCAAGGCTGCCCTTCCGTCTACGGAACTGTAGGCGATGGCGGACGATATGGCCGTTTACCGGGGCACATACGACGACGGCAGCCTGAGGTCACACGCGCTTCGCCGCGGCCACGGCCCTTGCTGCGGTCAGCCAGGCCAGGGCGTAGAGCCAGCCGCCGAGGACGTCCGTGGGCCAGTGCACTCCGAGGTAGATCCTGCTCAGGCCGACGGCGATCGCCCAGCAGACCGCCAGAGCCCAGCAGAACCGGGCGGTGGCCGCAGTCGCCGTACGCCATGCGGCCCAGGCCAGCAGCCCGGCCACGATCGCCGAGGTGGTGGCGTGACCGGAGGGGAAGGCGAACCCACTGGCGGGCACGGCCCAGTCGGCAACGGGCGGACGCGGCCGCGCCACGCCGTTCAGGACGGCGTGGCGCACGGCCTGGACGAGCAGCAGGAAGCCGAGTGCGCCCGCGGCCGCCCACACCCGTCCTCGGGTACCCCGGCCGGCGATGAGCCCGGCGGCGACGGCACACACGTACGGGACGGGGCCGCTGCCGGTCGCCGTGACGCCGCGTGCAAAGGCCACCGCGACGGCGGGGCGGTGCTCCACCGACCACCGGTGCAAGCTCTCGTCAAGGGCGTACGGGGCGCCGTGCCGGGCCACGACCAGGGCGGTCAGCACGGCGAACAGCGCGGCGCACAGCACCGCGGCCAAGGCCCAGCGGGTGGGCGACGGTGCCTGGCCGGTCTTCATCAGGGGGCGATCCGGGGCCGCCGCGGCGGCGTGGCGCCCGGTCGCCGTACGAGGGAGGCTGCCATGGGGAACAACTCCCGTGCGGTGAAAGGGTGAAAGCCCGGGCCGGTTCCCGACGGGCTCCGACTGCAGCTCCGGGAACGTCTGCGGAACTGTCGATGATCGAGGTGTGCGGCACGTTCCCTCGACCGATACGAACCCGGCCCGGCCCCGGGCGGGGCGGCCTCCGACCGTACGCGAGATCAGGGCTCCAGCGCCGGAAGAGAAGCGAGCCCCGTGTCGCGCATGATGTGCTCGACGGTGTCCGCCAGGGAGCTGTCGGCGTCGATGACCGTCTCGACGGAGCCGGGCAGCAGGTCGAGCGGCCGGTACCAGTCGCGCAGCTCCCTCTCCCCGTACTCGCCGGCCTGGGGTTTGGTGGCGTGCCGGGCCAGGGTCTCCTGGAAGGGGATGTCCAGGTAGTAACCGTGCGTCGGCCCGCGGTGTTCCTCGCGGAGCCGGCGCAGCATGGCCCCGTAGTACTCGGCGTACAGGATCCCTTCGAGAACGACGTGGTAGCCAGCGTCGAGCGAGTATCGGGCGACGACCTCGATGAGGCCGATGTTCGCGGCCCCGGGCCGGTCGCGTTCACGCAGCACGACCCGGCGCAGATTGTCCTGCCCGACCAGCGCCACGCCGCGGCCGAACCGCTCCCGGATCCCGGCGGCGACGGTCGACTTCCCCGACGCCGAGTTGCCGCGCAGCACGATCAATCGGGTCTGTGCAGTGCCCACCATCACCCGGGGGACGCTACCAAATCATGACGAGGGCGCGCCTATCCGATGGCGACCACCCGGGCCCAGGCGGGCGGCGAGTCCGGCACGTAGTCGGGGTCGTCCTCGTCCCACGACCGCTGTCGGGGAAAGAGGCCGACCACCGTCCGGCACGGCGGCCTTGTGCTCGGCCAGGGAGTCTGCCCGTCCGTGAGGACCACGATGGCATCCGGCCGGGCCCCCGCTCGGAGCGCCTTCGCGAAGCCCGTGCGCAGATCCGTTCCCCCGCCCCCCACCAGCGTGATTCCCTCGGCACGGCACAGGGGATGGGCGATCCGGGCCGCCGCGTCGCACGCCACCACGGTGACCAGGTCCCGTCGGCCGCCCACGGCACGGGTGATCGCGGCGACCTCCAGGAGCGCGCTGCCCAGCTCGGCGTCACTGACCGAAGCGGAGGTGTCGATGACCACGCAGACCCGGGGCGGCCTGCGCCGCAGGCTCGGCAGAACAATGCCGGGCAGCCCGGACGAGCGCCGCGACGGGCGGCCGTACGAGTAGTCCTCTCCCGCGCCGGATCCGGAGATCGCCGAACGGACCGCCGCTCCCAGCAGCTCCCGCCACGGCTGCGGCGGGTGGAAGGCCTCCTCCGCCCAACGCTTCCACCCCTTCGAGGCGTTCCCCGGACGGCCCCGGATGCCCTGCGCCACCCGGAACCTCACCGCGTCCCGTTCCTGTTCGCTGAGTCCGTGCGCGCCGTCCTCGCCGAGGTCCCATTCCCGTTCCAGCCCGTCGACGCCGCTGCCGCAGTCCAGCCAGGCCATGTGCTGCGTACGGGGCCCTAGCGTGAACTGGCGCAGGTAGTCCTCCATGAGCTGCCCCTCGGACAGCCCCAAGGACAGCGGATCGACCACGTCTCGGGGCCGGACCAGCCCGTCGCCGAACGCGTCGTCGTTGATCTCGCAGTCCGCGGCGATGTTCCTCCGCAGCCGCTCCCCCGGGCCGTGCAGCCCGCGCTCCCGCGCGACCCGGTCGCCTCGCCCGTGGTGGTCGCGCAGCAGGTGGGACACCTCGTGCACCCACACCCCGGCGAGTTCCTCCACCGGCATGCGGTCCACGAACGCCGGCGAGACGTAGCACCGCCAGTGCCGGTCGACGGCCATCGTCGGCACCCGCCGCGATTCCACGGTGTGCAGGGCGAACAGCGCGGTCGCCAAGTAGGGCCGGGCCCGGGCGGCGTGCAGTCGTGCGGCGTAGAGCTTGTCGAGGTCCAGTGCGCCCCGTGACTCCCCGCTCATCGTCGGCCCTTCGGGGCGATTGCGGCCCGGGCGGCCGCGTGGTCCGCCCGCCGGGAGAGGGACACCGCTCCGGCGAGCCGCTCGATCGCCGCCGGCACGTCCCATTCCTCGCGGCGCAGCGACGCGAGGGTGGACGCGGGGACGACCACCAGGTCCGGGGCTCCCGTCTCCAACGCCCGGACCAAGAGCGCCCATGCCGCGTCCCAGCGCGCCTCGTCGGGGCGCTTGCGGACCGCTTCCACCACGCCGTCGAGCACGGCTTGGCGCAGATCGCCCCGCTCGGGCAGGACCGCGCCCGCCGGATCGGCGAGCAGCACCTCGGGGTCCGGGAGGTCCATCCGGTCCAGGCTCGCCAGCAGTTCCAGTCCCGGGCCGTCCCCCACCGTGCCCCTGACCAGGAGGGACAGCACGTCACGGGAGGAACCGGCGGCGGTCGCGAAGGCGATCAGACTCAGGGTCATCTCCCAGCTCCGAGGCGACGGCCAGGCGCCGCCCCGGCGGGTTTCACCGCTGGGCAGCCGGTGTACGAGCCCGGGGCGGGCGGCGAGGAGCCCGCACACCGCGCGGCGGGCGAAGTCCACGGCCTGCGGCAGCATCGAAGGGTCGAGCCGCGGCAGTGTGGCCCGGGGCCACGTCCCGCCGAGGCCGCGGACGACGACGTCGTGGTCGTGGGTCCACTGCAGGTGGACGAAACGGTTGGCCAGCGGCGGGCTCAGCTCCCAGCCGTCGGCCGCCGAGGACCGCGGATTGGCCGCGGCCACGATGCGGACCCCGGGCGGCAGTTGGAGGGCGCCGATCCGCCGCTCGAGTACGAGGCGGAGCAGGGCGGCTTGTACGGCCGGCGGCGCGGTGGACAGCTCGTCGAGGAACAGCAGCCCCCGGCCGGCTCGTACGAGGCGCACGGCCCAGTCCGGCGGGGCCATCGGAACGCCCTGTTCCGCGGGGTCGTCCCCGATGACGGGCAGGCCGGAGAAGTCGGACGGCTCGTGGACGCTGGCGATCACGGTGGTCAGGGGAAGGTCCAGCGAGGCGGCGAGCTGGGTCAGGGCCGCGGTCTTGCCGATCCCCGGCTCGCCCCACAGCAGGACGGGCAGGTCGGCGGCCACGGCGAGGGTCAGGGCCTCGAGTTGTGTGTCGGGGCGGGGTTCGGTGGTCGTGTCGCGGAGCAGGGCCAGCAGGTCGCCTGCGACGTCGAGCCGGGAGGCGGCGGCGGGCGCCGCGGGGGTACTGCGTACGGCGAACGGGGCGTGTGCGGACATGTTTGATCACCTTTGTGGGTTCGTTGTGTGATGAGGCAGGGCATGGCGGGTGCGGGGTCGGTCCCCGGATCAGTGCCCTGCCGTATGGCGTGGGTGCGAGCGGTGCCCGTGGGGGCGGCGGGGGCCCGGGCGCATGCGGTCGGGTCCGGGTCCGATCAGGCCCGCTCTGAACAGCCCGTACGTGATCCGCTGCCGCGCGGCCGCCTCCAGTTCGTCCCGGAGGGCGCCGTCGCGCAGCAGTGCGTCGGGGCCGAGCAGGCTCTCGACGACGGCCAGCGCACCGGCGGTGTCGCCGTGGTCCAGGCGTTCGCGCACGCCGGTGAGGCAGTCCGGACGACGGTGCGCCTCGTCGATCGCCTGCAGGCAGGGCAGCGGGGTACCGGTCAGGGCAACCAGCAGTTCCTCCCTGCGGATCTCGGCCGGGTCGTGGTCGAGCGGGGCCAGTACCCCGTCGACGAGGCCGATCCGGTGCTGAACGCCCCGGCACGCGACGAGGTGCGGTCGGCCGGGCCGGTCCGGAATCAGGGACGGGGCGGTCGGCGCACGATCGGGTACGAGTGCCGAGGCGACCAGCGGGTGCAGCCGATCGGCGTCGAGGGAACCGGTGCGGAGCAGTTCCAGGTCGGGCAGTAGCCAGGTCGCCGCGTCCGGCAGGATCGGGGGCGGGCGGGCGCCGGGATGCGTGGACGCCGTCGAGATCCGCAGTACGGGCGGCCCGTTGCCGTCCCCGTCCGCGGGGAGGTCCAGGTGGCGGTCCCGGTCCAGGTCCAGGTCCAGGTCCAGGTCCAGCCGCTGCCGGGACCCGAGCCGTACGGTGAAGGTACGGGCGGAAGGCCCGTCGGCCCGGAGCAGGATCCCCGCCTCGGCCGCCCACCGGTCGACGGCACAGCGAAGCCCCTGTCGCACGAGCCCGAGCACCTCCGGGGCCGTTGCGGGGGCGCCGTCGGCGGGTGGCGGCTCGGCCCCGGACCGGATCCGGAGCTCATCGGTCCTGCGCGCGTCCCAGAGGTGGCGGTGCAGGTCGAGGCGGAACCGGGGGTTGGGGTGCGGATGCGGATGACGGCGGGCGCCGGCGTCGTCGGGGGATCCGGCCCAGAGCGCGAGGCTGATCCGCTGACCGGCATCGGCCCACGCCGGCAGCGTCCGTGCCACGAGGTGCACCGGGCGTGCCCCGACAGGCCCGGGGATGTCGTACCGGGCCAGGGAGATGGTCAGGCCCGGGCGCAACAGCCCGTCAGGAGCGATCCTGGGCATGTGCCAGCGCAGCAGGTCGGGAGCGAGGTGGCGGAGATCGGCCCGGATCCGGGCCGCGAGTTCGCGCCCGTGGGTACGCGCCGCGGAACGCAGGTTGAGATCGACGTCGATGCCTGCGGCGGCGCACGCCCCGCCCCAGTCCCCGGCAAGGCGGCGGGCGGTCGCAGTCTCGATCATGGACGGCGGCACGGCGAACTCGCGCACGCGCAGCCAGAGGGAAAGGTGCCGGAGGGAAAGAGGGGATTCCTCGTTCGCGGTGTGAGTGGCCATCAGCACTCACCTTGCGCGGACGGGACCCCCATTCTGTGAGCGGTGTGAGTCATCATCGCGATGACCATACGAGCCCCGGCCCTGGTCTGCCAGGTGTTTTCTCCGGTGCCCGACCACTCGGCGAGCAGGAGGCACACCCTCGTAGCTCTGGAGAGCTACGCGCCGATGCGGCTCCGTGGCGGGACGCCGGCAGAGCTCCCGCTCCGTAACCTCGTGTGCGGATGAACGGTCGGAAGGAACTCCTGTGAACTGCACACACTTCGATAAACCACTGCGGCACGGTGCAGGGAGCACACCGTGACCAGGAGTGATCTGGTGTCCGCGCCCGATGTCGGGGCGGCGGCAGGCCCGTTCACGCTCCGTGGCCTGCGGGCGGACCTGTGGACCACCCGCGCCCAGCCCATGGCGCCCCTGGTGTGGCCGCAGTGGCTGCGGTGGCTTCCGCAGGTCCTGGTCGTCCTCGGGGCCGGGGCCCTTTCGGCCACCGGCGCGGATCTCACCGCCAGGGTCCTGGCCTGTGCGCATGCGGCGATGCTGGTGGTGGGGCTGCGCCGGCCGGTGCCGGCGTGGTGGCTGTCGCTGGCGTTCACCGCGGGCATAGCCATCGGCCATCCCCCCACCCACGACAACCAGTTGTGGACGTGGACCGTGCACGCCGGGGCGCTGTTCCTTCTCGCCCTGCGCATACCGGTGTCGTCGGCGGCCGTGGCCGCCCTGGTGAGTGCCGTGCCGGTGGTGTGTCTGAAGGCGGCGGGCTACGCCGTCGGGTCCTGGACGTTCGTCGCCGGTGTCTGTGTGCTCTTCTCGTCGGCCGTGCTCGTCGGCTCGTTCGCGCGTGGCCGCCGCGAGGACCGGGCGCGCCTGGTCGAGCAGATTGCCGTCACCGCGCACGAACGGGCGCTGCGTACGGTGCTGGAGGAGCGTGCCCGCATCGCACGGGAGCTGCATGACGTGGTCGCCCACCACATGTCGGTCATCTCGATCCAGGCGGACGCGGCCCCCTACCGGGTTCAGGACCCTCCGCAGGAGCTGGTCAAGGAGCTGGCGTCGATACGTGCGAACGCGCAGGAGGGTCTGGCCGAACTGCGCGCCGGGGCCGGCGGATTCCTCTGCTCGACTTCCTCATATGAAGCCGCCGGGATCACGATTCACGGGCAGGCCGGGCAGCACATCGTCCGAGGTCCCGCACTCAACAGACCCGGTGCGCCACGAAGACGCAGGTGCCCCAGAAGGCGTTCACCGGATCCGTGGGCCGGATGACCCGATCCGCGGTGAAGCCGTGCTCGGCAAGGAGGCGCACCCAGCCGGATACGGAGTACATGTGCCGGACGGTCCACAGGGACCGGGCGGGACCGGTGCGTACCAGCATCCGGTGGCGCCCCTCGGGCATCCCCGGCGACCGGGTGAGGCAGGAGAAGACGAGGCGACCGCCGAGACGGACGCGGTGGGCGAGGACGGGCAGCAGGTCTTGCGGATCGGCGAACCACATCGCCCCGAAGACGGAGAACGCGACGTCGAGGTCGGGGAGGTGCGCGGCCGCGGTGACGGCGTCGCCGAGCCACCACTCGACCTGGTCCACGTCGGCGAACCTGAACGCGGCGTCACCGAGGCGGACCGGCGACACATCGATGCCGATGCCTCGGGCGATCCCGCACTCGGCCAGGCCCGCCAGGTGCCGGCCCTGCCCGCAGCCGAGTTCGGCGACCGTGGTGCCTCGTATGTCACCGAGGAGTTCGAGTCCCGGTCCCGGGGCCGGGCGAAACAGCCAGTCCAAAGGCAGGGGCGTCGGGTTGCGGGTGCCGACGATGGCGTTCCATGTCCGGGCGTTCAACGCTGCGTCGTGATCGCTGCGGGTGGTCCGTTCCACGGTTGGTACCTCCTCAGTGGGCGAGCACATGGCACCCCGGCACCTGCGTCCGGAGTCCGAGGTGCCGGACGCCCCTCGTTGCGTCGGAAGCCGACGAAGTCCGCTCAGTGGGGATGATGCCCAGGCTCAGCGTGACTGCGGGGCCGGGGAGCGACCGGCGGTGTCCCGTGTGGGTGGCGTCGGCCGGGTTGTCGAATCGTGATCCACGGTGTTTCGATCACACAGACGACATTTGGCATGATCATGCTGTCCGTCGACACCACCTCACAGAGTTACGCCGCCGGCCGGGTTGTCGGGGGATCGCTGGCTGCAATCGTTGCCATCGTGCTCGTCTGGCGCCTCACCACCGCCTGGCGCAACCCCAGCCCCTCCAATGCCGCCGAGGCCGCGGCACTGGGCAGGGTGCGGGCCAAGCGCCGCGCCCTCATCGTCGCCGTCACGGTGCTGATCGCCGCCGCCGCGGCGGTGAAGGCCACGACCTCGTAGCACCCGGAGCCTCCGGCCGGCCGCGCGCAACCCTCCGGGCCGCCGCCGCGCGGTGATCCCCGTCCGCCGCAGGTGACGGGGCGCGCGACGGCCCTCCCGTGGGGAGTGCGGGAGGGCCGTGTGCCCGGGATGGTCCGGAGCCACACCATATGCGCGGATACGCGCAACGCGACAGGCATATGACAACAGAAATTCCGGAGCCGCACCCCGCGCCGGCCCGGGTGGCGGTCGATGCGACTCAGGTCGCAGGGCCGACCCGACCCGAGGGTGACGCCACGATGCCCGAAGGCCTCGACCATGGCGACGTGAAGGCGATGAGCGCACACCTGCAGTTGTCCCCCGGGGAGCTCCTCCTGGTGCCGGGAGCAGTCGCACTGGTCCTGGCGCGGTGGCTGCCGCTCCGGCTCCGGGGGCCGCTCACCGTCGCCGCGCCGACGGTCGTCGTCGTGGGGGCCGGGGCGGTGCTCGGCGTGCTCGGGCTGCGCTGGCAGATGGTGCCGGTGCTGGCCGGCGCGGCGGTCGTCCTCCCCTTCGCCGTGGCGCCGCTGCTGCGACGGCGCACCGGGCGGGTGGCGCGCAGGGCTCCGTGGTGGCTCGCACTGCCGGGGTCGGTGGTGTGCCTCGCGCTGATCGCCGCCGGCCCCGCAGCGGCCTGGGCCCTGCCCACGCCGGTGTTCCCCGAGCCCTCGGGACGGTTCGCGATCGGCACCGGCGTGCTGGAGCTGACCGACCCCGAGCGCCCCGAGACCGCCACTGCCGCACCGGAGGACCGTCGTACGGTCGTCGCCCAGTTCTGGTATCCCGCCCGCAAAGACGGCAAGGACAGCAAGGACACCGGCCACGCCCGGTACCTCGGACGTACGGAACACGAGGCGCACGTCGTCTCCGACGCCCTCGCGGACTACGCCGGTCTCCCCGGAATCCTGCTGGACGGCCTCCCGCGCGCCCACACGCATGCGGCGTACGACGTACCCGTGGCCGACGGCGGAGAACGGTTCCCCGTGGTGCTGTTCTCCCCCGGACTGGGCGGGGTGCGTACGCAGAACACGGCCTGGGCGGAGGAATTGGCCGGCCACGGCTACGTGGTCGTCGGCATCGACCACCCCTACGACTCCGCCGCCGTCGTGCTCGCCGACGGCCGCACGATCCGTACGAAGGTCTCGGCGACGGGCGACGCCGCCGAGGACGAGAAGCGGGCGGCCGGCTGGACGGCGGTCCGCGCCGCGGATCTCAGCTTCGTACGCACCCAGTTGGCCCGCATCCACAGCGGCGAGATCGCCGGCCCCCTCACCGGACACCTCGACACAAGCCGCGTCGTCGCAGCCGGCCACTCCCTCGGCGGCGCCGCAGCGCTGCAGGCAGCCCGCCAGGACCCCCGCTTCGCCGCCGTCATCGATCTGGACGGCGCTCCCCACGACCCGGCGCCGCAGCCCTTCCCCCAGCCGGTGCTCGCCCTCACCCAGGCCATCGGCCCGGACACCGACCCGGAGTACATCCCACGCCTCACCCGTGTCCTCGGCCTCGGCACCGCGACGAGCTACCGCCTCACCGTCCCCGGAGCCGCACACCTCACGTTCACGGACGCCCCCCTGTACCTGCCGCCCCTCCCCTCACTCGTCGGTTCCCTGGACCGCACGGCGGGCCCGCGCATCACCGCCGCCGCGAGCCTCGCCTTCCTCGACAGCACCCTGCGCGACACGCCGGGCGACCCGGCCACAGCCCTGTCGGCGTACGGCACCCTCGTCGTCCACCACCCCGGCCGCAGCCCCAAGTCCGGTCCGTGAACAGTCGGTTGATCTCCCGGCGAGCCGATCCGGCGGCGCATATGCTCCCCCCTTACGTCCGTACCTCCAGCGTTAAGGGGACCGCCGCGTGAGTGTCCGCATTCAACCCTCCTCCCAGGTCGACGAGACGGCCGAACTCGGGGACGGGACCACGATCTGGGATCTGGCGCAGGTACGGGAGGACGCGCGGCTCGGGCGCGACTGCATCGTGGGGCGGGGGGCGTACGTCGGGCCCGGCGTACGAATCGGCGACAACGTGAAGCTGCAGAACTACGCACTCGTCTACGAACCCGCCGAACTCGGCGACGGGGTTTTCATCGGCCCGGCCGCCGTCCTCACCAACGATTTCTATCCGCGGGCCGTCGACCCCGCCGGACGGCAGAAGCGCGGCGGCGACTGGGAGGCCGCCGGTGTCGTGGTGGCCGAGGGGGCCTCGCTGGGCGCCCGTTCGGTGTGTGTGGCCGGGGTGCGCATCGGGCGGTGGGCGCTGGTCGCGGCCGGCGCGGTCGTGTCCCGGGACGTACCGGACTTCGCACTGGTCGCAGGGGTACCGGCCCGCCGCATCGGCTGGGTGGGCCGGGCCGGGGTCCGTCTGGTGGAACGCGAGGAGGAGCCGGGCGTGTGGGAGTGTCCGCGCACCGGTTCGCTGCACGAGGAGAAGGACGGAACCCTGCTCGAGCGGACCTGACGGTACGTCGGCAATTTGGGTCAGCGGCATTTCCTCAAAACCGCAATCAACGAACATCCTTGGGCATACCTTGTCCCTGTACACGGGATCTGAGCAGGCAACAGGCTTTGTTCAGTGGGGGGTTGTACACGACGAGGGCATCGCGGACCAAGTGACGACGGACGGCGCGCAACGCGCCCGCCCGACGCTGCCGTCCGCGCGTGCTCCGGTCCTGGGCATCGCTGGGGGGATCCAGTGGGCGGCCCGGGACGGTTCGTGCCATCGGGGGAATTCACACCGCCGGCACGTGCGCCGTCATGCGCATTCCCCTCCGCGGAACGACGACCGCCGGGTCTGTCCGAGGAGCGATCAGAGGGGGTAGGTGTGTTGGAGCCGTACAGCTCGGACATACGAGGTGCGCGCAGCACACAGGGAACCGGGGTGGGGACCCGGTGACCGCAGCACGAGTGGCACGATTAGAAGCACTGGCCCATGAGGACCTGTCGCTGCATGCGCTCGCCGAGCGCCTGCTCGCGTTGGCCGAGGCGGGACTGCCCGACATGTACCTGCCGGGCTCCGACGCCTTCGTGTTCACCCGGGTGGGGACGGTCACCTCCGACGGCGTCCGCCGGGTGGAGGGGCGCGGAACCAGCACCCGGTACGCGGCCATCACCGCGCTGGGGGCCCGGTTCCTGCCCGAGGAGCGGCAGCGCGCCCTGTTCGGCGGACACAGCGTCGCGGAGTACGCGGGGCTGCTGGTGGAGCGGCTGCCCGTGGTGACGAACCTCGGGGACGCGGCGCTCATCGCCTGGGCCGCCGCCGAGACCGGGCACCCGAAGCTGGCGGACGCCCTCGCGCGGGTGGCCGCGCTGGACGTCCCCGGACGACCGCAGTACACCGTCGAGGCGGCCTGGGTGCTCTCCGCCCTCGCCGCGGCCCGGACCTCGGCGGACGTGGAGCACCGGCTGGCGGCCGCCCGCGACCGCCTGCTGGCGGCCAGGGCCGCCGGCAGTCCGCTGTTCCCGCACGCCACCGGCCCGGGGCTGGTCCCCGGGTACCGCTCCCACGTGGCCTGCTTCGCCGACCAGACCTATCCGCTCCAGGCGCTGGCCCGGCTGCACGCGAGCGGCCCGGACCCGCAGGCCCTCGCGGCCGCCGACGCCTGCGCCGCCCGGATCTGCGAACTCCAGGGGGACGGCGGACAGTGGTGGTGGCACTACGACGCCCGCACGGGCGGCGTGGTGGAGGGCTACCCCGTCTACAGCGTGCACCAGCACGCCATGGCCCCGACCGCCCTCTTCGACCTGGCCGAAGCGGGGGGCACCGACTTCGGCGCCGCCATCCGCCGGGGACTGCGCTGGATGACGGACGTGCCCGAGATCAGCGGGCCCGACGGCACCCCGCGCGAGCCCATGATCCTCGAGAAGTACGGGGTCACCTGGCGCAAGGTCTACCGCGGCGACCCGGCCAAGGCCGTCCGCGCCGCCCGCGGAGTCACCACCAAGGTGGCCCCGCAGGCGCGACTGGCTCCGCTCGACCGGATCTTCCGCCCCGTCGTGATCGACCGCGAGTGCAGGCCGTACGAGTTCGGCTGGCTGCTCCACGCCTGGCTCGGGGGTCCCGGGAGATGACCCACCGACAGTCCCGACCAGCCCGCCAGACCCTGTTCGGGGTCACGCTCGACGCCCTGACCATGGACGAGACCGTGCAGCGCTGCCTCGAGGCGGTACGGCGCGGCGAACAGATCGAGATCGGCATGGTCAATGCCGCCAAGCTCGTCAACATGCGGCGCGACCCCCGTCTCGCGGCGGCGGTCTCCGGCTGCGACCTCGTCCTGGCCGACGGCCAGGCCGTGGTGTGGGCCGGTCGCGTCCTCGGCGTCCGGCTGCCCGAACGGGTGGCGGGAATCGACCTGTTCATGCGGCTGCTGGCCGCCGCCGAGACCGCGGACGTCCCCGTCTACCTGCTCGGCGCCCGGCCGGAGGTACTGGACCTGATGCTCGGCCGGATCGCCCGGCGCTTCCCGGCGCTGCGCGTGGCCGGCAGCCGCAACGGCTACTTCGACGACTCCGACCAGGCGGCGGTCGCCGACGCCGTCGCGGAGAGCGGCGCCCAGCTGCTGTTCCTCGGCATGACCTCGCCCAAGAAGGAGATCTTCACCGCCGGCTACGGCAAGCTCACCGGCGCCCACGTGGTGCACGGCGTCGGCGGCTCCTTCGACATCCTGGCCGGCATCACCAAGCGGGCCCCCGCCCTCTGGCAGCGCATGGGCCTCGAATGGTTCTACCGGGCCCTGCAGGAGCCGCGCCGCCTCGGCAAGCGCTACCTCACCACCAACACCGCCTTCCTCCTCATGACGGTCCGGGAACTCATCCGCCGTACACCGTCGGCCCTACCGTCCACCGGTTCCGCGAACAGGAGTCACTGATGCGTGTCGTCGTCGTGGGACAGGGATACGTCGGCCTCCCGCTGGCCATCAGGGCCGCCGAGGTCGGACACCAAGTGGTCGGTTACGACGTGGACGCCCGGCGGGTCAAGAGCCTCGCCGCCGGCGAGTCGTACGTGGAGGACGTCTCCTCCGAACGGCTGACCCGGGCGCTGGAGCGCGGCTCCTACCAGCCCAGCGAACTCGCGCGCGACTGCGGCGGCTTCGACATCGCGGTCGTCACGGTCCCGACCCCCTTACAGGACGGTGCCCCCGACCTGCGCTACATCGAGGAGTCGGCGCACACGCTGGCCCGCTTCCTGCGGCCCGGCGCGACCGTCGTCCTGGAGTCCACCACCTACCCGGGCACCACCGAGGAGCTGTTCGGCCCGATCCTGGAGGACGGCTCCGGCCTCACCGCGGGAGCCGACTTCCACCTCGGCTACAGCCCGGAGCGGATCGACCCCGGCAACACGGTCTGGGGCTTCCAGCAGACGCCCAAGGTCGTCTCCGGCGTGGACGCCGCCTCGCTCAAGGCCGTGGAGGCCTTCTACGGAGGCCTCGTCGACAAGACGGTGCCGGTGCGCTCGCCCAAGGAGGCCGAGCTGGCGAAGCTGCTGGAGAACACCTTCCGGCACGTGAACATCGCCCTGGTCAACGAGATAGCCATGTTCGCCCGCCACCTCGACATCGACGTGTGGCAGGCCATCGAAGCGGCGTCCAGCAAGCCGTTCGGCTTCATGAAGTTCACCCCCGGCCCCGGGGTCGGCGGGCACTGCCTGCCGATCGACCCGTCGTACCTGTCCTGGCGGGTCCAGCGCGAACTCGGCCAGAACTTCCGCTTCGTCGAGCTGGCCAACGACATCAACAGCCACATGCCCGAGTACGTCGCGCGCCGCGTCATCGACGCACTCAACGCCAAGCGCCGCTCGGTCAACGGCTCCCGGATCCTGCTGCTGGGGCTGGCGTACAAGAAGAACACCGGCGACGCCCGGGAGTCGCCGGCGGTGCGCATCTCCCAGCTGCTGCTCGACATGGGCGCCAAGGTGCGCGCGGCCGACCCCCACGTGGTGGAGGGCCTCAAGGTCGACGCCCGGCTCGTGCGGGTCGAGCCGACCCGCAAGGAGCTGGCCGCCGCCGACGTGGTCGTCCTGCTCACCGACCACGACTCCTTCGACTACGCGGTGATCACCGAGCACGCCTCCTTCGTGCTCGACTGCCGCAACCGGCTCTCCGGGCCCGCCGTGGAGGTGCTCTGACACCATGCCCAGGATCATCTGCGTGGCCGGAGCACGGCCCAACTACATGAAGATCAAACCGGTGATGGACGCACTGGAGCGCCGCGGCGCCGAGGTGATCCTCGTCCACACCGGCCAGCACTACGACGAGTCCATGAACGACGTGTTCTTCCGCGACCTCGGCATCCGTCCCCCCGACCGGTACCTGGGCGCCGGGTCCGGTACGCACGCCCAGCAGACCGGCCGGGTGATGACGGCCTTCGAGCCGCTGGTAGACGAACTGGCCCCGGACGTCGTGGTGGTGGTCGGCGACATCAACTCGACGCTGGCCTGCGCCCTGGTGACCGCGAAGGCCGGCCCGCTGCTGGCCCACGTGGAGGCCGGACTGCGCAGCCGGGACTGGGGCATGCCGGAGGAGGTCAACCGGGTCGCCACCGACCGGCTCAGCGACTACCTGCTGGCCCCCTCGCCCGACGCCGCCGTGAACCTGCGGGCGGAGGGCTATCGGGAGGACCAGATCCACGTCGTCGGCAACGTCATGATCGACACCCTCCTCGCCAACCTGGACCGGGCCCGGGCCTCGGACGTCCTGGACCGGTACGGGCTCACCCGGGGCGGGTACGGCCTGGTCACCCTGCACCGGCCGGCCAACGTGGACGACCCCGGTGCGCTGCGGGGCCTGCTGAAGGCGCTGGGCGAGATCGCCGACCGGTGCCCGCTGCTGCTGCCCGTGCACCCGCGGGCGGCGGAGCGGCTGGCCGAGATCGGAGTCCCGGGCGGGATCCGGATGGTCCCGGCCGCCGGATACCTCGACTTCATCGCGCTGCAGGACGCCGCCCGGGTGGTGCTCACCGATTCCGGGGGCGTCCAGGAGGAGACCACCGCCCTCGGGGTGCCCTGCGTGACGCTGCGGGAGAACACCGAGCGGCCGATCACCGTCGAGGAGGGCACCAACGTACTGGCGGGCACCGACCCGGAGCGCATCACGGCCACGGTGAACCGGGTGCTCGACGATCCGCCCGCGGCGCGCTGCCCCGCGCTCTGGGACGGCCGCGCGAGCGAGCGCATCGCCGGGGTCCTGCTGGACGGCGGGACGGCGGAGACCCGTCCGCGGCCCACCGACCCGGCTCCTTAGCGCGGACGCCGGTCCGGAGAAGAGCCACCGAGCAACACCGTAAGAACGCAAGAACGCAAGAACCGTAATCACCGAAATGAATGAGCGGCGGCGCGTGGAGGTCACGACGCCGCCGCGAGGGGGAAGACCATGGATCTCGCGGAGATCTGGCGGGTCATGTGCAGGCGCTGGTACGTCCTGCTGCCCGGACTGCTGCTCACGGCCGCGCTCATCGCAGGCGTGTACGTGCTGGTCCCGGTGGAGTACCGGTCACAGAGCACGGTGACGCTCCTGAACTCGAAGAAGGCCACGGTGGCCTTCGACGGCAACCCCTTCCTGAGCACCCAGGCCTCGCTGACCGGCATGGCCGACGGCCTGGCCCGCAATCTCAACTCCGACGACTCCCGGGCCGACCTCAAGGCCCAGGGCGTCACCGGCACGTACGAGGCGAAGATCGCCGACAACGCCCAGGGGCCCTTCATGTGGCTGAGCGTCACCGGGACCGATCCGGCGGCCGTCCTGAAGTCGGACCAGGTCTTCACCGCCTACGCCGAGAAGCGGCTGCAGGAGTTCCAGGCCCAGCAGTCGGTGACGCCGGAGGCCATGATCCGCATGGCGACGATCGTCCCGCCGCAGAAGCCGGAGGCGCAGACCAAGACCCGGCTCCAGTACCTGATCATGGCGGGGGCGCTGGGCTTCGTACTCAGCCTGGTGGCCACCTTCTTCGTGGAGGCCCGCCGCCGCAGGTCGGGCAAGCCGGGCCGGCACCGGCCCGCGCCGGCCGAGACCGCCGCACTCGCAGGCGGCGAGTCCGAGGCGGCGCCCGACACCGCGGACGCCGCGGACTCCGGGGCGAGTGCCTCCCGTACGGCCCGAGCCTCCGCCGGATCATCGCCGTGACGGGCACCGGCACCGGCACCGAGGCCCCGCCCGAAGCACCGTCGCTGGGGCGCAAGGTCGGCTCCGCCGCCCGGTGGAGCCTGGTCAACACCGTGGTCATGCGCCTCGGCAACTTCGTCACCGGCATCGTCCTCGCCCGCTTCTTCCTCGGTCCCGAGGCCTGGGGCGTGTACGGGATCGCCCAGACGGTGCTGCTGGTGCTGCTCTCCGCGAACGAGCTCGGCGTCTCCCTCGCCATCGTGCGCTGGGAGGGCGACCCGCGCCGCTTCGCCCCGACCGTGCTCACGCTGAGCGCCTCCTCCAGCTGCCTGCTGTACGCCGTGCTGTTCACGGCGGCCCCGGCGGTGGCCCGGGTGCTCGGCTCGCCCGAGGCCTCCGGGATCCTGCGGGTGATGTGCGTGTGCGTGGTCCTGGACGGGCTGTCGCAGGTGCCCGCCGGGTTCCTGACCCGGGAGTTCGCGCAGGGCAGGCGGATGGCCGTCGACGCCGTCAACTTCGTCCTCAGCACCGGGGTGACGCTTCTGCTGGCCGTCCAGGGGTGGGGCGCGATGAGCTTCGCGTGGGGCTCGGTGGCCGGCAACGCGGCCGCCCTCGTCGGCTGCTGCCTCGCCGCGCCGGGCACCCTGAGGTTCGGCTGGGACCGGGAGCAGGCGCGGGCGCTGCTCCGTTTCGGACTGCCGCTCGCCGGGGCCAGCATGCTCGCCCTCTGCGTCGTCAACGTGGACACCATGGTGGTGGGTTCCGCCCTGGACCAGCTGGCGCTCGGCTTCTACGTGCTCGCGTTCAACATCTCCGGCTGGCCCGTGCGGATCATCTCCGAGGCGGCCCGCCGTGTCTCCTTCGCCGGGTTCTCCCGGCTGGCCGACTCGCCGGGGGCGCTGGCCGGCGGATTCGGCCGCGCCCTGGGGGCCGTGATGACCGGCACCGTCCCGCTCTGCGTCCTGCTGGCCGCGCTGGCCGCCCCGATCGTCGGGCTCGTGTACGGCGACCGCTGGCTGCCCGCGGCCGCCGCGCTGCCCTGGCTGATGGCGCTCGGTCTGGTCCGGATCGGCTGCGAACTGGCCTACGACTGCCTGGTGGCCATCGGCCGGCGCCGCTCGCTCATCGGCGTGCAGGGACTCTGGCTCGTCGTCCTGATCCCGGCCCTGGTGGTCGGCGCCGGAGCCGGCGGGATCGTGGGGGTGGCCCAGGGGCACGTCCTGGTCGCGGGCGCCGTCGTGGTGCCGGTGTTCCTGTTCGCGCTGCACCGCGGCGGCGTCGGCCTCGCCACCGTGGCCCGGGCCTGCGCCTGGCCCTTCCTCGGCGGCGCCGTGATGGCCGCCGTGGTCCTCGGCCTGGAGCGGCTCGTCGGCGACGGCGTCCTCGCGCTCCTCGCGACCGCGGCCGCAGGCACCCTCTGCTACGCCCTGTGCATCCTGCCGAGCCTCGGCTTCCTGCGCGGCTCGGCGCCGGCCGGCGCGGCCGCGGCGGCCGGGGGCTAGCCGCGATGGCACCCGACCGGAGGCGGCGCCTGGGGGCCTGGCTGCTGGCCCTGCTCGTACTGGCCGTCGTCCTGGCCCTGTACGACGCCGACCGGACCGGGGTGAGCGAGCCCTCGGCCGGGCCCTGCCCCGACAGCGCCCTCCAGTGCCCCGGCACCGGCCCCGCCCCCGGACGCACGCCCTCGTCCTCGCCCTCGTCCTCCGCGGACCCGTCCGCCACGGGCAGTCCGAGTCCCTCCGCCGGCACGGCCCCGCCCTCCGCCACGCCCTCGCCGGGGACCAGCGGGGCGCCCACCACGGGCCCCTGCTCCTCGCCCGGCGCCTGCGGATTCCCCGACGCCCGCACCACCGGCCCGCGGATCGCGCTGGAGCGGCACGACACGGGGAACATGTCCGTCAAGACCGACGGCACGGTCATCAAGGGCTGGGACATCCACGGTTCGCTGGACGTCTACGCCAACGACGTCACGATCATCGACAGCCGGATCACGTCCGCGAACTGGTGGGGGGTCAACCTCCGCCCCGGCTACAGCGGCCTGCGGGTCCTGCACACCACCATCACCGCCGTACCGGGCAAGGGCCCCGACAACGGCGGCGTCGACTACGCGGTCTCCAACATGGGCGGCAGCTCGATCGAGGTCGGCTGGTGCGACGTCTCCGTGTTCGGCAACGCCCTCTCGATGGGCCAGGGCGAGCTGCACGACAACTACGTGCACGACATCGTCGCCTTCCGCAACCAGGGCGGCGAGTGGCAGCACACCGACGCCGTCATCAGCGGCGGCGGCAACAAGGGCCGCCTCACCATCCGCCACAACACCCTGCTGAACCCCGTCCCCGTGGAGCAGGGCGCCAGCGCGGCCATCGGGCTCTTCGCGGACACGGGCAGCGTCTCCTCCGTGGCCGTGGACGGAAACTGGCTGGCCGGCGGGGCGTACGCCCTCTACGGCGGCGGGCCCGGCGCCACCGGCATCCAGGTCACGGACAACGTGTTCTCCGCCCAGTACCACCCCAACGGGGGTGCCTACGGGCTGGTCGCCGCCTGGAACGCGGGCGGTGCCGGGAACGTGTGGCACGGCAACCGCACGGCCGACGGCCGGCCCGTCGTCCCCGGCCCCACCTCCTGAACACCGTGCCCCCTGACGATCGAGAGGACATCATGCACCGCATCGCCCGGGCCCCTTGGGAGCTGCTCAAGCGGGCCTTCGGCTGGCTGGTGCTCTTCGAGGCCAGGAACAAGGTCCTGCTCGCCCCGTCCGCCGTGGGGCTGCGCCGTTTCGAGGACGCCGAGACCACCCGGCTCGCCGCCGTCCTGGGCAGCCCGCCGGCCGCGCGCGTGGCCACCGTGATCGCCACCCACCGGCGCCCGGAGGCACTGCGCGCGGCGGTCCGCTCGGCGCTGGGGCAGACGGTGGCCGACCAGGTGGTCATCGTCGTCGACGACGGCGCGGGACTTCCCGAACTGCCTTCGGACCCACGGCTGTTCGCCGTGTCGCTGGCCCGCAACACGGCCACGGCCGGAGTCGTGCGCAACGTGGGGATACGGCTGACCCGCTCGCGGTACGTGGCCTTCCTGGACGACGACAACCTGTGGGAGCCCGACCACCTGGAGCAGGCCCTTGCGGTGCTGGAGCCGCCCGGCGGGCCCGACGCCGTCTACACCGCGCTGCGCCGGGTGCTGCCCGATGGCTCCGAACGGGACGTGCTGTCCGTCCCGTTCGACCGGCGCCGCTCCGCCCGCGAGGCCTTCCTCGACACCAACGCCTTCGTGGCGCGCCGCACCCGGTCCCTGTACTTCAGCCGGCTGCGGCGCACGCCCGAGGTGCTGCCGCGCGAGGACTGGGAGCTCGTACGGCGCTACGCGCGCCGCCACGAGGTCCGCCACGTGCCCCGGCCCACCGTCCGCTACCTGGTCAACCCGGAGAGCTTCTACACCGTCTGGGACGGGCAGACGCCCACCGGGTGATCCGGCGGCCCCTTCAGGGCCCGGGCGTGGCGCGCAGCGCGGACGGGCTGGCCAGGGCCCGCGCCGCCGCCCTGTTCGCCGGCCGGCCGAGCGCCGCCCGCGAGGTCTCGCGCAGCAGTACGGCACCGCGGAAGGCGGCGGTGGCCGCCGCCCCGTGCCGACGGCCGTAGAGGCGTACGCGGTTGAGGGTCAGCAGCGTCCACAGTCGCGGCGACACCTGCGAGTCCCCGCCGAGGTGGACGGCCGAGGCCGCGGGCTCGAGCCGGGTGGCGAAGCCGCGGTCCCGGGCGCGCAGGCAGTACTCGGTCTCCTCCGAGTACAGGAAGAACGACTCGTCCCAGGCCCCGCAGGCGTCCAGGCACGGGCGGGAGAGGGCCATCAGCGCACCGGTCGCCCAGTCGGCGACGGTCGCCCGCCCGTACGCGGACGGATCGGTGACCAGCTCGCTCCACCGCGGGAAGCGCCCGGCCCGGCGGTTGCCGATCACCGCCTCGCCCAGGGCTCGCGTCACGCGCGACTCCCGGCGCAGCGAGTGCTGGAGCGTGCCGTCCTCCTCGTACAGCAGCGGGACGCTGATCCCGACCCGGCGTCCGCCCGACAGCGGGGCGTCGAGGGCATCGACGAGGAGCCGGGCGCAGCCCTGCCGCATCCGGATGTCGGGATTGCACACGAGGGCGGCGCGGAAGCCGCCCTCCCACCCGGCGGCGGCCTCCAGGGCGGCGTTCACCCCGGCCGCGTACCCGGCGTTGCGGCCGGTCTGGACGACCGTCGCGTCCGGGGCGAGCGACCGGACCAGGTCGACGGTGCCGTCGGCCGAGTCGTTGTCGGCGACGACCAGGCGCCAGTCGAGCCCGGCCATGCCCTCCGGCAGGGAGGCCAGGAACTCGGGCAGCACCCGGGCGCTGTTCCAGGTGACGACGAGGACGGCTACGGGACCGGCTGCACGAGATCCGGCCGGGTGGCGGCGGGAGGGCATGGGGACTCCACGGTTCGGGGCTTCGGCGCGCTGCGCCGGATGAAGCCGAGGTGACTGCCTCCGGCGGCGATCGTCAGGAAGAACATCCCGGCGAACATCGGGAAGCTGAGGGCGTCGAAGGTGGCGCTGCTGACCAGGGCGACGAGGGCCGAGGCGAAGAACGCCTGGCCGAGCTCCCGGTCGGACTCGTCGGCGGCGAGCCGGCGGATGGCTCCGCCCTGGTGGATGCCGGTGAAGAACAGCGCCAGGAGGGCGAGGAGCCCCAGCAGCCCCATCTCGGCCAGGGTCAGCATGTACTGGTTGTCGGTGAAGAAGTAGAGGTCCGGCGTGAAGGTCCCCAGGCCCCGCCCGAACAGCGGGCGTTCCTCCAGGTAGGGGACGATCGCGCTGTACTTGACGGTACGGGCCTGGGTGCTGCTGTCGGAGTTCGACAGGAAGGACCCGAAGAGCGTGGTGATCGTGCCGATCAGCCCGGGCACGAGGACCTTGAAGCAGGCCACCGAGCCCATCAGGAGGCCGATCGCGGTCCAGCGCCGCTGCGGCTTCCAGCGCGGCACCATCACCAGCACGACGATGAGCGCGCCGATGATGGAGGTGCGCGACACGGTCAGCGGCAGGGCGCCGCCCATCAGGGCCACCGGACCCCAGCGCCGCCAGCGGCTGAGGTGGCTGCGGACCGGGTCGAAGGCCTGCTGTACGGCGAAGGGCAGCAGCAGGGCGAGCATGCCGCCGAACTCCAGGGGCTGGGCCGTGGTGGAGCGCGGCCTGGTGAACGCCCCGCGGTCCAGGGTGGTGATCTGCGCGACGCTCGAGTGGAGGCCTGGGATGCTGATGTGTTCGGCGATGTTCGTCGCGGTGAAGAAGTCGTAGTAGCCGATGGCGGCGACCACCGAGCCCATCACCACGGCCCGCCGCAGCAGGACGTCCAGGCGGGCCCGGTCCTGGATGCCGGCGGAGACCAGCACCACGATCGACACCCAGACGAGCAGCCCGATCAGGCCGCGGTCCGCCCCCAGCACCTCCTTGTGCGAGCTGCCGCGGGCGGCGTTCGCGAGGTACGAGGCCAGCACCGAGACGGCCAGCAGCCACATCACGACGCGGGGCAGCCGGGTGCCCGCGGCCGGCCGGATCCGGCCGGTCAGCCAGGTCGCGAGGTACCAGAACAGGCCGAGGAGCGCGTACACGTTGGCGGGGGTGCCCACGCCGCCCATGCCCGGCAGGGTCAGGTTCGACGGGATGAAGAAGGCCAGCCCCAGGTAGCCGCTGAGCAGCGCGGCGGCGTCCGGCTGCCGGCCCCGCAGCCTCCGGCGGACGCGCGCCCGGGGTGCACCGGCCGCGGCGGCGGCCTCGCGCCTGCGGCGGCGGGCCACCATCAGCGTCTCCGTCACGAAGGAGAGCGTGAAGCCGGCGGTGACGGACGCGATGACGACGCCCAGCACCTGCTGGTAGCGGCTCTTGAGCTGGGGTTTGGGGGTCTGCGGCAGCACCACGGGGGCGGTCTGCACGAAGTACGCGGGCTGCACTTTGGCCGCCGCCTGGAGCGCGTTGAGCTGCTCGCCGGCGAAGGTGGTGAGCGTACTGGTCTCCTGGAGCACCTTCGCCCGGTCGGTGCCCGTGACGGTCAGGGCCAGCATCGGGCCCGAGGTGTTCGCGGCGAAGCCGACCGTGTACGGGTCGGTCACGCCGAGGCCGTGCAGATCGCGCGCGGCGTCGGCCCCGGACAGGGTCCTGATCAGCACGTCCGCGGTCACGACGAGGGAACCGCCCGCGTTCGAGATGGGGTTGCCGAAGGCGGGGGCCAGTTCGGCCACCGCAGTGGAGTCGAGCAGGGCCACCGAGCTCTGCGACTGGTACGCCACGGGCACCGACCGGTACAGGTGCAGTCCCGCGAGGAGTCCGATCAGCGTGAGGGGCACCATCACGTACCAGCGGCGCCGCAGCACGGCGGCTATTTCACCGATGCTCACGAACACTCCCTTGCGCCTGCCGGAACCGATGGCGGGCCGACCCGCGTCCTGGGAAGATCGAACGCGACGGAAGGAATCCTGTGTCGCCTGGTGAGTTGTTCCGCACGCTCCGCCGCCGCTGGTACGTCCTGCTCCTGGTGGCGGTGCTCGCGGGCGCCGGGGCCCTGCAGGTGCTCCGCCCCACCCGGACCTACGTGAGCTCGGCGATCGTCGTGCTCAAGCCGCCGGTGACCGGCAGCCAGCCGAACCAGCTCGCCAATCTCCAGCCGCCGCTCGCCGCCGTGTCGTACGCGGCGGTCCAGCAGCTGGAATCCCCCTCCGGGGCGGCGGAGTTGCGTGCCGCGGGGGTGGCGGGCACGTACCGGCTGATCCCGCGCAACAGCGGTACCAGCGTCACGCCCCGCTATCTGATCCCCTCGCTCCAGGTGCAGGCGGAGCACACGGAACCCGCCGCGGCCAACCTGGCCGTGCTGAAGGTCGTCGAGGCCTATACCAAGCGCCTCGCGGACCTGCAGGCCGAGCAGCAGATCCCGGAGCCGGCCCGGATGAGCGTGACGCTCCTCGTACCGCCGACGGCGGTGGCGCAGACCGGGACCAAGAGCCGCGGGCTGGCCGGGACGGTGCTGCTGGCCGGGGTCTGCGCCGTGGCCGCCGCCCTGTGGACCGATCAGGTCGTGACGCGCCGGAACCGGCGCCGGCGCGAACGCGCCGACACCGGTCCGGAGAACGAGGCCGGGGCCGAGGCCGAGAGCCGGGTGCCCGCGGGCGCGGCGGCCCGCTGAGGAAGCGGGCCGCCGGGCCGGTGGTGCCCCGAGGACGGGGCGGTGGTGCAGTTGGGGCTGTCGGTAGTGCTGGTACTGCTGCTTCATCAAATCCCTCGGCGTTTCCAGGACTGCCACCAGAGCCACTCGCGCCCCCGGTCGGCGACGGCCGAGAGCACCAGCGGCTGGAGGTACGGCATCACACGGGCCCCGATCCGCCGCCGCCGGCGCAGCGCCCGGTGCTCGGCGAGCGAGGTGTACTCCGGCAGGCACTCGGCGGCGAAGGCCTCCAGCTCCTCGACGGGAACCACCCCGGTGCGTCCCCGGTCGTACGCGCGGTAGGCGCGCCGCAGCGCGTACCGGGCGAGCCGGGTCCGCGCCAGGGCCGCCAGCCGGCCGGACTCCGGGAGCAGGCCGGCGCACTTCTCCAGGACCGAGTCGAAGGCGACGAGGCGCTGGCGCAGGTCGTCGAGCTGCCCGCCGAAGTCCGTGGTGGACATGTTGTTGCCGTGGACACGATAGAAGGCCTGGTCGGCCCCCCGGACGTAGCCCACGTCGGCGTGCGCCGCGAGCCGCATCCACATCTCGATGTCACCGGCGTGCGGGAGGTCCGGGTCGTAGCCCCCGACCTTGCGCTGGAGGCTGGTGCGGACGACCACCTCGGGCGAGGTGATGCACCCGGTGCCCTCCCGGAAGCGCCGCTCCAGCCACCACCGTCCGGGGTAGACCACAGAACCGGTGCTCCGGGTGCGGGCCGCGGGCAGCGGTCCGCCGTGCCGGAACCTGAGCGGCCTGCCGTAGGCGAAGCCTGCTTCGGGGTGGGCGTCGAGCAGCGCCGCGGCGCGGACCAGGGCCCCGGGGACCAGCCGGTCGTCGGCCGAGAGCAGGGCGACGTAGTCCCCGTCGGCCCACTCGAGCAGGCCTTCGTTGTAGGTGGCGATGTGGCCCTGGTTGCGCTCGTGGACCCGGACCTCGATGCGGGGGTCGGCGGCCGCAAGGGCGCGCGCGACCTCCGCGGAGTCGTCGGGCGAGGCGTCGTCGATGATCAGGACCCGTACGTCGACGCCCGGCTGCTCGTCCAGGACGCTCTTGACGCAGTCGGCCAGGAAGTGGCCGTACTTGTAGCAGGGGATCACCACGCTGACGGTGCTCACTGGCCGGACACCTCCGTGGAGCCGTCCGTCGCGAGGCCCGCCGGCGCCGTGGTGGTGAACACGGGGCCGACCCAGTAGTTCACGGAACCGAAGGTGTTGGTCGGGAAGGCGGCGGAAGCACCGTACTTGTAGAGGCCGTTGGCGCCGCCGCTGCCGTCGGCGGGGGCGACCAGCGGGTAGGAGCGGTGCGCGGCCGTGAAGTAGCCGCCGTCCACGGAGTACTTGCCGTTCGGTGCGTGGTAGGAGGCCACGTAGCTGGTGCCCGCGGTGATGGCCACCGGGGTGGCGAAGTGGAGCTGCTGCCAGCCGGACAGGGTCTCGCTGCCGAAGGTGCCGGTGGCGAGGAGCGTCCCGTCGGCCGACCACAGGCTGCCGGTGTGCGTGCCGGTGTTCCCGGGGCCCTTGTAGAAGGTGATGCCGGTGACGTAGCCGCCGACCGCGGACTGGAAGCGGGTGCCCAGTTCGACGGAGTTGGTGTCGTCGGTGACGCTCGGGGTGCTGGGTACGGTGGCCGACCCCCACAGGGTGCAGGGGCAGTTGACCGTGGGCGGGCTGGTGCTGGTGGTGAACGTCCAGGTGACCGGCGCCGCCATGGTGTTGCCCCACAGGTCGGCCGCCTGCACCGAGGCCGTGTACGTGGTGTTCAGCCCGAGTTCGGTGGACGGGGTGAAGGTGGCGCTGTTGGAGGCGCTGAGGACCTTGTTGCCGGGGACGGCGGCCCCGCCGGCGTCCTTGAGGGTGAAGGCGAGGGTGTCGGCGTCGATGCCCTCGTTGAAGGTGGCGCCCAGCTGCGCGGTGATCGCGGTGCCGGTGGCCGCGGACTGCGGGGTGGTGGAGGTGACGGAGGGCGGTGTGGTGCTCGCGGAGGAGGTGTCCAGGACCGCGTCGACCCAGTAGTTGCTGCCGGACGAGGCCGTGGAGGGGAATCCGCCTGTGGCGCTGTAGCGGTACACGCCGTTGCCCCCGTCGGTACCGCTCTTCAGCGCGGTCAGCGGGGCGAGCCCGGCGTCGGCGGAGGCGAAGGTGTTGTCGAAGGAGTATCCGCCGTTCGGGGCGAAGTAGGAGGCGATGTACGTGGTGTTGGCCTTGACCGGGACCGGCGAGGAGAAGTTCAGCTGCTGCCAGCCGGAGGCGGTCTCGTTGGTGAAGGTGCCGGTGGCCAGGCGCTGGCCCGAGCTGCTCCACAGGCTGCCGGTGTGGGTGCCGGTGTTGGCCGGGGACTTGTAGAAGCGGACGCCCGTGATCGAGCCGGGCGCCGAGGAGCGGATCTTCACGCCGAGTTCGACGGCGCTGCCGTCCCCGGCGTTGACGGTGCCCGGTACGGCCGCGGCCGGCCAGACGGTGCAGGGGCACTGCTGGGGGCCCACGGTCAGGGGCACGGTGGTGGTGGCGCCGATGTTGACGCTGTCGTCCACCGCGCGGACCTTGACCTGCACGGCCCCGGGGGCGGTCGGGGTCCACTTGTAGCTCCAGGAGCTGACCCCGGTGGTCGCCTTCCAGGTGGTGCCGCCGTCGGTGGAGACCTCGACGCGGGCCACGACGCCACCTCCGGTGTCGGCCGCGGTGCCCGTGATGGTCACCGGCCGCAGTGCGGGCACCGTGGCGTTGGGCGCCGGGCTGGCGACCGTGATGGCCGGGCCCGTGGTGTCCGTGGAGGCGGTCGACGCGACGAGGTTGCTCTGCAGGGACTTGGGCTGGACGCCCATGTCGGCGAAGACGTTGACCGTCGCCTGCTGCATCCGCTTGTCCTCGGTGACCACCGCGTCGTCGGGGTTGCCCGTCGGCATGTTGGTCAGGCCCCAGGACCACTGCACGGTGCCCGCGCCGAAGACGAGGGCGTGCGAGGTCTGGTCGCGGAAGGCGACCAGGCTGTGCGTGGCGGTGCCGTTCCCGTACGTGTTGCCGTAGTCGAGCCGGAGTTTGCCGTCGTTGATGTCCACGGTGGTGGACGACAGCTGGATCTGGCCGGGTGGCCGCGCCGCGTCCTCCACGTCGCTGTCCCATTCGTACCCGAGGGTGCCGACGGGGAAGGTCGCGGTCTGGGAGGGGGTGAGGGAGGCGACGGTGGTATTGCGCCACAGCCTCATCCTGGCGAAGGAGCCGGGGACGGTGATGGCGTCGCTGCGGTAGCCGTTCACGCTGAACAGGGAGCCGGTCAGCTGGTTCTGCGGCTGGTAGGGCCGTCCGTTCGCGGAACTGGCCGGGTCCATGAAGGTGCCGGTCCAGATGCCGCTCGGGTCGGGGACGCCGTTGGGCTGGGGGAACGAGAGTTTGGTCTCCTTGTAGCAGACCAGGGTCCGGTTGGCGGTGTTGGTTCCGTCGTTGCTCGGGGCCAGACGGGTCTTCCAGAAGACCTCGTTGCCGCTGAAGTAGGTCTGGTTGACCCCGGCCCGGCGTGCGGTGAGGGCGTTGGTGAACTGGTCCTGGGTCCAGTACTCGTCGTGTCCGGAGGACATGAAGACCTTGTGGTTCTGCAGCGGGGCCGCACCGCGAGTCGACATGTCGATCCCGGACACGTAGCTGAGGTCGTAGCCGTTGCGCTCCAGCCAGGAGAGCATCTGGTACTCGGAGCCGTAGAGGCCGTTCTCTCCGCCGATGTCCATGGGCCGGTTGTAGCTGACCTCGTAGGCCCGGCCGTCGGGGGCGGGGCCCCCGCCTCCGTAGAGGTCCTGGCCGCCGTAGTCGTTGTACGCCTGCCAGGTCTCGTCGCTGGTCTGGACGACGATGTCGGAGTGGCTGGAGTCGTTGCGGACGACGAACGGGTAGGGCATGACCCCGTTGCCGTCCGCCTGGTCGAGGTTGGCCACGTACAGGCCGGACACGGCGTCGGACGGGACCGACCACGTCGCCGTGGCGGGCCAGTTGCCGCAGTCGACCAGGCCGGTGGCGGGCTTGGTGGTGCAGCTTCGGGGGTTGCCACCCGGCAGGAAGTTCGCCGGATAGGTCTGGGCCGCCTGCGCCGCGGTCGACATCAGGCGGGCCCCGTTGCCCCCGTAGTAGCCCAGCCGGTAGACCGAGACGTGGTACGGGGTCGACGACTGCACCTTGAACTGCACGGTTTCGCCCGCCTGGACGCTCATCTGGGCGCTGAAGCCCTTGATGTCGCCGTAGGCGCTGGGCGCGAACCAGTCGGACATCGGCGTGCCCGGTTTCGAGTTCTCGCACACGATCGCGTTGGTGCCGGGACCGCAGGGGTCCACGGCGCCCGCCACCGCCGGCGGTAAGAGCGCGGTCATGAGCGCCGCGACCACGGTGAAGAGGCCGTACCGGATCAGCCTTGTCCGTCTGTTCATCTGTACCTCTTTGTTCTGCGTCAGAGCAGGGCGCTCGTCAGCGCGTCCACGACCCGCTGCTGTTGGGCGGCGGTGATCTGCGGGAAGAGCGGGAGGGAGAGCATCCGGTCCGCGGCCTGCTCGGCGTGGGGGAAGTCCCCGCGGCCGTGGCCGAGATGGCCGAAGGCCGGGGTGAGGTGGACCGGGGCCGGGTAGTGCACGCCGGCGCCGATGCCCTCCGCGTTGAGTTTGCCGACGACCGCGTCGCGGTCGGCTCCGCTGACCCGGACGACGTACAGGTGCCACACGTGGACGTTGCCCTCCGCGGTGACCGGCAGGGTCAGGCGTCCGGCGGCCGCCAGATCGCCCAGCAGTTCGTCGTAGCGGGCGGCGGCGGCGCGGCGGGCCGCGTTGCCGTCGGCGAGGCGGGCCAGCTTGGCCCGCAGGACCACGGCCTGGAGGCCGTCCAGCCGGCTGTTGAACCCGGCCACGTCGTGCCGGTACTTGGCGGTGCCGCCGTGGTTGGCCAGGGCCCGTACGAGGTCGGCCTTCTCCTCGTCGTCGGTGACCACTGCGCCCGCGTCTCCGTACGCGCCCAGGTTCTTGCCCGGGTAGAAGCTGGTCGCGGCGATCCCGCCGCTGCCGGGAGTACGGCCGTCGCGGGTGGCGCCCTGGCTCTGCGCGGCGTCCTCGACGACCTTGGCGTACGGGGGCAGTTGCGCGGCCAGCTCCGCCGCGGGGGCGCACTGCCCGTACAGGTGGACCGGGACCACGGCGCGCGTGGCCTTGCCGACCGCGTCCAGCGCGGCCTGCGGGTCCATCAGCAGGGTGTCGGGCAGGCAGTCCACCAGGACCGGCCGGGCGCCGATCCGAGCGACGGCTCCGGCGGTGGCGATGAACGTGTTGGCGGGCAGCACCACCTCGTCTCCGACGCCCACCCCGCTCGCGCGCAGGGCGAGTTCGAGGGCGTCGGTACCGTTGGCCACGCCGACGCAGTGGCCGACCCCGGCGAAGGCCGCGTACTCGCGCTCGAAGGCGCGGACCTCCTCACCGCCGATGAAGGCGGTGTCGGCCAGCACCCGGTCGAATCCTGCGCGTAATTCCTGCGCGACCTCGGCGTGCGCCGCCTTCAGGTCCACGAGCGGTATCTGGTTCATCCGACTGTGCTCCCCATCCGTGTTTCCGGCCTCATGCGTGTCTCGGCCCTCATCCGTGTCTCCGGCCGCCGGCCGGTCTCCTCGCCGTCGGCCCGCAGCTCGTCGAGCGCCGGGCCCCCCGCCGCGCGCAGCCGGCGGGCCGGGCTTCCGGCCCACACCTCGCCGGGCGGCACATCGGCCAGGACCGTGCTTCCCATACCGGTCAGCGACCAGGCGCCGACCGTGGTGTTCTCCCGCACGAGGGCGCCCGCGCCCACGTACGCCCCCCGCCCCAGCCGGACCCCGCCGCCGAGGCGGACCCCCGAGGCGAGGGTCGCGAAGTCCCCGACCGTGTCGTCGTGGGTGAGGACCGTGTGCGGCATCACCGCCACGTGGGCCCCCACCCGTACGGCCGCGGTCAGCACGCAGTGCGCGAGCAGCACCGAGCCCGGGCCGAGCACCGAGGAGCCCGAGACGGCGGCCGTGGGGTGGACCACAGTCGCGTACCGGCTCCCGGGCAGCGCCAGGCGCCGCACGAGGCGGGCCCGTACCGCGTAGTCGCGCGGACTGCCCACGCACACCACGACCCGGGCATCCGGCAGCCGGTGCACCAGGTCGCTGCCGCCCAGTACCGGCACGCCGTCGGCGTCCTGCCCGTGCAGGGCCGGGTCGTCGTCCAGGTGCCCGGCGAGCCGCCACCGCGGGGCGCGGCCGCGCTCCCGGTCGGCGGCGACCGTGTCCCGTACGGCCTGGGCGGTCTCCCGGGCGAATCCGCCCGCGCCGACGATCAGCAGGTCCTGGGTGGTCCGGCCGTTCGGGGCGGTCATCCGCCGGCCTGTTCGCGCAGCACCGCCACCACCCGGTCCTGCTGGGCCTCCGTCATGGTGTGGAACAGCGGCAGGATCAGCGAGTCGCGGCTGATCCGCTCGGTCACCGGCAGCGGCGCCGCCCCGTGCCCTGCGTACGCCGGTTCCAGGTGCGAGGCCATGATCCCGCGCCGGGCCGAGACTCCGCCCTCCGCGAGGACCGCGAGCAGCTCGTCCCGGCCGACCGGGAAGTCCTCGGTCAGCAGGACCCAGTACGACTGGAAGTTGCCCTCGCCGTGTGCGGGGTCCCGGACCGGGCGCAGGCCGGGGATTGCGGCGAGCAACCGGCCGTACCGGGAGGCCAGTTCGCGGCGGCGGGCCACGATCGCGTCCAGCTTGCCGAGCTGCACCAGGCCGACCGCGGCCTGGATGTCGGTCATCCGGTAGTTGTAGCCGACCTCCAGATAGCTCTCGGCGATCGGCTTGCTGCTGGCGTGCCGCTGCGCCGCGGACACGTTCATGCCGTGCTCGCGCAGCCTGCGCAGCCGCTCTGCCCACTGGGCGTCGTCCGTGGTCACCATGCCGCCCTCGCCGGTGGTGATCACCTTGCGGGGGTGGAAGGACCAGGCGGCGAGGAGTGCGCCGTGGCCGACGGACTTGCCGCCCACGGTCGCGCCGATCCCGCAGGCGGCGTCCTCCACGAGCGGGACGCCCCAGTCGGCGCAGGCCGCACGGAGTGCGTGCACGTCGGCCGGCACCCCGCCCTGGTGGACGGCGAGCACCGCCCTGGTCCGCGGGGTGCGTACGGCGTCCACGGTGTCGGGCGTCAGGTTCCCGGTGGCCTCCTCGACGTCCGCGAACACCGGGTGGGCGCCGAGGTAGCGCACCGCGTTGGCGGTGGCGATGAAGGACAGCGAGGGCACGACCACCTCGTCCCCCGGCCCGATTTCCAGCGCGATCAGCGCGAGGTGCAGGGCGGTGGTGCACGAGCTCACGGCGATGCCGTGCTCGGCGCCCACCCGCTCGGCGAAGGCCCGTTCGAACTCGGCGACCCGGGGGCCCTGGGCGACCCAGCCGGAGAGGACCGCGTCGGCGGCGGCCCGCGCCTCCTCCTCGCCGAGCCACGGGATCATGACGGGGATGCGGGCGGGGGCCGGGGCCTGGGCGCTCATCGGCCGGCCTCCCCGGCCGCCGCCTTCGCGGCCGCGTCCGCCGCGCGTTCGGCACGCCACCAGTCCACCAGGTCCCGCAGCCCGCGGTGCATGTCGATCTCGGCGGTGAAGCCGAGCCGCCCCGAGGCCTGCGAGGTGTCCGCGAGGCGCCGGGTGACCCCGTTCACGGCGCGGGCCGGTCCGTGCTCCGGCACCATCCCCTCCGCACCCATGGCCTCCAGCAGTCCGACGGCCAGGTCACGCAGACTGGTCTCGGAGCCGCTCGCGACGTTGAACACCTCGTCGGTCAGGTCCGATTCGGCGGCCAGCAGGTTGGCCCGTGCGATGTCCCGTACGTCGGCGAAGTCCATGGTCTGGGTGCCGTCGCCGAGGATCAGCGGCGGCTCGCCCGCGGTGATCCGCTCCATCCAGCGGATCAGCACCTCGGTGTAGAGCCCGTGGATGTCCATCCGGGGCCCGTACACGTTGAAGTAGCGCAGCGCGATGTAGTCCAGCCCGTACATGGCGTGGAAGCTGCGCAGCACCCCCTCGTTGAAGGCCTTCGCCGCCCCGTAGAAGGTGTCGTTGTTGTACGGGTGGTGGCGCTCGGTGGTCGGGAAGGTCTCGGCGAGCCCGTAGACCGAGGCCGACGAGGAGGCGATCACCTTGCCCACCCCGGCGGCGACCGCGGCCTCCAGTACGTTGAACGTGCCGTCGACCAGCACCTCGTTCGCCAGTCGCGGCTCCTCCGCGCACTGGGTGATCCGGATGGCGGCCAGATGGAACACCAGGTCGGCGCCTTCGGTCGCCTTGCGTACGGCGGTCGTGTCGCGGATGTCGCCGTCGACGACCTCCACCACGCCGCTCTGCAGCGCGCGGGCCAGGTTGGCGGTGCGCCCCCGCACGAAGTTGTCGAGCACGACGATCTCGCGCGCCCCGTTGTCCACCAGCAGGTCGACCACGTGCGAGCCGATCGTGCCCGCCCCGCCGGTGACCAGAATCCTCTTGCCTCGTACGCTGCTCAACGCCCTGCCCCTACTGAGTCGGTCATGGTGTTTCCTGCTGCGCCCGCAGCGGTGTGCGCGGCCGCGGGCGCGGGTGGTCCCCGTGGTGGGTCCCGCGGGCGGTCAGCGCCCGGTGCGCAGTCCGACGACCGCGCCGCGGAACTCCAGGCTCCGGGAGGCCGCTTCCAGGATGTCGAGCACTTGCAGGCCCGCCCAGCCGTCGGTCAGCGCGGGCCGCCGCGTCCTGATCGCGGCGGCGAACTCCTCGACCATGCTGCGCAGGGCCTCCTTCTCGACGATCGCGGGTGCCACCATGTCTCCGCTCCGGTAGGAGACGAGCATGTCGCGGCGCTCGTCCGCGCCGATCTCCTGCGGTGCCGTCATGTCCACGCCGCGGTCGTAGACCGCGACGCGCTGCGTGGGGTTGAGGTCGTCCCACACCAGGGTGCGCTTGGAGCCGCCGACCATCGTCGTGCGGACCTTCACCGGGGAGAGCCAGTTGACGTGTACGTGGGCGATGGCGCCGGTGTTGAGCGTGAGCGTCAGGTAGGCCACGCAGGACTGGCCGGCGCCGATCGGGTCCGCCCCGTGCGCGGCGACGGCGACGGGCCGGATGTTGTCCGGGAGGATGAAGTCGAGCACCGAGAGGTCGTGGGGGGCCAGGTCCCACAGGACGTCGATGTCCTTCTGGACGAGCCCCAGGTTGATCCTGACGGAGTCGACGAACTGGATCTCGCCGAGTTCGCCGGAGCGGACCATGTCGCGGATGCGGGCCACCGCCGGGGTGTAGCAGTAGGTGTGGTCGCACATGAGGGTGAGGCCGCGTTCCTCGGCCTCGGTCACCAGCTTCAGGCCGTCCTCGTACGTGGCGGCAAGGGGCTTCTCCACGAGGACGTGCTTTCCGGCGCGCAGGGCGGCCAGTGCGACGTCGAGGTGGGTGCCGGCCGGGGTGGCCACGGCGACCGCGTCGACGGCCGGGTCGGCCAGGACGGCCGCGTAGTCGGAGGTCGCCTGGACCGTGGAGTATCCGCCGAGCACCTTCCGGGCCCGTTCGACGTCCAGATCGCAGAGCCAGCGGAGCCGGAACCCCGGGCTGGACTGGAAGTTGCGGACGAGATTGGGGCCCCAGTAGCCCGCTCCGATGACGGCGACGCCTAACGGCTTGGCCGGCCACGCACCGGTGATCGCGGCCTCGCGCCCCGCACCCTTCGGGGCGTCCTTCTCGGGTTCCCTCTCGGATTCCTTCACAGCGTTCCCTTTCCTTCGACGCACGCCCGAGGGCGTATCGACAACCCATGGCCGGGACGCGTGCGAAGGAAGGGGGTGCCGCCGACGGCCGGCGCCGGGCGCATGCGCGACCCGTGCGTGACTGCCGAAACGGTGATGGCCCCCCACGACCGATGCCCTACGTGTTGCGACGTACTTTCCGCCCCCCGGCCGCCCGGCACCCCTCGCCGGTCCGGCCACGGGCAGGCGGCCTGTTCCCCCAAGCCGCCGAACCCGCATTTCCCCAACTGCCCTGCTCCGGTTGGATTTCAGCGTCGCCGAAGCACGCCGAATCCGGTCGGCTGCGCTCAATCTAGACCACCGGGCCTACCGTCGTGGAGAGTTGGAGGAAACGGTCGGCCCGGGTGTTCGGGCGTGCATACTTCCGGGGTGACCAGCATCGTGATCCCGGCCCACAACGAGGGCCGGGTCATCGGCCGGCTCCTCGACGCGCTCCTGGCCGACGCCCCGGCCTCCGGGCCCGACATCGTCGTGGTGTGCAACGGCTGTACGGACGACACCGCCGCGGTGGCCGGTGCGCGGGGCCCTCGCGTACGGGTGGTGGAGATACCGACTCCTTCCAAGCACACGGCACTTCGGATCGGGGACGAGCACGCGCGGGGTTTCCCCCGCCTGTACGTGGACGCCGACGTCGAGTTCGCAGCGGCCGGCGTACGGGCGCTGGCCGGCGCCCTGGCCGCCAGTCCGGACCTCCTCGCCGCGGCGCCCGGCCGTGACATCCCCCTCTCCGGGTGCGCCTGGCCGGTCCGGGCGTACTACCGGGTCTGGCAGCGGCTGCCGGCCGTCCGCGAGGGGCTGTTCGGGCGCGGGGTCATCGCGGTGTCCGAGCCGGGGCACGCGCGGATCGCCGCGCTGCCCCCGCTGATGGCGGACGACCTCGCGGCGTCCCTCGCGTTCGCGTCGCAGGAGCGGTGCGTGGTCGAGGCGGCCCGGGTCGTGGTGCATCCGCCGCGCACCTGGGGTGACTTGATCAGGCGGCGCGTCAGGGCGGCGACCTCGTCCGCCGAGCTGGAGCGCTTCCAGGCGGCGGGGGCGTCCGGGAGCCCGGAGGGGGCGCATGCGCCGTCCGCGCGCACCGGTACGGGCGACCTGCGCGCCCTGCTCCGGGACCGGCCGAGCCTGCTCCCCGGGGTCGTGGTGTTCGTCGTGGCGGCCCTCGTCGCCCGCCGGGGGGCCCGCAAGGCCATCCGGACCGGGGACTTCTCCACCTGGCTGCGCGACGAGAGCAGCCGGCAGGGCTGAGCCACCCCACCGAGTCGCCCCACCGAGCCGATTCAGGCCGTACACCGCCCAGTTGGCCCGTACAACCACTAGGGTTTCACTCGCACGTACGAGTGACTCAGACCGTCGGCACCGGGAGCTCGAGAGCATGTACCTCGCGGACCGCTCCGCGCCCGCCGGCGCGAAGACCGCACGGCAGAACGCACCGGACGGCGGGCCCGTCCGCGCCCCCGCCGTCGCCTCGGCCGTCCTCGCGCTGGGCACGGTCAGCCTGATCACCGACGTCTCCTCCGAGATGGTCACCGCAGTGCTGCCCCTGTACCTGGTCGCCGGACTGGGGCTGAGCCCGCTCGGCTTCGGCGCGCTCGACGGCGTCTACAACGGAGTGAGCGCGCTGGTGCAGCTGACCGGCGGCCACCTCGCCGACCGGGTCCGCAACCACAAGCTGATCGCCGGCATCGGCTACGGCCTGTCCGCCCTGTGCAAACCACTGCTGCTGCTCGCCCACAGCCTCGGCCCGGTGGGGGTGGTGCTCGCCCTGGAACGCACCGGCAAGGGTCTGCGCACCGCACCGCGCGACGCACTGATCTCCCTTTCCACACCGGCCGAGTTACAGGGCCGCGCGTTCGGCGTCCACCGCGCCATGGACACCACCGGGGCCCTGCTCGGCCCGCTCGCCGCCTTCTTCATCCTGAACACGGCGGTCGGCGGGTACGACGCCGTGTTCGGCGTCAGCGCGTGCGTCGCCGTGCTCGGCGTGGTGGTGCTCATGCTGTTCGTCCCGTCGGGCGCGGGCCTCGGCCCGCCCGGGCCGGACGTCGGCACCTCCCCGAGGCCCGCGGCCGCGCAGCCGGACTCCCCGAAGCCCGCCGCGGTGAACCTGCGGGAGGCGGTGGCCCTGCTGCGGCTGCCGCGGCTGCGCGCCCTGGCGCTCTGCGCCACCCTGCTGGGCCTGACCACCGTCAGCGACGCCTTCCTCTACCTGCTGCTCCAGGACCGCACCGGCATCCGCGAGCAGTGGTTCCCGCTGCTCCCCCTGGGTACCGCCGCGGTGTTCCTGCTGCTGGCCGTGCCGGCCGGCGCCCTCGCCGACCGGATCGGGCGTCGCACCGTGTTCCTCGCGGGGCACGCCCTCCTCCTGGCCGGATACGGGCTGCTGCTGTGGGCCCCGCACCAGCCCGCGCTCCCCTACCTGGTCCTCGTACTGCACGGCCTGTTCTACGCCGCGACCGACGGGGTCCTCCCCGCCGCCGTCGCCGCGACCGTTCCCGCGAAACTGCGCGCCACCGGAATCGCCCTCGTCGGCACCGGCCAGGCGCTGGCCCGCTTCGGCTGCTCGCTCGCGTTCGGCGCCGCCTGGACCCTCTGGGGCGCAGGTCCGGCGCTCGCCGGCGCCGCGGCGGGGCTGTGCTGCTGCGCGGCCGTCGCGGGCTTCGTACTCCGCCCGGCGGCCCCCGACACCGCTCCCGAACCGGCCCGACACCCCCGAGGAACCCGATGACCCGCTCACGCCGGCTGCTCGTACTCGCCGTGGCCGTGCTGCTCCTCGGGGGCCTCGCCGCCGCGCTGGTGCTGCGCGCCGCCGCCCGGGCCGAGCAGACGCACGAGGGGGACCCGACGGTCGCCCAGGGCCCGGTCACGCTCGGGCGGCAGGACCGGCTGGCCTTCCTCAACGGCGCGCAGGGCCCGCACCGCGGGGCACTCGTCTCGGTCCCGGGGCAATCGCCCCAGGCGGAGCGCACCGCGTCGGGCCTCGCCTGCCGGCGCTTCCACGCGGCCGGCGGCACCGGCGTGTGCCTGAACTCCACTCCGGGCGCACTCGCCCAGGACAACCGGGCCCTGATCGTCGACTCCGACCTGCGCACGCTGCGCAGCTTCCCGCTCGCGGGCACCCCGTCCCGGGCCCGGGTCTCGCCGAGCGGCCACTTCGCCGCCTGGACGGTGTTCGTCTCCGGTGAGTCGTACGGCGCCGCGTTCTTCTCCACGCGCACCGCGATCGTGGACACCCGTACCGGGGCGATGGAACCGGACCTGGAGAAGTTCTCCATCCAACTGGACGGCCGGCCGTACACCTCGGGCGATGTGAACTTCTGGGGCGTCACCTTCTCCAAGGACGACGACACCTTCTACGCCACCCTCGCCACCGCCGGCCAGACGTACCTGGTGAAGGGCTCGGTCTCGCGGCGCAGCGTCACCACCCTCGCCCAGAACGTCGAGTGCCCTTCCCTGTCCCCGGACGAGACCCGGGTCGCGTACAAGAAGCGCGTCGCGCGCGGCGCGTCGCTGTGGCGCGAGCACGTACTGGACCTGGGGACGCTGCGCGAGACGCCGCTCGCGGAGAAGCGGAGCGTGGACGACCAGGCCGTGTGGCTCGACGACCGCACGCTGGCGTACGCCCTGCCCGCCGAGGGCCGGGCGGACACCACCGATCTGTGGACGGTCCCGGCGGACGGCACGGGCGCCCCGCGCATGCTGGCCCCGGCGGCCTCCTCCCCGACGCGCCTCGGCTGACGGCCGTACGCGCGGTTGCGAGGGCCACCTGCCTGACGCCGTGGCCCCGTCGGGACCGCCCCGGACCGGTGTTCGTGCAGACTCGGTCCTCGTGGGCCGGGCGCCCCGGACCCGGTCCGCACCGCGTCGAGGAGCACTGCGTGGACCTGCATCTCACGGACAAGGTGGCGGTCGTCACCGGAGCGAGCAAGGGCATCGGCCTGGCGGTCACCCGGGCGCTGGCCGGCGAGGGCGCCCGGGTGGTCGCGGCCGCCCGTACGGTGAGCGGCCCGTTGACGGAACTGGCGGCCGGCGGGCGGGTCCGGCCCGTCGCGGTCGACCTGACAAGCCCGGACGGACCGGAGCAGGCGGTTCGGGAGGCGGTCGCGGCGTTCGGCGGGCTCGACATCCTCGTCAACAACGTCGGCGCCGTGCGTCCGCGGCTGGGCGGCTTCCTGTCGCTGACCGACGAGGACTGGGCCTGGGCCCTGACCATCAACTTCCTCACGGCCGTCCGCACCACCCGGGCCGCTCTCCCGCACCTCATCGAGCGCGGCGCGGGGTCGATCGTCACCGTCGGCTCGGTCAACGCCTTCCTGCCCGACCCGGCGGTGATCGACTACTCCGCGGCGAAGGCTGCGCTCGCCAATTTCTCGAAGGCGCTGTCCAAGGAGGTCGGCCCGCACGGCGTACGCGTCAACACCATCAGCCCCGGCCCGGTCGAGACGGCCCTCTGGCTCGGGGAGCAGGGCGTCGCGGCCACCGTCGCGGGCGGTACGGGGAGCACACCGGCCGACATCGTCGCGGGCGCCGCCGCCCAGAGCGTCACGGGGCGCTTCACCCGCCCCGAGGAGGTCGCCGATCTCGTCCTGCTGCTGGCCTCGGACAGGTCCGGCAACACCACGGGCTCCGACCACACCATCGACGGCGGACTCATCACGACGCTGTGAGCGGCATTCCGCGTCGGGAATCGCCGGAGAAACCCCCCTGGGCGCAGCTGATTTCGCCCTCGTGAGGGCCTTGCGCGGGATCGCGGCGACACGCGGGGCCCGCCCTCGACCCCCCGGATCCAGCCACCGCACGGGAGCCGCGCAGACGCCGCTCCAGGCCTTCCGTACACCCCATCTGACCTGGGCTTTCACCCGTTCTTCCCTAGAATGGGACATGTCCCCGCGCAAGATCGTCCAGGGAGGATCCTTCATGAGCGAGACGTCGTACGACGCCAGTCACATCCAGGTACTGGAAGGCCTTGCAGCCGTACGCAAGCGGCCGGGCATGTTCATCGGCTCGGTCGGCGAGCGCGGTCTGCACCGCTTGGTCTTCGAGCTCGTCGGCCACGCGGTGGCGGAGGCTCTGGCCGGCCACGGCGACACCATCGACGTCACGATCACGCCCGACGGCGGCGTGCGCGTCGTCGACAACGGCCGGGGCATCCCGACGGATCCGGGTATCGAGGCCGTACTGACCGAGTTCCGCGCCGGCACCGTTCACGACGTGGGCATCTGCGTGGTCAACGCGCTGTCGAGCCGCCTCGAGGTCGAGGTCCGGCGCGATGGCTTGCGCTGGACGCAGGAGTACGGGAGGGGCGTCCCGGTCGCCCCGCCGGCCAGGCGCGAGGAGGCGGCCGAAACCGGCACCGTGATCACCTTCTGGCCCGACGCCGGCATCTTCGAGACCACGGATTTCTCCTTCGCCACACTGTCGTACCGCTTCCGGGAGTTGGCCTCCCTGAACAGGGGCCTGGCCCTCTCCCTCACCGACGAGCGAAGCACGACCCGCACGGTCCGCCACTCTTGTGAGCAAGGCGCCCAGGACCTCGTGAGTCACCTCAACTCCCGCAAGGGAGAACCGATCCATCCCACCGTCATCGCCTTCGTGGCGGCGGACGAGGACAGCGCGATCTCCGTCGAGATCGCCCTCCAGTGGGACACGTCCGACAGCGGGAGCGTCCACTCCTTCGCGAACAGCATCCGCACGCATGAGGGCGGCACCCACGAGGCGGGCTTCTGGACCGCGCTGCCGAAGGCGTTCAACGCGTACGCCCGACAGGAGCACCTGCTGCCCGGGGCGGACGACGGCCTCACCCGCGATGCCGTCGGCAGGGGCCTGACGGCAGTCGTGTCGGTCAAGATCGACGACCCCTGCTTCGAAGGCGCGACCCGAACCAGGCTGGACAGCACCCCGACGGGGACCTACGTCCAGGAGGTCGTCCACGAACACCTCACGGCCTGGCTGAACCGCAACCCGAACGAGGCCGCAGCCATCATCCGCAACGCCACCCGCACCACCGCACCCAATCCCCGGTAAGCACCCGCAACACCTCCCGCCCGATTGCCGCCCGGCATCCTCCGAGAAGCCCGCGGGTCAGATGCGTTTGTCGGCGAGGATGCGGTCCGCCGCGTAGTGCGGGCACGATGCGGTGTGCCAGGTGACCGTCAGCATTCCGGCCTCCGCCGACAGGGTCCGCGCCGTCCCGTCCTTCGGGCCGGCCTGGCAGTACGAGCACAGCAGGGCTCGCGGCTTGGGAAACTCCAGCATGATCGTGCCCTTCCCGCTCAGACGTACTGGCGCACCGGTTACGCCAACTCCTATCAAACCTGGGCGGAACACGGTCCCATACCTGCCGGTAGGGCCTGAATTCCCGCAACCCGGAGGGGGATGCGCGTAGACGGTGACGTAGCCGTGGGGCATGAGCATGCTCCCGCCGCCGCGCAGCGGCAGCCGGACCGGGAGGGCCATCGGGATCGTCGCGGCCAGGGTGGCGGGGCTCATCGTCGCAGGCTTCGCGGCCTCCGGCACGTACGGCCGGTTCGAGGATCCGGCAGGCAGCCGCAGGAAGATGACGGCGTGACACGTGGCGGTCTCCCCGAAAGAGATCACGCCGCCCGGCCGGGCCGTCACCCTGACGTGTCAGGCGCTGACGTCGGTCCGCGCGGAGGCCGGGCAGCGGATCAACTGATCGGGGTCCGGCGGCCGTCGGCCGTCGGCCGACTGCGGGGCGTACGCGTGATCGAATGGGTGCGCAGACAGTCGAACGGGAAGAAGGCGGGCCGTACCTGTGTCAGACACTCCCCCTCCGGATGGCCGGCTCAGGCCCGCCGACCCGAACGCCCAGGCGTGGGACGGCGGCGGCCCTTCCGGTGGCGCAGCCCCGTGGCCCCCGCCGCAGGGTCGGCCCGGGCCCCATCCCGGGTACGTCCAGCCCCCTGCCCTCGTGGCAGCGCCGGCCGGCTCCCGGTATCACGAGCAGGCGAGGAACGGGCGGCAGGGCGCACTCGGGCGTCTCGGCGAGGTTCTCCTCGTCACGGTCCTCCTGGCGGTGGGCCTCATAGCCGTCACCGCGGCCTGCATCGCAATCGGCCACGGACTGGGCCTGAAGCTCGCCCCCGACGGCAGTGACCGGGTGCTGTCCGACCCGCTGACGGACGAGGCCATGGGGCTCCTGAGCCTGGCGGTCGGCATTCCCGTCGTCCTGTTGGCGGTCCGTGCCTGCGGCCACCGGCCCGCCGGAACGGTGATGTCCGTCCTGGGCCGGCTGCGCTGGCGTTGGCTCGCCCGCTGCGCTGCCGTGGCGTTCCCCCTGATGGCGCTTCAGATGGGCGTACTCCTGCTCTGGGGCTGGATCGAGGACGGCCCGGAGAGCCTCGCGGGAGAATTTCCCGGATGGCTGCCGCTGCTGCTCGGCTGCGCAGTGTTCCTGGTGCTGGTTCCCTTCCAGGCCGCGGCCGAGGAGTTCGTCTTCCGGGGCTGGCTCGCCCAGTTCTTCGGAGGGTTCCTCCGTTCGCCCTGGCCGGGGATCGTCGTCGCCTCGCTGCTCTTCGCCCTCGCCCACGGGTTCGGTGCATGGTCCGGGTTCGCGCTGCTCTTCTACTCCGCGGTGTGGTGGGGCTGGCTCGTCATCCGTACGGGCGGGCTGGAGGCCGTGATCGCGATCCACACGGCGAACAACGTGCTGTCCTACGGCATTGCGCTCGCGCTGGGGCAGCTGGCCGATTCCGGAACCGCCGCAGACGCCCCGTGGCAGGCGCTCGTCCTCGAGCTGGTGTGCGCACCCGCGTACTGCCTGCTGATCTCGAAACTGAGCGCCCGGTACGGCATGGAGGACCGCAGCCCGCACCACCAGGCGACGCTGCCGCTCCCCCGCCGATGAGACCGGGTCGCGCGCACACTCGGGTGCCGCAGGTCGGTGCCGGGGCCATCCTCGGGGCCGGCCCCCTCACGGTCGGCCCCGGGTCCGTGCGAGAGCGCGTACGTGCGGGCCGTACCGGCTGTCGACCCTGCGCCGTCAGGCCAGCAGCTTCGACTTGGCCTGCTGGAACTCCTCCTCGGTGAGCGCGCCCTTGGCCTTCAGCTCGGCGAGCTTGGCCAGCTCGTCCGCGCCGCCCGATCCGCCGCCGGCCGGAGCGCTGCCCGCCGTCTGGCGGATGTAGTCCTGGAAGGCGGCCTCGTTGTCCTTGGCCTGCTTGACGTCCCGCTGGGTCATGCTCTTGCCGCGGGCGATGACGTAGACCAGCACGCCGAGGAAGGGCAGCAGGATGACGAAGATCAGCCAGCCCGCCTTGGCCCAGCCGCTCATCTCATGGTCGCGGAAGATGTCCGTGATGATCTTGAACAGCAGGAACAGCCACATGATCCACAGGAAGAACCACAGCATGGACCAGAAGATGCTGAGTGCCGGGTAGTCGTCCACGGATGCCTCCTTCGGGCGGGCCCGATGCCCGCGATCAGCAGTATTGGCTCGCACACTGCGTTCCGCATGTCGAGCGGTCCCGTACGGCTTGCCCCGCGCCGCACCGCACGGCGCAACCGCCGTGCTCGCCGGGCCGCACCGCGGGCCACGGGTCGCATCGGCGGGTCTCACCCGGACGGGTCGCCTCCACTCGCCGGATCGAGCGGGCCGGGATTGTCTGGGGTACGACCCCTAGGAGGGCTGTCATGCCGGACGACGAAAGTCAGAGCGAACTCGCCGCACTGCGGGCCCGGGTTGCCACGCTGGAGAGCGAGGCCGCGAGACGCCCGCCGCCCCACCACCGGGTGCGCGCGTTCCTGTCAGCGGTGCTGATCGTCATCGGCTGCGTCCTGGCCCCGCTGGGCATCGTCGCCGCCTGGACGGCGGACATCGTGGGCGACACCGACCGCTACGTCGCCACCGTGGCCCCGCTCGCCTCCGACCCCGACGTACAGGCGGCCGTCGCGAACCGGGTCACGGGCGCGGTCATGGAACACCTCGACCTGCCCGCCCTGCTCGAGGGCGTGGCCCCGGACGACCGGCCGCTGCTCGCGAAGGGGCTGGGGAAGCTGGGTGACGGGCTCGAGGGCGCGGTCCGCAGCTTCGTGCACGAGAAGGCCCAGGACGTCGTCGCGTCGAAGGCCTTCGACACCATCTGGACCGGCGCGAACCGTACGATCCACACCTCGCTCGTACGCGCGCTGACCGGCAACGACGAGGGAGCCGTCCAGATCAAGAACGACTCGGTGACCCTCGATCTCGCTCCGGTGATCGAACAGGTGAAGACCCGGCTCGTGGACGCCGGGCTCAGCGTCGCCGGCAAGATCCCCGAGATCCACACCGACTTCACGGTTCTCCGGTCGGACGACATCGGCCGGGTCAAGACGGGCTTCCGGTTGCTCGAGCTCGCCGGCCTGTGGCTGCCGATCCTCGCCGTCATCCTCGCGGCCGTGGGCGTCCTGCTCTCCGCCCACCGGCGCCGCACCCTGATCGCGTCGGCCCTCGGCTTCGCCGCCGCGGCGCTCATTTTGGGCGTCGCCCTGACGGTCTTCCGGACGGTCTATCTCAACGCGCTCCCCGACACCGTCTCCCAGCCGGCCGCCGGTGCCGTCTACGACGCGATGATCCGCCTCCTGCGCATCACCGTCCGCGCGGTCGTGGTCCTCGGCGTACTGCTCGCGCTCGCCGCCTGGCTCTCGGGGCCGGGACGCCGCGCCACGGTGGTCCGCGAGGTGTGGCATTCCGGTATCGCGGCCACCCGGGCCGCGGCCGACCGGGCGGGCCTGCGTACCGGCCCGGTCGGCTCGTTCGTCGGTCGCCACCGCAGCTGGATCACCTGGATCCTGGTGGCTGTCGCCGTCCTCGCCTTCATCCTGTGGCCGCACCCGACCGGCTGGGTCATCCTGGGCATTGCCCTCGTGCTCCTCTTCGCCCTTGCCGTGATGGACTTCATCGCCGAGGACGCCGAGAGCACGGCGACACCCGGGGGAAAGCCGCCGGCTCCCGCGTAGGTCACCGGGCTCCGGGACGCGCCGCCCCGGGCTGGGTCGCAGGAATGCGCTGGGTGAAGAAGAGCGCCGTCAGCGCGGCCAGGGCGAGGATCGCGAGGGCGGCCCGCAGGCCGTCGATCCGCGCGGTCGCGTTCGCCTCGAGTGCGGCCTGGGTCACCGCCGAATTCGCACCGGCCTCGTCGAGGGCGGTGGTGAGCTGGGCATCCGACAGGAAGGGAGCACCGCCCGCGAGTTTGACGTTCGCCTGGCTCGTGACCTCGGCCGGGATAGCCGGGTTCTGCTCGATGGTCGTGAGGAACGACGAGGTCAGTACGGTGATGAGGATCGACCCGGCAACGGCGGTGCCGATCGACGCGCCGAGGTTCGTGACGGTGTTCTGGATTCCGCCGACCTCGGCGCTCTGCTCGTCCGGGACGGCCGAGACGGTGACCGCCCCGAGCTGGGAGGCCAGCGCCCCCATCCCCAGTCCGATCAGCAGCATCGGGACGATGACGACGGCCGCACCGGAGTCGGCGTCCAGGGCGGCCAGCAGGACGAGGGCGCCGGCGAGCATCGCCAAGAGCCCGAGCTTCACCACGCGCCGCGGTGAGGCGTCCGGACGGAATTTGGGAATCCCGATCGCGGAGGCGAGCAGCGAGATGGAGAGCGGCAGGATCAGCACGCCCGTCTTGATGGCGGACAGGCCCAGCGCGACGGACAGGTAGAGCGGGACGACGAAGAACACGCCCATCTGTACGAGGTACTGGAAGAGGAACATCGTCAGGCCGCCGGTGAGCTGCCGGTTGTGCAGGAACTCCGGATCCACGAGCGGCTCGGTACCCCGTGCGACGAGGCGTGCCTCCCAGCGGAAGAAGAACCAGACGAGGAGAAGCCCGCCCAGCATCAACCAGACGACGGGTGAGAGGGCGAACCAGGACGGTGCACCGGCCTTGGGCAGGAACCAGCCCCATTCACTCGTGCGCAGCAGACCGTAGACGAACAGCCCGATGCCCACGGCGGACAGGACCGCGCCCACAAGGTCGATGCGCGGTTTGTGCTCGGGCGGCGCGTCGGCTGCCCGGCGGGCGAGCACCAGGATGACCAGCACGACCACGACCTCCCCGGCGAACACCCAGCGCCAGGAGAAGAACGTGGTCGCCACACCGCCGATGAGCGGCCCGAGCCCGATGGCGATCGCCGCCGCCGCCGCGACCAGGCCGTAGGCGGCCGGCCGCCGCTCCACAGCGAAGTTCGAGGCAACCAGCGCCACGATCGCCGGCAGGATCAGTGCCGCCCCCACGCCTTCCAGGAACGACCAGCCGAGCATGAGGATCGCCAGGTTCGGGGCGATCGACGTGGTGAAGGATCCGCACCCGTAGATGACACAGCCGATCGTGAACGCCCGTCTGCGGCCGATGAGCGCGCCGACCTTGCCACCGCTGATCATGAACATCGCCATGACCAGGGTGTAGGCCGTGATCGCGCCCTGCATGCCGGCCACCGTGGTGCCGATGTCTTCGGCCACCGTCGCGATCGAGACGTTCATGACCGAGCTGTCGAGGGCCATCAGGAACTGCCCGGCCGCCAGTGTCAGCAGGATGAGTCTCGCGTCTTTCGCTTTCCCGGCCGTGGGTGCCTTGGCTGTCATGACCGGAGCCTCCCACGGTCACGGAGGGCGACGTGTCGCCTCGCCGGGCAGGTCAGCCGACTGGCAGAGAGGCGGGGCGCTCGGGGTGCCCGCCGCCGGTCACGCCGACTCCGCCGCCACCCGGCCCGAGGCCACCGCGTCCACCAGGGCCCGGTGGTCGCGCTCGTTCAGGTCGGCATAGGTTTCCGCGAACCGCACCAGCGCCCGGTCGAAGACGTCGCCGCTGCCCAGGTAGGCGGCGATGGCGATCCGGTCCCCGGACCGGGCGTGTGCCCGGGCCAGGGTGGCGCTGCACACGTCGCCGAACGCCCGCATGCCGCGCGGCGCCATCAGCTCCGGCTCGATGCTCCCCTTCCAGTCCCGCAACTGCCGTACGTAGAAGTCCCGCTCGCGGCCGTCGATGCCCTTCGCCCGGTGCCAGCCCAGGAAGATGTCACTGGCTGCCTGCATCAGGCGCTGCCCGGCCACCACCCGCTCGCCCTGCATGGAGTACTCGCCGGCACCGACGTAAGGGGCGAGGACCGACTCGCCGGCCTCCTTGGCCTGGAGGATCAACGGGTCGTCGCCGTCCCTGCCCAGGAGCAGAATGATCCAGCACCGGGTGCCCACACTGCCGACGCCCACCACCTTGCGCGCCATGTCGACGACGGTGAACTGCCGCAGCAGGTGCTGCCGGTCCGACGGAAGGGTCTGGCCGTACTGCTCGACCATGTCGCGGATCTGCTCCTCCAGCGTGCTGCGCTCATTGTCCGGCAGCAGCTCCGTGAGCGGCGTGACCAGGGGCGGTGTCGACCTGAACCGGCGCTCCCCGGCGACCACCTCGGTGAGTTTCCCGGCCGCCTGCAGGCTGTCGCGCCCGCGCGCCTTGGCCAGTGTCTCGGCCAGCTGCTTGCGGCCGCGCGAGCGCAGTTCGGTCGCCCCCAGCGTCTGGAGCTGCTCCGCGTCGACCCTCGCGTACCAGACGTCGAGGTGGCGCATGGCGGCGTAGCGACGCATCTGCTCGCGGTAGGACCTGCCTGCGGACTGGACGATCTCAGCGCGCTCGATATCGGTGAACCCGTTCTCCCGCCCGGCGATGGCCAGGCTCACGGCCAGCCGCTTGACGTCCCACTCCCACGGTCCGGGCAGCGTCTCGTCGAAATCGTTGACGTCGAACAGCAGATTCCGCTCCGGTGAGCCGAGTAGCCCGTAGTTCAGCATGTGGGCATCTCCGCACAGTTGGACCCGAAGGCCCGAGTCCGGGGTAGGGGCCAAGTCGGCGGCCATGACGGCGGCGGCGCCCCGGTAGAAGCGGAACGGCGACTCCGACATCCGCCCGTAGCGGATCGGCACCAGCTCCGGCACCCGGCCGGCCGACTGCCCTTCGAGGATGTCCACGGGATCCTGCCGCTGCGCGGACGGCTCGAATTCCCCGTGCCCGGTGCGGGGCGCCCTGCTCCGGGCAGCGCGGCCGCGTTCGGCCCGCTCCGCGGCGGACAGCCGGCGCACACCGTCCTCCGTCTTTGCTGCACGCTTTGCCATCGCTGTGGACCTCCAGGCCGCTCGGGCCCCTGCTGCCCAGCATGGCACCCCTTGCACGGCGCTGCCGTACGGCGCCACGCGGCCCCGGATCGCCGGAGCTCAGCCCTGCTCCGCCCGCTGCCGGCTCGGCGGCGGACTGTCCAGCCGCCGGGCGAGGTACGGCTCCTGCGCCAGGACGGCGCCGATGGTGATACCGCCGGCGATGGCCACGCACAGCACGATCAGCCACGACAGCAGGACGAAGATCGAGCCGGCCGAACCGTACTCGCTCAGCGCCCGGTTGAGGGCGCGCGGCATGTAGAAACCGGCGGTGACCGACAGGGCGGTCATCGCGCCGGCAGTGATCAGAGCGCCCGGCAGCAGGGGCATCCAGCCGACGAGGCGGCCCAGCAGGAGGTGCTGGGTCCACCACCACACCAGCGTCTGGAAGACGAACGTGAGGGGGACACCCAGCCAGAGCCCGACGCCGAACCCGCTGCGCACCGGTTCCTGCACGACCAGCAGACCTATCCAGGCGGCGATCCACGCGAGCCAGCGCCAGACCGCGATCCGCGCCCCGGTGCGTGGAATCTCCCACGCCCGCTTGCACAGCCGCTGCATGGCGCGGCTCACGGCGGTCGCGGACAGCAGCACCATCAGGGAGCCCACCACCCCCACCGCGTTCTGGAGCTCCGCGTCGGAGCTGCGGAAGATCGCGGACAGCTGGTCGCTCGACTCGCCGTTGAGCCCGAACACCGCACGGATCGATGCGGCCATCTGCTCCCGCACGGCCTGCGGGGCGACCGACGCGACGACGAAGACCAGGGGGACGGCGGTCAGGAAGCACTGCGCGGCGAGCCGTGTCGCGGAGTCGAAGATGTTCACCGACACCATGCGCTCCGCGATGTGGGTGATCACCGGAAACCGGGTCTCGGCCCGGCGCTGGAGCCGTCGGGCCTTGGCCGCCGTCCGCCGCGAGCGGGTTCGCCACCACTCGGAGCGCAGGACGGCGCGCTTGCTCCTGCCGGAGGTCATCAGCACACCGGGGAGGCAGTCGGCGCAGCGGGAGACGGACGGCTCGATGCCGACGCGAGGGCCGGTGGACAAGTCGTCGTCATTGCGGTCTCCTTCGTGTGCGTCCAGGTTGAAGGACACGGCCGGGAGCGGCATCTCGAACGGCTCCGGCCGACCGCGCTTCGCCCGTCCGCCGAATGGCCGCGAAAAGGTGTCGGGGCCCGGACCCGTGCGTAGTGTCGTGCCTCGTCACACGATTGGGGCGCCATGGTCCTCGACCTCTTGCTCATCGCGCTGGCCATCACCGTCGATCCGCTGCCCATCATGGCGTTCGTGCTCGTGGTGTCGTCCGCCAGGGGCGTGTGGAAGGGCCTCGCCTTCATCCTGGCCTGGCTCGCCTGCCTCGTCGCGGTGATCGCGATCGTACTCACCGTGACGGACGGCCAGCCCCCGGCGCCGCGCTCCCCGCCCGGCATCGCGGGGGTGGCGGCCAAACTGGTCATCGGACTCGGGCTGGTGTTCTACGGGCTCCATCGCCACCTCCTCATGAAGGCGGGCACCGCCCCGACCGGCTCCACCACCCCGCTCGGCCGCGACGTGCAAGGCGGATCCTCCGAAGGCGCAGCCTCCCGCACGGACTCGAGCTCTGTCTGGGCGGCCGCGGGCCTGGCCGTGCTCGTCCAGCCGTGGGGCTTGGTCGCGGCGGGCGCGACGACCGTGCTCGAAGCGAACACTTCGCACACGTCCACCTACCTGGCCCTGTTCGGCTTCTGTTTCCTCGCGACCGCCAGCCTGCTGGCCGCCGAGCTGTACATCGTGTTCGCACCCGAGGTCGCGCACGACCGGTTGATGCGCCTGCGCGGCTGGCTGGAGGGCCACACGCAGCAGGCGATCGTCGTCATCTGCCTGGTGCTCGGCCTGTGGCTGACCGGCAAGAGCATCTACCAACTGACCGGGTGACCGATCGGCTCGTTCAACGGGTGACCTTCCGGATGTGCGGAGGTGCGTGCGCGGTGCTGGAATGGGCTTAGGCGACGTCCCTCCTGCCCACCGCGTGCCGGAGCCCACCGCCCGCGGATCAGCGGCCGACGCGACGTCTTCCCTCCCCCAGCGCGACAGGAGCAGCCATGAGCAGCGAGGTCGAGGAATCAGGCGGGCTCGGCGACATCGGCGACATCGACGACATGGGTCCCGTGGACTACGTCGTGATCGAGTTCCCGGGCAACCGGATGACGGGCAAGGGACTCCCCATGCTCGTCGATCTCGTCGATCGCGGCATCATCCGCATCTTCGACCTGATCTTCGTCCGCAAGGACCTGGACGGCTCGGTGACGGCGGTGGAGCTGAACGACCTCGGCAGCGAGGTCGACCTTTCGATCTTCGAAGGCGCCTCGTCCGGCCTGCTGGACCAGAGCGACATCAACGACGCAGGCATCGCGCTGGAACCCGGGAACTCGGCGGGGATCATCGTGTACGAGAACACATGGGCGGCGCCGTTCGCGCGCGAACTGCGGCGCGGAGGTGCACAGCTCGTGGCCGCTGGCCGGATTCCCGTGCAGGCGCTGCTCGCGTCGCTGGAGGCGATGGAGGTACCGCCTGGCGACGAGTGAGGACGGCCGCAGCCCTGCTTCACCGCACCCCTGGAGATGAGCATCATGCCCGGACTTCTTCGCGGAGTCGCCCGTACGGCCGTCGTCGCCGGCACCGCCACCGCCGTGTCCAACCGGGTGTCCCGGCGGCAGGCCGGCCGGTGGTCCCAGCAGGAGGCGCCGCAGGCCGAGGCCGCGCCGCCGCCTCCCCCGCCCCCGGCTCCGGCCCCTGCTGCAGCCCCTGCTGCCGACGACATGAGCACCAAGATCGACCAGCTCAAGCAGCTCAGCACCCTCAAGGAGCAGGGAGTACTGACCGAGGAGGAATTCGCCGAGCAGAAGCGTCGGCTCCTCGGCTGACGGATCACGCTGTACCGGACGCACCGGTGAGGGACGGGGGACGGGAAGGAACGGCCCCATGACGCTGCCGACGCAGCCGAGTCCGGGTCCGCAGCCGCCGCCGCGGCCCGCGGAGGCCCAGAAGCTCGGCGAGCTGCTCCGGACTCCCGGATACCGCAAGACCCTGGTGTTCTGCGGTCTCATCGGCATCCCGGTCTCGCTGGCCGCATTCTGGTTCCTCGCCGGGCTCCGGAAACTGGAGAGCCTGGTCTGGGTGGACCTCCCGCATGCCCTCGGCCACGACGCTCCGCCGTGGTGGTGGCCCCTGCCGCTCCTGCTCGTATCGGGTCTCTGCGTCGGGCAGATCGTCACCCGTCTCCCCGGGGCGGGCGGGCACATCCCCGCGTCCGGCCTGCACCCGGGCGGTTCCGGAGCCGCAGCCCTGCCCGGAGTGATCCTCGCGGCCGTGTTCAGCCTGCCGCTCGGCGCCACGCTCGGCCCCGAGGCCCCGCTCATCGCGCTGGGCGGCGGACTGGCGATCGCGCTGCGGCATCTCACCGGAACGCCGGAGACACCGATGAGCACCGCGCTGCTGGGCGCGGCCGGATCCGCCGCGGCGATCGCCACGATCTTCGGCAACCCGCTGATCGGCGCGGTGCTGCTCATGGAGGTCGTGGGCGTGGGCGGGCCCCAGCTGTTCGCCGTCATGCTGCCCGCGCTGCTGTCGAGCGGCATCGGCTCGCTCGTGTTCACCGGATTCGGCCGCTGGACCGGTCTGGGGACCGGTGATCTGAAGCTGAAGTCGGGCACGCAGTTCCCCCGTCTGGACGCCGGTGACGTGCTCTGGTCGATCCTCATCGCCGTGGTCATCGCCTGCGGCGTGTACCTGATCCAGTACGGCGGCCGGCTGACGTCCGTCCGCGTCGCCGGACGGCCCCTGACCGTCACCGTGCTCTGCGCGCTCGGCGCCGGCGTCTGCGCCGCCGCCTATGCCCTGGGCACCGGCCGCTCTCCTGCGGACGTGGCCTCCTCGGGCCAGACCACCCTGGGCCAGCTGGCCGGAGATCCGCACGCCTGGGGCGTGGGCGCGCTGATCGCCGTTCTCCTGTGCAAGGGCGCCGCCTTCTCCCTGTGCCTGGGCAGCCTGCGCGGCGGCCCCATCTTCCCGTCGCTGTTCCTCGGCGCCGCGGCAGGCGTCCTCTGCTCGCCGCTGCCCGGCCTGGGCATCGGCGCCGGGCTGGCGGCCGGCATGGCCGCCGCCACCGTGACCGCGTTGCGGCTGCCGGTCAGCAGCGTGGTGCTCGTGGTCCTGGTCTTGGGCAGCACCGAGATGATCCCGGTGGCGATCCTCGCTGCCGTCGTGGCGTTCGTGACCGCCGAACTCCTGCCGCCCGGCCCGCCGGTCCCGCCGGTGGGCCGCACACCCCAGCCCGCCGCACCCGCCCCGCCGGCCTAGTGCTGTGACCGCATGGGTTCGCCGGGTGTGCCCCCGCTCTTTACTGCGGCGCACGGCGCCGCAGTAAAGAGCGGGGGCGGGCGTCAGTTCTTGTCGTACATGCCGAACAGGTCGACGATCAGGTCGGTCGGCTCCCAGCCCCGGTTCCAGAAGTCGACGACGTCGGTGCCGCCGGTGCTCGCCTGGACCAGGTTCGCGACGGTGGCGCCCTTCGTCCAGTTCAGGACGGACGAGTCCGGCGGGGTCGGCCGGACGTATTTTCCGGAGATGTAGTCGTCCGTGGTGTTCGGGTCCGGAGCGACCGAGAGGTGCCCGCTGCCCTGCGGGTTGGTGACCGTCGTGTTCACGACGAGGGCCTCGAGCGCCATACCGGACGTCCACAGGGTCTCGTGGTGGTAGTCCTGGCCGGCGAGCGGGAAGGCGAAGGTCCGCGAGTCGTGCAGGCGCTTGGGCTCCACCGGCAGGTAGGCGGCCTTGCCGTCGGCGCTGTAGTAGCCGGTGACGTCGACGATCACGTCGGTCGGGCTCCAGGCGCCGTTGCGGATGTTGATCCTGCCGTCCGGTCCGACCGGCACGATCACCGCATTGGCGACCGTCTGCCCGGCGGCGAAGTTCACGCTCGACGTCGACGGCGCCTGCTGACCGCCCGGGAACACCGTCAGATGGCCGGAGCTCTTCGGGTCGGTCACCGTGACGTTGAGGGCCACGGCCGTGACGCCCGTGGCCGGCAGCCCGCCCTGACCGGCGATCTGCACGCCGAAGGTGCTCTGAGCGGCGGCCTGGCCCTTGGCCGTGCCCAGTCCCTCCCGGGTGTCGACCAGCCGGGACGGCTTGACGGACGTGTATCCGGCCGCGGCGGAGCGGCTGAAGTAGCCCGTCACGTCGGCGATCAGGTCCACCGGGCCCTCGCTGCGGTTCGCCAGCTCGACGTACCCGTCCTCTCCGACCGGCACGATCGCCAGGTTCGGCACGGTCTGTCCCGCCGCGAAGTTGACGTTCGAGGTGGTCGGCTGCTGCTTGCCGGAGGCGTACGCGCTGATGTGCCCGCCCGCCGAGGTGTTGGTGGCGGTGATGTTCAGGGCCACGGCCGTCACCCCGGCCGGGATGCCGGCGTTGCCGGCGACCTTCACCCGGGTCGTGGTGTAGGGGGCGACGGGGCGGCCGGCCGAGGTGCCGGTGCCGGTGCCGTCGCGGGTGTCCAGCAGCCGGGTGGGCGCGTGCGGGGTGAACTCGGAGCCGTCCACGACGACGTCCTGGGTGGCGGTGGAGGTCGTCTTGGTGCGCAGGTCGGTCGCCTTGATGGTGATCTTGTGGGCGCCGACCTCGGCGTACTTGTGCTTGAAGTACACGAACGCTTCGGCGTTTCCGAAGTCCAGGTCGGTGGCGCCGTCACCCCAGTCGACATCGAACTGGACGTAGCTGTCGGCCATGTCGGTGGCGACGGAGGTCGCCATTCCGACGCTGTGCGCGAAGGAGGTGGACGTGCCCATGCCCACCTCGAAGTACTCGCTCTGCTGCGCGCGCGGCGACGCGCCGGACTCGGCCGTCGCCCCCGGTGCCCCGGCCGTGGCCTTGGTCTTGGCCTTGGCCTTGGCCTTGGCGACCTTCGCTGCGGTGTCTTTCGCGGCGGCCTCCTTGGCCGCCTCCTGCGCGGAACCGGCCGTGGCGGCCGGGGATGTGGCGGTCGAGGTCCGGCCGTGGTCGGCGGACGGGCCTGCTGCCTGGGCCGTGGCGGGTACGAAGCCGACGGCTGCCGCAACGACGGCGGCGGAGATCATGACGCGGTGACGGTACACCGGCCCCCCAATTTTCTTGAACTTGTTCACAAAAGTCTTGATCACACTACATGTGCACAGGTCCGCGCCCGATCGAATTCCCCGCTGCGCGGCCGACGCCCTGCCGGAGCCCGCGGTGGGCAGCGTCCTGCGCCGCCCGGCGGTATACGGCGACCTCGACACTGCCGTCTGGTTCCTGATGGACCATCTGCTCGTGGTCGAACAGGACGCCGGAGCCTGGCAGAAGGAACAGACCCGGCCCGCGATACGCACACCGCGTCCGTCTACGCCGAGTTCGCCCACCGCCGTGGTTGGCTCGCCCTCGACCGCGTGCTGTCGCAGGCGGAGCACCGGTCGATGCGGGACGCCCTGCCCGCCTAGTGCGCAGTGGATCGGGCGTGGTCCGACGTCAGCGCGGCGTTCGGCGAGCCTTCCCTTGTCTTCGGCGGCCCGAACCCTCGTACCAGCAAGGCTCTCGCCTACGTCACCGCCGACCCGGAAGACCCCCTGCTCGTCCTGCACCTCTGGAACGACCACGACTCCGACCGCCCCGAGCCGGCCCTGCTCGCTGCCCGAGTCGGCGGCACACTGCTTCCCGAGGCGTTCACGTTCACCCCGCTCGGCCGGCGAGTCCGGCGTTGACGAGCGCCTTGAGGTGCGGAACATCATTTGCCGGTCCCCGTCGGGTTCAGGGAGAGGGGTTGAGGCCTATGTGCTGCTCCCTGACAACCGCGACGGGGCGGGGGCGCAAGGGGGTGCCGGACGGCGGGTGCTGCTCGGGTGCCCGGCCGGGCACGACGCGCGACCACGCGCGCGCCGTTGTGACAACACCGCCGGCTCCTTAACGTGCTGCTGGATGCAGGTCCGGCGGGGCGAGGGGAAGCGTCGTGCAGTCACCGCCGGGCCGTCATGCGCACGGGGACTGAGGGGGGCACATGCCGGAACCGGACTCGACTCCGCGGAACACGCAGGGGCAACAGGGATCGCCCTCACCGCCCCGAGGGCGAATCTTCCAGGCCTCGACCATGACGGCCATGTTCGAAGGCGTCTACGAAGGCACGACGACCATCGCCGAGCTCTGCCGCCACGGCGACTTCGGCATCGGGACCTTCGACCGGCTCGACGGCGAGATGATCGTCCTCGACGGGCGGTGCTATCGATTACGCGCCGACGCAACGGCCGGCGAAGCCGACCTGGCCACGCGAACGCCCCTCGCGGCGGTGACCTACTTCCACGGCGAGTACGACTGGCGGACGACCGAGCCGGTCGACGCCACAGGGCTGCGCGCGGTGATCGACACCTGGCTGCCGAGCCCCAACATGTTCTACGCAGTGCGCGTCGACGGGCACTTCGACCACATGGTCACCCGCATGCTCCCCGAGCAGCACCGCCCCTACCCCCGGCTGATCGACGCGGTGGCGGGGCAGATCATCTCCACCCACACCGACCTGCACGGGACCATCGTCGGTTTCCGCAGCCCCACCCACCTGCTCGGGGTGGCCGCCGCCGGATACCACTTGCACTTCCTCTCCAGCTGCCGCACCCGCGGCGGACACGCCTACGACTTCGTACTGCGCTCCGGGCGGGTGCGCGTCGACGTGGGCTACGAACTGGTCCTCCGCATGCCGCGCACGGAGGACTTCCACACGGCGCAGCTCGGCCGAGGCGATGTCGCGGGCGAAATCGAAGCGGTGCTCCAGGGCGGCCGGAGGCCATGAGCGGTGTCCGCCTTCTGACGTCGACCGGCGGAAGCTCATACGACTTCCGCCCTCCCGAAATCACCAGTGTCGTGTCGAACTCCTCCCCCGGCCTGGCGAAGCGCGCGGGGATCGACGATGCTCCAGGTGCCCTTCTGAGCGCGAAACCACTGGAGCATCGTGTACCTGCCCGCCCGGAACGGCCGTTCGGCCGCTCTGCTGCTTTCGGCCTCCATCGTCACCGTGCTCGCCGGCGGCCTGACCGGCTGCTCTCTGCTCCACCCGTACGCCTCGTGCGAGGGCTCGGAGCCGCGGCTGAAGGAGATGGCGTCCCTCTCGATCCTCGACGCGAAGCCGCCCCAGGCCTCGCCCCCGGCGGGCTACACCGAGGTGGAGAGCGCGTGCGACGACGACAGCAGCGGCGACGCCTGGCTCTCGGCCGAGCGGCTCTACTCGTCCAAGCAATCCAAGGCGGAGATCCTCGAGCACTACACCAAGGCCGCAGCGGCCGACGGCTGGAAACTGGAGGAGGACACCTCACCGCGGCGCGCACCCGCGGACGTCGCAGGCCTCTGCTTCAGCAAAGGCGGCGACGGCAACGCGATGATGCTGACGGTGACCTTCCCCACCGGGGACAAATATCGCCCTGCGCCCGACTTCGGAGCCGGAACCGGAGTCGGAATCCTGGTCGGCGCAGAAATCGACGGCTCGCCCACACCCTGCTGGGACTAGGGGCTGTCTTGCCGATCAGGCCGGTGTCGGCGAGGTGTGGCCCGCCTCCCCGATCAGCTCACGCCGTGGTGGCGGCCTCTGCATCGACCTCGGCGAAGTACTCGTCGGCAATGGCGCGGGCACGGTCGAGATCGGTGAACGGTTCCCCGACGATACGTCCGGCCAGTTCCCTGGCCAGTCCGAGGACATCCTCGCGAAGTTCGGCCTCGGCAAGGACTCGGTCTGCTTCAAGCTGCACCGCGGCTGCGGCGACGAGCTCCTCACGCACCCTGTGCCCCTCCGCACGCACTTGAGCGAGGATCGCCACGCCTTCCTCATGAGCAGCCTGACGGATCCGCCCGGCTTCGTGCCGGGCGGCACTCAATTCGGCAAGGTACTGGGCATGAATGCGCTGCGCCTCGAGTTGGGCTTCCTCAGCGCGTTCCAGCGTGCCCTCGGTGGCGCTCTCGCGCTCGGCGAGGGTTTTCTCAATTCTGGGAAGCAGAATCTTGGCCATGATGGCGAAGACTGCAGCGAAGCAGATCAGGCCGACTATGAGCTCTATCAGATTCGGTTTCAGGGGTCCCATTGTCTGACCATAACGGCGCTCCCCTGATGCCCGCCTCGAATTATCAGCAATCCATTGGCCGGAAATAGGCTGTGCAGTACCGGCGTCCGCTCACCCCACCCGGGCCAGGAAGAGGTCGCTGAAGTGCTCCATTTCGATGCCGCCTCCGTGGGCCTCCAGGACCTGGGCAGTCTCCGCAAGGACCTGCTCGCGCCGGTCAGGGGGCAGGGTGCGATAGCGCGAGAGCGAGGCCAGGTAGCCCAGGTAGCGTCCGGTGTCGTAGTGCTGACCCTGCCGGTACCGGACGGCACGCAGGTCGGTGAAGCGCCCGTCGCGCCGGCATTCCTCCTCGGGCCAGCCGGGCAGCCCGGCCCAGTTGCCGGGCGCATCGCCGTACGAGGACGCCGGCTCGGCATGCGGCGCATGGTCGATCCCGTGACGGCCGTCGACCTCGTCCAGGGCGGCGTGCAGCCGCGCATCGCGGACCCCCTGCGGGTTCCAGAACAACGCCACGGCCCCGCCCGGCGCAAGAGCATCGCGGGCCAGATCCCAACGCCGCTCCGGGGCCACCCAGTGCCAGGACGTGGCAGCAAGGAGCAGCCCGAAGCGGCGGCCACCGGGCTGCCACTCCTCGAAGCCACCGCCGTGGACCCGGACCCCCGGGTAGCCCGAGGTGTTGCGGCGCAACACCTCGGCCATGCGCGCATCGGGCTCGATGCACAGCAGCGACGTACCCAGCGCCGCGAACGGCACCGTGGCCTTGCCGGTGCCGGCGCCGACCTCCACCGCCTCACGCTCACCCAGGGCCGCGTACCCGAGCACGTCCGCCGCCAGAGCGTCCGCATATCCCGGGCGGGAGGCATCGTAGAGTTCAGCCACCTCCCCGAACACCTGACTGCGCGCCATATCGACCTACCCCCGCGCGGTCATCCGCATCGCCCGCCTCCCCGATCGGCGAGCGACCACCGTACCGGCGGCCCTGTACCGGGGACCACGAACGTCAGGTCGCGTTTCCCGACCGGCCGGACTGGTACAACTACCACCGATCCCACGGCCCGGCGCACCGCACACCGCGTACCGCAGGAGAGGAGAAGCAACGATGGCTGAGCACGTCGTGGATTCGGACGGCATCACGCTCTGCACCGAGTCCTTCGGCGACCCGTCCGATCCACCCGTCCTGCTCGTGATGGGTCTGGGGGCTTCGATGCTCTGGTGGGAGGCGGGTTTTTGCCGGTTGCTCGCCGAGGGCGGGCGCTTCGTGATCCGTTACGACCACCGCGACACCGGCCGGTCGGTCACCTACGAGCCGGGCCGTCCCGGATACACCGGCGCGGACCTGGTCGGTGACGCCGCCCGCGTGCTCGATGCCCACCGGATCCCGGCCGCGCACGTCGTGGGTGTCTCGGCCGGAGGGGCGCTCGCGCAGCTGCTCGCGCTCCACTACGCCGACCGCGTCCTCTCGCTCGTACTGATCAGCACGTCGTCCGCCGTTCCCGGCGAAGGCAAGCTCCCCCCGCCGACCGAGGAGTTCATGCGATTCGTCTCCGGTGCACACGTCGACTGGTCGGACGGCGACTCGGTGGTCGATTACCAGGTTGCCTACGCGCGCGTGCTCGCCGGCGGTCGGCGCCCGTTCGACGAGGCTGCCGCCCGCAGCCTCGTCCGCCGCGATGTCGAGCGCGCGCACGACTTCAGCGCGGCCCGCAACCACGACTCGCTTCCGGACGGCGAGCTCTCACCGGCGCGCCTGTCCTCGATCGCCGTGCCCGCACTGGTGATCCACGGCACCGCCGACCCGATGTTCCCGCTCCGGCACGGTGAGGCACTCGCGCAACAGATCCCCGAAGGCAGGCTGTTGACGCTGCAGGACGCGGGCCACGGGGTCGAGCGGGCCGACTGGGCGACGATCGTCCCCGCGATCCTCGAACACACCGCCGCGGACCGTGCTCGCCGGGTGGGCCCGAGCGGGCCCTGACGGGTCTGCGGCCGCCGTCCGGTCACCGCGCAGCAGCGCATGGTCGGGGAACCGAGCTGTGTCCCGGGCGCGAGGTGACCCGTACAGTGCTGCACACGCAGGGCCACCGTGTCCGTACGGGCCTTGCGCAGCGATGCGGCCGCCGGCGTTGCTGACGCTCTTCCGACGCCGGAACCGGAAACCCTGACGCGTTTCTGATGCAGCGGCGGAACGCAGGGGCCACGCCTCCCGGAGCCCGTATGAAGCGCGTCAAAAGGCGGTGCTTGTCCGATACACCGGCGGACGGTGCGGGCACTGTGGAGGTGGGCGGAACACCGCCCTGCCAGGAGAACCGGGAGACATGGTCCATGGACGCTGAGAACGTGGTCGGGCTGATCATCGCCCTCGCTCTGCTCGGCTTTCTCATCGCCGCCCTGATCAAGCCCGAGAGGTTCTGACCCGAGGGACCTGCGGGTCCGGACGGGAGGCTTCACATGTCCGGGTACCGACTCCACGACCGCATCGCCCTGATCGCGGCCCTTGTGGCCCCGTTCCTGGTGGCGCTGCTGCTCGTGCCCGTCCGTACGGGTCTTTCGGCGACGAACGCCGCCCTGGTCCTGGTCGTCGCCGTGGTCGCCGTCGCCGCTCTCGGCACCCGGGCGGCCGGAGCCCTCGCCGCGCTGTCGGCCGCCGCCTGGTTCGACTTCTTCCTGACCAGGCCGTACGGGCGCTTCGCCATCACCGACGGGGACGACGTCCGGACGGCCGTCCTCCTGCTGGTCGTCGGCCTGATCGTCTCCCAGCTCGCGGTCCGCGCACGCCGCCTCCAGGGCGCCGTGATCACCGGCGCCTCGCACCTGTCGCAGCTGGAGGGCGCGGCCCGGCTCGCCGAAGCCGGGGACTCCCCCGAAGCCGTCGTCGAGCACGTGCGCCGCGAGCTCATCGGCCTGCTGAACCTGCGCGGCTGCCGCTTCGAGTACGGGTCGCTCATCGGCCGCCTCCCGCGCCTGGAGCACGACGGCAGCCTGTGGCTCGGCCACGCCGCCGGGGAGCGCGAGGCCACGTACTGGCCCGATCGGTGGCCCGAGGGCGAAACCGAGCTGCGCGCCGTCGGCGGCGGGCACTACTACGGCCGCTTCGTCCTCGAGCCGGTCCCGGGTCCCCTGCCCGCGCAGCAGGCCCGCCGGGTCGCCGTCGCCCTCGCCGCGCAGGCCGGCTCCGCCCTGGACACGGCCGGTCTCGCGCACCGCGGCTGAGCGGCCGCGCCGCACCTGCGAGCCCCTGTCACACCGGGGCGCCGCGGCGCCGAGCCGTTTCTGCGTCAGGGCGGCGTCAAGAGTTCCGGCCCGCCCGTATGGAGCCCGTCAAGAGGTCTTAACGCCCGTCTGAGCTCACGGTTTGCTCTTACTCGGCCGTCTGGCCGAAATCCATTTCATCACTTCATCCAGGAGCTCACGATGGCCGATCTGGCCTTCGTCGTCACCACGGTCGCGGTGTTCGCACTGGTGGCTCTCATCGCCCGAGGGGTGGCCAAGCTGTGACCGCCGAGAACATCGTCGGCCTGCTCGTGGCCGTCTCCCTGCTGGGATACCTCGTCCTCGCCCTTGTGTACCCGGAGAGGTTCTGAGCACTGATATGAGCCCCGTAACCGCTGGTGTGCTGCAGCTGCTCGCGCTCATCGCCGCGCTCGCCCTCGCATACCGTCCGCTCGGCGACTACATGGCCCGCGTCTACTCCTCCGAGAAGCACTACAAGCCGGAGAAATGGATCTACAAGGCCATCGGCGCCAACCCGTCGGCCGAGATGCGCTGGCCCGCGTACCTGCGCGGCGTCCTGGCCTTCTCCGCAGTGAGCGTCCTCTTCCTCTACGCCCTGCAGCGCCTGCAGGGCAGCCTGCCCGGCTCGCTCGGCTTCGTGTCGATCGACCCGGACCAGGCGTTCAACACCGCCGCGTCCTTCGTGGCGAACACCAACTGGCAGTCGTACGCCGGTGAGCAGGCCATGGGCCACGTCGTGCAGACCGGCGGCCTCGCGGTGCAGAACTTCGTCTCGGCAGCGGTGGGCATGGCCGTGGCCGTGGCCCTCGTACGGGGCTTCGCCCGCTCGCGCACCGGCGAACTCGGCAACTTCTGGGCCGACCTGGTGCGCGGCACCGTCCGCATCCTGCTGCCGATCTCGGTGATCGGCGCGCTGATCCTGGTCGCGTGCGGTGTCATCCAGAACTTCGCCGGCATCCACGAGGTCGGCCGGTTCCTGGGTGGCACGCAGCAGTGGAACGGCGGGGCCGTGGCCTCGCAGGAGGTCATCAAGGAGCTGGGCACGAACGGCGGCGGTTACTTCAACGCCAACTCGGCCCACCCCTTCGAGAACCCGACCCCGTTCTCGAACCTCTTCGAGATCTTCCTGATCCTGGTCATCCCGTTCGCGCTGACCCGTACGTTCGGCCGCATGGTCGGCAACCTGCGCCAGGGTTACGCGATCCTCGCCACGATGGCGACGATCTGGCTCGGGTTCACCGCGCTGATGATGTGGACCGAATTCGCCCACCACGGCCCGGCCTTCGACATCGCCGGCGGGGCGATGGAGGGCAAGGAGACCCGTTTCGGCGTCGCCGGCTCGTCGATCTTCGCCGTGGCGACCACGCTGACCTCGACCGGTGCGGTCAACTCCTTCCACTCCTCCTACACCGGCTTCGGCGGCGGTATCGCGATGCTGGGCATGCAGCTCGGCGAGATCGCGCCCGGCGGCGTCGGCTCCGGCCTCTACGGCATGCTGATCATGGCGATCATCGCGGTGTTCATCGCGGGCCTGATGGTCGGGCGGACCCCCGAGTACCTGGGCAAGAAGATCGGCACCCGCCAGATCAAGCTGGCCGCCTGCTACATCCTCATCACCCCGGCGCTGGTGCTCTGCTTCACCGCCGCCGCGATGGCGCTCCCGACGCCCGGCAACTCGATGGCCAACCCGGGTGCGCACGGCTTCTCCGAGATCCTGTACGCCTACACCTCCGGCGCCAACAACAACGGCTCGGCCTTCGCCGGCCTGAACGCCGATACGCAGTGGTTCAACAGCACCATCGGCATCGCCATGCTGCTCGGCCGCTTCCTGCCGATCGTCTTCGTCCTCGCACTGGCCGGCTCGCTCGCGGAGCAGCAGCCCGTGCCGGAGACCGCAGGCACCCTCCGTACCGACAAACCGCTCTACGCGGGCCTGCTCGTCGGGACGATCGTCATCATCACCGGTCTGACCTACTTCCCCGCCCTCGCGCTGGGTCCGCTCGCTGAAGGGCTCGCCTCATGAGCACCATCACCCCCACCCGTGCTCCGCACGAAGACCTGCCCACCGGGCACAAGGCCCCGGCAGGGCGCGTCGGCGGCGGTCTCTTCGACCCGAAGGCCCTGCTCAAGTCCTTCCCCGACGCGGTGAGGAAGCTCGACCCGCGCATCATGGTCAAATCGCCGGTCATGTTCGTGGTCCTCGTCGGGTCGGTGGTCACCACCGTGCTGGCGGTCAAGGACCCGACGGACTGGTTCGGCTGGGCGATCACGGCATGGCTGTGGCTGACCACGATCTTCGCCAACCTGGCGGAGGCAGTCGCCGAGGGCCGCGGCAAGGCCCAGGCCGACACCCTGCGCAAGGCGAAGACGGACACCGTCGCCCGCCGCCTGGTCGGCACGGACGAGGAACGGGTACCCGGCGCCGACCTGCGGATCGGCGACCTCGTGGTCTGCGAGGCCGGCGACATCATCCCGGGCGACGGTGACGTCGTCGAAGGCGTCGCCTCGGTCGACGAGTCCGCCATCACCGGCGAGTCCGCGCCCGTCATCCGCGAATCGGGCGGCGACCGCTCGGCCGTCACCGGCGGCACGAAGGTCCTTTCGGACCGGATCGTCGTCAAGATCACGACCAAGCCCGGCGAGACCTTCATCGACCGGATGATCGCCCTGGTCGAGGGTGCGGCCCGGCAGAAGACGCCGAACGAGATCGCCCTCAACATCCTGCTCGCGTCCCTCACCATCGTCTTCCTGCTGGCCGTGGTCACCCTGCAGCCGTTCGCGATCTACGCAGACGCCAAGCAGTCGATGATCGTGCTCACCGCTCTGCTCGTGTGCCTCATCCCGACGACCATCGGCGCGCTGCTCTCCGCCATCGGCATCGCCGGCATGGACCGGCTCGTCCAGCGCAACGTCCTCGCGATGTCGGGGCGTGCGGTCGAGGCCGCCGGCGACGTTTCCACGCTGCTGCTCGACAAGACGGGCACGATCACGCTCGGCAACCGCCAGGCCGCCGAGTTCGTCCCGGTCAAGGGAACGACGGAAGCCGAACTGGCCGATGCCGCGCAGCTGTCTTCGCTGGCCGACGAGACCCCCGAGGGCCGCTCCATCGTGGTCCTCGCGAAGGAAAAGTACGGGCTGCGCGAGCGCCACCAGGGCGAGCTCGCCCAGGCCGAGTGGATCGCCTTCACCGCCCAGACCCGCATGTCGGGCGTGGACGTCGACGGCCGCAAGACCCGCAAGGGCGCTGCCGGTTCGGTCATCACCTGGGTCAAGGAGCAGGGCGGCCAGGTCGCGGCCGACGCGGACCTCCTCGCCAACCGGATCTCCGAGGCCGGCGGCACGCCGCTGCTGGTCGCCGTCGAGGACGAGAAGGGCGCCCGGATCCTGGGCGTCATCCACCTCAAGGACGTCGTCAAGGAGGGCATGCGGGAGCGGTTCGACGAACTGCGCCGCATGGGCATCAAGACGATCATGATCACGGGTGACAACCCGCTGACCGCGAAGGCCATCGCGCACGAGGCGGGCGTGGACGACTTCCTCGCCGAGGCCACCCCCGAGGACAAGATGGCCCTCATCAAACGGGAGCAGGCGGGCGGCAAGCTGGTCGCGATGACCGGTGACGGTACGAACGACGCCCCCGCGCTCGCGCAGGCTGACGTCGGCGTGGCGATGAACACCGGCACCTCGGCCGCCAAGGAGGCCGGGAACATGGTGGACCTGGACTCCAACCCCACCAAGCTCATCGAAATCGTCGAGATCGGCAAGCAACTCCTCATCACCCGAGGCGCGCTGACCACGTTCTCCATCGCCAACGACGTCGCGAAGTACTTCGCGATCATCCCGGCCATGTTCGCCGTGGTCTACCCGGGCCTGGACAAGCTCAACGTCATGGGCCTGCACTCGCCGAACTCGGCGATCCTGTCCGCGGTCATCTTCAACGCGCTGATCATCATCGCGCTGGTGCCGCTCGCCCTGAAGGGCGTGCAGTACAAGCCGACCAGCGCCGACAAGATGCTCCGCCGCAACCTCGGGATCTACGGACTCGGCGGCCTGATCGCCCCGTTCATCGGCATCAAGATCATCGACCTGCTCATCACCCTCATCCCCGGAATCGGCTGATACCCGCCATGAACAACTCTGTCGGCAACACCGCACGGCTCATCGGCGCGGGCCTGCGCGCCCTGCTGGTCCTGACGGTCCTGTGCGGGGTCATCTACCCGCTCGCCGTCACCGGCATCGCCCAGGTCGCGTTCGGCGACAAGGCCAACGGTTCCGAGATCAAGGACGAGAACGGGCAGGTCGTCGGATCGTCCCTCATCGGCCAGACCTACAACCTGCCCAAGCAGAACCCCGACGACCCCGAGGAGGCCGCCAGGCCGGACCTGAAGTGGTTCCAGCCGCGCCCCTCCAACGGCCTCGGCTCCAACAGCGTCAACCAGCAGTACTCCCTGATCCTCTCCGGCGCCACCAACAAGTCCGGCGACAACCCGGATCTGGTCAAGCTGGTCACCGACGCCAAGGACGCCGTGATCGCGGACAACTCCACGGCGACGTACAAGGTCCGGCCCACGGACGTGCCGGCCGATGCCGTCACCTCCTCCGGCTCCGGCCTCGACCCGAACATCTCCCCGCAGTACGCGAAGATCCAGGTCCCCCGGGTCGCGGAGCAGAACGGCCTCGACGTCAAGCAGGTCGAGAAGCTCGTCAAGGACAACACCACCGGCCGCACCCTCGGCTTCATGGGCGAGCCCCGCGTCAACGTCCTGGAGCTGAACACCGCGCTCAAGGCCCTGACCAAGAGCTGATGGCCGTCCTGGTCCCCCGGGCGGGAATCCGGTGGGGCGCGGAAGCTCCGCGCCCCACCGGATCCTTGTCCGCCCGCAACGAAGAAAGGCCGTATGCCCCATGACCCGGGTGCTCGTGGTGGAGGACGATCCCCAGCTCGTTCGTGCACTGAAGATCAATCTTCAGGCGCGCAAGTTCGACGTGGCAGAGGCCGGTGACGGCCGCTCGGCCCTCCGGCTCGCCGCCGACCGCAGGCCGGACGTCATCCTCCTGGACCTCGGCCTGCCGGACATGGACGGCGTGGAGGTGATCAGGAGCGTACGCGGCTGGAGCCGGGTGCCGATCCTGGTGCTGTCCGCGCGCCACACCTCCGAGGAGAAGATCCGCGCCTTGGACGCCGGCGCGGACGACTACGTGACCAAGCCGTTCAGCATGGACGAGCTGCTGGCCCGCCTGCGGGCCGCGACCCGGCGGCAGGAGGACCCCGCCTCCCCCGCCGGCCCGTCCGGGATCACGACCGACGGGTTCACCGTCGATCTCGCGGCCCGCAAGGTGGTGCGCGGCGCACGCACGGTCCGGCTGACCCCGACCGAATGGCACCTGCTGGAGCTGCTGATCGCCCGTCCCGGTCATCTCGTCTCCCAGCGCAAGCTGCTGCTGGAGGTGTGGGGGCCGACGTACGCCGGGCACACCAACTACCTTCGCGTGTACATGGCCCAGCTGCGGCGCAAGCTGGAAGCGGACCCCTCCCATCCCCGGTACCTGATCACCGAACCGGGGATGGGCTACCGCTTCGAACCCTGACAGTCAGTCGGACAGACACAGCACATCGAGCGGAACGAGAAGTCGGCACCAGATGAGACGCGGAAAGCTCCGGATCTACCTCGGCTCGGCACCGGGCGTCGGCAAGACGTACGCCATGCTGTCCGAGGCGCACCGCAGGATCGAGCGCGGCACCGACTGCGTCGTCGGCTTCCTCGAGCACCACAACCGGCCGCGTACGGAGGTGATGCTGCACGGCCTCGAGATGACTCCGCGAAGGGAGATCGCCTACCGCGACAGCACGTTCACGGAGATGGACGTGGACGCCCTGCTGGCGCGCCGGCCCGCGGTCGCCCTCGTGGACGAGCTCGCGCACACCAATGTCCCCGGCTCGCGCAACGCGAAGCGCTGGCAGGACGTCGAGGAGCTGCTGCAGGCGGGCATCGACGTCGTCACCACGGTCAACATCCAGCACCTGGAGTCGCTCGGCGACGTGGTGGAGTCCATCACCGGCGTCCGGCAGCGCGAGACCGTTCCCGATGAGGTCGTCCGGCGCGCGGACCAGATCGAGCTCGTCGACATGTCCCCGCAGGCACTGCGCCGGCGGATGGCCCACGGCAACATCTACAAGCCCGACCGGGTCGACGCCGCCCTGTCGAACTACTTCCGACCCGGCAACCTCACCGCGCTGCGCGAGCTCGCGCTGCTGTGGGTGGCCGACCGGGTGGACGAGTACCTCCAGGAGTACCGGGGCGAGCACAACATCCGCTCCACCTGGCAAGCCCGCGAGCGCATCGTCGTGGGCCTCACCGGCGGGCCGGAGGGGCGCACGCTGATCCGGCGGGCCGCCCGGCTCGCGGAGAAGGGCGCGGGCGGTGAGGTCCTCGCCGTCTACATCGCGGCCAGCGACGGCCTCTCCTCGGCCTCCCCCAAGGAACTCGCCGCCCAGCGCACCCTGGTCGAGGACCTCGGCGGCACCTTCCACCACGTCATAGGCGACGACGTCCCGCACGCCCTGCTGGAGTTCGCCCGGGGCGTCAACGCCACGCAGATCGTCCTCGGCGTCAGCCGCCGCCGGCCCTGGCAGTACGTGTTCGGGCCCGGGGTCAGCGCCACGGTGGCCGTGGAGTCGGGCCCCGACCTCGACGTCCACATGGTCACGCACGACGCCGCGGCCCGGGGGCGCAGCCTGCCGGTCGCGCGCGGTGCGCGGCTGGGCCGCTCGCGGCTGATCTGGGGCTGGCTGACGGGCGTCGTCGGCCCGGCGCTGCTGACGCTGCTGCTGCACGAAGTCGTGCCCGAGCTCGGGCTCGCCAACGACATGCTGCTCTTCCTGACGTTCACCGTCGCCGCCGCGCTGCTGGGCGGGCTGCTCCCGGCCCTCGCCTCGGCCGCGTTCGGCTCCCTGCTGCTGAACTACTTCTTCACGCCGCCGCTCTACCAGCTCACGATCTCCGACCCCCGCAACATCGTCGCCATCTCGATCTTCGTCGGGGTTGCGGTGTCGGTGGCCTCCGTCGTGGACCTGGCCGCGCGCCGCACCCACCAGGCCGCCCGGCTGCGCGCGGAGTCCGAGATCCTGTCCTTCCTCGCCGGCAGCATCCTGCGCGGCGAGGACTCGCTCGACGCCCTGCTGGAGCGGCTGCGCGAGACGTTCGCGATGCGGTCCGTGGCCCTGCTGGAGCGCGCCGACGAGCTCGCGCCGTGGACGACGGCCGCCACCATCGGCACCGATCCGGTCAGCCGTCCCGAGGACGCCGACGTGGACATGCCGATCGGGGAGAACATGGCCCTGGCGCTGTCCGGGCGGGTCCTGCCGGCCGAGGACCGGCGGGTGCTCGGTGCGTTCGCCGCGCAGGCAGCCGTCGTACTCGACCGCCAGCGCCTGGTCGACGAGGCGGGCAGGGCCCGTGAACTCGCCGAGGGCAACCGGATCCGCACGGCCCTGCTGGCCGCCGTCAGCCACGACCTGCGCACGCCGCTCGCCGGGATCAAGGCGTCGGTCACCTCGCTCCGTTCCGACGACGTCGAATGGTCCGAGGAGGACAGGGCCGAGCTGCTGGGGGGCATCGAGGAGGGCGCCGACCGGCTGGCCGCGCTGATCGGCAATCTCCTGGACATGTCCCGCCTGAACACGGGCTCGGTCGTTCCGCTGATCCGGGAGACCGACCTCGACGAGGTCGTCCCGATGGCGCTGGGCGGCGTACCGGACGACAGCGTCGAGCTGGACATTCCGGAGACCCTGCCCATGGTCGCGGTCGACCGCGGGCTGCTCGAACGGGTCGTGGCCAACGTGGTCGAGAACGCCGTCAAGTACAGCCCGCACGGCCGGCCCGTGCACGTGGCCGCCAGTTCCCTGCTCGACCGGGTCGAGTTGCGGGTCGTGGACCGCGGCCCGGGGGTGCCGGACGAGGCGAAGGACCGGATCTTCGAGCCGTTCCAGCGGCACGGGGACGCCCCGCGCGGAGCCGGGGTGGGCCTCGGGCTCGCGGTCGCCCGCGGTTTCACGGAGGCCATCGGCGGCACGCTGACCGCGGAGGACACCCCGGGCGGCGGGCTCACGATGGTGCTCACCCTGCCCACGGCCGGGGACACCCCGCCGGCCGCGCCGGAGCTGCCGGCGTCGGTGGTCACGTAAGGGTGACCGGCAGCCGGTGCACGCCGTAGGTGTCCGCCGAGGGCGACGGTCCGGTGCAGGACGTGCTGACATGGGCGACCGGGATCGCCTCAGGACCTGTCGGGGGGCTGATCGAGGAGATCATCGCGCTCGGCTCCGCGCGCTCCCTGGCCGCCAACTCGTCCGTGCCCGCTGAGGTCAGGGCCCGGCTCGCAGAGCACCCGGAGCCCGCGGTCCGCTCCGGCGTCGCCGCGAAGGTCGTCGACGAGCCGCCGGGCGGAGGGGACGCAGCGTTCGTGGGGCTCACGGTCTGCGGCGGCGGATGCGGGCCGCGAGTACCGCGACGTCGTCCTCGGCGTGGCGGGCGTCCAGGCCCGCCACCACGGCGTCCACCAGTTCCTCCACCGCCGCACCCACCGGCAGCCGCAGTCCGGCCAGCCGGGCCAGCGACACGTCGATGTCCTCGCCGCGCCGTTCCACCAGCCCGTCGGTGAACATCAGCAGGGTCTCCTCGGTGGTGATCGCCCGCGTGACGCCCTCGTAGCCGCCGACCCCGGTGCCCAGCGGCGGACCCACCGGGACGTCGACCAGGGCCGCCGAGCTGTCCGCGCCGAAGATCGCGGGCGGCAGGTGGCCGGCGCTGGCGAAGTCCGCGACGCCGCGCGTGGGGTCCATCCGTACCAGCAGGCAGGTGGCCGGCCGGCGGGCGGGATCCTCGGCGACCAGGGCGTCCAGCTGGCGCAGCACACGGTGCGGGGCGAGGTCCGTGGAGGCCACGTCGCGCAGCGTGGAGCGGTACGCGTTCATGTCCACGGCGGCGTCGAGCCCGTGGCCCATCACGTCCCCGACCACCAGCAGGGTGCGGCCGAAGTGGAGCCGGACCGTCTCGAACCAGTCCCCGCCCACCAGGGCCCTGGAGCCCACCGGCAGATAGCGGCTGGCCATCTCCAGATTCGGGTGCGGGCGGCCCGGCTCCGACACCAGCGCGCGCTGCAGGTTCATCGCGGTGTCCTCGGTGGCGGCCAGCTCCCGGGCATGGCCGAGGTGCACTGCCGCCAGGCGGGCCGTGAAGTGGATCGTCGCCGCCTCCTGGTCGCTGAATCCGCCCCGGGCGCGTACGGCGAGCACCGCGCCGTAGACCCGGTCGCGGGCCAGCAGCGGAACCGAGACCAGGTGTGCGCGGGCGCCCTGGGAGAGCACCACCCACTCGGAGAGGGGGTGTCCGCCGTCCATGGCGCGTACGGAGGGCGACCCGTCGGCCGGAGCCGTCAGCAGTCCCACGGCCCCGGCCTCGGCCACCCGGTTCAGCCCGCCGTGCTCGGCCCGCAGCTCCACCGCGACCGCGTCGCACAGGTTGCGGAACAGGAAGCCGGCCAGTTCCTCGCACGTGGTGGTCTCGTCGAGACGCGTCCCGATCTGCTCGGCCGCGGCTTCCATCGTCCGGAGCCGCGCGAGCAGCGCCTCGTACTCCCCCGGGGGCCCGGCGGACCTCCCGTCATGCTCCGACAAGACACCTCCCCGGCCCGGCAGCCGAAGAAGCCATTCCACCAGCCCGAACCGTCACCCGCACGTGCGCCGCGCGTGCCGGGCACGCGGATCACCGCGGACCGGTCTTCGGGGAGGGCAGTGGGCTGTCGTGCCCAGTCAGCCCTTGCCGCCCAGTAGAGTCGGGCGACTCAACGATCATGGGGGAAGTCATGGCCATGCCCATATCCACGATGCGAGGTGCCGCGGTCGTCGCCGTGGCCTTGGCGGCGCTCAGCGTCTCCTGCGGGACGAGCTCGAAGGGCAGCGCGTCGCCCGGCGGCTCGTCCGCCCCGAGCAGCGCACCCGCGGCGGCCCCGAGCGCCTCGGGCTCTGCGGCGCCCACCGGTTCGGCGCCGGCCGCGCCCCCGGCGTCCCGTACGCCGTCGGCCCAGAGCTCCGAGCCGGTGAGCCTGGTCCGGGACGCCTTCGCGGGACTCCAGGCCACCCTGGGCGAATCGTGCACCCCGGGGAACTGCGCCTACTTCCTCGGACGGGTCTATGACGAACTGCACCGCATGGACGCGGCGATGAAGGCCGACCCGAAGGGCCCCGGCCACTTCCCCGAGCCGATCGCCCTGATCGAGAAGCTCGACGCGGAGCTCGCCGGGGACCGCTCCTTCGAGAACCTGAAGCAGCACCAGACCCTGCTGATCAGCACCCGCGACAAGATCAACGTCTGGATGCAGGGCCACCCCGACGACTACCGCTGACGCCTACATCCGGATCAGGAGTGCCTCCAGGGCCAGGGCGGTCGTCGGGTGCCGGGTGGTCAGGATTGCTCCTGTCGAGGTGGGGGCCTGCGCGGGCCAGGAGGCTTCGCAGCCCAGCAGCGCCGCCAGGGCGTTGCACGGCTCGGGGTGGGTGGTGAGCAGTGCGGCGGTCCTGGCGCGGGGCGGCGGCGGGGGTGCCTGCGGGCGGTCCTGCCACGGCGGGATCCAGGTGTCCAGTGCCGCGAGCCGGCCGGGGAAGATCCGCCCGGCCTCCCGGATCAGCAGCGGGGCCAGCTCGGCGCCACCGGAACGCAGGGTGGTGATCAGGGTCGGCAGCCACGGCAGCAGCACCGGGTCCGGCAGCCGCGCGAACGCGTTCGACACCGCCTCCACCACGAAGTCGGCCAGCTGCGGCACCGGCTCCAGCGCCTGCAGGAATCCGCTCAGGTAGCGCGGATAGGCGGGCACCACCAGGGGGTTGCCCAGCAGGCCGTCGCACCGCGCCCGCAACTCCGTACGGGAGAGCTGCCCGAGGTGCACCTGAGCCGCCCACAGCAGCGCCACCTTGGAGGGCTCCTGCGGATGCGACTGCGCGAAGGCCAGCTCCAGCTGGGTCCGGTCGCAGCCCAGCGACAGCGCCAGGCTCTCCATGCTGAACAGGAAGCCCAGCATCGCCGCGACCTGGCGGACCGTCGCGTCCTCGTCGGTGAACGCCGTCGGCAGCAGGGTGCAGTAGTGCGCGTAGCCCGTCTTGACGAACGACTCGATCCACGCCGGCAGCACCGGTTCACTGGTCCGGTAGTGGCCCAGCAGCCGCCGCACCCGCCGCAGCACCTCCGGTGCGCCGTCGACGCTGCGCTCGGTCGCCAGCACCTCCAGGGCGCGTGTGCCCAGTTCGTCGGCGAGGCGGCGGCTGCGCAGGTACAGCGTCGCGTCCTCGACGGCCTGCAGGACCGTCGCCGTGGTGGCTTGCGGCCCGTACGCGGTGCGCCGCAGGCGCTGCTCGAGGACCTGCTCGATGCTGACGCCCTCGTAGCCGAGCTCGATGAGGGCCCTCTGGTGGGTGCCCAGGGCGAGGTCCCACGACTCCTGGATCGGCCGTTCACCGAGCCGCCGCTCGCCCATGATCGGCCGTGCCGCGCCGTGCGGCATCAGGTGCCGCAGCATCCACAGGACGTCGGAGCACTTCTCCAGCTCGGGACGGGAGGCCATGTCCAGCAAGGCCCGCTGCACACCGCGCTGCTGGAGCGCCAGGCCCAGCGGTGCGAGCCGGTCGTGCACGTCACGCGCGAGCGGCGGCAGCGCCTCGTAGCCGACCTGGCCGATCCGGTCGCCGCCCATCATGATCTCGACGAGGCGGCGTACGTCGCGCCGGCCCGGCACCCGGTCCTTCTCGATGCAGGTGATCGCCGCGTCCTGGAAGTCGTACGGGGTGGGCTTGGCCCGGTCGCGCATCCCGGCCAGCAGGATCGACGTCTCGAACACGGCGATGGCGTCGGCGGTCGAGGCGAGGTAGCCGTTGCGGCGCGCGGCGCGCACGATCTCCACCGACCAGCCCAGGAGTTCGGCCTCGTCCAGGCGGTCGAGTACGGGCGGACGCTGCAGGAATCCGGAGAGCATGTCGGCGGCCGTGCCGGCCGCATCCTGCGCCGCCGGGGCGGGGGCCGACTTCCGCGGCTTCGCCGCCTTCTTCGCGCCCGTCTGCCCCGCGAGCCGGAACGGCTGGACCCGCGTCCGCTTGAGGTTCTTCGCCCACTGGGTGGCCGCGATCGACACGGAGCCGGCGGCGAGGCCGAACTGCGCCTCGATCGCGGCATGGCTGGACGGGATGAGTCCGTACTGCCACGTGCTCGCACTGGGCGGGCTGATCTCGAAAGTGTCGGTGCCTTCGACGCCGAACTCGGCGACGCGGCTGGCCGCGTGGAACGCGCCGCAGACGTAGAGGCAGTCCGCGGGATCGGTGCCCGTCGCGGCGAGGTGTGCGCGCATCCTGGTCCACATGTGGCGCTCGCGGTCCTCGTCCACGCGGACCCGCCCCGGGTCCCCGGGCGCGAGCCGCCGGAACAGGCTGCCGATCAGCAGCATGACCTGCCGGTACGTGTCGTGGTCGCTGTCGCCGAGGGGCAGTTCGACGTACTGGTGCCACCACTCCGACCAGTGCCGCACGCGGCCGTGGTGCAGCAGGTGCTCCTCCAGTTCGGCGAAGCGCGGGCGCAGGTCGCCGATCTCCACACCGACGGCATCGCCGTGCAGCGCGGCCTCCTCGTCGGCCGGCGGCGCGTCCGGATCGGCCGGCTCGGCCGGCTCGGCCGCGGACCGCTCCCCGGCCGCCTGCCACTGGAACACGTGGTCCGAGGAGCGGTCGACGAGGACCAGCTCGACGCCCGGCGTGTCCAGCGCGTAGGCGATGGCCTGGTACTCGGCCGACGCCTCGGTGATCGGTGCGACGACCGACAGCGGTGCCCATGCGGCGGGGAAGCCGTCCACCTCGCTCGCGAACGCCTGCACCGCCACCGGGAGCCGGCAGTTGCGCAGCTCGGTCAGGAGCGGCGCCATGTCCTCGCACAGCTCCAGGTAGACGACTTTCGGCTGCTTCTCCCGCAGCCGCCGCGCCATCGCGACCGCCGAGGCCGGCGAGTGGTGGCAGACGGGGAAGACCTCGAGCGGTTCGCGTACCGCGCGGTCGACGTCGTCGACGATGCCGAGGAGGATGCCCTCCAGGGCGTCGGGGCCGTCGGCGAAGGCCGTGGCGGCCTCCTGCAGCTGGGTGCGCAGCGCGTCGAAGGTCGTCCCCTCCTGTACGGGGCTCACGACAGGGTGGCGATCGCGTTGCGGCCGCCCTCCAGGAACTCCGGCCAGGAGCCGCCCTCTTCCTTGCTGCGCGGCTCGACGACGCCGTGCAGGTACTTGTTGAGGATGGCCAGGTCCTCCGGCTCGCGCCGCGCCAGCGAGCCGACGAGGGAGGAGGCCAGCGTGTGGGCGGTCAGGGTGCGCTCGCCGAAGAAGTTGCCGTGCAGGATGGCGTCCTCGAGCACGCCGATCTGCTCGGCGGTCGACAGCGCCGACTCCAGCTTCTCGTCGTCGCTGCCGGCGGCGGCTGCCGAGGCACGAAGATCGGTGAAGCTCTGCAGCAGCACGTCGAGCAGGGTCGGGGGCACGTCCAGCTCGATCTGGTGACGGCGCAGCAGTTCCTCGGTGCGGAAGCGGACGATCTGCTCCTCGCTCTTCTTGTTCGTCACCACGGGGATCCGTACGAAGTTGAAGCGGCGCTTCAGCGCGGAGGACAGGTCGTTGACGCCGCGGTCACGGCTGTTGGCCGTGGCGATGACGGAGAAGCCGGGCTTGGCGAAGACGATGTTCTCGCTGTCCAGTTCGGGGACGGAGATGTACTTCTCCGACAGGATCGAGATCAGCGCGTCCTGGACGTCGCTGGTGGAGCGGGTGAGCTCCTCGAAGCGCCCGATCGCGCCGGACTCCATGGCCGTCATGATCGGCGAAGGGATCATCGACTCCCTCGACTGGCCCTTGGCGATCACCATGGACACGTTCCAGGAGTACTTGATGTGGTCCTCGGTGGTGCCGGCCGTACCCTGCACCACCAGCGTGGAGTTGCGGCAGATCGCGGCGGACAGCAGCTCGGCCAGCCAGCTCTTGCCCGTGCCGGGGTCGCCTATCAGCAGCAGGCCGCGGTCGGACGCCAGGGTGACGATGGAACGCTCGACGAAGCTGCGGTCGCCGTACCACTTCTGGGAGATCTCCCGGTCGAGGCCGTCGGAGCGCTCGGATCCCAGGATGAACAGGCGGACCATCTTCGGGGAGAGGCGCCAGGAGAAGGGCTTCGGGCCGTCGTCGACGGATTCGAGCCAGGCCAGCTCCTCGGCGTACTTGATCTCGGCAGGGGCGCGCAACAGGTCGGACATGTCAGGGGCCTTTCTCGGCGTATGAAGGGTATTAAGCGAGGAACGTCTTGAGTTCATGGACGAGCTTGCGGATGTGGCCGGAGAGCACCGGCGTGCCGAGGTCCTTGAAGCGCTCCCGGAACCACGGGTTGACGCTGCCGCGGCCGGAGCTGGTCACCGAGCCGACGGGGATGAACTTGGCGCCCGAGCGGTGGATGGCGGCCATGCTCTCGAACAGCGGCTCGGCCCGCCATTCGTAGAAGTCCGAGATCCACACCACGACGGTGTTGCGCGGCTCGGCGATCTTCGGCTGGGCCAGCGTCATCGCGACGGTGCCGTCGGTGCCGCCGCCGAGGTTGGTGCGCAGCAGGGTCTCGAAGGGATCGTGCACCCAGGGCGTGAGGTCGAGCGCCTGGGTGTCGTACGCGATCAGGTGGACGTCCACCTTCGGGAGCCCGGCGAAGATCGAGGCCAGGATGGTGCAGTTGACCATCGAGTCCACCATCGAGCCGGACTGGTCGACGACGACGATCAGCCGCTGCGGCGTCGTCTTGCGCGCGGTGTGCCGGTAGTAGAGGCGGTCGACGTACAGCCGCTCCTCCTCCGGGCTCCAGTTGGTGAGGTTCTTCCAGATCGTCCGGTCGAGGTCCAGGTTGCGGAACACCCGTTTGGGCGGCACCGACCGGTCCAGGGCGCCGACCGTGGATTTCTCCACCTGGGTGCGCAGCACCTCGGCGACCTCGTCGACGAAGCGGCGGATCAGGGCCTTGGCGTTGGCCAGGGCCACGCCGGACAGGTTGTTCTTGTCGCGCAGCAGCTGCTCGATCAGGGACATGCTCGGGGTCAGCTGCGCGGCGAGCTTGGGGTCGGCGAGCACCTCGCGCAGGCGCATCCGCTTGACCAGGTCGGCCTCGATGGCGCCGAGTTCCGGGCCGATCGCCGGGATCAGCCGGCTGAGGTCGGGGGTCGTACCGGCTCCGCCGGAGCCGGTCGGGCCGGCGCCGGCTCCCCCGGCCCGGCCGCCGCGCAGCTCTCCCGGCTTGCAGCCGAAGGAGCGCTCCAGCCAGGCCGCGTCGGACTGCCAGCGCGACAGCTGGCCGGCGGTGACGGTGCCAGAGGGGGAGGCGAAGACGTTGAGCAGCACCTTCGACACGAGGGCCGCGCGCCGTACCTCGGCGGCGCGGTCACGTCCGTCACCACCGGGGTCCGGTGAAGCGGGCCCGGTCTCGGGCGGCGCCATCAGGCCTTCGAACTCGGCGGCGAGCTCCGGGTGGCGCTGCACGATCGAATCGACGGCCACCTGCGGGTCCAGCAGGGCGGTCGGCAGGCCGATGTCCTCGACCACGGCCAGGCTCGCCGACTCGAGCGTCGCCTGCTCCTCCTGGTCGAAGAGCCGGGCGAGGAGCCGCCAGTACAGGACCTGCCTGCGGTTGTCTTCGGGGGCGGGGAGCACCTCGGGTTCCTGTCCGGTCACTTCCGCAACAGCCTTCCCGCTCGCTCGCGCAGTACCGCCGCGGCGTCGGTGGCGGCCTTCTCGGCCTTCGCTCCGGCCTTCTCGGCCGTACCGCCCGCCCATGCCCCGGCGTGCACCGCGACGGCCTTCTTCCGTACGGTCGTTTCGACGGCGAGGGGCTGGACGGTGAACGTCCCTGCGTCCCAGCGGAGCAGGCCGATGCATGCGCTCGACGCCCCGACGGCTTCCGGGGTGAGGGGTCCGGCGGTCGGGATCCGGTCCGCGTCGACGGCGAGGTCGCTGCCGGCGGTGGTCCACGTCAGTGCGCCGTCGTCGTCCTTCCGGGTGGCGTAGCCCTCCAGGAAGACGGGGACGGCGATCCGCGCCGGGTGCCGGTCCAGCGGCGCCGTCGCCACGGCGGCCGCTGTGGGCAGGGCCACGCGGGCGGTGGCGAAGGCGTCGGCGGGCTCGCCCGGGCGCGCGTACGCCTCGCTCCAGATCAGGTCGCCCTCGGCGGTGATCGGCATGTCGGCGAGGTGTATCGAGCGGCCTTCGCCTGCGGCTGCCAGCAGCGACATGTGCGGGCGGAGCAGCTGCCAGAGGCCGGCTTCGACGACCGTGTCGGGCTTCGGCACCGATACACCGGCCCGGACCAGGCGGGGTGCGGAGCCGTCCGCGGGCTCGAACACCGCATGGACCTGGGCCTGTACGGCGGTCGCGTGCTCGTGCAGGTCGATGCCGAGGGGCAGGAGCCGGCCGGTGGCCGTGCCGGTGGCGGGTACGCCGGCCGCGCCGGGCAGCGTCAGCAGCAGGGCGCGCGACCACAGGTCGGCCCAGCGGCGTGCGGGGATGCGGTCCAGGGACACGCCCGGGCAGGAGGCGGCGAGTTCGGCGGCGAACCCGTCGAGGAGCGTCGCCAGGCGGCGCAGCTCCGGGTCGGGGAGCATCGCGGAGACGACGGGCGCCGACGCGGAGACCAGGTCGTGGTCGATGCCCTGCCAGCCGGCGCGGGCGAGATCCGAGAGCCAGGAGCGGGCGGCGGCGAGCAGGTTCGGCGCATGCTGTCCGCCGGTCGCCGGGGCGGTCTCCTCGCTGCGCGCCCGGCCGGTCACCTCCTCGATGCGGGTCGTGAGTGCGTCGTGGACGGAGCCGAGCAGTGCGGTGCGGGCGGCGGCGAGCGCCACGAAGTGGTCTTCGCCGGCGGCTCCGGCCGCTGCCTTCTCGGCCGCTTCGCCGGCCCTGGCGGCCAGCGGCGTTCCCGCGACGGCCTGGGCCAGCTCGGTCAGGCCGGCCGCCTCGGCGGGACGGGGGCGGAGCAGACCGGCGGCGAGAGCCCCGTCGAAGGCGTCGACGGCCGCGAGGGCCTCGTCGAGCCCGGCGATGGTTTCGGCGAGCGGGCCGGCAGGCTCCCCCGCGCCCGGACCGAGCCCGCGCGCGGGCACCGCCACCGCCCTGGTCGGCGGGAACCACTGCATCTCCGGCAACGGCGCCGTGGTCGGGGCGAGTTCCAGGTAGGCCAGGTGGCGCAGGAACCGGCTGAAGACGGGTGCGGCGGCCTGGTTGTCCCCCTGCGCAGGACGGGTGCTGCTCATGGCGGCGGCGATGCCCAGGGCCGTCGCCTCGCCGTCCGCGGCGTCGACCCGCAGATAGCGGGCCACGCGCGGGGCGCCGTACTGGAGCACGGCCTCGGCGATCAGGGCCTTGATGTGGTTGCAGAACGAGCCCCGCGCGCCGCCGCAGGGCCGGTTGTTGTTGGTGCTGCAGGCGAACGCATGGGTACCGGCCGCGACCGACGAGACGTAGACGCGCTCTATGTCCGAACCGCTGGACACCACGCCCTGCAAGCGCCCGTCGGCCAGCTCGACGAACGGGACCTTGGCGAGCTTGCGCGGCCGCGCGGGTGGTACCACCCGGGCCGTGCTCGACCTCTCCCAGTCTGACAACGCACCCATCTCCTATGCAGCAAGGGGAGTTCCGCGCCGATCGGCGGGACACTGCTGAACATAGGCGGGTGCACTGACAATGCCCCGGTCACGGCCTCAGGCGTCTGCGACCTGGGCCACCCAGCCGTACGGGAGTTCCGCGCCGTCGACCGTCACGGCTTCGACGGTCCGGGTCCTCGGGTCGATGTCGGCCTGTACGCCCTCGCCCGCGTACCGCGGATAGCCGGAGGCGCCGAATTCGCCGGTGGCCTCGACCAGCGCGGTGCGCAGCACGCCGCGGCGCGGGGAGCCGCCGGGCTCGGTGAGCCCGGGGCGCAGGACGACGGTGTACCGGTCGGGGGCTGAAGCGGGACCGGGCGCGGCGGAGGAGTTCATGCAGCCCAGGCTAGCCACCGACCGGGCGGGCGGCCGGTATCCCGAGGCGCCGGAGTTGCGCGCCGACACCGGTGGCGGTCCACCGTCGGCGAATCCGCCCGGATGTTCGAGGTTGCCGGCGGCGCACGCGCTCAGCGGCCGGGACCCGGCCGCGCAGGGCCGGTCCGGGGTTCCACCTGCCGCAGTTCGGCGAGGAGCTCGCTCTGCCCTGCGAGGAGTTCGGTGAGGATGCGGCGCGCCGCGCGCAGGAGTTCGGCGACGTCGCCGCCGGCGAGGGCGTAGTTGACGGTCGCACCCTCGCGCGTGGAGACGACGATTCCGGAGCGGCGCAGGACCGCCAGTTGCTGGGACAGGTTGGACGGCTCGATGTCGATTTCGGCGAGGAGTTCGCGTACGGGCATCGGACCGCTCTGCAGCAGCTCCAGAACGCGGATCCGAACGGGGTGTCCGAGCATGCGGAAGAACTCGGCTTTCGCCTGGTACAGGGGTACCTGCTTGCTCACGAACGCTCCCGCCGTTGTTCGACCGCCACCACCGCCCATCATTCCGCCCGTTGGGCCCACGCGTGCCTCTGCTTGACCAATTTCGGATGTGCCGGATTGAAGAGTTCTTCAATTCGTGGGCATGCGTGGGCCCGGGAGGGCAGGGGCTACAGCTCGAGGGCGGCTTCGATGCGCTTGAGCTGGTGCCGGGCCATCGCCAGATTGGAGTTGGCCTTGTTCAGCACGACGTACATGAACAGGCCGTGAGTCTCCCGACCCTTGAGCAGCCGGATCAGGTGGTACTGATTCCCCAAGGTGATCAGCAGGTCCTCGATCTCGTCGCGCAGGCCCAGCATCTCCATGGCGCGGACCTTGGCCCGGATCACGTCCGTGTTGCCCGCGGCGGCGACCGCCAGGTCGAGATCCTTGCCGCCGCCGAGAGTTCCCAGTGCCATTCCGCTGGTGTAATCGACCAGGGCGACTCCCAGGGTGCCCTCGATCGAGGTCATCGTCTCCTTCAACGAGACTTCCACATTCGCCATCGGCGCCCGCTCCTTCTTCTCTCCGTCCACGCCCCGCGCCCGCTTCCGCTGCGCGCCGGACCTCTTGTGAGACCGACGCTACTGAGCGTGCGCGGCAGCGTGAGGAGAACGGGAGATTTGACCAAAAACGCCTCCTCCCCCGTCTAAGATCCGCCCCGCACGCCCGGCAAGCCCCGCAAGCCCCGCACGCCCCGCACGGCCGTGCCCCTGCTACCGCCGGCGGTCCACCACGGCGAGGAGCTTCCCGCTCGTCGCCGTACGGGACAGGGCCGCACCGTCCACCACCTCGACCGTGAAGTCGAGCAGCTTCTCCGCGACCGCCGACTGCACCTCGGGGTACCCGGCCAGGAAGGCCTCGCGCGCCCGGTCCGGGTCAGGGGCGTGGGCGCTCTCCATCCGCAGGGTGAGGCCCTCGCGGACGGCTCCGGCGGTCAGGACGGCCTGGAGCTCACCGCCGTAGCGCAGCTGTTCCTGTGCGATGGCCACGAAACGGCGGTAGTTGAGGAAGTACGTCGCCACCCGCATCACCTCGCCCAGCCGGCCCAGCAGTTCGAAGCGCGGGGCGTGGCTTCCGCAGGGGCAGCGGCCGGGCAGGGCGCGTCCGAGGTCGCCGATGACGTACCGGTCGAGGTGCTGGCCCCGGCGGGCACGCGTGGTGAACACGAGCCGGCCGGTCTCCCCCGGCGCCACCGGGCGGTCCTCGTCGACGTCGACGATCTCCAGGGTGTGCAGGTCCGCGTGGAGGTGGTGCACGCTTCCGCTGCTCTGCGTGCACTGATAGCCGAGCGGGCCGAGGTCGGTGCTGCCGTAGGTGATGGAGTGGATGACCTCGATGCCGAACGTCTCGGTCAGGGTCCGGCGCTGCTCCTCGGTGAAGTGCTCGCCCCCGTAGTAGATCTTGCGCAGGCCTCCGTACGAGCGCAGCAGGTCCGCCTCCTCGTGCAGCAGCTGCCAGAGGTAGGACGGCATGCCGAAGAGGGTGTCCACCTCGTACGCGGCGATCATCTCCGCGGTGGCCCGGTGGTCGGAGCCCGCGGCCATCGGCATCTGGACGCCGCCCAGGCGCTCGAGGATGGAGAAGAAGCTGATGAACCCGCCGTACATGCCGCCGCAGTAGAAGAGGTTCGCCGTACGGTCGCGGGCCGGGTCGTAGCCGGCGGCGAGCAGGCCGCGGGCGGCGGCGTACATCTGCGTGTCGTAGTCCTCGTACGTGAACAGCGACAGGGCGGGCGCACCCGTGCTGCCCCCGCTGCGGAAGTACAGCTCGGCGTCGCTCCGGTCGACCCCGCGGTTGAGGTCCTGTACGGCGGCCTTGTCCAGCAGCGGCCCGGTGGCCGGCGGGAAGACGGCCGGGCGGGCGAGGTCGTCGAGACAGGCGGTGGCGGCGAAGCGCTCGTCGGCCTGGACGGCGACGCGCCGGCTGTAGCGCTGGAGGGCGTAGACCCCGTCGTGCGGTTCCCCGGCGTAGCCCGCGGTCATGGCTCCGACGGGGGTGACCCGGGTGGCCCCGGCGGCCAGGACCAGGGTGGAGAGTTCGGCGATGTCGGTGCGGCTGCCCGCGATGCCCGCCGTCTGGAGGTAGCGGCGCATGGGACGCAGCGTCGCGATGAGGCTCTTGCGGGGCAGCGGCTTGACCCAGACGCTGCGGTGCAGCGGTGAGGCGGTCAGGGCCGGTCGGCTGTCGGCCATGACCCGCCACGTGCCGTCGGGGGCGGCGAGGACGCGGGTGAGGCCCAGGTGCTCCTCGAGCCGGGCGAGGTGCTCGGTGGTGGTCAGCTCGGCGTACTCGGCCGGATCGAGCTCGGGCCCGGCGGGCGCCGGCTGGGCGTCCAGGGCCGCGGCGAGGCGCTCGGCGAAGGCGTGCAGTACCTCGGTGTTCCCGGTCTCGATGTCGAGGTAGACGACCTGGGGGCTGGAGCAGGCCTGCTGCTCGAAGACGCAGACGTCCCGGGCCAGGGCCGTCAGCGCCGCCTCGTCCGCCCAGGCGTCCTGGGTGAGGTAGGCGAAGGAGATCTTGTGCCCCCACTCCACCAGGCGGCAGCCGGCCGGGACATGGGCGGCGACGCCTTCGACGGCGGACTCGCCGCCCCACACGGCGACGGCGTCGGCGGGGGCGCACATCAGGCGCAGCCACTCCTGGCGGGAGGAGGGGAAGCGCAGCACGATGATGCGCTCGGCGAGGGCGCCGCTCGGGTCCTGCGCGGCGAGTTCGGCGAGGAGGTGCTGGGCGAGGAAGGTGTCGGAGCTGCTGGTCTTGAGGACGTTGACGTTCCCGGCCAGCAGCCCTTCGATCAGGCTCAGCGGGGCGACCGTGGCGGCGTTGCCGGGGGCTATGTGGGCGACCAGGCCGACGGGTGCCCAGGCCTCGTACACCGTCTCCTTGGCGTCGGGGCGGTTCAGCCGCTGCGGGGCGGCGCTGCCCAGCTCCCGCCGGAGCTTGCGGGTGAGGGAGCTGCGGTCGAGGAAGTCGGCGAGTTCGGCCAGGAGTTCCTCCCGGTCCGTCTCGCCGTCCGCGGGCAGGTGCGGGGCCAGCCGCTCCCGTACGCGGTGGCCGGGGTCGCGCAGGGCGCGGGAGAGGGCGTCGCAGGCGGCGAGGACGGTCTCGGTGTCCAGCGGTGTGCCGAGTACGGCCTCGACGGCGGTGGGCAGGGTGGCCAGGCGGCGGGCGGCCTCCTCGTCCCCGATGAAGGTGCCCTGCCAGTAGTGGTGGTTGATGGTGTCGGTCATGACATTCCCTTCATCAGTTCGGCGGCGGCGACGGCACAGCTGCGGTTGCGGCTGACGCCGGCCCGGCCGTGGATCGTGAACCACGGGGTGGTCAGCTCGCAGCCGCACTCCTCGCCCGGGTGGAGCGAGGCGAGGTCGCCCATGACGACGCTCTGTGCCGGTACGGAGGTGATGTACGGGGACACCAGGTGCAGGTAGCCGCGCTCCCCGTACGGGAGGGGTTCGAGGGTGCGGGTGGAGCGGATGAAGACGCGGGACCAGACGGGTGCGTGCAGGTTGTGCTGCGCGCACTCGATGTACGGGATGCAGTGCTCGACGGACCCGAAGGTGTCGCGGATCCGCTCGGAGGGGACGCCCAGCTGCTCGGTGACGCGGGCGTACAGCTCGTGCTTGCCGATCTGCTTGTCGGTGTGGCCCTTCCAGCCGCCGCCGAGGATGATCAGGGACCCTTCCGGGAGCGTCAGCGGCTCCAGGCCCATGGCGCGCATCCGCTCCAGCGTGAACCAGAGGAAGGCGGGGAAGCCGAGGATGCGGACGGGCACGTCGTCCTCGGCGAAGCGGCGCAGCGCGGCGACGCAGCCGAAGGGGTCGAACTCGTGGCCGTTGCCGGTGGCGCGCAGCGCGTACTCGACCTGCCGGGCCGGGGCGAAGTCGCACAGGTAGTTGTCGGTGAACGAGGTGCCCAGGTTGAGGTCGCGGGCGGGCTCGTAGCTGTAGAGCAGGTAGTTGACCGGCTGGTCGGGGGTGATCCAGCCGTTGTGGTCGAAGATGCGGGCGACCATGCGCTGCGCGGAGCGGATGGTCCACTCGTCGAAGAACATCTGCGACTTCTGTCCGGTGGTCCCGGAGGAGGTCAGGTGGAGGTGGACCTCGTCCTCGGGTATGGACAGGACCTCGTGCCGCTTGAAGAAGTTCGCGTGCACCAGGGGTGCCTCGTACGGGGTGTCCGGGCGCTCCCCGTCGTACAGGCTGCGGAAGAACGGGGACCGGTCGCGGTGCCAGGCGTTGGTCTGCGCCATGGCGGCGGCGAACAGCTCTTCCTCGGCGGGACCGGAGGTGTACGGCTCGGTCAGGTCGCAGAGCTGCCGGACCCGGCCGAGGGCGGCGGCGTCGGGGACGTCGACGGGGGCGAGATGGGGTTTCGAGGGGGCCGTGGAAGGGGCCGTGGAAGGGGTCATGAAGCAACCTCACGTACGGGCAGATGGGTCGACGCCCAGGCCGACACATAGGAATCGAGGAAGGGCTGGAGGGGCGGGTCGACGACCACGCCGCGGAAGTCGATGTGCTCGGTGGTGCGGGACATCACCACGTAGTCGTGGAAGCCGTCGCCGTCCCGGCGCATGGCCGGGTACAGGGCCCCGGCGATGAAGCCCTGGGCGGCGAAGGCCGAGAGCGCGGCGTGGTGTTCCAGGGGTACGAGCGCCTCCACGTAGCCGGCGCCGGCGCGGGTGAGGGTCCGGGTGACCGGCTCCAGCCAGCCGGCGGCGGCCGCCGGGTCCGGGTGGGCGGCGACCAGGGCGCAGTAGCCGCCGGTGCGGTTGAGGTAGGCGTACACCTCGAAACCGCCGTCGTCGGGGGTGAGGAGGATGTTGGGGGTGTGCAGCGGGTAGAACCAGCGGCCGGTGTCGGGGAAGTGCCGGTGGAAGCGGCGGCGGACGAAGGCCGGCGCCTCGATCATCTCCAGCGGCCGCGCGGGCGGCCCGGCGGGCGCGGGCCGGGGCGCCGTGGGCCGGGCGTCCGCGTAGCTGATGCCGAGGCTCGCCCCGGCGGTGCGCAGGAGCGGCACGAGGGAGGCGGGCACCTCGGCGACGGGTACCCGGCGGTCCAGCACTCCGGGCGAGTGACGCGCGTAGAGTGCGAGGCTCTCGCGGCTGCTGAGTTCCACGGCGTTGGGCAGGATGCCCAGGGGGCGGAAGCCGTTGCGGGCCACCACGCGTTGGGGTCCGGCGCTGACCGTACGGACGGTGGCGTACACCGAGTCGAGCGTCCCGGCATCGAGCGTGCCGGCGCACACGGCCTCGGTCAGCTGCCCGGCGAGCCCGGATCCGCGCTGGTCGGGGTGGACGGCGAGCCCTTCGAGGCGGCCGACGCGGCTGCCGGATTCGCTGTGGACCGCGGCCGATCCGGCGAGGGCGCCGGTACGGGGGCAGCGGGCGACGAGCCAGAGGGTGTGCGGGTCCCGGATGAGCCGGGACATCTCGGCGGGGTCGGTGCCGAGGGCGGTGGGGTAGTGCGGTCCGTAGACGGCGTAGTAGAGCTGGCGGAGATCGGCTATGTCGGCCGGGGTGGCCTGCTCGATCACGGCGGTCATCGCGCGCCTCCTGCGGGGGTCGGCGCGGGCACGGGCGCGGCGGGGGCCGCGGCGCCCACCGCGTGCCCGGGCAACAGGGCCAGGGCCAGGGCGGCGGGCACGAGTCCGGCCGCCTGGATCAGGCACAGCGTCTGGGCGGAGAGGTGGTCGCCGAGGAACCCGAACAGCAGCGAGGCGACCGGGAAGGTCGCGCCGAGGACGGCCTGCATGACGGCGAAGAACGCGGGCTTGTCGGCGGCCGGAACCAGCCGCTGGAACAGGGCCACGAAGCGGACCCCGATCACCCCGACGCACCAGCCGGTCACCAGCAGGGCGCCCGCGATGACGGGGCGTGCGGCGATCAGGCCGGGGACGGCGAGGGCGGCGGCCATCGCGCCGAGGCACGCGGTGCCGACCACGGCGGGCTGGCCGGGTACCCGTGCGCCGGTGAAGGAGCCGATGAGCGTGCCCGCGCCGAGCGACGCTTCCAGGAGGGCGACGGTGCCGCCGTCGCCGTGCAGTACGGAGGCGGTGTACAGCGGCATGACGACGAAGACGGCCGTGGTGAAGAGGTTGGCCGCGGTGAAGCAGAGCAGGATGCCGCGCACGTACGGCATGGCGCCGAGCAGCTGACGCAGGTTCCGGCGCGGCGCCTCCTGTCCTGCGGCATCGGCGGCGTCGTCGGCGGGGAGCGCGGCGGTGCGGAACCGTACGGTCGCGATGAGCAGGGCGGCCGTGGCGTAGGCGGCGGCGCAGCCCACGGCCAGGCCGGCCACCCCGGCCGCGTCGACGACGAGGGCGCCGAGGAGGGCTCCGCCGAGGCTCGCCAGCGACTGGGTGGACAGCTCGAAGCCGGTCGCCGCCTCGATGTCCGCGTCGTCCACGAGCTCGGGCACGGAGGTGGTCAGGCACGGGTCGAAGAAGGCCTGGCAAGTCGCCAGGGCGAGGGCCGCCGCGTAGGCCGCGGCGACCGGGAGGTCGCTCGCGCAGGCCCAGACGGCCAGCGCGGCAGCGGCCGCTCCGGCGCCGCCGGCCGCGGTGCGCAGCAGCGAGCGGTGGGCGAAGCGGGCGATGGCGCGGGCGACGAGCGGGGCGAGGACCACGGCGGGCAGCGTGCTGACGGCCATGAACAGCCCGGCCGCGAACCCGCCGTCGCCGGAGGCGGCGTAGCCGATGAGCCACCAGGAGATGCCCACCTGGAACATGCGGATGCCGGCCTGGGTGAGCACCTGGCCCAGCCAAACGGTCCCGAAGGCGCGGTTGCGCAGGACGAGGGGAAGCCGCCGGCCGGCGGTCTCGGATGCCGGGGTGGTCATGCGGTCGGCCTCTCGTCGAGGACGCGGACGAGCTTGCCGGTGCGGGAGTTGACCACCAGGTCGCGGTGGCGGGCCCATTCGACGCGGAGCGGGTGCACGAATCCGGCGGCGACGCTGTCGGGGTAGAGCGGCCGGGCGGTGTTCAGCCCGGTGACGACCTCCTTGGCGAGGACCTCCAGGCCGGCCGGGTCCTGGCCGGGGGCGGTGGCCAGGCGCAGGACGAGGCCGTCGCGACCCTCCCAACGGCGTACGACGAGCTGCATACCGGTGACACGGCAGTCGGTGTCGGCCTCGGCGACGGCGTTCGTGATGTCCTGCCAGTAGAGCGAGACGGGGCCGACGCGTACGCCCTCCTCGGCGCGGCCGAGGATGCGGAAGGCCCCGCCCTCGGCGTCGGTCCATTCCGCGCGGTCGCCGGCGGGGTAGCGGATGACGGGCATGAGGCGGCGGTAGAGCTGCGTGACGACGACCCGTCCGGGCCGGCCCGGCTCGCGGATCGGTTCGCCGGTCGTCTCGTCGAGGATCTCGACGAGGGTGTGCGGGGCGAACGGGCGGTGCGTGCGGGTGTCTTCGCCCGCGTCGGCCACCGGCCGGCCGAGGAGGCCGCCGTCGACGCTGGCGTAGCCGAGCGAACGGGGCGTCGCGCCCGGGAAAGCGGCCGAGAGGAGGCGGCGCTGGTCGGCGAAGAGGGCTTCACCGCCGAAGAACAGGAACTCCACTCCGGGCAGTTGGCGGCCGGCGGAGATCAGGTGATCGGCGAGGCGGCACAGCGTGGTCGGCGTGCCGGCGAGGACGTCGGCGGCGAAGTCCTCGATCGTGGCGAGCGTCGACTCGAGCGGTGCGCCGCCGCCTATGGGCAGCCGGACGTTGGCGACGGGGGCGTGCGCGAGCGAGTCCAGGATGAACAGGAAGCTGGCGTAGAGCTCACCGGCGTAGAAGAGGTCGGCGACCCGGTGCCCGGGCCGCAGGCCTGCGTCGACCATCCCGGCGCCGAAGGCGCTGACGAACTCCTGCCATTCCTCGCGGGTGTAGCAGGAGAACCGCGGCGTCCCCGTGGTGCCGCCCGTCTTGAACACGACGCCTTCCCCGAGGGGGGCGGTCAGGACGCGGTTGTCGTGCAGGGTATTGGCGGCCCAGAACCTGTCCTGGTCCACGACGGGAACATCGGTGATCCGGCTCACGTGCGGCGGCAGGTCCGCGTAGAGGTCGGCATAGAAAGGAGAAGAGTCACGGGCGAAACGCACGAGGTCTGAAAACTGCTGGACGGGCATGCTGCCTTTACCTCGAAAGATGAAAGTTGAAATAGGCGGGAGACGGGTGGCGCGTCGGGGCGACGTGGTGGAACTCACACCACTCTCACCCGTTGATCAGTCAACAATGCCTACGTTGGGCAGAGTTGGCGAGCGCGGCCGCAACCTGATGTCTGTTCACATGATGAGACAAGAGGAACGCACCACCAAATCGATCGAGTCCCCCCTCGGCCAGGAACGGCAGACTTCTGGCCTGCGGGGCCGAAACCGCGCCGGCGCCGGGAAACGGGGAGCCGAACGCGGCGTCTCCCACCAGCGCAGACATCTCCCGGGCCCGGCCATCACAATGTCCGGAAACTCGGGGTTCTTTTCGAAGGAAAGCACCGGCATTGCCGAAGGCGCGGTCCGGCCATAATGAACGACGGCCCATTTATCCGAACTCCCGCTCAGGGCAAGGGAATTGACACAATCAGTGGAGGGCCCCGGCGGGTCGGCCGGTCGTTCGGAATCGGGGCCGTCCGGCCCGGCGGAAAGTCTGACCTCGGCATGCGGCCGTCCGTGTCCCCGCCGCCCAGCGAATCGTTTGCCCAGGCATGACGACGACGCGCTCCACGCTCGCCACCACGGCGCGACACCGGGCGGCTCCTGATGACGGCGGCCGCCCCCCGTACGTCCCCACTGCCCGGCAGCCGGCCCACGCGGCCACGGCGGCCCCGCTGTTCGAGCAGCTCGCCCGGGAGTGGGCGGCGCGCGGAGCCACCGTGCCGGGGCGGCCGGATCCGGCCTGGCGCCGGCTGGTCTCCTGGGAGCACTTCGAACGCGAGACCGCGGCCACGGTCCGCGACCTGCACCTGCGCGGTCCGGAACCCGCACCGGAGCCCGTATCCCCCGGGAACCCGCCCCGGTGGAAGCGGGCCTGAGGCCAGGCCATGACCGGCGGCCGGACCGTCACCGTCCGGCGCGGGCTCGGCCCGCGACGAGGCGGATGGCACCGATCGTCAGATCGGGGTCGTGCACCTGTACGTAGTGGTCGCTTCCGGTGGCCAGGAGGTGCGGGGTCTGGTTCCCCAGCTCCACCAGGGCCTGCTGGACCTCGGGCCAGGCGCGCTCGAGCGGTGCCAGGACGGCCTGCGGGCTCCCGGCGGGGGTCGCGAACGGCTCCGTCTTGCTGAGCACGGCCATCGGGACCTTCGGCAGGGGTTTCGCCGCCTTCACCGCGCCGACCGCACCCTCGATGTCGACCTTCTCGAACCGCGGATCCGCGTCGAAGGGCGTACCGGGGTTGTTGAGCAGCTTCAGGTACGCGGGCCACCGCGCGGCGAAGAACGGCTGCATGTTCGTGCCGAACGCGTCGACGAAGACGAGGCCGGCGGTCTTCTCCGGATGCTGCTGGGCATACAGCCGGGTGATCATTGCGCCGAAGGAGTGGCCGACGAGCAGGTAGGGACCGGGCACGTGAGCCGCCGTCAGCACCCTGTCGAGATCCGAGGCCATCGCGGCGAGGGAGCGGGTCCCGGTCACCGGCGTGCTCCGGGTCGTGAGTGCCGGAGGGTTCGTGTGGCGGATGGTCCCGGGCCGGTCGTACTCACACACCCGGGCGAAGGCGGCCACGCCCGGGAACACGGCGGGTGACTTCGGGACGGGCGGCCGGGTCTCGGTGACGTTCCACGTGTCGGAGGCATCGTGCAGCCCGGACTCCAGGACGACCGTGGGGCTGCCGGCCCCCTTGCAGCTCAGATGGAGCGTTCGGCCGCCGCCCACGTCGACCGGGCCGGAGAACTCCCGAGCGGCCTGGCCCGGCCCCGAAGGGGAGGCGGCGGGGGCGCCGCGAAGGACCGACGGGCTGCCGCAGCCGGGCGCCACGGCCAGTGCCGTGGCGACCAGGGCGGCGGTCAGGAGCGGAACCCGCTGTCGCATCGGCTCTCCCGTTTCCTCGTGTGCGTGCCCGCCCCCGTGTCCGGGCCGGCCGTCCGGCCCGATCATCCGGCGCCACCGGCCGGACCGGCGGGACCGCCGCGCAGGAGGGCGCCGGCCACCGATCACGCCTTCTTCGTACGGCCGCCCAGGCCGAGGCCCACCAGGACCGCCGCCGCGAGCACGATCGCCGCGTCGATCGCCAGGACCGTGCGCACCCCGTCGAAGAGCGAGGCCTGCGTGGTGGCCAGGACACCGAGCAGCGGGATCCCGATGGTGATGCCGACCTGCTGCGTCGTGGTGACCAGGCCGGTCGCCAGGCCCTGCTCCTCGTCGGGCACGCCGCTCGTCACGGTCAGCCCGTACGAGATGATCGCGCCGAGGTGGAACATGCTGGCCACCGAGACGGCGACGGTCGCCACCAGCGCGCCCGACTCGGCGCCGACGGCGAGCAGGGCCGCGGTCAGGAGCCCCTGGCCGAGCAGCGAGCCGGTCAGGGTGCGGCGGGCGCCGAACCGGCCGATGACCTTCGGTGCGAACGAGCCGGCGAAGGCGGAGGCGACGCCCTGGACGCCGAAGACCAGACCGGTCTGGAAGGAGGACAGCCCCAGCGTCTCCTGCAGGTACAGGGTCAGGACGAAGATGACCGTCGACATCATCGAGAAGGTCACCAGACCGCCGACGTTCCCCCAGGCGATCGTGCGGCGCTTCAGCATCGGCAGCGAGACCAGCGGGGCCGCGGTCTTCGACTCCACCACGGCGAAGGCGACGAGCAGGGCCAGGCCGGCGAGCAGCGTGCCCCACACGTCCACACCGCCGAAGCCGCGCTGGGCCGCCGAGGACAGGGAGTAGATCAGCGCGAGCAGACCGCCGGTGACGGTGACGGCGCCCGGTACGTCCAGGCGCGGGCGGTCGGGGGTCCGCGACTCCGGCAGCAGCCCGGGGGCGAGGGCGAGCACGATCACGGCGGTGACGGAGAGCAGCCCCATCGTGGAGCGCCAGCCGAGGGTGTCGGTCATGACGCCGCCGAGGACCATGCCGATGGTGAAGCCGAGGGAGAGCAGGGTGCCGGAGATCCCGATCGCCTTGTCGCGCAGCGGGCCCTCGGGGAACGTGGTGGTCAGCAGGGACATGCCGGTCGGCACGATGACCGCCGCGCCGAGGCCCTGCAGGGCGCGCCCGGCCAGGAACGACGCCGGGTCCCAGGCCAGGGTGGCCAGCAGCGAGGCCGTACCGAAGAGGGCGAGGCCGATCAGGAACAGCTTCTTGCGTCCGTAGAGGTCGGCGATCCGGCCGAAGAGGAGGAGGAAGCCGCCGGAGGGCAGGGCGAAGGCGGTGACCGCCCATTGCAGGGCCGACCGGCTCAGGCCCAGGTCCTTGCCGAGCACCGGCAGGGCCACGTTCAGTACGGAGAAGTCGAGCGCCACCATGAACTGGGCGGCGCAGAGCACGAAGAGGACCAGCTTGGCCCGGCCCGTGAGCCGTTCGTGCCCGGGGGCGGGGGCCGCTGCCCCGGGGCCGGTGGTGGTTGTCGTGGGTGCCGTCGTCGTATGCGTGTCGATCGCCATGGCCACTACCCTCGCGGCCCGGGAATGCCCGTGGAGAGTGGGAACTTATCCTGTTGGTGGCACCACCAGGCAGCCGACAGGGGGAGTGAGTGGCTACACCGATCGACAAGCACCGCCGTTCCGAGCTGCGCGAGTTCCTGATGAGCAGACGGGCGCGGGTCACCCCCGTCGAGGCGGGCCTGCCCGACGGCGGGGCCCGCCGCCGCACCCCGGGGCTGCGCCGGGAGGAGGTCGCCGTGCTCGCGGGGGTCGGGGTGTCCTGGTACCAGTGGCTGGAGCAGGGCCGCGACATCACGGTGTCGCCGCAGGTCCTCGACTCGGTGGGGCGGGTCCTCAAGATGTCCAGCGCCGAGCGCCGGCACCTGTACGTACTGGCGGGGCTCAACCCGCCCGCGCTCGAAGTGGCGCCCGCCGACCGGGACATGTGCCAGGGGCTGAAGCGGCTGATCGACGCCTGGATGCCGTTCCCCGCGCACATCATGGACGTGTACTGGAACACCGTGCTGTACAACGACGCGGCCGCGCTCGTGCTCGGCATGCGCCCGGAGATCGTGCAGAACTGTCTGATCGCGTTCTTCACCGACCCCATCTACAAGGCCCGTTCCCCCCACTGGGCGGACATCGCCTGCACCGTGGTCGCCCAGTACCGGGCCGCGAGCTCGGAGTGGCCCGAGGACGAGGGGTTCCGCGCGGTCATCGAGGAGGCGCGGGAGCTCAGCCCCGAGTTCACCGCGCTGTGGGACCAGCGGGACATCCGGCCCGGCGGCCAGATCCGCAAGGAGATCGAGCACCCGGTCGTGGGGACGCTGTTCGTCGAGTCGACGCAGCTGCGCGTACCGGCCCGGCCCGACCTCTCGATCGTGCTGCACACCCCGCTGCCGGCCACCGACACGGCGGAGAAGCTGGAGTGGCTGACCTCGCCGGAGGGGCGCCGGGGAACCATGTACCCGATCGCCGGCTGACGGCGTACGGGCCGTCCGGGCCACTCCCGGTGCGCGGTGCCCGACCGGCCGTGCGGCCGGTCGGGCACCGCGGCGGCCGGCTACCGCTCGTCGGACGCCAGGCGCGTGAGCTCTTCCTCCACCGCGCGCACCTCTTCCTGCCGGTCCATGAGGATCAACAGCTCCCGGTGGTTGGTCAGTGCGGTGACGAGGAGATCACCCCAGCCGGGTTCCAGCGCGCACATGCGCCGCGCGGCGGCGACGGACTCGGCGCGCAGGGCCAGCGCGGTCTCCGGCTGGTGAGCGAACTCGTAGCGGCTGTACTTCCACAGTGCGGCGGACAGCAGGGGCAGGTAGGCCAGGGGGCTGACCTGGACCAGGACGCGGTAGGCCGCGACCCGCTCGCGGACGGGCGGCTTCGCCGATCCGAGGAGGGCGACCCGGGCTCGGAGGACTGCGTCGTGATTGATGTTCGCCGAGTGATTCATGACGGTGATTCTCAAAGCCGCACAGGGGCCCAAACAAGGGCAATCGACTGTGCCCTTGATCCTACGAAAACGGCCTCTGACCTGTCATGATGGATACGTCTTCACCTCTGCCCCCCCCCCGGACGGCCCACCGGCCTCCGCGACGGGATGTCGCCCCCTCACCCCTCCCCCGCCTTCCCTCTCCGCCCTCTTTCGTGAGCGCGCGGGCCACTCGGAGGATTACCCAAGGGCAAATCCGACAGATCACCGCAAATGGTTGCTCCGACGGTACCCCTTGAGTGCCCAAAGTGGCGTCGGGTTAGCATGTGAGCGCCGCCTAGCTCGAAAGATAAACCTGTGACTGTCAATGACGACTCGTTCACCAACTGGAAGAACCGCGAGGAGATCGCGGAGTCGATGATCCCGATCATCGGGAAGCTGCACCGCGAGCAGGACGTGACGATCCTGCTGCACAGCCGCTCCTTGGTGAACAAGTCGGTGGTCAGCATCCTGAAGACCCACCGATTCGCCCGTCAGATAGCCGGCGAGGAGCTCTCCGTCACGGAGACCCTGCCGTTCCTGCAGGCGCTCACCACGCTGGATCTGGGCCCGTCCCAGATCGACATCGGCATGCTCGCCGCCAACTACAAGGCCGACGACCGCGGCCTGACCGTGGAGCGCTTCACCGCCGAGGCCGTCGCCGGTGCCACCGGTGCGAACAAGATCGAGCGCGGCGACGGCCGCGACGTCGTCCTGTACGGCTTCGGCCGCATCGGCCGCCTCGTCGCCCGCCTGCTCATCGAGAAGGCCGGCTCCGGCAACGGGCTGCGCCTGCGCGCCGTCGTCGTCCGCGGGGGCGGCGAGGCCGACCTGGTCAAGCGCGCCTCGCTGCTGCGCCGCGACTCGATCCACGGCCAGTTCCAGGGCACGATCACCGTCGACGAGGCGAACAGCACGATCATCGCCAACGGCAACGCCATCAAGGTGATCTACGCGAACGACCCGTCCGAGGTGGACTACACCGAGCACGGCATCAAGGACGCCATCCTCATCGACAACACGGGCAAGTGGCGTGACCGCGAGGGTCTGTCCAAGCACCTGCGCCCCGGCATCGACAAGGTCGTCCTGACGGCTCCGGGCAAGGGCGACGTCCCGAACATCGTCCACGGCGTCAACCACGACACCATCAAGCCGGACGAGCAGATCCTGTCCTGCGCCTCCTGCACCACCAACGCGATCGTCCCGCCGCTCAAGGCCATGGACGACGAGTACGGTGTCCTGCGCGGTCACGTGGAGACCGTCCACTCGTTCACGAACGACCAGAACCTGCTGGACAACTACCACAAGGCCGACCGTCGCGGCCGCTCCGCGCCGCTCAACATGGTCATCACCGAGACCGGCGCCGCCTCCGCCGTCGCGAAGGCGCTGCCCGACCTCAAGGCGCCGATCACCGGCAGCTCGATCCGCGTCCCCGTCCCGGACGTCTCGATCGCCATCCTGAGCCTGCGCCTGGGCCGTGAGACCACCCGCGAAGAGGTCCTCGACTACCTCCGCGACGTCTCGCTGCACTCGCCGCTCAAGCGCCAGATCGACTTCACCACGGCTCCCGACGCCGTCTCCATGGACTTCGTCGGTTCGCGCCACTCCTCGATCGTCGACGCGGGCGCCACCAAGGTGGACGGCGACAACGCCATCCTCTACCTCTGGTACGACAACGAGTTCGGCTACTCGTGCCAGGTCATCCGCGTCGTCCAGCACGTCTCGGGCGTCGAGTACCCGACGTACCCGGCCCCGGCGGTCTGATCCCATCGCACGCAAGTCGCACGCTGCGCGTACTCACGGCCCGTTCCGCCGCCCACCACGGGCGGCGGAACGGGCCGCGCGCGTTCGCGGGGAGGCCCGCACGAAAACTCGGGTGTGCGGTGGACTGTTGTGCTGTTAGCTTCCTCGTGTGCCGAAGTTGAATCAGATCATCGCAGTGGAGAAGGGCGTCAAGTCCAAGTCTCTCCAGGAGCTGACCCAAGCCCACCAGGACGTCCAGAAGCCGGCGTTGCTCGCCGGTATCTCGCGGACGTACCAGCCCAAGGACGAGGAGGGCGAGCAACTGCCGCCCGAGTCCACGCGGGTGCAGGTCAAGGCGGAGGACGTGCTGCGCGCGACGGCGGGAACGCTGACGCGGCTGTTCGACGTGACGGCGACGAAGGACTGGGCGAACCGCACGGCGGCTGCGGACGTCGTCGTCGACGGAACGGTCCTGCTGCCCCAAGTACCCGTCCCGTACCTGCTGTTCCTCGAGAAGCAGCTCACCGACCTGCACACGTTCGTACGCAAGCTCCCCGTCCTGGACGCGTCGGAGGCGTGGAACCTCGACCCCTCGACGGATGCGTGGAAGACCGACCCGGTCCGCACGATCCGCACCAAGAAGGTGCCGCGCAACCACGTGAAGGCCGAGGCGACGGAGAAGCACCCGGCCCAGGTCGAGGTGTACTACGAGGACATCCCGGTCGGTTACTGGACGACGGTGAAGTTCTCCGGCGCGCTGCCGGCCCGCCGGGTCAACGAGCTCCTCGACCGGGTCGAAAGGCTCCAGCAAGCCGTCAAGTTCGCCCGCGAGGAGGCCAACGGCACCGAGGTCACCGACCAGCGCGTCGGGGATGCAGTGTTCGGCTACCTGTTCCGGTAGCCTCAAGATCGCCCCCTGTGCGAGCGGGGGGGGTGCGCGCAAAGCGCAAAGCTGAAACTGATGTTGAAGCTGACCAAGGGGTGTCAGTTGGGGGTTCGAATCCCTCCCCCGGCACACGTGCCGGGGTGGCCCAAGCCGGTAGAGGCGGCCCCGTGAAACTCAGATTCTCGCTCCAGTCTCAGCATTCGCCGCCGAACGCCGGATCGACCGAGCGCGGACGATCATCGACGGATGGGGGTTCAAGTCCCCTCTGCGCCTCTCTCGTGGCGCGGTAGTTCAAAGGCAGAACACGTCGGTCTCAGAATGATCCGCGGCTCTTAAACGCCGCCGGTGTGCGCAATTGGGTGGCAAGCTGGAGCCCGGGAGCTGGATATGCTCCCGGGCTCCGTCACGTTCCGCGCCCCGCGTTACGTTGTGGCCCATGGGCATATACATGGTGAGCGTCACCGCGGAGGACTGGCACGATGCGGACGAGGGCGGCCGGGCCGAGATCGCGTCCGGGCTGAACCGGGAACTGGGCAGGCGCGGGCTGCCGCCGTACGAACCCGGGTCGGGCCCGGCACCCCGCTTCGAGGAGAAGCTGGTCGCCCCGATGGGCGGGTTCGTCGAGCTGTGCCGGGAACACGGAGCGGACGACCTGCTCGCCTGGTCCGTGCTGGTGCCGCTCTCCCTCGACCCGGAGATCACGGTGACGACGCAGGAGGAGCCCGACGACCCCGTCGCCATCGCCGGCGCTCCGCAGGTGCTGCTCATGGCGCAGCGCCTGGCGGCGTCCGTGCCGCTTCCGCCCGAGGTCCTCGCCCCCTCCGGCCCCCTCGCCCTGACTTCGTGGTTCCTCGACGCCTCCGCGCGCGAAGTCCCGGGCGCGGACAGGACGTTCCACACGGCCCTCCACCTGCATGCGGCGCGCCACTGCCTGGCGCACGGCTGCCCGGTGGTCTACAGCTGAGTCCGCGAGGACGCCTGGGAGCGCAGGAGGAGGAGGGCGGTGTCGTCGGTGCGCGGGGCGCCGCTGCGGGCGTGGTCGATGAGGTCGTCCGCCAGATCGTCCAGGGGGTGGTCCTCGGGGGTTCCGGTGATGCGCGAGGCGACCGCGGCGATGGCTTCCTCGAGGTCTTCGCCGGGGACCTCGACCAGGCCGTCGGTGTAGAGGGCGAGGAGGGTGGCGGGGGTGAAGGGGATCTCGACGGCCGTGTACGAGGCGTCGGGGTCGATGCCCAGGAGCAGGCCCGGCGGCAGGTGGAGCATCTGCGTCGGGCCGCCGGCGTGGCGCAGCAGGGGCGGCGGGTGGCCGGCGGTGGCCAGGTGGGCGGTCTGGGCCGCCAGGTCGATGTGGGCGTACAGACAGCTGGTGAACAGCCCCGGTTCGAGGTCGGTCAGGAGCCGGTTGGTGCGGGCGAGGACCTCTTCGGGCGGTGCGCCGGCGGTGGCGTGGACGGCCGCGCGGACCTGGCCCATGAGGGCGGCGGCGTTCACGTTGTGGCCCTGGACGTCGCCGATGGCGGCCGCGACCGTGGTGTCGTCGATGCGGATGAGGTCGTAGAAGTCACCGCCGATGTCGAGGCCGTGCGCCGCGGGCAGGTAGCGGGCGGCCACTTCGAGGTCCGGGATGCGGGGCAGGGCGTGGGGCAGCAGGCCCGTCTGCAGGCTGTGGGCGAGCTGGTGGGTGGAGTCGTAGATGCGGGCGCGGTCCAGGGCCTGGGCGATGAGTCCGGCGATGGAGGTGAGGACGGCCCGTTCGCCGGGGGCGAAGGTGCGGGGGCGTGCGTAGGCGAGGACGAGGGTGCCGATGGGGCGCTTGGACGCGATCAGCGGCAGGAAGGCCCAGGCGGCCATGCCGTCCGCGACCACGATCGCCGGGAAGGCGGCCAGGAGCTCGTTCTCGTCGCCGAAGAACAGCGCGTTGCCCGTACGCAGGCCGTGGGTGGTGGCGGTGTCGAGGCTGAGGGGCATGCCGTCGTAGCGGGCCATGAGCTCGGCCGGGTAGCCGCGGTGCCCGACCATGCGCAGGCGCTGTTCCTCCGCCACCAGGAGGGCCATGGCCTGGGCTCCGAGCGCGGGGACGAGCTGGTCGGCGGCCTGGTCGACCACGTCCTGGGCGTGGGCGGCCTCGGTGAGGCTGGCCGCCAGGTGCATGAGCTGGTAAAGGGCGGTGGCCCGGCTGGGGGACGGCTCCGCCGAGGCGGCGGTCGCGGCGGCGGGCGGCGGGGCGGGCTGGTCGGCGACCGGCCTGATGCGGACGCTGATCCCGGTGTCGTCGGGGTAGAGGTCGAACCGCAGGTACCGGCCGATCGGGGGCGCGGCGGTGAAGCTGCGGGGCATCCGGCTGATCACGGTGGCCCGGTAGTGGTCCTCGATGGTGGGGTTGTCCATCCAGGGAAGGGCCTCCCAGGGCAGGGCTCCGCGCAGCTCGGAGACGGGTGCGCCGAGCAGCTCGGCGGCCTCGGGGGTGATGAAGGTGATCGTGCCGTTCAGGTCGAGTGCGCAGTTGCCGCCGGGCAGCCTGCGGACGAAGGCCAGGGCGGCGGCCGCCTCGACCGGCCCGGGTGTGGGCGGCGGAAGCGGTCGCAGTATGACCGGGTGTGCCGGCGGGCGGATCGGGCGGCCGCCGTCGGCGGCCTGCCCCAGGATGTGCGCGAGACGGTGGCAGGACGACTCCACGGACCGGCGTTCCACGTCGCTCAGGCGGGGCCCGTGGGAGCCGGGCCACAGGAGTACGAGACCGGCGCCCGGGGGCCTCTCCCGGTCGGCGGCCCGGGCGGGGATCGGGGCGGCGCCGAGGGCGAAATCGTACGGCAGGACCAGGCCGAGGCGCGGGTAGCGGCGGGCCGTCTCCTCCTGGCCGCCGAGCCAGACGAGCCGGCTGTCCCGGACGGCGTCGGCCACCGGGATGGGATCGTCCAGCCCGACGCGGGACCAGGGCAGCGCGAACTCGCGGGACACCCCGGCGGCCATCGCCAGGTGCAGGACGCGCCGGGCGGCGTCGGGCAGGTAGAGCATGATGATCGACGCCCCCGCGTCGCTGCAGGCGTCGAGCAGCGCCTCCCCCAGCAGCCGCTGGTCGGCCCCCTCGGGCCCCGCGGCCCGCTCGGCCCCCTGGCCACCCTCGGCACCCTGGTCACGCCCTGGAAGGTTTCGCACCCGACCATGTTCCCTCCCCGCCCTCCGGCACGTCGACACCCGCCCGCCCCGGGCGAGCCCGCGGCCGCTGCCGGCGCTGCCCGTGATGCCGCCGTCACGGGCGCCGGCACAGGGCGGGGTCCGGGTGGTCGTCGAAGCCGAGCGCGCGGTAGAGCGGTTCGCCGTCGGTGGAGGCGTACAGGTCCACGCGGGCGGCCTGACGTTCGCGGAACCAGTCGAGCAGGGCCCGCATGATCGCCCGGCTGTGGCCGCGCCGCCGGTGGGCCGGATCGGTGACCACCCCGATCACGTGCCCGATCCGGCCGTTGCGCAGGTGCGGGCCGGGCAGCCGCTGCTCGACGGTGCCGATGGCGCATGCGGCGAGGCCGTCGTCGCCGTCCACGACGAGGATCTGCACGGAGTCCGCCGTCAGCTGTTCCTTCAGCACCACGGCCAGCGTCTCGCGCCAATCGCCGTCCTCTGAAGCGGGGTTGAAGAATGCTCCGCCGAGGTCCTCGAACAACAGCGCCCGCAGACGGACGAGTTCCGCGATATCGCCGTCCGTCGCCTGCCGTACTCCGGTGTGGTCTCTCATGCCCTCCACACTGGTGTAATGGTCTGGTGCACCTCAACCCTTACGGCGAGGACGCCGTCAACCTCGCTGCGGACCTGGCCAACCGGCGTCCGGCGAGCCCCGAGGAACTCGCGGAGCGCTGCCGCGCAGCCGGCCTGGCCCTGGAGGGACCGGCCACGCGGCAGGATCTGGACCGGGTCGGGGCAGCGCTGGATGCGTGGGAGAAGGTGGTCGACGCCGAAGACGAGCCGGAGCGCGCCGAGCTGGTCAACCGGATGCTGGAGGCGGCGACCGCCCATCCGCGGCTGACCGACCACGCGGGCGACGGCTGGCACCTGCACTACCGCCCCGACCGGCAGCCGCTCGGCTCCCTGCTGTTCTCGGTGATCTCCGTCGGGACGGCGCTGCACCTGGCCGGGCGGGGCATGCACCGGCTGCGGCGGTGCGCCGTGAGCGAGTGCGCCACGGTCTTCGCCGACACCTCCCGCACCGGACGCCGGCGCTACTGCACCCAGCGCTGCGCCAACCGCGACGCGGTACGCCGGCACCGCGGGCGTCATGCGTAGGGGTCGAAGGGGATGGGGGGCTTGGCGGCGTTCAGGGCGTCGCCGAAGCGGCCGTCGGAGATCTTGATCGTGGCGGAGCCGAAGTCGGCGGTCATCAGCTTGTCGCGGAACCCGGCCGGGTAGCCGTTCCAGCCGACGAGGCGCGGGTAGAACCAGTTGCCGGTGTGGTTCTCCGCGGGCTCGTCGTTGCCGTTCGCAAGGCGGTAGAAGTGGGTCGAGGCGCCGTCCTTGTGGTAGACGACCTTGGCGTGCGTCCCGTCGAAGCGGACCTGTGAGCGGGGGTACCACTTCCAGCCGCTGTGCTGCGAAGTCGACACGTACTGGACCTCGTTGTCCTTGATCCAGACCACGACGTGCTCGAAGTCGTGGCGGTGCCCGATGGCCGCGGGGCCGAGGGTGGCCTGGTCCTTCTCGAAGTAGCCGGCGTACATGACGGCGCACCAGCCGTTGTTGCACTTCTCGCGGGAGTACGTGTTGGAGTTCTGCAGTTGCGCGTAGTCCCGGCAGTGCCCGTTCACCGCCCCGCCTGGCCCCCGACCCGGGTTGAGGGCGCCGCTGCTGCTGATGGCGGCAGTGGCGTAGCAGCCGTCCCCGTCGTAGTCGAAGGCGGGCGAGAAGGTCTGCTCGAGGCCGTCCGCGTTCTGCGGCAGGGGCGGCATCACATCGGCGACCGCGATGGCCGGAAGGGTCATCACGAGGGCCGCGGCGACGAGGCCTGCGGTGGCCCCGGCCCGGCGGACTCTGGCCCACCGCTGACGGCGGAAGGTTTCTGCATACGCGTTCGTCGACGCCGACAGCAAGCTGCGCACATCATCTCCTCGGCCTGTACCGCTGGTTCCCGGTTCCGGGCACCAGCGCGTTCCCTGGTCGCGCGACCGGTGCCACGCTAGCCGGGCAGCGTTCGGGCCGGGGTCGGGTCGGGCGAATTCCAGATGTATTCCGATGCCGCGTCGAGGAGCCATGCGGCGAGGTATCCGGCGAACGAGGAGCGCACCAGGACCCGGAATCCGGGCCGGTGTTCGTCGCACGGGACCAGCACCACCTGGGCCCTGGCCAACGTGGTCTGGGCGCAGCGGCCGGAGCCGAAGGCGCGGGGGTGCAGGTCGAGGGAGCAGCCGTGCGCGAGGAGTTCGGCGGCCCTGGTTCCGCCGACGAGCAGGGTGGTGCGCTGCGCCGAGACGTCGGTGACCGCCGTGTGCCGGTCGCCGACGGCCTCGCGCAGCCGGGCTTCGAGTTGCGTCCGGGTTCCGGCCGGGCCGATGACGAGCCATTCGTCCGGGCCGAGCCACAGCGCCGCGAACTCACCGCCGTGGGCGACCGTGTTGGGCTGCGTCGGCAGCGGGAAGCCGAGCGCGAGTCCCACGGCGTCCGCGGCCGGGCCCTTGGGGTCGAGCCGTACGTCGACCTGGGCGAGGAAGGGCAGTTCCGCCAGCCGCAGGGCTCCGCCCGAGGCGCGGGTGGCGGCGGCGAAGCGTTCGGCGTACGGCGCCAGCGGGCTCAGCCCGGCGCGGCGGGCGGCGGTGTCAGCCATCGCGGCGTGCCCCCTCGGGGTCGTAGAGGACGGGACCGGTGACCGTGACCGGGACCAGGCCGCCGCCCACGGGTGCGTACAGCCGGTCGCCGATGCGCTCCCGGCCGCCCTTGACCAGCGCGAGCGCGAAGGTCCGGCCGAGCGCCGCGCTGCGGTAGCTGGAGGTGACGTGTCCGAGCATCGGCACCGGCGGTTCGGGCAGCGGGGCGGCGGCGACCAGTTGGGTGCCCTCGGGCAGCAGGATGCCGGGGTCGTCCGGCAGCAGTCCGACGAGGTGCTTGCGGTCGGGCCGGGCGGTGTCGGGCCGGGTGTACGAGCGCTTGCCGATGAAGTCGGGCTTCTTGCGGGACACGACCCAGCCCATGCCGAGGTCCTGCGGGGTCACGGTGCCGTCGGTGTCCTGGCCGACGATCGGGTAGCCCTTCTCGGCGCGCAGGACGTGCATCGTCTCGGTGCCGTACGGGGTGATGCCGAGGGGGCGGCCCGCCTCGTACAGCGCCTCCCACAGCTCGGGCGCTTCCCACGGCAGTACGTTGATCTCGTACGCCAGCTCGCCGGAGAAGCTGATCCGGCACACGCGGGCCGGAATCCCGGCGACGGCCGTGTCCCGCCAGGCCATGAACGGGAAGTCGGCCGCGTCCACGGCGAGTCGGGGGGCGAGGGCGCGCAGGACGTCCCGGGAGCGCGGCCCGACGAGGGCCACGGTGGCCCACTGTTCGGTGACGGAGGTGCAGTGCACGCGCAGTTCGGGCCACTCCGTCTGGAGCCACTCCTCCATCCAGTCCAGTACGGCCGCGGCGTTGCCGGTCGTGGTGGTGACGAGGTAGCGGTCGTCGGCGAGGCGGATGGCGGTGCCGTCGTCGAAGACCATCCCGTCCGGGCGGCACATGACGCCGTAGCGGACCATGCCGACCTTCAGGGTGCTCATCATGTTGGTGTAGAGCCGGTCCAGGAAGGCTCCGGCGTCCGGCCCCTGTACGTCGATCTTGCCGAGGGTCGAGGCGTCCATGAGGGCGACGCCCTCGCGGGCGGCGCGGCATTCGCGCAGTACCGCCGCCGCCTTGTCCTCGCCGGCCTGCGGGTAGTACCACGGCCGTTTCCACTGGCCGACGTTCTCGAACTCGGCGCCGAGCGTGACGTGCCGGTCGTGCAGAGCGCTCACGCGTACGGGGTCGTGCAGCGGGCCGCGGTCGCGGCCGGCGAGCGCGGCGAAGGAGACCGGGGCGTAGGGGGCGCGGAAGGTGGTCGTGCCCAGCTCGCCGACGTCCACGCCCAGCAGGTGTGCGACGACTCCGCTCGCGAGGACGCCCGAGGTCTTGCCCTGGTCGTTCGCGGTGCCGGCCGTGGTGTAGCGCTTGAGGTGTTCCGCCGAGCGCAGGCCTGCGCCCGTCGCGCGGGCGAGGTCGTCGACGGTGACGTCGCGCTGGAGGTCCACGAAGCTGCGGGCGGTGTCCGTACCGGGTACCACCCACAGGTGCCGGGCGGGGGCCTGGGGCTGCTCGGCGACCGGCGGGAGCGGGAGCGCTTCGTGGGCGGTGAAGCCCTCGGCCCCGAGGGCCCGGGTTCCCGCGGCCCGGCCCTCGGCCAGGCAGCGGGTGAGGTCGAACGCGCCGCGTGCCGCGCCGGCGGCCTCCACGGCCTGGCGGCAGCCGTCCGGTACGAAGGTCCCGAGCGCCGCGTCGTACCGCAGGCGCCCGCCGGCCTGGCTGAACAGGTGGACGGCCGGGTTCCAGCCGCCGGACACAAGCAGGAGGTCGGCGGGGATCTCACGCGCTGCGGAGCCTTCCCCGGGACCGGACACGGTCACCGAGGAGACCCGGGGCGCGCCCTCGGTGCCCGTCACCACGTGCCCGGCGAGCACGTCGATGCCGGCTTCGGCGGCACGGCCGGCCCACTCCCCCGGCCGGGGCCGGGCGTCGACGACCGCGGCGATCGCCACACCCGCCGCGGCCAGGTCGAGTGCGGCCGCGTAGGCGCTGTCGTTCGTGGTGAACACGACCGCGCGGCGGCCCGGTACGACACCGAACCGGTGCAGGTACGTACGGGCGGCCCCGGCGAGCATCACGCCGGGGCGGTCGTTGTCGGCGAAGGCGAGCGGGCGTTCGTGCGCCCCGGTCGCGAGCACGACCCGGCGCGCCCGGATCCGCCACACCCGCTCGCGGGAGACGTGCGCGGGGGCCTGGGCGCCGAGGTGGTGGGTGCGGCGCTCCACGGCCAGCACGTGGTTGTCGTCGTAGTGCCCGAAGACGGTGGTGCGGAGCAGTACGCGGACCTCGGGCGCCGCGTCGAGCTCCGCGCCCGCGGCGGCGGCCCACTCGGGCAGCTCGCCCGTACCGAGCAGGCTGCCGCCCGGTTCGGGCCGGTCGTCGGCGAGGATCACGCGCGCCCCGCTGCGGGCTGCCGCCGTCGCCGCGGCCAGGCCGGCCGGGCCCGCGCCGACGACGAGCAGATCGCAGTGGGCGTGGACCGCGTCGTAGCGGGCGGGGTCGGGTGCGGTGGCGAGCCGGCCCTGCCCGGGGAGGCTGCTCGCGACGAGCCCCTCGTACAGCTCGACGGCCGTGGCGGGAAGCATCGGTTCGGGGAAGGGCTCCTCGATCTGTACGACTGCGTTCGGCTCCTCGATGCCCGCGGTGAAGATCCCGCGCGGGCGGCCGAGTTTGACACTGCTGCCCGCCTGGTGGACGCCGTGGGCGAGCAGCGCCGAGGCAAGGGTGTCGCCCCGGTAGCCCTCGTACGCGACGCCGTCGAAGCGGAAGGCGAGCGGCTGGTCCCGCCGGATGCGGCCGCGGTCGGGCAGCCGGAAGAGGTGTGCGGTCATGAGCTCACCGGCCTCTGCTCGCCGGTCCGGTAGACGGAGCGGATCTCGTTGGTCGCCGTGTCCCGGACGACGTTGAACCAGCGGCGGCAGCCGTCCGCGTGGCTCCACCGCTCGGCGAAGGGGCCCTTGGGGTTGTCGCGGAAGAAGAGGTAGCGGGCCCACGCCTGGTCGCTCAGGGCCGCGGGGTCCGCGGGGTAGGGCACGTGGGCCTGGCCGCCGTAGTGGAACTCGGCCTCGTCGCGGGGCCCGCACCAGGGACAGGGGATGAGCAGCATCGTCTCGGCTCCTCAGTGGGCCACCGCGGCCGCGCCGTGCTCGTCGACGAGCGCGCCGGTGGTGAAGCGTTCGAGCGTGAAGGGGGCGGCCAGCGGGTGGGGGGCGTCGTGGGCGATGGTGTGCGCGAAGGCCCAGCCGACTCCGGGTGTGGCCTTGAAACCGCCGGTACCCCAGCCGCAGTTGACGTAGAGGTGCTCCACCGGGGTGAGTCCGGTGATCGGGGACGCGTCGGGGCTGACGTCGACGATGCCGCCCCAGGTGCGCAGGACGTGCGCGCGGGCGAAGACGGGGAAGAGTTCGAGGGCGGCCGCCATCTGGCGTTCGATGATGTGGAACGCGCCGCGCTGCGTGTAGGCGTTGTACGCGTCGATGCCGGCGCCCATGACCAGCTCGCCCTTGTGGGCCTGGCTGACGTACACGTGCACCGCGTTGGACATCACGACGGTGGGGTGTACGGGCTCCAGCAGCTCGGAGACCAGCGCTTGCAGCGGGTGGCTCTGCAGGGGTACCTCGAAGCCGGCCATCGCGGCCAGTACGGAGGAGTGCCCGGCCGCGCAGAGGGCGACGCGGCCGGCGGCGATCGGGCCGAGCGAGGTCCGTACCCCGGTGACCCGGCCGTCCTGCACGTCGATGCCGGTGACCTCGCAGTTCTGGATGAGGTCGATGCCGGCGGCGTCGGCCGCGCGGGCGAGGCCCCAAGCGACGTGGTCGTGCTTGGCGATGCCCGCGCGCGGCTGGTACGTGGCGCCCATGACGGGATACCGCACGTCCGGGGAGGTGTCGACGATCGGGCAGACCTCCTTGACCTGCGCGGGGTCGAGCCATTCGGCGTCCACGCCGTTCAGCCGGTTGGCCTCGACGCGGCGTACGCCGTCCCGTACGTCCTGGAGGGTGTGGGCCAGGTTCAGCACGCCGCGCTGGGAGAACAGGATCGGGTAGTCGAGGTCCTCCTCGAGCCCTTCCCACAGTTTGAGGGCGTGCTCGTAGATCCCGGCGCTCTCGTCCCAGAGGTAGTTGGAGCGGATGATGGTGGTGTTGCGGGCCATGTTGCCGCCGGCGAGCCAGCCGCGTTCGAGGACGGCGACGTCGGTGATGCCGTGGTTCTTCGCCAGGTAGTGGGCGGTGGCCAGGCCGTGTCCGCCGCCGCCCACGATGACCACGTCGTAGCTGCGCCTGGGCTCGGGGGTGCGCCACAGCCAGGAGGGATGTTCGGGCAGCTCGGCGCCGGGGGCCCGGGGGCTCATCGGGCGTCTCCCGGCAGGCCGCGCAGGCGCCGCATCCCCGGGTCGAACAGCGGCTCCTCGGCAACGACGGCCGCGATGCGCAGGTCGAAGTAGCCGATGTCCAGGGCGCGGCCCGGCGTGGCGAGCTCCGCGGGCAGCCAGGCGTAGGCGATGCCCTTGCCGATGGTGTGGCCGTACGCGGCGCTGGTGACGTAGCCGACCGGCCGGTCCCCGTCGTACACGGGCTCCTTGCCCATGACGACGGACCTCGGGTCGTCGATGGTCAGGCAGGTGAGGCGGCGCCGGACGTCGGCGGCGCGCCGTTCCAGTGCGGCCCGGCCGATGAAATCGCCCTTGCCCGGCTTGACGGCGAAGCCGAGGCCGGCCTCGTACGGGTCGTGTTCGTGCCCCATGTCGGTGCCGAAGGAGCGGTAGCCCTTCTCCAGGCGCAGGCTGTTGAAGGCACCCCGGCCGGCTGCGATGCCGCCGTACGGCTGCGCCGCCTCCCAGAGCGTGTCCCACAGCTTCAGCCCCATGTCGGCGCTCGTGTACAGCTCCCAGCCGAGCTCTCCGACGTAGCTGAGGCGCAGGGCGGTGACGGGGACGGCCCCGATGTGGGCGCTGCGGGCCCGGAAGTAGCGCAGGCCCTCGTTGGAGAAGTCGGCGTCGCTGAGCGGCTGGAGCACTTCGCGCGCCTTCGGCCCCCACAGGCCGATGCAGCAGGTGCCCGCGGTGATGTCCCGTACGACGACGGATCCGTCGGACGGGAGGTGGCGGGTGAGCCAGTCCAGGTCGAGGTTTCCGTTGGCCCCGATCTGGAAGCGGTGGCGGGCGAGCCGTGCCACCGTGATATCGCTGCGGATGCCCCCGTCCTCGGCGAGCATCAGCGTGTACGTCACCGAGCCGACGGACTTGTCGACGTCGGAGGTGGTCAGGCGCTGCAGGAAGGCCGCGGCTCCGCGGCCGGACACCTCCAGCCGTTTGAGGGCCGACATGTCGTACAGGGCGACGCTCTCCCGGGTGGTCAGGGCCTCGGCGCCGACGATCGGCGACCACATCCGCGCGGCCCAGTCGCCCGGGACCGGGATGTCCCACCGGTCCAGGAGGGGCTCGTTGGCGGCGTACCACTGGGGCCGTTCCCAGCCGGAGGCCTCCAGGAAGAAGGCGCCGAGCTCGCGTTCGCGGACGTGGAACGGGCTGGTGCGCAGCGGACGGGGCGCGCCGGCGGGCTCGAGCGGGTGGAGGATGTCGTAGACCTCGACGAAGTTCTGGCAGTCGCGGGCGAGTACGTACGCGGGGGCGAGCTGGTGCGGCTCGAAGCGGTTGACGTCGCATGCGTGCAGGTCGAAGGAGGAGCAGTGGCCGTCCACGAGCCATTCGGCCATGGCGCGGCCGACGCCTGCGGAGTGGGTGACCCAGACGGCCTCGGCGACCCAGAAGCCCTTGACGTCGGGTGATTCGCCGAGGAGGGGCATTCCGTCGGTGGTGAAGGAGAAGAGCCCATTGATGCCCTCCTCGACCTTGGCGTCCCGGGTGGCCGGCAGCAGGGACCGGGTCTCGGTCCAGGCGTCGGCGAAATCGTCGGCCGTGAACCGCAGTACGGAGGGCATCTGCTCCGAAGAGTCCAGGGGGGCGATGTCGTCGGCGGAGATCGGCATCGGGCGGTGTCCGTAGAAGCCGATGCCGAGCCGGTCGTGGCGTTCGCGGTAGTAGAGGTCGGCGTCCTGGTGGCGCAGGATGGGGCGGACCGCCTCCTCGGTCTGTCCGGCGAGGGCGGGGACGGGGCCGGTCCATGCCAGCTGGTGGGCGAGGGGGGTCAGCGGCAGGCTCATCCCGGCCATGCGGGCGACCTTGGGGCCCCAGATGCCGGCGCAGCACACGACGATGTCGGCGGGGATCTCACCGCGGTCCGTGACCACGGCGGTGACGCGGTCGGCGCCGGTGGTGTCGTCGGCCTCGGTACGGATGTCCAGGACCTCGTGGCGCTCCAGGAGGCGTACGCCCCGGGCGCGGGCGGCCCGGAGCTGCGCCTCCACGGCGAGCACCGCGTTGGCGAGGCCGTCGGTGGGGACCAGGAGTCCGCCGAGCACCCGCTCACGGTTCACCAGGGGGTGCAGCGCCACGCATGCGTCCGGGTCCACGAGCCGGCCTTCGACGCCCCAGGAGGTGAGCCAGCCGTGCCGGCGCCGCAGGTCGGTGAGGCGCTCCGGGGTGGTGGCGAGTTCGAGCCCGCCGACCTGGAGGAAGCAGGGCTGCCCGTCGACGTCGAGGGTGCGGAGCTTCTCGACGGTGTAGCGGGCCAGTTCGGTCATGGTCTTGGAGGGGTTGGCCTGGAAGACGAGGCCGGGGGCGTGGGAGGAGGAGCCGCCGGTGGCGGGAAGCGGCCCTTGGTCGACGACGGTGATCCCGGTCCAGCCGAGCGAGGACAGTTCGTCGGCCAGCGCTGCGCCCACGACCCCCGCTCCGATGATGACCACGCGCGGTCCCGCCATCTACGCCCCTCCGATTCGAACGAAATCGAGTTGCCGTCAGCGCAACGTGGTGCAGGTTGCGCAACTCACACTGCCGGTCCCCCCGGGCGGTGTCAAGAGGATCGATTGCGACGCAACTCCCCTGCGCAGAGGGCGGAAACAGCCGTGCCGGCGGGCTGTCGAAACAGCCCGCCGGGCACGGTGCGGCACTCGGGAACGAGCTGGCGGATCAGCCCTTCTTCCCGAGCCAGGCGTCGACCTTCGCGCGGTTGCCCTCCACCCACTTCTTGGCGGCGTCCTCCGGCGACATCTTGTCCTGCGCGATGTACTTCGCGACGAGGTTCTGGTCCTCGTTCGACCAGCTGAAGTTCTTCACGAGCTGGTAGGCCGGGCTGCCCGAATCGGCGAACTTCTTGCTGACGATCTTGTCGAGCGCGTAGACGGGGTAGTCGCAGGCCACCTTCTCGGGGTCGTCGTCGCAGCCCGCCTTGTACTCCGGCAGCTCCACCTTGACGAGCTTCAGCTCGGAGAACAGCCACTGCGGCTCGTAAAAATAACCGATGACGGGCGTCTTCTTGGCCTCGGCCTGGCGGAAGGCCTGGATCAGTGCGGCCTCGCTCCCCGAGTACACCACCTTGAAGTCGAGGTTCAGGTTCTTCACCAGGGCGCCGTCGTTGGTGACGAACGAGGGGTCGCCGTCCAGCAGCTGGCCCTTGTCGCCGGACTCCGAGGTCTTGAGCTGGTCCGCGTACTTGTTGAGGTTCTGCCACTTGGTGATGTCCGGGTATTTCTGCGCCAGCCACGGCGGGACGTACCAGCCGATGACCCCCTTGTTGCCCGTCTCCCCGGCGGCGACGGCCGTCTGCTGCTGCTCGATGTACTTCTTCTTCAGGTCCGGGTGGCCCCAGTTCTCGACGATCGCATCGACCTCGCCCGTCCCGAACCCCTGCCAGGCGACCTCTTCCTTCAGGTCCTTCTTGGTCACTTCGCAGCCGAGGTCCTTCTTGGCGACGTACGCGATGACCGCCGCATTGGCCTCGTAGCCGACCCACGGGTTGACGGCGAGGTTGAAGGAGCCGCACTTCCCTGCGCCGGCGCCGCCCGAGGGTCCGGCGCCCGCCTCGCCGACCTTCGCGCCGCTGCATCCGGCGAGCGCGAGGGCCAGCGCCGACAGGCCGGCCAGCGCCGCCCGCCGGGCCGGGCGCCGCTGCGGCGCCGGTCCTGTGTTGAGGTTCCCTGCCATGTGTCCTGCCCCTTCTTCCGCCTCAGCGCCCGCCGGGGGCGCTTGCCGCCCGCTGCGCCGCCGCCTGGGTGATCCGGTCGAACATGACCCCGAGCAGCACGATGGCCAGGCCCGCCGCCAGCCCCTTGCCGTACAACTGGCCCTGCGAGAAGCCCGCCACGACGTCGTAGCCGAGGGCGCCCGCCCCGACCAGCCCGCCGACGACGACCATCGACAGGACGTAGATCAGCCCCTGGTTCGTGGCGAGCGCGAGGGCTCCGCGGGCCATCGGGAGCTGGACCTTCGTGATGATCTGCCAGGTGCTGGAGCCGGCCGACTCCGCCGCCTCCACCGTGCTCTGCGGTACCCCTCGCACCCCGTCCGCGATGATCTTCACCGTCACCGGGGCCGCGTAGACGATCGCCGCCACGATCGCCGTGAACCGGCTCGCGCCGAACAGGGCCAGGAACGGCACCAGGTAGACGAACGCCGGCATCGTCTGGCCCGCGTCGAGCACGGGCCGGATCAGCCGGTCGGCCAGGGCGCTGCGCCCCATCCACACGCCCACCACGACACCGAGGGCCAGGACGACGACGGTGGCCACCACGCTGGAGGCCAGCGTCGTCATACTGTCCCGCCACAGACCCGTGCCGACGATCAGCGCCACGCACACCGCGGCGGTGGCCGCCGCACGCCGGCCGCCGAACAGCGCGCCGAGAGCCACCGCCACCGCGCCGACCAGCCACCACGGGGAGCCGGTCAGCAGCGCCTCGAAGGGGTTGAGCAGCAGGGTGGTGACCAGGTCGCGCAGCCCGCCCGTCACACCGGAGAAGCTGCCCTGCGCCCACGCGGTGGCGGAGTCCGCCGTACGGGCGATCGCCCCGCCGACACCGGAGCCGGCCGGGAACTGCGCCGCCCATACGTAGGTGTGGGAGAGCCAGATGCACACGGCGGTGAGCACGCCGCCGGCGAGGACCAGGGGGCGGCGCCGGCGCGCCGCGCGCCCGCCGCGGCGCCGGGCGTCCGCCGCGCTCCCCCGGCCTTCGGCCGGCAGGACCCCGGTCCCGCTCCGCTCGCTCGCCGCGGTGGTCACGCGGTCGAGCACGACGGCCAGTACGACGATGGCGAGGCCGGCGTTGAACGCCGTGCCCACGTCGAGCGTCTCCAGTGCCTTGACGACGGTCTTGCCCAGCCCGGGCGCGTCGATCAGGGCGGCGATGGTGACCATGGACAGCGCGGCCATGATGGTCTGGTTCACGCCCAGCACGACCGTCCGCTTCGACATCGGCAGCAGCACCGTGGCGAGCGTCTGCCGCCGGGTCGCACCGAGCGACTCGGCCGCCTCGACCGTGGCGGCGGGGACCGAGCGGATCGCGTGCGCGGTGATGCGTACGGCGGGCGGGGTCGCGAAGACCAGCGTGGCGATCGTGGCGGACGCCGGGCCGATGAGGAAGAACAGCGTCAGCGGGGCCAGGTAGACGAAGGTCGGCATCGTCTGCATGAAGTCGAGCACCGGGGTCGCCAGGCGGTGCACCCGGTCCGACAGCCCGGCCCAGACACCGAGCGGAATGCCGATGAGCAGCGAGACGAGGACGGCCGCCACGGTCAGGGCGAGCGTGTCCATGCTCTCGCGCCACAGCCCTTGGAGGCCGAAGAGCACGAATCCGGCGACGGCCAGGGCCGCCACCCGTACGTTCCCGAACACCCACGAGACGTATCCGACGAGGGCGACGACGCCCAGCCAGCCGACCACCGGGACCGGGCGGCCGTACGACGGCTGCGCGACCAGCGCCTGGAGGAAGGTGACCAGGTTGTCGATCACCAGCCGGATCTCGTTGAAGACGTAGAGGAAGACCGGGTTGCTGTTGCGGCCGGCCCCCACCGCGTCGTTGATCTCGTTGAACCGCCGGTGCAGCGGGGTCAGTTCGGCGGCGCCGAGGGGAAGCGTGTGGACGCCGCGCAGGGCGAGCCACAGCACGGCCCACCCGAGGAGGACCGCGGCCGCGATCAGTACGCGCCCACCGCGTACGGGCGTGCGCCGCGCGTCCGCCGCTGCCAGGACGGCCATCACGCACCGCCCTCCGGGCCGGCGACGACCGCGAGGATCTCCTCGTCGCCGACGACGCCCAGCAGCCGCCCGTTCTCGACGACCTTCACGGGCCGGTCCGCCGTGAGGACGGCGCGCGTCGCCTCGCGGACGATGGTGTCCGGGCCGAACTCCGGGCCGTCGAGTGCATCGTCCGGGCGGGCCGGGCGCATGATCCAGCGCAGGGTGAGCACGCGCGAGCGCGGCACGTCCGCCACGAAGTCCCGGACGTAGTCGTCGGCGGGCGCGCCCACCAGCTCGTCGCCCGTACCGCACTGCACCGTGCGGCCGTCGCGCATGATGAGGATGCGGTCGCCGAGCCTCAGCGCCTCGGACAGGTCGTGGGTGACGAAGACCATCGTCTTGCCGACCTCGCGGTGCAGCCGGACGACCTCGTTCTGCATGTCCCGGCGGATCAGCGGGTCGAGCGCGGAGAACGGCTCGTCGAAGAGGAGTACGTCCGGGTCCCCGGCGAGGGCGCGGGCCAGCCCGACCCGCTGCTGCATGCCGCCGGAGAGCTGGTCGGGGTAGGAGTGCTCGTACCCGGCGAGGCCGACCAGCTCGACCACCTCCATGGCCCGCCGGATGCGCTCGGCCCGGCCGATGCCGCGGATCTCCAGCCCGTACGCGACGTTGTCCAGGACCCGGCGGTGCGGCAGCAGCCCGAAGTGCTGGAAGACCATCGCGAACCGGCGCCGCCGCAGCTCGCGCAGCCTCGATCGATCGGCAGCGCGGATGTCCTCGCCCTCGAGGACGAGCTCGCCGGCCGTCGGCTCGATCAGCCGGGTCAGACAGCGCACCAGCGTCGACTTCCCGGAGCCGGACAGGCCCATGACGACGAAGACCTCGCCGGGCGACACGTCGAAGGACACGTCCCGTACGGCCGCGGTACAGCCGGTGCGCTCCATGAGCTCGCGGCGCGAGAGGGCGCACAGCTCGGGCGAGTTGGGCACCTGCGCCGCCTTGGGCCCGAAGACCTTCCACAGGCCGCGGACGGAGATCAGGGGGGTCCCGTCCCCGGACGCGCCGCGCTGCGACGGCAGTTCTGTCTTCGTTGCGGTCACTGTCGGCCTCTCTTCGGATGGCACCGGTTCAGCCGCGGAACCAGTGCTGCGCCCTGGGCTGGACGTTCTGCCAGATGTGCTTGGGTTCGCGGTACTCGTCCAGGCCGGTCGGGCCCAGCTCGCGGCCGACGCCCGAGTGCCCGAAGCCGCCCCATTCGGCCTGGGGGAGGTAGGGGTGGTAGTCGTTGATCCAGACCGTGCCGTGCCGCAGCCGCCGGGCGACGCGCTGGGCCTTGCCCGCGTCCTGGGTCCACACCGCCCCGGCGAGTCCGTACTCCGTGTCGTTGGCGGTGCGTACGGCCTCGTCCTCGCCCGAGAACCGCTCGACGGTGAGCACCGGGCCGAAGGACTCCTCCCGTACGACGCGCATGTCCGGGCGGCACGCGTCGAGCACGGTCGGCGGGTAGTAGAAGCCTCCGGCGAGCGCGGGGTCCTCGGGGCGCCGGCCTCCGCAGCGCAGTACGGCGCCCTCGGCGAGGCCTGCCGCGACGTACTCCTCGATCTTGGTCCGGTGGGCGGCGGAGATCAGGGGCCCGGTCTCGGCGGCGGGGTCGAAGGGGCCGCCCAGGCGGATGGCGGCGGCGCGGCGTACGAGCTCGTCGACGAACGCGTCGTGCAGCGGGTCCTCGACGATCAGGCGGGCGCCGGCCGAGCAGACCTGCCCGGAGTGCAGGAAGACGGCGGTCAGGGCGAAGTCCACGGCCGCTTCGAAGTCGGCGTCGGCGAAGACCACGTTGGGGTTCTTGCCGCCCAGTTCCAGCGCGACCTTCTTCACGGTGGCCGCGGCGGCCGCCATGATCCGCTTGCCCGTCTCCAGGCCGCCGGTGAAGGAGACCATGTCCACGCCCGGGTGCTCGGCGAGCGGCGCCCCGGCCTCGGCCCCCGCTCCCGGTACGAGGTTGGCCGCGCCGGCGGGCAGTCCGGCCTCCTCCAGCGCGCGCATGAGCAGGATCGAGGTGGACGGGGTGAGCTCGCTGGGCTTGAGGACCAGGGTGTTGCCGGCGACGAGGGCGGGCGCGACCTTCCACGCGGCCTGAAGCAGCGGGTAGTTCCACGGGGTGATCAGCCCGCACACCCCGACCGGCTCGTACACGACCCGGCTGACGGCGTCCTCGCGGCCCGTGTCGACCACCCGGCCCGCGCTGGTGCCCGCGATCCCGCCGAAGTACCGGAAGCAGGCCACGACGTCGGCGATGTCGTACTCGCTCTCCACCAGGCGCTTGCCGGTGTCGAGGGATTCGGCGCGGGCGAACTCCTTCGCCTCCCGCTCCAGCACCTCGGCGGTGCGCAGCAGCAGCGCGCCGCGCTCCCGCTCGGGAGTGCGCGGCCACGGGCCCTCGTCGAAGGCGCTGCGCGCGGCGGCGACCGCGGCTTCCGTGTCGGCCCGCGTCGCCTCGGACACGGTCCGCACGAGCGCGCCGTCGGCGGGGCAGTGAATGTCCCGACGGCCGCCCGCCACCGCTTCGCGCCACTTCCCACCGACGTACAGATCTGCCACGCGCGGAGCCTCCATCCGGATAACACCGGTATGCGAGTTGCGTATTGCGCATCGTATTGCTCTGAATGGAACGACACGATCGCCCACGGGGTGCGGTACGTCAAGGGGACGGACACCCGGGCACGGCGGTTGTGCGGCGCCCCGCCCGGCCGTTCAGCCCTTCAGCCCTTCAGCCCTTCACCGTTCAGCCGCCGGTGCGCTCCAGCATCGCGCGCCGCCAGCGCTCGGTCTCGGCGATCTGGTTGAAGGTGAACAGGTGCAGCCCCGCCACCGCGGCCTCGGGTGCGCCGAGCGCGGGGGCGCTGCGGCGCAGCAGCCGCTCCGGGTTGTAGCCGCCTGGCGCCGCGAAGCGCAGGAACCACGAGGGGTGCCGGGTGAGGAACTTGGCCGACTCCCCCACCCCGATCTTCGCGGCCATGGACAGCAGCTTCGCGCGCTCGACGGGCCCGGCGACCCCGACGTGCACGGGCAGCACGATCTGCCGGCGCCGTACCCGTCCGAGCCACTGCCGCAGGGTCACCGGGTCGAAGCACAGGTTGCTGACGATGTACGTCGCGTGCGGCTGCTTGTCCCACATCGCCTGGACGGTGACGTCGTCTTCGATGAGGGGATGGCTTTCCGGGTAGCCGGTGATGCCGACGTGCGCGAACGGGCTGCCCAGCTCGCCGAGCCGGCGCAGGACGGGCAGGGCCGCGTCGTACGCCCCGGCCGGCGGGTCGGCGTCGCCGGCCGGTACGAAGACGTCCTCGATGCCGGCGGCGACGAGCCGGTCCACGATGTCCGCGAGGTGGCCGGCGTCGGCGATCTGCCGGGCCGGGACGTGCGGGACGACCCGGTAGCCGTGCCCGGCCAGACGGGTGGCGAGGTCCAGCGTCGGGCCGAGGCCCTTGGCCGGGGAGGCGGTGACCGTGACGGGCACATCGGCCGGGACGTGGGCCAGGACCTTGTCCTCGGTGGCCTTCGCCGGCAGGACCTCGTAGCGGACCCTGCGCAGGAGCTCGGCCAGGCCGCCCCCGGTGACCGGGGCCTGTACGGGGCGTTCGGGATACGGCGTGGGCCGGGCGGACATGCCGCTCCTCCTCAGGTGTGGCCGGGGCTCTGCCCCTGCTCTGCCTCGCTGCGGAGGCGGTGGTGCCGGTAGAACTCGGCCTTGGACGGCGGCAGCGGCTCGTTGCCCAGGATGAGATCGGCGGCCTTCTCGGCCACCATCATGACGGGTGCGTAAATGTTCCCGTTCGTCACGTAGGGCATCACGGAGGCGTCCACGACGCGCAGCCCCTCCAGGCCGTGCACGCGCAGGCTCGCCGGATCGGTGACCGCCCCCTCGCCGGTGCCCATCCTGGCGGTGCAGGACGGATGCAATGCGGTCTCGCCCTCCCGGGCCACCCAGTCGAGGATCTGCTCGTCGGTCTCGACCTCCGGCCCGGGCGAGATCTCGCCGTCGTTGTACGGGGCCAGTCCCGGCTGGCCGAGGATGGTGCGGGCGGTCCGGATCGCCTCGACCCACTCGCGGCGGTCCTGCTCGGTGGAGAGGTAGTGGAACCGCAGGGCCGGGTGCACCCGGGGGTCCTTGCTCCTGATCTTCACGGAGCCCCGGGCGTCGGAGTACATGGGGCCGACGTGGACCTGGTAGCCGTGGCCCCCGGCGGGCGCGGAGCCGTCGTAGCGGACCGCGATCGGCAGGAAGTGGAACATCAGGTTGGGGTAGGCGACGTCCTCGTTGCTCCGCGCGAAACCGCCGGCCTCGAAGTGGTTGGTCGCGCCGGGGCCCGTACGCAAGAGCCACTGGAGGCCGATCCGGGGCCGGTGGCGCCACTTCAGGTAGGGCTGCATCGAAACCGGCTGCTTGCAGGCGTACTGGACGTACACCTCCAGGTGGTCCTGCAGGTTCTCCCCCACGCCCGGCAGGTCGTGGACGACGTCGATGTCCAGGGCCCGCAGCTCGTCGGCGTTGCCGACTCCGGACAGCTGGAGCAGCTGCGGGGAGTTGATCGCGCCGCCGCACAGGATCACCTCGCCGGCCCGCACCTGCCGGGGCGCCCCGCGGCCGCGGCGGTATTCGACGCCGACGGCGCGCTCGCCCTCGAAGAGGATCCGGGTCACGAAGGCCCTGGTCCGCACGTCGAGGCCCCGCCGCTTCATGGCCGGGTGGAGGTAGGCCCGGGCGGCGGACAGCCGCCGCCCGCGGTGGAGGGTGCGGTCGAAGGCCGCGAAGCCCTCCTGCCGGTAGCCGTTGACGTCGTCGGTCAGCGGGTACCCGGCCTGTTGGGCCGCCTCCATGAAGGCCGGGAAGAGGGGGCTCGAGGCCGGTCCGCGCTCCAGGACGAGGGGTCCCGAGCGGCCGCGGAACTCGTCCTCGGGGTCCGCGGCCAGGCAGTTCTCCATCCGGTTGAAGTACGGGAGGCAGTGCGCGTAGTCCCAGGTCTCCATGCCGGGGTCGGCGGCCCAGCGCTCGTAGTCGAGGGGGTTGCCGCGCTGGAAGATCATTCCGTTGATGCTGCTCGACCCGCCCAGCACCTTGCCGCGGGCGTGGTAGATGCGCCGGCCGTTCATGTGCGGCTCGGGCTCGGACTCGTACTTCCAGTCGTAGAAGCGGCTGCCGATGGGGAACGTGAGCGCCGCGGGCATGTGGATGAAGACGTCCCACGGGTAGTCCGGGCGGCCGGCTTCGAGGACCAGGACGCGGTTGCCGGGATCCGCGGAGAGCCGGTTCGCCAGGGCGCTGCCGGCCGAGCCGCCGCCGACGATGACGAAGTCGTAATGCTGGGGCACCATCGGAGTCTCGTCCCTCCGTCGTCTCCGGCCGAGGGCTGCCCCCAGCCGTCAAGATGCGGCGCATGCTAGTACGGGTATCGCCAGGCGCACCAGGTTGCGTTCCGCGCAACTTTTCGGCCTCGGCTCGCCCCGGCCCGCTGTTGATGACGGCGCGTATAGTTTCGCCATGAGCAACTACGAGGCAGCCACCGAAACCGCGGGCGCGCCGGCGGGCGGGGTGCAGTCCGTCGACCGCGCCGTCAGCGTGCTGGAGATCCTCGCCCAGCGCGGCGAGGCGGGCGTCAGCGAGGTGGCGGCGGAGATCGACGTCCACAAGTCGACGGCGTTCCGGCTGCTCGGCGCGCTGGAGGCGCGCGGCCTCGTCGAACAGGCCACCGAGCGCGGCAAGTACCGGCTCGGCTTCGGCATCGTGCGGCTGGCGGGCGCGGTCACGGGGCGGATCGACATCACCCAGGTGGGCCGCCCGGTGTGCGAGCGGCTGGCCGAGGAACTCGGCGAGACGGTGAACATCGCCATCCTGGAGGAGCAGTACGCGATCAACCTCTGCCAGGTGCGCGGCCCAGGCGCGGTGACGGCGCACAACTGGGTGGGCCAGCTGACCCCGCTGCACGCCACGTCCAGCGGCAAGGTCCTCCTCGCGCACCTCCCGGCGAAGCAGCGCGTGCAGCTGCTGGCGGAGGCCGGTCTGAAGAAGTACACGCCGAGCACGCTGACCGCCAGGACGAAGCTCGAGAAGAACCTCGTCGCGTCCCTGGACCGCGGGTACGCCATGACGTTCGAGGAGTACGAGATCGGGCTGCACGCCATGGCCGCCCCGATCCGCGACCGGGACGGCGAGGTCATCGCCGCGATCAGCGCATCGGGGCCGAGCTACCGCTTCACCGAGGAGCGCATGCACGAGCTGGCGCCGCTGCTGCTGAAGGGCGCGCAGGAGATCAGCCACCGCATGGGCCACCTGGGCTGAGCGGCCGCTCCACCGGCTCCTGCCGCGGCTGCTCGGGCCCGGCGCCGAGCCGGTCCCGGACCCAGTCGTGGAACGCTCCGATGTGGTGCTCGCTGGGCACCAGCACGCCGCCCTTGGCGTACATGCGGGAGCTCATCGCGGGCTGACAGCGCTCGCAGGCGTCGAAGTCCTGCCGGTTGACCCGGTCGAAGAGCTCGACGGAGCGGCTGACGTCCTTGCCGCTCTCCACCACGTCCTTGAGGTAGAGCCAGTCGCATTCGACGATCGTGCGGTCGGCCGCTACCGGGTACATCCGGTGGAATATCACGTGGTCCGGCACCAGGTTGATGAAGACCTGCGGCCGTACGGTGATCGCGTAGTACTTGCGGTCCTGGTCCGGCGAGACGGTGGGGATCCGGTCGAGGCCCTCCGAGCCGTCGACGGTGAAGCCCTGGATGCCCTCGCCGAAGGCGGCGCCGTGTCCGACGTAGTACTGCGCGGCGTAGCCGCCGGCGAACTCGGGGAGCACCTCGGTGAGTTCGGGGTGGATCGTGGCGCAGTGGTAGCACTCCATGAAGTTCTCGATGATGAGCTTCCAGTTCGCCTTGACGTCGTAGACGATCCGCCGTCCGACCTCCAAGTCCTCGATGCCGTACCGCTCGATGGACTCCGCGTCGCCCAGCCGCTCGACGGCCGCGCCCATGACCTGCTCCTCGAAGGAGGGCGGGCTGTCCGCGAGGCAGACCCAGACGTACCCGAGCCATTCCCGTACGGACACGGGCGCCAGCCCGAACTCGGTCCGGCCGACGTCGGGCATCTTCGTGAGGTTGGGGGCGGCGATCAGCCTGCCGTCGAGGTCGTACGTCCAGGCGTGGTACGGGCACTGGAACGCCCGCCTGACCTCGCCGCTCCGCTCCGTGCACAGCTTGGCGCCGCGGTGCCGGCACACGTTGAAGTAGGCGCGGACGGTGTGGTCGCGCGCTCGCGTCACCAGGATGCTCTCGCGGCCGACGTCCACGGTCCGGAAGGCGCCCGGCTTGGCCAGCTCGGACGAGCGCCCCACGCAGAACCACATCGTCTCGAAGATGTGTTCCTGCTCCAGCCGGAAGATGTCCGGGGCGGTGTAGTGGTCGCCGGGGAGGGTGGCGATCAGGCTTTCCGGCAGGCCGGTCGTGGTCACGTGCACTCCTCGCGGAACGTCGTGGTTCGGGGCGTCGGGGGGGCAGCGGGGCGGCGCGGGGCGGCGCCGGATCGGGACCCGCCGTGGGTCAACCGGCCGTCCGGGCCTCGGCGGTGGCCAGTCGGCGCCGCCACCGGGTGAACAGCCGCGTCTGGTTCAGGCCGAGCACCGCGACCGGCCGGCCCGCGCTCCGGTAGACCGCGAGGAAGCTGCGGTCGGCCGCCGCGCCCTCCTCGACCGTGACGCTGTCGGCCTCCGCGGCGTACCCGGCGAACTGGATCCGGCTGCCGTACTGGTCGGACCAGAAGTACGGGGGCCGGGGCGGCTCCGGCACGCCCCGCCCTCCGGAGAGCAGGGCGGCGACCGCCGCGGCCGGGCGCTCCCGCGCGCCGGTCCAGTGCTCGACCCGGCGGTGGGCCCCGACCGCGGGCTCGTACCAGGCCGCGCAGTCCCCGACGGCGACGATGCCGGGGATGTTCGTACGGCCGGCCGCGTCGCACCGTACGCCGTCGTCCAGGTCCAGTCCGGACCCCGCCAGCCAGTCGGTGCCCGGACGGGCGCCCACTCCGACGACCACGGTGTCGGCGCCGAGGCGGCGGCCGTCGTCCAGTACGACGGCCTCGACCCTCCCCGTACCGGCGAGTGCGCGTACGCCCGTTCCGCACAGCAGGCGGACGCCGTGGTCGGCGTGCAGCCGGGAGACGAGGGAGCCCATCTGCGTACCGAGCGGGCCGGCCAGCGGCGTGGGCGCCGCCTCCACGACGGTGACGTCGAGGCCGAGCCGCCGCGCGGTGGAGGCGACCTCCGCTCCGATGAATCCGCCGCCGACGACCACCAGGCGGCCGCCGCGGGCCAGATCCGCCCGCAGCGCGCGGGCATCGTCCAGGGTGCGCAGGACGTGCACGCCGTCGAGGCGCTCGCTCGCGGGCAGGGTCCGCGCGGCGGCGCCGGTCGCGATCACGATGCCGTGGGCCCGCACCGACCGGCCGTCGGCGAGCCGTACGTGGTGCTCGGCCCACGAGCCGGTGTCGAGCCCGACGGCTCGCACGCCGAGCTCCCACACGGCCGCGAGGTCCTCGCCCTCCGCTTCGAGGGCGAGTGCGTCCTCATCGATCTCGCCGGCGAGGAACTCCTTCGACAACGGGGGCCTGTCGTACGGGCGGTGGGGTTCGCCGCCGATGAGGACGAGCCGCCCGTCGTAGCCCTGCTCGCGCAGCGAGCGGGCGGCGGACAGGCCGGCCAGCGAGGCGCCGACGACGGCCACGGTCTTCACGCGCGGCCTTCCGCCCGGTGGACGGCCGCACAGGGCGTCGGGGACGGCAGGACGTACACCATGCCGTCCTCGACGAGGACCTGGTGGGTGCGGACCGGGCGCTTGGCCGGCGGGGAGTCGACGCCCCCGGTGCGCAGGTCGAACTTCGAGGCGTGCAGGGGGCATTCGACCTCACACCCCTCGAGCCAGCCGTCGGACAGCGAGGCGTCCTGGTGGGTGCACGTGTCGTCGATGGCGTACACCTCGCCGTCCTCGGTGTGGAACACCGCGATCGGAGGATCGGAATCGAGTCTGCAGGCCTCGCCTCGCGGGAGATCGGCGAGTCGGCACGCGGGAATCTTCATGACACCTCGGTGCGTATAGCGAAACGGATTGCGGTGAACGCAACGCCAGTGTGAGGGCGCCCCATTACCCTGTCAAGGAAGGATTCACGACATCGGGGGGGCCGGACGGCCGTGGCGCGCGCGGCCGTGAGAGGGTCGGCGCCCGGCCTCCGAAGGGAGCCGCGCGCGAGGAGGGCAGTGTGACCGGCAGCACATCCACCGGACTGGTACTGGTGGCGGACGACGACGCCGCCATCCGCCGCTCGCTGGAACGCGGGCTGCGGCTGAGCGGCTTCACCGTGCTCCTCGCCGAGGACGGGCCCGACGCGCTGGGCCTGCTCGCCGACCGGGCCCCGGACGTCCTCGTGCTCGACGTCTCGATGCCCGGCCTGACCGGCACGGAGGTCTGCCGCAGCCTGCGCGCCCGGGGCGACGAGACTCCCGTCCTGATGCTGTCGGCCCTCGACGAGGTCGCGGACCGCATCGCCGGACTGCAGGCCGGGGCCGACGACTACCTGGTCAAACCGTTCGCCCTGGAGGAGCTCGTGCTGCGCCTGCACGCGTTGCTGCGCCGCCGCCCGGCCCAGGCCCCTGCGTCGGACGTCCTGCGCGCCGGCCCGCTGGTGATCGACGAGGCCAGCCGGCAGGTACACCAGGAAGGCGCCGAACTCCATCTCACCCGGCGCGAGTTCGAGCTCCTCGTCCAGCTGGTGCGCAACGCGGGGATCGTTCTCACCAGGGACCAGCTGCTGGACCGGGTGTGGGGCTACGACTTCGAGGTGCGCAGCGACGCCGTCGACACCTTCGTCAGCTACCTGCGCCGCAAGCTGGAGGAGGGCGGGCGCCCGCGCCTGATCCACACCGTGCGCGGTGTCGGTTTCGTCCTGCGCGTCCCCGAGGCCCGGAGCGGCTCGTGAAGCTCGCCACCCGTATCGCGCTCTCGGTGACCGTGGTGGTGCCCCTGCTGGTGCTCGCCGCGGGCCTGCTGGTGCTCGGTCTGGTCAGCCGCGACCTGCACCAGCAGCAGGACACCCGCCTGCAGGACCGGGCCTCGGCCGTCCTCCCGGACGTCAAGGCGATGCTCACGGCCGACCTGAACGGGCGGCCGAAAGTCGAGCAGAACCAGCACCGCAAGGTCCTCGGCGACGTCCTCGACGCCGGGATCCGGGTACGGACCACCGACGGAACGGTCGTCCTGGAGGGCGGGCCGCAGCCCGCCGATCCGGTCCGGCTGCCCGAGCAGACCCCGGGCGGGCCGGTCACCGTCCGGGCCAAGGGGCATGCCTGGCGGGTGCTGACCGTCCCGGTGGCCGGACCGGCGCCGGGCACGTTCTGGCTGTTCACCCCGGCCTCGGCCGCCGACCCGCAGGTCGTGGCCGTGCGCCGCCGGGTCCTGCTGGTCGCCCTGCTGGCGGCGCCGGTCTCCGGGCTGCTGGCGTACGGGCTGGCCGGCCGCGCCACCGCCTCCGTACGGAGGCTGAGCCGCCGGGCCGCCGCACTGGACCCGGGGGCGGGCGCGGCCGCCTTCCCCACCGCGCCGGTGAACATCACCGAGGTGGACGAACTGGCCTGCGCCATCGGCCAGTTGCTGGCCCGGTACGAGGAGCAGGCGGCCCGGACGGCGCAGGCGCTCGACACCGCCCGCTCGTTCTCCTCCGCCGCCTCGCACGAGCTGCGCACACCGCTGATGAGCATGCGGACCGACCTGGACGTCCTCGCCGCCCACCCCGACCTCTCCCCCGCCGAACGGGCCGAGATCGTACGGGACTTGCAAAGCGACCACGCCCGGCTGCTGGACCTGCTCACGGCCCTGCGGATGCTCGCCCGGGGCGATCTGGTGGAGGTGTCCGCCTTCGCCCCGCTCGACCTCTCCGAGCTGGTGGACACGGTCGTCGGCGAGACCGCCCGCCGCCACCCCGCGGCCCGGCTCGAAGCCGAACTCCCGCCGGAGCTATGGGTGTTCGGGTGGGATGCCGGGCTGGCCATCCTGCTCGCCAACCTGCTGGGCAATGCGGTGGTGCACGGCCACCTGCCGGACTCGCCGTCCCGGATCGAGGTACGGCTGCGCGCGGAGGGCGGGTACGCGGTGCTCACCGTGGACGACGCAGGGCCCGGCATCCCGTCCGGCGAGCGGGAAGCCGTCTTCCGGCGGTTCCACCACCGGCCGGGCAGCCCCGGCTCCGGGCTCGGGCTGACGCTCGTCGCCCAGCAGGTCGCGCTGCACCAGGGCACGGTCACCATCGGGACGCCGCCCGGCGGCGCGGGCACCCGCGTCGAGGTGCGCCTGCCCCTGTCGGCCGCGGACGCGCCGACCCTGCGCCTGCCGAGGCGCCGCGACTGGATCTCCCGGGGGGACTGAACGGGCGCCGGCCCGGCCGGGCCGGGCCTCAGGGGGCGGGACCTCAGGGGTGCGGGGCCTCAGGGGTGCCGGGCCTCAGGGGTGCCGGGCCTCAGGGGTGCGGGGCCTCAGAGGTGCGGTGCCTCAGAGGTGCGGTGCCTCAGAGGTGCGGGGCCTCAGAGGGGGCGCTCCTGTGGACTCACAAAGATTCCACAAAGACACCTCCTACCGTCCTGATCGGTCGGCCGCCTGTGAGCCGGCCCGTTCGCACCGAAGGGGATTCAGCCATGCTCCCGAACCGTAGGACCGCCGCTGCCGCGATCGGCGCCGTGGCGCTGGCCGGCGCTCTGCTCTCCGCCGCCCCCGCCCAGGCCGATGGCGGCAGCCCCGCCCCCGCAGCGCCGAAGACGGCCAAGTCCGCGCCGAAGGGCGACGGCGCCAAGGCGATCTGCAAGCGCCTGCCGAAGACCGAGACCCGCGTCACCTCCGCGATCAACCGCCTGAACGGCGACGTCACCGTCCCCGGCTCCGTCGCGCGGCTCGAGCAGCGCGTCGCGAACGCCCAGACCGCCGGCCACACCGAGGTCCACACCTACCTGAACGACCGCCTGACCTTCCGCAAGAGCCTGCTGCCCACCCTGCAGAAGCGACAGGACGACCTGAAGGCCGTCAGCACCTGGTGCTCCGCGCAGGGGTCCAAGTGACCGTGCCCCGCCGCGCCGCCGCGGGTCTCGCGACCCTGCTCACGGCGGCCGCGCTGCTGCTCACCGGCTGCATGCCCGGAGCGAAGGCCCAGCCCCAGGGCACCCAGTCCGTGGGCTCCGACGACGCCCGGGCCAAGGAGATGCAGCAGAAGCTGGACGATGCCGACAGCGCGGCGGACTCGGCGGACTCGGACGCCACCCAGAACAACTGACCCACCCGGCGCACGCCCCGGCCCGTCCCCGATCCTCGGGGGCGGGCCGGACGGCGTTTCCTGCAGCGGGTCCGGTCGGGTGCGGTGCGCGCCGCGTGCCACGCGCTCGCCGCCTGGGCCGGCGAGCCGTAGGACGGGTCGCAAGGCGCCGTCAGGCCCGCTTCCCGTGTAGGAACCGGCGCAGGCGGGCCCATGGCCAGGTGTTGATGACATCGTCCTTCGTCAGCCAGCCGCGCTGCGCCGTGCCCACCCCGTAGCGCAGGTACGGCAGGTGCGTGGTCGCGTGCGCATCCGAGTTCACCGCGAACTTCACCCCGTGGCCCTTCGCCCGCAGGATGTCCTCGTCGCGCAGGTCGAGCCGCTCCGGATGCGCATTGATCTCCAGTGCCGTGCCCGTCCGCGCGCACGCCTCGAAGACCGCCTCGAAGTCGGCGTCCACACCGGGGCGCCGGCCGATCCGCCGGGTGGTGGGGTGGCCGATGACGGCGACGTTCGGGTTCTCGCAGGCCCGGATGAAGCGCCGGGTCATCGCTGCCCGGCTCTGACCGAAGTGCGAGTGCACGGAGGCCACGCACAGGTCGAAGTCCGCGAGGAACTCGTCGGGCCAGTCCAGGCCGCCGTCCGGGCCGATGTTGAGTTCCGTGCCGTGCAGCAGCCGCATCCCGTGCACCGTGCGGTCCAGTGCCCGTACTTGCTCGCGCTGCGCCAGGATCTTCTCCTGCGTCATGCGCTGCATGGCGAGGTCCGGCGCATGGTCGGTGACCGCGTAGTACGCGTAGCCGCGGGCGGCAGCGGCGGCCATGTCCTCCAGGGAGGCGAGGCCGTCGGTGAGGTCAGTGTGGGTGTGCAGGTCGCCCCGCATGTCGCCCTCGGCGATGAGGTCGGGGAGTTCGCCGCGCAGCGCGGCCGCGATCTCCCCGCGGTCCTCCCGCAGCGGCGGCGGGATCCAGGGCAGGCCGAGCCGGGCGTAGATCTCCTCCTCGGTCTCCGAGGCGAGGTTCTTGCCGCTCTCTGCGTCGAAGAGCCCGTACTCGGAGAGCTTGAGCCCCTGGCGCACCGCCAGCGCGCGCGTGCGGATGTTGTGCGCCTTCGACCCGGTGAAGTACTGCAGCCCTGCTCCCCACGAGGCCGGCGGCAGGACGCGCAGATCGACCTGGAGGCCGGCGCCGGTGCGGATGGAGGTCTTCTTCGCCCCGTGCGCGATGACCTCGGCCGCGTACGGGAGCTCGGCGAGGGCCGTCATGAACGGTGCGGAACGGTCGGCCGCCACCAGGATGTCGATGTCGCCGATCGTCTCGCGCATCCGGCGCAGCGAGCCCGCGTACGTGCACCGTACGCACCCCGGGATGCGCTCCATCTCGGCGACGATCTGCTCGGCGCTGTCCATCGCGGCGCCGAGCAGGATGCGGCCGTCGGCGTTCCGGAGTACGGAAATGCCGTGCAGGACGTTCTGCTCGGTCTGCTCGCCGAAGCCCTTCAGATCGCGCAGCCGCTCCTCCCGGACGGCGTCCTCCAGCTGCTCGACGGACGAGATGCCCAGCTCCTCGTACAGGACGAGGGCCTTGCGGGGCCCGAGCCCGGGGATGGCGGTCAGTGTCCGCACCCCGGCCGGGACGGCGGCCCGGCGCGCCTCGATGTCCGGGACGTGCCCGGTGCGCAGGTACTCCACGATCTTGTCCGCGATGGACTTGCCCACGTTCGGGATCTCCCGCAGGCCCTTGGCGTCGAGCTGCGCGACGTCGGCCGGGTGGCCGCCGATGGCGCGGGCGGCCTTCTCGTACGCGCGCGCCTTGAAGGCGTCGCCGCCGCTGATCGCGATCAGGTCGGCGTACTCCCGGAGCAGTGCCTCGACCTGCTCGTTGGCCCTGGGCATACCTCCAGGGTGCCCCCTGCACCCGGGCCCGGCCCGACCGCGTTGTTTCCGACCCGTCGCCGCCGCCCCGCCGCTGCCCCGCGGCCACCTCGCCGCCACCCCCGCGATAAAAGTTGAGGATTGTTCACTTTCCATTGACAGGGCGGGCTCCGGGGCCCAAAAGTGTGCCGTCAGCGATGCACCTGCGACCGAAGTGAGCCCGCATGACAGCGCCCGCACCCGTGTTCCCCGCCGATTTCCTCTGGGGCGTCTCCGCCTCGGCCTTCCAGATCGAAGGCTCCCCCGCCGCCGACGGCCGGGGCCCCTCCTCCTGGGACGCCTTCACCAAGGAGCCGGGGCGCATCCGAGACGGCTCGCACGCGGACGTGGCCACCGACCACTACCGCCGCTACCGCGAGGACGTGGCCCTGATGGCCGAACTCGGCGTCGGGGCCTATCGGTTCTCGGTGTCCTGGTCGCGGGTCCTGCCGGACGGCCACGGGCAGGTCAACCGCAAGGGGCTGGACTTCTACGACCGGCTGGTCGACGAGCTCTGCGCCGCCGGCATCGCCCCGGTGCCCACCCTGTTCCACTGGGACACCCCGCTCGCCCTGGAGGAGAAGGGCGGCTGGCTCAGCCGCGACACCGCCGAGCGGTTCGCGGCGTACGCCTCGGTGGTCGCGGAGCGGCTCGCCGACCGCGTCCCGATGTGGATCACCATCAACGAGCCCGCCGAGGTCACGCTCCTCGGATACGGCCTCGGCGAGCACGCGCCCGGCAGGCGTCTCGTCTTCGACGCCCTGCCCGCGGCGCACCACCAGCTCCTGGCCCACGGCCTGGGCGTCCAGGCCCTGCGTGCGGCGGGCGCCCGTGAGATCGGCATCGCCGCCTCGCACAGCCCCGTGTGGGCCGCGAGCGAAGACGGGGCCGACCGCGCCGCCGCCGAGCTGTACGACACGCTCACGAACCGGCTCTTCGCCGACCCCGTCCTGACCGGCGCGTATCCGGACGAGGGCCTGGCCGCGCTGCTGCCCGGCCCGGTGGCGGAGGACCTCAAGACCATCTCGGCACCGCTGGACTGGTACGGGATCAACTACTACAACCCGATGCGTGTCGGCGCCCCGCAACCGACCGCCCCCGCAGGCGAGTTCGGCGGCATCGAGATACCCGCGGACCTCCCCTTCGGCATCCGGCCGATCGAGGGGTACGAGCACACCGACTTCGGCTGGCCGGTGGTCCCCGACGGGCTGCGCGAACTGCTCGTCTCCCTGCGCGAGCGCTACGGCGACCGGCTGCCGCCGCTGTACATCACCGAGAACGGCTGCTCGTACGGGGACGGGCCGGATCCCACGACGGGACGGGTCGCCGACGCACGGCGGATCGCGTACCACGAGGGCCATGTGGCCGCCCTGCACCGGGCGATGGCGGAAGGGGTGGACGTCCGCGGCTACTTCATCTGGTCGATCCTCGACAACTTCGAATGGGCGGAGGGGTACCGCCAGCGGTTCGGGCTGGTCCACGTCGACTACGAAACGCTGGAGCGGACTCCGAAGGAGTCGTTCGCCTGGTACCGCGACCTGGTCAAGGGCGGGAGATGACCGTCGGTCGGACGGCCGAGGAGACCGCCGGCCCGGTCGGCGGGCGCTGGGTCGGTGCGCTGTCCCTCGCGAATCTCGGTGTCTGGGTCGGCTGGTTCGGCCCGCTCCAACTGCTCCTGGCCCGCCAGGCGCAGCAGCTCACCTCGGACCACAAGGCGTCCACCCTCGCCCTCGTGACGGGTGTGGGAGCGGCGGTCTCGATGGTCGCCAACCCGGTCTTCGGGGCCCTGTCGGACCGTACGACGTCGTCGGCGGGCCGGCGGATCCCCTGGGTGGTGGCGGGAGTCTTGGGTGGGGCGGCCGGGTTGCTCGTCCTCGCCCGTGCCTCGAGCGTCTCCTGGGTGATCGCGGGATGGTGCCTGGTCCAGCTCGCGCTCAACGCGGCGTTCGCCGCCCTCACCGCCGCCGTGCCCGACCAGGTGCCGGCCCGGCAGCGCGGCCTGGTCGGCGGCTGGCTCGGCGTCTCCCAGGTCGGCGGGATCCTGGTCGGCACGGCGCTGGCCACGGTCGCGGGCGGGGTCACCGCCGGTTATCTGGCCTGCGCGGCGTTCTCGGTGCTCGCGGCCGTCCCGTACGTGGTGATGCGGCGCGACACCCGCCTGTGGCCAGACGCCCGGCCCGCCTTCCGGTGGCGGACCTTCCTCACCGGCTTCTGGATCGATCCGCGGCGCCATCCCGACTTCGGCTGGGCCTGGTTGACGCGCTTCCTGATGAACCTGTCGTACTCGGTCAGCACGATGTACCTGCTGTACTACCTGACCGATGCCGTGCACTACGAGGACGACGCGGACACGGGCGTGCTGATCCTGACGGCGCTCAACGCGCTCACCCTCCTGGCCACGGTGGTGGTCAGCGGTGTCCGGTCGGACCGTACGGGCCGCAGGAAGGTCTACGTCATCGGGTCGGGGCTGGTGATCTCGGCGGCCACCCTGCTGCTCGCCGTCTGGCAGACCTGGACGGGGGCGATCGTCGCCTCGCTCGTCCTCGGGGTGGGGTTCGGCGTCTACACGTCGGTGGACTTCGCCCTGCTGACGGATGTGCTGCCGACGGCGGAGGACCGGGGCCGGGACCTCGGCGTCATCAACGTCGCCAATGCGCTGCCCCAGGTGCTGGCTCCGGTGATCGCCGCGCCGGTGGTCACCCACTTCGGCGGGTACACCGCGCTGTACGCGCTCGCGGGGGCTCTGGCGCTGGCGGGGTCGGTACTGGTCCGCCGCATCCGCGGGGTCCCGTGACGCCGGGCTGCGGCCCTGTCAGGCCTGGCGTCGGTCTCGTCACGCCGGGCGGTGCCACCGGACGGATCCGGTGACACCGCGTGCCGGACGTGTCAGTGGTTGACGCAGACGTTGCCGGCGGTCGGGTTCAGCAGCCCGATGATGTTGACGCTGTTGCCGCAGATGTTGATCGGGATGTGGATCGGCACCTGGACCACGTTGCCCGAAAGGAAGCCCGGGGAGCCGATGGCATAGCCTTCGGCCGTGGCGTCGGCGGAAGCGCTGCCGATCCCGCCCAGCGTCGCACCGACGACCAGGCAGGCCGCAACGGCCAGGGTACGGATCTTCATGTGGATCTCCCATCGAATGAGGGTGTGCCGGGCCATCCCATACCAGCCCGGCCCGATCGGGGCCGATTCACCCACCCGTGGGCCCTGTCCGCGGCGCGATGCCGTGCCGTGCCGTGCTGTGCCACGCCATGCCGATCGGGAGATTTTTCCGGAAAACGCAATCTCCCGACCCGTCTGGACCGTATGCCCCTGTAGAAGTCTCTCCAGGAGGAAAGCTCATGGCGATCTTCACTCATCTCATCCCAGCACACCGCCGTCACGGAAAGAGGGACATGACCTCGGGGCGCGACGACAACACCGGCAACCGCCGTAACGGTCGTCACCGGAACACCGGTCACGGCAACCACGGGAACAACGGCCGCCACGGCCACGGCTGCTGACCGCCGAGAACGGCTGGGCGGACCCCGCTCCTTGATCCGCCCGGCCGGCAATCTTGAGGAACGCGTCCATGAGGCGTGTCGCGTGGCATGCGCTGCACCGGCTGCTGTCGGTGGCCGATGATCCCGATGCGGTCGTCGCCGCCGCGCCGCCGGTCGCCCCGCGCGAGGCGTTCCGGCGGTTCTGGCCGTACACCCGCGGCGGACGGCGCTGGCTGGTCCCGATCCTCCTCTTCAGCATGATCGGCCCCCTCATCGACGCGGCCGAGATCTGGCTCTTCAAGATCGTGGTGGACGAGGTGCTCGTTCCGCGCGATCTGCGCCCCTTCCTCTGGATCGCGCTCGCCTACCTGGGGCTCGTCATCCTCTCCGGCGTTCTGGAGTTCGCCGACGACGTGATGTCCACCTGGGTCGGCGAGCGCTTCCTGCTGGCCCTGCGCTCGGACGTCTACCGGCACGTCCAGGGGCTCTCGCTCGGGTTCTTCGAACGGCGGCGGCTGGGAGACGTACTGTCGCGCATCACCGGCGACGTCGACGCGATCGAGACGTTCCTGCTCTCCGGCGTGGCCAACGCCCTCTACTACGTGGTCCAGTTGGGCGTCTTCCTCGGCCTGCTCTTCTACCTGAGCTGGGACCTGACCCTCCTCGCGCTGATCATCGTGCCGCTCTTCTGGGCCTCGGCCCGGCGCTTCTCGCGGCTGGTCAAGGCCGCGTCACGGGAGCGGCGCCGGCGCAGTGGCTCGATCAGCGCGATAGCCGAGGAGTCGCTCGGCAACATCGCGCTGGTGCAGGCGTACAACCGGCAGGGGACGGAGGCAGGCCGGTTCGCCCGGGAGAGCATGGGCCGCTTCCGCGCGCAGATGGTCTCGGCCCGGATCCGTTCCGTCTACGGCCCGATCGTCGAGATGATCGAACTGACCGGCGCACTGGCCGTGATGGGCCTCGGGACGTGGAAGCTCGCGCAGGGGCAGCTCACGCTGGGCGGACTGCTGGTCTTCATCGCCCTGTTGAGCAAGCTCTACAGTCCGATCCGCGACCTGTCCCAGCTCACGACCACGTTCTACGCGGCGTCCGCGTCGGCCGAGCGGATCATCGAACTGCTCGACCAGCGCCCCCAGGTCGTCGAGGTGGAAGCCGCCCGTGCCCGGAGGATCGGGCGCGCCCGGGGCGATGTCGAGTTCCGCGGCGTCTCGTTCCGCTATCCGGACACGTCGCGGTGGGCGCTGCGCGACGTGTCGTTCCGGGTGGAGCCCGGTACGACACTGGCGCTGGTCGGGTCGAGCGGCGCGGGCAAGTCCACGGTCGGCAAGCTGCAACTGCGCTTCTACGACCCGGATCAGGGGGCGGTCCTCCTCGACGGCACCGATCTGCGGGAGCTGCAGCTGTCCGAGCTGCGCGAGAACGTCGCGGTCGTGCTGCAGGAGACGCTCGTCTTCCACGGCACCGTACGGGAGAACATCGCCTACGGCCGGCCCGGCGCGACGGAGGCGGACATCGTCGCGGCCGCCCGCGCGGCCGACGCCGACGCGTTCATCCGGCTGCTCCCCGAGGGCTACGACACCGTGGTGGGCCAGCGGGGCCGGACGCTGTCCGGCGGACAGGCCCAGCGCCTGGCGATCGCCCGCGCGATGGTCAGGGACGCACCTGTGCTGCTGCTGGACGAACCGACCACCGGCCTGGACGCCGAGTCCGGCCGCCGGATCATGGAACCGCTGCGCCGGCTGATGGCCGGGCGGACCACCGTCGTGATCTCGCACAACCTGCTCACCGTGCGCGACGCGACCTGCACGGTGGTACTGGACCGGGGCCGGGTCGTCGAGTGCGGCACGCACGAGGAGCTGCTCGTACGGGGCGGCGCCTACGCCCGCCTGTACCGCGCGAACGGCGGCGCGCCCGGCGCCGCCGCGGCCGCCGCGCCCCTGAAGATCCTGTCGTGAGCCCGAAGGTCCTGTCATGAGCCCTGCCACCGCCACCCGGCCCGCGGCCCCGCCCCTCGCGCCCGGCACGGCCCCCGCGCCGGGGTACGAGGTCCTGGCGCACCTGGCCAGGACCGGCTGGCTCGACCTCTACGACGCCTGGAGCGAGGAACGGGACTGCCGGTGCGTGGTGAAGGTCCTGCGCCCCGACTGCCGCGACGAGCCCCGGCTGGGCGACCGGCTCGTCCGCGAGGGCCGCTGGCTGCAGCGCTTCACGCATCCGCATCTGGTCCGTGCGTACGAGACCTTCGAGTCGCCCGAGCCGCTCGTCGTCCTCGAGACGCTGACGGGCGAGACGCTGTCCCACCTCATCGGCCGTCTGCCCCGGCGGGCTGCCGCCGAGGACGTGGCCGTCCTGGGCGTGCAGCTGTGCTCCGCGATGCACTACCTGCACGGGCAGGGTCTGCTGCACCTGGACCTGAAGCCGTCCAACGTCGTGGTGGAATGCGGCCACGCGAAGGTGCTCGACCTCAGCGTCGCCCGTGCGCCGGGCATCGCCCCGCCGGGTGTGGGCACGTTCGGCTACCTGGCTCCCGAACAGGCGCGCGGGGGACCGCTGTCGGCGGCGGCCGACGTCTGGGGCATCGGCATCACGCTGTACGAACTCGCCACCGGGGACGTCCCGTTCGACCCCGGCGAAACGGCCGACGGCACCACGGACAGCGGGAGCGCGGGCTGGTTTCCGCAGCTCGAGGAGACGGCGCCGCCGGTGACCGCCCGCCGACGCCTCCCGCGCGCCCTGGCCGCGGCCATCGACGGCTGCCTCCGGTCCGACCCGGCGGCGAGGCCTTCGGTCCCCGATCTGTCTGCTGCCCTCGACGCGACGCTGCAACGGCGCCGGCGCGATACGCCCGTGCCCGAGGAACGCGACACGCCTGTGCCGGAGTGACCGGAAAGACGTCTGGTGGAAGCTGATCCCCCCTATGTAATGTCACATTGCATGATGCTCTTACGGCGTGCCGCCTCCTTCGCGGTCCTTCTTGCCACCGTCCTCCCCCTGGCCGTCACCGCGCCCGCGCACGCTGAGGACACCGCCTCGTGCCGCACCGCGCCCTCGGCGCCCCTCGACGCCGAGCAGGCGCGGCTCACGGATGCGCGGACCACGGCGCTCGTCGAGCGCGGCGGGTTCGGGGACTTCGTACGGCGCTTTCCCGCCGCGCTGTGCGCAGTCCGGAGCCCCGCCGAAGCCGGGCCGCTCCTCGACGGCTGGGGCGAGGCCCTCTGGCAGGCCGCCGTACACCGGGCCCAGGGGCAGCGGCCCGGCGGTGACCTCCCGGCCGGGGACGACCGGCCGCTGTACTGGACCCGGCTGGCCATGACCGCCGCGCTCGCCCGCTGGGAGCCGGCATTCGCCGTCGACCGTGCTGCGCTGCGCGCCCGCTTCGAGGACGCCTCGCGCGGCCTGACCGACAACGCCTTCCGGACCGCCCCGGGCGTACGGCGCGTCTTCATCAGCGGTTTCGACCCCTTCGGCCTGGACGCCGAGCTGCGCCGCGCCAACCCCTCCGGTTCCGCCGCCCTCCGACTCAGCGGCCGCCGCATCACCCTCGCCGACGGCAGCCGCGCCGAGATCCGGGCCGTCGTCCTGCCCGTGCGGTACGCCGACTTCGACGCCGGCATCGTGGAGCGGGCCTTCACGCCCCGCCTGTCCGGCGGTCCCGGCGCGGCGGACGTCATCACCACCATCAGCCAGGGCTACCCCGGCATCTTCACCCTGGAGGCCTGGGCGGGCCGGTCCCGGTCGGCGGATCCGTACCCCGACAACACCCGTTCCCTCTCCGGCGGCACCCGCGAACACCCCGTGACCGCTCCCGGCCTCGCCCCGGGCGCGGAGTTCATCCGGACCACGCTTCCCACCGACGCGGCGACCAGCGCCGTCCAGAGCCCGTACCCGGTGCTCCTGAACACCGCCGTCACCGAGATCCCGGCGGGTGCCGCCGCGCCGGTGGACCGTGAGGACGGCCCGACGCCGGGTTCGCGGGCGGTGGAGGGCGGCGGAGGCGGCTACCTGTCGAACGAGGTGGCCTACCGCTCCAACCGCCTGCGCGGCGACCTCGCCCCGCAGCTGCCCGGCGGCCACCTGCACACCCCGGTCCTCACCGGCCTCCCGGCGGACCCGAACCTGCTGACCGGCCCCGAGTTCGAGCAGAACGAGACCGCGATCACCGCGGAGGTCCGCACCATCCTCGAACACACCGCCGCACGCCCTTAGCCACGCAGTGCCTACAGGGATCCGAGCTCGTCGCTCAGATCCCTGAGACCCAGTGAGCCGAGCGACAGTGCGGCCATGTGCCAGCGCTTGAGGTCGAAGTCCGGGCCCTGCTTGGCCCGGGCCCGTTCCCGGCCCTCCAGCCAGGCCCGTTCGCCGAGCTTGTACGAGATGGCCTGGCCGGGCCGGCCCAGGTAGCGGACGACCTCGCTGTCCAGGTAGGCGACTGGCCGGCTCGAGTAGCGGCCGAGGAACTCCCGTGCCAGCGCGGGAGTCCACCGCTCCCCGGGCCGGAACGGCGAGTGCGCGGGGATGCGCAGCCGCAGGTGCATGCCGATGTCGATCACGACACGGACGGCCCGCATCATCTGGGCGTCGAGATGGCCCAGCCGGTGGGCGGGGTCGGTGAGGAACCCCAGTTCGTCCATGAGGCGTTCGGCGTACAGGGCCCAGCCCTCGGTGGTGGCGCTCACCTTGCCGACCTTCGTCTGGTAGCGGGACAGCTCGGCTGCGACGAACGTCCAGTGCGCCAGCTGGAGATGGTGGCCGGGCAGTCCCTCGTGGTACCAGGTGGACACGAGGTTGTGGGTGGGGAAGCGCGTCCTGCCGAGCGTGGGCAGCCAGGTCCGGCCCGGGCGCGCGAAGTCGAGGGAGGGCTGCGAGTAGTACGGGGCTGCGGCGCCACCGGGCGGCGCGATGCACGACTCGACGCGCCGGACCGGCTCGGCGATGTCGAAGTGCCGCCCGTCCAGGGCCTCCACGGCCCCGTCCATCAGGGACTGGAGCCAGAGCCTGGTCTCCTCCACGCCGTGGACGCTCTTCCCGTGCTCTCCCAGCCAGGCCAGCACCACCCACGGATCCTGCCCGCCGGGCAGGATGCGCTCCGCCTCGGCGCGCATCTCGGGCAGCAGCCGGTGGAACTCCTCCCAGCCGTACGCGTGCGCCTCGTCGAGGTCGAGGTCCGCGCCGGTGTAGTAGCGCGCGAAGCGGCCGTAACGCTCGCGCCCGACGGCGTCCTCGGCGCCGGCGCCGGCGGCCCGTGCACCGTACTCGTGCCGGAACCACTCCCCCAGCTCGGCGAAGGCCAGCGTGGCCGCCCGCGCCGCGGCCCCGACCTCGGCGCCCATGTGCGGCGGCGCGCCGGCGGCCAGACGGCCGAATCCACCCCCGCCCCCGGTGCCCAGCCACTCCTCCAGCTGTGCCACGTTGGCCCGTACCTGGCGGGGAGCCGCGGTCGTTCCGCGGCGTGCGCCCTCGGCGAGGGAGGCACGGTAGCCGCTCAGGCACCCGGGCACGGCCCGCAGCCTTTCCGCGATCGCCGCCCAGTCCTCGGGCGTACGGGCCGGCATCACGGCGAAGACCTTGCGCACCCGGTGCAGGGGCGAGGAGATGTTGTTGACGGCGCGCAGGTGCTCGCCGGCGTCGTACTGTGCGAGTTCCGCGTCGAGCCGCTCCCGCAGCAGCCGCGCGCACCGCCGCTCGACATCGGCGCCGCCGTCCGTGTGGGCGGCGAGCCGTACGAGGGTCTCGCGGGCGAGCTCGGCCTCGGCCAGGGCCCCGTCGGGCGAGTAGTCGGGCAGTCTCCCGGCGCCGGCGGACGTCCCGAGGTACGTGCCGGTGATCGGGTCGAGCGCGACCAGGGCGTCGACATGGGCGTCGGAGATCAGACGGGGCAGCTCACGCTGATGCCTCAACATGCCCGACCTCCTGCCCGCCGCTCCCCCGGCCAAGCGCCCGGCGGGGGCCTTTGGCCGGTATCGGGTGGCGGTCCCCCGCGCGTCCTGCTTGCCGAGGCCCAGCCCCGAGATCACGCCTACGGCCCGCCCGGGGATGCGGCGGCCGACGGGCTCGATGACGATCAGGGCAGAGCCGGAACCTGCCGTCGAAGGAGCAGCCGGTGGACGACACGCTCCGCGCCGTGGCCCAGGTCATCGGACAGCACGATGAGGTGTGCGGGGCCGGTTTCCTGATCGCCGAGGACGTCCTCGTCACCTGCGCACACGTCATCCGCGCCACCGGCAGCGAGCCCGGGGGCAGCGTGTGGCTGACCTTCCCGAACGTTGACGGTGCAGGTCCGGTCGAGGGGATCGTTCTGCACGAGCCGTGGCGCGGCCCCGAGGCCGAGGACATCGCCCTGGTGCGTTTGGGCGTCGCCGTGTCCGGCACGCACGTACCGGCGCTGGGTTCCGCCGCCGACTCCAGGGGCCACCGCGTGCGCTCCTACGGTTTTCCCGGGCAGGCTCCCCCGGGCGGGCACTGGGGATACGCGGAGGCGGGCGGCCTTCTGCCTGCGACCGGGGATCGGGCCGAACTCCTCCAGCTGACGGCCGCGAACGACCTCACCACCGGCTTCAGCGGCGGTCCGATCGTCGACGAGGTGACCGGCCTGGTCATCGGCATGCTCACCGAGATCACCAGCCCGGATGCATACGGGAAGGGCCAGGGCATCGCCTACGCCACCCCCGTTCAGGTGCTACGGGGGATCTGGCCTGCCCTGGCCGTTCAGGATGTATGCCCGTACCGGGGGCTGGAGCCGTTCACCGCGGACCAGGCCCAGTGGTTCGAGGGCCGGCAGGACGCCGTGGAACAGGTTCTCGAGCATCTGGGCGAGCAGCAGCGCGTGGTCCTGCTGCTCGGCCCGTCCGGCTCGGGCAAATCCTCGTTGATCCAGGCCGGGGTCCTGCCCGCCCTGGCCGCGGGTGGACTGAGCGGCAGCGACGGGTGGCTGCCCGTACGGGTGCGGCCAGGTCAGGACCTCGCTGCCGAGATCGAGCGCGCAGGTCTGCCCGGGGCCGCCACAGACGGAATCCCCGAGGCCGTGACCCGTCTGCTGCGGGCACGACCCGACCGCCAACGGGTCGTGCTCGTCATCGACCAGTTCGAGGAACTCCTCACCCAGCAGAGCGGCAACCTCGCGGCCGCGGACCGGCTCACGGCCGCAATCACCTCGCATGCCGCCCTGAGCGTGATCCTGGTCATGCGCGACGACTTCTACCCGCAGCTCGCCGCCCTCGCCCCCGAGTTGCTGGAGGCGGCAATGCCCGGCCTCCTCAACATCCCGGGCACGCTGAGCCAGGGCGACCTGCACGACATCATCACGCTGCCCGCCCACAACGTCGGCGCCCGCTTCGAAAGCGGGCTCCCCGAGCAGATCGTCACCGACGTCCTGGCCACAGCCCCGGAGGGGGCGGCAGGCCGCAGGGCTCCCGTCACGGTGCTGCCCCTGCTGGAGCTGACGCTCAGCGAGCTGTGGCGACGGCTCCACGACGGCTTTCTCACCCACGACGCCTACCAGCGCATCGGGGGAGTGACCGGGAGCCTGACCACGTGGTGCGACACCGCACTCAGCCGACTGCCACCGGACGACCTGCCCATCGCCCAGCGCATGCTGACCTCGCTCGTGCGCCCTGACGACCCCCGCCACAACGTGCCCGCGATCCGCGCGCAGGTCCCCCTGGCGGATCTACGAGACCTCGCAGCCGGCCCCGGCGGTGCGCCCGACGACAGCGATGCGGTCGACACGGTCCTCGCCGAGCTGACCCGGCAGCGCATCGTCACCACCCGCACGCCCGAAGGACCTTCGGCACAGCCGGTGGCGGAGCTCATCCACGACGCACTCATCCGCGACTGGGGCAAATTGCGCGAGTGGGTCCGCCAGGACCGCCGCTTCCGGGAATGGTTCGTACGAGCCGGCGAACAGCAGGCCCGCTGGGCCGAGGGGAAGCACCAGGAGGACCTGCTCGCGGGCACGGCACTGGAAGAGGGGCTCGAATGGTCCCATCAGCGCCGCCTGCCCGCCGAGGTCTCCCGGTTCCTCACCGCCAGCAAGGAGCACCAGCAGGCCGCCATCCGCCGCAGCCGGCGTCTCAATGCGATCCTGGCCGGCCTGCTCGCCATCGCCCTCGTCGCGGGGGCAGGAGTCTTCTGGCAGTGGCGGACCGCCGAGACGCGCCGGAAGGAAGCCCTCTCCCGCCAGCTCGCCGGCCAGTCCGACACCCTCTTCACCACCGATTCCACCCTGGCCTCGCTGCTCGCGGTGCAGGCCTACCGCACCAGCCCCACGCCGGAAGCCGCCCAAAGCCTGCACAACGCCGCAGCCCTCCCGCTGCGGCAGAGCCTGCCCGGCCACCGCGACCGGGTCGGCGAGGTGGCGTTCAGCCCCTACGGAAGCATTCTCGCCAGCGGCAGCGCCGACGGAACCGCGCGTCTGTGGGACCAGGCCTCCGGCAAGCCCCGGGCCACCCTGAAGGGGCACACCGATGCCGTGTGGTCGGTGGCCTTCAGCCCTGACGGCAGCACCCTGGCCACCGGCAGCTTCGACGGTGACGTGCGTTTGTGGGACGTGGCCACAGGAAAACCCCGCGGCAGCCTCCTCAAGGATCCGGCCCACGCCGTGTGGTCCGTCGCCTTCAGCCCCGATGGCAGCACCCTCGCCATCGGCGGGGACGACAACTCCGTGAAGCTGTGGGACCTCGCGGCCGGCAAGGTCCGGGACACGTTGACGGGGCACTCCGGCACCGTACGATCCGTCGTGTTCAGCCGCGACGGAAGCCTTGTGGCCTCGGGCAGCGCCGACGGTTCCGTGCGCGTGTGGGATCCGACGACCGCCGAGCTCCGCTCAGGCCCGCTCAAGCAGACGGGCGAGGTGCACTCCGTGGCGTTCAGCCCCGACGGGAGCACCCTCGCCGCATCGACCGACGCGGACAGCGGTGTGCGCCTGTGGGACGTCGCCGCCGGCAAGCTCCGCAGCACCCTCGGCTCCTACGCCAACATCACCAACTCGGTGGCGTTCAGCCCCGACGGCCGCACCCTCGCCACCGGCACCCAGGACGGCGCTGCAGTGCTGCGCGACGTGGCCTCGGACACGGTCCTGGCCGTCCTCACCGGCCACACCGACACGGTCTGGTCGGTGGCATTCACCCCGGACGGCCGCACCCTGGCCACCGGCAGTGACGCCACCGTGCGGCTGTGGAACGTGGCGGCCGGGGCGAATCGGGCCGTCCTGAGCGGCGTGGGGAGTGTCTGGTCGGTGGCGTTCAGCCCCGACGGCCGCACCCTCGCGATCGGCAGCATCGACAAGACCGTGCAGATGTGGGACCCGGGCACCCGCAAGACTCCGGCCACCTTGAAGGGCAGCGACGCAGTCAGAGCCGTGGCCTTCAGCCCCGATGGCCGCACCCTGGCCACCGGCTTCTTCGACGGCACCGCGGCACTGTGGGACGTGAACACGCGCAGGAACCGTGCGACCCTGCCCGGACATACGGGGCCGGTCGACGGAGTGGCGTTCAGCTCCGACGGGCGCATCGTCGCCACGGGCGGCGGCAACATCGTGCGGCAATGGGACGTGACGACCGGCAAGGAGATCCGCGACCCCGTGTCCGACGAGAGCACGGTGACCTCGGTGGACTTCAGCCCTGACGGGAGGACCCTGGCCGTCGGCAACTCGGACAACTCCGCCCGCTTGTACGACGCTGCCGGCGGTGGACATGTCGGCACCCTGTCAGGGCACAGCGGACCGGTGAACGCGGTGGTCTTCAGCCGCGACGGCCGAACCCTGGCCACCGGAAGCGAGGACACCACAGTGCGCTTGTGGGACGCGGCCGGCAGAAAGAGCCTGGGCACCCTCACCGGACACACCGGGCAGGTGTCCGATGTGGCGTTCAGCCCCGACGGGCGCACGCTCGCCAGCAGCAGCGTCGACACCACAGCACGGCTGTGGGACGTACCCACCCGCAAGGCCCGCGCCACGCTGACCCAGTTCGACATGGTCCAAGCGGTTGCGTTCAGCCCCGACGGCCGCACGCTAGCCACCGGTGGCGACGACAACACAGCGCGGCTGTGGGACGTCGTCATGCCCCCGCCTGCCGCAGCGACCCGGAAGATCTGCAAGGCGGTCAACCGCGACCTCACGGCGGATGAACGCGCGGCATACCTGTCGGACCCGAAGACCGACCCCGTATGTCCCCCCGGGTGAACAGGGTCGTCACGAGCCGTGAGGGTGTCCGTCCCGTTTTTGGCTTGCATCGCTCCGCTCCGCTCGCCCTATAAATCGAACACATGCTTGAATTAGTGGATGCAGTCCACCTCCTTCCCCGACGACCTGGTCTCCCTCCAGGCCGAGTGGCTCCGGACCTACCGGGAACTGGCCCGGCGGCCCGCAACCGCCGGCACGACCACGCTCCGCCGCCGGCTGATCGCGCTCTCGCGCGCGATCGCCGCCCATCCGTACTGGTCGCGCCCGGCCCGTACGGCGGGCGGCCCGGTCGAGCTCCGCCGCGCGGCGAGGGCCAGAGGCTGGGTGAGGGCGGCATGACGAGCGCCTGCCCCGGGAACGACCCGGGCCCCGACACGCCGCCCCCGGCTCCCCGCCTGGTCGTCCACCCCCCGGACCACCGCGGATGGCGCCGGGTGCGCTGCGACGGGCAGAGCCTGGGCACGGCGTACCGGATCAGCGACATCGCCGTGTTCCTCGCCGCGACGGGCATGGAGAACGCCGAGGACTTCGACGTCACCGACCCCGCCCTGGTCGACTGGCGCGGCGGCGGCCCCGACTGCTGGACACCACCACCGATGTAGCGGCCCCGGCCGGGGGCACGGGCCACCGCGGGGCCGCTCTTCAGGCGCAGGGCGGCTCGGGCGGGGTCCCCTTCGGGAGCTGCTCGCGTTCGTCCTCGGTGTAGTCGCGTGCGGCTCCGGCGCACAGCGTGCGGAACTGGGCCTCGGCGCGGAGGTCGAAGGCCCGGCGCCCCACACCGTTGTCGATCACCAGCTGGTGGTCCGTCGTGAGCTGTGCCGTCGTGTCGGTGACCTCCTCTGCGGCCTCCTCCGCCACCGCCAGCGATACGGTGGAGCCGTCCGCCAGGTCATGGACCCGGATCAGCCCGCCGAGGTACGTGACGAGTCTGCCGTCCGGTGCGAACCCGATCAGATGGCTCCCGGTCGGGCGGGGCACCTCTTCCGGCAGCCGTTCCCGGCGGTCGACGTCCCACACGCGCACCTGTCCGTCGTGGTTCTGCACGGCGAGCCGCGAGCCGTCGGGGCTGAAGACGAGCCCGCTGCCGAGCGAATTCTCGGTGTACGGCACGCCGATGGCAGGGCCCGTCAACATCGCGACCTGCACCGGGGTGTGGACGTCCCACAGCATGATCTCGCCGCGCCCACCTCCTGCCCTGGTGACGACGGCAACCTGTCCGGGGTGCCCGGGACGGGCCATGAGCTGCCCGTACGTGAAGAGATCGCCGAGCGGACCGTTGGAGTTGGGTCCCGGGTGGGCGGGAAACGGCTGGGTGAGGACGGTCCCACGCGTGGCGTCGATACGCGCCAGCGTGCCGTTGTCGGTCAGCAGGGCGATCTCGCCCCCCTGCACTCCGACGACGCTGTCGACGCTCTCCCCCTTCTGCGCCTCCTGCGGGAGCGGCACGCTCCGGCCGAGGTCGGAGGCCGCGTAGGCGCGGTGGAGGCCGGCCTTGCGCCCCCACACCACGACCGACTGCGAGTCGGCGGTCCACGTGACCATCCAGTCGTTGTTCTGCGCCTGGGCCGGGATCTCCACGGACCGTAGAACCGTGCGGGAGGCGTCCAAGTTCTGCTGCGCGACGTCCAGCCGGGCGCACCGTCCCCCGCAGGGAACGCTGCACGCGGCCAGGCCCACGGGCGAGCCCTTCGCCCTCTTCTCCGGCATGGCGGGGCGCGCGGAACCGCGGATGATCGTGAATTGGACAGCCGGGCGGACCGGGCGGCAGGCCGGGGTCGCAGGGGCCGGTCAACACTCCCTTCACATTGCCCACATACCGCACAGAACCTGTCATATACCGAACCGTCATGGCCGACAGGAAGAATCCGCCCGTTCGGAACGTGTCCATCTTTGTCTGAGTGGAGCCACAGACTCCACAGAACGTAACTGTCCGCATTCGTCCTACTGCATGGAGTGACCAATTCCGTATGGTCATAGTGCCGCCAACACCGCATCCCTGGAGGATTCGTGGCACTCTTCCGTACCCGTCTGGCCGTGCTCGGCTCCGCCGCGGCTCTCGCCGCCGGCGCCCTGACTCCCGCACATCCCGCAGGGGCCGCCCCCACGGCGGACTACCAGTGGGTCGCCCTGGGCGACTCGTACACCGCCGGGGTCATCCAGGCCGCAGGCGACACGTTCGAAGTCCCCCGTGACGGCTGCGAGCGCACCGACCGGTCCTACCCGCAGGTCATTGACCGCGACCTCGGCTCACTCATCGATCTCACCAACGTCAGTTGCGGCGCCGCCACGATCAAGAACATCACGTCCGAAGCCCAGGAGCCGATCGGACAGCACCTGCCGCCCATCTCCGAGGACCCGGACTACCCCTTCCCCGCCGTACCCGCCCAGTCCGAGGCAGTACAGCCCGGCACCGACGTGGTCACCGTCGGCGTGGGCGGCAACACCCTCGGCTTCGCCGGAATCCTGTTCACCTGCCTGCAGTCGGGCTCGGGCAGTGGCGGCGTGGGCACACCGTGCAGGGACGACTTGGCCGACAACATCCCCAGCCGCCTGAACCAGGTGAACGCCGACTACGACGCGATGCTCTCCAGGCTCCACGAACGGGCTCCGCACGCGAAGATCCTGGCCGTCGGCTACCCGACGGTCATTCCCAAGGACACGTCCAAGTGCCGGTACGACGACTACGAACAGTTCGGCTCGATCACCCAGGGCGATCTGGACTGGCTGCGCCAGGACGTCATGGAACCCCTCAACGCGGTCATCGAGAAGTCAGCCGCCAAGCGCGGCGACACCTTCGTCAACCTCTACGACTCCTCCAGCGGGCACAGCGTCTGTGACGCGGGCAAGTGGGTGGAGGGCATCTTCACCCGACTCCCCGACCAGGTGGCCTTCGTCCACCCCAACGCCGGGGGCCACCAGAATGCCGCCGATCACGTCGCGTCGGCGATTCTGAACTCCATCGCCCCGAGCTGACCACACCACACCCTCCCCAAGTCCCGCCGGGCCGGAGCCACCCCTCCCGCCCGGCGGCACGCGTTGGGTGAGCGCGGAGCCGGATCCAACGACCTCGCGCATGGTTGTCGGTGCGACGCCGGCAGCGGAAGCGAGCCGTCGGTGCTGTGCGCATGCGGCAGACGGATAACCAGTGGAGCCCTGGTCAGGCTGATGACAAGGTGACGCTCATGCCGTCGCCCGTGGTCGAACAACTGCTCCGTGAACTGCACGCATCACTCACACTGCGCAAGCGTCCTGAGGATGTGGCCCGACTCATCCAAGATCTTCACTCCGCACGGGGCACCGACCTCGATACGGCGACCGAGACGGCGCTCGCCAAGGCCGCCGAGCACTCGCTGCGCAACCTCTGGCACGGCTACACCTCCATGGTGGAAGAGTTCGCCAGCCCCGTCGGCGCGCAACGCCAGCTCGCCCGAGCCGCGAGCCTGTTCGCGAGCGTGCCGGAACCACTGGGCAGCGCCGGGGACGATCCCGCCCAGATCGAGGCGGTGATCCGGCGCGCAGGCGAGGAGATCGGCCGATCGTACGGGCAGAACGACTTCGGCATGGACCGCCTCAACCGGGTGGAGCGCACGGCGGCGGGCCTCGGCACCGTCTCAAAACGCCAGTACAACAAGCGCTTCCGGTTGCTGCGCCGGATGGAAGCCAAACTGGCCCGCCTCATCCACGAGCAGCACCGCCGCGAAGTGACGATCACCGGCAAAGGCGCGCTTGCCCACGCTCTGCCGTACGAGCTGTTCGCCACCGACTCGGACACGGCAGCCTTCGTCGCGTACATCACGGCGCGCAGCCACATGCGCAGCGTCTTCACCAACGGCCGGCAGCGTCAGGTCTACGACGAGGTCGCAGAGGCCTTGTTCCAGCGCCTGCGGAAGGCTCCCGAGCGGACTTGCTGGCAGGCGGTCGCGCATGTGCACCCCACGGCCGAAGTGCTGGCCCATGTGTCCGACCAGGACCTCACTCGGTTGCTGGTTCGGTGGAACCGCTTCCTGCGCCAGGTCGCCGACCTGCTGGAAGACGCCTGGGACCGGCACCCGCTGGAACGCGACACGATGATCGTGCGCCGCGGCGACGACTCGTCGACGTGGAACCAGGCGGCGCAAGCATGGAACACGGCCCGGGCGCATTGGTTCGCGCTGCTCAGCGAGTTGGGCCAGGACGAGATCCTGGATCGTGTCTGCCCCGGCAAGGTACCCCGCCTCATGGCTGCCGACGTCGCGTACTGGCACCGCATGAGCGGCGGCGGACTGCACCCGGACACGTACGTCTGGGCGGAGCTTCCCCTGCCCTGGGAAGTCCTCCGGGCCGAGAAGGAATGCCCACGCTCACTCGTCGAAGCAGTCTGCGCCCGCCATCGAGTGGACCCGGTGGCCGGCGCCTGGACCGCCCCCAGGCTGGCAGCCAAGGCCGTGGCTTTCCGGCGGACGCCCGAGCTGGTGCACGGAGTCGCCGTCGCGGATCCACTCGCGGCCAGCGCCCTTCGGTCAGCCGGAGTCTTCTCCGGCAAGGGCAAACGTGCAGCCGCTCAAGAGTGGTGGTGACCCCCGGCAGTGAACGCACAGGGCCGTGCCCGTAAATCGGTTGCCCCACGCAGCAGCCCCAGCAATGATCACAGCGGCGACGAGGAAGCTCTGCGGAGGAGCGCCCGGCTCTGATCCCGGGTGGACGTAGGTTCGAATCCTGCCCTCGTCGCCCCTTCAGCACTCGTTCCCTCGCTGCTCCGTCAGCACCCTCGTCCGTGGGCCGTGGTGCGGCTCCCCGTTGCCCGGCCGTGCCCCGTTGCGGCCCACGTGTGGCGCGGGAGCGTGGGCCGCAAGGTGCGGTGGGTCATCGCGTGCCGGCGATCCATCGTTGGACGGCAGCGTTGGTGGTGGCGTCGAGTGCGGAGACGGCGTCGATGGCGTGGAGGTCTCCGGCGAGCGGCGGGATGCCGGCGGCGGTCAGCGCCGCGTGCAGGTCGAGGCGCCGGTGGTGTGCTGCGCTGATCCGGCTGACGGGCCGCTCCGCCGGGTCCGGGGTCGGCGCGGAGCTTTGGAGGCGAGTGTCCTCCTCGTCCTCGAATCCCCGGACGCCGGGGAAGCGGTAGGGGTCGAGCGCCTCCTGCGGTTTCGGCGCGCGCGAGGAAGCTCGCCACGTGTTCATGCAAGGACCTCCTGAAGTCTGCCTGTCGGCGGGGAAGTTGGAGTGGGGCCTACGGGCGCGGCGGGGGCAGTGCTCACGTCCGCTGCTGCTGCAGGGCAATGGCACCCGCGGCGACCACCTCGGCGAGCTGGCTGGCGACCGCGACACTGCATCCCCCGAGCCGGACGAACCCGCGGCAGCCCAGGGGTCCGTCGTTCGTCAGAGAGGGGAGGACCAGCCCTGCGAGCGCGAGGGCTGCCTCGAGATGGGCGACGGCTTCCTGGCCTGCCTGGTAGGCGTCGTCCTGCAGCCGTTTGTACTGGATTCGCTCAGCGTAGGAGAGCTCGTACGCCATGGTTGCTGTCCTTTCTCAGTAGACGAGGGGAGGTGTGTGCGCAGTGCCGGCGGGGGTGTGCGGTGCTTCACGAGCGCGGTCGGTCCGGGTCTGCGGGGCGGGCCGTCGTACAGGCGACAGCGGAGTCCAGGCAACGGGCCACCGGGATGGGCTCCGAGCTGCGGTAAGTCAGATGCCCGGGCCGGCTGCGCGTGCACGAGGCGGTCATCGAAGGCCGTCGAGCCTAGATTGCGGACCGCCCGTGACTTATCGGATTCGATTGTCGTTCCTCAGGTGTAAACGATCACTCGACCCATCCGTCGGGCTCCGGGAAGGACCACGTGTTCCATGCGGTCAGCGGCTGTCACGCCTTCGTCTCCGGCGCCGTATGCGGTGGCGCCGGCTCTGCCTCGGGCGGCGCGGCCACGACTGACACGGCAGGCTCCGGCCCCGCCCGTCTCGGCGGCCTCCCCCTTCGCCAGGGCGTCGTGGCGGCCCTCACCGTCCTCGGCCGCACCCGGCGACCGTCCGCCAGGCACAGAACTGCTGCGCACGGGTGGCGGACCGATCCCGGCCAGGGAATTCCCGGACGTGACCGTCATGCCCCGTAGTGGAATTTGGGGGCAGCGGAGGGCCTGGAGTTGCGGTGCCGCGGCGTCGGTTGACGGGGCGGCCGGGTGAGAGTGATCTGGCGGACGAGCTGTTGGAAGCAGGCGAGCGCGGCGACGGCGGGAAGGGTCGCCGCGGCCTCGGCGGCGAACGTTCTCGGCGCCTGGGCCACGCACAGGAGCGTGGCCAAGGTGGAGAACAACAGGACGATGGACCAGGAGTGGATGGCGCGGCGCTGATGCAGGGCTGCCCTGAGGATGGACAGGGAGGCGACCATCCAGGGTCCGTAGATGAGCAGCGGCCACCAGCCGACCACGTCGTGGGCGGTGCGGGGCGCGGCACTGTGCTGAAGGGCATCGCAGATGGCAAGGCCGCTGAGGACGCTCACGACGGCGGCGATGAGTGCGACCAACACGGCTGTGCACAGGCTGCCCGTTCGCAGCAGGGCCACTGCCGGCGCCTTCGCCGCGACGGTCCGGCGGTGCGCGCCGGGCGGTGCTGCCGCCGGCAGCCCGATGACGCCCGGAGGTCCGGCTGCCAGCCCGGTGGTGCTCATCATGTCGTTCGCTTCGTCGAAGATGCCCCGGTCGAAGGGCTCCGCCTGGCCGGCGGCCATGCTCCCTTGGAGGAGGCAGGCGAGCTCCTCCGCCGGATCCCATGTGCTGTTCCCGTGGTCAAGTCCGAACGGCGGGTGCCCCGTGGCGACGTGCTGTTCGGGTTCCGGTACCGGCCGAAAGATGTGGGCATCCGGCTGGGTGGGGAAGCCGTTCCAGTCGTGATGACCGTACGGTTCATACACGGGGGCCCTGCCTCACTTGGCCGTCGGTGCACATTCCGGACGTCCCGGATGCAGCCACGTCTTGCGACCGTCGGTTGAACTCGTGATGGATCTTGCTGATCGCCTTCAGGAAATCCTCAAAGATTGAGGACGAGTAATTCAGCTCGATTTTCCGACCTTCATGATGCAGGGACGCGTTCTCACCCTGGGTGCGATCGGATGAAGCCGGTGTGAATGTCCACTTACCCATCCGGGCGACGCCGGGGCGAACGGGGAGAGCCTCCTCGTTGGTATGCCGACGGAAGATTGCGTCGATGTTTGCTGTTGTCATAGTCCAACCAACGCTCCCGACCCCGGGCGGGGTGTGAGCCATGCGGGTGATGGTGGTGAGGCGAACGAGTGGTGACTGTTTCCGTTCATCATTTCTGCACTCGCGTCGAACCCGTCAGGACCGCTTGGCGCATCTCGCCAGCGGCACATCCCCGCAGCTCAGATGGGTGACGGCACGGTTTGGGCCGGATGCTGCAGAGGAGGCGACCACGCCGCCCGGACTCCTGCTCGAGTGGGCTGCGGCACGCCCCGGGCGGGGTCGGCGATCCGCCGTTCGGTCGGGCCGCCACGCGCCCGTGCGCCCCGCCGGGGCGCCGGGCGCCTGATGTTAATCGGAAATTACTGCAACCCGACAGACTGCTGCACATGGCTGCAATGAGACGGCTGGGCATAACTCTGCATATGCCGCTGCGTTATGTCGAAATGTTGCTGAGGGCTCGACCGAGGGCCCGCTGTGTGAATCCGTCACCCTAAAGGACCCGCTGTGGCAGACGTGTTGATTAAGTTTGTGCTGATCTGTGCAGTACTAGGTGCGTTCTGGAGCGCATTGGCATCGTCGGGGGTGGGCCGAATGCGACAGAGGGACGTCCTCGAACTGAGGCGCCAGCAACATTTCAAGTACGTCCTGGCCCGGAATGCGAATGCACCCTGGCTCTCCCACCAGGAAGTCCCGGCGGTTGCCGCGCCCGTGCGAGGACCCGCCGGCAGTGCGGCGTGCGCCGCCTGCGGAGCCCTGTCCGGTTGGGAAGGCAGTGTTCCCGGCTGAGCGCCTTCGCTGCCCACCGCTCACGAGGATCGGGTGTGGAGCCGCATGGTGTCGCGGATGAACCGGCGGCTCTGTTCGAGGCTGAGCGCTTGCGCTTGGAGGTGGTCGTACATGAGGTGGTAGGGCAGGCGGTCCGCGGGCTTCTCCAGGTAGAGGTTGCTGGTGAAGCGCTCCAAATACACGACTCCCGCGTCACTGTCGGGGAACGTGAGGATGCAGAACTGCCCCGAGGCACCGGGGTGGGCTCCTGCGGTGTGGGGAAGGACCTGCACGGTGATGTGCGGCTGGGCACCGAGGCGGTTCAGATGTTCGAGCTGTTCGCACATGACGTCGGCGGTGCCGACGGCGCGGTGTAATGCCGATTCGTCCAGGACGACCCATAAACGGAACGGACGGGCGGGGTGGTGGGCGCGATGCTGGCGCCGTAGCCGCACCTCCAGACGGGTGGCGGCCTGCTCGGCTGTGATGTGAGGGTGCCTCGATGACCGCGGCGGCGTAGGCGGGGGTCTGCAGCAGGCCCGGGATCACCAGCGGATCGTACGAGTGGATGGAGGCGGCCTCCGTCTCCATCCCGATGAACACGCTGTAGGGGGACGTCGCCGCAGGCGACCCACCAGCCCTGCCGGCCCGACTCCTTCGCCATCCGCATCAGCGAGGCGACGAGCGACTGGTCGGTGACCTCGTAGAGCTCACACAGATCACGCACGTCACGGGGGTTGATGGCGCGACGGCCCTCTCCAGAAGGCTGATCTTGGACTGCGACACCAGTAGCCGACCCGCCACCGGTTGGGACGTCATGCCCGCGGCACGGCGCATCTGGCGAAGCTCCGCGCCCAGCCGGCGCCTTCTGACGGTGGGGCTTCCGCTCTCCGCCATGGGTGGTGCTACCTCCAACTGCCGGACGTCACACGGAAATACACAACCCCAGGCAAGCGGCAAAAGCATTCTGCATAGCCGAACCGACGAGGAGAACAACCAGATCTCGAAGATCACCTGTCCGGCTCAAGGGGCCCGGCCGCAGTGATGCCCTCGAGGTCAGGCGGCCCGGCGGGCCCGCGCCGAGCGCCGCCGGGTGTCCGGGACACGGACGCTGATGCCCACGGCGACCCGGCCCGTCCGAGTCTGCGCCGCGATGAAGATCGGGCAAGGGCCCCGGTAGGCCGTAGGGGGTATGCACGCATCCGTACAGCCCGCCCTCATGGGTGTTGGGCAGGCACGGGCGGATGACGGCGTTAGCGTCGGCTGCGGCGATCATCAGCGCCGCGGAGGACCCGGACATGCCTGGCAGGGCATCGCTCGTGGCCCATGGAAACGCCACTTCGGTGTCGTGTACTGCAGGAGGTCGTGATGTCGGGTAGCTCGGTACCGGCGGCGCCGGAACAGGGGAACACGGTGCGAGGTCGAGGGGGCGGGGGTTCCTGGTGGGCGCTGCTGCGGTCCTGGGTGACGGGGCTGGCGGTACTGGCCGGGGTGATCGTCCCCCTCGCCGCGGCAACACCCGCCACCGCGCAAACCAGAACCCTCGCCTACGTCACCAACAACGCCGCGGACACCGTGTCGGTGATCGACACCGCCACCAACACCGTCACCGCCACCATCAACGTCGGCAGCGACCCCGAGGGCGTGGCGGTCACGCCGGACGGCACCCGCGCCTACGTCACCAACTCCGGCGGCTCCACCGTGTCGGTGATCGACACCGCCACCAACACCGTCACCACCACCATCAACGTCGGCACCTTCCCCCAAGGTGTGGCGGTCACCCCGGACGGCACCCGCGCCTACGTCACCAACTCCGGCGGCGGCACCGTGTCGGTGATCGAGACCGCCACCAACACCGTCACCGCCACCGTCGACGTCGGCGAGGACCCTCGTGGTGTGGCGGTGGGATCCAGCGTCTACGTCGCCAATCCCGGCTCGGACACCGTGTCGGTGATCGACATCGCGGCCAACACCGTCACCGCCACCATCGACGTCGGCACCTTCCCCCAAGGTGTGGCGGTCAATCCGGACTCCGCCTACGTCACCAACATGAACGACGCCACCGTGTCGGTGATCGACACCGCCGGCAACACCGTCGACGCCACCATCGACGTCGGCGACTCCCCCCTGGGGGTGGCGGCAGCCCTGGTCGGCGGCGCCAACGTCTACGTCACCAACGCCACCTCGCCGGGCACCGTTTCGGTGATCGACTCCGCCACCAACACCGTCACCGCCACCATCCCCGTCGGCTCCCTACCCCAGGGGGTGGCGGTCACCCCGGACACGACCCGCGTCTACGTCACCAACGTCGGCTCGGACACGGTGTCGGTGATCGACACCGCCACCAATGCCGTCACCGCCACCATCGATGTCGGCGAAAGCCCCGTCGGCGTGGCGATCGGGACCGTCCCCGAGCTGGAGCAGCCGCGGACCCCGACCACACTGACGCTGAAGGCGGAGAAGAAGGAGGGCAAGGGCAAGGACAGGCCGGGTGTCCTGGGCGTTGGCGACTTCACCCTGAAGGCCAGGCTGACCGCCGGAGGCGAGCCCGTGGAGGGCAAGCGGATCGAGTTCACCACCGACTCCACCCCGCTGTGCACCGACACGACGGACAGCAGGGGCCATGCCATCTGCAACGTCCCGCGCAGGTATGACAGCGAAGCCTGCTACACCGCCACCTTCGCCGGCGATGACACCCACGGCCCGTCCACCGTCACCGCCTGCGCGAAGAACCAGTACGGCAAACCCCACCACGACGGGGACCAGCTCGACCACAGCAGCATGCATGGTCTGACGCAGGCCCCCGCTGCCTCAACAGCCCATCCCACCATCCGGCACGACCACTGAGCTTGTCGTTCCATCCGGAATGAACACCCGCCATGCCTCCATGGCCGCGTCAGCGGTCGTGGAGGCATGGGGACGGTTGAGGTGCGGGTCACAGGAGGTGTGGTCTGATGGCGTCGGCCCCGGCTGCCCTGCGCACCAACCCGCTGCAGACCCAGTACACCGGGGACTGGCGGATCGTCGGCTTCTACGTGATCGGGAACCTGTTCCTCCTGGCGTGCTCAACGAGGCCCAGGCGCGAAGGCTGACCGGTTTGGCCGCGCCACGGCTCGGAACATGACGATCGGCCGGCACCGCGAGCGGGGCGTGGCCATGGGTCTCAGCCGGACGACGCCGCACGTGCTCCAGCTGCCGCTCCACGCATGCTTGGCGGGGAATGCACTGCGAAGCTGACCGGCAAGCTGCTCGTCCCCGCCCGCGGTGCGCTCGAGTATGAGTGCGGATCTGGCGTCGGGACGAGCTAGGGGTGCAATGGCGGGCACAGAAGTGGAACGGGAGCGGTCCGTCTCCGTCTCCGTCTCCACCAACAGCGTCAGCGCGCGGGACGGCTTCGAGTGGTGGAGCGGGATGGTCAGCGAGGCGGTCATGCCGGTGTCCATCACCAGCGAGTACACCGACCGCTTCAGAGGAGCGGCGACGTCGCTTCGGCTGCCGCAGGCCGAGGTGTCCTCGTTCTCGTTCTCGCCGATGTCGGCCGAACGAACACCCGCGCACGTCCGGCGTTCCGATCCGGAGTGCTACTTCCTCTTCCTGGTCCACGGCAGCCCGATCGGGCTGGAACAGCGCCGCAGCAATACCCTGCTCGAGGCGGGGGACATGGCCCTGTTCGATACGTCTCACCCTCTGGCCTGCGAGTTCGAGGATCACCGCCGGCAGTCGCGGGTCACCCTGCTCCGGCTCTCGAGGACCGACCTGCCGCTGCCGCATGACCGGGCCGACAGGCTGCTGGGCACCCGTCTGTCCTCCCGAACCGGATCGGGTGCGCTCCTCGCCGGCTACCTGAGCGGTCTGCGCGAGAACGCTGACCACTGCGACGCCGAGGAGCTGCAACGTCTGGGCTCCGTAGGGGTCGATCTGGCCACCGTCTTCCTCGCCGGGCAGCTGGATCGTCCCCCCGTCCTCCCCGCCGAGACGCGCCAACAAGCCCTGCTCGCCAGGATTCAGGCCTTCATCGACCACAACCTGGCCGATCCCGACTTGGCCCCGGCCACCATCGCGGCTCACCACCACATCTCTGTACGCCTCCTGCACCGGTTGTTCCAGCAGGAGCCGAAGACCGTCAGGGCCACGATCCGCCGAAGCCGCCTCGAACGCAGCCGGGCGGACCTCGCCGACGTGCGGCTCGGTCACCGGAGCATCGGCGAGACCGCTGCCCGGTGGGGTTTCCGCGACCAGGCGGACTTCTCCCGCGCGTTTCGCCTTGCGTACGGAACGACTCCCAGCGACTTCCGGCGGACAGCACGCTTCGGCCAGTGCCCCCGCGGTGGTCCAGCATCCGGGAGCCCGCCGAATCGTTCACAGGACTGAGAACGGACAACAGCCGGACGAAGGGAACCACCGTGGAGAAGAACGCCTGGGACGTCACCGGGGAGCTTGCCGTCTTCCTCGACGAGGCAGCCGCCCATGTCCCCGCCGAGCAGCGCCGGGTCTTGCAGGTGCTCAAGATCGGGGAGGAGTTCGGCGAAGCCGCCCAGGCCGTCATCGGTGCCACCGGCACCAACCCGCGCAAGGGCCGGTCGCACACGTGGCGGGACGTGGAGTCGGAGGTGTGCGACGTACTGGTGACAGCGATGGTCGCGCTGCACCGACTCGGCGTTGCGGACCCGGCCGCGCTGTTCACCGCGCACCTGGAGAAGACCGCCGCCCGGACCCTGGCTGCCCGGGAGGCCTGAGCATGTGGATTCCCCGGGAGGAGTGGATCAAGACGCTGCCGCGGACGATCGTGGCCTCGTGCGTCGTGATGCTGGACCGGGACGGCCGTGTCTTCCTCCTGCGATACGGCCCCGGCCGGCCGGCCGCGGGGCAGTGGTGGCTCCCGGGCGGGATGCTCGACCACGGCGAGGACCCGTGGGCGGCTGCCCGGCGGGAGATGAGCGAGGAGACCGGGGCCGAGCTGGACGAGGTACCCCGGCTGATCGGCACTGACCATCGCGCCGATGTCGAGAACACCGGCCCCGTGATCGACTACTTCTTCCACGGCGGCGTCTACACCGGCGAGCAGCCCATCCGCCTGAGCCCCGAGCACGACCTCCACGCCTTCAGGCACCTGGACGAGCTGCAGGACACGCCTCTCGCCGCTCGCCTCCAGACGCTGACCGCCCTCCACACCGCCGCCCGGTCCGGCACTGCGGTCTACCTCCGTGAGGGGAGCCCGCTACGACCGTGATCCGGACCAGGACCGGGGCGACCATCCCGAGCCGCGCTCGTGGTGGCCGCCCGGCGCAGGCGCGCCGACTTCGTGTGCAGACAAAAGTCCGCCGCTCCGCGTTCGAGATCGTGGCAGCATGTGCCGCATGACGACGACCAGAAAGGCCCGTGCCGCGTAGACGGCCGGGACACCTCCGCCAGCGCGGGACACACGCTGCGAGGCCGTGCATCGACGGTCTCTCCCGGCGCGCGGTGGCGGAGATCGCCCGCCTCGAAGACACCCGGAACTACCTGCAGCCAGGAGACACAGCCCTGGCCCTGGGCCGGTGGAAGCAGTACGTGCGCAGCCCCAAGCAGCAGCTGTGGGACGAATGCGAGTGGGGCAATGTGCACTGGTACTGCTGCGGCAACCCCCTGGAAGGCCGCGCTCTCCTCGACCGCGTGCTCCTGGCCATGACACCCCGGAACGCCCGCGAACTCCGGGCAGTCCTCGGCAAGTACGACGCACTCTGGATCACCCCCTACCCCCGTCTCGCGGATCGAGGTTGAGGAGGCGCTCCCCCTCGGCGCACCAACGGTACGGGTGAAGACGTTGAGTTCGCCGTGGTTGTTGCGCACGACGCCTGGGGACGTGGGCACCCTCCTTCCCGCTCCATCCCCGTCGTTGGGGGTGTGGCGGACCTGGCAGGGTGTCCGTCATGAGCTCAGAGCCCGCGCATCCCGAACCGGTACGCCACCACGACCACGGCATGTGGCTCGTCCAGTTCACCGACCGGGTGCTCGTGGTCTGCCCGAGGTGCGGTGGCCGCGCGCTCGTCGCGCCTCGGCCCGACCTTCCCGCGCCGAAGTACTTCAGCGCTCTGCTCTTCCAGCCCCGCCGCCTGACCTGTGGCGGCTGCGGTGCGGTCGCCGACTGGACGGCCGAGCAGCGGGGCACCGGGCTGGTCGGCGCGGTGCCCGGGGGTACCGAAGACCCCTTCTTCCGGCGGCCGCTCTGGCTGCAGACCCGCTGTGCGGGACGGATTCTCTGGGCCTACAACGAGGAGCACGTCGACGCCCTCGCCGCCTACGTGGGCGCCCGGCTGCGCGAGCGCCATGCCTCCCCCACGATGGCGATGTTCGCCCGTCTGCCGGCCTGGATGAAGTCCGCGTCGCGCCGTGACGAGGTGCTGGCCGGCCTGGCGTCCCTCCGGGCCCTCGCCGATCCGTCGGCCCCCGCCGACCGCTCCGACGCTGCGCACGAACGTGGCGACCGGCCGCGCCACCACGGCAGCCTGCTCTTCCGCGGCGGCCCGTACTAGAGGTGCATCCTCCGGATCGCCCCGCCCTTCACACCGGGTCGGCGTCGGTCGGCCGCCCGCAGTTGCCTCATGCGGGAGCGTTGCCTCGGATGGCAACGACCCGGTGGGGCCGGTCCAGCCCGCTGGTCTGGACCCAACCCCGGCCGACCGCATGACCGGCAGCGATCAGGCTCTCCGGCTGTCCCTTCGGTGCCAGATTCTGGTTGTAGCTCTGGCACAAGCCCTCTCCGGTGTCGGCGAACAAGTACCGGCGTGCGTAGAGCTGTCCGGCGTGTTCCCACTCGTGGCGCACGATCGGCTTGCGCAGGATGGCCTCGAACCAGGCGGCCGCGCACTCGCCGAGTTCCTGGGGGGAGCCGGTCGCCTCCATCGCCAAGCCGGTCGGCCGGTCGGGGAGGAAGTAGAGCTGGTTGTGGAGGTCACCGCGGACGGTGGAGCCGCCCAGGTGCACGCCGACGTCCACCAGCGACACCCGAGCATGGTCATCACTCAGCGCTACAACCGCCAGAAGCCTCGAGTCGTCGTCAGGGCGACCGATCCAGCTGTGGGCATACGGGACGGTCCACGATGCGGCCGACGTGCGGAGCGCTGCGGCGAAGGCGCGCTCGGTCTCGTCGAAACCGAACTCGTCGTCAGGGTCGTCGATCTCGAACCACGGGTTTTCAGCGGGATCTAACGAGGAACCCCGGGCCTTCAGGCCCGGGAGGAATCGCTTCTCTGGATTGCTCTGACGTGCAGGTTACATCGGACGTTTCTGCTGCTCGATGTACTCCTTGATGACGGACAGGGGCGCTCCGCCGCAGGAAGCTGCGAAGTATGAGGGTGACCAGAAGTGTGCTCCCCACAGGTACTTGCGGATGTGTTCGGGGTGCTCCTGGCGGAGCCTGCGGGCGGAGACGCCCTTGAGGGAGCCGACCAGTTTGGAGATGGAGACTTTCGGCGGGTAGTGCACCAGCAGGTGCACGTGGTCGCGTTCGCCGTTGAACTCGACCAGCTCGGTTTCGAAGTCGGCGCAGACGGACCGCATGACTTCTTCACAGCGTCGAAGGATCTCGTCGGTGAAGGGTCCACGCCGGTACTTGGGTGTGAAGACCAAGTGGGCGTGGAGGGTGTGGGTGACCGTACGGCCCCTGCGAATATTGGGATTTGGCTCCCAGCGTGGGGACATAGATCAATGGTAGTAGGATGTCCGCGATGTCCGCATGAAGATCGTCGTGCAGGTGAAGCTGATGCCGGATGCCTTACAGGCAACGGCCATCGGTGCGACCCTGCGCGTGGTCAACGAACGGGCCAACTGGGTGTCCGCCGTGGCGTTCGAGCACGGCGTGCCGCGTGAGTACGAACTGCGGAAGCACACCTACGCGGAGCTGAAAGCTTCCGGTCTTGGGGCGCAGGCTGCCCAGCACGTGATCAAGAAGACCCGCGACGCTTACACCACGTTGAAGGCGAACATCCGGGCGGGGAATCTCGGCAGGCCCGGATCGAAGCGCAGGGTCAAAGCGGAGTCGAAGCCGGTCACGTTCCGTCCGGATTCGGCTCAGCCGTATGACGACCGGTGTCTGTCGTGGCAGTACGACGCGCGGACCGTCAGTATCTGGACCACAGCGGGACGGCTCAAAAGCGTCCGCTTTACCTGCTCCGCAGGCGCACTCAAGACGCTTCGCGAGTACCGCAATGGCGAGTCGGACCTGATCGAACGCGACGGCGCGTTCTACCTGATCGCCGTGTGCGAGGTCCCCGAGGCCCAGGTCAACGAGAATCCGTCCGGGTTTATCGGTGTGGACCTCGGCATCGTCAACATCGCCACCACATCCACCGGCTACCGGGCCGCCGGGCGCGGCCTGAACCGGCACCGCAACCGGCAGCTCGAACTACGCCGCAAGCTCCAGGCCAAAGGCACCAAGTCTGCCAAACGCCGGCTCAAGCACCGCAGCCGCAAAGAGGCCCGGCACGCGGCGAACATCAATCACGTCATCTCGAAGAAGATCGTCTCCGCCGCTGAACGCACCGGCCGCGGTATTGCCCTGGAAGACCTCACGGGCATCCGCGACCGGGTACGGCTCCGCAAGGACCAGCGGGCACCACTGCACTCGTGGAGCTTCCACCAGCTCGGCCGGTTCATCGCCTACAAGGCGCTGCGGGCCGGGGTGCCGCTGGTGTACGTCGACCCGGCGTACACCAGCCAGCAGTGCTCCGAGTGCGGCCACATCGACCGGAAAAACCGAGTCGACCAGGCAACGTTCGCCTGCCGGTCCTGCGGGATCGTGCTGAACGCGGACGACAACGCGTCCCACAACATCGACCGCAAAGGCGAAGCTGCGTGGACCGCGGGGCGTGAGTCACGCGTCCCGGCCACCTCATAGGTGGTCTGGACGGAGGAGACAACCCGGCAGCCAGTCGGCCTCTACCTCCAAGCCCGGTCGTTTACGGCCGGGTCAAGTTGACGCACGGTGGTCACTGTAGGACGCGCCTGCCTCCCACGGACTGGCTGGCCCTGCGAACGCCGCCCTGGTCCACGATGGCGTCGACTCCGACGGAATGCGTCCCGACGTGCGCACCGCGCGATGGTTGCGCACGATGGGTTACGGGACCGGTGCGTCATGGAGACCTGGTCCCACAGCCGAGAGAGAGGCGGCGCAATGAGCAGCACGCCGAGTACTACGCCGAGCGCTACCAGCAGAGCCTGGGCATCGGGCGGTACGACGTTCGCAGGCGTCGTGATGATCGTCACCGGTATCTTCGGCATCATCGAAGGCATCGTCGCCATCGCCAACGACGAGGTGTACCAGCGCGTCGGGAACTACACCTTCAAGTTCGACCTGACGGCCTGGGGCTGGATCCATCTCATCGTGGGCATCCTCGTGGTCTGCGCCGGCGCGGCGATCCTCAAGGGCTGGGAGGCCGGCCGGTACGCCGGTATCGCTCTGACCAGCCTGTACGTGATCCTGCACTTCATGTGGCTGCCGTACCAGCCACTCTGGTCGATCATCGCCATCGCCATCGGCGTGTTCGTCATCTGGGCCCTGTGCACCGACGTCCCGCGGACGGCGAAGCCCTGACGGTGTGACGGCGCCAGCCGAACTCGGGCGCCCCGGCGCCCCGCTGACTGCCGCTACGATCCTGCCGGTACGCGTGTGTCGAACCGGCAAGGGGAGCAGAGACAGCATGACGATTCACCGGCCGGGCCGGCCCGGAGACCTGCCCGCGGCGGAACTGCTCTGGGCGCGGTGGGCGTTCGTCGCCGTACTCGAGGCGACCACCGAGGCGGAGAGCCGAGGAATCCACCGCACCGGCCACTGGATCGACGGCGCCGGGCTCCGTCTCGACGACGCCGGCTGCACGTGGTGGACCCTGGCCCGGATGGGCCAGGGTCGTTTCGTGCTCTACGGCGAGGACGAGTCGAGCGGCGTCAAGTGGCACGAGCCCCCCGTCGACATGCTGGCGCAGGCCCCGGACTGGCTCCCGTACGAAACCCTGCGCGACCTGCTCGAGGGCTGGGAGCTGGGCTGCGTCTACTGGTACGAGAACGGCGCCTGGGCCCGCGCACCGTACCCCGAGAGCCTCGAGGACGACGGCCTGGACTGCGGGATGAGCCGTTTCGTGGATCGCGAGGAGGTCCTCTGGCTGCTGGCCGGCCACGGGCCGGCCGTGAAGGGGCTCCTGGAGGCCGCGGAGGACTACCGGCTGACGCCCGAGGCGCTGGATCAGCTGGTCGCCGAGACCGGGAACGCCCGGCGCGACGAGGACTGGGACCTGCCCGCCGTGCACCGCGCACTGGACCTCGCCGGCCTCACGGCCGGCGCCGTCCCGGCCTCGTAGAGCCGGCCTCGCCGTCACCCGAACGGCCCAGTCCGCACGGCGTGCAGGACGTCCTGCGATCCCGCACCCTTGACGGGAGAGGTGAGAACAGTGACCAGTCCGACTCCGGCCCAGTTCCGGGCCCTCCACGGAGACATGGGGCGGTGGCAGGCCGTCGACTTCGACATCTACGAGCACCTCGTCGAGAACCAGTACGCCGTCGGCCCGAAGACCCCGCCGGAACCCTCCGACCAGGCTGCGGCCCGCCGGGACCCCCACCCGCCGACCGGGTTCAGGCCGGCCTAACCCGGCCAGCGCGCCCTCAGGGCGCGGGGTTGACCGGTAGGCGCGGGGCGGCGAGCCGCCGGACGCCGCGGACCAGCCCGTACGTCCCGAGGGCCGCCCCCGGGACGGCCGTGACGGCGACCAGGGCCCACTCCACCGCGTAGTGCACGGCCTGCGTGGGCGTCCGGTCGAAAGTGATCATCGGGCCCCAGGTGTAGTAACCCCAGATCATCAGCAACTGAGAGAGCACGGCACGGACCACGGCGTGCACCGCCGTGGGGGCGGTGGCCGCCACGGCGACCACGATGAGGGCGTACGGCACGTACCCGGATGCGAAGCGGCTCGCCGCGGTCACGTTCAGCCCGTCGCCGTCACCCGCGACGGCGATCCACGCGGACAGGGCTCCCGCGGCCAGGCCGACGGCCACCGTGACGGCCGTCCGCTGCACGCCCCTCTTCATCCGCTTCTCCTCAGCTGCCGCCCGCGTTCCCGTTCGCCTCCACCTTCGGTTCCGCGTATGCGCGCAGAATGACCGGACTATGACCGTTTCGTCACGACGGGAAGGGTCAGGCCGCCAGCTGGTCCGCGCGCTTCGCCTCACGGCGCCGCAGCGCATCCTCGTCCGTGTCCGCGTCGTACGTCACCAGCTTCGGCAGCAGTACGGACAGGGCCGCCACCGCCGCCACGCACATCAGGCCGCCGCTCCAGAACGCCGGCCGGGTGCCCGTCCAGCCGGCCACGCTGCCCGCGCGGACCTGGCCCAGCTGCGGGCCCACGCTGTACGACAGCACCTCGATGCCGGCCAGCCGCCCGCGCAGCTCCTCGGGGATGGTCTGGTTCCAGATCGTCGCCCGGCCCAGGCCGCTCAGCATGTCGCCGGCCCCGGCCACCGCGAGGCACACCAGCACCACCCGGATGTCGGTGAACCAGCCGGCCCCCGCGATCGCCGCGCCCCAGACCACGGCTCCGAACACCACGAAGAGGCCGTGCCGCCGCACCCGCGAGGTCCAGCCGCTCGTCATCCCGAGGACCAGGGAGCCCACGGCGCCCGCGGAGTACATCAGGCCCAGCGCCCACACCGCGTCGAGCTCGTCCGCGAGGAAGGGGAAGATCGTGTTCGGGAAGGCGAAGAACATCGCCGCGAGGTCCACGGCGTACGTGCCCAGCAGCACCGGCCGGCTCCACGCGTAGCGCGCCCCCTCGGCGATCCCGCGCAGCGAGGGCCGTTCCGCGTCGGGCGACGGCGGCGCCGGGGTCAGCCGGGTGCACAGCACGACGGACAGCCCGAAGCCGCCGACCGTGATGGCATAGGCCGCCGGGTAGCCGGCGTAGGCGACGACCAGCCCGGCGAGCGCCGGTCCGGCGATCGCGCCGATCTGGTAGCGCAGCGCGTTGAGGGCGGCGGCCGCGGTCTGCTGCTCGTGCGGCACGATCCGAGCCATCATCGAGTCCAGGGCCGGGCGCTGCAGCCCGGCCAGCGCCGAGACACCGGCCGCGACCACGTACAGGGGCCACAGCAGCGGGTGCGGCAGCAGGGCGTTCACGAGCAGGACGAGGGCCAGCACCCCGAGCCCGGCCTCGCTCAGCAGGATCATCCGGCGCCGGTCGATCGCGTCGGCGAGGGCCCCGCCGTACAGGCCGAAGACCACCAGCGGGACGAGTTCCACCGCGCCCATCGCGCCGACCGCGAGCGGCGAGTCCGTCAGGTGCTTGATCTGGAGGGGAAGGGCGATCATCGCCATGAAGGACGTGAAGAACGTGACGGCGCCCTGGAAGAACAGCAGACGGAAATCGCGGCTGGAACGCCACGGGGCGAGGTCGGGAAGCAAGCCGGACAAACGGGTGGTACTCACAACGGATCATCGTGCGTGACCGGCCCGCACCCGGGCAACGGTTTTTCCCGCGCCCGGGCCCCTGTCACGTCACATCACGTCACCTCACCTCGCATCACATCGTTCCTGCTCCCAGGTGCTGCCACAGGAAGGTGTAAGCGAGCGCCTGGTTGGCGGCGGCCTGTTCGTTGTCGCTCGCTCCGCCGTGACCGCCGCCGGTGTTCTCGTGGAACAGCACCCGGTGGCCCAGTTCCCGCAGCCGGGCGGCCGTCTTGCGGGCGTGGCCGGGGTGGACCCGGTCGTCGCGGGTGGAGGTCATCAGGAGCAGGGGCGGGTACGGCCGGTCCGCGGACAGGTTGTGGTACGGGGAAAGGGCTTCGAGGTGGGGCCGGTCGGCTTCGCTCTCGGGGTCCCCGTACTCGGCGATCCAGGACGCCCCGGCGAGCAGCCGGTGGTAGCGGAGCATGTCGAGCAGGGGCACCTTGGCGACGACCGCGCCGAACAGCTCCGGGTGGCGGACGAGCATGGCGCCCATGAGCAGGCCGCCGTTGCTGGCGCCCGTGATGCCGAGCCGGTCGGGGGTGGTGATGCCCCGGGCGGTGAGGTCGGCGGCGACGGCGGCGAAGTCCTCGAAGGCCCGGACCCGGTTCGCACCGAGGGCGGCCCGGTGCCACGCGGGGCCGTATTCGGCGCCGCCGCGGATGTTGGCGACCGCGTACGTACCGCCGCGGGCGAGCCAGGCCCGGCCGGTGAGCGGGCTGTAGTACGGGGTCTGCTGGTCCCGGAAGCCGCCGTACCCGTAGAGCAGCGCGGGCCCCGGCCGCTCCTGGCCGGCCGGGCCGACGACGAAGTACGGGACCTGCGTGCCGTCGGCGGAGGTCGCGAAGAACTGCCGGACCGACAGGCCGCGGGCGTCGAAGCGGGTGGGGGCCTGCTTGAGCGGCTCGGTGTCGGCGCCGATGTGCCCGTACGTGAGGGTGGAGGGCTGCAGGAAGCCGTCGACGTTGAGGAAGTACTCGTCGCTGACGTCCGGGTCGGTGTCGGTGACGGTCGCCGAGGACAGCGCCGGTACGTCGGCCAGCGGCCGTCTGCTCCAGCCGTCCGGGCCGGGGGTGAGGACCTCGATGCGGGTCGCGACGTCGGCGAGCGTCTCCAGGATCAGGTGGTGGCGGGTCCAGCTGTGCCCGGCCAGCGCGGTGCGCTCGTCCGGCGCGAACAGCACGTGCGCGGTGCGGTCCCCGGCGAGGAAGGCCTCGAAGTCGAAGGCGAGGAGCGAGCCGGCCGGATGCCCCAGCCACGAGGACTTCGGGGTGACGATCAGCCACTGCCGGTACGCGTACTTCCCGGCGTCGTCCGGCACGTCGATCCTGACGAGCCGGTCGCCGTCGGCGAGGAGGTGGAGCTCGTCGTGGAAGAAGTCGGTGGAGCGGGAGACGAAGGCGCGCTCGTGGCCGGGGGTCGCGTCGTGCCAGCCGGAGGCGGACACGTCCCCCGCCTCGGCCTCGAAGACGAGCTCGGCGTCCGCCGGGGCGGTGCCCCTGCGCCAGCGCCGGACCGTACGGGGATAGCCGGAGGCGGTCAGCGAGCCCGGTCCGCAGTCGGTGCCGAGGAAGACGGTGTCCTCGTCGATCCAACCGATCCGGGTCTTCGCCTCCGCGACCTCGAAGCCGCCGTCGACGAAGGTGCGGTCCTCGAGGTCGAACTCGCGGACCACGACGGCGTCGGAGCCGTCCCGGGACAGCTGGACCAGCGCCCGCCGGTAGTCGGGGTGGCGCACCCGGGCGCCAGCCCACACCCACTCCTCGCCCTCCTGTGCGGCGAGGGCGTCGATGTCGAGGAGCACCTCCCAGGCGGGGTCGTCCTTGCGGTACTGCTCCAGCGTCGTACGCCGCCACACGCCCTTCGGGCGGTCCGCGTCCCGCCAGAAGTTGTAGAGGTGCGCCGCGCGGCGGACGGTGTACGGGATGCGGTCGGCGTCGTCGAGGGCCTCGCGCAGCTCGGCGCGCAGCGCCTCGAAGCGCGGGTCTGTGGTGAGCGCGGCGGCGGTCTCCGCGTTCCGCTCCCCCACCCAGGCCAGCGCGGCCTCGCCCTCGACGTCTTCCAGCCACAGGAAACGATCTTCAACAGTCACCCCATGATTGTGCAGCCCCGCCGGGCCGTCCAAAGCCGCGGCCCGGAGGACGGGGGCGCCGCAGCGGGGTGGCGGCGGGGCCGGTCATGCCGACAGGGGCCGGTCGTGGGCGCCGACGGGGGCGGGCAGGGCCGTCGAGCCGGTGAGGTAGCGGTCCACGGCGGCGGCCGCCGCCCGGCCCTCCGCGATGGCCCACACCACCAGGGACTGGCCGCGTCCCGCGTCACCCGCCACGAAGACCCCGTCGGGCAGGCGGGAGGGCCGCTCCGGGGGCTTGCCCCACGCCGGCGGCACGCCCGGGGCCGGCGCCTCGGCCCACGGCGGCGTCCTGACGTGCGGGGCTGCCCCGCCCGGCGACGGGGATCCGTCCGAGGGCGAGGTCGAGGTGGAGGGCGAGGGCGACGGCTCGCCGAGGGCCGCGAAATCCGCGTCCCGCGCGAAGTTGCCCCGGCCGTCCCGGGTGAGCCCGAGCTGCTCGGCGAGCCCGCAGGCCCGCTCGGGACCCGAGAACCCGAGCGCCAGCAGGACCAGCCCGGCCTCCAGCACCCGCTCGGTGCCCGGCATCGGCCTCCTCCCGGCGGGCTCGACGGCGGTCAGGTGCAGGGCGCGTACCCGGCCCTCCGCATCGCCTTCGAAGTGCATGGTCGCGCTGGAGAAGACCCGGGGATCGGTGCCGTGGCGTCCGCGCGCCTCCTCGTGGGCGTGGGAGATCCGGTACACCTGCGGGTGCACCAGCGGCCAGGGCTCGGCGTCGGTCCGGTCCGGGCCGGGCTCGGGGCGGATGTCGAGCTGGACCACCGACAGCGCTCCCTGCCGCAGGGCGGTGCCCAGGCAGTCCGAGCCGGTGTCCCCGCCGCCGACGATCACCACGTGCCGGCCCTCGGCCGTGATCGCGGGCGTTGCCAGGTCGCCCTCGCCGACCCGGTTGGCGCAGGTCAGGTAGTCCATGGCCTGGTGGATGCCGTGCAGCTCGCGGCCCGGCGCGGCCAGTTCCCGGCGCTCCGCGGCCCCGACGGCGACGACGACCGCGTCATGGCGCCGTCGTATTTCGGCCGCCGATGTCCGGCCGCCGATGTCCGCGTCCGTACGGAAGACCGTGCCCTCGGCCCGCATCTGGGCGATCCGCCGGTCCAGGTGCGTCTTCTCCATCTTGAACGCGGGGATGCCGTAGCGGAGCAGACCCCCGAGGCGGTCGTCCCGTTCGTAGACGACGACGGTGTGCCCGGCCCGGGTCAGCTGCTGGGCCGTGGCGAGCCCGGCCGGGCCGGAGCCGATGACGGCGACGGTCTGCCCGCTGAGCCTGCCGGGCGGCGCCGGCGGGGTGTATCCGAGCTCCCAGGCCTGGTCGGCGATGGTCTGCTCGACGTTCTTGATGGTCACCGGGTCGGCGTTGATCGCCAGTACGCAGGCGTCCTCGCAGGGGGCCGGGCAGAGCCGGCCGGTGAACTCGGGGAAGTTGTTGGTGGCGTGCAGCCGCTCGGCCGCGGCCCGCCAGTCGCCGTGCGCCGCGTACGCGTTCCACTCGGGGATGAGGTTGCCCAGCGGGCAGCCGCCGTGGCAGAAGGGCACCCCGCAGTCCATGCAGCGGTTGGCCTGCTCGGACACCAGGGGCAGCAGCGTCTGCCCGGCGTGCACCTCGCGCCAGTCGTCGAGCCGCTGGTCGGCGGGGCGTGACGGGACGGGGTTCCGGGGGGTCCGGAGGAACCCGTACGGGTCGGTCATACGCCGCCTCCCTGGTCACAGGCGGATACGGCGGTCAGACCAGGTTACGCCGGGTTCCGGGCTCCCGTGGTGGCGAGGAATTCCGTGGTGGCCGCCAGGAACCGCTCGGGGTCGTCGAGCCACGGGGCGTGTCCGGCTCCGGGCTGGACGAGGAGCCGGGCGTGCGGGAACAGGGCGGCGTATTCGACGGCGGCGGACTGCGGCAGCGATACGTCGAACTCGCCCGCGAGGACGAGCACGGGGGCGTCGAGCCCTGCGAGTGCCTTACGGGTGGTGTCGGGGTCGAAGGCGCCTTCGCCGGCGTAGGCGGCCGTGGCCTCGGCGTTCTTCTGGACCTCGTCGGCGGCATCGTAGGCGCGGGCTGCGTCGTCCCAACGGCCGTGCAGGAACGGTGCGATCGCCTGCCAGCTGTCCGCACTCCCCTGGCCTGCGACGACGGCCTCCAGGGCCGCGTACGCCGCCGGGTACCAGGGCTCGTCCCGGCGCAGGCGGGCGGTCGCGATCCGGCTCTCGCCGGTGATCGTGATGCCGACGCCCATGACGCTCGGGGTGAGCATGACGAGCCTCCCGACCCGCTCGGGGTGTCGGCCGGTGTACAGGGCCGCCAGGTTCGCGCCGGCCGAGTGCGCGAGGAGGTCCATCCGGTCGAGGCCGAGGTGCGCGCGCAAGGCCTCGACGTCCTCGACCTGCCGGTCGCAGCGGTAGGAGCCGGTGTCGGCGGGCACCTCGGAGCGGCCGGTGCCCCGGAGATCGAGCATGATCAGCTGTCGGTGCGCGGGGAGCCCGCCGAGCTGTCCGAGGTACGCGGAGTCCCGCATCGGCCCGCCGGGAAGGCAGACGAGCGGGGGCCCGTCCCCGAAGACGTGGTAGGCGAGCAGCGTTCCGTCAGGGGCGGTGAAAGTAGGCATGGGGCCAGACCCTGCCAGCGCCCACGGCACCCGGCAACCGGGTTTCCCCTGCGGCGGACCGGGCCCAGCCGGTCGAGCCGGTCGAGCCGTCCCGTGGTGCCCGCCGAGTCGAGCCCCGGTGCCTGGCCGAGCCGCCCCGGGGCGATAATCGCCCGACGAGACGATGCCCAGGGGGCCACCGTGTCCACATCCCGTCAATTCTTCGCCGCTTACGATGCGCTGCTCGCCCGCTGGCCGAACGGCGCCGCCGATATCGACGTTCCGACCCCGTACGGCACGACCCGCGTCCACGCGTACGGGCCCGCCGAGGCCGCTCCGCTTCTCCTCCTGCACGGCGGCGGCTCCACCGGCGCCGTGTGGTTCGCCAACGCCGCGGCGCTCGGCGCGCACCACCGGGTGCTCGCCGTCGACATCCTCGGCGACGCCGGCCGCAGCGTGCGCGCGGGCCGCCCGCTGCGCACCACCGCCGACCTGATGGCCTGGCTGGACGCGCTCCTCGACGGACTCGGCGCCCGGCGCGTCAGCCTGCTGGGCCATTCGTACGGTGCCTGGATCGCCCTGACGTACGCCCTGCACGCGGCGCAGCGGGTCGACCGGCTGGTGCTCCTCGACCCGACCCAGTGCTTCGCCGGCTACCGGCCCGGTTTCCTGCTCCGCTCACTGCCCGTCCTGGTACGCCCGACGGAGGCGCGCGTGCTCGGCTACCTCGACCGCGAGACGGCCGGCACGGACACGGACCCGGACTGGAAGCGGCTCTTCGCGCTGGCGGCCTCGGATTTCGCGGACCGCAAGCTGATCGTCGGCCGGCGCCCGGACCCCAGGGCGCTCGCCGCCCCGCTGCTGGTCCTCCTCGCAGGCCGCAGCGGCGCCCACGATCCGGAGAAGGTCGCGGCCCGCGCCCGCGCGGCCGTACCGCACGCCCGGATCGAGACGCTCCCGCACCTCAGCCACTACGCGCTGCCCACGGCGGCGCCGACGCAGACGAACCGCCTGATCTCCGAGTTCCTCACGGCAGCCGGCCGGCCTTGACCGGCCCGGAGCTCAGTCCAGGTCGAGGTGGTAGGCCCCGGCCGCGGCATCGGCGAACAGGGTGAACTGGACCCGGGGGCCCGGCTCGCCGCCGTGGCCGGCCTCGCCCTCGCCCTCGCCGTCGAGGTCCACCTCGACCGGCTCGGCGTCCACGAGGACGTACTCCCCGTAGCCCTCGAAGTCCCCGGGGCCGTCCGCGACACCGATGTGGATCGGCGTCTCGTCGGGCAGCGCCGCCAGCACCTCGCGGAGCCGGCCAGCGGTCCACACCTGCGGATTGTGATCGAACATCTCAGCCATGCGGCGACATTAGAGCGCGAAGGGTGCACCGGGGCCACGGCGCGCCGAATCGTTTCCCGCATCCGCGGCGACCGTCACCCGGAGTGCCTCCAGAGGCCGCCCAGGTGCGCGTGGAGGACGTCCTGCGCCTCGTACGGGGTGAGGTGGCCGATGAGGACGTGCGCGGTGAGGCCGTCCGCGAGGGCGAGGAGGGTACGGGCCTCGCGCTGCGCATCGAGGGACGCGGCGCGGCCGGCGTCCTCCGCCGCCTCCGCGATGAGCTGCGCGAACGACTGCTGCAGGGCTGCGTAGTTCGCCTTCAGCGTCCCGGCGAGCGGCTCGCTGACCGCCGCCTGCGCGACGAAGGCCAGCCAGACCCTGGCCTCGGCCCGGTGCTCCTCCCGCAGCAGCGAGACCTCGGTGGCCGCGTGGCCCAGGGCGGTGCCGGCCGACTGGGCCGGGCTCCTGACGAGCCGGGCCCGTACCCGCTCGCGGACACGTTCGCCGACGTACCCGAGGGCGAACACGAGCATCTCGTCCTTGGTGCGGAAGCACCGCTGCACGGCGCCCATCGACACCTGCGCGCGGGCGGCGACATCGCGCAGGGTCACGCCTTCGAGCCCGCTTTCGTCGGCAAGGCGGCAGACGGCCTCGGCGATGAGGCGTCGTCGGCCCTCGTGATCCACCTGTCTGGGCATGCCCGGTCTCCTCACACCCGCCGCATTGTCGTACGGCCGACTTTATTCGATGCGGCCGCATCGGTTCCCGGGCTACTGTTCCGATGCAACTGCATCGGAACATGAACAGAGAGGGTTCACGCCATGCCGGATCCCTTGTGGAAGCTGTCGGCCGCAGCTCAGGCGGAGGCCGTTCGCCGTGCGGACGTGTCGGCCGTGGAGCTGGTCGACAGCCATCTGGACCGCATCGCCGAGGTCAACCCGCAGGTGAACGCGGTCACTCAGCTCCTGGCCGAGCGCGCACGCGCGGCCGCGGCGCACACCGACCGGCTGCGGGCCGAGGGTGTGGCGCTGGGCCCGCTCGCGGGTGTGCCGTTCACGGTGAAGGAGACCACCGCCGTCGAAGGCGCGGCGACCACCTTCGGCACCCCGCGCTTCCGCGATCTGGTGGCCCCGGCCGACGCACTCCCGGTGGCCCGGCTGCGCGCGGCGGGGGCCATCCCGATCGGGCACGCCAACGTACCCACCCTGATCCTGGCCGGGATGCACACGCGCAGCGAGCTGTTCGGAGACACGGTCAACCCGTGGGACCGCACCCGGACCCCGGGCGGCAGCAGCGGGGGCGATGCGGTGGCCGTCGCCACGGGCATGGCGGCGCTCGGCCTCGGCAACGACTCGGGCGGATCGGTGCGCATCCCGGCCCAGTTCTGCGGTGTGGCGGGGCTGAAGCCGTCCACGGGCCGGTTCCCGGCGGACCAGCGCGTCCTCGGCCCGGACGACCCCGGCCCGGCGTCCCAGATGCTCGTCACCGACGGGCCGCTCGCGCGGTCGGTGGGCGACCTGCGGTTGGCGTACGGGGTTCTGGCCGGGACCGATCCGCGCGATCCGCGGGCCGTGCCGGTACCCCTCCACGGGGAACCGCTGCCCGGGCCGGTGAAGGTCGCCGTGGTGGCGGACCCGGGCGGGCAGGGCGTGCACCCCGCGGTGCGCGCAGCCGTGGCGGCCGCCGCCGGCGCGCTGCGCGATGCCGGGTACGACGTGCGCGAAGTGGCGGACGTACCGCGCATGGCCGAGGCCCTCGAGGCGTACGGCCGGATCGCCGTGACCGAGTTCGCCCCGAGCTGGCCGGTGGTGCGCACGCTGCTCGGCGCAGGCGGGGACCGGTACATCGCGATGATGATGGAGCGGACCCCGCCCGCGAGCGCGGAAGAGCTCGTGGAACTGATGGGCAGGTGGCTGAACATCCGCCGCTCATGGGCGGAATTCCTGTACGAGTACCCGCTGCTGCTCGGCCCCGTGTTCACCGAACCGCCGGTCGAGCCGGGGCTGGAGTCGCGCGACAGGCCGGGCCGCGACCGGGTCGGGACGGGCATGCGCCTGTGCACCGTGACCAGCTTCGTGGGCGTGCCGGCCGTGGCCGTGCCGACGGGGGTGGTCGACGGGCTCCCGTGCGGGGTCCAGATCGTCGGGCGCGCGTTCCGGGAGGACCTGTGCCTGGACGCCGCCCAGGCGGTCGAGGACCGGCTCGGCGTGCTCACGCCCGTGGACCCGCGGGGGTGACGGCGGTCCCGGGGGCGTCAGAGGCCTCCGGTGTGGAGCAGGCGGTTCGGGGTTTCGGCCGGGACGCCGGTCAGGACGTCGCGTGCGGCCTGCTCGGTGAGCCAGGTGCGGACCTGGGCGGGCGTCGCGGTGGGGTGCGCGGAGAGGTAGAGGGCGGCGACGCCGGCGACGTGCGGGGCGGCCCATGAGGTGGCGGCGGAGTCACTGGTGGCGGTGGCGCCGCCCGCGACCGCGGAGGTGATCTTCTCGGCGGGGGCGTAGAGGTCCACGCAGCGGCCGTAGTCGGAGCCGAAGCCGTCCCCGTCGGTCCAGTGGCGGTCGTCGGCGGTCGCGGCGGCGACGACGATGGCGCCGTGGGCGCCTGCCGGGGAGTGGCCGCAGGCGTCGGCGTTGAAGTTGCCGGCGGCGACGACCGTGGTGATCCCCGCCTCGACCATGTGCTGAACGGCGGTGTCGACGGCCGCGGAACGGGTCTTGAGGTTGAGGGACATGTTCACCACGGCCGGGCGCTGGGCGTGGGCGGTCACCCATTCCACGGCCTTCACGATGGACTCCTCCGGCGTGGTGCCCGCGCCCGTGCCCGGGGAGACGTCCTTGGTGTGAGGGCCGCTGCCCTCCTCGCAGGCGATCCCCTGGACGCGCACGATGCTCGACTTCGGGGCGACGCCGTACGTACTGCCGCCGATGATGCCCGCGACGAACGTGCCGTGGCCCAGTCCCTCGCCGTCGAAGCAGTCACCGGCGTCCGGATCCCCGACGAAGTCGGCGCCGAGGGCCGCGCGGCCGCCGAACTCCGCGTGCTTGACCTCCAGCCCGGTGTCGATCACGTACACGTGCACTCCGCTGCCCTCGGAGCCCACGGTGAACTTCCCGTCGAGCGGGCGGGTGCGCTGGTCGATCCGGTCGAGGTTCCACGGGACTCCGGTGCGTACGACGGGTTGCGCCGTCGCCGAGCCGGACGGGCCGGGACTGCCCTTGGGGGGAGCGGCCGTGGGCAGCGGCGTACCGGACGGGGCCCCGGACGGCTTGGCCGCGCCGGACCCCGGGCCGCCGCCGGGCACGGGCCCCTCGTCCGGCGAGCACGCCGAGAGCCCCAGCGCCGCAACCGCCACGGCTCCTGCGAGCATCGCCCTGCTCCTGTGCCCACGCCTACGCCCACGCCTCATGACCAGCCCCCTGTCTCCCTGCGGCTTCACGCCGTCGAGGGCGGAGACGTACGCTACGCCCGCGCCGGTTGCCGCGCCGCGGGATTCCGTTTTCGGCCGTGCACGCCCCCGCCTGTCAGCCGTTCAGGGTCTTCATCAGCTCCGGCGCGTAGCGGTCGCCGCAGACCACTCCGTGCGGGGCCACCGCATCGATGGCGGCCAGGTCCGCGTCCGTGATCGTCACCGCGGTGGCGGCGATGTTCTCCTCCAGGTACCGGCGGCGCTTGGTGCCCGGGATCGGGACGGCGCCCCGGTTCAGGGTCCAGGCCAGGGCCAGCTGCGAGGGGGTGACGCCCTTCTCCGAGGCGAGGCGGCGCACTTGGTCGACGACGGCCAGGTTGCGGCCGAAGTTCTCGCCCTGGAAGCGGGGGTCCGTACGGCGGAAGTCGTCCGCCGCGAAATCGTCCGGGGTGGTGATCGCGCCCGACAGGAAGCCCCGGCCGAGCGGCGAGTACGCGACCAGCCCGATGCCGAGCTCGCGCAGGGTGTCGAGGACGCCGTCGTACTCGATGCCGCGCTCGAAGAGGCTGTACTCGGTCTGCACTGCGGCGAGCGGGTGGACGGCGTGGGCGCGGGCGATGGTGGCGGGCGCGGCCTCGCACAGGCCGATGTGGCGGACCTTGCCGGCGGCGACGAGCTCGGCCATGGCTCCGACGCTCTCCTCGATCGGGACGTCCGGGTCGACGCGGTGCAGGTAGTACAGGTCGATGTGATCGGTGCCGAGGTGGCGCAGGGAGCGGTCGGCCGAGCGGCGGATGTACTCGGGGGTCGCGTTGTGGCCGCGGAGCGCGCCCTCGTCGGTGAACTCGATGCCCGTCTTCGTGGCGACCACGGCGGCGTCGCGGCGGCCGGCGAGGGCCTTGCCGAGGAGCTGTTCGTTCAGGAAGGGGCCGTAGCCCTCGGCGGTGTCGAGCAGGGTGACGCCCAGCTCCAGAGCGCGGTCGATGGTGGCGAGCGACTCGGTCTCGTCGGTGGCTCCGTAGTGGGCGCTCATGCCCATCAGGCCGAGGCCTTCGGCGCCGACCTCAAGTCCCTGACCGCCCAATGCGCGGATCTCCATGGTGATTCCTCTTCCGAAGTAAGTAACTAACCGGATAGTTCGACTATGGACCCGGCTCGCGCCGTATGTCAATAACCAGATAGTTACTTGCTAGGCTGCGCCCATGGCACGGGATTCCAGCGCGACCAAGGCACGCCTGCTCGACGCGGCCTTCTCCGAATTCGCCGCGTACGGCATCGCCGGCGCGCGCGTCGACCGCATCGCCGAGGCCGCGCAGGCGAACAAGCGGCTCATCTACGTCTACTACGGCAACAAGGAGCAGCTCTTCGACGCCGTGCTCCAGCGGGCACTGGAGACGGGTGCGGAGTCCGTCCCCTTCGACGCCGGGGACCTCCCGGGTTACGCGGGCGCCGTCTTCGACCACCTCGTCGCGCAGCCCTCGCTGATGCGGCTCGTGCTGTGGAAGCAGCTGGAGCGGCCCGGCGCCACGGACACGGAGGCGGAGTCGTACCGCGGCAAGATCGCGGTGGTGGAAGAGGCGCAGAAGGCGGGGCGCGTCGACGCCTCGCTGGACCCTGCCGACGTCCTCACCCTGGTGATGGGCCTGTCCCAGGCCTGGTTCGCCGCGGTGGGCGGCCCCGCGGCGGGTGGCTCGGACACCGGCTGGGCGCCCGAGCGGCTCGCCGGCCACCGCGCGGCGGTGGTCGAGTCCGTACGCCGCATCACGACTGCGCCGTAGGCCCCGTAGTAGGCCTTGCGCCAGGCCCCGTCGCAGGCCCTGCCGCCGAAGCAGCGCCGGCAGGGCGCCGCCGCCTCGCCGCCGTTCGAGGCCGGGGCGGCAGCCCGCGGCCTCGCGGCGGACCCGTCGGCACGGTGGCCTGCGCCGGCCCGCCCGGCACCGGCCCCGAGGGCGGCCCGGACCCCGCGGCGATCGGCCGCGACGGGAGCCGCCGGGCCCCCCGGCTGTCTACGCCGGCGGCGGTGTCAGGATCATGCCGATGAGGTGGTCGAGGGCCGCCTCCGCGTCCGGGCCCTCCAGCTGGACCTCGGGGGCCGCGCCGGGGGCCGTCCGGCGCAGTTCCAGCCAGCCCAGGTAGGCCGCGTACCCGGCGAGGGCGCGATGACGGGCCTCCCGGGGCCCGAAACCCAGTCCGCCGAAGATCTCCGCCAGGAAGTCCAGCCGGGTCCGGGTGACCCGGGCGACGACCTCGGCGACCGCAGGGTGGGCGGTGTGCGCGACGAGGGCCGGTTCCAGTCCGGCGATCTCCTCGGTGCCCAGCGCGAGGGCGAACAGCATCCGCGCCCGGGTCCACTGATCGCCCTCGTCCCGGACGGCGGTGATGACCTCCGCAGTGGCGCGCCGCTCCCACGTCTCCAGGGCGGCCACGAGCAGGGCCTCCCGGTTCTCGAAGTGCCAGTAGAAACTGCCGCGAGTGACCGCGAGTTCGCGGGCGAGCACGTCCACCGCCACCGCCGCGAGACCGCCCCGGGCCAGCGCGCGGAGCGCCGCCGCCGTCCACTCCTCCTTGGTCACTCTCCCCTTGGCCATGTTCCGTACAGTACTGTACGGAACATCCATACAGAGATGTACGGAACTGGGGAGAGGGTGCCGGCATGAGCTCCATGACCAGGCAGGACGATGCGGAGCACACGGGAGCCGGGGTGCGGGGTGCGGCGGTGGCGGCGGCCGGGGGGCTGCTCGCCGCGGGCGCCCTGCATGTGGTGTGGGTGTTCTCCCCGTGGCCGCTGGACTCGCGGGCCGAGTTCGCGGCCGCGGTGGTCGGGGTGGAGGAGGCGCAGCTGCCGTCCGGGCCGCTGACGCTCGCGGTGGCGGGCGCACTGGGCGCCGCGGCCGGGCTGGTGGCGACCGGGGCCCGGCCGGCGAGCCGGTTCGGCCGGTCCCGGCCGGTACGGGCCGGGCTGTGGGCGGTGTCCGGAGCAATGGCGGCGCGCGGGCTCGGCGGACTGGCGGGCTCCGGGCTCGGACTGTGGTCCAAGCCGGACGAGTTCCGCCACTGGGACCTGCGGCTGTATTCGCCGCTGTGCGTCGCGCTGGGCGGGCTCACCGGGTACGTGGCCCTGCGCACCCGGCGCCGCCGCGCCTGACCGGGGAGCGGCGCGGCCGCGCACGACCGCCGGACCGGGCGGCGAACCCGCCGCGGCAGGACCGCGCGGCGGCCGGTCCCGCCGCGCCGGGCCGCGAACGGGTCTGGAGCCGTTCGCGGCTCCGCCCACAGCCGGACCGGCCGCCGCGCGGCGGCGAAGCAACTGCGGGGCGGACTGCGAACGTCCCCGACCAGGCGCCCCGGACCGGGAGCCGGAAGGCCGCGAGGCCACTGCGCCGGGGCCACCACGGCGGGGCCACGGACAGCCCGCGGACCGGCTGTGGGCGGGGCCGCGGCCGGCAGCAGCGCGCCCGCGGACCGGCTGCGGCGGGGCCTGCTCGTCCGGCAGGCCACGCCCGCGCGGCAGCGCCCGTCTGCGCGCCTGCGTCAGACGGTCGGCACGGCCGCCGTCCGCGCCCGGGCCAGGATGGCCTCCGTGTCCACGCCCGTCGGGAGGGTGCCGTACGCGCCGCCGTGTTCGCCGCCCAGGCGGGAGGCGCAGAAGGCCTCGGCGACGGCGCCCGGGGCGTGGCGCAGCAGCAGCGACGCCTGGAAGGTCAGGGCCATCGTCTCCGTGAGCTGCCGGGCCCGGTACTCGGCTTCGGCGGGGTCGGCCAGCTGCTTCTGGAGACCGGCCACCGCCGCGTCCAGATGCCGGTCGGCGCCCGCCGCCCGGCCGACCTCCTCGAAGAAGGCCTCGACGGTCTCGGGCTGCCGGGCCATGGCCCGCAGCGAGTCCAGGGCCGCGACGTTCCCGGAGCCCTCCCAGATCGACGACAGCGGGGCCTCCCGGTAGAGCCGGGGCATGCCGGAGTCCTCGATGTAGCCGTTGCCGCCCAGGCATTCGAGGGCCTCGGCGGCATGCCCGGGGGCGCGCTTGCAGACCCAGTACTTGGTGACGGCCAGCCCCAGCCGGCGCAGCAGCGCCTCGTCCTGGTTGCCCTGGGCGACCCGGTCCGTGGCGCCCGCGAGGCGCAGGGCGACGGCGGTCGCCGCCTCGGATTCGAGGGCGAGGTCCGCGAGGACGTTGCGCATCAGCGGCTGGTCGATGAGCGCCTTGCCGAACGCCCGCCGGTGGGTGGCGTGGTGGACGGCGCGGATGACTCCGAGCCGCATGCCGGACGCCCCGCCGAGCACACAGTCGAGGCGGGTCATGTTGACCATCTCGATGATGGTCGCGACGCCGCGCCCCTCCTCCCCCACCAGCCAGCCGAAGGCCTCGTCGTACTCGATCTCGGCGGAGGCGTTGGACCGGTTGCCGAGCTTGTCCTTGAGGCGCTGGAGCAGCAGCCGGTTCCGGCTGCCGTCCGGCAGCACCCGCGGCAGCAGGAAGCAGGACAGCCCTCCCGGGGCCTGAGCCAGCGTCAGGAAGACGTCCGACATGGGCGCGGAGGTGAACCACTTGTGCCCGGTCAGCCGGTAGGTGCCGTCCGGGGCCGGGACCGCCGTCGTGGTGTTGGCGCGTACGTCGGAGCCGCCCTGCTTCTCGGTCATCGACATGCCCGCGATCAGGCCCTGCTTGGTGTCCGGCCGGCGCAGTCCGAAGTCGTACGTGCGGGAGGCGAGCAGCGGCTCCAGCCATGCGGCGAGCTCCGGGGTCGCTCGCAGCGCGGGTACGGCGGCGTACGTCATGGACACCGGGCAGGAGTGTCCCGCCTCGACCTGGCCCCAGACGAGGAACTTCGCGGCCCGCGCGACATGCGCTCCGGCCCGGTCGTCCGCCCAGGGCGCGGCGTGCAGCCCGTGGGAGACCGCGGTGCCCATCAGCTCGTGCCAGTACGGGTGGAACTCCACCTCGTCGATGCGGTGGCCGTAGCGGTCGTGGGTGCGCAGCACCGGCGGGTTCTCGTTCACCACGCGGCCCCACTCCGCGGCCTGCTCGGAACCGGCCAGGGCGCCGAGGCGGTGGATCTCGGGTATCGCCCATGCGGCGCCCTCGCGGGCGACCGCCTCCAGCAGGGCCGGGTCTGCGGCGGCGTCGTAACCGTGATGCGGGGGCACCTGGTTGGTGACCTCATGCGTCTGCGGCATCGTGTCCTCCAAGGGCACGCAGGGTGAAGGTGATCAGGCCGGGGATGACGTCCCCCGGGGCCGCGTCCCCGTCGGCCAGCGGGCCGACGAGCGCTTCGGCGATCGCTCCGACGAGTGCGGCAGCCGTCAACTCGGGTGACTGCGGCGGGAGTTCTCCGCAGGCCACCCCCGCGGCGATCTGCTGCGCGTACACGTCGCGGAACGCCCGGCGGAAGACGAGGCGTTCGGTGTCGACGGCGGGGTCGGCGGGCTCCGCGAGCAGGGCGAAGGCCCGGCGCGGGGCCTGCAGCGCGCGGTACGCGAAGGTCTCGACGGCGGCGGCCACCCGCTGCGCCGCGCTGCCCGGGCGGTCGGTAGCGGCTGCCACCGCCTCCAGCTCGCGGGCCACCAGGGTCCGGAAGAGGGCGGCGGCCAGCTCGGACTTGCCGGAGAACGACTGGTACACGCTGCCGGTGGAGATTCCGGCTTCGGCCGCGATGGCGGCGACCGAGCAGCCGCCGTACCCCTCACGGGAGAGCAGGTGAACGGCGGCCTCGAGCACCCGGTCGCGCCGGGCGTCGAGGCGGGCCTGTACGGCTGGGGGGCGACGGTAGGGCATGGAAGGATTGAAGCACCGATTCATTGCTTCACGCCAGACCTGGACGGGGCGGGATGGGGACTGCGATCTAGCGGGCGAGGGTCGCCGGGGTGGGCCCGTCCGGGCGGACCGTGATGCCGTACGCGGCCTTGGTCGGGACGGAGTGGAAGCTCGGGGTGTGGGCGGGCAGCAGGTGCTCGAGGAGGACGGTCGACTCGCGGAGCGCGAACTGCAGGCCGAGGCAGGCGCGGGGGCCGATGCCGAAGGGGAGGTACGAGCCCGGGTGGGTGGGCCGGCCGTCGGGGGCGGTGAAGCGCCGGGGGTCGAAGTGCTCGGGGTCCGGCCACAGTTCGGGGTCGCGGTGCGTGAGGTACGGGCAGACCACCACGTCGGAGCCCGCTTCGACGGCGTGCCCGGCCAGGGTGTCGGCCTCGGCCGCGTACCGGGGCAGGATCCAGGCGGACGGGTACAGCCGGAGCGTCTCGTGGACCAGGGCCTGGACGGCCCGGCGGCGTTCCGCCGAGCCCGGGGCGCCTGCGGCGAGGGCCTGTTCGCGCGCCGCGGGGTGCCGGTCGAGAAGCAGGTAGAGCCAGGTCAGGGTGGTGGCGGTGGTCTCGTGGCCGGCGACGAGCAGCGTGATCAGCTCGTCGCGGATCAGGCGGTCGGTGTACTCGGGCCGCTCGGCCGCCGCGCCGAGCAGGATGTGCAGGAGACCCGGGCCGTCCGGTCCGTACGCGCCGCCGCGGGCGGCCTCGATGGCGCGGTGCGCCACGGCGTCGATCCTGGCGAGGTCCCCGGCGACGGCCTCCCGGGCGTCGCCGGCGTCGGCCGGCAGCGTCGGCAGGGCGGCCACCACGGTGGCCACCGAGTTCAGTTCGTGCTCGGTGGCGGAGTCGAGGGGGTGTCCGGTGAGGGAGCGCCAGATGGTGTCCAGGGCGAAGCTGCGCATCTCCCGGCCGACGTCGAGCGTCTGCCCCGTCCGGGCGTACCCGGCCCAGCGCGCGGCGGTGGCCCGGGCGGCCTCCGCGATCCGCTGCTCGTAGCGGCGCATCCCGGTGCCGGTGAACTGGGATTGCAGCAGCCGCCGTTGGCTCTTCCAGGCCGCGCCGGTGGCGGCGAGCACGCCGTCGCCGATCAGCAGGCGGGCCCGATGGGAGCGTTTGACGTACCGGTCCGGGTGCAGGGCCAGGACGTGCTGGACCGCCTGGGGATCGGTGACCAGGACGGTGGGGTCGGGCCCGAGGCGGAACGCGGCGACGCCGCCGAGCCGTTCGCGCACCACGGCCAGCAGATCGACCAGTTCGGCCCCGTCGGAGCGCCACTGCTCCACGACCGCCGGGTCCAGCTCGGGGACCGGCCGCAGTCCCGTACGGGCAGCGGGCGGGCGGGGGTTGAAGCCGGCTTCGGTGGCCACGGGTCTTCTCCTGTTGACGGAGCATTGACCTCACGGACTGTACGGGAGTGGAAGCGTCTCGTGACAGTCCGCCTGCGGTGGCCGTGGGGCGGCCGGTAAGATCACCTGCTCATGGACACCGGTGCAGGACACGAGTTGACCGCCGTCCCGCCCGGGCAGGTGACGCTGTCGGACCGGCGGACACGGCGCAGCTGGTCCGTCGAGCTCCTGCCGTACGAGCTCGGGGCCCTCCCCGTCACGCAGGCGCTGTACGCGGAGGTCACCGGCCTGCGGCCGAGCAGCTCCCGCGGGGACCGGCTGCCCGTCGAGGGCGTGTCCTGGTGGGAGGCGGTGCGGTTCTGCAACGCCCTGTCCGAGCGTGACGGGCTGGCCCCGGCGTACCGCCTCGACGACGACGGCGACGCCGTCGACTGGGACACCTCCGCCGACGGTTACCGGCTGCCGACCGAGGCCGAGTGGGAGCACGCCTGCCGGGCCGGTACGGCCGGGCCCCGCTACGGAGCGCTCGACGAGATCGCCTGGTACCGCGGCAACTCGGACGAGCGCATCCACACCGTGGGCGGCAAACGGCCCAACCCGTGGGGCCTCCACGACATGCTAGGCAATGTCTGGGACTGGTGCTGGGACGTCTACGACGCCGAGGTCTACGGCAGTTACCGGGTGTTGCGCGGCGGCGGCTGGTTCGACGAGCACTGGAGCTGCCGGGCCTCCGCCCGCCGGCGCAGCCATCCGACGTTCCGGGTGGACGACGTGGGCTTCCGCCTCGCCCGCTCCGTCACCGGCTGATCCGCCCCTGCCGAGCGGCCCGCGGCACGCGGGTCACCGTACGACCCTCGGCAGGCGCAGGCTCAGCAGCACCGTCAGGGCGACCATGCCGAGCTGCACCAGCAGCGTGACGGCGAGTGCGTCCCGCATGCCCATCGACGGGGCGAGTGCCAGGAACAGGCTGCCCAGGGTCGCGACGCCGAGGGCGAGCGCGGACTGCTGGGTGGTGATCATGACACCGCCGCCCACGCCGGCCCGGTCGGCCGGTACGTCCGAGAGCATCAGCCGCATCAGCACGGGCAGTTGGAGTCCCTGGCCGAGGCCTGCGACGGCCACGCCCGGGGCGAGCGAAGCCGGCCCGAGGTCCGGCCAGCCGCGCAGGAACGTGAGGAGGATCAGGGCGACACCGACGGCCTGGAGGACGCCGCCCGCGGTGACGACCCGGCTGCCGAACCGGCCGACCAGCCGCGGCCCGGCGAGGGAGGCCGCGAAGAAGGCCACCGCCATGGGCACGAGCGCGAGCCCCGCGGCCACCGGCCCCATCCGCAGGCCCTGTTGGAGCACCACCGCGATGACGAACATGAATCCGCTGAAGCCGATCGAGAACGGCACCACGAGGATCAGGCCCCTGCGCAGCGACTGCAGGCGCAGCAGGCTCGGCGGCACGAGCGGGGTGCGTCCGAGCCGGTCGGCGCGGCGTTCGGTGAGGTAGAACGCCGTGGCGGCGAACGGGAAGACCGCGAGCGACACCCACGTCCACAGCGGCCAGCCGGCGGCCCGGCCCTCGGTCAGCGGCAGCAGCAGGGACACCAGGGACAGGGCGAGCAGCAGCGTTCCCGGGACGTCGACCGAGGCCGGGCGGTCCGAGCGGGTCTCCGGAACGGCCCGGACGGCGAGCACCAGCCCGAGGATCACCACCGGCACGTTGACCAGGAACACCGAGCGCCAGCCGGAGCCGGCGACGTCGGCGGCGACCAGGACGCCGCCCAGGATCTGCCCGGCGACCATGGACAGCCCGGCGGTGGCCCCGTACAGGCTCATCGCCCGCGCCCGCCGCGGGCCCTGGGTGGTGGCCTGGATGGTGGCCAGCACCTGCGGCAGCATCAGCGCGGCCGCCGCGCCCTGTGCCACGCGCGCCGCGACCAGGGTCCACGCCGTGGGTGCGATCCCGCAGGCGAGCGAGGTGACGCCGAAGGCCGCCATGCCGATCAGGAAGAGCCGGCGCCGTCCGGCCATGTCGCCGAGGCGGCCGCCGAGGACGAGGAGGACGGCGTACGCGACGCCGTAGCCGCCGACGATCAGTTCCAGCGTGGCGGGGCCGGCCGCGAGGTCGCTGTCGATGGCGGGGAGCGCCACGTTGACGATGAAGAAGTCGATCAGGGGCAGGGCTGCGCCCAGCAGCACGGTGAACAGCCCGAGCGGGCCCATCGCCGCGTGGGCGGGGCCGGGGGCCGGACCGGAGGCCGGACCGGAGGCCGGGCGGCCCGTCGGGGCGGACGGGGAGGGACGGAGGGTGCGTACGGTTGCTTCGCTCACACCGGAAACGATCGCCCCGTACTCAGCCTGGTACCAGAGTCTCCTTATCCTGGTACAAGGACTACCTGGCAACGGGATGAGCGGTGCGGCACCCTGGTTGCATGACCACTGTGGCACCGGAGAGCGACGTACGCCGGCACGAGCTGGCCGAATTCCTGCGCAGCCGCCGGGAGCGGATCACCCCCGAGCAGGTGGGGCTGCCGCGCGGCCGCCGCCGGCGCACCCCGGGGCTGCGCCGCGAGGAGGTCGCCCAGCTGTCCGCCGTCGGTGTCACCTGGTACACCTGGCTGGAGCAGGCCCGCGAGATCCAGGTCTCCCCGCAGGTCCTGGACGCGCTGGCGCGCGCCCTGCTGCTGGACTCCAGTGAGCGTACGCATCTGTTCGCGCTGGCCGGCAGCCTCGATCCGGCCCCGCACGCGCCGTGCCCGAGCGTGACCCCGGCGCTGCGGGCGATGCTCGACCGGCTCGGGCCGATCCCGGCCTGCATCCAGAACAGCCGGTACGACATCCTCGCGTACAACGCCACGTACGGACGGCTGCTGTGCGACCTGGACGCGCTGCCGCCCGAGGACCGCAACTGCCTGTGGCTGACCTTCACCCACGCGGACTGGCGGGCGTCCCTCGTCGACGTCGGCGAGGTGAACCGCAACATCGCCGCCAAGTTCCGGGCGGCGATGGCGGAGCACCTCGCCGAGCCGGCCTGGAAGGCCCTGCTGGCGCGGCTGGAGGCGGGGTCGGCGGAGTTCCGGGAGGTGTGGGCCCGGCACGAGGTGGTGGGCCAGGGCGGCAGGACGAAGTACATCCGCAACGCGCACGTCGGTCTGCTGCACCTGGAGCACACCAATCTGTGGCTCGGGCCGGGGGCGGGCCCGCGCCTGGTGACGATGGTGCCGGTCGACGAGGAGAGCCGCGCCCGCCTGGAGCGCCTGGAGCGGCTGGAACACCTCGAGCCCGCCGCGGTCTGAGGCACCCCGCCCGCCCTCGCGCCCGCCCGCCCCGAGCCCGCCCGCTCTCGCGCCCGCGGCTACGGCTGCTCGGCCAGCCCCTCGGGCAGCCGGCCCGTGTGGACCACGCCGAGGGTCTGGGTGGCGCGGGTCAGGGCGACGTAGAGGTCGCTCGGCTCGTGGTCCGCGGGCTCCACGACGATCACCGAGTCGAACTCCAGCCCCTTGGCCTGGCGCGGGTCCAGCAGGACGACCGTACGGGTGAGGTCCGGCTCCTCCCCCGCCCGTACGCCGGGCAGCGCAGCGGCGAGGGCCTCGTGGAGCGGGCGCGGCGCGATCACTGCCAGCCGGCCGCCCCGGCCCTCGGCCGGGGCGCCGCTGCGCACCGCTTCCGCGACCGTGCGGGCGAGGTCGTCCGTCGCCCGCACCCAGGGCCGCTGCCCCGTGGAGCGCACCGAGCGCGGCGGCTCGAATCCGGGGTGGCGGGCCCGGAGCACGGCGGCCGCGAGGTCCATGATCTCCGCGGGTGTACGGTAGTTGACGCCGAGGCGAACGAGCTCGAAGCGGTCCCCGACGTACGGCTCCAGGATCCGCTTCCACGATCCGCAGCCGGCCTCGTCACCGGTCTGGGCCGGGTCGCCCACCAGTGTCATGGAGCGGGTGGGGCAGCGCCGCATCAGCAACCGCCAGGCCATCTGGGACAGTTCCTGCGCCTCGTCCACGATGACGTGCCCGAAGGCCCAGGTGCGGTCGGCGGCGGCCCGCTCGGCCGCGCTGCGGTGGTCGGCCTCCTCGTGCCGCTCCGCCATCCGCTCGGCGTCGATGATGTCGTGCGCGGCGAGGAACTCGTTCTCCATGTCCTCGAATTCGTACGACTCGGAGCCCTGCGACAGGTCCAGGACGCCCTGCGCGTACGCGATGCGTTCCAGCCGCTCCCGCTCCTCGGCGGCGCGCTGCGCGCTGTCGTCGATGCCGAGCAGCTCGGCGGCCTCGTCGAGCAGCGGAATGTCGGCGGGCGTCCAGTCGTCCGTCGTGCGCCGGATCAACTCGGCGTCACGGGTGGGAAGATGGGTGGGGTCGGCGAGGAAGTCGGCGATCAACTGCCGGGGCGTGAGGGGCGGCCAGAGGCCGTCGATCGCGGCGTGCACCCCGGCGCTGGTGGCGATCTCCTTGCCGAGCTGTGCGATGTCGTCGGGTCCCAGCAGGTTGGGGCCGCCGTACGGATCGGCGCCGAGCCGGTCGGCGAGCTGCTCCGTGAGGGCGTCGATGACGCGGAACGCGAAGTACGGGCGGGCCAGGTTGTGGGGCAGCCCGGTGGCGCGCGCCCGGTCCCTGGCCTCGTGCGCCATGGTCCGGTCCAGCAGCAGGGTGCCGTAGTCGTCGTGGTCGATCTCCACGGCCGGTTCCGGGAGCACCGCGCTGTCCTCGCCGCTGCCCGCGGGCACGGTCTCCGGCAGCGCCTGCCGGTCGCGTACGACGCGCGCGAGGACCTCGGCCATCTCCGCGCGACCCTTCACGGCGGCGGCGCCGGGCCGGTCGCTGCCGGTCGCCCGGACGCCGGGGAACAGCTCGCCGAGGGTCGAGAGGAGGACGCCGGTCTCGCCGAGGGCGGGGAGCACCTCGCCGATGTAGCCGAGGAACGCCGGGCCCGGGCCGACGATCAGCACGCCGCGCTTGGCGAGCAGCTCCCGGTGCTCGTAGAGGAGGTAGGCGGCCCGGTGCAGGGCGACGGCCGTCTTGCCGGTTCCCGGGCCGCCCTCCACCACGAGGACTCCGCGGTGGGGCGAGCGGATGATGTGGTCCTGCTCGGCCTGGATGGTCTGCACGATGTCGTGCATGCGGCCGGTGCGGGCGGCGTCGAGCGCGGCGAGCAGGACGGCGTCCGCGTCGGCCCCCTCGTGGCCCGTGCGCGCGGTGTCGGCGAGGTCGAGGATCTCGTCGTGGAGGGCCGTGACCTCCCGTCCGCGGGTGGTGATGTGGCGGCGCCGGCGCAGGCCCATGGGGAAGTGCCCGGTGGCGAGGTAGAACGGACGCGCGACCTCGGCCCGCCAATCGAGGACGAGAGGTGTGCGGTCCGCGTCGTCCTGCCGGATTCCGATTCGGCCGATGTGGTGGTCCTCTCCGTCGGAGAACTCGAGCCGGCCGAAACACAGACCGTTCTCGCCCGCGTTCAGCGCGGAAAGCAGACCGGACTGCTCGGCGACGAGAACATCCCGCTCCAGGCGCGCCTGAAGTCCGTTCCCCGTCGCGGCCAGCGCCCGCCGGACGGCATGTTCGGCCTGGTCACGCAGGTCGTCGAGGCGCGCATAGAGCTCGTCGATGAATTGCTGCTCATTACGGAATTCCACGGTTGACAATTCCACTCCCGACCCGATACGATGTCCTCGTAAAGCTTCTTCACGCACTGCTGTCATCAGGGCGTGAAACATCAAATATACGCAGGCGAATACCCCGGCCGTCAATTGGTCCGGGGTATTTTTCGTATCGCGGCCACCGCGGCACTCGGGCGCTCGCTATCGTGCGGGTGCGCCGCCCATCATGCGGAGCATCGACCGCCCGCCGGTACGGAAGAACCTCCACAGCAGTGCCGCGGCGAGCAGCAGGAACACGATGTTCAGCCAGGTCGTGTAGTTCCAGCTCACGCCCTCCATCGGGATCTGCGCGTCCTCCCGGTCGGGAATCAGGCCGAGTGCGCCGAAGCCGAGCTCCACCGCGTAGCCCGCGAGCACCATGGCCGGGTAGAAGGTGCCGAGCAGGAAGAGGGCCATCCGCCGCCCGTAGTACTTCCGGTAGATGTTGAGGATCGGCAGGATCAGCAGGTCGGCGAAGATGAAGGCGACGACACCGCCGAAACTGATGCCGCCCTTCCACAGCACCACGGCGAGCGGGACGTTGCCGATGGAGCAGACGAACGAGGCGATCGCGACCAGCGGGCCGATGATCGGGCCCCACACCTTCGACGCGAGCGGATGCCCCTCGAAGAAGAACGACTGCCAGAAGGAGTCCGGGACCCAGGCGGCGATCGCCCCGGCGATGAGCAGGCCGATCACCAGGTCCCGCAGGATCGCGGCCCACTCCATGACGAAGATGTGCGCGGTCGAGGTGTAGCCCTCCCCGGACAGCAGCCGCCGGGTGAAGGAGCCCTCGCGCTGCACGGACATGTCCATCGCCGCATGGCCCTCCATCGATCCGGAGAGCCCCCGCTCCGCCTGCTCGCGCGCTTGGCGCAGCAGCCCCTCGCGCAGGAACAGCCGGAAGAGCACCGCCAGCACGATGATCATGATGGGGCCGCCGACGAACTCCGCCAGGGTGAACTGCCAGCCCAGCAGCAGGGCCAGGATGACTCCGAGTTCGACGACCAGGTTGGTGGAGGCGATCTCGAAGGCCATCGCGGCGGTGAAGTCGGCGCCCTTGCGCAACAGCGACCGCGCGAGCGCGACGGCGGCGTAGGAGCAGGAGGACGACGCCGCGCCGAGCCCGGCCGCGACGGCGAGGGTCCGCGGATGATCGTCACCGAGCAGGGAGACGATGGTGGACTTGTGCACCACGGCCTGGACGACCGCGGACAGGCCGAACCCCAGGATCAGCGCCCAGGTGATCTCCCAGGTCATCGCACCGGTGATCGACAGTGCGTGCAGGATCGCGTCCATGCCCCTCGGCCCTCCTTCCGTGGCTGCGGGGCGCCACCCTAGGCCGGACCCCCGGCGCTCCTGCGCGCGACAGCGTGGAGGGCGGCCCCTGTCACCCGGACGGCTCACCCGTCAGGCTTTCGGCGCCGTGCACTGCTTTGGTGGACACAAGAGCTGTCCACCACATGGAGCACTCTCATGTATGAAATGCAGGTCGGTGAGGCGGCCACAGGGCCTGGCCTCGTATGGCACGTCGTCGCCCGTGACCGCCGGGCCACCCTGTGCGGACGCCCCCTCCAGCCGGGCGGCAACGCCGAAACGGACCACCACTGCGGGCCGTGCATGACGGCCTTCCAACACGTCATGCAGGAAGGCTCCGCCGAGTCCTGACAGTGGGGGTGATCAACCGCCGCACACCACGCTTCCGCCGCGGGCGCCGGACCGATGGGAGGTCCACACGCCGGCGGCGGCGGCATCCGACGCCCCGGGGCGCGAACCGCCCCGGAGCACGACACCGGGCTCCGGGGAGTGTCTTGCCCTCCCCACACACCGCCTCAAAGCGATCCTTATGGGCCAACCGGCCTGCTACGGTACCCACTTATAGATGCGGCGGCGTCGCAGCCTCAGCGGGCCGCCCGAACTGCTCAGGGGTGCCGCCATGAAGACGATCGGACTGCTCGGAGGAATGAGCTGGGAATCGACGGCCGAGTACTACCGGCTGTTGAACGAGCTCACCCGTGACCGCCTCGGGGGGCTGCACTCGGCCCGCTGCGTGCTGTACTCGGTGGACTTCGCGGAGATCGAGCAGCTGCAGGCCGAGGGCCGGTGGGCGGAGGCCGGCGAGGTGCTGGCAGCAGCCGCCCAGCGGCTGGAAGCCGCCGGTGCGGACCTCGTGCTCATCTGCACGAACACCATGCACAAGGTCGCCGACCGCGTCCAGGAGGGCATCTCGGTGCCCCTGCTGCACCTCGCCGACGCCACCGCCGACGCCGTGAAGGCGGCGGGCCTGTCCCGGGTCGGCCTGCTGGGGACCGCGTTCACGATGGAGCAGGACTTCTACCGCGGCCGACTCGCGGCGGGCGGACTCGAGGTGTGCGTCCCGGATGCCGACGGGCGGGCGCTCGTGCACCGGGTGATCTACGAGGAGCTGTGCCTGGGCCTCGTCCGCGAGGAGTCGCGGGCCGCCTACCAGCAGGTCATCAAGGACCTCGTGGCCGCCGGCGCCCAGGGGATCATCCTGGGCTGCACCGAGATCGAGCTGCTCATCGGCGCCGCGGACAGCCCCGTACCGGTCTTCCCCACCGCGCGGATCCACGCCGAAGCCGCCGTCGAGGCGGCTTTGTCGACGTGAACCCATCCTGCGGGCCATGCGGCGCCGCTCGCTGCGGTACGGCTACGACGGCGGCTGCCTGCGACCATCCTCGACCGGTCATACCGTGATCTGATACGAGGATGCAGGCCGCGAAGGCGGCGGTACGGACCCGGGCGGACCCATGGGCACACCTCAGACGGGCGCGAACGCGGTCCCGGACGGCCACGCGGCCGAAGGCCGCCACGCCGACTGGCTGGAACTCTTCTTCGACCTCGTCTTCGTCGCGCTCGCCGCCCAGCTCTCGCACCGGCTGCACGGCGATCCCGGCCTGCGCGACTTCGCCGTGTTCCTGGCGCTCTACTTCCCGCCCTGGTGGCTGTGGATCAACCTCACGGTCTCGGCGAACATCTTCGTGGACAACGGCCCCCGCCGCAGGCTGCTGATGCTGTCCGCCATGCTCTGCATCGCCGTCATGGCCGCCTCCGTGCCCGAGGCCGACACGGACCGCGGATCCGTCTACGCCCTCGGGTACGCCGGCACCCGGCTGGTGCTGCTCGCGCTGTGGTGGCCGGCCACCAAGTACCCCGAGCCCCTGCGCGTCCCGCGCTGGCGCCCCCTCAGCTACTGCCTGGCGTCGGGCCTGCTGTGGGCCGCCTCCGCCGCGGTGTCCGCACCCTGGCAGTACGTGGTCTGGGCGGTGCTCATCGCCGCCGAGATGGCGCTGCTCCTGACCGCGCGCGGCCGCCGGATGCCCGCCCGCCTGGACACCGGGCACATCGTCGAGCGGGTCGGACTGTTCGTCATCATCGTGCTCGGCGAATCCGTGATCGCGCTGGTGACCTCCGCCGACCACACCTGGACCCTGCAGGCCGGGGTCGTCGGCGTCCTCGGCTTCGTGCTGCTCGCCGCGCTCTGGTGGTCGTACTTCGACTTCGGCTCGACCTCGGCCGAACTGATGCTCGCCAAGGCCGACGACCAGCAGGCCTATCTCCTCGCCCGGGACATCGGCGGCTTCCTGCACTTCTTCGTGACCGCGGGCGTGCTCTGCATGGCCGCGGGCCTGGCCACCGCCGTCGAGGAGGCCGACCACGCCCGTCTGCCGACCGGCGCGGTGTGGGCCCTGGCCGGCGGCCTGGCCCTCTACCACGCGGCCCACGCCTGCATCGCGCTGCGCTACGGCCGCCCGCCGGCCTCCGTCGCGCTCTGGGCGGTTCCGGGCATCTGCATCCCGCTGCTCGTCGTCCTGGGCGCCGGTCACCTCACGCCGTGGCTGGTCGTCCTGCTGCTGGCCGCCGAGGCGATCGTGCACCTGCTGTACGCGCGCAAGATGCTGCGCCGCCGCCTCGCGGCGGCAGCCGCCCCCACGCGGTAACCCCTTACGCCGGGCCGCCCGCCGGCTCCACGGGAAGGAGGTCCGGGCGCTTGGCCGTACGGGCGTCCCCGGAGGAGCGGCCGCGCAGACGTCGGCCCAGCCAGGGCCCCAGGAACGCGGCGGCCCAGCGCAGTTCGGCGAGGACCGTGGGCGGGGCGGCCGCGGCCGCGGCCGGGGGCAGGGGGTGCGTCCAGGAGTCGTCGCTGCCCGGCAGGCCGAGGGCGTGGGCGAGCGAGGCGGCGATCCGCTGGTGCCCGAGCGGGCTGGCATGCAGCCGGTCGGCGCTCCACAGGCGGGGGTCGGTGACCACGGGATGGTGTCCCGTCTCGACGACGACCACACCGTGGCGGCCGGCGGCCGCGCGGATCCGGTCGTTGAGGGCGCTGACCCGCGGGGTGAGCGGGCGGGCGAGCGGCGTGATCCGTGCGAGGTCCGGGAAGGTCACCGTGGCGACGCGGGCGCCCTGGGCGGTGAGCGCACCGAACATCGCCTCGAGGTGGCCGGCGACCTCGTCGGCGTCGAACCGCGGCCGCAGTATGTCGTTGACCCCGGCGACCACGGTGGCCAGGTCCGGGCGCAGGGCGAGGGCCGGTGCGAGCTGCTCGGCGCGGACCTGCCCGGCGAGGCGGCCGCGGACGGCCAGGTTGGCGTACCGCAGACCGGGACCGTGGAGCGCGAGGTGCTCGGCCAGGCGGTCGGCCAGCCCGCGCAGGCCGGTCGTGTCGTCGCCGTCGCCGACGCCCTCGGTCTGGCTGTCGCCCAGGGCGACGTAGCGCAGGTACTGCTGCTCAGCGCCCGGCACGGGCCGCCTCCCGCTCCCGCAGGACCGCGATCGTACGCGTGCACCAGTCGCGGTTGCCGCGCTCGAAGGCGAGGCCGCGCAGGCAGGTCAGATAGGGGCCGACACGGTCGCCGCAGCGCAGGAAGTCCTCCTCGGTGCGGTCGCCGCGCATCGTGCGCAGCAGACCGGTGAACAGGTCGACCTTGGCCTGGGCGAAGGCGGCGCGCTCGGTGAGCTGCGCGACGAGCGTCGCGGTGTCGACGTGGTCGGCGGCCTGGACCTTGACGACCAGGTCGTCGCGGATGGAGGAGGGCTTGGCGGCGGAGGCGGTGAACTGCTCCAGCTCGGCGAGGCCCGCGCCGGTGACGGTGAACAGGCGCTTGTTGGGCCGGGTGTCCTGGACCACTTCCCGGCCCGTGATCAGCCCGTCCTTCTCCAGGCGGGCCAGCTCCGCGTAGAGCTGCTGCGGGAGCGCGTGCCAGAAGTTGGCCACACCGAGGTCGAACGCCTTGGCCAGTTGGTACCCGCTCAGCTCCTCGTCCAGCAGTGCCGCCAGTACGGCGTGGCGCAAAGCCATCGGATCGCCTCCTTCTCGCCCTGTTTCCTGTGGCCCCTGTCCATGGACACCCTCCGCATGATACTCAAGAAACTGACTAATCATATTGATGAGTAGACGTAGCCGAGCATGCCGAGCATCAGGGAGAAGCCGTGACCGCAGCAGACCGCTTCCGCGCCGCCGTCGAGAGCAGTGACACCGCCGCCCTGGAGGCCCTGTTCACCGAGGACGTCCGCCTGTACAGCCCCGTGAAGTTCACGCCGTTCGAGGGCCGGCCGATGGTGCTGGGGCTCTTCGGGGTGCTGCTGCGCACGTTCGAGGACTTCCGCTACGTCGGGCAGTTCGCCGGCACCGCCGAGACGAGCGTGGACGGCACGGTGTCCCCGTCGGAGGTCCTGCTCTTCCGCGCGACGGTGAACGGCAAGGCGATCCACGGCATCGACCTGCTGCACTACGCCGACGACGGCAGGATCAAGGAGTTCACCGTGATGGTGAGGCCCCAGTCCGCGGTGCACGCCCTGGGCGAGGCGGTACTCGCCGGCCTGGTCGCCGACGGCCTGACCCCGGCCTGACCGACAAGACATCCCTTAGGCTCACCGGGGCCAACTCCCGTACGCATGCCCGGAGGAACCGGTGGACATCCGCTCGGCCCAGCAGCTCGCCTGGGACAACAAGCTCGCGAAGGGTTTCAACACCACTGACGTGGCATTGGAGTTCGGGCTGCTGACGGCCGAGGTCGGGGAGGCGTTCACCGCCTGGCGCAAGAAACTGCCCGACCTCGGGGAGGAGCTCGCGGACGTGGTCCTGTACGTCGCGGCGCTGGCCGAGATGAACGGCATCGACCTGGAGTCCGAGGTGGAGCGGAAGCTGGCCAAGAACCGCGACCGCGTCTACGTCCGGGACGAGCGGGGCGTCCTGCACCGCGTCGAGGCCGCGGGCGGAGCGGGCGACGGGGCGCGGGGTCATCGATGACCGCCCCCGCGCGAGTGGCGCTGGCCACCTCGGCCATGGGGCTGGCCTTCGACGCCGACCTGCCGCTGATGCTCGAAGCGCTGCGCGCCCGCGGGGTCGATGCCGTGGCGGCGCCCTGGGATGCCCAGGGCTTCGACTGGTCGCAGTGCGCCGCCGTGGTCATCAGGTCCACCTGGGACTACGCCGAGCGGTGGCCGGAGTACCTGGCCTGGGCGGACGCGGTGCAGGGTGCGACGCGGCTCGACAATCCGGCCGGGCTCGTGCGCTGGAACACCGACAAGCGGTACCTCGGGGAGCTCGCCGGCTGCGGCGTGCCCGTGGTGCCGACCCGGTTCATCGCACCCGGCGAGGCCCTCGTCCTGCCCGAGCACGGCCAGTTCGTCGTCAAGCCGGCCGTCTCGGCCGGCTCGCGCGACACCGCGCGGTACGCGGAGCACCACCACGATCTGGCGGCCGGGCACGTCGCGGCGCTGCACGCCGCCGGATCCACGGCGATGGTGCAGCCGTACCTGTCCCGGATCGACGAGGGCGAGCGGGCGCTCGTCTTCCTCGGCGGCGTCTTCAGCCACGCGCTGCGCAAGGGCCCGGTGCTGACCGATGTCGGGGTCGTCGACAACGACCGCGCGCCGCATCCGGATCTGGTCCCGCACCGGGCGTCCACGGCCGAACTGGCCCTGGCCGGGGCGGCGCTGGCGGCCGTTCCCGGCGCCCGGCCCCTGCTGTTCGCGCGGGTCGACATCGCGACGGCGGACGACGGTACGCCGGTCCTGATGGAGCTGGAGCTCGTGGAGCCCAACCTCTTCATGGCCCACAGCGAACACGGGCTACGGCGCTTCGCCGACCTCGTCCGCGAGCGCGCCGCAGCCGATCACTGACGCGGTTCGGAGTCGGGTCCGGGGCCGTGCCACCTGATGTGGGCCGCGACGGGCAGGTGGTCGCTTCCCGTCGCGGGCAGCGCCCGGATCCGGGTGACGGCCGCCGCGCGGGTCATGACCTGGTCGATCCGGGCCACCGGCAGCGCCGCGGGCCAGCTGAACGCGAAGTCCCGGCTGGGCGGGTCCATCTGCGCGGCGACCGGATCCAGCCCGCGGTCGTCCACCGTGCTGTTGAGGTCCCCGAGCAGGATCAGCGGGTCCGTGCGCTCCGCGGCGATCGCGGCGCCGAGCAGTGCGGCGCTCTCGTCCCGCCGTACGGAGCCGAACCCGTGCGCCGGGGCGAGGCGCACCGAGGGCAAGTGTGCGACGTACACGGCGACTTCGCCGTTCGGCGTACGGGCGGTGGCCCGCAGCCCGCGGTTCCAGCCCTCCCCCACGCCCGTCGGGCGGATGTCCACCGGCCGCACCTGCGCCAGCGGGTGCTTCGACCAGAGTCCGACCGTGCCCTCCACCGCGTGGTACGGATACTCCGGCGCGAGCACCGCCTCGAACGCCGGCGCGGCGGCGGGCGTCAGCTCCTCCAGGGCGATGAGATCGGCCCGGGTCGCGGCCAGGGCGCGCGCGGTGCCCGCCGGATCGGGGTTTTCGTCGCTGACGTTGTGCTGGACCGCGAGGAGGTCGGGGGTCCGGTCGTCGCCGGGGAGCAGGAAGGCGCCGAAGAGGCCGAGCCAGGCGGCTGCGGGCAGCAGCACCGCGCAGGCGGCCACGGCCGAGCGGCGCAGCAGCGCCAGGGCCAGCAGGACGGGCACGGCCAGGCCGAGCCAGGGCAGGAACGTCTCCAGCAGGCTGCCGGGGCGGCCCGCCGTATCGGGCACCGCGCCGTGGAAGACCAGCAGGGACGCGAGAAGGACCGCGAGCCCGGCGAGCACCCGCCCCCGCCCGCGCCACGACCCCTGCCACCGCCACGGCCACCGCCATGACCACTGCTTCCCCACGCGCCCTGCTCCCGATCGGTTCGCCGTCCCCCGCATCGTCGCCACTCGCACGACGCCGCTCGGTACGACGACGCCGCGCGCGGTGATCCGGTTCCCGCGGCCCGTCACCCCGCCGGCGGGCGGTCGGGAGCCGCGCTGACCCGGGCCAGGACGAGGACCGTGTCGTCGGTGGCCGTGTCGGGCAGCAGGTTCGCGAGGATGCGGTCGGCCGCCTCCTCCAGCGAGCCCAGGGGCGCGCGCAGCTGCTCGCGCAGTGCGTCCACGCCGGTGTCGATGTCCTGACCGCGGGCCTCGACGAGGCCGTCGGTGTACAGGGCCACGGTGGCGCCCTCGGGGAGCTCGATCTCGACCGACCGGTACGGGACGCCGCCCACCCCGAGCGGCACCCCGAGCACGTCGCCGATGGTGTGCACCGTCCCGTCCCGGTGGCGTACCAGGGGTGGGGTGTGGCCGGCGTTGGCGATGCGGGCGCGGCCCGTGTGGGGGTCGTAGAGCAGGTACAGGCAGGTCGCCCATTCGATGCCGGCCTCCTGGGCGCAGACGTCGAGTTCCTGGAGCAGGGCCGCGGGCTCCGCGGTGTGCCGGGCGAGGGTCTTCGCGGTGATCCGCAGCCTGCCCATGGCCGCGGCGGCGGGCACGCCGTGTCCCATCACGTCGCCGACCACGAGGGCGACCCGGTCGCCGGACAGGGCGATCGCGTCGTACCAGTCGCCGCCGACCTCGGTGACGCGGCTGCCGGGCAGGTAGCGGTGGCTGATGTCCACGTACGGGCCGCCGGCGGGAGCGCTGGGCAGCAGGGCCCGCTGGAGGGTGAGGGCGATGTCCTGGACCCTGCTGTACAGCCGGGCGTTGTCCAGGCACAGCGCGGCCCGGGAAGCCAGTTCGCCTGCGAGGCCGAGGTCCTCTTCGGCGAAGGCCGGGCGGGCGGCGGAGCGGCCGAACATGGCGATGCCCTGCACCGTGCCGCGGGCGATGAGCGGTGCCATGAGAATGCAGGTCAGCCCGCTGTCCAGCAGGAGCTGAGCGCGCTCCTGGTGGACGACGGTCCGGGTCGCGAAGTCCTCGTCGACCGTGAAGCAGAGCGGGCGGCCCGTGCTCAGCATCTGGTGGGTGTTGGAGCCCGGCGGGTACGTGACCTCCTCCAGGCCGCTCACGAGTTCGACGGCGGGCTCGGGGAGGGTGGTGCCGGAGGCGATCCGGCGGGTGGCCACCGGCAGCGCCGGGTCGAACGCCACGGTCTCGTCCATCCACTCCACGAGTTCGACGACGCAGGCGTCGCAGAATTCCGGGACGACCGCTTCGACCAGCTCGCGCGCGGTGGTGTTCAGGTCCAGGGCGGTGCCGATGCCCGCCGCCGCCCGGTCGAGCAGGGCCAGGCGCTGCCGGGCTGCCGTGGCCTCCAGGATGGCCTGCTCGCGGTCGGTGACGTCCAACAGCAGTCCGCCCACCCCGCGCCGGGTGTCGCCCGCGCCGCTGAGCGGGAAGAAGCTGACCGAGCGCACCTGGTCGCGGTCGGGGTGGCCCGGTGTGCGCAGCCCGACGAGGGTGCCGATCACGGTCCGGCCCTCCTGGGCCACGGACCGCAGCATGCGCTGGTACTCCCCGCCGTCCGAGGTGATCATGATGTCCGCCATCCGGCGGCCCAGGTGCGCGTCGAGCGGGACCCCGTCCATGTCGGCCAGTGCCTGGTTGAGGTGGACGTAGCGCAGTTCCTCGTCCAGCATGACCAGGCCGATCGGGCAGGTCTCGAAGAGGGCGTCGAGGAAGGACAGGTTCGTCTTCACCCGGTCCAGCTCGTCGCCCCGGCTGGCCAGCCCCAGCACCACGGAGCGGCCCGTGGAGCCGGTCATCGGGAAGACCCGGAAGCCGCAGTCGAACACCGTGCCGTCCCGGTGCAGTGCGGGCAGCCGTACGCGCCAGTAGCCGAGGGCGCGGGCGCGCTCCGCGAGGTGTGCGGCCCCACCGGGACCTTCGCCGGGGGCCGGCTCGGGGAAGAGGACCGCCGCGGGCCGCGACAGCACCGACCGGGCCTCGTGTCCGAAGAGGCTCTGCGCGCCGGGGCCCCAGTAGCAGACCCGGTCCTCGTCGTCGATGCCGAAGACGGCCACCACCACGTGTTCCAGCAAGGACCCCGGTTCGGACCGAATCGGGCCGGGATCCACCGCGCCCCCCAGCCGGTCCGATGGCATCGGCAGGCCCCCTTCTGCGCACGGCTCGCGCGCGTGGCTGACCGGAGCCCGCGTGGCGGACACGGGCTGCCTCCTCAATTCTGCCCGCCATCGGGGCGGAGGACATCACGGCGACGCACGGGAGCGGGCCGGTGACCTCCGGTGACGCCTGGGCCGCCGCCGCGGGCGTGCGCGGGTGCGGGTGGCGCGCGGGTGCGGGTGGGCCGGGCCCCGGGCAGCATCGTGTCCAGGAGGAGACGCCCATGACGCAGACCGAACCCCGTGCCGAGCTGGACGAGCGCTACAGCGACCCGAAGGCCGAGCCCGTCGCCTGGCGGCAGGCCGTGGCCCGCCTCGCGGCCGCCGAGGTGTACTGGCTGACCACCGTACGGCCCGACGCGCGCCCCCACGTGACGCCGCTGATCGGGGTGTGGGCCGACGGCGCGCTGCACTTCTGCACCGGCGAACCGGAGCGCAAGGCGAGGAACCTGTCCGAGAACCCGGCGGTGGTCCTCACCACCGGGTGCAACACGCTCGACTCCGGCTACGACCTGGTCGTCGAGGGCGATGCCGTCCGCGTCGAGGACGAGGCGCGGCTGCGCACGCTGGCCGCCGCGTGGGAGGCGAAGTACGGGGCCACCTGGCACTTCGACGTCCGGGACGGGGCGTTCGTCAACCCGGAGGCGGGCCGGGCCCTCGTCTTCGCCGTCGCGCCCCGGACGGCTTTCGGCTTCGGCAAGGGCGATCCGTACAGCCAGACCCGCTGGCGCTTCTCGCCTCCTCTCCCGAGTTGACCACGGTCCGGCAACCGGGCAGGTCACGGCCGGTTTCCCGGCCGGGCCGCCGATGGGCAACGGGCAACCCGTCGACCCCCGCGGGCAGCCGGGCAAGGCTGATGTCGTCAGCACGTCAGCACCGAGGCAACCCAACAGGGGGACAAGATGCGCAAGATGATCCGCGGCGCCGCCGCGCTCGCCACCGCCGCCGCGGCCGTCGTGGCACTGGGCGGCGCGGCCGACGCCAAGCCTGCCGACGACTGGGCCGGTTGTCCGTACGGGGCGGTCTGCATCTACCCGCAGGACCAGAACCCGGCCGTCAAGCCGAGCCAGATCTTCTACAGCTACGGAGCCCACAACCTCAGCAACCAGTACGGCAACCACTGGGTCCTCAACAACCAGTACGGCGGAGCCACCGCCAGCCTGTGCACCGGCTCCAACGGCGTCGGCTGCGGGTCCCGCATCGCCGAGGGGACGGGCGTCTACGCCGACCTCGGGCCGATCAACTCCATCACCCTCAACCGGCCGTAACCGAGCACCTGTTCACACGGCCTTCCGGATCCGCCGGCCGCGGCGGCTCCGGAAGGCCGCTGTGCTGCGCGGTTTTGCGCCACGCCGGGCAGAACGCGCGCTCCGCCGTCCGACCCCCGCGGTAGCCTGGGACCTTCCATCTCACAACCTGGGCGCGCAGTGCCATGGGGGATGCCGTGGGGGACCCGGACCGCGGACGCAACATCGATCACCAGCACGATTCACCTGGAGCCACCGAGGCCGCCCCGGCCACCGAAGGCTCCGGCACGTCCTTTCCCACCCGGCTGCGGCAGCTGCGGGTGCAGCGCGGCCTGTCGCTGGCCGACCTGGCCCGCAGGACGCACTACAGCAAGGGCTACCTGAGCAAGATCGAGACCGGCGCCAAGCGGGTCACCCGCGATGTCGCGCTCCGCTGCGACCAGGTACTGGAGGCCGGGGGCGCCCTGTTACGGCTGGTCCCGGAGGCGGAAGTCCCCAGGGCCCGGGCGGGATCGGGCACGGGCGGGGGCGCCGGCGGCGAAGGTGCGGCCGGCCCGCAGTCGGCGGGCGAGTGCCCCTACCGCGGCCTCGCCGCCTTCACCTCGCGGGACGCGGGCCGGTTCTTCGGCCGCGACCGGGTGACCGCCGCCCTGGTCGAGCGGGTCTTCGAACGGATCGGCAGCGGCCCGCTGATGCTCGTGGGCCGGTCGGGCGCCGGCAAGTCGTCCCTGCTCAGCGCGGGTCTCGTAGCGGCCCTGCGGCGCACCGGCGGATTCCCGATGGCGGGCGCCGACGGCTGGCCGGTCGTACGGTTCACACCGACCGCCCATCCGCTCCAGGAACTGCTGGACTGCACCGCGAAGGTGCTCGGCGGCGATCTCGGCCTCACCGCAGGGGAGCTGCGCGACCGGCCGCAGCGGCTGCTCGAGGCCGTCAACAGCTTGGCGGGCGACACCCCTTCGGAAGCCCGGGAACACCGGCTGCCCACCGTACGGCCGGTATTGCTCGTCGACCAGTTCGAGGAACTTTTCACCCTCTGCTCCGACGAGGACGAGCGGCGCGGCTTCGTCCGCGTCCTGTGCGCCCTGGCCGCATCGGAGCCGGGGCCGACGGCGTACGACCCGGCCGTCGTGGTGCTCGGCGTCCGGGCCGACTTCTCCGGCAGCTGCCTGGACGTTCCCGAACTGGCCCCGGTCTTCACCAACGGGCTGTTCGTCCTGCCCCCGATGTCCGTGGCGGAGCTGCGCGAGTCGATCACGCGCCCGGCGGAGCTCGCCGGGCTCACGCTCGAGCCGGGCCTGGTCCCCCTGCTGCTGCGGGACGCGGGCCTGCGCGAGGAGCCCGGGACACCGGCCGCGGCGGGCGGGCCGGGGGACACGCCGTCCGGTGCCCTGCCGCTGGTGTCCCACGCGCTGATGGCCACCTGGCAGCGGCGCGAGGGGGCCACCCTGACCGTCGCGGGCTACGAGGACACGGGCGGGATCCGGGGTGCGGTCGCGCACACGGCCGAGAGTGCGTTCGCCCGCCTGTACCCGGCCGAGCAGCGGACGATCCGCCGCATCCTGATGGCGCTGGTCCATGTCGCCGACGGCGCGGGGGCGACGCGGCGGCGAACGGACCGGACCGCGCTGATGGAGCAGCTGGCCGATGCGGACCGGGCCGCGGCGGCCCTCGACGCGTTCGTACGGGCCCGGCTGATCACGATGGACAGCGACACCGTCGAGATCACCCACGAGGCCCTGCTGCACGCCTGGCCGCGACTGCGCGGCTGGATCCACGCCGACCGCGATGGGCTGCTGGTCCACCGGCAACTGGCCCAGGCCGCCGAGGAGTGGGAGCGCGAGGGCCGCGATCCGTCCGTCCTGTACCGCGGGACCCGGCTGGAGAGCGCCCGGGCCTGGGCCGACGAGCTCGACGGCAGGAGCCGGATCAGCCCCCGGGAGGCGGCCTTCCTCCGCGCGAGCCGGGCCGCGCAGGACGCCCGGCAGACGCAGGCCAGGCGCCAGGTCCGGCTCCAGCAGCGGATGCTGGCCATGCTCGTCGGCCTGCTGGCGCTGGCCCTGACGGCCGGGGCGCTGGCGTACCAGCAGCGGGCGGGCGCGCTCGGCCAGGAGCGCATCGCCCGTTCGCAGGCCCTCGCCGTGCAGTCCACCTCCCTCGCCGCCGGCCAGCCCGAGGCCTCGATGCGGCTCGCGGAGGAGGCGTACCGCACGGCGGCGACGCCCCAGGCACGGGGCGCGCTGCTGAGCGCGCAGGCCCAGCCGTTCCTGGCCCGCCTGGGCGGGCACAGCGGCCCGGTCAACGCGGTGGCCTTCGCCCCGGGGAACCGGCTGCTGGCGAGCGCCGGTTCCGACGGGAAGGTGCTGCTGCGGCGGGTCGCGGACCGGCGGACGACGGTGACCCTGACCATGCCGGGCCGGGTGCGCGCGGTCGCCTTCGGCCCCGACGGCCGCACCCTCGCGGCCACGTCCACGGACGGGCCGGTACGGCTGTGGGACACGGAGGGACACGGACTCGCGGTGCTCCCCGCGCAGACGGCGGACGCCCGCGCCGTGGCCTTCGCGCCCGACGGGCACGCGCTCGCCGTGGCGGGCGCCGACGGGACGGTCCGGCTGTGGGATCCCGCGGGCGGCGGCGCGGCGGTGGCGGTGCTGACCGGCCACACCGGGAGGGTCAACGCCCTGGCGTACGCGCCGGACGGCAGGGCGCTGGTGTCGGCGGGCGCCGACCAGACCGTACGGCTGTGGGACCCGGTGGCGGCCCGTCAGCTCGCCGTCCTCGAGGGGCACACCGGTGAGGTGCTGGGCGTGGCGTTCGCGCCGGACGGGCGGACGGTGGCCTCCGGGGGCGTCGACCGGACCGTACGGCTGTGGGACGTGGCCGAGGGCCGGACGACGGCGACGCTCACGGGCCACAACGACGACATCAACGCGGTCGCCTACACCCCGGACGGCGCCACGGTCGTCAGCGCGAGCGGAGACGGCACCACCCGGCTGTGGGACGTGCGCAGTGGCCGGCTGACCTCGACGCTGGCCGGGCACACCGACTACGTGCTCGCCGTCGCGGTGGACTCGGGCGGCACGATGCTGGCCACCGCCGCCTTCGACCAGTCGGTGGTGCTCTGGGACCTGCGCGGTCCGGTCCTGACCCCGCGCCCGTTCACGGAGATCTGGCACGCCGCGTACAGCCCGGACGGGAAGCTGCTGGCCACGGCCGACGCCGATCACACGGTGCTGCTGTGGGACGTGGCCGGGCGGCGGGTGGTCGCGGCGTTCGCGGGCCACACCGAGACGGTGTTCTCGGTGGCCTTCTCCCCCGACGGGAAGCTGCTGGCGTCGGCGGGCTCCGACGGGACGGTCCGGCTGTGGGACGTGGCCTCGCGCACGGCCCTGGGGACGCTGACCGGGCACAGCGGTCCGGTGTTCGCCGTGGCCTTCTCCCCCGACGGGAAGCTGCTGGCGTCGGCCGGTTCCGACACTACGGTGCGGCTGTGGGACGTGACTTCCCGTACGGCCCTGGGCACGCTCACCGGCCATACGGATTTCGCGAACGACGTGGTGTTCAGCCCGGACGGCCACACCCTGGCGAGCGCCGGAGACGATCTGACGGTACGTCTGTGGGACGTGCCCGGGCGGCGGCCGCTGGCCACGCTCACCGGTCACGCGGGTGCGGTACGGGCCGTCGCGTTCAGCCCGGACGGGCGGACGCTGGCGAGCAGCGGCAACGACGGCACCGTACGGCTGTGGGACGCCCGGCGGTTCGAGGCCGGGGCCGTGCTGACGGGCCACACCGGCTCCGCCCGCGCCGTCGCGTTCTCCCCCGACGGCCGGACGCTGGCCAGCAGCGGCAACGACCGTACGGTGCGGCTGTGGGACGTGGCCGGGCGGCGACTGTGGGCCGCCCTGACGGGCCACACCAGCGCGGTGTGGGGCGTGGTTTTCTCCCCCGACGGGCGGACGGTGGCCAGCAGCAGCAACGACGGCACGGTGCGGCTGTGGAACCCGGACCTCCGGACCCGGCTGGCGGAGATCTGCCGGCTGCACGCGGGCGACGGCGCCGCGCGGTGCGCCGAAGAGCCCTGACCGGCGGGGGGTTTCCCAGGGGTTTCCCGTTGCCCGTCCGGTTGGGGCGCCGCCGTGCCCTCGACCCGGGGAGGCGGTGGCCCGCAGGCTCGTTCCGTCTGCGGCACACGCCAACGGCCGCCCCCACCGGGGCGCTTCCCCGCGGCAACGAGAATCGAGGGATCCCGCATGCTTCGCCGGTCCGGTCTCATCGGCACACTCATCGCACTCCTGGTCTGCCTCCTGTGGCCCCCCGCGTCGGCGGCGGCCGCCGACGGCTCGTGCCGGGTCCTGGCCCCGGGGGCGTCCGCCGCCGCCGAGCGGGCCGTCGGCGCCGCCTGCGCCCAGGTCGCCGCCGACGTCTGGTACACGTGGGGCGGCGGCCACGGTCCGCAGCCCGGGGCCACGTACGGGCAGGTGGACCCTACAGATCCGGCCAGCGAACACGATCCCGAGCGGCTCGGCTTCGACTGCTCGGGACTGGTCCGCCACGCCTACGCCGAGGCCACCGGGTCGGACATCCTGAACGGGGTCGCCAGCGCCCAGTACTACACGCACCACGCGGCCGGCCGCTTCACCGCAGCCGACGGCCTGGCCCCGCTGCTCCCCGGCGATCTGCTGGTGTGGGGCACCTCCCAGGACCTGCACCACATCGCGATCTACCTGGGCGCGGGCAAGATGGCGGAGGCCCGGCAGTCCGGCACGAAACTGATGGTCAGCGACGTCCGGCTGAACAACGGTTACTACGGGGCGGTGCGGATCGACCCCGGTCCGGTGACCGGGCACGTGTTCCGGACCTGGGGCACCGGAGTCTGGACCAAGGCCCAGCCGTCCACCGCGGCCGCGCGCGTCTACGCCTTCCCGGGGCCGACGACGATCCGCGTCGAGTGCCAGAAGCACGCGGAGAAGGTCACCTCCGACGGCTACACCAACGACGCCTGGTCCTATCTGCCCGACTACAAGGCGTGGGTCACCAACATCTACATCCAGGGCGCCGCGTGGCTGGAAAACGTCCCTACCTGCACGTTCTGAGGCGGCAGGTATCCGGCCACACTCGTCCGGCACGTACGATCGCAGGCCGCGACCTTGATCACCGCCCCGCGGCGGCGAGTCCGCGAACGCGAAACCCTTCCCGTCACTCTGCAGTTGAGGAACAACGTGCGCCTGCCTCTCGATCGACGCCTGACTCTCAGTGCCGCCCTGCTCGCCGTGCTCGCCGGTGTGGTGCCCGCGACCGCCGCCGAGGCGGCGGCGGGCCCGTCCTCCGCGCAGGCGGCGCAGACCGCCGCGCCCGCGCCGAAGCCCGATCTCGAGGCCGTGACGCAGGCGTTGAAGAACACCACTGCGGTCGGTGCGCCCGGCGCCATGGTCCGCATCACCGGTTCCGGTGCTCCGCTGACCAGTGCGGTGGGTGTACAGGACCGGACCACGGGCGCGCCCATGGACATCAACGGCCGTTTCCGGATCGGCAGCGTCACCAAGACGTTCTCCAGCGTCGTACTGCTCCAGCTGGTGGACGAGGGCAAGATCAGCCTGGACGCCCCGGTCAACCAGTACCTGCCCGGCCTGTTGCCCGACGACCGGATCACGGTCCGTCACCTGCTCACCCACCGCAGCGGGTTGGCGGACTACACGAACGCCATGTTCGACAAGACCGTGCCCGGTTTCGAGGCCGTCCGGAACAAGGTCTTCACCTACCAGGAGCTGGTCGCCCTCTCGCTGCGCGAGCCGCGCACGACCGAGCCGGGCGTCTCGTACAAGTACTCCAACACCAACTTCGTGGTCGTCGGCATGCTCATCGAGAAGGCCACCGGGCACGGCGTGGCCAAGGAGTACGAGCGCCGCATCATCAAGCCGCTGAAGCTGAAGAACACCTCGTACGTGCACCCCTCCACGGCGATCAAGGGTGCGCACCTGCACGGCTACCTCCACCCGGACGAGGCCGGGGCGCCTCTGGTCGACTCCACCGAGCAGACGGTGTCCTGGGCACAGTCCGCGGGTGCCATGATCTCGAGCACCGCCGATCTGAACACCTTCATGTCGGCGCTGCTCGGCGGCAAGCTGCTGGCGCCGCGCATGCTCGACGCCATGATCGCCATGACGCCGACGGACACCACGAACACCCGGTTCTACGGACTGGGCCTGCGTCGCTACGACCTGTCGTGCGGGACGTCGGTGTACGGGCACACGGGCACGGTCCAGGGCTTCTACACCTACGCCTTCGCCACGCGTGACGGAAAGCGCAGCCTCGCCGCGGTGGCGAACACCTCGAACAAGGGTGAGGCGAACACGGCCCTGGGCGGCACGCTCGAGGGCGCGTTCTGCGGGAAGAAGGCGCCGGCGGCCCCCACCGCCCAGCGCAGCTTCGCGCTGATCCCGCAGCTGACCGCGGCCCCGGCCGAGCAGGACCTCCCGGAGCACGGCTCGCGCTGACCCCGGCAGCCGGTGCCGCTCGGCGGTCCCCTGCCGAGCGGCACCTCCGTTCCGGGGCGGTGGCGATCAGGTGGCCCGGAGCCGGGGCGGGAGCCTCGGCGAGGTGCGGCGGCCGGGCCGCGCCGGGCGGGCAGCGGCCGTCAGGGCGCGGATCCGGTCGGTGAAGTCCGGGTCGGGCAGCGGCAGTTCGAGGTCGTCGTCGACGTAGCTGACGGCGGCGGAGACGTACTCCATGACGGCCTTGACCGTGCTCGAGCCGCGCTTCGACCCGCCTCCGCTGGGCCGCAGCGCCCGCAGGACGCGCAAGGTGGTGGGCAGGCTCGCATCGGCCGCGAGGTTCCGCTGCGCACCGTCGAAGACCACGGTGGCCGCGTCCGGTGCGTCCGCCCCGCCCGGCGCGTCCGGTGCATCCGCCGGGTGTCGGGGGGCGGCGGACGGGGTCGTCTGGCGCCGCCACCAGACGGCTTCGTGGTTCTCGCCGAGCGCGAGGTGGTGGAGGTACAGGCAGTACGAGGCGATCGAGTCTCCGGCGCCGGCGGCGTACTGCCACCAGAAGCGGGCGGAGTCCTCCGCGTCGGTGAGCAGCAGGATGCAGCCCAGGACGCGCGCACCGGAGGGCTCGGGCAGCTTGTTCGTGAGGAAGTCGCCCAGCGCGGCGACGGCGGCTCCGGTGACGGCCGTTTCGCACAGCGCCCGGAGGTCGCGCGCGGCTCCCCGCATGTCCTTGTGCGGTTCGGCCCCCGTCGCGCCGGGCGCCCGTGTGCCCGGCACGTGGTGCGGTGCGCCGCGGGTGTCGGCGATGTCGGCGGGCGCGTGCGCGCTGTCGTGGAGGCGGGCGCGGGCCAGCAGTTGGTCAATGGTCGAGGTCACCGGAGACCTCCTCCTCGGTGGTGGTGTCCGGATACAGGGCGGCGTGCAGGTTGCGCTTGGCGTGCCGCGCGGTGGACCGCACGGCGGCGAGGGAGACGCCCAGTTCGTCCGCCGCCCGGGCGTCCTCCAGCCCGCACAGGTACAGCAGGACGATGACGTCCCGCTGGAGCGGCGCCAGGTCCGCGACGGCCCGGAACAGGGCCATGGACTCCTCGACCTGGCCGATCGGGTCCGGCGCGAGACCCAGGGCCACCGTGTCGAAGGCGGCTTCGAGGAGGGAGGCGCGGCCGTTGTCCTTCGGTGCGCGTTCGAGCACGGTCTGGCGCAGGATCGGCCACGCGAACCGCTCGGGGTTCTCGCTGGCGAGTGCGTCGTGCCACAGCATCAGCAGCAGGGTGAAGACGTCGTCGACGGCCTTGCGGACGAGGCCGGGGCGGCGCAGGAACGCCGAGGCGTAGCAGGTGTAGTGCGGGTGGTGCATCTGCCGGAAGGCCAGGTAGTCCAGGGGGACCGAGGTGGCCCGGGTGCGGTGGCGGGCGCCGCCCTCGTGGAGGCAGTCCTTGATCCACGAGGTGCGCTTGCCGAGGTCCCGCGCGGCCAGCACCCAGCGCAGCCGCATCGTGTCGTACGCGACGCCGGGCCGGTCCAGCGCGAGGAGCACCGTGCGGACGAAGACCCAGCGGGGATAGCGGCCGACGGCCCGCAGCAGTTCGGAGATGTGCCCCTTGGGCCGGCCGGTGCGCGCCTGGAGCTCGTCCAGGGTCACTCCCCTGCCGTGGATGGCGTCGCGCAGCGGCTCCAGCCAGGCGCGGTGCGCCGCTCCGGTGCCCTCGGCGATGGGTCCCAGCCGGCGGCCCGGTTTGCCGCGGCCCTGGGGGACGTCCTGGGGTGCCGAGTGGAGGTTCATCCCCGCGGCTCCTCGTCCCGGTCGGGCACCTGTACGGAGGGCCGCTCGCGGCGGCTCTCGGCAAGTCCCGTGCCCGCCTGAACGATCTGCTGCACGCCCAGCGCGACCGACGGGATCAGTGCCGTGACGGCTGCGACGGGCTGTCCCGCCACCACCATCACCACACTGAATGCGAAGATCGCTAAGAGCGCCACCACGGTGACGATCATCCGGTTGTTCTTCATCGCGCCGTCCTCTGGCTGTGTGCGCCATGGTTGATGTCTGTTCGGGATGCGGCTCTGGCGTTGCTGACGCCCCCCTTCGAGAGCCGAGGCAAGCATGGAGTGAACAGAGTTGGACAGGTGCGAAAAAAGCAGAACGGGGAACAATCAGAACCGGATATCCGCCCGCTTCAGGCGGAGTCCAGCGGAAGGCGGGCCACCAGACGTGCGCCGGCCGGGGCGTCCTCGACCGTGAGGGAGCCGCCCAGCCGGGTGGCGATGTCGCGGGCTATGGCCAGGCCCAGGCCGGAACCTCCCTCGTCGCGGCTGCGGGCGTCGTCGAGGCGGGTGAACCGTTCGAAGACCCGCTCCCGGTCGGCTGCCGGGATGCCCGGCCCGTCGTCGCACACCTCGAGCACGGCGGTACGCCGGGCCGCGTCGACCCGCAGGAGGAGCCGGACCCGCCCGTCGGCGTGACGCTGGGCGTTGTCCAGCAGGTTGGTGACGAGCCGGGAGAGCCACAGCGTGCTGCCGCGCACGGTGGCCTCGGGAGCGATCTCCATGTCGACGGGGATCCGGTCCCGCCTGCGCGAGCGGGCCGCCTCGCGGGCGACGTCCGCGAGGTCGACGGCTGCTGCCGGGGGCGGTTCCCCGGTGTCCAGGCGGGCCAGCAGGAGCAGGTCGGCGGCGAGGTCCTGCAGTCGTACGGTGTCCTCCAGGGCCCCGCTGACCAGTTCGCCCCACAGCGCGGGATCGGGGTGGGCCTGGGCGACCTCCAGCTGGGTGCGCAGCACCGTGATCGGGCTGCGCAGTTCGTGCGAGGCGTCGGCGATGAACCGGCGCTGGCGGATTCCGGCGGCTTCCAGCCGGTCCAGGGTGGTGTTCATGGTGACGGCGAGCCGGGCGATCTCGTCCTGGCTGCGCGGTACCGGCACCCGGCGGTGCAGGTCGCGGTCGCTGATCTCGGCGACCTCGGCGCGGATCGCCTCGACGGGGCGCAGCGCCCAGCCGGTCACCCGCCAGGTGACCAGTGCGACGGTGAGCACGAGCAGTGGTACTCCGACGGCCAGCGCGCCGGTGATGACGTCGTCGGCGGCGTCGGCCTGCCGCAGCGAGGTCCCCGCGTACACGGTGACCAGTCCCTCCCCGGTGACGGTGGTGACCTGGACGACGCGATGGCGGCGGTCGCCGCGCGCCGGACCCTCCTTCCAGGTGCGGCGGACCGTGCCGGGTTTGCCCGGGCGGGCCGGGGAGAGGGCGGGGCGGCCGGCGAGGTTGGGGCTCGCCGCCAGGACGCGGCCGTCGGCGTCGACGACCTGCAGGAAGTCGGTGTCGCGCCCGGGTGCCAGTACGGTGTCGAGCCGGCCGGCGGCCGCCAGCCCGGCGGTGGACAGGGCTTGGCGCTCGGCATCGGCCTGGGCGTCCCGCATCAGGTTGCCGTCCAGCATCCCGAGCAGGGCGAAGGAGGCCGCGCCGAGGGCGAGGGCGACCACGGTGGAGGCGCCGAGCGTGGCCCGCGCGCGGACGGACCGGGGGCGCAGGCGCCGCGCGGTGCAGCGGATCCGGCGCAGGGCGCTGCGTCGGACACCGCCGAGGGAGCGGGCGGCGGCGCCGGTCTTCGGTTCAGCCACCGTCGGCCGCCAGCCGGTAGCCGGCGCCGCGGACGGTCTCCACGGCGGCCCGGCCGAAGGGAGCGTCGATCTTCCGGCGCAGGGCGCTGACGTGGACCTCGACGACGTTCAGGTCGCCCTCGTAGGCGGCGTCCCAGACGTGCTCCAGTATCTCCCGCTTGGGCACGACCTCCCCGGCCCGCCGGGCCAGGTACACGAGGACCGCGAACTCGCGCGAGGTCAGCCGGGCTTCGGTACCGGCCCGCGTGCACCGCTGCCCGGCCGGGTCGATCACCAGGTCGCCGAACTCCATGACCTGCGGGCTGCGGCGGCCGGTGCGCCGGATGAGGGCGCGCAGCCGGGCGACCAGGACCACGTAGGAGAAGGGCTTGGAGAGGAAGTCGTCCGCGCCGGTGTCGAGGGCCTCCGCCTCGTCGTACTCGCCGTCCTTGGCGGTGAGCATCAAGATCCCCGACTCGCAGCCGCTCGCGCGCAGCCGGGCGCAGACCCGGTAGCCGTTGAGCCCGGGCAGCATGATGTCGAGCACGATGGCGTCATAATCGTGCTCGCCGGCCAGCCACAGGCCCTGCGGGCCGTCGTGGGCGACGTCCACGGAGAAGCCCTCGGCCTGCAGACCCCGCTGCAGGGCTGCGGCGAGCCGCCGTTCGTCCTCGACCACCAGTACGCGCATGGGGACAAGGTTCTCAGGTCGCGCCGACGGCTTGCTGAAGAGGTCTTCAGGTGGCTTCAGCGGGGCTTCAGCATCGGGCGCGCAGGATCTGCCGAGCCGGGCAGGGTGCTCGGAGAACGCGAGGAGCATACCGATGACTCAGTCCAGTCCCCAGCCCCCCGAGCCGCCCGCGGGCCCGGGCGAGGCCAAGGCCGACGCGACCGCGACCGGTACGGTGGCGGGTCGCCGCGGCCGGCTGGCCCGGCTGGCCCGTGAGGGGCGCACGCGATGGGTCGCCCTCGGGCTGGTCGTCCTGATCGGCGGCGGGGCGGCCGCGGTGGCGGCTGCCGAGCACGGCCACCGGGAGCACATGCGGGACGGCTTCGCCCTCAAGGTCCGCGAGCACGGGCGTGCGGGGATGCCGGCACAGGGCCCGATGGGCCCGAAGGGCCCGAAGCTGCACAAGGGCGCCGAGCCCGAGGTCGTCGACGGCGACCGCGGCCTCACGGGCCGGGGACCGGGCGGCCGCGGGCCGGGAGGCCGGGCGGACGGATCCGCCAAGGGCGCCCCGGTGCCGCTGCCCGCGCTGGCGGCGGCCCAGGCCGTCGAGAAGGCCACGGCCGCCGTGGAGGGCGGCAAGCTCGAATCGCTGCGCGCCGTCGCGCAGCAGGGCGGCGGCAGCGCCTGGCTGGCCGTGGTCCTCGGTCCCGACGGGGTCCGGCACGCCGTGACCCTGGCCGGCGCCGACGGCACGGTCACCGGCAACACCGTGGCCGGGAAGGGACCGCTCGGTCCCCGCTGACCGGGCGCCCGGCCGTCCGTTCCGCCGCGGCGGGGCGGACGGCGGGCCGGCAGTCGGTCCGCCCCCGGTGGGACGTCTGCCGTCACGCTCCCCCGGAGTGCAGCGAGTCCAGCACGGCGAGGTCCTCGGCGGACAGCCGCAGGGCGCCGGCGGCCACATTGGCCGTGAGGTGGTCCGGGTCGCCGGTTCCGGGGATGGCCAGGACGTGCGGTCCGCGGTGCAGGGTCCAGGCCAGCCGGATCTCGGCGGGGCCCGCCCCGTGGGCGCGGGCCACGGCGAGCACCTGCGGGTGCTCGGCGCCGCTCGCGCCCGCTTCGCGCCCCGCACCGGCGATCGAGTAGAACGGCACGAAGGCCACGCCCTGCTCGCCGCAGGTGCGCAGGAAGGCCTCCTGCTCGGGCCGGGCGCCGAGCCCGTACAGGTTCTGTACGCAGACCACCGGCGCGATGGCCCGGGCCTCGGCGAGGTGTTCGGGCTGCACGTTGGACAGGCCGAGGTGGCGGATGAGCCCGGCCTCGCGCAGCTCGGCCAGGGCGCCGAAGCGCTCGGCGATCGAATCGGTCCCGACGATGCGCAGGTTCACCACGTCGAGGTGGTCGCGGCCGAGCTGGCGCAGGTTCTCCTCGACCTGGCCGCGCAGCTGCTCCGGGGTGGCGTGCGGCAGCCACTGCCCGGACGGGCCTCGGCCGGGGCCGACCTTGGTGGTGATGACGAGGTCGTCCGGGTACGGTGCCAGAGCCTGGTTGATCAGCTCGTTGGCGGAGCGCAGCGGGGAGAAGTAGAAGGCGGCGGTGTCGATGTGGTTGACGCCGAGCTCGACGGCGCGGCGCAGTACGCCGATCGCCCGGCCGCGGTCGCTGGGGGCGGCGCCGGGGGCGAACGCCGGGCCGTTCTGGGTCAGTCGCATCGCGCCGAAGCCGATGCGGTTCACTTCGAGGTCGCCGAGTTTCCAGGTGCCCGAGGCGGCCGCGGTGATCGTCTGAGTGGTCATGCCGGAATGATCTCCGCACAGTAGGCTCGAGGCCATTGATTCAGGCATGGGTGAATCCAAGGGGTGGTCCTCCTGGCGGAGTTGGCGTTCTCGGCGGGCGATCTGGCGCAGATGCGGTTCGCCGTCTCGCCGTTGTGGGAGGTGGTGACCAGCTTCCGGCGGCTGCTGAACGACGGCGCCGTCTCGCCCGTGTACCGGCCGTGGGCGGAGCAGGTACGGCCCCGGCTGGCGGCCGCCGGGCTGGACCGGGGCTGGCTCGCCGAGCTGATCCCGCCCAAGGGGTACGTACCCCACTTCCTCAACCCTGCGCCCGCCGGACCGGCCCCCGCCCTGGCGGCGGAGCTGGCCGGGGTCCTGGCCGCTGCCGCCGACCCGGTCCGCCGCAACCTCGACCACCTGCGCTACCACCAGGGCCCGCTCGGGCCCCGGGCCCGGGCCCTGCACGCGGACCCGCAGGCCCGGCTGCCCCGGCTGGCGGAGGAGATCGAGGCGTACTGGAAGCTCGCGCTCGCCCCGTACTGGGCCCGGATCCGCTCGGTGCTGGAGGCCGACGTCTTCCACCGGGCCCGGCAGGCCGCCGAGCAGGGTGCCGGCCAGGTCATCAACGAGCTGCACAGTGCGGTGCAGTGGGACGACAACACCCTGCGGCTGGTGCGCCGGACCCGGCCCCTGTCCCGGGAGACGGCGGGCAGGGGGCTGCTGCTGGTGCCCTCGGCCTTCCTCGGGCCGGGCCTGCTGACCCGGATGACGCCGCCGGATCCGCCGCAGCTCGCCTATCCGGCCCGCGGGGTGGGGTCGCTGTGGGCCTCGCGGCCGCCGACCGGGAAGGCCGAGGCCCTCGCCGCCGTGCTCGGCCGTTCGCGGACCCTGCTGCTGACGGAGCTCGCGGCGCCCGCCTCGACCACCGAGCTGGCCCGCCGTACGGGGCTCTCGGCGGCGGGGGTGTCCCAGAACCTGACCGCGCTGCGCGACGCGGGCCTGGTCAGCGCGCACCGTGCGGGCCGCTCGGTGCTGTACGCCCGCACTGCGGTCGCCGAGACGCTCCTCGACGCCTGTGCCTAGAAGGGCTTGGTGGGGAGGTATTTGCCGTCGAGGGTGATGACGGCGCGCTCGCCGCCTTCGGGGTCCGCGACCTTCCTGACGTCCAGCTTGAAGTTGATCGCGCTGATGATGCCGTCGCCGAACTGCTCGTGGACCAGGGCCTTGAGGGTGGTGCCGTAGACCTGGAGCATCTCGTGGAAGCGGTAGACGGTCGGGTCGGTCGGGATGCCGCCGGGGATCGAGCCCCGGGTCGGGATCGTCTGCAGGAGCAGCGCCGCGTCGGCGTCGAGGCCGAGGAGCTCGGCGACGGCTTCGGCGGAGGCGGCCGGCAGGGGGTGCTGGCCGAGTACCGCGGCGGTGACGAAGGCGACCGACAGGCCGGCCGCGTCGGCGATCTGCTGCCAGGTGAGGTCCTTGCGGATCTTGGCGTCAACGGCGGCGGCGGCCAGGGCCTGGCGGGCGGAGGGGTCGAACTGGGCGTGGATCACGGGAGGTTCCCTTTCTGGGGTGGAGTGGCGGGAAGGGCGGATTCAGGCCGCGAGGGCGGCGGACCGGCCGGAGGCGGGATCGATCCGCTCGACCGTGCCGGTGGGGATGTCGTAGACCCAGCCGTGCAGGGTGACGGCGTCCGCGGCCAGGGCGCGGGCCACCGCGGGGTGCGTGGCGAGGTGCGCGAGCTGCGCGGCGACGTTGTTGCGGATCAGTGCCTCGACGCCGTCCTGCGGCGTCCCGGTGGGCGCCGCGTGGCGCAGCCAGCCGGCGATGGCGGGCAGCTCCGCCAGGTCCTGGCCGGCGGCGAGTGCGGTCATGGCGCCGCAGGCGGAGTGTCCGCAGACCACGATGTCGCGGACGCCGAGGACGGCGAGCGCGTACTCGATGCTGGCCGCGACCCCGTCAATGCCGTCGCCGCCGTCGCCGCCGTCGGCTGCGGCCGCACGGGCCGGTACGAGGTTGCCGGCGGTCCGGATGACGAACAGCTCGCCAGGCTCCCGCTGGGTGATCAGCTCCGGGACGACGCGGGCGTCGGAGCAGCTGATGAAGAGCGTGTGCGGCCGGTGGGTGGTCGCCAGGCGGGCGAAGAGCTCCGCCTTGGCCGGGAAGACGTCCTGCTGAAAGTGCGCGACGCCCTCGGCGAGGTCTTGCACGGTCACTCCCTTCGGTGGTGCCCGCCCTGGTCGGGCTGACGAGATCCACCCTGCATGACCTGTACCTATAGTGTCCAAGACGCACTATTCATGATCTGTATTGGTGACATCTATAGTGGTGCCCATGCCTCTGGAACTGCGCCATCTCCGCTATCTGCTGGCCGTGGCAGAACACGGCAGCTTCACCCGCGCCGCCGAGGAGCTGCACCTCTCGCAGCCCACGCTGTCGCAGCAGATCAAGCAGCTGGAGCGGACCGTGGGGGTCCGGCTGCTGGACCGTACGGGACGCGCCGTACGCCTGACCGACGCGGGCGCGGCCTTCGTCCCGTACGCGCGCCGCGCACTCCAGGACCTGGCCGCCGCCGAGCGGGCCGTCCTGGACGTGGCGGACCTCTCCCGCGGCAGCCTGCGCCTCGCCATGACGCCGACGTTCACCGCGTACCTGCTCGGCCCGCTGGCCGCGGAACTCCATGCCCGGCACCCCGGAATCACCCTGAACGTCAAGGAGATGACGCAGGATCGGCTGGAGTCGGCGCTGCTGGCCGATGCCGTGGACCTGGGCATCGCCTTCCGGGGCGCGCACCTGCCCGGCGTCGGCGCCACCGACCTGTTCACCGAGTCCCTCGGCCTGGTGGTCGGCCCCGCCCACCCGCACGCCGGGCGCAGCGAGCCCCTGCCGGTGTCCGAACTCGCCGCGTGCCCGCTCGCGTTGCTCAGCGGCGACTTCGCGACCCGGACCCACATCGACGCGTACTTCCACCGGCACCGGGTCGCACCGCCGATCGCGGTGGAGGCCAACTCCATCAGCGCCCTCACCGAGATCGTCCGGCGCACCGGGCTCGCCACGGTGCTCCCCGACGCCCTCACCCGCGACCACACCCCGCTGCACCCCGTCGCGCTCGCCCCCGCCCTCCCCGCGCGGACCGTGGTCCTGCTGCGCCGCGAGAGCGCGTACGAGAGCGCCGCCTCCCGCGCCTTCGCCTCGCTGGCCCGGCAGTGGGCGGACGGCTGACACCGCGCTCAGGCCGCGAACACCAGCGCCACTTCGGCGGCGTACGCCCGGAGCAGGGGTTCCCGCGCAGCCGGGTCGGCGGCGGGGCCGGGCAGCAGGCGGCGGGCCTCGTCCTCGGTGGCGTGGCTCAGCAGCCAGGCGCGGGCCCAGGCCGGGTCGGCGGACCGGTCGGCGCTGCGGATGCGCGCCTCCGCGGCGGCGTAGGCGGCGCCGGGCACCCGGGCGGCGATGACCGGGAACACGTGCTGCTCCTCGGCTTCGATGTGCTCGGCCAGCAGATCCCGCTGGTCGGCGAGGAGCCCGGCCAGCCGCCGGGCGTGGCGGCCGGGTTCGGCGGCGAAGCGGTCCGCGGCCGCGTCGCAGGCGGCCTGGAGCGCGTCGAGCGCCTCGTGGTCGTGGAGGAAGCGCACGATGCCGGCCACCGCATCGGCCGCGTCGGGTACCGCGTCCAGGACCACCGGCCACAGGATCTCGTCCTCGCCGCGGTGGTGGCCGCGTACGACGGAGTGGTAGCGGTGCACGTAGCGGGCGACGGCCTCCGCCCGCGCGGGCCCGGCCGGTTCCGCGGCCGCGGCGAGAGCGGCGAGCAGCCGGGCGAGGCGCTCGATGTCGGCCAGGATCGCGCGGTGGGCGAGCCGGATGCCGGTGAGGTCCGCGGCTGCCGCAGGGTCGTACCGCCGTGCGGGGGTGCCGTGTTCGCTGTCCATGCGCACGACTGTGCACGCTCCCCCTCTGCGTCCGGTCAACGTTCGATGAACGCCGCCCGTCCGCTGCGGCATAGGCTCGGGGATCCGTGCCGTCACCACCTCGGGAGAACCGACCATGCCGCCCACCGGTCCGCAGTCCGTCGACCGCGCGCTGGCGATCCTCGACGCCGTGGCCGACGCGGCCGGGCCGGTCAGCGCCAAGGCGCTGGCACGCCGGACGGGGTGCTCCCTGTCCACCGCGTACCACCTGCTGGCCCCGCTGACCGCACGCGGGTACCTCGTCCGCACCGCGCAGGGATTCGGGCTGGGACCGCGCATCCCCGGGCTGCACCGGAGCCTGCTGCGGCAGCTGGAGCCCGCGCCGCGCATGGCCGATCTGCTGGCCCGGCTGCGGCGCGCCACCGGCGCCGAGGCGTACCACACCGCCTACCGGGGCGGCCTGATCACCGTCGTCGACACCACCGCCCCGGTCACGGACGCGGCGAACCCGTTCACCCCCGGGCGGGAGACCCGGGCGCACGCCACCGCGCACGGCAAGGCGCTGCTCGCCGAGCTGCCCCGGCCGCTGCGGCGGCGGTACCTGGCCGAGCACGGAATGGCCCGCCTGACCGGGGCCACCATCACCAGCGCCGAACTGCTGGAGGCGGAGCTGTCCCGGGTCCGGTGGCAGGGTTTCGCCCTCTCCGTCGGGGAGGCCGATCCCTCGTACACCTGCCTGGCCGTCGCCCTGCCGCGCGGGAGCGGCGGCGACGGCGACGGCGACGCGGTGCAGGCCCTGTCGGTGTCCCTGCCGACCGGGGAGTTCCGGCGGCGCCCGCAGGAGATCCGCAGCGCGCTCGCGCAGGCCGCGGCGGACTGCGGGTGAGGACGCCCGGCAGGCCGTTTTCCGACCCTGTCGGAAATACGGCGCGATGGGGATGCGCGGCCCGCGGCGGCCTGCCAGGCTGGTCGGCATGATCTTCATCGCCGTCAGGTTCGACGTCCGTCCGGAGCACAGCGACAACTGGCTCACCCTCGTCGACGCGTTCACCCGAGCCACCCGCAACGAGCCGGGCAACCTCTTCTACGACTGGTCGCGCAGCGTCGACGACCCCCACAAGTACACGCTCCTGGAAGCCTTCACCGACGCCGAGGCGGGCGCCGCGCACGTCGCGTCCGACCACTTCAAGGCCGGTATGGAGACCCTCGCGGGCGCCATCGCCAGCACGCCGGAGATCATCCACGTCGAGGTGCCCGGCCAGGGCTGGAGCGCCATGGCCGAGCTGTCCCCCCGCAACTGAACCGCGCCGTTCGGCCCGGCTGCTAGGAGGAGACCTCCAGCAGGCGGGCCGCCGTCTCGCGCATCTCGACCTTGCGGATCTTCCCGGTCACCGTCATCGGGAACTCGTCCACGACGTGCACGTACCGCGGGATCTTGAAATGGGCCAGCCGTCCGTCGCAGAAGGCACGGACGGCGGCCGCGGTCAGCGGCTCCGCTCCCTCGCGCATCCGCACCCACGCCATCAGCTCCTCCCCGTACTTGGGGTCGGGGACGCCGATGACCTGGACGTCCAGCACGTCCGGATGGGCGTGGAGGAACTCCTCGATCTCGCGCGGGTACACGTTCTCCCCGCCGCGGATCACCATGTCCTTGATGCGCCCGGTGATGCTGAGATAGCCGTCCCCGTCCATCACCGCCAGGTCTCCGGTGTGCATCCAGCGCGCGGCGTCGACGGCCTCGGCGGTGCGCTCCGGCTCGCCCCAGTAACCGAGCATCACCGAGTAGCCGCGGGTGCACAGCTCCCCCGGCTCGCCGCGGGGCACGGTCCGTCCGGACTGCGGATCGACCACCTTGACCTCCAGGTGCGGTCCGACGCGGCCGACGGTGGACACCCTGCGCTCGACCGAGTCGTCGGCCCGGGTCTGCGTCGAGACCGGCGAGGTCTCCGTCATCCCGTAGCAGATGGACACCTCGCGCATGCCCATCCGCTCGATGACCTCCTTCATCACCTCGACCGGGCACGGCGAGCCCGCCATGATCCCCGTACGCAGGCCGGACAGGTCGTACGCGTCGAAGCCGGGCGCGGCCAGCTCGGCGATGAACATGGTGGGGACCCCGTACAGGGAGGTGCAGGACTCCGCCTCGACCGCGGCGAGGGTGGCCTCCGGATCGAACGACGGCGCCGGGATGACCATCGCAGCGCCGTGGCTGGTGCAGGCGAGGTTGCCCATGACCATGCCGAAGCAGTGGTAGAACGGCACCGGGATGCAGACCCGGTCCTGCTCGGTGTAGTGGCACAACTCGCCGACGAAGAAGCCGTTGTTGAGGATGTTGTGGTGCGACAGGGTCGCACCCTTGGGGAAGCCGGTGGTTCCCGAGGTGTACTGGATGTTGATCGGGTCGTCCGGGCTGAGCCCGGCCCCCGCCCGTACGAGCTCGGCCGGGTCGCCCCGGCGTCCCTGCTCGAGCAGGGACGTCCACCGCGGCCCGTCCAGCAGGACCGTGAACTCCAGCTCCGGGCAGTGCGGCCGCACCTCCTCGATCATCCCGGCGTAGTCGGAGGTCTTGAAGCGCTCCGCCGCGACGAGCAGCCGGATCCCGGACTGCCGCAGGACGTACTCCAACTCGTGCGTACGGTAAGCCGGGTTGACGGTGACGAGGATCGCCCCGATCTTGGCGGTGGCGTACTGCACCAGCGTCCACTCGGCGCGGTTGGGCGCCCAGATACCGACCCGGTCCCCCTTGACGATGCCCAGGTCCAACAGGCCCAGCGCGAGGGCGTCGACATCGGCGGCGAGCTGCGCGTACGTCCACCTGCGCCCGGCGGCGACGTCGACGAGGGCGTCGCGGTCGGGGAACCGGCGGACGGTGCGGTCCAGGTTCTCGCCGATCGTGTCGCCCAGCAGCGGCACTTCGAAGACCCCGGATGCATAACTCGACGACGCGGTGCTCGACGCGGCAGACACACGTACCTCCTGGACTCGGTGGCGAGGCGGGGCCCGGCGGGCCGGCGCCCTCCTCATGATCCTCTCCGTCCGGAACCCCGGCCACCCTCGCGGCGCCGTTCCCCCGAAGGGTGTTCCCCGTTCAGCCTTCTGTGTTCAGCGCAGACAGCCGACGATCTTCACGGAAACCTCCGCGCTGCCGGTGAGTCCGGCCGCCGGATCGGTGGCGCTGAACACCAGCTTGTACGTTCCGTCGGGCAGCAGCGGGACGAGGAAGCGGCCGGAGGCGCCCGCGCCCAGCGTCACCGGCCCGTTCGGCCCGGTGATCCGCCAGCTCGTGTACTGCGGGTCGGTGACGGGCTGGTTGCCCGGGCGGGTCCGGGCCGTCCCGGCGAACGACTCCTCGCAGCCGCGCCTCAGTTGTCCGCCGGCGCCGGGCTGCTGGATGCTCACCGTCGGTGCCTGCGGCTGCTGGCGGGTCGGCGAACTGCCCTGCGACGGGGTGGCCGGCCGACTCGGGCCGCCCGTGGTCGGGGTGCCCGGGCTGTTGGGGCTGCCGGGCGTGGGAGACGTACCGGGCGAGGCGGTCGGGCTCGTCGTGGGCGAGGCGCCGGGGGTCGGGGCCGAGGGTGAGGCGGAGCCCGTGCCGCCGGTCGCGCCCGGCAGCGGGTCGAGTGCGTGCGGCAGTTCCGGCCGGGTGACGACGGGCGGCGAGGGGGCCTTGGCCGGCTCGGTGGGCTTGGCGTCGATCGTGGCGCAGACCGCGCTGGCGACCATCTCCTGGCTGTCGGGCACGGCCAGGGCGCGCAGTACCTGGTCGTCGGGGCCCCGGCCGTGTGTGTCGAAGTAACCGTTGCCGGTGAGCGTCTCGCGGTCGCTGTGCTCGATCCAGACCGAGTTGTAATAGTCGAGACCGGCCTTCTGCTGGTTCCTGCCGGTGACGTGCCAGGCCTTCACCTTGCTGCCCGAGGACTCACCGGCAGCCGGTGCGTCGGTCGGCGCGTACAGCCAGCCGTCGCCGAAGAAGCGCGTCGGGGCCTGGGGGGAGGTTTCCTCGTTCTCGGCGGGGAACTGGAAGCCTCCGCCGACCACCAGCTTCCCCTTCGGGCAGGACACGACGCCGGACGCGCTGCCGCCTGCGGCCACCGCCACCTTCGTCGTGGCCACGGACACGTCCTTGAGCCGGACACAGATCGGCCGGACCGTGACCGCGTAGTTCGCCTCCGGGGGCTGCGGATCCTCGATCCGGGTCTGGTGCTCGATGTACTCGGACGTGCGGAGCGGGAACACACCGGTACTCAGCCGGGATCCCGGGTTGAGCATGACGCGGGGCAAGGGCTGGGCACCCGCGATGGCCGATTGCGTGGTCAGGGTGTCGAGCGGAACCGGCGCGACGGCGCGGCCCGTCAGGGTGCGGCCCGCCCGGAACTCGGTGCCCAGCGAGGTGAAGCCGCCGGGGCAGGACAGCGAGGGGGAGGCGTTGTGCGCCGCGTCGCGGAACGGCCCGCCGATCGTGAGGTCGTGGATGGCCCCGCCGACGCTGTCGGTGCCCATCTTGTCCCGCCGGTCGTGGTAGGCATGCGCAGTCTGGGACCAGTCGGCGTCCCCGCGGAACTCCGGTTTCGCGTTGATGCACAGGGCGTACGAGGTGAGCGTGGCGGGCGCGTCGTCCGGGTTGTAGGCGGCCGTCAGCCAGGCGTCGCCCACGAAGAGACTGCTCGTGGCGAAGCCGGTGCCGGTGACCGCGTACCCGCCGCCGAGCGCCTTCTCGTGCGCCTGGCACGGGGCGATCGCGGCCTGCTCGCCGCGCGCCGGGACCGACACCGAGGCGCTGCGCTGCACCACGACCAGCTGCGGGCCGCCGTTGACCGCCCAGACGCCGACCCCGACGGCGCCGGACACCACCAGGGCACCTGCGGCCGCCACCGCGGCCGTCTTGGCGGTGATCACGCTGCCCAGCTTCGCGAGAACTCCAGAGCCCATCGTCGATGCCCCTCCCCCGGCCGCAGGTGCGGCGCCTCCCCGCAGCTGCGGGGCGTGGGCAATGTAGCGCTGCGTGCGATACACGTCACAGAGGCCTGAAGTATCGGTTCTGCTACGGACTTCCCGGGCGGAGGCAAAGCCGCCCCCGGCCCGGGAGGGGGTGGCACTACTGCCACCCCCGAAGCGGATGGCAGTGGTATCGAGGGGCGGGGGGCCGGCGCGGGACGATCAAGGGGACCTGCCGGACCCCAGGGGGAGTTCAGACATGCACGTGTTCAAGAAGCCTGCCCGATGGCTCGCGGCCGCCGCCTGCGGGCTGCTCGCCGCAGCCGTCCTGCCCGTCGGCCACGCGAGCGCCGCGCCCGCCGGCGCGGGCGGCGGGAACAGCCCGCGGACACCCGGCCGCTACCTGCACCAGCAGCTCGACTGGCAGCCCTGTCCGGGCGGCGCGCTGGAGTGCGCCTCGATGTCCGTCCCGCGGGACTGGTACCACCCGGACTCCGGACCGGGCCTGACGATCGCGGTCTCCCGCCACCGCGCGGCCGATCCGGCGAAGCGCCGGGGCGTGCTCATGATGGCGGCCGGCGGCCCCGGGGCCTCGGGGCTCCTGCGGCCGGCCCGGCTCGCCTCGTACAGCCCGAAGCTGGCGGAGGTGTACGACATCGTCGGCTTCGACCAGCGCGGTGTGGGCGCGAGTTCGAAGGTGGTCTGCGCGGACCAGGACAAGGTCGACGCCATGTTCGGCGGCGGCGATCTGCGCGACCGGTCGGCGACCGCCGTCCGGCAGACCCTCGACCGCGCCCGGGACTTCGTACGGGACTGCGAGCGCAACTCGGGCGGGCTGCTGCCGTACATCACCACCGATCAGGCCGTGCACGACATGGACCTGTACCGATCGCTGCTCGGCGCGGAGAAGATCTCGTACTACGGGCCCTCGTACGCCAGCTTCCTCGGGGCGTACTACGCGACCGAGTTCCCCCGCCGCGTGGAGCGGGTCGTCCTCGACAGCAACGTCGACTTCACCGGGGACTGGCAGTCCTTCCTGACGGGGCAGCCGATGAGTTTCCAGCGCCGGTTCGAGCAGGACTTCCTGCCGTGGCTCGCGAAGAACGACGCCACGTACCACCAGGGGCGCACCCCCGAGGAGGCGCAGGCCTCGTACGAGCGGCTGCGGGCCGCGCTGCACGACCGGCCGCTGGACGTCGAGGGAACGGTCATCACGCCCGACCACCTGGATGCGGCGACAACGAGCGCCCTGTACAACACCGACCAGTTCGCCGGCCTCGCCTCGCTCCTCGGCTTCCTGGAACATCCGGACCAGGCGCCGGCGGAGACGAGGAAGGCCGTCGCGGGGCAGCTGAAGCACGTCATGGGCGCGGACTTCGTCGCCGACTTCACCGCGGTCACCTGCGGCGACACCCCGTGGAACCGCGACAGCCGGTACTGGGTGAAGGAGAGCGCCGAGGCCACGCGTACCCATCCCCTGGCCGGGGCACGGGAGTTGACGTACGCGGCGGTCTGCGCGAACTGGCCGCGCTCCAAGGCGCCGCGCATCAAGGTCACCGGCGAGGGGCTGCCTCCGGTGCTGATGCTCAACTCGAAGAACGATCCGGCGACGTACTACGAGGCCGCCGTACGCGCCCACCGGGGGCTGGCGGGATCGCGCCTGGTCACCGTCGAGGGCGGCGACCACGGGCAGTTCCAGAACCGCAACGCGTGCGTCGACGCGTACGTCGAGGGCTATCTGCTGGAGGGCACCCTGCCGGCCGGCGACACCACGTGCCCGGCGGCGCGGGGCTGATCCGCACAGCCGGGGTACGGCGGCGCCGTCATTCCTCGATGGCGCCGCCGGTCCGGCGCAGGTGCCGGCGGAAGGTGTACGAGGGGTCGGCCTCGCGCAGGACCAGGTAGTCGGCGAACGCCGTCTGGCTGCGCAGGGTGTCGCCCGAGCGGATCCGGCGGGCCTGTTCGCGCTCGGTCTCCCGGATCCGGAGCGCGGTGTCCAGCACCTCCTCCACCCGGTCGGCGGCGACGAACAGCACACCGTCCGCATCGCCGAAGACGAAGTCCCAGCCACCCACCAGATGCGGCCCGAACCGGGCGGTGACCAGCGCCTCGGGCTCGCGTTCGTCCAGCCGTACCGGACCGGGCGGGTGGCTTCCGTAGCTGAACACGGGCAGGCCGATCTCGGCCAGCTCGGGCGTGTCGCGGTGCAGCCCCCACACCACGAGGCCCGCCACGCCCGCCGTCTCGGCCTCGAGCACGGCGAGGTCGCCCACGCAGGCCTCGTCCGACCGTCCGCCGTTGTCGATGACCAGGACGTCGCCCGGCTCGGCGGATCCGTACGCCTCCAAGAACACGTCGACGCTGCCGTAGTGGCGGACCGGGAGCGCGCGTCCGGCGAGCCGGTGTTCCGGCAGCACCGCGCGGATGCCGGGCGGTGCTACGCGCAGCGGCACGCCGATGCGGACGCAGGCATCGGCCACGAGCGGCGTGGACAGGTCGGTGAAGGCCTTCAGCATGCCGATCCCCTTCTCTCCCGGATCTCCCGGATCTCCCGAACGGACGGCTCGGGTCAGCCACCACCCCCATGGTGCCTGCCCGACCGCCCTGGGCGCCGGGTTCGCGGTGCGGCGTCACGGGATGTCGGCATCAGGGGATGTCGGTGTCCGAGGGCCCGGCCTCGTAGGTGTGCGGCTCGTCGCCCTGCCACTCCACGAGTGCGGAGCCGCCGAGGACCACATCGTCGGGATCGGGTACCCCGGCCCGGCGCAGGAACTCGATCACGTCGGCGTCATTGAAGGCCATGCCGAGGACCGTGTCCTGCCCGCCGGCGCGCAGGGAGATCCGGCGGCCCCCGGCAGGGGCGATCGGGTGGACGAGGATCGGCGCATGGTGCATGGGCCCAGCCTCCGCCGGGACGGGCGGGGCCGCATCCGGACGACGCGGCCCCGTCCGCCGTCCGGCTACCGGAGGTCCGCGGTGACCGGCAGGGCCCGCAGGGCGTGGAAGCGGAACGTGCTCGTCCAGGGGAGCTCCGCCACGGGGCGGGCCGGGCGGAGCCCGGGCAGCCGGTCGAGGAGGGCGCCCAGCGCGAGCGTGATCTGCAGGCGGGCCAGCGGCGCGCCGAGGCAGTAGTGCAGCCCGTGGCCGAGCGCGAGGTGGGCCTTGTCCTCCCGGTCGATGTCGAAGCGGTCGGAGTCCGGGTGGCGGGCCGGGTCGCGGTGTGCCGAGGCCAGGCAGAACAGGACCGTGTCGCCGGCCGGGATGCGGACGCCGCCGATCTCCACCGGCTCGGTCGGGAAGCGGCGGATGGCCGTCTGGTTGGGCCCTGCGTACCGCAGCAGCTCCTCGACGGCTTCGGGGAGCCGGGCGGGGTCGGCGCGCAGGGCGGCGAGCTGGTCCGGGTGGGTGAGCAGGGTGAGGACCCCGCCGGAGACGACGTGCTGGACGGTCTCGCCGCCGGCCATCAGGATCAGGAAGGCGAGCGAGACCAGCTCGTCCTCGGTGAGCCGGTCCTCCTCGTCGCGCGCCGCGATCAGGCTCGAGAGCATGTCGTCGCCGGGGCGGGCGCGCCGCTGCGCCACCAGGTCGACGAGGAACCGGTGGACGTGGCCGATGGCCGCGACGAGCTCCTCCTTCGAGCGCGGGGCGAGCAGGGTGGCGACCCAGTCGGAGAACCGGTCCTGGTCGGGGGCGGGGACGTGCAGCAGTGCGCCGATGGTCCGCAGCGGCAGCGGTCTGGCGAACTCGGCGACCAGGTCGGCCTCGCCGGAGCGGGCGATCCGGTCGGCGAGCCGGGTGGTCAGCTCGTCGACGGACTCCTGGATGTCGGCGCGCAGCAGCTCGACGTGCCGGGCGGTGAAGCCCTTCGACACGAGGCGGCGCAGCCGCAGGTGGTCCTCCGGGTCGATGTTGAGGAGGTTGCTGTCGAGGGCCGGCGGGAGGGAGAAGCCGCTGAACCCGGTCGTCGAATGCCGCTTGTTGACGGAGAAGCGGGGGTCGGCGAGCCCGGCCCGTACGTCCGACGCGTGGGTGACCAGCCAGACCGGGGAGCCGTCGGGCAGCGCGACGCGGTGCACCGGCCCGGTGGCGCGCAGGCGCGCGTAGACGGCGTGGGGGTCGCGTGCGAACGACGCGTCGAAGGGGCACGGGAGGGGTGGCGTGGTGGTGGTTGCCGCGTTCTGGGTCATGCCTCGTCCTGTTCCTCGTCCTGTGCCGGTGCCGGTACCGGTGGCCCGTGCCGGTTCGCGCCGGAGGTCACTCGGCGCCGATGCGGCCGCCGAGCCACTCCATCGCGGGCGGGATCTCCCGCCTCCACGTGTTGAAGCCGTGCCCGCCGTGGTCGAGGGTGATCGACGAGACGCGCGCCGGCGCCTTCACCTTCTCGATGAACTTCTGCGTCGGCTTGTAGTTCCCCTCGCCCTGCTGGGAGGTCGCCACCAGGAAGGAGGACTTGCCCTGCGGCAGGTTGTCCAGGCTCCACAGCAGGTCGGATCGTTTCTCCTCGGCGGTGTTCCCGTGGAACAGATCGCCGGAGTCCTCGTCTATCTCCGGCTTGTAGTCCGCCGAGAGACCCACCCCGGCCGCATAGTGCTCCGGGTGCTCCAACGCGACCTTCAGTGCGCAGTAACCCCCCGTGGAATCCCCCATGATGGCCCAGTTCGAGGGCGAGGTGCCGACGCGGTAGGCGCCGGAGATCGCCTTGGGCAGGTCCGTACCGAAGAAGGTCTCGCTGAGCGGGCCGCCCGGCACGTCGATGCACTGGGTGTTGCGGGTGGGCACGACCGAGGGCTGCATCATGACCATGATCATCGGCGGCATCTTCTTCTGCTTGGCGAGCTTCCACGCCGTCTTCGGGTAGTCCAGCCCCTTGAGCAGGTTCTGCGCCATCCCCGGGAATCCGGTGAGCACGACGGTGGCCGGGAACCTCCTGTTCTCGTTCCCCTTCTGGAAGTACTCCGGCGGCAGGTACACGTACGCCTGGACGGCGGCCTTGGACCGCTCGCCCTGCACCGTGACCTTCTCGATCTCGCCGCCCACGTGCGGTGTTCCGCCGCCGGGCACGTCCGTCGGCTGCCGGCCGAGGAGCCGCACCCCCGAGCCTGCCTGCGCGCCCTCGCCCATGGGGGGCATCGGCCGTTCCACACCGGCCAGGTCCGCCCAGGAACCGTAGAGGAGGAAGGTCCGGTTGGCCGTGAGGCCGATCGAGGCGAGCAGCAGCACCTGCAGCGTCAGCACCACGCCGACCCGGCCGAACACCGTCCGCCGGCCCCGGCCGCCGAGGCGTGGCCACTGCCACACTGCGGACGCGAAGGCCAGCAGCGTGGCGAGTACGACGACGATCAGGAGCATGCCGCTTGTCAGACTCACGAATCAGGGGAACTCTCTGCGTGGTGTCGGCACGGACCGGCCGGTCCGGCGGCGCCGCCGGTGCGTGCGCACAGGGCTAGAGAGCAACGGGAGCCGATCCGTTCCACGCCTTTCCCTGGGACCGGAGCCATCCGGCCAATCTGTTGACATGGGCCTGACATTTCAAGGTCCCTGTGGGACCTTCCCCGGCGTGTCTCGAAAGCTCTCTCCCCCGGCCATGACGGAAACCGCCCCCGACGGCCGGGCGCACGCCGGCGAGGCCCCCCAGGGCCCCGCTTCACACCCCACGAGGACGTGGCGAAGAGGAGCGACAGGATGAAGATCTCGACATGGCCGGGCGTGACCGCCCTGGCAGCAGCAGTGATCGTCGGCGGAGCGACGTCGGCGACGGCCCTCGGCCCCACGGCCGACCAGCAGGTCGACGGCGTCATCGTCGTCGCCGGCAACACCTGTACGTGGACCAACGCGCACACCAGCGCCAACCCCCCGAGCGCACTGAGCGTCGACCGCACCACCATCAACGCACCGGGCGGCAACCTCGGCTGCAGCGGCAGCATCACCGCCTCCCTCAACAACAACCCCGCGTTCACCTTCGACGACGCCGCCGGCCTCGCCAGGACGGACGCCATCGACATCACGGGCAAGCAGAGCTTCATCTCCTGCCGTTACAAGGCCACGAACATCACGTGGAACCGTGACGGAGCCACGCGCAAGTACGTCAACCAGGCCTTCACCGCGACCAAGACCTCGGGCAGCTTCCTGTGCCCCGGCTCGGTCACGACGGCGGCCGGGGACGCCTCGATGCTCTTCCACTGATCCCGTACCCGCCGCAGCCCCGCCCGGGGCTGCGGCACACCGGCTTCGACGCGGGTCAGGGCCGGATCTCGAGGGTGCAGCACTTGACGCTGCCGCCGCCCTTGAGGAGTTCGGACAGGTCCATCCCGATCGGGTGGAAGCCGCGCTCGCGCAGCCGGAGGGCCAGCCCCTCGGCCGCCTCGGGGAGCACCACGTTCAGGCCGTCGCTGACGGCGTTCAGCCCGAACACGGCGGCGTCCTCGGCAGATACGAGCAGCGCGTCGGGGAAGAGCGTCTCCAGGAGGGCGCGGCTGCCGGGGGCGAAAGCCTCCGGGTGGTACATGATCTCGTCACCGTCGAGGACGGCGAGCGCCGTGTCGAGGTGGTAGTAGCGCGGGTCCACCAGCTCCAGGCTGATGACGGGCCGGCCGAAGAAGGCCTCCGCCTCCTGGTGGCTGCGTTCGTCGCTGCGGAAGCCGTGGCCGGCCAGGACGAAGCCTGCGGTGACCAGGAAGTCGCCCTCCCCCTCGTTGACGTACTCCGGGTCGTGCAGCTCGGTGAAGCCGTTCTCGCGGAACCAGTCCAGGTACGCCGGCCCTTCGGGGATCCGCTCGGCGTTGCGGAAGCGGGCGCCGAGGACGCGGCCGTCGACGACGGTGGCCCCGTTGGCGGCGTAGACCATGTCGGGCAGGCCCGGCACGGGGTCGATCAGCTCGACGGTGTGCCCGAGCTCGCGGTACAGCTCGCGCAGCCGCTCCCACTGGAGGACGGCCAGGTCGGTGTCGACCGGCTTCTCCGGGTCCATCCAGGGGTTGATCGCGTAGACCACCTCGAAGTGGGAGGGGCGGCACATCAGGTACCGGCGCAGGCGCTGCTCGCGCGGCCGGGCGGCGGGCATCGGGGCAGAGTTCATGGTCGCTCCCGGGTGGGGGCCACGGTGGTGGCGGGTGTGAGGGGCAGTCTTTCGAGCCGAGCCTGCGGGCCCCGGGCGAACGCCAGGTGAAGGCGGCACGGCCGGCGGGCGCGCAGTGGACGAGCTCCACCCGCCGCCGCGCAGCCGCCCGGGTCGCCCCCGGCAATCGCTGCCGGGGGCGGGCGGGTCGGGCCGGGCAGCCCCGCGGGTCAGGCCGGGCAGATGCCGCGTTCGTGGTCGACGGTGGCCGTCGCGCCGGAGTACTGCCACTGCGGGGTCAGGAGCTGTGCGGCGAGCTGCCCGGCCGCCGTCGGGCTCTCCACCACGTATCCGAAGTCCTGGAGCCACGACGGGTAGAGGTTCTTGGAGCCGATGTAGAAGGCCGAGTCGTCCACGGAGACCACCTTGTGGTGCTGCGCGTACGGGTGGCCGTCGGCCCACCTCGGGCTCTGCGCGCTGCGGAACGTGGCCAGCTGGAGGTTCGAGCACAGCGCGGCCCTGGCCGCGCCCTGGTCGCCGGTCAACAGGGCGAGGCGGTCGCGCAGGGTGTCGCTGATCTCCGAGAGCGACTTGATCTGCGAGTAGCCTCCGCTGCCGACGGCGCCGCGGTTGGCGGGATCGCTGACGACGATGCGGACCTTCACGCCGGCGGCCATCCGGGCGGCGAGGGCGTCGTACACGCGGATGTCGTAGCGGGGCAGCGGCGGGCAGGTCGCGTTGACGTCCTGCTGGGAGATCTCGATGTGCCGGTTCGCGCTGGAGATCAGCGTCCTCAGGGCGCTCTCCTCCGGGTTGACCGTGTCGTAGTCGCGGTCGGCGTTGGTGTTGTCGTGCAGGCCGACGACGCACTTGGTGTCGGGGGCGCTCGGCAGGGCGGGGCGGAAGGCCGAGGAGGGGTCGTTGCGCTTGATTCCGACGCCGAGTCCGCCGACGGCGATGGCCGGTACGCTGCCCGGGCTCGCCGCAGGCTCGGCCGCAGCGTCGTCGCGGGCCAGCGTGGGCATGCACCCGGCGCCGTTGGACGAGGCGAACCAGACGCTGCCGATGCTGCCCTTGTTCCGGCAGGTCCAGGACCACAGCTCGTCCAGGTAGCGGCCGGCGGACGCGGCGGCCGGCCCGCGCAGGGCGAGGTCGACGTCGGCGACCGGGTGGGCGGTCTCCAGGTAGTCGCCCTTCCAGCTGTTGATGCCGCCGGTGATCACGGACCGGCCGTCGACCACGAGGAGCTTGGAGTGGTTCCACGAGAACGCCGTCTTCGAGGTCGTCATCGAAGCGACGTTCAGGTCGATGTCGCGGGCGTCCGCGCCCAGCCTGGCGACGAGCTCGTCACGGTATTTCGACGGCATCACATTCAGGTGGTAGAGCGGCGCGGCACCGACCAGCACGCGCACCTTGAGCCTGTTCCCGCGCGCGGCCGCGGACTTGAGACCCGCCACGACGGCGTCCTGGAACGCGCCGTCGGGTAACGGTGCGAGAGTCGATATGTCGACGGTCTGCGTCGCCTGGGAGATGTTCTCCGTCATCTTCGAGAGGAGCCGCTCGGTTCCCGGCCGTGCCGTGCAGGTGTCGTCGCCCCAGCAGCCGGGGGTCTGCAGCAGCCAGTCGGCGCCGCCGGGAGTCGAGGCGTCCAGGATATTGCCGCCGGTGCGTTCCCACACCTGGCCTTCGAGGCCGGGGGAAACCTGGCGGAGCGTCTGCTCCACCGCATCGAGGTGGGGCGCCGGGGTGGCGGCGGGTCCTGAGCCGGCCGCCGCGGCGGCCGAGGCCGGGACGGCGGTGAACAGGGCCAGCAGGACCGCCGACACCGCTGCGCGGGCGGCGGGAGCGGACGGGCGGGGAAGGGAATGGCGGTGCAATGTGACTTCCTTGCAAGAGGGATCGCCGTCGCCGCGTGGGGGCGACCGGCCAGATCAACTCGCGGAAGTTACCACCGGGTCGGAAGCGCCCGGAATTCCCGCTCATCGGATTCGGCCACCTCGGCGGCGGCGGGCGCAGCAGGGCTCAGAGCCGGGCCGAACTGGCCGGATTGGACAAGTGGTCGATGGAACGACCACGATGATGCGCACTAGATCGCGGCCGCTCAGGGGGGCAGAACCGCCCATATGGTGATACTCCTCCGATCGTTGCGCTACGTCCCCGTTTCCGACACCGGAGAGTTTCAGCCATGAGCTTCGGCGACCCGAACAACCCGTACGGCCAGCAGCCCCCGCAGGGTCAGCCCGGTTACCCGCAGCAGGCCCCCCAGGGCGTGCCGCCGCAGTACGGCTACCCGCAGCAGCCTCCGCAGGGCGTCCCCCCGCAGCAGTACGGCTACCCGCAGCAGACCCCGCCTCCGTACGGCGCGTACCCGCCGCCCGGGATGCCCGGCATGCCCGGCTCGGGCATGCCGCCGCTCGCCCACTGGGGCCAGCGCTTCGGCGCGTACCTGCTCGACCTCCTGATCATCGCGGGTCCGATGTATGCGCTGGGGTTCATCGACATCGCCACCGCGGACAACTCGGCCACGGCCGAGCCCGGCATCTTCTTCACGATCGGCGTGCTGTACGCGATCGGCATGGGTTTCTTCCAGCTGTACAAGGAGGGCTCCACCGGTCAGACGACCGGCAAGAAGGTCCTCGGCATCAGCGTGCGCCGCGAGGCCGACGGCAACACCCTCGGCTTCGGCATGGCGTTCGTCCGCAAGCTGGCCCACGCCCTCGACAGCTTCGCCTGCTACGTCGGCTGGCTGTGGCCGCTGTGGGACGAGAAGAAGCAGACCTTCGCCGACAAGGTGTGCAGCACCGTCGTCATCACGGTCCCCAAGGGCTGAGGCCGCCCCTCTCCCCCTTCTCCCCACCCGGCAGCGGAGCTCCTCCGTTGCCGGGTGGGCGCGTTTGCGGCCCCGGAATCCGGGCGCGCCGGCCGATGAACACACTTTCTCCAGAAGGCTGGTTGGATAGCGGAGCTGTCCAAGAACGGGGTCGTGGCACTCGCCGAGGAAGGGCACAAGAGATGCGGCTGGCAGAGCTGAGCGAGCGGAGCGGCGTCTCCGCCTCGACCATCAAGTACTACCTGCGGGAAGGGCTGTTGCCGCCCGGACGGAGGGTCGGCGCGACGACGGCCGAGTACGACGAGGGACACCTGCGCAGGCTGCGGCTGATATGCGCACTGCTCCAGGTCGGCAGGATCCCGGTGGCGACGGCCCGGGAAGTGCTCCGCCACATCGACGACGACTCCCTGGGCCGGTCGATCCGCCTCGGCGCCGCCCTGTGGGCGCTGCCGCACGGGCCCGAACCGGACGAGGGGGACGAGGCGGTGGCCGCCGCGCACCGGGAGGTGGACCGGCTGCTCGACATGCTGGGCTGGACGACCGCCCGGGAGCTCGGCTCCCTCTCCCCCGTCCACCGGTCGCTGGTGGTGGCGGTGGCCTCGCTCATCCGGCTCGGCTATCCCTGGCATGCAGAACTGATGGCCCCGTACGCCGAGTTGATGCACCAGGCGGCGATCCGAGACCTGGATTTCGTGGAGACGCATCCCTCCGAGGCCGAGAAGGTCGAGACCGCGGTGGCGGCGACCGTGCTGTTCCAGCCGGTGATGAAGGCACTGCACCGGCTGGCCCAGGAGGAGGAGTCGTTCCGGCGGTACGGCCTGTGAGTCGGGGGCGGGACCACGGCTCACAGGCCGTACCACCAGGCCCCTCCCGGCCGACGCGCTACGAAGGCGCCGCCAGCGCCGCCCTCAACCGCCGTGCCTGGGTGACGAGTTGCGAGGAGCCGGTCCGCGTCGCGGCCCCGGCCAGCCCCGCCGGGACGGGACCGCGCGCACCGCAGCGCTCCACACAGTCCGCGGCCACCGCCAGCAGCTCGCCCGTGCCCCGCGCGGCCGCGCCCACCGCCAGCAGCGGCGCCAGCGCCTCCGCGAGCACCGCCCAGGTGGTGGCGTACGCACCGGTGGCGGCGGCCGCACGCGCCGCCTCGGCCAGCCGGCTGGGCTTCACCGTGCCCAGACCGAGCAGTTCGGCCAGATCCCGCCCGACCCTCGGGGCGTCCAACTCGCCGCGGGCCGCGAGGAGCAGCAGTGCCTCCACGGCCGCGCGGCGGTCCTCCGCATGGCCCGCGCCGAGACCGGTCGCCACCGCCAGGTGCAGGGCGGGGCCCGCCGGTCCGCCCAGCTCCGCCAGCCGCGGCAGCGGCGCTCCCGCGCCGCGCTCCCGGGCCGTGGCGCCCGCGGTCACCTCGGGCAGCAGCCAGGCCGCCTGCGTCTCGCGGTCCTCGGGCAGGACGGCCTGCTGGACGAGGCCGCCCTCGCACGCGCGGGAGCAGCTGCGGCCCGGCTCGGCGAGCGCCAGGTCCAGCCTGCGGAACGCCGCCGGGAACTCCTGCCGGACGACACACCGCTCCCGGGGCTCGAGCACGATCTGCCGGGCCGCCGCCGCGGGCCGGTCCCACCAGAGGTGGCCGGCCTGCAGGTCCGGTGCCGCCGCCGGGACCGTCACGCGGCGCAGCACCGCGGGCGGTTCGCCCGCACCCGTGAGCCAGGCCGCCAGCCGGTCGCCCTCGGGGGTGCGGAGTGCGGCCGCCGCGGGCGCGGCTGCGGGGTCGCGCCGTACGCGCAGCAGCGCCTGGGCGAAGTCGGCCGGGGCGGGCTCCGCGCCGGTCCGCCGGTACGCCGCGAGCCGTACGAGGAGCTCCTCGGGCTCCAGGGAGCCCGTCTCCCAGGTGGGGGTGGCGAGCAGGAAGGGCAGCGGGTCGGTGAGGACGCGGTACGCGGCCTCCGCCACCCGGGAGGCCGTCACGGCGCTCAGCGCGGCGTGGACGCACTCCGGCCGGCAGCCGTCGCCGCGCGGGCCACGGTCCGGTCGCAGGTCGTGCGCGCGGACCCGGCCGAGCACCGCGGCCGCCATCGGCTCCAGCCCGGACAGCCGCTCCGGATCCACCGGCCGGCCGCCCCCGGGATGCCACCAGCGGCCGCCGAGGACCGGGCGCAGAGCTTCGGCCAGGGCGGCGCGGTCGTGGTGGGCGTGCCGGACGAGGCCGTCGAGGGCGGACTCGAACGCGGCGGCGCTCTGTTCCCCGCACGTGACGGAGGCCGCCACCAGGTCGGCGGTCCCGGCGAGCGTCGGGGGTTCGGCGGCGAGGCGGCGGCGTACCGGCGCCGGGGGCAGGACCTCCTCGTACGCCGGCTCCGCGCAACTGCCGCCCGCGGACCCGAGCAGCTGCGCGGCGGCGCGCCGGTGCACGGGGCTCAACGTGCCGATGTGGAGGGCGAGTTCCCGGCGCAGTCCCCGGTCGCCGGGCCGCAGGTGCCGCACGAGCAGGCCGAGGGCGCGCTCCTGCAGGGCGGTGTCCTCGTGCCCGAAGGCGCCGGCGACGGTGGGCAGCACCGCGTGCCGGGCGGCCGGATCGCGCCGTAAGGCCTGCCCCAGGAGCACCAGTTGGGCGCGTACGAGCTTCTTCTCCGGTCGGCGGAGCACGGCGCAGGACATCTGCGCGAGCTGCTGCGCCGGCAGCTCGCCCGCCCCGGACAGCCGGGCGAGCACCTGCTGGGCGTGTCCGGCGAGCGGCGACGGCCCGTCGGCGGCCATCGCGATCCAGTCGGCCGTGCGCTCCCGCTCCTCGGCCGGGGTGAGCTCGAGGCGCTCCAGCATGGCGAGGAAGAACTTCAGCTGGTTCTGCCGGCCGCCGCGCAGCAGGCGTGCGACGCAGCCGTCGACCAGGACGCGGCGCTCGATGATCCCCTCCTGCGCGAGCGCGGCCAGTTCGGACGGCCAGTGGTTCGGGGCCGTCGGATCACTGCACCAGTGGAGCGCCTCGGGGGATTCGGCCGTCACGAAGAGCTGGGGCACCAGCTGGCGTGCGTACGGATCCTGGCGCAGGACGATCGACAGCGGGCTGTGCGTGGAGCGGGCACGGTCCATGGTGAAGATGGACCGGACCCAGCCGTGCACGAACGCGTCGGTGGTGGGGACGGGGCAGCCGGAGAGCCGGACCAGCTCCCGGATCAGCGGATAGTCCGCCTCGGCGGTCGCGGGGCGGTCGGCGAGGCGGTGGGCGAGGTCGCCGAGCCAGCCGGGGTCGCGGTCGGCGAGCACGTCGAGCAGCAGTCCGGTGGGCGCCTGCTGCCCGTCGCGCAGATCGGGCGCGCCGATCCAGGAGGCCGCGGCGGCCGCGCCGGTGTGGCAGCCGGCGCCCGCGACGAGCAGGCCGGAGCGGATGCGGTCGCGCTCCTGCCAGTGGTTCCAGTCCCAGCCGCGTATCTCGCGGCGCAGATCGGCGAGTCGGGTCAGCAGCTCCCGGCGCTCGGGCGGCGTGAGCGGCTTGAGCAGGCGGGGGATCAGGTCGGTGCGGCCTTCGCGGACCGCCTCGAGCATCGGGTCCATCGGGTCCATCAGGCTCATCGGGCTCCTCCGGTGATGGTTCCTGGGGTGGTGACGGCCTCGCGCCGCACCGTGCGCTGCGCTGCGCCGTACGGACGGCGGTGCGTGCGGGGCGTGGGTGTGGGTCTGCGTGTGGGCGTGCTTGGTGGGGTGCGTGCACGGGACTCGGCGGCCACGGTAATCCGGCCCGCCCGCGGCAGCTGCCGGCGCAGGCCCCCGGCTGGCCGATTCCCGGTCCTGGCGGCGGTGTTCGCCCGGGGACGACGGCGGCGGTGGCGTCCGGGTCCGGGGTGGCCGCGCGGGCGCGGGCGCCGAGCAGCCGGGGTGGTGGCGGTCGGCGCGCCGGGAAATCGTAGGGCCGTTACGCGGAATGCGCCCGGCGCCGGCGCCTGCCTCGTCATCTGTCGCCCGCGTCCGTGGCGGCGCCGGACCCGGGACCCGGCGGCGCAACCCGGCCGGGCCTGGGCGCTCCCGTCGGGATCCCGCTGTCCCGGCCGCCATCGGGAGCCGTGGCCGGACGCCCCCTGACCGGCGCGAACCGAGGGGCACGGCCCGGGCCGCGACCGGGCTCACTCCCCCGGCGGTATCCCTCCGGGGGACCGCCCGGCCGGGCCGGCGACGGCCCGTCACCTCCTCGCCCCCGGTGGCGTTATGGGGCTGCCGCCCTGCGGGGCCACCGACCCGGGAGGACCTCCGATGCCACGATCCGACCGGCCCCGGCCGTCCGGCCGCCCGGGGCTCCGGGCCCTCCTCGCGCTGCTGGTCCTGGCGGCCGCCCCGGGCGGGGCCGCCGCGCTGCCCGTCACCCCGTCGGCGGATCCCGCCGCGGCCGCCCCGGTACGCAACGGCGTCCCCGCCGCCCGGGCCGCGCTGCGGCGGCTGCTGCCCCGGCACGCCGGCCAGTTCACCCTCCTGCCCGGTACCCGCGGCGCCGACGGCCAGGACGGCTTCACGGTGTCCGGCCGGGCCGGGGCCGTCGTCGTCCGGGGCAGTACGCCGGCGACCGTGCTGACGGGGGTCGGCTGGTACCTGCGGCACGTCGCCCACGTGGACATCGGCTGGCCGGGCGACAGCCTGGGCGCCCTCCCGGAGGTCCTGCCCGGTGTCCCGCAGCCGGTCACCCGCAGCGCCCTGGTGCGCCACCGGTACGCCCTCAACGACACCGACGACGGTTACGCGGGCGCGTACCGCACGTGGGAGGAGCGCCGGCGGCAGATCGACCTGCTCGCCCTGCACGGCATCAACGAGGTGCTGGTCCAGGTCGGCGCGGAGTACCCGTACTACGCGGCCCTGCAGCGGTACGGGTACACCGCGGCGGAACTGCGCGCATGGATCCCGGGCCCCGCGCACCAGAGCTGGTGGCTGCTGCAGAACCTGAGCGGGTTCGGGGGTCCGGTCAGCGGGCAGCTGATCGAGGAGCGGGCGGCGCTCGGCGCTCGGGTCGCCGACGAGCTGCGCGCCCTCGGCATGACCCCGGTCCTGCCCGGCTTCTTCGGCACGGTGCCGCCCGGCTTCGCCGACCGCAACCCCGGCGCACGGGTACGGCCCCAGGGCACCTGGGAGGGGTTCATCCGGCCCGACTGGCTGGATCCCGTCGGGCCGGTGTTCGCCGCGCTCGCGGCCGACTACTACGCGGCGCAGCGCGCCCGGTTCGGCGACAGCGCGATGTACCGGATGAGCCCGCTGCACGAGGGCGGGAAGGCGGCGTCGGTCGATGTGAAGGCGGCCGCGGGCGCCGTGCAGAAGGCCCTCGACACGGCCCGTCCGGGGGCGCTCTGGGCCGTGCTGGGCTGGCAGGACGATCCGACCGGGGAACTGCTCTCCGGGGTGGACACCTCCCGGATGCTGATCGTGGACGGGATGTCCGAGCGCTGTGAGAAGCCGGACCGCGAGACCTCCTGGGCGCACACCCCGTACGCGCTGGGCACGATCCACAACTTCGGCGGGCACACGACGGTCGGGGCCAACACCTCCGTCTGGATCGAGCGGTTCGGCGCGGGGCGGGCGAAGCCGGACAGCGCGCTGACCGGCATCGCGTACATGCCGGAGGCCGCCGGGACGGACCCGGCGGCGTTCGCGCTGTTCACCGATCTCGCCTGGGAGCCCGGGCCGATCGACCGGCGGGCGTGGTTCGCCGCGTACGCGCGCAGCCGTTACGGCGGCGCGGACGCGTACGCGGAGGCCGCCTGGGAGGCGCTGCGGAGGGGTCCCTACAGCACCGGGACGGACTCCGCGCAGCCCCAGGACAGCCTGTTCACGGCCCGCCCGAGCCTGACGGCGAACAAGGCGAGCGCCTGGGCGCCCGGGGGGATGCGCTACCCGGCGGCGTCGGTGCGCAGCGCGCTGGACGCGCTGCTCGAGGTCGCGCCCGGGCTGCGCCGTTCGAGCGCGTACCGCTACGACCTGGTGGACACCGCGCGCCAGGCACTCGCCAACCATGCGCGGGTGCTGCTGCCGCAGATCAGGGGCGCGTACCAGGCCGGGTACCTGGGCCGGTTCCGTCTGCTGGTGGAGGAGTGGCAGCGCGACGAGCGGCTGCTGGCGGCCGTCACCGGATCCGACCGGAACTTCCTGTTCGGCCGGTGGACGGCCGGCGCCCGGTCCTGGGGGGTCAACGACGCGGAGCGCGACCGCTACGAGTACGACGTCCGCTCCCTGGTGACCACCTGGGGCACGCGTACCGCCAGCGAGCCGCCGTTCTCGCTGCACGACTACGCGAACCGCGAATGGGCGGGGCTGCTGGAGGAGTTCTACGCGCCGCGCTGGGCCCGGTACTTCGCCTCGCTGGACCGGGCCCTGGTCTCGGGTGAGGCGCCGGAGGCGATCGACTGGTACGCCGTCGAGGAGGCCTGGGCGCTCCGTACGGGCTCCCGTCCGACGGAGCCGAGCGGGGATCCGTACGCACTCGCGCGCGCCGTCGCGGACGCGCTGCCGCCCGCGGACGCGCGGACCTGAGGCTTCCGGTCGTCAGTCCCCCGGCCTGCGGGGGGCGAGCCGTTCGACGACCTCGGCCAGATCCTCGCACACCTGCTCGATCTTCAGGCGGATGTTGTTCTGTTCGGTGACCATCGCGGACAGCAGGAGCGCGGTCAGGGCCGCCGAGCCGTTGAGCGCCTGGAGGTTGACCATGATCTCGAAGAGGGTGTGGCCGGCGAACGGTCCGGCCTGATCGGTCGCCGCCGAGATCACCACGACGGACGTGATCAGGACGCAGGGCGCGCTGCCGGCCAGCTGGAAGCGCACGGCCGCCCAGATCAGCAGCGGGAAGACGAGGAAGAGCAGCGACAGGGAGCTCCGTGAGGCCATGAACGCGCCGACCCCGATGGCGACGGTCAGCGCCACCGCCTCGGCGGCGCGGTAGGCGTCCTGCGACATCCGGACCGTGGGCAGGACGAGCAGCACCGGGGTCAGCACGAGCACCCCCATCGCATCGCCGGCCCACCACGCCGACCACACCGGCCAGAATCCGCCCAGCGCCAGGTCGCCGGTGGCCACCAGCACCCCGGTGCCGATGGACGCGCTGATCAGCATCGGCACGAGCCCGCCCAGGAAGACCAGGGCCAGGCCGTCCCGCAGCCGGTCGATCTCGTTGCGGAAGCCCACGCGGCGCAGCAGCAGGTACGCGCACAACGGCGCGAGGGTGTTCCCCAGGACGATCCCGGCGTCCTCGATCCGGAAACTGCCGAGGTGTTCGATGGCGAGATACGCCCCGAGGGCGATCCCCGGCCAGATCCGCGGACCGAACCACAGCAGGGCGGCGACCGCGATGCCCGTGGGCAGCCACAGGGGCGTGACCACCGCGCCCTCGACGACCACGCGCAGCATGAGGCCGATCAGTCCTGAGACGTAGTAGGCGGCGGCGACGGCGAGGATCCCGAGAAGTGTTCCTGTGAGACGTCGCCATTCCTCGGTGCGCACCACAGCATCAGACAACAGCCGCCGCCTCCGGGCGGAACATGACACGCGCTACCGGCGCGGGGGCCCTGCCGCGTCGTGGCTGAGGACGAGCACCGCCGCGTCGTCGGCGTGGCCGGTGGAGTCGGCCACCTTCATGATCTCGGCGGCGATCTCGTCGGGATCGGCGCCCGCCGCCTCCCGGACCACCCGGGCCACGCGGGCCAGTCCGACGTCGATCGGGAACGAGGGCCCTTCGACGACGCCGTCGGTGAGCAGCACGATGGAGCCCGCCTGGTCCAGCCGGCGCCGGGTGACCGCGTACCCCGCACCGGGCTCCACCCCCAGCGGGAGGCCGCCCTCGTCGTCGGTGATGCCGTACCGGCCGTCGACCGTGGCCCAGACGGAGGGCACGTGTCCGGCCCGGGCGCTCTCGAGCTCCCAGGTCTCGGGGTCGAAGCGGAGCAGGGTGCAGGTCGCGAAGAGTTCGCAGTCCAGCGACAGCAGTACGTCGTTGGCCCGGCTCAGCACCTCCCCCGGGTCCTCGACGACGGCGGACACCGCGCGCAGGCCGACGCGGACCTGCCCCATGAAGGCGGCGGCCTCGACATCGTGGCCCTGTACGTCGCCGATGGAGAAGGCGAGGGCGCCTTCGGGCAGCGGGAAGCCGTCGTACCAGTCGCCGCCGATGTCCAGGCCGTGCCGGGCGGGCACGTAGCGGGCCGCGCTGCGCAGCCCGGGCAGGGCGGGCAGCGCGGCCGGCAGCATCTCCCGCTGCAGCGCCTCGGCGAGCTCCACCCGGGCCTGCTGCATCTCCGCCCCGGCGCGGACCCTGGCGGTGAGCCGGCCCAGCGTGGTCAGCAGGTCGTCGGCGCTCACCGACTTCGGGGGACGGCGCGGGGTCATGGACCGCTCCCGGGTGCATCCATACGTCCCGTCCCTGCTCTCGGCTCTCGGCTCCCGCCGCGCACGGTGCGCACCCTGCGCCGAAACCCGAGCACATCATATTTCCGGCCTCCGGGGGCCGCGACAGATGCCGCCCGCCCACCCGGCCGCCGGGCCGGGTGGCTGCAGGTCGGCCGACCACAGGGCGTGAGCTATGTTTGAAGACGAGTGACATGAGAGGGAGGCCCATCGGTGTCATCGGGGCAGCAGGCACGCGCACAGGCGGCTGCGATCACGCCGAGTGGGCAGGCGCCGCCGGTCCATGAGCGCGCCCCCGGCGACCGGGTACGGGCCCTGTTCGACGGCCACCGGCTCTCCCCCGGGCAGCGGCGCATCGCCCAGTACCTGATCGACCACCTCACCGAGGCCGCGTTCTTGTCGATCACCGAGCTCGCGGAGCGGGTGGGCGTCAGCCAGCCGTCGGTGACCCGCTTCGCCACCGCCCTCGGGTTCAGCGGCTACCCGGCCCTGCGCGACGCCCTCCAGCCGATGGCGCTGAGCGCCGTCGCGGGCTCCCCGGAGAGCAGCGAGCAGTTCCGCCGCAACGAGCTCCAGGCGGCCGTGGACGCCGAGATCGCGAACCTGGAGAGCGTACGGCGGCTGCTCGCCGACACCGACCAGGTGCTCGACATCGGTCGCGAGCTGGCCCGCTCGGTGCCGCTGACGGTCCTGGGCCTGCGGATCTCCGTCTCGCTCGCGGAGTACTTCGCCTACGCGGCACGGCGCATCCACCCCGATGTCCGTCTGGTGACACGTGGAGGCAGCGTCGCCTACGACGCCCTGCTCCAGTCCCGCGAGGCCGGCGGGACGTGGGCGCTCGCCTTCGCCATGCCCCGGCACGCCAAGGAGACCCTGGCGGCGCTGCGGGCCGCCCGCAGCACCGGGCTGAAGATCGCGCTGATCACCGACACCACGCTGGGCCCGATGGTGGACGAGGCGGACGTGGCACTGACCGCGGGGACCGGGGCGCGGCTGGTGTTCGACTCGTACGCGGCGCCGGGGATGCTCTCCGCGGCCCTGCTGCAGGCGATGGCCGACGCAGATCCCGAGCGGACGCAGGCGCGTCTCGAGGGGTACGAGCAGGTCGCCGACCAGCACGGATTCTTCCTGTAAGACCGATTTTCAACCGGTACGAGGCAGTCCACTTTCACGACGTCTGCACGTATGTAATTTTTCATTCTCTTGTTTACTCGACGGTATATATGTTTACTAAGCAGCGCGCCGGATCCACCAGACGCCAAGGAGAGCGACCCCACGCCCTCCCAGAACGGGCACCCGCGCGGAACGCTCCTCCTCACGTTCCGCCTCGGTGCCGGTTCCCGGCACTGGGATCCACCAGAGCGCTTGTGGCGGCCTCGGTCAACCCCTGGGCCGAGGCCGCCCGCCAACGTCTCGATCAGAGTTCGACACCATTCGGAAGCGACGAGAATGCGCCAGACGGTCTCCACCACGCTCAGCCCGGACTGGCCTTGCCAGGTCAAGGCCCCCGGTACCCACGACTGGGAACGCACGGCCATGCGCTGGCTGCGGGACCTGCTCCCGGCCCGCTACGGCAGCTACTCGACGCTGACCCGCAGCCCCGTCCTCCTCACCCGGCACGCCCAGCTCCAGCTCCAGCACGAGATGCGCGCGGTCCGGGTCGCCCTGGAGACCAGCCGCGCCGAACTGCCCTCGATGGGCGTGGCCGAGTCCGTCATCGAGAACTCGATCCGGATGTACGCCGTCGAGCTCCAGCAGCTGGGCCGGCTCTCCCGCGCGGTGCGCCTCGTCGGTGACGCGCTGCGCGTCACGTCGAGCTGACGCGCCGGTTGCCGCGTCACACCCAGTTGACCTGCGCCCGGTTCAGCAGGGGGTCGTCCACCAGCTCCCACAGCGGGACCGCGTAGTTCCCGAAGCCGTAGCGGCCACCGTAGTGCAGGCCGAGGACACGGTGGTCGACCAGGTCGAAGACCGGCGAGCCGCTGTTGCCGCCCAGCGTGGAGCAGTCGTGCTTCACCGTGAGCTCGCCGGGAACCAGCCCCGTCGTCGTACCGGGCTGCAGGCGCTTCACGTTGTAGACGTCCATGAAGATGCGGCGCATGGCCTCCGGTTCGTTGCGGCGGCCGTCCTCCGCCGGGTAGCCGATCACGTACACCGGCCGGCCGGGCACGTCGGCGGGCGGATCGGCCGCCACCGCCACCGGGGTCGCCGGAGCGCGGCCGCCCCGGGCGGTGTCGATGCGCAGCAGGGCCATGTCGACGTCGGGGTGGATGCCCACCACCTCGGTGACCGCGAACTCCAGCGAGCCGTCGCCGGGAACGGCGGCCAGCTCCTCGGCCAGGTCCAGCCGCGCGCTCATGCCGGGCCGGAACGTCCAGCCCGCTCCGTCGCCCGTGGCGAACTCGACGGCCACATGGCGGTTCGTCATCACGACGTCGGGGCCGACGAGGAACGCGGTGCCCAGCCAGTCCAGACTGGCGTGTCCCGTGACCTCCACCCTGCCCACCCGGGCGATGGACTCCCGGATGGCGGCGCGGTGGCCCTCGAGCACCACCCAGTCGCCCTGCTGGGCGGGGAAGTCCTGGCCCTGGACCAGCAGGGCGGGCCGGCCTTCGAGGAGGACGATCGCCTCGACGCCGAAGTACTCGTCGTCGTCGACCTCGTCGGCCCGTCCGGCGGCGAGCTTCTCCAGCCCGCTGACGCCCGCGTTCAGCACCCTCGCCCGCTCGCGGCGGGCGAACTCGCCGATCTGCCCGGCCGGGGCCCGGTCCGCGGGGAGGCTCTCCGAGGACTCGGGGATCTCCGCGTCCTCGTCCGCCTTCAGTCCCCGGCGCACCCGTTCGGCGACCTCGCGCAGATCCCGGAAGACCTGCTCGGGACCGGTCGCCACCGGTGAGCTGCCGCTGCCGCCCATCTCATGCCTCCTCAGGCCGGCCCTGCTGCGCCGGCGCCGACTGCGCCGCCGTGATCTCGTCGTGGACCTGCGGGCTGTGCTCCCGCAGGTGCCGCATGACGCTGCTCATCTGGGTGCCGACGTTGACGAACGCGGTGGTCTTGCCCTGGAAGTTGACGTCCTCGACGCGCCGCGTCCCGCGGTGGAGCGCGACCACCTGCCAGTCGTCGGTGAAGACGGGCGATCCGGAGGAGCCGCCCCGGGTGTCGGTGAAGTAGCGCACGTCGTTCTCGTTCGCCTCGTAGACGAGGTTGTTGCGCAGGGCGACCCGCTTCGGCTGGCCGCCGGGGTGCTGGATGATGTTGACCGCCACCGGCTCCCCGGCGACCGTCAACGGCTCGGTGGCCACCCGCAGAGCGGCCCGCAGCGGCTGGCCCGTGAGCCGCAGGACCGCGTAGTCGAGGGCCTCGTCCCAGGCGACCAGGCCGCTGGCGGCCACCTCCTCGGTCTCCGTGTCGTCCGCGCCGTAGTCGAAGCGCGAGCGGGAGTTCTGCGCCTGCAGCTGGAGGTCCGCGGGATCCACGACGGCGCGGTCGGTGGCACTGCGGGTCCGGGCGTTCACCACGTGGTGGTTGGTGACGAGCAGGTCCGGGGCGATGAGCCAGCCCGTCCCCGAGTGCGGGAAACCGTTCGGCTGGAGCGGGGCGCCGGCCTGGTACGGCAGGACCTTGATCCGGGCGACCGCCCTGCCCGCCTCCTCGCCGCCTTGCAGGAACTCGAAGGGCACCGTGTCGTCCCGGTGGATGATCTCTTCCTTCGTCTCCCCGGCGGGCAGCCCGGCCGGCACGTCGGGCTCACCGGCGGCGTCGCGCGCCACCTCGTCCAGGGCCTTCTGGAAGACGGCGAGCGGGCCGGCCTCCACGGTCTGGGCGACGGCGTTGCGGAGCCAGATCTCCAGCGGTACCGAGCCGTCGACCAGCCGCTCCACGCGGTTCATCTCGTTCAGGTCCGAGTGCACCTGCATGCCGGGGGCGGCGATCAGCGGCAGCGTGCCCCGGTACTTGGGCATGATGCCGTCGAGGAGCAGCCGGCGTACCAACGGATCGGCGAGCCCGGCCTCCAGCGAGGCGTCGACCAGCCGGACGATTTCCTCGGAGGGGAGATACGCGTCGCTCATACGGGTTCAGGCCGCTCGCGGGCCGTTCCTTTCGCCTGTTTCGGCTGTGCGGTCCGGCGCCGACGGCGCAGGGCCGGGGGTGCCCGCACCCATCGCGGCCGCCACGCCGGAGACGAGTGCGCCGCTGTGGTCGTGCAGCACGAGGAGCCGCCTGGCGAGCGCATCGAGGGTGCCCCGGTCGCGGGCCTCACGGAGCATGGCGGCCATGGAGGGCGGTGGCGGGGTCGGGGGCAGCTGCTGCTGCACGGGCCGGGCCTGCGGTACGGGGCCGACGGCGTTCTCGAGGATCTTCGCGAGGGCGAACCGCAGCTCGGGCTGCTCCGCCAGTACGCGCACGATCGTGTCCGCGAGCGCGTCCAGGGCCCCGTCGTCGGTGTCCGGCAGTCCCACGACCTCCAGGGTGTGGCCGAGCGCGGCCGGATCGTGCCGGGACACCTCGGCCGCGACGGCCCGGACCAGGACCGGCTGCTCGGCCAGCGCCTCGTCGGGCAGCTGCCTCAGCTGCCGGGCGAGGCGACGGTCGGCGTCCGAGTCGCCTTTGCGCGAGGCGGCCAGCCGGGCCCGGGCCAGCGTGGCTCCCATGGCGTCGAAGTCACGGCCGAGTCCGGTCGCGAGGTCCTCCGCCTCGGCAAGGTCGCGTTCGGCCTCCTGCAGGTCGCCGTCCTCCTCCGCGAGGCGGGCGGAGAGCAGCAGCAGGTCCAGCTGCGCATCGACGTCGCCCGCCCCCTCCGCGCGGTCGACGGCCTCCTGCGCCGTGTTCCTGGCCTCCGTACGGCGTCCGCTGCGGGCCAGGGTCTCGACGAGCAGCGGGTCGAGGGGACTGCCCGGGGTCCAGGGGCGGCGTTCGGCGAGCCGGGCAGCGGCCTCGTCGGTGTAGCCCTGCGCCAGCAGGTCCTCGATCTCGCGTGCAGCGTTGCGCTCCCAGTCCTCCTGGTCGGCGTCGTGCAGTGCCTCCTCGGGGATGTGCCCGCCGAGGCGGCCGGTCAGGAAGGCTGCCGACCGGGGCGCCATGTCCTGGTCCGCGCGGTCGAGGTAGCGCTCGACGCCGGGCTCCCAGCACTGCTCCACGGAGCGGGGGTTCTCGTTCAGGCGCAGCCGGTGGTAGATCTCCTCGGCGCGGGCCTCGAGCCCCTCGCGGGCCGCGTAGTACTTCACCGCGCGCTGCCCGACCGTACGCATCATGTCGGTGCGCGCGGTGTCCGACAGGCGCAGCATGATGGCCCGCAGGTCGGAGCGGTGCCGCAGGGCGCCCGGGCCGGCCGGTTCCATCAGGTCGAGCCGGGCCAGTCGGCCGAAGAGGCGGCGCGCCTGCTCCGGGGAGTCCACGTCCAGTCCGCACGCCGGGGCCAGGACGTCCTTGATGAGCTCGGGGGTGATGGTGCGCAGCGCCAGGCCCGCCTGCGCGAGGACGCGAGCCTCCACATCGGCGATGTGCTTGAGGATGCGGTCGTACAGGATCCCCTGGACGAGCATCTGGTCGACCTTGCGGTAGAAGTACCGGCGCCGGGCGGGCAGGCTCTCGACCAGCTCGCCGAGCGACCCGGCCTCCTGGCCGGCGAGCACGGCCGCCTGCGCGGCCAGCTTCAGGCTGAGCGGGTGGCCGCCGACCCGCTCGGCCAAGGCCCGGGCCACGCCCTCGTCCTCGATCCCGCTGGACATGAGGAGGTCCACGGCGGCGTCCGGTTCGAGGTCGCCGAGCGCGATCGTCTTCGGTTCCACGGCCTGCGCCGGGTGGTGGACGCCGGCCCGTCCGGCGACGATGAACCGCAGCCGCGGATACCCCTCGCGGAGGACCGACCAGATGGCCCACATACGGCCGAGTACGGGGTTCGCGCGGTACTGGGCCTCCTCGAACGAGTCGATCACGATCACCAGCGGCGGGCCGCCCTCGGGGCCGCCGCCCGCCGCCGCCACCGCCTCGACGAGGCATGCGCCGACCCGGCGGACCAGGTCCGTCTCACGGGCGCGCGCCCGGCTGTGGAACTGTTCGGCGGCTCCGCGCCCGGCTCCCGAGCGGGTGGTGGAGAGCCGGTACATCTCGTCGACGGTGTTCTGCTCCTCCCGCTGGGTGCGGGCGGTCTCCTCGCACTCGCCGGCCAGTGCGTCGAACGCGTCGCGGTGCTCGGGGTACTGGATGCCGAGCTGCCGGGCGATGTCGGCGACCAGGGTGACCGGCTCGTGGACCGAGAGCGTGGGCCGCTCGAAGTCGACATAGGCGAAGGGGAAGTCCGCGGGGAGGTCGATCAGGAACCTGGCGAGCAGGGTGCTCTTCCCCATGCCGCCCAGCCCGTGGATGAGCAGGGGGGGATCCTTGACGAGTTCCCTGACGGGTTCGCGGACGGAGCCGTCGGCGGAGTCGGCGCCGCCCGGGGGCGGGGCCGCGGGCTCGGAGGCCGGGGGCAGCCCGACGTACGCCCGCAGCTCGTCCAGCTCGGCGGCGCGCCCGCAGAACCTGCCTCTGACCAGGCGTTCGAGCGGCTGGCGCAGTCGGGCGCGCTCCAGCAGCTGCTGGACGTGCTCGGGGTCCGGTATCCCGCTCGTGTGCGGGATCTGCACGAGCCACAGCACCGCCTGGAGGATGTCGGCGAGCCCCTCGACATCCTGCTCGCCGAGGGCCGGCGGCGCACCGGAGAGGTAGGCGAGCGCGAACCGCTCCGGTCCGGGGCCCTCGGGCACCTGGCCGAGGTTGGCCTCCAGGCCGAGGCGTGCGGCCTCCGGGCCGGCCATGCCGCGCAGTGCCGCCTCGCGGACCTCCTGCTTGAGGACCCAGCCGGCCCGGGGCTGCGTGCCGAGGGTCGTGCAGTCGTGGACGAGTTCCAGCGGCGCCCGGCCGCTGCTCTCCCCCTCGCCGGGCAGCCGCAGCTGCGTGGGTTCGAACCCGGAGAGCAGGCTTGCGGCCTCCCGGTACGCCCTGCGGCGGTCCGGGACGGCGGGCTCGGGCTCGTGCTGCGCGGCGAGCAGCTCCCCGTGCAGCCGGGCGGCGAAGTCCTCGCCGGACCCCGGCGAGAGGTAGAGGCGTACGGTCAGTTCGGCCGCCGTGCACATCTTCCGCATGTAGCTGTCGTCCCCCGGCAGCTGCGCCGCTTCGAGGACCGTCGCCACGGCCACGTCGGTCAGTGCCTCGATCCCGGCCGCGTCCCGCGGCTCGGCCGTGTCCCCCGATGCGGGCGTCTGGGCGAAGAAGGTCCGGAAGAAGGCGTGCAGATCGTCGGGACCGGCGACCCGCGCCGTGTCCCGGTACACGTTGTTGCGGACGTCGTAGGGCAGCTGGCGCATCGTCGGCCCGTACCCCAGCAGTACGAGCCGGGGCACGGTCTCCTCCTGCACGGGCGCGTACTCGTAGACGGCGAGGGCCAGCCGGCCGATGCAGTCCCAGACGTCGGAGTTGGGGTCGAGCTTGTCGCACTCGTCGAGGACGAGCCAGAACCGCTCGTCCGCGGCCGTGGCGCGGCTGACGATCCGGTGGACGGCGTCGTCGACCCACGACAGTGGATCGTTCAACTGTGTCGTGTTCAACGGCGAGATGCCGGGGTCGTGGTCCCCGACGAACTCGGCCAGCCGCCGGATCAGCTGGGCGGCGGTCGAGGCGCGCGACAGCGTCACCCGCACCGGGCGGAATCCGCAGTGCTGGCCGAGGTACCGGATCAGGCTGTAGGTGTACGAGCGCCCGCTGTCGGCCTCGCCGTCGACCACCAGCACGGTCATCTCGGGGTCGGTGATGAATTCCCGCAGGCGTGCCCGCAGGTCGGCGCGGTCGATGAACACCTCGGTGCCGTTCTTGAGCACGCCGGCGAGCAAGTAGTCCGGGGCGGAAGCGTGCACGTTCGCGTCCTCGAGCAGCCTGGCCCGGAACCTGTCGGCCTCCGTGCCGGCCGGCAGGGAGCTCAGCTGGTCGAGGCTGACCAGGACGTCGAGCAGGCGGAGCTGCGCCGCGATGTCCTTCCGCGAGGCGCGGACCAGCGTGACGGCGTTCTCCCCGCTCTTGTTGGTCAGCGCGAGACCGCCGATGAATTCCGGGGGGAACCCGTTCTGGGCGAGCCTGTCGTGCGGGTCCGGAGTGTCGAGGAAGTATTCGGACACCCACTTGGTGACGAGGCCCCATTCCGTTTCGGTGAGCGGCATACCGCACCTACCCGGCCACCCTTGACGGGCGGCAGACGGATTTGATTGCTATCTGTCATGGTTTCACCCGGTCTGTTGTGTGGCAAGGCGGCCGGTCGCGGAGCGACCGCCGGTCGACCGGCGGGCTGCAGGCGTCGCGCGCGTTGCTCCGGCCGCCGCGCCCGATCGGGCGTCGCTGCGCGCCGCGCGGTTCGGCGGACCCTCTGCCGCGGAACCCATGCCCGAGGTGTCGCCCCATCCGGCGCCACCGTGCCCACCCCACCCGAGGAGGACCTCATGCCCGCAGGCGTGTCCATCCACGTAGGACTCAACAACGTCGACCCCCGCAAGTACGACGGCTGGGACGGACAGCTCATGGCGTGCGAGAACGACGCCCGCGACATGGCCGAACTGGCCCGCGGCGCCGGGTTCGACGACACCGTGATCCTGACGAAGGAAGCCACCGTCGACACCGTCACCGCCGCACTGCGCAAGGCGGCCGGGAAGCTCGGGGACGGGGACATCCTGCTCCTGACCTACTCGGGCCACGGCGGCCAGATGCCCGACAGCGAGGGCGACGAGCCGGACGAGCTCGACGAGACGCTCGTGTTCTTCGACCGCCAGTTCCTCGACGACGAGCTGCACCGGGAGTTCCAGCGGTTCCACAAGGACGTCCGGATCATCACCTTCCTCGACTGCTGCCACAGCGGCACCGCCACCGAACTGATCGACACCCCGGCCCCGGGGGATGCGGTCCGCCTCATGCCGGTGCTGAAGCAGCAGCAGATCTTCGAGCGGGACAAGGCGTTCTTCCAGGGCCTCCAGCGCGAGCTGAGGGGTACGAACGGCAACGGCGGGGAACCCGGCGTCGTGCTCATCTCCGCCTGCCAGGACGACCAGGTCGCCCTGGACGGCAGCGTCAACGGCAAGTTCACCGAGACCCTGCTCAAGGTCTGGAACGGCGGGGACTTCAGCGGCGACTACGAGACCTTCCACCGCGACATCAAGAAGCGCATGCCCCGCACGCAGATCCCGAACTTCTTCACGACGGGCAGCCCCGACACGCAGTTCCTCGGCCAGAAGCCCTTCACGATCTGAGGATCAGTTCGGTCACCGAACTGATTTGCTACGGTGGGCCCATGACGCTCCCCCGCGACTACCGCGGCCAGTCCTGCTCGCTCTCCCGCGCCATGGAGGTCGTCGGCGAGCGGTGGACCCTGCTGATCGTGCGGGACGCCTTCTTCGGAGTCCGGCGGTTCGGTGACTTCGCCGCCCACCTCGGCATCCCGCGCGCGGTCCTCACCGACCGGCTCGCCGGTCTCACCGGGGCCGGGGTGCTGGCCCGCGTACCCGGGGACGGCCGGCGCGAGGTGTACGCCCTCACGGACAAGGGGGTCCGCCTCTGGCCGGCCGTCCGTGCGCTGTCCCTCTGGGGCGAGGAGCACCGGCCCGCACCCGGCGGGCCGCGCCGGGTCTTCCTGCACGCCGCCGACGACGCCCCGGTGGCCGTCGAGGGGCGCTGCACCGGCTGCCACGCACCCGTCGAGGTCGCCGACCTGCTCGTGGCGCCCGGGCCCGGACTGCCGCCGCCGTCCGCCGATGACGATCCCGTCACCGCGGCCCTGCACCGACCGCACCGGCTCCTGCAGCCGCTGCCCCTCACGAAAGGCTCTCCCGTATGAGAATCCTGACAGTCGGCGCGGGCGCCGCAGGCGGCTGGTTCGGCGCCCGCCTCGCCGATGCCGGGCAGGACGTCACCTTCCTGGTCCGCCCTGAGCGTGCGGCCGCGCTGCGCGAGCGCGGGCTGCGGGTCACGGGCCTCGGCGAAGACCTCACCCTCACCCCGCAGTTGGTGACCGCCGACGCGCTGTCGCACCCGTACGACCTCGTCCTGCTCTCGGTGAAGTCCACGGCGCTCGACCGCGCGGCGAAGGACCTGGCCCCCGCGGTCGGCCCGCGGACCGCGATCCTGCCGCTGCTCAACGGCATGGCCCATCTCGACCACCTCATAGGCCACTTCGGTGGCGCGCCGGTCCTCGGTGGCGTGGCCAAGGTGGTCACCACCATGAACGAGCACGGCGACATCGTGCGCATGGCCCCGCCGTCCACGCTGCTCACCGGTGAACTCGACGGCCGGGCCTCCGCCCGCGTGGACGCCGTACGCGCCCTGCTGACCGGGGCGGGCATCGACAGCCCCGAGACCCCGGACGTCGTCGCCGCGATGTGGCACAAGTGGGTCTTCATCACCACCCTCGCGGCCGTCACCTGCCTGGCGCGCGGCTCCGTCGGCGAGGTCGCCGCCGTTCCCGGCGGCGCCGGTCTCGGGCCGGCCGTACTCGCGGAGGCCGCGGCCGTCTCCGCCGCCGCGGGCCATCCCGTACCGGAGGCCGAACTCGCCTTCACCACCCGGACGGTGACCACGCCCGGCTCCCCGCTCACGCCGTCGATGTACCGGGACCTGGCCGCCGGGCGTCCCACGGAGGTGGAGCACGTCTTCGGCGACCTGGTCGCCCGGGCCCGCGCGCTCGCCGTGCCCACCCCGCTGCTGGACCTCGCCACCCTGCAACTGCGGGTGCACCAGCGGCGCGCGGTGCAGCCCCGCAACGGCGGGTGACCTCTGGCGCACTCCGTCGTTGAACACGGCGGTCAAGCGAAGTGCACCAGCGAAGTCCCGGGTCTCCCCGCGAGGCCCGGGACTTCGTGTGCCGCCCCCTGCCGGTCCGGGTCAGATGAGGCCGTTGTCCCGGGCGTGGAGGGCGGCCTGGGTACGGTCGCGCAGGCCCAGCCGGCTCAGGACGCGGGAGATGTGGTTCTTGACGGTGCCCTCGCCGAGGTAGAGGCGGGAGGCGATCTCCTTGTTCGTGGCCCCGGCCGAGATGGGGCGGAGCACTTCCGTCTCCCGGGGCGTGAGCAGCTCGGGGGACGGGAGCCCGGCCGCCAGGTTGGCGACGACCGTCTGGTCGAACTGGGCGACCCCCGCTGGGCGAGGCGTACGGCCCGGGCCAGCTCGGCGGCGGGCAGGTTCTTCAGGAGGTAGCCGACCGCGCCGGCCTTCAGCGCCCGGGTGACGTACTCGTCGTCATCGTCGCGGCCGGCTACCCGGCGGACTCCGAAAAGCAGTGGGGCTACCACTACACCCACCAGTGGGACCTCCTCCAGCGCGTGGTCCGCGAGGAGCTCGACCCCGGCTACGACGGCGCCGGGCAGGGCGGCACCCCGCTCTGCCCGGCGGGAACCGGTCCCGGCTGCGACACGGACTACGACTACGCCTCGCGCCCGGAGTCGGTGCACCGGGCGGTCGAGCGGGTCTCCCTGACCGGGAAGATCCAGCGCCCGCTGATCAGCATCCAGGGCACGCTCGACGCGCTGACCCCGCCGGCCACGTTCGGTGACGTGTACGACCGGATGGTCACCGCCGCCGGGCGCGCCGCTGCACCGATATGTCCACGTCGACGGCGGTGCGCACACCGACGGGCTGGTCGTGCTCGACAAGGAGCGGCTGAAGCCGATGCTGCCGTCCTTCGTCGCGGCCTTCGGCGAGCTGGAGGCCTGGGCCCGCCCCACCACCCTCTCCTGACCCGCGCCAGGCGGCCCGACTCGGCCCTGGGAACCGAACCCGCTGGTCAGGGGGGACGGGGGGTGACAGACTGAAACGGCTTCAGGTCAACCCAGGAGGACAACATGGCAGAAGAGTCGGACACCCCGCAGGGCGAATCGGCGGCCGAAGAGGCCAAGCGCAAGTTCCGGGAGGCCCTTGACCGCAACGCCCGCAGTGCCCATGCACAGCAGGCTCACCAGAGCCGGGCGAAGATCCAGGGCGCCAGCGGTGGCGCCGGCGGCAAGAACAAGAAGACCCGCCGCAAGACGGGCTGACCTACCGCGGTCTCCACGGCGATGCCCTGAAGATGTCGGACAAGGGGGCCGCCTCCAGCTCACAGAGCCGGAGGCGGCCCCCTTTGCGCACTGGGCCACTCGGGTGACAGGCAATAACCAACCCCGCCGACGGCAGTTGATCAGCTCGTCCCGCCGGGGGCAGCCATCCCAATGCAACAGTGCGACAGAAGGAAACCTCCTCATGCTCAAGAAGATCATGGCCACCACTGCGGTCACCGCCTCCGTGCTGGGCCTCGGCGCCGCGGTAGCCGCCCCGGCGATGGCGATCGGCAACGACAACGGCGTCACCACGATCAACGGCAACGAGGCCTCGCAGATCTACGGCAACCAGCAGACCGAGGGCGCGATGAGCCCGCAGCTCAGCCTGGTCCAGGGCTCCCTCAACAAGCTCTGCGTCGGCCTGCCGGCCAAGGTCAACGCCCAGTCCCTGGTGGCGGTCCTCGCCAACATCGGCGTCCAGGACATCAACGTCCTGCACAACCCGATGAACCAGCAGTGCACCGAGAACTCCACCCAGGCCAAGGGCGACGAGCCGCTCTCGCACATCCTGGACAACATCCCGGTCCTCTCGGGCAACGGCGCCGCCTTCAGCTAGTCGCCCCTCGACGACCGGCAGGGCCCGTGCGCGCGATGGCGCGTACGGGCCCTGCCCGTTTGCCCGGCGCTGCCCGTTTGCCCGAAAGCGATAAAAGCTGGTCTAGACCTTGACAGGTCCAGACCAGTTCGCTTCAGTGGCGGTACTTGCCCCCCACGGCAACTCCCCCCACTGAAGGAGCAGTTACGTGATACGTGCGCTTCGCCGCCGCGCCCTCGCCCTGGCCGCAGCCGCTGCCGCCACCGCCGGCCTCGCGGTCGTCCTCCCCACCTCCTCCGCCTCCGCGGCCGCGGCCTGCGTCACCCCGTGGGCCTCGTCCGCCGTCTACACCAACGGCATGGGCGCCTCCTACAGCGGGCACAACTGGCAGGCCAAGTGGTGGACCCAGGGCGAGACGCCCGGCACCACCGGACAGTGGGGCGTCTGGTCCGACCTCGGCACCTGCGGCGGTGGCGGCGGCCAGGACCCGAACCCCGGCAACCCGTCCGGATTCGTCGTCTCCGAGGCCCAGTTCAACCAGATGTTCCCGAACCGGAATTCCTTCTACACGTACAACGGCCTCGTCTCGGCCCTGTCGGCGTACCCCGCCTTCGCCAACACCGGTGACGACACCGTCAAGCGGCGCGAGGCGGCCGCCTTCCTGGCGAACGTCTCGCACGAGACGGGCGGGCTGGTGTACATCGTCGAGCAGAACACCGCCAACTACCCCCACTACTGCGACGCGAGCCAGCCCTACGGCTGTCCCGCCGGACAGGCCGCCTACTACGGCCGCGGACCGATCCAGCTCAGCTGGAACTTCAACTACAAGGCGGCCGGCGACGCGCTCGGCATCAACCTGCTCGCCAACCCCTACCTCGTGGAGCAGGATCCGGCCGTCGCCATGAAGACGGCCTTGTGGTACTGGAACACCCAGAACGGCCCGGGCACGATGACCGCCCACGCCGCCATGGTGGGCGGAGCCGGCTTCGGCGAGACGATCCGCTCCATCAACGGCTCCCTCGAGTGCAACGGCGGCAACCCCGCCCAGGTCCAGAGCCGGATCAACGCGTACCAGAGCTTCACGCAGATCCTGGGCGTGACGCCGGGCAACAACCTCGGCTGCTGACTCGTCGGGCCACCGCCCTGCGCCCCTCAGCGGGTGCGCAGGGCGGTGGCCAGCTGGGCTCGGGAGCGTACGTCGAGCTTCTGGTAGATCCGGGTCAGCCGGGCCTCGACCGTCTTGACGCTGACGAAGAGCTTCGCGGCCGCCTCCTGGTTGCTGGCGCCCTCGGCGACGAGCAGGGCGAGCCGGGTCTCCGCCTCCGTCAGGGCGGCCAGGGCCATGGCCGTACCGCCCCCGCCGGGCGCCGGTTCCCGGTGCTCGGCGGCGAGTTCCGCCCAGGGCTTCGCGCCGGCCGCGGCGAACACCTCGGCCGCCGCCCGCAACGCGGCGCGGGCCGGGGCGCGCCTGCGGCGGCGCCGTTCCACCCGGGCCAGGGCGAGCAGCGTACGGCCGCGCTCCACCGGGAGCTGGAGCGCGCCGAACCGGTCGGCCGTGGCCTGCAGCAGGTGCACGGCGGCCTCGGCGTCGCCGTGTGCGGACAGGCACAGCCCGCGGGCCCGGTCGAGTGCGGCCACCACCGTGGTGCGCCCCAGACCGAGGGCGACCGTACGGACGGCGCCGAGCAGTTCCGCGGCCTCGTCGGGCGCGTCCGCGGCCACCAGGGCCTCGGCCAGCTCTCCGTGCCAGCGCAGGATCGAGGGGTCGACGACCTGCTGGGCCGCCTCCAGTCCGGCCACCCGGCGCAGGGTGGCCACGGCCTTCGCGGCCTCCCCCGTCGCCAGCTCGGTCAGGCCGAGTGCGTACAGGCTGCGCGAGAGGAACACCTGGTCGTGCTCCTCCTCGGAGGCCTGGATGCCGCGCCGGGCGTATCCGGCGGCGCGCGCGAAGCTGCCGCCCATGGCCTCGGCCATCGCGGCGGCGTACCAGGCGGGGCCCGGCGAGAGGCCCGCCTCGATGGTCAGGTCCAGGGCGCGGCGGGCGTGCGCGGACGCGATCGTGCACCGGCCGCGCCGCAGTTCGACCTCGGTGAGGCTGCGCAGCACCTCGAAGACGTCCTCCGCGGATCCGGTGCGCCGGACGGCGGGCAGCAGGACGAGCAGCTGGCGCCGGGCGTCGGCGAGGCGGTCGTCGAAGAGGGCGTGGCGGACGGCGAGGTACTGCGGCGCGTTGCGCATGCCGAGCGGCACCTCGGGGGCGGGCAGGGCCAGGGCCTCGGCCAGGATGTCCTCGGCGTCCGGGTCCCCGAGGATGCGGCCCATGCGGGCCCGTACGGTCAGCGCCATGGCCTCGGCGACCTGGTCGCCGCCGCGGGCGGCGAGGCGGCCGGCCTCGGCCGCGGCGTCGCGGGAGCGGACGGGGTCGCCGTCGCTGAGGTTGTACTTCGTGGCGATCCGCAGCTGCACGGCCGCCTGGAGGGCGGGGTCGCCCGCGGCGTCGTCCATGGCGTACGCGAAGGTCTCGTCGAGGGCGGCGAGGGCCTGCCCCGCGGCGTCGATCACGGCGAGGCGGGCGCGTACCCGGTCGGCGGGCGAGGCGTCGCGGGCCAGTACGGCGCGGGTGGCGCGGCGTGCGAGATCGGCGCGGCCGGCCCAGCCGGCGTCCTCGGCGGCGGCGACGAGGCGGGCCAGTTCGTCCCCGGGCCGGTTGGTCGGCGTACGTTCGGCCGCGAGCAGGCCGAGTTCGGCGGCCAGGGCGCGCTTGCCTCGTCTCCGGCAGGCCGCGGCGGCCTCGGTGATCTCGGCGGCGAGCCATTCGTCGGGGGTGTCCACGGCCAGCGCCCGGTGCCGTACGGCCTGGACGGGGTCGTCGACGGCGGCGGCGAGAGCGGCGTGTCCGGCGGCGCGTTCGGGCCAGCCGGCGTCGGCGGCCAGGGCCATCGGCAGGGCGCCTGCGGTGAACGCGACCGCGCCGTCCTCCCCCACGCAGACCAGCGCGGCCCGTTCCGCCTCGGCGAGCTCGGCCTCGGCGTCGGGCCGGCCGGCCCGGCGCAGCAGGGCGGTCGTCGGGCGGGCCGCGAGGGCGGCGAGCAGCAGGGTGCGGCGGGCGCGGGCCGGGGCTCCGGCGAGGAGCCGGCGGGCGACCTCGCGGGCCTGGCCGGACAGGGGCAGGGGGTCGGCGTGGTGGGCGCTGGCGTCGCGGGCCTCGGCGGCCTCGGCGAGGGAGTGGCCGAGGGCGAGGGCGAGGCGGGGGTTTCCGCCGCTGGCCTGGTGGATGCGGCCGGCGAGCCGGGCGGGCAGGCCGTGGCGGGCGAGGAGTTCGGCCACCTCGTCGGCGCCGAGCGGGGGGACCCGGATCTCGGGGGTGCCGGGGCCGCACAGGGGGCCGCCGACGGGGGCGCCGCCCTGGACGCACTCGGCCACGAGGACCCGTACGCGGGGCGGGGTCAGGCGCAGGGCGAAGCGGAGCAGATCGGTGCTTTCCGCGTCCAGCCACTGGGCGTTGTCGAGGACGAGCAGGACGGGGGTGCGGGCGGCGAGGGTGCGGAGCACCTCGACGACGGCGAGGCGCAGCGCGACGTGGTCGCGGCCGGCCCGGGGTGCGTCGGCCTCGCGGCGCAGGAGGGCGATGGCGGTGCGCTGGGGTCCGGAGAGCCGTTCGAGCGCGGCGCACGGGACGGAGGCGAGGAGGGCTGCGGCGGAGGCCTCCGGTATCCACTGGTCGGCGGCCTCGGGGGCGAGGCGGAGCACGGTCTCGTGGCGGGTCGCGGCCGCGGCCGCGACGGCGCCCGCCACCTCGGTCTTGCCCGCGCCGGCGGGTCCGGTGAGGAGCGCCCGCCCGTGCGCGGTCAGCGCGCGTTCGACCGCCTTGATCAGTTCACCGTGTCCGACGGTCGTGTCAGCGTTCCCCGTCGCCGCCACCACGCACAGCCACCAGCCTCTCGGTCCCCACTCTGTGCCTCTCCTGTGAGAGGCGACAATACGAGGTCGGATGCCGGGTGGACACGGATTGTGACGCAGAATTCAGTCAGCTGTCAGGAAACGGCTGCGGACCTGCCGATACGAGGTGTATCAGCAGGTCCGCGGGCTCAAAGGTCCGTACTATCGGGCTTTCAGAAGCCGAGGCTCCAGGCGTCGATGAAGCCGGTGTCGCCGCCGGCGTTGTCGTTGACGCGGAGCTTCCAGATGCCGTTCGCGACCTCCGAGGAGGCGTTCACGGTGTACTGCTGGTTGATGTTGTCGGTGCCGCCGCCGGCGCGGTTGGACAGCGTGTAGACGCTGCCGTCCGGGGCGACCAGGTCGACCTTCAGGTCGCCGATGTAGGTGTGCTTGATGTCGACGTTGACCTTCAGCGCGGCCGGGGCGTTGCCCGCGACTCCGCTGACCGTGATCGGGCTCTCGACGGTGGTGTTGTCGAGGATGTTCACGTTCGTGGTGTTCTCGAAGCCCGTGGCGGGCGCCGAGGTCACGGCGTTGACGGTGGCGGCCGCGTCGGCGAGACCGGCGCCGCAGCCGCCGGTGCAGGTGCCGGCGAGCGGGCGGGCGTTGGCCTTGATGGCCGCCTCGACCTGGGCCGGGGTCAGCGAGGGCTTGGCGGCGACGACGAGCGCGGCGAGGCCCGCGATGTGCGGGGCGGCCATGCTGGTGCCCTGGTAGGGCTTGTAGATCTCCGAGCCGGGGGTGGTGGCGCCGTCGTTCAGCGTGGAGAGGATGCCGTTCTCGGGGGTGGTGACGGTGCCGGGCGTGTCGGTGGCGCGGCGGGTCTCACCGCCCGGGGCGGAGACGTCGACCTTGCTGCCGTAGTTGGAGTAGAACGAGCGGTCGCCGGTGCGGTTGGTGGCGGCCACGGAGACCACGTTGTTGCAGCTGGCGGGCGAGAAGCCGGCCGCGTCCGCGTTGCTGTTGCCGGCGGCGACCACGACCGTGGTGCCACGGGCGACGGCCGCGTTGATGGCGTTCTGGTAGGTGGTGGTGCAGGCGCCGGAGCCGCCGAGGCTCATGTTGATGACCTTGGCGGGGGTGGCGTTCGCCGGGATGCCCGCGACGGTGCCGCCGGACGCCCAGGTGATGGCGTCGACGATGTCGGAGGTGGTGCCGCCGCACTTGCCCAGCACGCGGACGGGCTGGATCTTCGCGTTGTACGCGATGCCCGCGACGCCCTTGGCGTTGTTGGTGGCGGCGGCGATGGTGCCCGCGACGTGGGTGCCGTGCCAGGAGGAGCCGCTGGCCGTGGAGCCGGTGCCGCACTCGCCGGCCGCGCTCCAGTCGCCCTGGTCGGCCGGGTTGTTGTCGCGGCCGTTGCCGTCGCGGGCGGCGGTGGCGTCGGAGATGAAGTCGTAGCCGGCGACGATGTTCGGGGCCACGTCGGAGTGGGCCACGTAGCCGGTGTCGATCACGGCGACGGTCACGCCGGAGCCGGTGGTCTTGTCCCAGGCTGCCGGAACGTTCATGCCGGCGGTGGGCTCGAAGAGGTCCCACTGCTTGGCGTACTCGGTGTCGTTCGGGGTGGCCATCGCGTAGGCGCGGGAGTCCACCTCCACGTACGCGACGTCCGGGTCGGCACGGAACTGGGCCATCACGTCGGCCGCCGCGGCGGGGGCGACGGAGCCGCCGAGGTTGACGAGGGCGGCACCGGTGCCGAGGCGGCGGTCGAACTTCGCCTTCTTGTTGCCGGCCTTCTTGCCCTTGGCGGTGGCGTCGTCGGCCGCGGCCTTGTTGGAACTGGCCTCGGTGGCCGAGGACTTGTAGCCGACGATCAGGTTCTGCACCGGCGCGGCGGCGGCGGAAGCGGGCGCGCCCGCGGCCGGGAGGGTGGAGGCGGCCGGGGCCGGCGCGGGCTCCGCACCGGCCAGGGCCACGGAAGCGGTGGCGGAGCCGGCGAGCAGGGTGACGGACATCGCCACCACGGATATGAGCCTGCGTCTCGTTGCGTGCACGGTGTTCCCTTCGCGGGCCGTTTCCGGGCAAGCCGGAGCGGGCGGTTGGAGCTGTGTGGGAGGTGAACCGGCGGCTACGGGGCCGGGGACGGGTTGGTCACGCCCGTCCCGGCCACCGCTGCTCGCCGCGTTGCCCCGGCCGCTTCGGCGGGGCAGGGGCAACGGCGGTGCGGGCGATCTCCCCGGCCGTACGGCTTCACACCATGTGGGGTTGGCGCGGGGTCCGTTCGGGGTGGGAGAGATCGCCGGTGGGCAGACAGTAGGCAACGCGAGGATGAACCCGATACCGGGAAAACCCTTGTCCACCCCCCTGACGCCCCCCTACACCTCCCGGGGACCCTATCTCCCGCCCCTCAGGACCCTCCCGCGGGGGTGCCCGTACGGCGCGGGCCGACCACACCTCGAGGCGGCCTCCGGCAGCAGCCGCAGAGCGGGGATGGGGCAAAGCCGAACATGTCAGCCCGAACTCGGGCGATACTCCTGTCCACAGCGCAGCACTGCCTGTCCCGGGTCACGGGTCAGGCCGTGCAGGGCTGCGTTCGCTCGAGGTCCTGTGCGCCGCGGCGCGGCCTCAGCGGGTCGGGCACACGCTGCCGACCGACTTGCGCTCGTCTTCGGTGAGGACCCGGTTGACGGACCGGCAGATCTCCTCGATCGACGCGTCGGGATCGCGGACGACCCACAACCGCACCGTTCCGTCCTTGCTGCCACTGGCGAGGGTGCCGGAGCTGAACATCACCGAGCCCACCACGGCGGTGTGGCCGGACAGCCTGCTGCGGACCTTGCGCGTGGCCACGTGCCACAACCACACGTCCGAGTCGTCGCCGCCGGTGGCGAGCGTTTGCCCGTCCTTGCTGAACGCCACCGCATGCACCGGGTACGTGGAGCGCGGCAGGGTGCCGAGATGCCCGCCGGTGTTCCCGTCCCACAACTTCACGGTGCCGTCGAGGCTGCCCGTGGCCAGGGTGCGGCCATCGGGGCTGAACGCCACCGAGCCCACCTCGTCGGTGTGGCCGGACAACGTCCTGAGGAGCTTGCCGGTCTGCGCATCCCACAACCGCACCGAGCCGTCGGTGCTGCCGGTGGCAACGATGTGCCCGTCGGGGCGGAACGCCACCGAGCGCACCGGCTTGCCGGTGCGGACGGACAGCGTTCTGAGGAGCTTGCCGGACTCCCCGTCCCACAACCGCACCGTCTTGTCGTCACTGCCGCTCGCGAGCGTGCCGTCCCTGCTGAACGCCACCGAGCGCACCGCGCCGGTATGGCCCGACAGCGCGCGGGCCGTGCCGGAGTCCAGGTCCCACAACCGCACCGCCCTGTCGTCACCGCCACTGGCGAGGGTGCGCCCGTCCGGGCCGAACGCCACCGCCCGCACCGGCGCGCCGAGGCCCGGCAGCGTTCTGAGGAGGCTGCCGGACTTCCCGTCCCACAACCGCACGGTCTTGTCTTCGCTGCCGGTCGCGAGCTCGCTCCCGTCCGGACTGAACGCGACCGACCACACCGGACCGGTATGACCGGACAGCGGGGGGCGGCTCATGTCCGTGTCCGTGTCCCACAGGCGCACCGTCTTGTCGTCACCGCCGCTCGCGAGCGTGCCGTCCGCGCTGAACGCCACCGACCACACCCCGTCGCCGTGGCCGAGCAGCGGGGGGCGGCTCGCGCCTGTTCGCACGTCCCACAACCGCACCGTGCGGTCGGAGTTGCCCGTGGCGAGAGTGCGCCCGTCCGGGCTGAACGCCACCGACCACACGCCGTCGCCGTGGCCGGACAGCGGGGGGCGGCTCGTGCCTGCACGCACGTCCCAGAACCGCAGCGAGCCGTCGAGGCTGCCCGTCGCGAGAGTGCGCCCGTCGGGGCTGAACGCCACCGACTCCACCGGTCCGGTGTGGCCGGACAGCGTACGCGCCGTACCGGCGCCCACGTCCCACAACCGCACCATGCCGTCCTCACCGCCGCTGGCGAGCGTGCCGTCCCGGCCGAACGCGACCGAGACCACCGGTCCGGTGTGGCCGCGCAGCGTACGCGCCGTACCGGTGGCCATGTCCCACAACCGCACCGTCCCGTCCTCACCGCCGCTGGCGAGCGAGCCGTCCCGGCCGAACGCCACCGACCGCACCGCGCCGGTATGGCCGGACAGCGTTCTGCGCAGCGCACCGGTCTGCGCATCCCACAACCGCACCGTCCTGTCGCCACTGCCGGTGGCGAGCGTGCGACCGTCCGCGCTGAACGCCACCGAACGCACCACGCCGCGGTGGCCGGACAGCGGGGGGCGGCTCGTGCCCGCGTCCACATCCCACAACCGCACCGTCCTGTCGGTACTGCCGGTGGCGAGTGTGTGCCCGTCGGGGCTGAACGCCACCGACCACACCGGTCCCGTGTGGTCGGACAAGCGCCGCCGCAACGGGAGGGCGGCGGCAACGTCCAGACTCTTGATCGATTCGAGGGTCCGCCTCGCGCGGTACGCCTTGACGGCCAGCAGCGCGGCAAGGTCGGGGTTGTCGGTGATGAGCGTGCCGGACTGGGCGGCCAGCTCGCGGGAGAGGGCCGTACGGCGTTGGACCTCGGCCGCCCGCCACTCCTGGACGGCTACGCCCACGGCGACGAGCGCCATGACGAGCAGGGCGGTGAGGACCACGATGGTGATCTTGCTGCGCCGGATGACGGCCAGCTGGCGCTGCTGGCTCGCCATGAGGAAGTCCCAGATGTCGCGCGGCAGACGGCGTTGCTGCTGCCACTCCAGGCCTTCGGCGAGCGCTGTTCCCCCGAGCAGGTCCCCCGGATCGCTCCTCTTCTTCCAGCGTTCCTGCCGTTCGCGGGTGCCCTCGAGCCAATCCTGGAAGCGGTGGTCCTGGCTGACCCACTCGCGCAGCGTGCCCCAGTCCTGGATGAGCGCGTCGTGGATCAGCTCGGCGACCGGCGGGCCGGCAGGTGTGTCGGCGCCGCCGGGAGTGCGGGGCGTGTGCGTGGTGATGATGCGGTAGCCGGTGAGGGCGTCCAGCACCTCGTCGAAGGCCTCGCCGGCGTCGGGGCCGGCGTGGGGGTCGGCTGCCAGGTCGCGCAGTTCGTGCAAGGGGACCTGCGCGCGGATGGCGGGAATGTGGTGGGCGGGGTCGGCCGGCCGCACCAGGGAGGTCAGGATCCGCTGCGCGATGAGCCGGTGGTCGGGGGGCAGCCGGTTGAGGGCCGTCTCGCACCACGTGGTCATGCTGCCCCTGACTCCGCCGATGCGCCGGTACGCCTCGTGCGTGAGGTATCCGTCCCGGCGCCTCTGCCAGAGCTGGCTGAGCGTCAGCTCCAGTAGGGGCAGCGCGGTGACGGGTGCCTCGCGGGTCGCAGCGCCCTCGGGCGCGATGTCCAGGACGTCGCTGATGATCTCCTCGGGCAGCCCGTGCTCGAAATGGGCTCCCAGGTCCTCGGCGGGCTTGGTGATGATGTCGTGCAGGTCTTCCTGGCTCAGCGCACTCGGTACGTTGAGGAGCCCCGGCATCGCCGCCTCCACGATCCGGGCCAGGGCCGCCAGCTGGGGGTAGAAGTCGTCGCGCATGACCAGGATCACGCTGAGCTCGGCCTGCGACTTCACCGCTTCGGCGATCTGGTCCGTCGCGGCCTGGCGGTGTGCGTGCTGCCTGCCGTTGCCGGACGGGGCGAGCAGTTCCTCGAACTGGTCGATGACCAGGACGACGCGCTCGTGGACGGGTTCGGCCTCGAGCCTGCGGGTGACGGCTGCGGCGACCCCCGCGGTGGCGGCCCCCGGCAGCCCGGCGCGCTCGATTTCGAGCAGCAGGTTCTGCCGCGGCCGGGCGATGACGTGCAGCCAGTGGTCGCTGCCGGGCAGTCCGCCGTCGGCCAGCACGGGCAGGACGCCGGCTTCGACCAAGGAGGACTTGCCCGAACCGGAGGGCCCGAGCAGCAGGGTCACCCGCCGGTGCCGGGCGAGGCTCGCGATGACCTGGCGTACGGCGTCCTTCCGGCCCTCGAACCAGCGGGCCTGCTCTGCGCTGAACGGCTCCAGCCCCTGGTAGGGGCACCTGTCCTGCTCCACCAGATCGGGCCAGACCCCGCGCAGGACCCGTACGGGGGTGACGTAGGCGATGCCCAGCCCCCGCTCGTGCACGTCCGGGGCGGTGATCTCGGTGAGCATGCCGATGACCAGGCCGGTCTTGGTGTCGAGGATCGGCCCGCCGCTGAACCCGGTGGTCAGGTCGTTGGCGTCGGTCAGCTGGAGGCGCTCGCTCCTGCCCTCGACGGCCGCCAGCAAGGGGCCGGCCACGCCGTAGCCCCAGTGCCCGCCCGGCGGGGCTTGGGCGGGGAACCCGAACGAGAGCACCTTGTGGCCCTCGCTGCCTGCGGCAGGGCCCAGCGCAACCGGCTCCACGTCCGGCAGGGCCCTGCTCAGGCGGACGACGGCCACGTCCTCGTCCTGCGGAGCCCGCCACGGCTCCTCGAGGACCTGTCCCTCCACCCGGGGCGCGCCGGCCGCCTGCGGGAAGACCAGCCGTACGCTCCCGCCGGGCCCGGATCCGGCCCCGGTGACGACGTGCGCGCAGGTGACCAGGATGTCCTTGGCCACCAGGAAGCCCGCGCCGGCCACCGTCCCGTCGGCGCCGAGGATCTGGGCCACCGCGGGCGAGAGTCCCGCTCCCGGCGTGTGGTCGCTCTGCGACCCCCCGGTGGCATCCGGCCCCTCGGCAGCGCTGTCCACCCGGGTCAGCCCGCGCTGCCGTCCGGGCCCGGCCGGGCGGCGCCGGATGCCTTCCATGCGACCGTCACGTTCAAGTGGCAGCCGGCGCCGGTCTTGGTGATCACCGCCCCGGCCTCGAAGGCGAGGTCCACGCCGAATCCGACGACGATCTCGTCGGGCTGCGCTTTGCGCAGTTGCTCGAGCGTGGCGCGGACCGCCTCCGTGATCGGAACCAGAGCCTCTTGCAGCGTCTTTGGCAGGTCGTGGATGGCGTCGCTGAGGCGACCGGCCTTCACCGGCCCCTCCAACGCCTCCGATCCGGCCCGGGCCTCGATCAGAAGACCGCGCCCGCCGTCCAAGGGAATCCGAGCCAGAGGTGCCACAACTCCTCCTCCACCCGCGCTGTTGGGCTGAGGCCGCTCATGGCCGCGAACGGGACGGCGGTGGCGTCGGGTGTCGGCGGCACATGCGATCGACCGATCGACGCGCGCGTACGAGCCCGCTGCCGGGTCGTGACCATCATCTTCGGAACCGGGCACGGGCCGCATCCCGGGCTGCGCCGTACGGGGCCGGAGCCCGGTCAGGGCCGCGGCTGCGGCTGCGGCTGCGGCTGCGGTTCGTGGTGCCTGCGGAAGTAGGTCCAGCTGGTCTCGTTGGGTTCGGTCCACTTCTCCGGGGCGTGCGCGTACTCGGGGTGGTGGGCGGCGATGTGGGCGCGGGTGCGTTCCGGCACCTCGGCGTAGGAGGCGAGCTTGCGGCCCCGGCAGTGGTAGGTGAGTCCGCCCGGGCTCTGGCCCCGTTCCATCCAGGGGAGCCACGGGGACATCCGCATCCAGGACATGGTGCACGGGACGCCGGGCTCGTCGGTGCTCAGCACCGAGCGCGGCGCGAAGAACTGGAAGAGCTCCAGGGCCTTGTACGTGTCGTCGGCGGAGTTCAGCGGGTACTCGGCGACCGGCAGCGGCGAGGGGTAGGCGAGCGGGATCTCCAGGCTGAAGCAGACCTGGTCCCCGAGCTCGGTCAGCGGGACCGGGAACGGCCGCAGCCGCAGATTGGCCGGATCGTTCCAGATGTGGATCACCGGCTTGCCCTCCCAGGTGTCCAGGATCTCCCGGGTCTGCGGATCCAGGTAGAACGCGGCCTCCCTGGTGAGCAGTTGGAAGCCGCCGGTCTCCGGGTCCTCGACGAGGCGGGCGACGTTGACGCCTTCGAAGCCGAAGAGGCGCCGATAGGGCTGGTCGGGGGCCCAGGAGTGGACGTCCCCGGACCACCAGAAGGTCACCTCGGCGCCGTCGAGCGAGGCGCGGGTGCGGGCGAACGCGTGCAGGAGCTCAGCGGGTGTCATGCCGGGTACTGTGCGCGGTCGCCGCCGACCGGGCAAGCGCCCGGGCGACCGGCCGGCCGACATGCGGATGCAGGTTGACGCTGCGGCGCGCAGCGGCGACCGTGACCCGCATGCGGAACGAACGCCGACTGCTCACACTGCTCGTCTGCCTGGTGCTCGGCATCGGGCTGACCGCCGCCGTGCTGGGCGCTGCCCGGGTGGCGAGCCCTGACGGGACGCCGCATTCCGGGATGAACTCCCGTGACTACGTGGACATACAGGACGTACGTCCCGGCCCCCGCGAGCCGTCGGCCGGGCCCGACGCCTCGACGGGCACCGTGACGGTGGACTGCGGACACAACGAGGAGCGCCACTACAACGAGGACAACCTGGTCGTGTCGCCGGGACTGCGCTCGGGCGCCCACCACACCCACGCGTACGTGGGGAACCTGTCCACGGACGCGATGTCGACCGATGCCTCCCTGTCCGCCGCCGCGACCAGCTGCCGCGGCGGCGACCGGTCCACGTACTACTGGCCCGTCCTGCGCCGGCTGGACCGGGCGGGCAGCCACCCTCACGAGGGCTCCGCCGGGCACGGCAACTCGGGCGAGATCCTGCCCGAGGCGGCGGTCTCCGTGGAGTTCCGGGGCAGTCCGGTGGGCAAGGTCGTGCCGATGCCGCGCTTCCTGCGCGCGATGACCGGCGACGCGGTCGCGTACACCGCCGCGAGCGACGCCGATGTCCGCGCCCGCTGGGGCTGTTCCGGTTCCCCCGACCGGTTCACCACCCGCTACCCGCGCTGCCCCGCCGGCGAACGCCTCACCCGTACGCTCGTCTTCCCCAGCTGCTGGAACGGACTGGACACCGACAGCCCGGGCCACCGCTCGCACCTGGGCTTCCCCGCGGCCAACGGCGTCTGCCCGCAGGGCACCTTCGCCGTGCCGCAGCTGCGCATCTCCCTCGCGTACGAGGTGGCGCCGGGCGTGCCGGTCGCCGTCGACTCCTTCCCCGAGCAGCGGCACAGCCCGAAGACGGACCACGCGATGTTCGTGGACGCCATGGCGGACAAGCAGATGGCCGCGATCGTCGAATGCCTCAACGAGGGGCTCGGCTGCCGCACCTGAGGGCCGCTCCGTCGAAGTGACGGGGGTCACATGAACCAGGTCCCGTCGGGAGGCGTGTTCTGTCCGCACCAGATGGGCGAGGAAGACGGAGAGGGTGAGATGGCCGGACCACTGTGGCCCCGCACGCGGCGGGGCTCGACCGACGAGGCATTGATCAGGTCGGTCTACGAGGAGCACGGCCACGCCCTGCTCGCCTACGCCACCCGGCTGACCGGTGACCGGGCCACGGCCGAGGACGTCGTCCAGGAGACCCTGATCCGGGCCTGGCGGCATTCCGAGGTCCTGGTCAACGGAAAGGGTTCGGTGCGCGGCTGGCTGCTGACGGTGGCCCGCAACATCATCACCGACCGCTACCGGGCCAAGGCCGCCCGCCCCGCGGAGGTTTCCGGGGCCGCAGCCGCTCCCCCGGTCGAGCTGGACCACGCCGATTCCGTGGTCGACACGATGACCGTGCTGGGTGCGCTCGACCAGCTGTCCCCGGAGCACCGGGACGTGCTGAAGGAGTTGTACTACCGCCAGCTCAGCGTGGCCGAGGCGGCCGACAGCCTCGGCATCCCGGCGGGCACGGTCAAATCCCGCGCGCACTACGCCCTCAAGGCACTGCGCGAGGTGTTCCGACAAGGCAGTACCAGGGAGGGCAATCGAATGGGCAGGCCGCCCCAGCAGCCCGCCGGACTGCGTGAGGTGGTGGCATGAACCGGCAGCGGCACGAGGAGGAACTGCTCGGCCCGTACGTTCTCGGCGTCCTGGAGGCGGAGGACGTCCGCCGGGTCGAAGAGCACATGAGCGGCTGCGTGCAATGCCGTGAGGAGGTGGCCGCGTTGCGCGAGATGGAAGCGGCGTTGGGCGAGGTGCCTGCGGAGGCCTTCCTCGACGGACCGCCGCAGGGCGGTGATCTGCTGCTCCAGCGCACGCTGCGGCAGATGCGCAACGAGGCGTCGGGCGAGCGGCGCCGACGATGGGGCATCACAGGACTGGCCGCGGCGGCCTCGCTGGCCGCCGTGTTCTGGGCCGGGGCGCAGTTGGGCTCGGCGGACGGCACGCAGGTGGCCCTGCCACCGCCGCCCACACCGTCGGTCTCGGCACAGCCTTCGCCGCCGCCGGCGGGTACGAAGGTGGCCTCGGCGACCGACGTGCGCACCAATGCGCGGATGACCGTACAGGTCACACCGGCGGCCAAGTGGGTCCGGGTGCACGCGGCCGTGGCGGGGATCCCGCCGGGGGAGCGCTGCCTGCTGATCGTCGTCGGGAAGGACGGCAAGCGCACGACCGCGGGCAGCTGGGTCGTCGGCATCCAGAACGGCGAGGGCAAGGGCGCCTCGCTGGACGGCTCGGCGGCGGTGGACCCGACCGACGTCAAGGAGGTCGTGGTCGAGAACGAATCGGGCAAGCGGTTCGTGTCCGTGCCCATGCCGGTGTAACCGGCGCGCTGCGGCGCACACCAGAGCCCGGGCGGCCGTACGACGGCTGCCCGGGCTCTCTGCCGTACGCGGGCACCGCGAAATCCGCTATCTCCCCAGCGGCCCCGCTGGGCACACTGGCCCCCATGCCACACCCTGTCGAACACCTGCTCGCCGCACTCGATCCGCTCCCGTACGCCGACCGGCTGCGGCTGCTCGCCACCACCGCCCGGGACCTCGCCCGCAGTGGCGAACTGCCCGGCGTGCTGGCCGAGCTGGCCGGCCGGGGCCGGTACGAGCGGCGGCTGGCCGCGCTGGCGGCACTGGCGGGGCGGCAGACCGAGTACCTGGCGCAGCGGCTGGCCGACCCGGACCCGGTGGTGCGGTCCTTCGCCCTACGGGCCGTGCGCACGCTGCCCGTGCCGGACCAGGCGATCGAGGCGGCGTACGAGGACGCCTCCGCCGCGATCCGCCGGGAGCTGTCGCTGGCCGTGTTCCGCGGCTCGCGGCGGGCGCTCGCGCAGCGGCTGACGCCCGTCCTGCGGGCCGAGTGGGGCGACGGCGAGGCCGCTTCCCTGCTCCCGGCCTGCGGGCCGGAGTTCGTCTCCGCCCTGCTGCCCGAGCTGGCCCACGCCGTCACGCACTGGGTCCGGCTGGGCCGCTGCCATCCCGGCCCGGTCCTGGACCAGGCGGCGGCCGAACTGGAGGAGCTGCCGGAGAGCCTGCGCACCGGCTGGTGGCACCGCCGGGCGCCGGGCGTGGCCGCGGCCCTGCCCGCCGCACCGGAGCGCGTGCTCGAGCTGCTGGAGCGGTACGGACCGGGCCGGCTGCCGCAGCCTCTGGAGGGCGGGGTCGGCCATCTGATCGCCGCCGACGCGGAGCGGTTCGTACGGTGGCTGACCGCGCCCGAGCGGGCGGGCGGGTACCAGGAGTACCTCCTTGCGCCCTCCCGCCTGCGACAGCTCGTCCGCGCCGATCCGCCGTCCCTGCCCGCCCTCGGCCGCCGCTGGGCGCAGTCCGGGCACCTGGCCGCGCTGCTGAAGGCGCTGCCCCCGGGCCGGCGCGAGGAGTTCCACGACACGGCCACCGCGCACACCTCCGCCCGGCGCGGGCCCAGCGACCGCAGCCTCCTGGCCGTGCTCCCCCGCGAGCGCCGCGAGGCGGAGGCTCGGCGCGAAGCGGACCGCGGCCGCCGCAAGCCGTGGCCGATCCAACGGCTCCTCGAAGAGGTGGCGTACCTTCCGGTCGCCGAAGCCAGGCCCGAACTCCTCGCCGCAACACGGCGGTCCGACGCCGACATCCGCCGGGCGGCCTGGCCGCGGCTCGTCGAGAACGCGGTGCACGCGTGCGACGCCGAAGCCCTCGGCGAGGTGCTCGACCTGATGACGGGGCGGCTGCGCAACGACCGCGATCCCGTGCGCGCCGCCGCGTTGACGGCGCTGGCGGCGGTGCCGGTGCCGCTGCTCGCCGCCGGGACGGCGGTCGCCTCCCTGGAGCGGATCGCCCTGGACGCCGTCGAGGCCCGCGACTGCTCCTCCGAGACCCACCGGGCCCTGCAGCAGCTGGTGTTCGCGGTGCTGCAGGACCCGGCGCCCCCTTCCGTACTGCTCGACTGGGCGCTGCGCACCCTCCACGAGCTCACCGTCCGCACCGGCCGCCTCGTGCACGGCGGCTACGGGACCGTGCTGCCGCCCGGCCGGGCCCGGCAGGTCTTCGACCTCCTGCGCCCCTGGCTCGACGTACGCGCGGCCCAGGGCGAGCATCAGCCGCTGCTCACGTTCGCGGAACACCTGGGAGAGCGCGGCCACCGCATGCCGGAGCTCCAGCGGATGCTCGACGAGGCTCTGCGGCGGTGCACCGACGGGGTGTTCCCGCAGCTCGCCCGGGTCTGGCTGTCGGATCCGGGGACGCGCGGCGAGCGGGTGGCCGCGCTGCTGGAGCGGGAGCCTTCGGCGGTCGCGCTGTCGCCCGTACTGGACGTGCTGTCGGCGCACCGCACCGATCTGCTGGACTCCGTACTCGCCGCGCGCCCGCCGTACGGCCGGTTCCTGCGCGAGGGCTCCGTTCGGCCGCTCCCCCGGCTGGCCGAGGCGGGCCGGTGGGTGCCCCGCCAGCAGGAGGAGGCGGCCTGGCTGGCCGAGGTCGCCGTCGGCGACGAGTCCCGGGCGGTGTACGAACGGGCCGCAGTCCTGCGCCTCGCGGCGCGGATCCCCGACCACGGGCTGGAGCTCGTACGGCGGCACGCGCGCTCGGCGGACACGCTGCTCGCGGAGACCGCGCTCGCCGCCTCGGCCCGGACGGCGGAGCCGGCGGCGGTGCTGCCCGAACTGCTCGCGCACGCGGGTGACGACCATGCCCGCGTCGCGGTGTACGCCGCCGGGCGGGCCGCGGCCGCGACCGCGCCGACGCGGCTCGCGGAGCTGCTGGACGGGCTGTTGGGCAAGACCGCGGGCGTGAAGGTGACCAGCCGCAAGGAGGCGGTCCGGCTGACCGTGCGGTTCCTGCCACCCCGGCGGGCCGTGGCGCTGCTGGCGCGCATCACGGGCGACGAGGACAGCCACCCCGATGTGGTGACCGCGGCGGTGGGCCTTGCGATCGGGCTCCTGTCGACCGGGGAGGTCTGGCCCCTGCTGGAGACGGCCGCGGCGAGCGGAACGCGCGAGGCGGGGGCCGTGATCGTGCAGACCCCGACGCTGCGGGTGGACCGGCGCCACCGGCCGCACTACGCCCGGCTGGTGGCGCTCCTCGCCGCCTCTCCCCACCGGTCCGTGGCCGCTCAGGCGATCACGGCGCTGCCGGACTGGGTCGCGTACGCGCCCGAGGCGGCGGACCCCGTGCGACAGGCCGTCTGCGACCTCGCGCCGGACCGCGGTTGGAAGGCCGCGGCGACCGCGCTGGAGAAGATCGCCGGTTCGGGGCTGCCGCACCCCGTCGGCGGCGGCGAGCCCGGAAGCCAGTTCCACCGTGCCGTGGCCGAGCTGTTGGCCGTCGTACGGTCCGGTGCGGACCCGGAGGCCGGGGCCGAACGGGACCTGCCGGCCCTCCAGCGGGTCCGGTTCCTGTGCCAGATCGTCTCGGCGGAACACCGGGAGCTGCGCGCGGCCCTGGTGCGGCAGCTCGCCGGAGAACCCGCCCTGGCCACGGTCCGGGTGTCGCTGCTGCGCCGTTCGGTCGACCTGCGCGCGGAGCTGCCGGAGCTGCGGGCGGCCCTGGACACCCTCGTGGCGGCCCACGAGGGCCGGCCCGGGCTGGCCGCGTCGACGGCGAACTCGCTGCGCGAGGGGAACTGGTACGGCGAGCTGGTCCGGGATCCCGCCGTGGTGCTGGAGGCCGTACGCGGGCTCGCGGACGACGACGCCCTGGTTCCGGGGCTGTTCGCCGTCGCGCTCACCGCGGCCATGGGCAGGCGCTGTGACTGGCCGGCACAGTGGCGTGCGGTGCTGCGGGGGCTGAGGCGGCACGCGGAGCCGGAGGTGCGGGAGGCGGCGATGGTGGCGTTCACGCACCAGGAGTGACCGGCGGGCGGCGGCCCGGTGGATCTTGTCACCGATCCTGTCACCATCCGGACTGATCATCACATTGCGCTCCATGGCATCCTGTGACGTCACAACTCGCCGGACGGGATCGGCGGACGTCCGGGGAATATGGGGAAGGTCGATGAGGCTCTGCTTCCTGGTGGAGGAGCACTACCGCCACGACGGCATGCCGAACGAGGTGATCCGGCAGCTCACCGCATGGGGACACCAGGTGGACGTGGTGCGGCCGGGCGGCTCGTTGCTGCGGATGACCGAGGTCGTGGCCTCGGGCACACACGACGCCTGGGTGCTCAAGACGGTGTCGGGCGGGCCCGGGCTCACCCTGCTCGAGGCCGCGGCCGCGGCCGGGATGACCACGGTCAACGACGCCCGCTCGATCCGGGGCGTGCGGGACAAGGCGCTGGCCGCCGCCATCGGCAGGACCCGGGGGCTTCCGATGCCCCCGACGTACGCCGTGGCGCAGCCCGAGCTGCTGCGGGAGATACCGGCGGCGGAGTACCCGCTCGTCGTCAAGCCCGCGGACGGCAGCTCCGGGCGGGCCGTGCACCTGGTGTCCTCGCCCGCGGAGCTCGAGGCGGTCCTGCCCGGGCTGGCGGGCGAGCACATGCTCATCGCCCAGCCGTACGTGCCCAACTCGGGCACCGACATCAAGGTGTACGCGGTCGGCGGGGAGCTGTTCGCCACCGAGCGCTGCTCGCCCCTGCACCCGGATCCGGCGGTGCGGGAGCGGCGCGTACCGCTGTCGGCCGAGGTCGCGGCGATCGCCGCGCAGGTGGGGGCGGTCTACGGGCTCGACCTGTACGGGGTCGACGTGCTGCTCGGTCCGGACGGGCCCGTGGTGGTGGACGTGAACGACTTCCCGAGCTTCCGTCAGGTCCCGGACGCGGCGGCCCGGGTGGCCCGGGCCGTGCTGGGGCTGGCGCGGACGGGCAGCCCGGCGGCCGCGGCGGCAACCGTGGGCCCGCCGCGCGCGCCGCACGGACTGCCCGTCTCGATCCCGGTGCAGGGGTCGCCGGTGCAGGCGTCCGCAGTGCCGGCGTCCCCGGTACAGGCGCCTCCCCTGCAGGCGTCCGCGCGGGCCGGCGAGGCCGCCCTGTGAGGGTCTGCCTGGTCACGCCGGAGCCCGGCCATCCGCTGCTGGCCGCCGCGACGGCGCTGCTCGAAGCCGCCGGGCACCGGGTGGAGTCGCTGGATCCGGGTGCGGTGGGCGAGGCCCCCGACGACCTGGCCGATGTCTACCTGCTGAAGTCGCGCACGCCGCGGGCGCTGGACCTCGCGCGGGAGCTGGAGCGTCGCGGGGCCCCGGTGCTGAACTCGGCGGCGGCGACCACGCTCTGCCAGGACCGCACGGAAATGGCGGAGCTGGCCCTGCGGGGCGGTCTGCCGTTCGCGGGGACCCGTACGTACGGCTCCCTCGCGGCCTGGGCGGCGGGCGAGCCGCTCGGCGCCTCGCCGCTGGTGGTCAAGAGCCGGCACAGCCGCAGGCACGACCTGGTCGCCCGGGTCGACGACAGCGCCCGGCTGCGCGAGCTGGCGGACGCCTGGCCGCAGGAGCCGGTCGTGGTCCAGGAGTTCGCGCCCAACAGCGGCTGGGACCACAAGCTGTGGGCGATCGGGGACCGGGTCTTCGCCGCCCTGCGGCGCTCCGAGCTCGCACCGCAGGGCCGGGGTCCGACCAGGCCGCTGGCCCTGGCCGAACTCCCGCCCGGCTGGGCGGACCTGGTCCGCCGGACCGGCGAGGTCTTCGCGCTCGACGTCTACGGGGTCGACCTCATCGACACCGGCGACGGCACCCCGCTGATCGTGGACGTCAACGCCTTCCCCGGCATCCGGGGCCAGGCCGGCGCCCCGCAGGCCCTGGCGGCGCTCGCCCTGGCCCGGGCCGCCCGCGGCTGATCCCGTCACCGCCGTCACCGCCGTCACCGGAGGACCGGACAGGGGCAATCCGCGCCGCGGGGCGTGTCGGCGGGGCGGGGGTGCGGCGGGCGGCGTGAGGATCGGCGGATGGGCGTCGTGCTGCCGGTCCTCTTCGCGCTGTTCGCGGCGCTCAGCAATGCGCTGGCCACCGTGCTCCAGCGGCGGGCCGCGCTGACCGTGCCGCAGAGCAAGGGCTTCCGGTTCGGTCTGGTCCTCGACCTGCTGAAGCGGCCCGTGTGGATCGCCGGGATCCTGGCCGTGATCGCGGCCGGGGTCGGGCAGGCCGCGGCGCTGGCCACCGGTGCGCTCGTCCTCGTACAGCCGCTGTTCGTACTGGAGCTGCCGCTCGCGCTGCTCATCGCCTCGCTGGTGACCCGGCGGCGGCTGCCCGGGGCCCTGTGGCTGGCCGTGGCGGGGGTGGTCGCCGGGCTCGGGGTGGCGCTGGCCGCGGCCTCCCCCGCCGGGAACCGGACGCACGTGCCGATCGACCGGTGGATCCCGGCGCTCGCCGCGTGCGCGGCGGTCGTCGCGGCCCTGACGGTGGCCGGGTTGCGCAGGCCGCCGGGGCGCGCCCGGGCCGGCTGCCTCGGTGCGGCCACCGCCGTCTGCTACGCGCTGACGGCCGCCCTGATGAAGCACTCCGTGTACGTCCTGACCGAGGGCGGCATCGAGGCGTTCCTGACCACGTGGCAGACCTACGCCTTCGGCGCGACCGGCATCTGCGCCCTGCTGCTGCTCGAACACGCCATGCAGGGCGGGCCGCTGGTCGCCTCGCAGCCCGCGCTGACTCTGGGCGATGCGGGCATCAGCGTCGCGCTGGGCGTGGTCCTGTACGAGGAGCACCTGCGGGCGGGGTGGTGGGTGCTCCCCCAGCTGCTGGGCGTGGCGCTGATCTGTGCGGGCGTCGTCGCCCTCGCGCGGGCCGGTACGGGTGCTCCCTGACGCCGACGGCGGGTGCGGGGTAGCGTGCCGGGCAGTCGAGTGGAGGGCGGTTCCCATGCGCGCGGTGGTGTTCGGGCAGTACGGGCAGCCGGCCGAGGTCCTCGAGGTGCCCGATCCGGTTCCGTCCCCGGGCGGGGTCGTGGTGCGCGTCGAGGCGACCGGGCTGTGCCGCAGCGACTGGCACGGGTGGATGGGGCACGATCCGGACATCGTGCTGCCGCACGTGCCCGGGCACGAACTCGCCGGCGTGGTGGAGGCGGTGGGCTCCGGGGTCGTGGGCTGGCGGCCCGGGGACCGGGCCACCGTGCCGTTCGTCTGCGCCTGCGGGAGCTGCGCCGACTGCGCGGCCGGCGATCAGCAGGTGTGCGCGCGGCAGACGCAGCCCGGGTTCACGCACTGGGGGTCGTTCGCGCAGTACGTGGCATTGGACCATGCCGACGTCAATCTCGTGGCCGTGCCGGAGGAGCTCTCGTACGTGACGGCGGCCGGGCTCGGCTGCCGGTTCGCGACGGCGTTCCGGGCCGTGGTCGCGCAGGGGCGGGTGGCGCCGGGCGAGTGGGTCGCCGTGCACGGGTGCGGCGGGGTGGGCTTGTCGGCGGTGATGGTCGCGGTGGCGGCCGGGGCGCGGGTGGTCGCCGTGGACACGGCTCCCGGAGCGCTGGAGCTGGCGCGGAGGTTCGGGGCGGCGCACTGCGTGGACGCGCGGGCGGGCGGCACGGCCGAGGCCGTACGGGAGCTGACGGGCGGCGGCGCGCACCTCTCGCTGGACGCCCTGGGCTCGCCGGTGACTGCGGCGGCGTCGGTGGCGGGGCTGCGCCGGCGGGGGCGGCACGTACAGGTGGGGCTGCTGCCGGCAGCCGCGGGGGTGACGGTTCTGCCGATGGAACGGGTGATCGGCTGGGAGTTGGAGATCCTCGGCAGCCACGGCATGGCCGCCCACGCCTACCCGCCGATGATGGAACTGGTCCGGTCCGGGGCGCTGCGGCCCGATCTGCTGGTCACCTCGACGATCGCGCTGGACGCGGCCCCGGCCGCCCTCGCCGCGATGGGCACGGCGCCCGGGCGCGGGGTCACGATCATCCTGCCGGGAGCGTCCGCGCAGGCCTGAGTTACGCTCTGCGCGCATTGACCGGATCGTGTTCCAGGAGGTGGCTGGTGGGCGTCCGCCCTCACGGCAGAGTGCCGATATCCGTGACCGCACTGCTGGCGGGCGGCCTGTTGCTCGGCGGCTGCTCCGGCGGCGCGTCCTCTGCGCCGCAGAAGTCCGGTTCGCCGGCGCCGAGTACGAGCGCGAGCCCTCCGGCGACGGCCTCGCCGACTGATGCGTCGCCTGCGGCCACGCCCGCCGCCGCCTCCGCGGAGCCGGACGAGGCCCCGGGCCCGGCGGCCACCCCCGGTGCCCGGCCGAAGGCCTCGGCCGCGCCGCGCGCCTCGCAGAACCCGCAGAACCCGAACCGCGGCCCCCACCCGCCGCCGGCCCCGCCGCGGCCCAGCCTGACGCCCGACTGGACGCCCAACCCGAAGTACACCATCGCGCCGCTGCCCTAGGCGGTGTCCGCCTCCAGGCCCGTGACCTCCCGGACGTGGTGCAGGCTCGGGTCCAGCAGGACCGCGTGGAGCTGCTGGAAGACCTGGCGGGCGGCCACCGCGTTCCAGTCGGCCGGCAGGAGTTCGGTCGGCAGGCCCGGGTCGAGGTACGGCAGGCGGCGCCACTGCGTGAGCAGCGGCACGTAGTGGCGGAACGCCTCCGCCGGGCCGGGCTCCCCCTCGGCCGCGAGGCGCTCGGCGACGGGGGCGTAGGTGTCGGTGAAGGCCGCGTACTGCGTCTGGATCGCCGGGAAGTCCCACCACTCGCTCACCGTCTGCGCCAGGTCGCTGAAGGCGGCGTAGTCGGCGGCGAACAGGTGCACGTACTCGCTGAGGCCGAGCCGTACGAGCATGCCGCGGGCGTCTTCGAGCAGCCGCCCCGGGGCCAGCCACACGCCCGGGGCTATGTTGCCGAAGCCGAGCCAGGTCAGCCGGGTGCGCAGCTGGTAGCGGTGGGAGCGCTCGGACTCCGGTACGGAGAACACCGCCATGGCCCAGCCGTCGGCCAGGTCGGCGGGTTCGAGGCTGGCGAAGATGCGGCGGTCGCCCTCGTCGAAGACGGGGTGCACGGCCGGGCTGAGCCGGTAGCCGGTGGCACCCCGGCGCTCCGGTTCGAGGACGCCGCGCTTCTTGAGCCGCGAGATCGCCGACCGCACCGCCGGGCCGTCGACGTCCAGCTCGCCCATCAGCGTGATCAGGTCCGCGATGGAGATCCAGCCGCCGAGGCGGCGCAGGAACGCTCCGTAGACCGTGTTGATCAACGAGCTGGGCCTGAGGGGGCTGTCCGACATGATCGCCTTCCGTTGTACGCGGTCGCGATCATATCGAGCCCGCCCCGGGCCTGACGGGGACCCAGGGGTGTCCGGCGGATCACCGCCGGCACCCCTACTGCGGCAGCGGGGCCTCCGCATACGCGCCGGAGAGCAGGTGTCCCGCCCCCGGGGCCACCGCCGGCAGGTCGAGGGCGCGCAGCATCTGGTGGGCGGTGCAGACGGCCGCCGACACCACCGGCTTGCCCAGGAGCTGTTCGGCCTCCTCGATGGCGCCCAGGGAGGGCATCTGCACGCAGGCGGAGAGCACGACCGCGTCGGCGTCCGCGTAGTCCAGCGCGCGGGCGAGACCGGGCAGCTCGGCCGGGTCGTGGGCGGCCACGTCGAGGTTGTCCGGGATTTCGAGGGCCTCGTAGTCGAGTACCTCGATGCCCTCGTGGGTGAGGTAGTCCACGACGGTCCGCGTCAGCGGGCGCATGTACGGGGCGAGCAGCGCGATCTTGCGGGCGCCGATGGTGTGCAGTCCGTGGACGAGGGCGCCCGCGCTGGTGACGACAGGGGCGGGGGCGCCGTTCTCGACCGTACGGGTGTGCAGCCGCTGCTCGGAGGTGCGGTGGTAGCCGAGGCCCATGCTCATGATGGCGACCAGGCAGGCGTAGCCGAGCACGTCGACCCGGGCGTCGGACAGTTCCACGGCGCAGCGGTCGGAGTCGGCGTCCATGGCCTTGAGCTGTTCCGGTGTCACATGGGTCATGCGCATCCGGCTGGAGTGGAAGGTGAACCTCTCGTCGGGCAGGACCGCCTGGCGGGCGCGCAGGATGGCGGGGACCTCGGTCTCCATGGTCACGTTCGAGCTCGGCACGATCTGGCCGATGCGGTAGGTGCGGGGCGGCACGGGTGCTCCTCGGTGCTTGCTGGGCGTACGGGGATCAGCGGGCGTCGACGACGGGGTTGGCCAGGGTGCCGATGCGCTCGACGGTCGCCTCGACCGTGTCACCGGGGACCAGGAACTCCGGCGGCACCATGCCGGCGCCGACGCCGGAGGGCGATCCCGTGGCGATGACGTCGCCGGGCTCCAGGGTCACGCCGGAGCTGATGTCGGCGATGAGGCGGGCGATCGGGAACAGCATGTGCCGGGTGTTCGACTTCTGCTTGGTGACGCCGTTGACGCGCAGCGAGAGGTCCAGGACCATGGGGTCGGGGATCTCGTCCGCCGTGACCACCACCGGGCCCAACGGCGCGTACGAGTCCTGCCCCTTGGAGAAGAACCACTGGCCGGAGCGGCGCTGGTCGCGGGCGCTGATGTCGTTGACGATGCTGAAGCCGAAGATGTGGTCGTACGCGTCCTCCTCGCTCACCCGGAACGCGGTGCGGCCGATGACGACGGCGAGTTCGCACTCCCAGTCGAGCTGCTGCGTGAGGTCCCCGTTGTGCAGGATGGGCGCGCCGGGGCCGGTGACGGCGGTGGCGGGCTTGCTGAACAGCACGGGGCGGGGCGGGAGTTCCTTGTCGGTGTCCAGGCTGCGGCTGGACTCCTCGACGTGCTCCACGTAGTTGAGGCCGACCCCGATGATCTTGCCGGGGCGCAGCGGGGCGGCGAGGGTGACGTCTTCGAGCCGGTGGACGGCCCCCGCCGGGCGGGCGGCGGGGTCGGCGTCGACGAGGCGGCGGGCGGCCTCCCGGGCGGTGGGGCCCGCCTGGACGAACGCGAGCAGATCGCGCGGGAGGTCCACGCCGGCGTGGTCGGCCAGGACCCCGAGGTCGAGGACGAGGCCGTCGACGTCGGCGCCGAGGCGGGGGGCGGCCTCGCCGGTGGCGGCGGCGGTGGTGAAGGTCAGCAGACGCATGGTGGGGCTCCTCGGGGTCAGGCGGTGGCGGTCGGGGCGGCGGCCGGCATCGGCTGGTGGCCGTCGTTGTCCGGATACGCCTCTTCGCGGTGGAAGCCGAGCGAGCGCATGACCGGGAAGTCGTTGAAGGAGAACAGGCAGGCGTCCTCGGACTGGTCGAGGTTGTGGTGCTCGTGCCAGGCCCAGGAGGGGACGCAGAAGATGTCGCCCTGGCGCCATGCGAAGCGCTGCCCGGCGATGACCGAGACCCCGTGCCCCTTGGCGGCCGTGTAGATCACCGAGCCGGTGTGCCGGTGGGCGCGGGTGGCCTGCCCGGGGCGCAGCAGCTGCATGTGGGCGCCCATGGTGGGCATCACGGAGCCGCCCGTGACCGGGTTGGTGTACTCGGCGATGATCCCGTCGTACGGGGAGCCCTCGCTCGCCTTCGCGAGGCCCAGCAGGGCCTCGTACGTGGGCTCCCAGGGGTAGGCGAGCAGCGGTGAGTAGGGCCGGCTCCACCGCTCCGAGCCGTACGGGAGCAGGTTCGCGCTGTACTGGAGCACGGAGGAGTTGACCACCTTGCCGGGCGTCTGGTGGAGCTCGGGGTGGACCTCGTAGAACCCGGCGTCCAGGGCGTTGACGAGGGGGATGTCGAGGCCGTCCTGCCAGATGACGGGGGCGTCCTCGGCGTCGTTGCCGTGCTCGTGCCAGGTGCCGTTGGGCGTGATCGCGAAATCGCGCGGGCCGACCTTCAGCTTCTGGCCGTCGACGACGGTCCAGGCGCCGGTGCCCTCGTGGACGAAGCGCAGGGCGGCGGCCTGGTGGCGGTGGGCGGTCATCGCCTCGCCGGGGCCCATGATCTGGAGCCCGGTGTAGAGGAGCCCGGCGGCGGCGCTGACGTCCTTGCGGCCGGGGTTGACGAGCATCACGACGCGCCGGCCGGCGTCGTCGGCCTTGACCATGCCGAGGGCCTTGTGGACCAGGGGCCGCAGCTCCTCGTAGCGCCACAGCACGGGAACCGACTTGGGCTGCGGGTACCAGGGTTCGATGTCGTTGGCGACGGTCCACAGCGCGCCGGCGTCCAGGGCTTCGAGCTCGCCGTAGTACGCGGTGAGCTCGGGGGTGTCGAAGACCCGGGCGCGGCCGAGCATGGTGTCGTCCTGCGGGGTGGTCATACGTCCTCCTCAGGCGTGGTGATCTGGGGGCCCGCGGGCGGCGCGGTGAAGGTCACCGGCAGGCGGGGGCGGTTGTCGACTTCGAGGCGGAAGATGTCGAAGCGGTTGTAGTGGCCGGTGATGTCGTGCATCTGCTTGGGCTGGATGCAGCGGCCGAGGTCGATCTCGCCGTAGACGATGCCCTCGTCGTCGACGAGCGGTTCGGTGACGGGGCGGCCGTCGGGGCCGAAGATCCCGGACAGGGCGCTGCGGGGCCGCTGGAACAGGGCGCGCAGCTCCTCGTCGTCCCCGGCGAGCAGGTCCACGATCTCCGGGGAGACGGTGGAGCAGGCGACGACGGAGAAGACCTTGCCCTCGAAGCTGTGGGCGGCGGTGCGGACGGCGATGGCGTCGGCCATGTCGTAGTCGGCCGGGGCCACGGGCAGGGCGATGTAGCAGGAGGCGTGGACCAGTTCGCCCTGCGCGAGGAGGGTGAAGCGGGCCAGCGTGTTGGTGTTCTCGCCGCAGGCGAGGGCGCCGAGCGGGCCGACGGGGGTGGGGTGGACCCGCAGGGAGCTGCCGTCGCCGCCGGTCCAGGTGAGCTTCTCGGCCCAGGTGGGCACCAGCTTGCGGTGGATGCCGAGGAGTCCGCCGTCGGGTCCGATGGTGAGCAGGGTGTTGTAGAGGACGCCGAGGCTGTGCGCGGCGCGCTCGTTGACGCCGATGACGAGGACGACCCCGTACTGGCGGGCCGCCGCGCGCAGGGTGTCGACGTACGGGCCGGGGATGTCGACCGAGGCGCGCTGGAGTCGCTCGAACCAGGGCGAGCCCTGGACGGGGTTCATCGTCCAGTTCCAGTAGGGGTAGCCGGGGACGAACACCTCGGGGAAGACGACGAGTTCGGCGCCGTTCGCGGCCGCCTCGGCGATCAGCGCGACGGCCTTGTCGACAGTGGCGGCGGGGTCCAGGTAGACGGGCGAGGCCTGGACGGCCGCCGCCGTGAAGCGGGGCAGGTGGTGCAGGGGCGGGCGGTTCGGGGACGGGGTCTGCATCAGGGTCTCCTCAGTTGGCCGGCGCGGTGGCGGCGAGGCGCGGCAGCCAGCGCTGGTGCACCGGCGCGGCGGGCTGCCGCAACAGCTGCAGGCGCGGCGGGACCCGGTCGGTGCGGGCGGCGGGCGGTCTGCCGCTGCCCGCCTTCCAGGAGGGGGCCCACGGGGCGGCGGGCCCGTGGTAGCCCTGGGCGGCCGCGGCGTGCAGGGTCCAGAGCGGGTCGTGCAGCTGGGCGCGGCCCACCCCGCAGAGGTCGGCCCGGCCGGCCAGGACGATCGAGTTCACGTCGTCGTACGTGGAGATCGCACCGACGGCGATCGTGGGGACCCCGGTGGCGTTGCGGATCAGATCGGCGTACGGGGTCTGGTAGCTGCGCCCGTAGCGGGGCCGCTCGTGGGCGACGACCTCGCCGGTGGAGACGTCGATCCCGTCGGCGCCGGCCTCGGCGAGGGCGCGGGCGATGGCCACGGCGTCGGCCTCGGTCAGCCCGCCCTCGGCCCAGTCGGCCGCGGAGATCCGGACGAGCAGGGCCTTGCCGGCGGGCCACACCGCCCTTACGGCGTCCAACACTTCCAGCGGGAAGCGCAGCCGCCCGGCGAGGTCGCCGCCGTACGCGTCGGTGCGCAGGTTGGTCAGCGGCGAGAGGAACCCGGACAGCAGCTGGCCATGCCCGTACTGCAGTTCCAGCACGTCGAAGCCCGCCCGGTCGGCGCGTCGGGCCGCGCGGACGAAGTCCCGTACGAGAAGGTCCATATCGGCCCGGGTGGCCTCGCGCGGGGCCGGGCTGCGCTCGTCCCAGGCCAGGGCGGACGCGGCGATCGGCGGACCGTCCCCGGTACCGGCGCGGCGGCCGGCGTGGGTGAGCTGGATGCCGAGGCAGGTGTCGCACTGGCCGTGGACGAAGTCGGTGATCCGCCGCCAGGCGGCTTCCTGTTCGTCGGTGTAGAGGCCGGGGCAGCCGGGGGCGTCCCGGCCTTCGGCGCTGACGGCGGTCATCCCGGCGAGCACCAGGCCGGAGCCGCCGAGCGCCTGGGTGCTCAGGTGGACGAGGTCGAAGTCCCCCGGGATGCCGTCGCGCGCCGTGCCGAGGGCGGTGGGCGGCACGACGACCCGGTTGCGCAGGAGCAGCCCGCCGAGCGGGAAGGGGCGGAACATCGGGGGCACCGGAGCGGAGGAGTTGACGATGGTGGTGAACTCCTCGTCGCGCACGCGCAGGTTGTCGTAGGTGACGCGGCGGCTGCGGGTCAGCAGGTTGAACGCGAACTGGGGCGGTTCCTGACTCGTGTAGCGGCCGATGTTCTCGAACCACTCGAGGCTGGCCTGGGCGGCGCGCTGGGTCGATTCCACGACCGGGCGGCGCTCTTCCTCGTACGCGGCGAGCGCGCCGGGCACGTCCGGGTGCTCGTGCAGGCAGGCCGCCAGCGCGAGGGCGTCCTCCATGGCCAGCTTGGTGCCGGAGCCGATGGAGAAGTGGGCGGTGTGGGCGGCGTCCCCGAGGAGGACGACGTTCTCGTGCCGCCAGGAGCGGTTGCGCACGGTGGTGAAGCGCAGCCACTTGGAGTTGTTGGGCAGGAGCCGGTGCCCGTCCAGATGGCCGGCGAGTATCTCCTCGCAGCGGCGGATGCTGTCCGTGTCGCTGGTGCCGGGCGGGTGGTCGCGGTCCGCGAACTGCGCGAAGCCCGCGCGCCGCCAGGCGGCCTCGTCCATCTCCACGATGAACGTGGAGCGGGTGGAGTCGTAGGGGTAGGCGTGCACCTGGAGGGTGCCGAAGTCCCGCTCCTCGACGAGGAAGGTGAAGGCCTCGAAGACCTTGTCCGTGCCGAGCCACATGTAGCGGCCGGAGCGTTCGTCCAGGTCGGGCCCGAAGGAGTCCGCGTAGGCGGCGCGGGTGGCCGACCGTACGCCGTCGCAGGCGACGACGAGGTCGTACGCGGCCGCCAGCTCGGCGGCGGGCGGGGCCTGCGTGCGGTAGCGGACGTCCACCGCGAGGGCGGCGCAGCGCTCCTGGAGGATCCGCAGCAGCTGCCGGCGGCCGAGGGCGGCGAAGCCGTGGCCGCCGGAGGTGAGGGTCCGGCGCCGGTGGGTGACGTCGATGTCGCTCCAGCGGGCGAACTCCGCCGACATGGCCGCATAGACCTCGGGGTCGGCCTGCGCGATGCCGTCGAGGGTCTCGTCGGAGAAGACGACCCCGAAGCCGAACGTGTCGTCGGGGGCGCCCCGCTCCCAGACGGTGACGTCCCAGTGGGGGGAGAGCTGCTTGGCCAGGGCTGCGAAGTACAGCCCGCCGGGCCCTCCTCCGATGACTGCTACGCGCACGGCGTACCTCCTCGTGGTTCCGGAACAACATATGGTTCAGATTTGGCGACCGTCAACAATGCTCGATATCCCTCGTGAGGAGTTCCGGTGCCTGGGGGCCCGACTTCGTCAGCACCTCGCGTACGTCGGCGGGCCAGGGCGTGGTCCCGGTCGCACGGGAGGCGGAGTGGGCGATGACCATCCGCCCGGCGGCGGCCTCCACGTCCCCCTCGCCGTGGACCGTGAACACGTAGTGCAGGGAGCTGGCGCCGACCTTGGCGACGCTCAGCTCGATGCGCACGGCCTCGCCGAACCAGAGCCGGGCCCGGTAGTCGGCCTCGAAGTGGACGCGGGGGGTGCTGCCGAAGAGGTGTGCCAGGCCCAGGCGGCGCAGCAGCACGGCCTCGGCCGCCTCGACCCAGCGCACGACGGTGGAGTGGTGGTAGTGCCCGGCGGCGTCGGTGTCGGGCCACTCGACGCGGCGCTCGACGACCACGCTGGGCAGGTGCGGAACGAGGGCCTCGGGGCAGCCGGCGGCGCAGCCGCCGTCGGCGCCGGTCCCGGCTTCGGCCGGGGCGGGGGCGGGGGCCGGGATCCGGGCCGGGGCCGGGGCCTCGGCGGCGGAGCGGGCCCACTCGCGCAGCTCGCCGCGCTGGAGCTTTCCGTTGCCGGTGCGCGGGAGCCGTGTGACGAACTCGACGGCACGCGGGTACTTGTACGGGGCGATGGCCCCCTTGACGTGGGCCTGCAGCTCACGGGCCGTCGCCTCGTCCGCCGGCACACCGGCGCCGAGCACGACGTACGCCTTGACCAGCATGCCGCGCCGGTCGTCGGGGGCGCCGACGACCCCGCACTCCTCGACGTACGGATGGGCGACGAGGGCCTTCTCGACCTCCGGGCCCGCGATGTTGTAGCCGGAGGAGACGATCATGTCGTCGCTGCGGGCCACGTACCAGAAATAGCCGTCGGCATCGCGGATGTAGGTGTCGCCGGTGATGTTCCAGCCGTTCCTCACGTACGCCGTCTGGCGCGGATCCGCGAGGTAGCGGCAGCCGGTGGGTCCGGTGACCGCCAGCAGGCCGGGCTGCCCGTCGGGGACGGGTTCGCCGTACTGGTCCACCACGGCGGCGCGGTACCCGGGCACGGGCCGGCCCGTGGCACCGGGCCGGATGTCCCCGTCGGCGGCGGAGATGAAGACGTGCAGCATCTCGGTGGCGCCGATGCCGTCGATGATGCGCAGTCCGGTGGCGGCGTGGAACTCCTCCCACACGGCGGCGGGCAGCGCCTCTCCGGCGGACACGCAGCGGCGCAGCCCGGCCAGTCGGCCCACTGCCCCGGCCGCCATGATCGCGCGGTAGGCGGTGGGCGCGGTGAACAGCACGCTCACGCCGTGCTCGGCGACGAGGTCGGCCAGCTGCTCCGGGGTCGCCTGCTCGATCAGCAGGGTCGCGGCCCCGACGTGCAGCGGGAAGACCACGAGCCCTCCGAGGCCGAAGGTGAAGGCGAGCGGCGGCGTACCCGTGAAGACGTCGTCGGGGCGCGGCTTCAGCACGTGCCGCGAGAACGTGTCCGCGTTGGCGAGCACGTCGCGGTGGAAGTGCAGGGTCGCCTTGGGGCGCCCGGTCGTACCCGAGGTGAAGGCGATCAGCGCCACGTCGTCCGCGGCGGTGGGGACGGTGGCGAACACGCCGCTCTTGGCCGCGCAGCGCGCGGTCAGGTCCATGACCCCGGGGCCGCCGTAGGCGAGAACCGGCAGGCCGGCGAGGCCCTGGCCGGCGAGGCCCTGGCCGGCGGCCGCGGCGAGCTCGTCGACGTAGCGGTGGTCGCACACGGCGACGGTGGGGCGGCTGATCTCGCACAGCTCGGCGAGTTCGGCGGCGCGCAGCAGCGGCATCGTCGTGACGGCGACGCCGCCGGCCTTGAGGACGCCGAACCAGGCGGCCACGAGCCAGGGGTTGTTGGGGGCGCGCAGCAGGACGCGGTTGCCGGGGACGAGGCCGAAGTCCTCGGTGAGGACCTGGGCGACCTGGTTGGCGCGCTGCTGGAGCTCGCCGTAGGTCCAGCGCTCGGTCGGGGTCAGCAGACAGGTGCGGTCGGCGCCCCAGCGCTCGACGGCATCGTCGAGCAGGCGTCCGGCGCAGTTGAGGCGGTCGGGGTAGGCCAACTCCGGGAGATCGAAGTGGAGTTCGGGCCAGAGGGGGAAGGCCGGCAGCCGGTCCCTGCAGAAGGGGTCGGCGTGGGCGGAAGGGGAGAGCTCCATGGGGCGGCACCTCAATCAGGGAGCAGCGGGGGAGATGCGGAGCAAGTTATCTCGATATTTTTACGTCCGTCAACGTTGCTCGATATTTCGATGAACGCCGGGCAGCCTCCGGACCACCCGCGAACCGGTTCAGACGGTCGGCGCGACCGGCAGGCAGACCCGCACGGAAGTACCGAACTCAGCTGCCACGACGGAGAGTTCGCCACCCGCCTCGGCCGTGAGCAGCTGGACGATCAGCAACCCGCGGCCGCTTTCGGCATCCGGGTCGATCTCGGCGGCAGGGTGGGGCAGTCGGGGCAGCCCGGTCCCCTGGTCGGTGACCTCCAGCCGCAGCCATCCCCCGCCGAAGGCCACCCCGACCCGCATCCGCCCGGTGGCGGCGGCCGCATGCTGGACGACGTTCCCGGCGAGTTCACTGACGGCCAGCAGCAGGACGTCCACGGCCTCGGCGGCGATGCGCCAGCCCTCCAGCACGGCCCGGACGCGGGCCCGCACCAGCGGGACGGCGACCGCGGTGGGCTCGACCGCCCAGTGGGCGAAGCTGCGGACCCGGGCGGGAGCCGGGGCCGGAGCCGGAGCCAGGGCCAGGGCCAGGGCCGGGGCGCCGGCGGGCTGCGCAGGGACGGCGGCGGCCGAGGCGGCTCCGGCGGGAAGGGTGGCGGTGGTGAACATGACGCGCTCCCGGAGGGGGAATGCGACGCTTCCGAAGTGACTCGTGTAACTACCCAGGAACTCGGGTACCCAATGGGCTTGTGGTCAGCGGAAATGCGTCGCTAGAGTCGTGATTACACGTGTAACACGCTATGCCTCCCCGGTGCCCCGCGCAAGCATTTCGGACAAACGTTACGAAGCCTGGGCCGCCCGCACCGGGACCCGCCGGCCTCCGAGGCCGCACACCGAATGGGATGAGCCGTAAATGACGCAGTCTCCCCCGGCCGAGTTCGACATCGCCGACATGACCTGGCCACCCCCGCCGTACCGGCAGCCCGTCGCGCCCGTGACCGGCGCGGACGGCATACGCCGCTTCGACGGGATCACCTACGCGACCACCCCGGGCTACCGCCCCCGCCTCCTCGACGTACAGCTCCCCGCGGGCGAGGGCCCCTTCCCGGCGGTCGTCTGGATCCACGGCGGCGGCTGGCTGGACGGCGACCGCCGCTACCCGCCGCCGACCGTGCCCGCCGCCCTGCTGCACGGCGCCGTCCTCGGCGCCGGGCTCGCGCTCGTCTCCATCGACTACCGGCACAGCCTCGAGGCCCCGTTCCCCGCGCAGCTGCACGACGTCAAGGCCGCCATCCGCTACGTACGGCAGTTCGCCCCCGCCCTCGGCATCGACCCGGACCGGATCGGCGTCTGGGGCGAGTCGGCGGGCGGCCACCTGGCCGCGCTCGCCGGCCTCGTCCGCCCCGGCAGCACGGACTCCGGGACCCTGGCGGCACTGGAGGGTGCCCACGGCGTCGGCTCCGGCGACACCGACGTCCTGGCCGTCGTCGACTGGTACGGGGTCCACGACCTGCCCGCCCTGGCCGCGCACCCGCTGCCGATGCCGACCGGCGCCGAGTTCCCCAACCCGTACGACGCCCTGCTGGGCGTACCCGCGGCCGAGCAGGCGGAGCCGGCCCGGGCCGCGAGCCCGGTCACGTACGCCGTCCCGGGCTCGAACCCGCCGCCGTTCCTGCTGGTGCACGGGACCGCGGACGGGCTCGTCCCGTACAGCCAGAGCGAGGCCCTCGCCGAGGCACTGACGGGCGCGGGGGGTGAGGTGACGCTGCAGCCCGTGGAGGGCGCCGACCACATCTTCCTCGGCTCCCCCGACATCCCCGCGATCGTCGCGGGGAGCGTCGCGTTCCTGGCCCGGCACCTGGACGCGGGGGCCTGAGCCCCGCCCCCGTCCCCGGACACACCACTCCACAGACCGGTCCCACCGTGGGGGCGCGGCCGCGCCGCGCCCCCACGCGTACGTCGAAAGGCAGCCATGTCCCGGCACACAGTCACTTCGGCCCGCCCCACCGCGGCGGCCCGGCCGGAGGCGGCGGACCTGCGCCGCCACCCCGGCACCCTGCTCCTGGCCGCACTGCTGCTCGGCCTGACCGCGGCGCTGGCCCTCACCGTCCGTACGGACGTCGCGAACCCGCCGTTCCAGGGCGCGGACGACCGGTGGCTGCGCTGGATGGGCGGCCCGCACGACGGGCTCCCTGCGGCCCCCGCGGCCGTCCTGAACTGGTTCGGCGGCCCGCTGGGCGTCGTCGTGCCGCTCGGGATGCTGGTCTTCCTGCTCGTCCGCAGGCGCTGGACTTCGGCGGGCTTCCTGCTCGGGGTCTACCTCGTGGGCAGCATGCTGGTGGTGCAGGCGCTCAAGCACCTGGTGGACCGCCCGCGCCCGGCGCACCCGCTGGTCCGCGTCGACCACGGTTCCTTCCCGTCGGGCCATGCGGCGGGGGCGGCCCTGCTCGTCGTACTGGTCGGTGTCCTGCTGGTCCCGGCGGCCCGGCGGCGGGCGTGGTGGGCCGGCGGCGTGTTGTTCACCCTGGCCATGATGTGGAGCCGCACCTGGCTCCATGCCCACTGGCTCACCGACACGGTGGCCGGCGCAGCGGCCGGCGCGGGGGCCGCACTGCTGGCGTGGTGGGCCTTCGCCCCCGCCCTCGCCCGGGAACAGGCCCGTGGTCGCGATCGACTCCCTAGCGCGCGGCGAGCCGCTCCATCAGGACGGCGCTGCGCGCCAGCACCTCGCGCTCCTCGCCGGTGAGCTCGCCCTCGATGGCCTGGGCGAGCCAGCCCGCCCTGCGTCCGCGCTCCGCCTCGAGAGCGGCCCGCCCCGCAGGGGAGAGCTCCACCAGGGACTTGCGGCCGTCCGTGGGGTGCGCCCGGCGGACGACGAGCCCCTGTTCCATGAGCAGCCCGACCGAGCGGGCCATGGACTGGGGCCGTACGCGCTGGTCCGCCGCCAGATCGCTGGTGGTCATGGCCCCGTCGCGATCGAGGGTGCCGAGCACCGAGGCGTGGCCGAGCGGGATCCGGTCCTCGTGCTTCACGCGCCGCGTGAGCTTGCCCATCGCGGTACGCAGTTCGGTGGCGACGGCGGCGGGTTCCGGGGTGGTCATAGGGCACTTTAACCGGTGCTCACCAGCAAAGCGGGCCACCTCATCTGCACAGCCAAACTGAACAGCAGAACTGAACAGCATTGCTGTAGAGTCAGGGCTGTCGCGGCACGCGCCACCGTTGTCGCAGCAGGGCCGCGGCGTGTGTCAACGCGAAGGACCTCCCATGGTTTCCACGGCAGTCGAGTCCACCGTCATCCAGTCCGTCACCGCCCGCAGGGTCCTCGACAGCCGGGGCAACCCCACCGTCGAGGCCGATGTCCTCCTCGCCGACGGATCCCTCGGCCGCGCCGCCGTCCCCTCCGGCGCCTCCACCGGCGCACGGGAAGCCGTGGAGCTGCGTGACGGGGACCCCGGGCGCTGGCACGGCAAGGGCGTCGACCGTGCGGTCGCCCACGTCAACGGTGAGATCGCGGCAGCGGTCGTCGGGCGCGACGCCGGCGACCAGGCGGGACTCGACGCCGCGCTCGTCGCGCTCGACGGCACGGCCGACAAGTCCCGGCTCGGCGCCAACGCGCTCCTCGGCGTCTCCCTCGCCGCCGCGAAGGCCGCAGCTCGCGCCCACCGCCAGCCGCTCTACCGCTACCTCGGCGGCGCCGACGCCCGCCTTCTCCCGCTGCCGATGATGAACATCGTCAACGGCGGCGCCCACGCCGACAACCCGCTGGACTTCCAGGAGTTCATGATCGCTCCGATCGGTGCGGAGACCTTCGCGGAAGCCGTCCGGATGGGCTCCGAGGTCTTCCACACGCTCCGCCGCGATCTGCTGTCCGCCGGACACTCCACGGGCGTCGGCGACGAGGGCGGCTTCGCCCCCGCGCTCCGTACCGCCGAGGAGGCGCTCGACTTCGTCATGAGGGCCGTCGAGCGCACCGGCTACCGGCCCGGCACGGACATCGGCCTGGTCATGGACCCGGCCTCGTCGGAGTTCTTCCAGGACGGTACGTACGTGTACGCGGGCGAGGGCGTCCGCCGCACGCCCACCGAACACGCCGACTACCTGGCCAAGCTGATCGACGCGTACCCGATCGTCTCCATCGAGGACCCGATGGCCGAGGACGACCTCGACGGCTGGCGGGAGCTGACCGCCCGCGTCGGCGACCGCTGCCAGCTCACCGGCGACGACGTGTTCTGCACCAACGAGAACCTGCTGCGCGAGGGCATCCGCACCGGTGTCGGCAATTCGGTCCTGGTCAAGGTCAACCAGATCGGCACCCTGACCGAAGCCCTCGCCACGGTCGCCACCGCACACCGCGCCGGCTGGACCGTCGTCATGTCGCACCGTTCCGGCGAGACGGAGGACACCACCATCGCGGACCTGGCGGTGGCGACGGGCTGCGGCCAGATCAAGACCGGCTCGCTGTCCCGGTCCGACCGTACGGCGAAGTACAACCGGCTCATCAGGATCGAAGAGGAGCTGGGTGCATCCGCGCGGTACGCGGGCGGAGCGGCGCTGGACCGTTCCTGACGGGGGCGAGCGAGGGCTCAGGACGTGGCGCGGTGGACGAGACGGGCCTCTGTCGCGGGGACCGGGGGCGTGTTCCCCGTCTCGATCAGCTCGTGGAGGGCGTCGGCGACGCGGGCTGCCGACGGCAGGTCCAGCCGGACCGTCGTGAGGGGCGGTTGCTGGAGGGAGGCAAGGACCAGGTCGTCGGAGCCGACGATCGCGACCTCGTCCGGTACGGCGATGCCCTCGGCCTGGAGGGCGTGCAGCAGCAGCGCCGCGTACTCGTCGTTGTACGCGAAGACCGCGTCCAGGCCCAGGCTCGGCCAGCGCCGGGCGAGGGCGGTGGCGGACTCCCGGGTGTACGCGAGCTCCACCGGGGTCACCGTCGCCATGTGCCGGGCCGCGACCGACTCGGCCCCGGCGAGGCGCGGGCCGGCGAGGGTGCCGAGGCCGCGTTCCTGGGGCATGACCACGCCGATCCGGCTCCGGCCCCGGGCGATGAGGTGCTCGGCCGCGGCGGCGCCGATGTCCGCGTGGTCGAAGCCGATGGTGTGGACGCCCTCGACCGGGCGGGCGGCGAAGGCCATCAGGGCGCGCACTCCGGCGCGGCTCAGCAGCTCGGCCGCCTGGGCGGTGAAGCGGTCGCCGTCGAGGGCGATGACGGCCGCCGGGCGCAGTTCGGCCCAGGCCCGGGCGGCGTCGAGGGGGTCGGCAAAGCGGCCCGCGTGCAGGACGGCCGTGTAGCCGTGGCGGTCGAGCTCGCTGTGCAGGTCGTCGACCCAGTCGCTGACGAGCCGGCCGATCGCGGAGATCGAGGCGGGCATCAGGACGAGGTTGCTGCGGCCGGCCCGCAGGGACCGGGCTGCGGCGTGCGGTACGTAACCGAGCTGCCGGGCGGCGTCGAGCACCCGCGTGCGGGTGCCCTCGCTGACGCGGTGGCCGGGGGTGTCGTTCAGCACGAACGACACGGTGGCGCGTGACACCCCGGCCAGCCGGGCCACGTCCGCGCTGGTGATCGACACGGGCGACGCGGGGGTGCTCGTCTCCCTGGGCTCCCTGGGCATGGTCCTCGGCGCTCCCTCGGGTCGACCTACACCTCTCCTCCCAGGTTACACGAGTTAGATCATTGGCCTCTGCGGCCTTCGTGCAAGCGCCGCGAGGCCCCTGCGAGGTCATCGAGGGCGGTGACGACCGAGTCGAAACGCATCGTGATCCGCGACTGCGCTCCGTACGGCTGCCACGGCGGCATGCCCGGGTGGTTCGGGTCGCCGGTGCGGACGAACGCGATCCAGGCCCGGTGCATGGTCTGCGCGAGGCCGTCGCGGACGGCGGGAGTGAGCCCGGAGAGGAAGGGTGCGTGCGACCACTGCTCGAAGTTGTCGAAGACGAAGGGGAGTTCGAGGCAGTGCGCGGCGCCGAGCCGGCCCTCGTACGCGGGCGTGGGGAGGTCGAACTGGTAGGCCCAGACCGGGTGCTCCGAACCGGCCCTGGCCTCGGCCAGGGCGACGGAGGGGACCCGGAAGAGCTCGTCCGTGATCAGGTCCATGAGGACGCCGGCCGGACCGGCGCCGGGGCGGGCCGTCTCGTACGCGGCATAGACCTCGGGGGCGGCCTCGGCCCCGAAGGTCTCCGCGATCCGGTCGGTCACCTGCTCCCGGGTGGCGGCCGCGTACCCCTCGTCGAGGCCGAAGCCGAAGTTGGCCTCCTCGCGGGTCCACCCGATCATGACGTCGATGCCGGCCGCGGCCCCGTGCAGCAGGGCCTGCGCCGGATGGCGCTCGAGCGTTTCCCCGTCGACGACGGGCAGGAACGGCGTCGGCCAGTGGCCCCACCGCATCGTGCGGGCGAACAGGCCGCCGGCCGCGCCGATCAGGGCCGGCCAGGGCAGTGCGCGCAGCTCCTGCGCGGTCTTGGCGCCGGCCAGCTCCCGATAGGCCTCGGTGCGCTCCCGGTACGTGTCGGGGTCGGGGAGGTCGAGCCCGAACGGCGGGCTCTGCAGGATCACCCGGCGGATCAGGCCGGCGGCCTGCGGGTGCCCGGCGAGGGCCGCGGTGGAGACGGCGCCGCCGGACTGGCCGGCGACGGTGATGCGGTCGGGGTCGCCGCCGAAGGAGGCGATGTTCTCCTTCACCCAGTGCAGGGCGGCGAGCTGGTCGGAGAGCCAGGGGTTGGCCACCTCGTCGCCCCCGTCGCCGTCGCTGCCCTCCGGGGGGAGGTAACCGAGCGGCCCGATGCGGTAGTTGATGCCGACGAACACCAGGTCGCCGTCCCGCGCGAAGGTCGCGCCGCCGTAGCCGGGCAGCGAGCCCGATCCGGAGACGAAGCCGCCGCCGTGGATCCACACCAGTACCGGGCGTCGGGCGTCGTCCGCCGCGGGCGTCCAGACGTTGAGGGTGAGGCAGTCCTCGTCGAAGGGGGGTGACCCGTGGCCGCCGAGGACCGGATCGCCGCCTTCCACGTACATCTGCGGGGCGCTGGGGCCGTCGGCGCTCGCGTCGCGCGTGCCGCTCCAGCCGGGATGCGGCCGGGCGGGCCGCCAGCGCAGGTCGCCGACGGGGGGTGCGGCGTACGGGACCGCCCGGAAGACGCAGAGCCCGTCTTCGATCGCGCCGCGCAGCCGGCCCGCGGGCAGGTCGACCACGGGGGGCGGGGTGCGGTTCTCGGTGTGTGCCATGGGGGCCTTCCTTTGTTGCTCCGGGGGCCGGCGGCGCGGTGGACGCACGCCGGCTCCGGATCGAGGATATGGCGATTATTGGACGACCGTCAATGATTCTCGATATGCGGTGGGCCTGCGGGTCTCACAGCCACAGGCTGCCGGCCTCGACCCGCTCGGCCTCGACCCGCAGCAGCGGCGCGAACGCCCTCCACAGCAGCATGCAGCTGCCGGCGCCGGCCAGCGCCCCGGCGACGGTGTCGCTGAGCCACTGCGCGTGCAGCCAGGTCCGACTGCCCATCATGGCGACGACGTACAGCGCCGCGAAGAGCCACCACCAGCGGCGCGCCCGCGGCGGGAACACCAGGACGGCGGCCACGAACACCAGCGTCACGGCACTGAACACCTGGCCGGAGGGGAACGAGCCGTCATTGACCAGCACCCACGGGTGCGGCGGGCGGGGACGGTCGACGAGCTGCTTGAGCGGGAGCACCAGGAGGACGTTCGCCACGATGCCGGCGGCGAAGGCGAACAGCCCGGACCGCCAGCGCCCGTAGACGCAGAGGCAGCCGATCAGACCGAGCGGCAGGACCAGGCCGAGCGGGCCGCCGAGCCGGTCGAAGACGGTGGCGAGGCCGGTGAGGGCGTCGGCGCGCGAGCCGTCCATGGATGCGGCCCAGCTGTCGTCGAGCCCCTGGAAAACGGGGCGTTCACCGACCGAGACCAGGAGGCCGATCAGCAGCGACCCGAGCAGGAGACCTGCTCCGACGGGTACGGCATGGCGGGGCGGGACCGCCGGGAGGTGGTGCCGGGGAGCGGGGATCAGGGGCGGGGACGCGCGGTGCCCGGACCGGGGCACGGCGGAGGAACGTGGCATGACAGGCCTTTCACGGTGGTCTCCCCAGGCGGTGGGGGCACGCGGAGAGCAGGCACAGGCGGTGGAGGACTTCACGGGGCCGAAGGCCGGGGGCAGGTGCCCCGGACAGGGGCCCGGGAGCGGTGGCCCAGGAGCGGGGGCCCGGGACGGCAGGCACCAGGAGACGCCGGCCGCGGCCTATTGCGGCGAGCGGTGACGGGAGTCTTCGCGATGCGGCACCGGAGTATTGCGGATGCGTGACTGCCGCCACAAGCGCAAGAGGGATTTTGGACACAACAGCCCAGCTCAGTGGCTTGAGGTGGTGGTTACACGTCCTCGCAGAGTTACCCGCCGGTCGGTCACGATCCGCACATCGCCACGTCCCGGCCTCTAGCAACGCCCCGAAATGGGTGCTACACAGTGTCCAAGCGCCGAAGGTGACACGTGTAACAACATCATGTGAACCACAGCCGCCCGCCGAGCCTTCCCCGGGCGGCAGCACCTCGCCGCAGCCCCACGCACGGTGCACGCCTCTCCGCCACGGGCCCCCCGCGCCGAGCCTCCGCACCCCTTCTCGCCCCGTCCCCCGAGGAGTCGTCATGGCCCAGAACGAACTGATCGATTCACCCGCCCCGGCGGATCCCGAACCTCCCCGCCAGCGCGCGCTCCTGCCCCTGCTGCTGGTCGCGAACTCCGCCCTGCTGGCCGTCTACATGGGCGTCGGATCGATCCTGCTGCCCACTCAGGTCGCGGAGATCGACCCCGCCGACAAGGTCGCCGTACTCGGGGTGATCGGCGGGATCAGCGCGGTCTTCGCGACCGCCTTCAACCCGATCGCCGGCGCCCTCTCCGACCGCAGCGGCCGCCGCAACCCGTGGATCCTCGGCGGCGCCTTCGCCTCGCTCGCCGCGCTCGCCTTCGTCGGATACGCGACCACCGCGCTCCTCGTCGGCATCGGCTGGTGCCTCGTCCAGGCGACCATGAACGTCTACCAGGCCGCGGTCACCGCGATCGTCCCCGACCGGGTGCCCGTCGCCCGGCGCGGCACCGCGTCCGCGCTGGTCGGGCTGGGCCTGCCGATCGGCGGCACGGTCGGAGTGCTCATCGCCTCCAAGACCGCCGACCACCTGCAGACCGGGTACCTGGTCTTCGGCGCGATCGTCGCCGCTTCCGCACTGCTGCTCACCCTGCTGTGCCGGGACGTCCCGCGCACCGGCCCCGCACCGGCCGCCGCCCCGAAGCGGGCCCAACTCGCCGCGTTCCTCTCGGCGTTGGCGAACCACGACTTCCGGTGGGCGTTCATCGGCCGGGCCCTGATGGTCCTCGGCTACTTCTCCGTCGTCGGCTACCAGCTGTACATCCTGGACGACCACATCAGCCTGCCCTCCGGCCTGACCCCGCCCGCCGCGATGGCGGTGCTCACCCCCGTGTCGATGGTCGCGATGGCCCTCTCGACCGTGGTGGGCGGGATGCTCTCCGACCGGTGGGACCGCCGCAAGGTGTTCGTCGGCGTCTCGGCGGCCCTCGCCGGGCTCGTCATGGTGGTCCCCGTCATCAGCCCCACCTGGACCGGCATGCTCGTCTTCAGCGCGCTCAACGGGCTCGCGTTCGGCTGCTTCATGGCCGTCGACACCGCGCTGGTGACCCTGGTCCTGCCCCGCGCCGAGGACGCCGCCCGCGACATGGGCGTCCTCAACATCGCGAACGCCGGGCCGCAGATCATCGCCCCCTTCGTCGCCTCGGCCGTGGTGACCGCCCTCGGCGGTTACACCCCGCTCTTCCTCGTCGGCGGGGCCCTGTCGCTGATCGGCGCACTCGCCATCCTCCCGATCCGCAGCGTGCGCTGACCGGCGCCGGGCCGCCGTTGCCGCATCGCGGCGGCCCGGCTCGAACTCCGGCGGGCGCATGCCGAGGGTCGTGCGCCCGCCGGTCCTGCACCACACCCTCCTCGCACCACCCGTACCGCACCCTCGCCTCCCTCCCCTCCCCTTCCAAGGAGTTCCCTGTGAGACGCAAGCGAGTTCTGCCGCCGGCCGTCCTCATCGTGTGCACCGCAGCCCTCGCGGGTACGGCGCCCGCGGTCGCCTCGCCGCAGACCGCGCCCGCGGCGAGTACGGCGGCTCCCGCGGCCCCGCTGCGGATCCTGCTCACGAACGACGACGGGTACAACGCACCCGGCATCCGCAAGGCGTTCGAGCGGCTCACCGCCGCCGGGTACGACGTCACCATCGTCGCCCCGCTCACCAACCAGAGCGGCACCGGCACGAAGATGATGAGCGCCCCCACCATCGCGGTGAAACACCCCGAGCCGAAGGTGTGGGCCGTGGACGGCACGCCCGGCGACTCCGTCGCCTTCGGCCTCTCCGAGGTCTTCGAGGGACGCGCCCCCGACCTGGTGGTCTCGGGCACCAACTTCGGCCCGAACGTGGCCGGTCTCGCCACCCACTCCGGTACGGTCGGCGGCGCCGTCACCGCCCTCGAGAGCGGCGTACCGGCGATCGCGCTGAGCACCGGCGGCCTGGCCGTGCCCGATCCGACCGCCACCGTCAACGCGATGGGCCCCACCCTCGACTTCGCCGTGAAGCTGATCGACCGGCTGCGCAGCCGGGCGAGGTCGGGCCCGCTGCTGCCGAAGGGCGTCGGCCTCAACGTCAACCACCCGATCGTCGGCGCGGACGGCAAGGGAACGGCGGCCGGTGTGGCGGCGACCTTCCAAGACCCCCAGGCCCCGCTCCAGGCGGACTTCACCGACTCCGGGGACGGCACCTGGAAGGTGACGGTGCAGGTCCGCCCGCAGCCGGCCGCCAAGGGCGGTGACGTGGAGGCGGTGAGTGCCGGCAAGATCGCCGTCAGCCCGATGAACGCCGACTGGAACACCGGGCCCGCCGACTTCGCGGTCACCTCGGCCCTCATCGCCGGGCTCCGCCCGTGAGTCGGCCGCGTACGGCACGGTCGCTGCTCGCCGCCGCCTGTGCGCTGGCGGCCCTGCTCGCCCCGGCGCTCCCCGCAGCGGCGGCCACCGCGGCTTCGTCCGGCGGGTCTGCGCGCCCGCAGGCCACCATCGCGCAGGGCGTGCTGCGCGGGCGGAACGACGACGGCTCGGGCGCCCAGGAGTTCCTCGGCGTCCCCTACGCCGCTCCCCCGGTCGGGGACGCGCGGCTGCGCGCGCCGCAGCAGCCGCGCCGCTGGACCGGGGTCCGGGAGGCGGTCCGGCAGGCCCCGGCGTGCCTGCAGTTCTCGCCGTTCGGGCTGCGTGATCCGCAGGCCGTCAGCGAGGACTGCCTGTATCTCGACGTGTACCGGCCCCGCACGGCCCGTGCCGGAGCCCGGCTGCCGGTGATCGTGTGGATGCACGGGGGTGCGTACAGCCAGGGCACGGGCACGCAGTTCGGCGGCCGTACCATGGCCGATCTCACCGGCACTGTCGTGGTCAGCATCAACTACCGTCTGGGGCAGCTGGGTTATCTCGGGCTGCCCGAGCTCGCCGGGGAGAATGCGCAGCGCTCCGGCTCCTTCGGGCTGATGGACCAGATGGCGGCGCTGCGCTGGACCCGGGAGAACATCGCCGCGTTCGGCGGGAACCCCGGGAACGTCACGGTCTCCGGGCAGTCGGCGGGCAGCGGTTCCGTCTGTGCGCTGCTGGCCGCGCCTTCGGCGGCCGGGCTGTTCCACCGGGCGGTGCTGCAGAGCGGGCCGTGCACGCTGCTGCGTCCGCCGGACCGCGCGCAGGCCGAGTCGCAGGCACGGGCCTTCGCCATGGCCGCGGGCTGCACGGATCCGGCCGCGCCGGCCGCGTGCCTGCGGGCCGCCTCCGGGGCGGCGCTGGTCGAGGCGGCCCGTACGGTGCCCACCTCGGGTCCGGCCTCCGGTGACGGGCTGCTGCCGGTCGATCCGGCGACGGCCATCGGGAGCGGGCACTGGAACAAGGTGCCGGTACTGATCGGGAGCACCCGGTCCGAGGCGCGCCTGTTCGTCGCGCTGACCCAGCCGCACCTGACGCAGGAGCAGTACACCGCGCAGGTCCTGGCGGGGTACGGGGCGGCCGGCCCGGAGGTGCTCGCCCGGTATCCGGTGTCGGCGTACGGGTCCCCGTACCTGGCGCTGTCGGCGCTCACGACGGACTCGACGTTCGCCTGCCAGACGGCGTGGACGGCGCAGCTGTTCGCCGCGCAAGTGCCCACGTATTTCTACGAGTTCGACGATCCGAACTCGCCGACGCTGGCCGGGGCGCAGGTGCCCGGTCTCGACGAGTCGAATGCGCACAGTGCGGAGCTGGCCTATCTGCACGACTTCACCATGGGCGACCGGCCGCTGACCGCGGAGCAGGTCGCGCTCGCGACCCGGATGAAGCGCTACTGGGGTGCGTTCGCGCGCTACGGCGTCCCGGCGGCGGCGGGGCAGACGGCGTGGCCGGCGACCGGGGCCGGGGCCGCTGCCACGGTGCTCACCCTCGACCCCGCGGCGACGCGGACCGGCACCTCGTTCGGGTCGGACCACCAGTGCGCGTTCTGGCGGACGCAGCCGCCCCGGCCGGTGTAGATCCGGCCGAGCGCAGTGCTACGGGGGCGGCCGCGGCCCGGGATCTCGAGGATCGCGGGCCGCGGCCGCGCTGCGCATCGGGTCGGTCAGGCGCTCGCGCTGCGGGACCTGCGGCGGCGCAGGGTGAAGGCGCCCGCCGCGAGGGCGACGAGAACGGCCCCGACGGTCAGCAGCCAGGCCGGGATCCCGCCGACGGTGAGCAGTTCGTTGGTGTAGATCACCTTGCGGTACGGGGTGTCGGCGGCGGTGGCGCGCAGTTCGTGGTCGCCGTCGATGCGGCCCGGCTCCGGGAACTCCTGGTCGATCGCCGTCAGGAAGGCCGGCTTGCCGCCGGTGAGCGTGGCGAGCCCGCCCTCCGGGGTGACCGTGCCGGCGAAGGTGATCTTCGGCTTGGCGCCGCCGATCGCGGAGGCCGGCTCCATGCGGTGATCGGCCAGGATGTACAGCCCGAGGGACTGCGGGGTCTTGGCCAGCCGGGACAGCCGCATCGGGTAGACCAGCCGGTTGCTGTCGAAGCGGATCTTCAGCGGGTCGAGGGTGCCCGTGAGCTTCTTGCCCGGCTCCCGGGGGGCGAGGCGTACGGCGACGTACTCCCACTTCTGGTCGACGTACGGCTTCAGTTCGCCGGTGAGGCCGTCGGGCAGCTTGAAGCCGTTGGTCTCGAGCCAGTTGCGCAGTGCGCCGGGGTCGGTCGCGGTGAGGCGTGCGACGTCGAAATCGCCGAGCTGTTCGCGGCCTACGACACCGACCGAGGGGGCGCCCGCACCGGGCATCGGGGCCCCCACTGAGTCGCCCGTACGGGAGGAGAACGGCCAGTCCCGGTCGCGCGGCCAGAAGTAGCTGCGGGTCTTGAACTCGGGCCGGGTCAGCCAGGTCAGCTGCCGGAACATCTCCTCGTCGCCCAGCTCCACCGTGGCCCGCCCGGGTACCGGCATGATCCAGGCCGCTCGCGGGGCGTCCCCGCGGACGACGAACCGCATCACGATCTGTTCCGTACGGCCGTCGAAGCGCACGACGGAGGTCTCCCGTTCGACGCCGATCCGGGCGTAGCCCTCGGGGATCATCGCCCCGCAGCCGCAGGCGTACGCAGGGCTGATCAGGGATCCCAGCTGCGTCGCGAGCAGGGCCAGGAGCAGGGCGGCAATTCTTCGTTTCATCCACACGGGGTCTCAGACGTGGGCCCCCGCGATCCGGTTCCGGCCATGATCCGGGCCCCTGTCCGGGACACGGTGCGAAGCCCGGACAAGGGCCCGGACCGGGTCCGACGCCGGGGCCCGGTCCCGGGCTCGCTGCGGGCCCCGCTCCCGCCCCTGGTCACGGGGCCGTTCCGACTGGCGGAACCCCCTGGTCAGGCCGGTTCCCGATCCCCATACTGCTCGCATGAGAGGGACGGACAAGCCGCGCAGCAGCCCCTTGGTGCCCGACGCGGTGGGGGCGGAGATCGCCCGGCACGACTGGGAGAGCGTCACGTGCGGCTGCGGCCGCAGTGCGGGGCATCTCGTGGACACCTTGTGGGCGGTGGCCGAGGGACACCCGGCCGCCTTCCGCGCGTTGGAGGGCCACGCCTTCCTGTCCGGGCACCTGCACCCGCCCGCTCCGGCGGTGTGCGGGGTGCTGATGGCCGTCTGGTCGGCGGGCCCGCCGCGGCTGGCCACCCGCGAGGCGCTGCTGTGGACCCTGCTGTCCCTGCTCGGCAGCGAGGACGACGGGTCCTCGCACGAGGCCGGGCTGTACGGGCAGTGCGCGGCGTTCGTCCGGGCCGGTCTGCCCTCGCTGCGCCGCGCGGCCGCCGTCGCTCCGGGCTCCGTGTCGGCCGCCTACGTGGACGGCGTCGTGGAGCTGCTCGGCCTGGGTTCCTGACGGTCCTGCCGCGGGACGCCCCCGCCGAGGCAGCGCCGCAGCAGGTCCGGAGTCACGTCCTCCAGGGACTGCGCGAAGGTCCGTACGGGCGAGGCCGGCACCTCCAGCAGCGACGGGACCACCAGCACCGCGCACCCGGCGGCCTCGGCGGAGGCCGCCCCGTCGGGCGAGTCCTCCACCGCCACGCAGTCCCGTACCGCGGCGCCGAGCCGCTCGGCGGCCGCACGATACGGGTCCGGGTGCGGCTTCGTCCGGTCCGTGTCGTCGGCGGACAGGGTGAACGCGAACGGGACATGGGCCAGCGAACCGCCGACGACCGAGTCGACGACCAGCCGCGGCGAGGCGCTGACCAGGGCGAAGGGCACGCCCTCGGCCTCGAGCGCGGTCAGCAGCCGCTGGGCGCCGGGCCGCATCGGCGCCCCGGCCTCCACCCGGCGGAAGAAGTCCGCGGTCAGGTCCTGCGCCACCTCGGACGGATCTCCCCCTCCGGAGACCCGTACGAGGTGTGCGGCGGTGTCCTCGACGGCCCGGCCGACGACCTCGGGCGCGTCCGCGCCGGTCAGTTCGTGGCCGAGGCCCTGCGCGATCCGCTCGGTGGTCCTCCACCACAGCACCTCGGTGTCGACCAGGGTGCCGTCCATGTCGAACAGGACCGCCGCGAGGCCGCTCACGCGGACCGGGCCACGACGAGCGCCGGACGCTCGGCCAGGCCGACGGCGGCCCGCGCCCCCGGCGCCAGCTCGCCCGCGTCCCGCGAGGGCAGGTCCGCCTTGACGGAGGTGCCGCCGGGCAGTTCGAGGTGGAGCCGGGTCACGGCGCCGAAGAAGGACGCGGAGACCACGGTGGCCGCGCCTTCGGGGTCGGCGGTCGCGGTGACGTTCTCGGGCCGGACCAGCACCTCCACCTCGCGCGTCGCCGTCGGGACCGGGCCGTCGACGGGCAGCCGGGCGCCGGCCACCTCCACCAGCCCGGAGTCGGTGAGCTGTCCGGGCAGCCGGTTCATCGTGCCGACGAACTCGGCGACGAACGGCGTCGCGGGGCGCTCGTACAGCTCGGCCGGGGCCGCGCACTGCTCCAGCCGGCCTGCGTTCAGGACGGCGACCCGGTCGGCCATCGACAGGGCCTCCTCCTGGTCGTGCGTGACGAACACGGTGGTGATGCCGAGGGAGAGCTGGAGCCGGCGGATCTCGTCGCGCAGGTTGGCCCGTACCTTGGCGTCGAGCGCGGAGAGCGGCTCGTCGAGCAGCAGCACGCGCGGGCGCAGCGCCAGGGCGCGGGCGAGTGCGACGCGCTGCTGCTGGCCGCCCGACATCTGGTGCGGGTAGCGGTCGCCGTGGTCCGGCAGGCCGACCAAGTCGAGGAGTTCGGCGGCCCGCTCGCGGCGCTGGGCCGCCCCGACCTTGCGTACGCGCAGCCCGAAGGCCACGTTGTCGCGTGCACTGAGGTTCGGGAAGAGGCTGTACGACTGGAACACCATCCCGGCGTCACGCCGGTTGGCCGGTACGCGGGTGATGTCCTCGCCGTCGACCAGGACTTCACCGGAGTCGGGCTGTTCGAAGCCCGCGACCACGCGCAGGGCGGTGGTCTTTCCGCAGCCCGACGGGCCGAGCAGGGCGACGAGTTCGCCCGGCTCGATGGTCAGGTCGAGCCCGTCGAGGGCGACGGTGGAGCCGAACGCCCGCCGCAGGCCGCGGAATTCGACGCGCGCGCCCGGCGCGGAGCTCGCGGGCTCCTCGGGCTTCCTGGCCGCGGGAAGGGTGGTGGACATGGAGGTCAGGACTCCTTGCGGGAGGTGGGGGACGTACGGGGGGCGGAGGACACCGTGGCGGGGTTGGTCCCGGCCCGCGAGAGGACGAGCAGCAGCAGCCAGGTGATGAGCAGGCTGAGGATGGAGACGGCGACCGACATCCGGGCGTGGGCTCCGGAGATCGTCACGATCCACACGGCGAAGGGCCGGAAGCCCAGCAGGGAGGCGATGGTGAACTCGCCGAGGACCAGGGCCAGCGTGAGGAAGGCGGCTCCGGCGAGCGAGGACCGCAGGTTGGGCAGCAGCACGCGCAGGACCACGTACGGCCAGCTCGCGCCGCAGCTGCGGGCTGCCTCGACCAGGGTCGGCACGTCGACGGCGCGCAGTCCCGCGTCGAGCGAGCGGTAGACGAAGGGCAGCGCCAGCACGGTGTACGCGAGGACCAGGACGACGGGGAACTGCTCGTTCTGCACGGCCAGGAAGGTCTGGTAGAAGGGCGTCCGCGACAGGTGCTCGGGGCCCCAGCGCAGCACGGTGGTGATACCGGTGACCAGCGCGATCGGCGGGACCACCAGGGGCAGCATGCACATCACTTCCACGACCGGGCGCAGCCGCGGCGAGCCGAGCCGTACGGCGACCAGTGCGGGCACGGCGAGCAGCAGCGACAGCGCGATGGTGGCGGCGGCCAGCCCGAGGGAGAGCAGCATGCTCTCGGTGAACCCGTCGGCGGAGAGCAGCTGGGTGTACGCCTCGAAGCTGATGCCCTGGCCGGGCACGTGCACGGTGAAGACGAAGGAGGCGATGAGCGGGACGAGGAAGTACGCGCCCGCCAGCAGGAGTACGGCTCCGCGCCAGACCCGGGGACGGGGGCGGCGGCCCGGCCGGGAGGCCGGAGCCGGCGCCGTGGTGCCGGCGGGCGCCGCCCCGGTGTCCGGGGCGGTCGGTGCGGGCGTCGGGGTCATCGCAGCCATCGGGCGCTCCGTCGCTGGAGGGGCAGGTAGACCGCCATGACGAGGCCGGCGATCAGGATCATGTCGAGGCCGAGGGCGAGCGCCACGTTCTCCTGTCCGGTCAGTACGTTGCCGGACAGCGCGTCGGCGATCTTCAGCGTGACCAGCGGTACGGAGCCGCCGACGAGGGCCGCGGCCGTGGCGTGCGCGGCGAACGCGGTGCCGAAGAGCAGCACGAACCCGCCGAGCAGCGAGGGGGCCAGGACGGGCAGTCCGACGTGGCGCCAGAACTGCCGTCCGGTGGCCCCGTTGTTCTGGGCGGCTTCGCGCCATTGCGGGCGCAGTCCGTCCAGCGCGGGGGCGATCACGAGCACCATGAGCGGGATCAGGAAGTACAGGTAGACCACGGCGAGGCCGGTGAAGGAGTACAGGCTCCAGCCGAGGCTCGTGAGGTCGGCGAGCTGGGTGACGACGCCGGAGATGCCGACGGTGGCGATGAACGCGAACGCGAGCGGCACGCCGCCGAAGTTGGCGAGGACGCCGGAGGCGGTCAGCGCGGCACTGCGCAGGGCTTGGGAGCGGGAGGTGACCACGGCCTGGGCGATGAGGACCCCGAGCACGCCGCCGATCAGAGCGGTGAGGGCGGAGAGCTGCACGCTGCCGATGAGCGAGCCGAGGTAGGGGCCCTGGAGCGAGCGAGCGAGGTGCTCGCCGGTCAGCCGGGTGGCGCCGCTCGACGGGTCGGTCCGGGTGACCGCGCCGAAGGCGATGGCGCCGAGCGGGACGCCGAAGCAGAGCCCGGTGAAGACGAGGAGCGGGAGGGCGGCGAGCCAGGTGCGCGGGCCGCGCCGCCGGCGGCGGCCGGTGCTGCCGCCGGCGGTGCCCTCCGAGTGGGAGGCGGGGGTGGAGGGGGACATCAGGAGAGGGCCTTGTCCCACTTCTCGGCGAGGGTCGCCTTGGCCTTGTCCAGCTCCGCGGAGGCGGGGAAGGCCGGGGTGCCCTGGATCTGCGGGAGCTTGGCGGCGGCATCCTTGTCGACGGTGCCGTCCTGGGTCATGACCGGGAGCAGGACCGGGCGGGCGTGGCCCTTCAGCCACAGGTTCTGGCCCTCGGCGCTGTACAGGAACTCCATCCACAGGCGGGCGGCCGCCGGGTTGGGGGCCTCCTTGTTGATGGCCTGCGAGTAGTACTGGGCGTAGACGCCGTCGGCGGGGACGGCGACCTTCCAGTCGACGCCCTTGCCCTTGAACTGCTCGGCGTAGCCGGCGTTCAGGTAGTCCCAGTCGATGGAGATGGGCGTCTCGCCCTTCTCGACGGTGGCCGGGGTGGACTCGACCGGGATGAAGTTCCCGCTCTTGCGCAGCTGGCCGAAGAAGTCGATGCCGGGCTGGATGTCCGCGAAGGAGCCCTTGTTGGCGAGGGCGGCCGCGTAGACGCCACCGAAGGCCGAACCGGACTTGGTCGGGTTGCCGTTGAGGGCGACCTTGCCCTTGTACTCGGGCTTCAGCAGGTCCGCGAAGGTCGTCGGGCAGTTCGGGATCTTGGCCGCGTCGCAGCCGATGGAGATGTAGCCGCCGTAGTCGTTGTACCAGCGGCCGTCGGCGTCCTTCTGGCCGGCCGGGATCTTGTCCCAGGCGGTGACCTTGTACGGGGCGAACAGGTTCTCGCCGGCTCCGCTGCGCGCGAAGGCGATGCCGAGGTCCATGACGTCGGGGGCGCGCTTTTGGCCCTTGCGGGACTTCACGGCGGCGATCTCGTCGGAGCTGGAGGCGTCCGGGTTCTCGCTGTTGACCTTGATCTTGTACTTGGCCTCGAAGGCCTTGATGATCTCGCCGTAGTTCGCCCAGTCCGGCGGCAGCGCGATGACGTTGAGCTGGCCCTCCTTCTGGGCGGCCGCGACGAGGGCGTCCATGCCGCCGAGGTCGGTGAGCGAGGCGGCGGCGCCCGGCTGGACCTTGGACTTGCCGTCGGCAGCACCGGCGGCCTGGTCCGGAGCGGCGCCACACGCGCTGAGCGTGGTGAGGACGGCGGCGCTGAGCAGTACGGCTGCACCACGGCGGGCGGAGGAACTGAGCACGGTCTCTCCCGGAGACGGGTTCCTGACGGGGGTCTACTTGTCTGAACAAGTTGGCTCCAGTTCGCCCGGCCTCCCTGTACGGACGGTGAACGGGGACTGGACCGCGGGGCACGGCTCGACGAAGAGAAGAGAATGACCGAAAGAAGTCGTGACAGGAGGGGTGTAATGATCTTCGAGGCCTAGCCTGGCGGGGACTTCGGGTTACGGTCGTCGGCAGATCCGACAGCGAGGGGGCGGCACGGAATGGGCACGGTCCGGTATCTGGAGATCGCCGGGGCACTGCGCTCGGCGATCCTGTCCGGCGAGTACGCCGTGGGCGCCCAGCTGCCCTCGGAGAGCGATCTGGCCGCGCGCTGGTCCGCCTCGCGCGGAACCGTCCGCCAGGCGGTGGCCACGCTCGCCGCGGAAGGGCTGATCGGTTCCCGCCAGGGCGCCCGGAGGATCGTTCTGCGCCACGAGCGCCGGCACAGCTTCGGCGAGCTGAACAGCTTCGCCCAGTGGGCCGAGGGGCTCGGCCAAGAGGTCACCAGCCGCTTCCTCTCCCGGACCCGCCGGCCGGCCACCGCCGAGGAGGCGGAGCGGCTCGCGCTCCCGCCCGGCACCGGCATCCTGTACGTGGTGCGGCTGCGGCTCCTCGACGGGGAGCCCACCATGGTGGAGCGGACCGCGTACGCCGACTGGGTCGCGGCCGCGGTGGAGGCGATGGCGGACGACGTCCGCTCGGTGATGGACGGCCTCGCGAACGACTCCGGGATCGTCGCCCACTACGGCGAACACCTCATCGACGCCCTTCCGGCCGGCAGCGAGGACGCCCGGCTGCTGGAGATCCGGCGCGGGAGCCCGCTGCTGCGCCAACGGCATGTTTCCGCCACCGCAACCGGTCGCCCGATCGAGTGGACGGACGACCGCTACCGCGCGGGGAGCGTGACGTTCAGTGTGAGCAACTCTGCGGTAGCCACCCCGTTGGAGCGCCGTACGGGCGACGGGTGAGGGGTCAGCGGGCCATCTCGGCGAGCTCCGCGGTGATCGCCCCGGGCAGCCAGTCCGCGACCCGGCCGAAGCCGAAACCCAGGCCGGCGGCCCGGCTGTTGTCCAGGGCGTAGGAGCGGTCGAAGGAGAACGGCGAGGCCGGAGCGCCCTGTTCGACGACCCGGTGGCGAGCGGGCCGGCCCACCCGGTCGGCGACCAGCTCGCACAGCCCGAGGACGTCGAGCGCTCCGTGGGAGGCGGCGTCGACCGCGCCGGTGAAGGACTGCCCGGCCGCCCACTGCAGGAAGCGGGCGATCTCCCGGTGGTGGATGAAGGAGGTGGCGTACGGGGCTGCGTGGACGTCCACCGGGGTCCCGGCCGCGATCCGCCCGACGTAGTGCGCGAGACGCCCGGTGAAATCCTCCCGGCCGCCGCCGAGGACGTGCGCGGTCCGTACGGCGGCGAAGCCGAAGGGCGCGGGACCGCCGTCGAAGGGACCCCCGCCCGCGGGGCCGCCGGTTTCCGGGCCGCCGGTTTCCGGGCGTCCGGCCACCGGGCCCCCGGCCTCCGGGCCGCCCCGGAAGACGGCTTCGGCCCGCCGCTTGCCCTCGGCGTAGGCGCGGGCCTCGGGGGTGGGCGGCGCGGGGTCGTAGACCTCCATCGTGGAGGTCATCACGTACCGCTCGGTCCGGCCCGCGAAGACCCGGCGGGCCACGGCCGCCTGCAGCGGCGTGTAGCAGACCTGATCGACGACGGTGTCAAAGGTGCGCGCACCCAGGGCCTCGAGCAGCTGCGCCGCGTCGTCGCGGTCGGCGACGAGACGGCCCACGCCGGGCGGCGGGGCGGCGGAGCCGCGGTTGAGGACGGTGACCTCGTCGCCCGTGTCGCGCAGCAGGGTGACCAGGTGCTTTCCGAAGTACCGGCTTCCGCCGATCACAAGAATCTTCTGCATGGCCTCGACTGTGCCGCTGTATCGTCCCCAGCGGAACCGATCACCTGCTGAACGGGTATGAAGGAAAACTGATGATCGATGTGCAGCGGCTGCGCATCCTGCGCGCCGTCGCCGAGCACGGCAGCTTCAACAAGGCGGCCGGGGCCCTGCGGCTGACCCCCTCGGCCGTCTCTCAGCACATCGCCTCGCTGGAGCGGAGTCTGGGCCACCCGGTGGCACTGCGCAGCACCCGCGGGGTCACCCTGACCGAGCCGGGGCGGCTGCTGGTGGAAGCGGCGGAGACGATCTCCGCCGAGCTGGACCAGGTCCGCCACGAGATCGACCGGCTGACGGCGCAGCGGCCCCGGCTGACGGTCGCCACGTTCACCAGCGGCGGCCGCCGTCTGCTGCCGGCGGCGCTGGCCCGGTTCGTGGCCGCGCACCCCGATGTCGAGCTGACCGTACGGGAGGCCGAACCGGAGGCCGCGGTGCCGTTGGTGCGCAGCGGCGGCGCCGACCTGGCGCTGACCTATCACTTCGACGGTCCGCTGCCCCTGCAGGCCGGGCTCGCCTGGACGCCGCTGATGGACGATCCGCTGTGGCTGGTCCTGCCGCGCGAGCACCGGCTCGCCGGGCGCGGCTCCCTCGGCCTCGCCGAACTGGACGCCGACCGCTGGGTCATCGGCTGCCTGAAGACGGAGGCGTTCCTGCGCCGGTACGCGGGGCTCGCCGGCTTCGACCTGCGGGTGGCGGCCTCCACCACCGACTACTTCTTCGCGCAGACCCTGGTCGCCGCGGGTGTCGGGGTCGCCCTGATCCCGCACGTGTCGCTGGCTCCGGAGGCGTCACTCGCGGTCGTACGGGTCGAACCGCCGCGCCCGGCCCGCCACATCGGGGTGGTCACCCCGCGCCGGCGGCGCCCGGACCCGTACGCCGAGGCCCTGACCGAGGCCCTGGCCGCGGCGGTGACGGGGTGACCGGGCACCTGCTGCCCGGCCTCGGCGCCAATCCGGCGCTGCCGGCGGAACTGCTCGACCGGCTGGTCGAGCGCGCCGCCTCGGACCCGGAGCTCGCCGATGCGCTGAGCGGGCGCACCGACCTCGGTCCCGCCCGGGTGGCCGCGCTGGCGGCGCACGACGAGCCCGCCGCGCTCCACCTCGCCCACGCCGGTCTGCTGCGCGCCGCCGACGTGGACCCGGTGGCCCGGCCTTCGGTGGCCCTGGCCCTGCTGGACGAGGGTGCCGGGCTTCCCGCGTGGGCCCGGCTGCTGGCGGCCCATCCGGACCGGGAGATCCGCGAGGCCCTGACCTCCCGGCCCGGCCTGCCGCCCGACGTACGGGAGACCCTGGCCGCCGATCCGGAGGTCGGGGTGGTCGCAGAGCTGGCCCGGTGGACGACCGAGCCGTCCGTAGCCGCCCGGCTCGCCGCGCATCCGCACGCCGAGGTGCGCAGGGGCGCCGCGGCCAACGAGGCGACCCCGCCCGCCGCGCTGGCCGCGCTGATCACCGGCGAGGGGCTCGCTCCGGCCCGCTCCTGCCTGGTCTGCGACCGCGAGGAGATCCCGTTCACGCACGATCCGTACTGTCCCCGGACGGACTGCGACCTGCGCGGTGGCGCGGCGTGCGCGGGCGGGCACGAATCCACCCTGCACGAGATCCGGCAGCAGGCCGCGCGGAACCCGGCCGCGCCGCCGGCCGCCGCGGCATCCCTCGCCGGCCATCCGTCCCTGCTGATCCGCTGGGCGCTGGCCGAACGGGCCGACCTGTCACAGGAGTTGTACGCACGGCTCGCCGAGGACCCTATCCCGGCAGTGCGGGCCGAGGTGGCCGGGAACCCTGCGATCGGCGAACCCCTGATCCGCGCCATGGCCGCCCGCTGCGAGAACGGCCGGAACGGCGGAAAGGGCGGAACCGGCGGGGACGAGGTCGCCCACGGCCTCGCCCGGCACCCGCGGGTGCCGCTCGACGTCCTCGCGCACCTGGTCCGGGCGGCCCGGATCGGGCCCACCCTGTTGCCGCGGATCGCCGATGCCTCGCCCGCCGAGCTCTCCGGGCCGGCCGCGTCCGCGGATGCCCGCGTACGGATGCTCGTGGGCCAACGGCGCGATCTGGCACCGGAATTGCGCGACGCCCTGGCCGCCGATCCTGATGCGGCGGTCGTCAAGGCCGTCGCCCCGCATCCGGGTCTCTCCGAGGCGCAGCTGCGCGCCATGGTCGCACTGCACGGCGTACGGGTCCTCGCGCGGGTGGCGGCCAACCCGGACGCCCCTGCGGCCCTGCTGGAGGAGCTGGCCCGGCACGATCCGCCGGTGCGGCGGGTCTTGCGCGAGATCGCCGGCCACCCGAACGCGACGGCGGGGGCGCTGCTGCCCTGCCTGGACGACGAGAGGGCCCGGCCCCGCGCCGCCCGTCACCCGGCCCTGCCCCCGGCCGTCCTCGTCGGCCTGCTCACCGACGCCGATCCCGAGGTGGCGGGGGCGGCGGCCGCCAACCCTTCCCTTCCGGTCGACGTGATGACGGACCTGCTCGCGGGCCGGCTTGCGGACCGGTAGGGGGAACGGGACGGGGCGTCGGACCGCCGCTCAGGCGCCCGGGCCGTCGACGATCCGGCCGTCGCGCAACTCCACCACTCGGTCGGCGAGTTCGATGAGGTTCTGGTCGTGGGTGGCGACCAGCACGGTGACCCCCTCGCTGCGCACCACCGCGCGCAGCAGCTGCATGATCGAGCGGCCGGTCTCGGAGTCGAGCTGGCCGGTCGGCTCGTCCGCGATGATCAGCGCGGGCTCGTTGGCCAGGGCGCGGGCGACGGCGACCCGCTGCTGCTGGCCGCCGGAGAGCTCGCCGGGGCGCTGGTCCATGTGGTCGGCCAGGCCCACCAGGGCCAGCAGGGTGCGGGCGCGCTCCTCGCGCTGCTGCGCCGGTACCTTGCGCATCCGCATCGGGATGCCGACGTTCTCGAGGGCGGTCAGTACGGGGATCAGCCCGAAGGACTGGAAGACGAAGCCGATCCGGTCGCGGCGCAGGGCGAGCAGTGCGGCCTCGTCCAGCCCGGCGAGGTCGGTGCCGTCGAGCGTGACCGTGCCGCCGGTCGGGGTGTCGAGGCCGCCGACCAGGTTGAGCACGGTGGTCTTGCCGGAGCCGGACCGGCCCTTGAGCGCGGTGAGTTCGCCGCGGCGAATCTCGAACGACACCCCGCGCAGCGCGTGGACGGCCCGGGGGCCGCTGCCGAAGCTCCGGTGGAGGTCCTGCACCGTCACCATGGGTGCTGACGTGCTGTTCTGATGCTGCGTCATGGTCTGGATCCCCCTGGAATCGGCCCGGCGGGCACCGTCTGACATCCCGTCCTTTCGAATTTGCTCATCCGTCACATCATTCACGCAAGCCCCTTCCGGTCCCTTCCGCTCTGCATTCGAATCTGACAGCATCGTCCGCTATCCGGTGCCAACGGTCCGGATGGGGGAGGAAAACGGCACATGCTCGGCTTCGTCGTGCGCCGGCTCCGGGGGCGCCTGCCGCTCGCCGCCGCCGTACTGCTGACCGTACTGATCACCACGACCGTGCTGACCGCACTGCTCGCGTTCCACCGCAGCGTGGGCGAGGCGGGGCTGCGCCGGGCGCTCCAGGCACCGGGCCAGACCCGGACCACCGTCCTGGTCGCCGGCGAGCATCCGGCGGCCGCGCGCAGCAAGGACGACGAGGCCGTACGGGCCTTCTCCGCCGAGGTGTTCGGCCGGCTTCCGGTCACCGTCGAGAGCGTGGCGCGCAGCCGCTCGTACGGGCTGCCCGGCGTCCGCGCCCCCGGCCGGGACGCCGACCTGACCCTGCTCGCGGCGCTCGCCCGGGACCGCGTACGCCTGGTCTCCGGGCAGTGGCCCGAGCCGGCCGCCGCGCCGGGCGGCCGGGTGCAGGCGGCCGTCCCGCAGGCGGCGCTGACCCGGCTCGGGCTGGCGCCGAGCGCGCTTCCCGCCGAGGTGCGCCTCGACGACCGGTACGGCGGCGCCCCGCTCACCGTGGTGATCACGGGCGTGTACCGGGCGGCCGACCCCGACGCCGCGTACTGGCGGCTCGACCCGCTCGGCGGCCGGGAGTTCCAGGTCGGAAGTTTCACCACGTACGGACCGCTGCTCGTGGACGACACCGTCTTCGGCGCCGGCGGGATCGTGCAGAACGGCCGCGACTGCCTCCTCACCGCCGACTTCGCCACCGTCCGCGTCGCCGAGACCGAGGCGCTGCGGGCCCGCGCCGTCGGTGCGGCGGACGCCCTCGCCGGCGCCTCGGGGCTGCACGCCAGGACCGAACTGCCGCAGCTGCTGGGCGAACTGGAGTCCGGGATGCTCGTCGCCCGCTCCACCCTGCTGGTCGGCGCACTGCAGCTCACCGTCCTGGCCGCGGCCGCACTGCTGCTCGTCTCCCACCTCCTGACGGACCGGCAGGAGACCGAGCGCCTGCTGCTCGCCGCACGCGGGGCCTCCCGGCGCCGCGTCGGAGCCCTCACCGCGGCGGAAGGCCTGCTGCTCGCGCTGCCGGCCGCCGTCCTCGCACCGCTGCTCACGCCTCCGCTGCTGCGGCTGCTCGCAGGTTTCGGCCCGCTGTCCCGGGTGCCGCTGGACAACTCCGGGACCTGGCTGCTGTGGCCGGTCGCGGCGGGCTGCGCCCTCGCCTGTGTCCTGCTGACCGCGCTGCCCGCCGTACTGCGCGGCGCGGCGGCCGCGGCCCTGCGCCGTACGCGCGGCCGGCAGCTGCTCACCGCGCGCGCCACCCGTTCCGGGGCGGACCTGGCGCTGGTGGCGCTGGCCGTCCTCGCGTACCAGCAGCTGTCCCGCTACGGCGACGCCGGGCCCGGGGGTTCCGGCGCGTCCGGCGCGTCCGGCGCGTCCGGCGCGTCCGGCGCTCTGGGCATCGACCCGGTGCTGGTCGCCGCGCCGAGCCTCGCGCTGTGCGCCGGCACCCTGCTGGTGCTGCGGCTGCTGCCGTTCGCCGCCGCCCGGCTGGGCGGGCGGCTGGCGGCGCGCGGGCGCGGCCTCGGCCCGGCGCTGGTCGGCTGGCGGCTCGCCCGGCGGCCCGGTCGCGCCACCGGGCCGGTGCTGCTCCTCGTCCTCGCCGTCTCCAGCGGGGTGCTGGCCCTCGGCCAGCACAGCGCGTGGTCCGCCTCCCAGCGCGACCAGGCCGAGTTCGCCACCGCGGGCGGGCTGCGGATCTCCGGGGCCGATCTGTCGGCCATGGGCCAGGGCGGACGGTACTCGGCCCTCCCGGGCGGCGAGCGGGTGATCCCGGTGATCCGCGAGCAGCAGGAGCTGGTGGGCGGTACTGCCGCGGAGTTGCTCGCGCTGGACGCCGGGGCCGTGGCGGAACGGGTGCCGCTGCGGGCCGATCTGCGCGACGGGCGCCCGATGGCCGAACTGTTCACCCCGCTCGCCCTCGACGCGGGCACGCCCGCTGCCGGCGGTGTCGTACTGCCCGGCACACCCGTGCGGATCGACGTCGACGTGGCGCTGCACGGGCACCAAGGCGGCAACCCCGGCATCTCGCTGCTGCTGCGCGACCGGTTCGGCCTGACCTTCCGGACACCGATGATGACGATCCCCGCCGACGGCGAGGCCACCCTCTCCGCGGATCTGGGCGCCCTGACCGATGCCCCCGTCGGCTCGGCCGCCGCGCCGCTGAGCCTCGTCGGCATGGCGGTCGGATACTCCGCCATCATGCCGGAACCCGGGGGGTTCCGGGTGTCCGCCGGAGAGCTGGCCGTCCGCCGGATCTCCGCCTCCGACACGGCGAGCGGCGCGGCCGTCCCCGTCCCCCCGTCCGCGACGGCCGGCTGGAAGCTGTCGGCGCCGGCCCTCAAGGACGGGGCCGCCGCCGTGCAGTTGCCGGGCGCCACCGACGGCTCGGAGCTGCTGCGGATGAGCTACCGCGGCGGGGCCGACGCCGTGGGCCGCGCCGACATCATGCTGACCCCCGCCGCCGTGCCGCCGGCCGCCCGCGAGCTCCCCGGCATCGCCACGCCCGGCTACCTCGACGCCGTGGGAGCGAAGGTGGGCGATACGATCCCCGTCCGGTTCGGCGTCTCGGCCCTGCGGGTCCGGGTGACCGCGGCCGTGAGCTCGCTGCCCGTGGCCGGAGACACCGCGCTGGCCTTCGATCTGGCCGCCCTGGGCCGGATGTTCGCTGCGGAGAACGGGCGCGCGCTCCCACCGCCCACCGAATGGTGGCTGCCGGCGGCCTCCGCCGACGATCCGCGCCCTGCGCGGGCGGCCGCCGAACTGCGCTCCGGCGCCGGCCTGCAGAAGGTGCAGCTGCGCGAGGAGGTGGCCGCGGAACTGCTCGACGATCCGCTGAGCGCGGGCCCGCAGAGCGCGCTGGCCGCCCTCGCCGTCGCCTGTGCGGTCCTGGCCGCGATCGGCTTCGCGGCCTCGTCCGCGGCAGCCGCACGGGAGCGGACCCGGGAGTTCACCGTGCTGTCGGCCCTCGGTGCGCCCCGGCGGAGCCTGGCCCGCACGGCTGCCGCCGAGAGTCTGCTCCTGGTCGGCCTCGGCAGCGCCGTGGGCGTGGGGCTGGGCGCCGCGATCGTGCACCTGGTCGTGCCGCTGATGGTGCTGACACCGGCCGGCCGCCGCCCGCTGCCGACCGTGGTGGTTGATCTGCCGGACGGCCGCACGCTGCTGCTGGCCGTCGCGATCGCCGTGCTGCCGCTGCTGTCGGCTCTGGCCGGCGGCCGGCGTGACCAGAACGCCCGGAGCACAGCCGCCCGGCTGCGGTACGTGGAGGAGATATGACCAGCCCGGCCACGCCGGACGCCGGCACGGCGCCCGATTCCCCGCCCGATTCCCCGCCTGGCGCCCGGCCCGGCACCCCGCCCGGGTCCGCCATCCGCCCGGCGCCGTGGGTGCGCACCCGGCTGAGTGCGGCGCCGCTGACCGCCCTGCTCGCCGCCGCGCTGGCCTTCGTCACCGTGCTGCTGTCGGCCGCCCTGCCGCGCGCCATGGACCGCGGCGCCGATCAGGGGCTGCGCTCCTTCCTGCACGACCGCGGCGCGAGCGCGACGAGCGTGCTGGTCACCTCCCCCGCGCAGGACGGGCCGCAGAGCCCCGAGGGCCTGGACACGGCGCTGGCCGCCCTGCTCGCCCGCACCGGCCCCGGATACGGCATCGCGCCGAGCGGGCCGGTGTACGGCGCCCGGGGCGTCAAGCCGCGCTCCCTCGACAATCCCGAACTGGCCCGGCCCGAAAAAGTTTCGCCGATCCTCCACCTGATGCACGTGCACGGGGCCGAGGAGCACGTACGCCTGGTGGAGGGGCGCTGGCCGGGCGGCGGGACGCCCGACGGCCCGGTCCCCGTCGCGCTGCCGCAACAGACTGCGCAGACCCTCGGTGCCAAGGTCGGCACGGTGCTGCGGAGCTCCTCCGGCACCTCGGACGCCATGAGCGCCGAAGTCGTCGGCCTCTACGCCGCGCACGACGAGGCGGACGTCTTCTGGACCGACCTGCCCTGCCCCACCCACGCCTGTCAGCGCTACACCCGCGCGCGCCTGCCGGAGATGTACTGGGAGGCCGCCGCCCTCGTCGGGCCGGACGCGCTCGGCCGGCTCGGCGCGTGGGGCGGGAAGGCCGAGGAGTTCTGGCGGCTCCCGGTGGACACGGACGTGCTCCGGGCGGATCGACTGGCCGCCGTCGGGCACCAGATCGCGGCATATGCGGCCGGGCAGACCGCCACCGACCTGGCGCAGGCCACGGGCCGGCCCCGGCTGCAGATCAGTTCCGGGCTGCCGGCGCTCTTCACCCAGGCCCGGGCCCGGGAGTCGGCCGCCGCGCCGCTCGCCGCGATCGGCCCGGCTGGGGTCGCCGGGGTGGCCGTCGTGGTGTTCTGCCTGGCCGGCGCGCTCACCGGGGACCGGCGCGAGACCGAGCTGCGGCTCCTGCACGCCCGCGGCGGGTCGCGCCGGGGCATCCTGCTCCGCCTGCTCGGCGAGGGCGCGGTCACCGTCCTGCCGGCCGCCGCGCTCGCGACCGCGCTGGCCGTACTGCTGCTGCCGACCCCGCGGTGGACGGCCACCCTGCTCGCCGCGTCGGCCGCCGCGCTGTTCGCGCTGCTCGCCTTCCCCGTACGGGCCGCCGTGGTGCTGTCCGCGCGGCGCGGCCCGCGCCCCCGGCGCCGGCTGGCCGGCGAGCTGCTCGTCCTCGTCACGACAGCCGCCGCCGTGTTCGAGGTCCGGCTGCGCGGGGTCGCCCCGGCCGGGGAGGGCGTGGACCCGCTGCTGGTCGCCGCCCCGCTGCTGCTCGCCCTGTGCGGCGGCCTGGTGCTGGCACGGCTCGTACCCGCCCTCGTCGGAGCGCTGGCCTGGCTCGCCGGGCGGCGGTCCGGACTCATCGGCTTCCTCGGGCTGGCCCGGGCCGCACGCGGCACCGGCGGCCGGCGCCGCCCTTCCGTACTGCCGGTGGTCGCCCTGCTGCTCGCGATCACCACGGGAGGGTTCGGGGCCGCCGTCCTCGCCACCGTGGACAGCGCCAGGACCGAGGTGGCGCGGGTGAACGTGGGCGGCGACGCGCAGGTCACCGCACCCTACGGGGAGATCCTGCCGGAGTCCTTCCTCGAGGCCGCCGCCGCGCTGCCCGGGGTGCGGCTGTCCGTACCGGTGTGGACGGACGACGACGCGTTCGTGTTCGGCACCGACCAGGGGTCGACCAAGGTGCGGGTGGTCGTCGCCGACCCGGTGACGTACGCGCAGCTGGCCCGGGCCGTGGGGTGGGGCGAGTTCGACCCGGCCCTGCTGGCCCCGGGCGCTGCCGGCACGCCCGTACCCGCGCTGTTCAGCCGTGACTTCGCCCGGCTGGCCGGGTCCGGCCCGCACGAGCTGCGCCTGGACAACGCCGGGGCGTTGCCGGTGAAGGGGGCGGGCGTGGTCGAGGGCACGCCCGCCCTGCCGGGCGTCGGCGGCTCCTTCCTCGTCCTGCCGGCCGGCCCGGCCACGGCGGCGGTCGCCCAGACGACGCACCCGACCCGGTGGTTCGCCCTCGGCTCCCCCGACAAGGCCGCGCTGGACGAGCTGGTCCGCGCCGTGCCCAGGAGCCCCACCTTCGCGGGCTGGGCCGTGCACACCGGCGCCGACGAGAGCGCCCGGCTGGCGCGCGACCCGCTGGGGCGCTCGGCGGCCCGGCTGTTCTGGGCGTCGGTGGCCGGCGCGGGGGGCCTCGCCCTGTTGGCCGTCCTGCTCACCATGGTCCGGGCCGCGCCCGAACGGACCGCGCTGCTCGCGCGGTTGCGGACCATGGGCCTGCGTCCCCGGCAGGGCATGGCGTTGATCCTGACGGAGGCGCTGCCCCAGGCCCTGGCCGCCGCACTGGGCGGCGCCCTGGTCGCGGCGGCCGCCGTGGCCCTGCTGGGGCCGGCCGTGGACCTGTCCGCGCTGGTCGGCTCGCACGCGCACACCGGTGTACGGCCGGCCCTGTGGCCCGTACTGGCGCAGGCCCTGATCCTGGCCGGGCTGGTCGCGGCGGCCGTGCTCACCGAGGCTGCCGTGACCGGGCGGCGCCAGATCACCACCGAGTTGAGAGCGGGAGACCAGCGTTGAACAGCGACCAGCCGACCTACGAAGAGCTGCGCCGGCAGGCCCTGGCCGCCGCCGAGCCCCGGAGCATCGGGGCGGACACGGCCATCGCCTGCGAGCGTCTGGTCCGGATCTTCAGCAGCGACGGCATCGAGGTCCAGGCCCTGCAGGGGCTGGAACTGACCGTCGCCCAGGGGGATCTGGTGGCCCTCGTGGGCGCCTCCGGCAGCGGCAAGTCCACCCTGCTCAACATCCTGGCGGGCTTGGACGTGCCCACCGCGGGCACCGCGACCGTCGGCGGCTACAACCTGCTGGAGATGTCCGCGAAGGACACCCTGCGCTACCGCCGCGAGGCGGTCGGGTTCGTCTGGCAGCAGACCGCCCGCAACCTCCTGCCGTTCCTGACGGCAGCTCAGAACATCGCGGTGCCACTCCAGTTGAAGGGACCTGCGGGGCGCGGTGCGGGGAAACGCCATGCCGCCCGGGTCGCGGACCTCCTCGAAGCACTCGGGATCGGCCACCTCGCCGACCGCCGCCCCGCCCAGCTGTCCGGCGGCGAGCAGCAGCGCGTGGCCGTCGCCGTCGCCATGGCCAACAACCCGCCGGTCCTGCTCGCGGACGAGCCCACCGGCGAGCTCGACTCCGAGACCGGCGCCGCGATCTTCGAGGCGTTCCGCACCGTGAACCGGGAGCTCGGCGCCACGGTCGTCATCGTGACGCACGACCCGCTCGTCGCGGGCGAGGTCCGCCGCACGGTGGCCATCCGCGACGGCCGCACCAGCAGCGAGGTGCTGCGGCGCACGGTCACGGACGAGCACGGCGCGGAGTCGGTGAGCGAGCGCGAGTACGTGATGCTGGACCGGACCGGCCGCGTGCAGCTCCCGTACAAGTTCCTGGAGGCCCTGGGCATGGAGCACCGCGTGGCGGTCGACCTGGCCCCGGACCACATCGAGATCCGCCCCGACTCCGCGCAGGACCCGGCCTGAGCCGGGGTCGGCCGTCCCGACCCGGGCGTCACTTCCGTGGGGCGGGTGTCGTTAGGGGCTCGGGGTTGACTCTGGGGGCGAAGGGATGACGGAATGCGGCAGTTTCCTCTGGAGATGCACCACATGGCACCCGGACGGGTCGTCGAGTGGCGGTTGCGGTCCACGGCCGGGGCGGCGGCGGACGCCGACGGCACGGGCGATGCGCCGGGCGGTGCAGCGAGCGATGCGGCGGGCAGGAGGGCTTCGTTCAACCAGGACAAGCACTTCACCGTCGCCGAGGAGAGCCGCGGCGCCGACGACCCCGTGGCGTCCTGGGTCGCGGTCACCTTCGAGGTCGCGGGTGCGCTCGACGAGCAGGCCCTGACCCGGGCCCTGCTGGCCTTCGTACGCCGGCACGAGGTGCTGCGGTGCGAGTTCCGGCGCCTCGCGGGGGAGTTGGCGTGCGAGCCGATCGACGCCGGCGAACTCGCAGTCGACTCCGCGCCCGTGGCCGCCTTCGACTCCTCCGAGGCCCTGCGCGCCTTCCTCGTCGAGCGGTTCACGCGCAGCATCGACACCCTCTCCTGGCCGCTGTTCACGATGGGCGCCGTCCTGCGCGAGGACTCCGCGACCGTCTACCTGGCCTTCGACCACATCGTGTGCGACGGCCTGTCGATGCCGATCGTCGTCCAGGAGGTGCAGAACGCGTACGAGGCGCTGCTGCGCGGCGAGGACATCGATCTGCCGCCGGCGCCGAGCTACCTCGACTTCGCCGAGGAGCAGCGCCGCCGCTACCTCTCCATCGATGCCGACGACGAACGCCTCGGCTATTGGAAGTCGTTCATGGCGCGCGGCGGCGGCGAGTTCTTCCCCCGGTTCCCGCTCGAGCTCGGCGTGGAGCCGGACCGGATGTACCCGATCGTCAACGAGGCCTCGACGCTGCTGGACGCCGCCGAGGCCGAGGTGTTCGAGAAGGCCTGCCGGGCCGTCGACGGCAAGCCGTTCATGGGAGTCCTCGCCGCGGTCGCGGTCTGTCTGCGCGAGGCCGGCGGGCCGGGCGTGTACCGGGGCTTCATGCCGCTCAGCGAGCGCGGCCGGGGCGGCTGGGCGAACTCGGTGGGCTGGTTCGTCAACACCCTGCCCATCGAGTTCGACGCGTCGCCCGGCCGCGACTTCGCCCAGGTCATCGCGGCCGTCCGGGCCGGGTTCGGCGAGATGATGAAGCACATCGACGTACCGTTCGTCCGGGCCTGGCAGCTGCTGGCGCCCACCGAGTTCGCCGCCCGCTCCTGGCCGTACCCGGTGAACTTCTTCTCGTACATCGACGTCCGCAAGTGTCCCGGCGCCGATCGGCACGAGGACTGGCGGCCGACCTCGCACGTGTGGTCGGCGCGCGCCAACGGCGCCTGCTCCTGGTTCCAGCGGGACGTGGAGGGCCTGCACATGAACTCGCTCTACGTGGACACCGCCGCCGCCCGCCGCACCATGGACGACTTCCAGGAGGCGCTGCGCCAGACGGTCCGGGAGATCGCCCGGCACGGCGCGTTCCGCCGGCCGATCGCGCTGACCTCGCCGCGCCGCGCCGTCGACACCCCGCTCGACGCGGCCCCGTACGCCCGCCGCTCCTGACTACGCCGGCCGCCCGTGTTCACGCGCGGGCGGCACGCCCCAGCAGCAGCGCCCGTTCCCGTGCGTTGCGCGTGAGCGAGGCGGCGCGCTCGAACTCCGCCCGGGCCTCCTCCCGGCGGCCCAGCCGCTCCAGCAGGTCGCCCCGTACGCTCGGCAGCAGGTGGTAGGCGCGCAGGGCCGGTTCCGCGGCCAGGGCGTCGACCAGCGGGAGCGCCGCTTCCGGGCCCTCGGCCATCGAGACGGCGACCGCCCGGTTGAGTTCCACGACCGGTGACGGGACCAGCTCGACGAGCCGTCCGTAGAGGGTGGCGATCGTCGCCCAGTCCGTATCCTCGTAGCGGACCGCCTCCGCATGGCAGCCGGCGATCGCGGCCTGGACGGAGTACGGGCCGCTCCCCGCGTGCTGCATCGCCAGGGCGCCGCGGCGGATCAGCATCCGGTTCCACTTGGACCGGTTCTGGTCGGCGAGCAGTACGGGCTCGCCGTCGGGGCCGGTGCGGGCGGAGATCCGGGAGGCCTGGAACTCCAGCAGGGCCGCCAGTCCGTGCACCTCGGGCTCCTCGGGCATCAGGGCGGCCAGCACCCGGGCCAGCCGGAGGGCGTCCTCGCACAGGGCGGGGCGGACGAGGTCGTCGCCGGCGGTCGCCGAGTAACCCTCGTTGAAGATGAGGTAGATGACCTCCAGGACCGAGGCGAGCCGCACCTCGCGGTCGGCTCCGTACGGGACCTCGAAGGGCACGTCCGCCTTGGCCAGCGCCCGCTTCGCCCGGACGATGCGCTGGGCGACGGCCGGCTCCGAGGCCAGGAAGGCGCGGGCGATCTCCTGGGTGGTCAGTCCGCCCATCAGGCGCAGGGTGAGCGCGATGCGGGCCTCGGTGGCCAGGACGGGATGGCAGGCGGTGAAGATCAGCCGCAGCAGGTCGTCGTCGATGTCGTCCGGGGCCGCCGGCTCGGCGGGCGGGGGCACGTCCTCCAGGCTCCGGCCGACCTCGGCGAGCTTGCGGGCGTACGTCTCCTTGCGGCGCACGAGGTCGATCGCGCGGTGTTTGGCGGTGGCCATGAGCCAGGCGCCCGGCTTGTCCGGGACACCCGACTCCGGCCACTGTTCCAGGGCGGCGACCAGCGCGTCCTGGGCGATCTCCTCGGCGATTGCGACATCGCGCACGATGCGCGCGACACCCGCGATGATCCGCGCCGACTCGATCCGGAACACCGCTTCGACCGCCTGGGTCGCACTCACTGCCGTCACGGCCACCCATCAGAGCAGCCGTGACGGGGCAGGGCAAACGCGCGACGTACCGGCGCGGCGCGAGGCGCCGCCGCGTGCGGTCAGCCCTCGTCGATCTGGCGCAGCTCGGCGCCGACCGTCCACTCCACGGGGTGGATCTCGAGGAACCGCTTCGTCCACTCCAGCGCCTCGGCCTTGTCCTTGGCCTGGAGGATCGCGTAGCCGCCGACGACCTCCTTGGTCTCGGTGAAGGGCCCGTCGGTGTAGCTCAGCTTGCCGCCGGACCAGGTCACCCGGGTCCCCTCGGAGGTCGGGAGCAGCCCGGCGGTGTCCAGCATGACCCCGGCCTTGGTGATCTCCTCCATCAGTGCGCCCATCCGCTGCCCGAACTCGGGCGGGAACTCGGTGTCGGAGGGAAGGGCCTGCTCGTCGATACGGATCATGGAAAGGAAACGCGGCACGGTGACTCCTCGGTCGGACGGGCGGGGGCTTTCCCCGCCTCTCACTCCTGCGTCGAACGGGAGACGCCCGGATCGACAGCTCCCCGGAGATTTCTTCAAAAGAAATCTTCCGGCCCCAAAGGCCCTACCCGCGAGTAGGATCGCGGGGCTCCGGCCCCTCCGAGAGGACCTTCCGATGCCCCGCACCCCTTCTTCCCCTGCCCTGCTCGCCGGCCTGCTGGCGACCGCGGGCCTCGCCCACGCGGTCGCGCCGAAGCAGTTCGACGCGACCGTCCCGAGCGCCCTGCCCGGCACCGCCCGGCAGTGGACGTACGCGAGCGGCGCGGCCGAGCTGGTGCTCGCCGCCGGTGTCGCCCATCCGCGGACCCGCCGGGTCGCGGCGCTGGCCGCGGCGGCGTTCTTCGTCGGGGTGTTCCCCGCGAACGTGAAGATGGCCGTCGACGCCCGCCGCCGCTCCCCCGCCGTGCAGGCCGTGACGATCGCCCGGCTGCCGCTTCAGCTCCCGCTGGTCCTGTGGGCCCGGAACGTGAGCCGCGGCGCCGCCGGCTGACGCCCCGCCACCGGGATCACGGGCCGGGTCACCGGCTGTCGCCCGACCAGTCCCAGTGGTCCGGGTCGGCCGCGCGGCGCCGGTAGTGGGCGCGGCCGCCGGCGCCGTAGCGCCCTATCTCGGTGGGGAGCCGGGCCTCCTCGGCGAGTTGGGGCGAACTCCAGCCCGTGATGTCCAGCAGGAGCCCGTCGAGGGGGCCGCCCACGAGTTCGCCGTAGACATGGCCGGGGCGCGGGCCGGGGTCGGGGTCGTCGTGGTCGGCGCCGTAGACCCGGCGCCGGAGCATCCTGTCGTCCATACCGCCCAGCTTCACAGGCACCACTGACAACGAGCCCCGAGGGCCTCGGCCTGCCGGGGGCGGTCCGGCCTCAGCCCAAGAGCAGGCGCTGCCCTACGTACTCCCCCGGCGCGGCCCCGCCCGGCACGGCGAACAGGCCGGACGCCTCGTGCTCGATGTAGCGCGCGAGGGCGTCGCCCCGGGCCAGCCGCTGCTGGACGGGGACGAAGCCCGTTCGGGGGTCGGCCTGCCAGGCGACGAAGAGCAGGCCCGCGTCCGGCGTCCCGTCGGGTCGCAGGCCGTCGTAGTACGACCAGCCGCGCCTGAGCATCGTCGCCCCGGCGTTGGTCCGCGGCGCGGCCAGCCGGATGTGGGCGTTGGTCGCGATGACGGGGATCCCGTCGGACCGGGCGGCGTCCAGGTCCACGGGGGTGCGCTCGGTGCCGCCGGTCAGCGGGGCGCCGTCGGCCACGCGCCGCCCCACGGCCTGTTCGCGGTGGTCGACGGGCAGCCCCTCCCAGGTGTCGAGGAGCATCCGGATCCGGCGTACGACCACGTACGAGCCGCCGGCCAGCCAGGCGGGCGCGTCGGGGCCGGTGACGAGGATCCGGGACCGCTGGGCGGGGTCGTCGGCCGGGGCCGGGTTGGCGGTGCCGTCGAGCTGGCCCATCAGGTTCCGGTGGGTTCCGGACCCGGAGCCGGTCCCGGTCCCGGTCCCGGACCCGGACCCGGAGCCGGCGGCCGCACCCGCCCCGGGCGGCCGGGTGAAACCGGACATCACCCAACGGGTCCGCGCCGCGCCCCGGGCCAGCCGCTGCAGGGTGCGCAGGGCGTGCACCGCGACGAACGGGTCGTCGGCGCCGATCTGCACCAGCAGGTCGCCGCCGCAGCGGGCGGGATCCAGCCGGTCGTCCGGGAAGGCGGGCAGCGGGGCGAGGGCCTGCGGCCGGGCGGCGGCCAGCCCGAGCCGGTCGAAGAGGCCGGCCCCGAAGCCGAAGGTGGCGGTGAGCGCGGCCGGGCCGGCGCCGAGGGCGACGCCCGTGTCGTTCCCGGCCCCGGAGCCCGCACCGGCACCCGCAGCGACGTCGGCCCCGCCCCCTGCCCCGGTCGGCGGCTCCCCGCGGCTCATCCGGGCGGCCGCCCCGGTCCATGTGCGCAGCAGGGCGGCGGCCCCCGCCCGGTCGGTGCCGGGCCCGAGGTCGAAGGCGGCGAGGTGGGCGTACGGCTGGCGCCGGGTCAGGATCCCGGCCTGGTGCGGGCCGTGGAAGGGGATGACGGAGGCGGGCCGCGGCTCCCCGATCCGGGCGCCGGCCGTGGTCAGTACGGCGCCGCCCGCGGCCAGGGCGGCCAGTCCGCCGGCTCCGAGCAGGGCCCGGCGGGCGACCCGGGACCGGCCGCTGCCGGACTCGTCGGCCTCCACCGTCACTTCGCCCCGTCGACCACCGGGTCGACGACCCCGACCCACAGCTGGTTCAGCTCGGACACGTACCGGCCGCCCTTGGTGTCCTGCGGTACGACCAGGCGCGGTCCGGCCGCGTCGTCGAAGGGCACGCCGTCCTCGGAGACCGCGAGGAGGATCTGGCTCTTGGAGAAGCCGGGGTCGAGCTCGGCCCAGGCGAAGACGGCGCGGTAGTCGCCGCCGCCGGTCGCGGCGACCACCCCGCGGAGCTGGCCGTTCTTCTTGCTCTGGTCGAAGCGCGGCTCCGCCGTCTTCAGCACCTCGTGCAGCGGCACGCCCTGGTACGTGTGCTCCTGATCGCCCTTGGCGCTGGTGAACTTCACCGCCGCCGAGGTCTGGGGCAGCTTGCGCAGGTCGGCGAGGGTGAGGGTGTAGGGCTTGCCGACCTCGCCGCCCACGCGCACCTCGCCGGGCTTCAGCGGGGTGACGGAAGCCTTCGCGGACGCGCCTGCAGAGGCGCCCGCAGAGGTAGAGGCCGAAGCCGCCGTCCCCGCCTCGGCGTCCTTCCCGTCCGCCGACGTGCCGCAGCCGGCGAGAACCAGCGCGCCCGCCGCAAGCGCGAGGCCCGGTCGGCGAACTTCCCGAAGTCCGCGCGCTCCCCGAACTGCCCGGGCTCTCTCGAGGTTCCTGCGACGTTCCATGGACGACCCCTCCCGACCACGCCGATCAACTGCCTCGCATATGCAAGGCGATCAGCCCTCTGACGGCGAAAATGCCGTGCGCAACATACAGGAAGACCCGCAGCTGCCCCAGCCCACCCGAACGCCCCTGGAGCATCGGCCGAACGGCCTGGGCACAACCCCCGCCAAACGGTCCCGCCCCTTGGCGGAAACACCCGTTCCGGACGGGATTTCGGGCTCGGCCGAGCCGGCGGCGATGATGGGGCCGACCGGCCACGGCCACTCGGCACACGAAGCAGGAGCACCACCCATGACACGTCGGGTACACCAGCCGCTGGAGAACCAGGAGTTCGACTTCATCCTCGGTATGGCGCAGGGGCCGGTTCTCGCCTACTTCATCGGGACCTGGCCCAAGGCCCTGGAAGGCTGCCGGGCGATGGACGCGCTCGTGGCCGAGGCGGCCGAGGAGTACGGCACGCGGCTGACGGCCGTGCGCACCGACATGACCCGCTGCCCCGAGCCGACCAGGCGATACGGCGTGACCGGCGCGCCCACCGTCGTCCTCGTCCAAGGCGGCGAGGCCGTGGCGAGCCGGGCCGGCGCGATGAGCCGCGCGGAGCTGCGGGAGTTCCTGGACGCCCACCTCTGAGCGGCTCGACGGCCACCAGGACGGGCGGGCCAAAGTGGGCTATCTGGCCGAAACTGGCATAGGTCAGATAGGTGCCTAGGGCATGTAATGGGTTCCGGTGAGACGGACACACGGAACCATGCTTACGAGGTGCTGCATGCCAGAAACCGTTGCCTTTCCTCAGGACCGGACCTGCCCCTACCACCCGCCGGCCGCCTACCAACCCCTCCGCGAGGGCCGGCCGCTCTCCCGGGTCACCCTCTTCGACGGCCGCTCGGTCTGGGTGGTCACCGGGCACGCCGAGGCGCGCGCCCTGCTCTCCGACGGACGGCTCTCGGCCGACCGGCAGAACGAGGCCTTCCCCGCCCCCACGAAGCGGTTCAAAGGCCTGCAGAACCGCCGCACGGCCCTGCTCGGCGTGGACGACCCCGTGCACAACACCCAGCGCCGGATGCTCATCCCGAGCTTCACCCTGAAGCGAACGGCGGCGCTGCGGCCCGCGATCCGCCAGACGGTGGACCGGCTGATCGACGACATGATCGCCAGGGGGCCGGAGGCCGAGCTGGTCAGCTCCTTCGCCCTGCCCGTGCCCTCGATGGTGATCTGCGCCCTGCTCGGAGTCCCCTACGAGGACCACGAGTTCTTCGAGGCGCAGTCCCGGCGGCTGCTGCGCGGACCGGAGCTCGCCGACGTGGAGGACGCGCGGTCCCAGATCAACGGGTACCTGGCCGATCTGATCGAGCGCAAGCGCACGCACCGGGGCGACGGGCTGCTGGACGAGCTCGTCGAGCGGCGCCTGGAGACCGGTGAGACCGATATCGACGAGCTGGTCTCGCTGGCCGCGATCCTGCTGATCGCGGGGCACGAGACCACGGCGAACATGATCTCGCTCGGTACGTTCACCCTGCTGCGGCACCCGGAGCAGCTGGCCGAGCTGCGCGCCGACCCCTCGCTGATCTCGGTGGCCGTGGAGGAGCTGATGCGCTTCCTGTCCATCGCGGACGGGATGCTGCGGGTGGCGACGGAGGACATCGAGATCGGCGGGGTGACGGTCCGCGCGGACGACGGGGTGATCTTCTCCACCTCCGTCATCAACCGGGACGCGGCGGTGTTCGAGGAGCCCGACGCACTGGACTGGCACCGGCCCGCCCGGCACCACGTCGGGTTCGGCTTCGGTGTCCACCAGTGCCTCGGGCAGAACCTGGCCCGGGCCGAGATGGAGATCGCCCTGGGGACGCTCTTCGCCCGGCTGCCGGGGCTGCGGCTGGCGGCCGAACCGGACCGGATCCCGTTCCGGCCCGGCGACACCATCCAGGGCATGGTCGAACTCCCCGTGGCATGGTGAGAGGCATGTCGCCACAGCGCATCGACATCGACACGGCCGTCTGCATCGGCGCCGGGCAGTGCGCCCTGACCGCGCCCGACGTGTTCACCCAGGACGACGACGGCTTCAGCCGGTTGCTCCCGGGCCGGGAGGACGGCAACGGCAGCCCGCTGCTCCGCGAGGCCGCCCGCGCCTGCCCGGTCGCCGCCATCCGGATCCAGGAGGAGTAACCGGCGCAGGAGCAGAGCCGGCCCTTCGCGGGGCCCGTACGGCTCAGAACAGGGCGACGGCCCGGCGCTCCAGGTCCAGCGAGCGGTCCACCAGGTCGGCGCACGCGTCGAACAGGGCCCGCCGCCCGCCGGCGCCGGAGTCCGGGTCGGCCGTACGGGCCAGGGCAGCCAGCTCCGACCAGTGCCGGGCGGAGTCCCGCAGGAGCGAGGCCGCCTCCGGCCGCCCGGCGAGGTCGAGGAAGTCGGCGTACAGCGGCCGGGTGGCGCCGGGGGCGGTCCACTCCTCCTCCAGGCAGGCGTACAGCCGCCCGGTGCCCACCCGGAACGCCTCCGGGCCGGCGAACCGCCGCTCCCAGCCCGTCTTGGTGCCGGTGTCCCGCAGCTGCGCGGCGAACTTCGCCATGCCGGAGAAGCCGAAGTTGACGTCGAACTGGTTGCCGAGCACCGGCCCGGTGAGCCGGGCGGCGGTGGTGGCGACGGCCTCGTCGAGGTCCGGCTCGGCGGTGGCCGGCCCGGTGGGCACCACCATCTGGTGGTGACCCTTGCGGTGCCCCGTCCAGGCGGCGCCGAACTCCTCCCGGCCGATCCGGTACGGGACATCGGCCCCGTCCTCGACGTACAGGGTCTCGCCCTCGGCGCCCTCGTAGCCCACCACGACCACGGTGTACGGATCCGCGCCCGCCATCTCCGCAACGCCCTGGTGCCAGGGCAGCCGGGACCGGTCGACCGTGCAGAACACCGGATGCCCGTCGTCGAGGGCGGCGCACATCCGCCCCCAGCGGGGTTTGGTGCTGCGCGTGGCCTCGTACGGGACGTGCAGCCGGCCCAGAGCCGTCTGCACCCAGGGCTGGGGGTGGGCCTGGGCGACGATCGTCGGCATCGGCGGGTGGCCCGCGTACTCGAAGACGAAGTACATGAAGCCGATACCGCCCGCGAGGCCCGCGACCAGCACCTCGTCGTGCACGCTCCCGAGGGCGTGGCGGATGAGCGAGGCCTCGCGGTGGCGGCCGGTGCCGAAGTCCGAATGGACGAGGGGGGTCATGCGGCCAGCGTAGCCGCGCCCGTTCGGGTGACCGCACACCGACTTCCTGTACAGTTGTCCAGGAAGTCGCCCGCCGGCGCCCGATTCAACAGCCCGCGAAACGGAGGTGGCCGTGCACACGGTCGCTCAGGTCCTCATCGGTGTCGTCGCCGCGCTGCACGTGTACTTCCTGGTCCTGGAGATGTTCCTCTGGCAGCGGCCGCCCGGCCGGGCCCTGTCCGGGTTCGACGAGGACCTCGCCCGCCGCACCGCACCGCTCGCCGCCAACCAGGGCCTCTACAACGGCTTCCTGGCCGCCGGCCTGGTCTGGTCGCTGGTCATCGACTCGCTCGCCACGCAGGTCTTCTTCCTCGTCTGCGTGATCGTCGCCGGGGTGTACGGGGCCGCGACCGCCAATCGCCGCATCCTGATCGCCCAGGCCCTGCCCGGCGCACTCGCCCTGGGCGCGGCGCTGCTGGCCGCGTGAGCCCCGAGCACCCCGTGAGCCCCGCGCACCCCGAGGACCCCCGGACCGCCCGCACCAAGGCCCGGCTGCGCGAGAGCCTGCTCGCCGAGTGCGCGGACCGGCCGCTCGGCGAGGTCAGCGTCTCGGCGGTGGTCCGCCGGGCGGGGGTCGGCCGCGCCACGTTCTACCTGCACTACGAGGACCTCCCGGCGCTGGCCGTCGACGCGTGCGCCGAGGTGGTGCACGCGGCGGTCGACGCCCTGCACGCCTGGCAGACGGAGCCCGGGGCGCGGGCCCCGGCCCGGCCCCCCGCCGCGCTGGCCGGCTTCCTCACCGACGCCGACGCGCATGCGGCCCTCTACCGCACCCTGCTCCTGCCGGGCGGCGGCGGCCCGCTCGGCGAGCGGCTCCACCGGGAGCTGCGGGCCCGCGCCCGCGCCGAACGCACGGCGGCCGGCGCCCCGCACGCCGACCTGGTGGCCTCGGCGGTGGCCGCGACCTTCACCGGGATCCTCGCCGACTGGCTGCACGACAGCGTTCCGGGCTCCCCGGCGGAGCTGGCGGACCACGTCTGGCCGCTGCTGCTGGCCCTGCACCGCGCGGGCTCCCGGCCGACTGCCCCGTGACAGCGATGAGCCCCGCCGGACCGACCGGCGGGGCTCATGTCACGGGCTGAGCTCGTGAAGTGGCGTCACCTGGCGGGGTACACGTTCTCCGCCTGCGGGCCCTTGGGGCCCTGGGTGACGTCGTACTCGACCTTCTGGTTCTCCTGCAGCTCCTTGAAGCCGGTGCCCTGGATGGCGGAGAAGTGCACGAACACGTCGGGGCCGCCGTCATCCTGCTGGATGAAGCCGAACCCCTTCTCCGAGTTGAACCACTTCACGGTGCCTGTTGCCATCAGTACTGATCCTTCTCAACGTTCCACGCGGGCCGCACGTGCGGTGCAGCCAGTTCCATCCTGCCCACCCGTCACGCCCACCACACCCCAGACACGGCCGATCGGGGGCGTTTCGAACTTTCGTTCACGCACCGCCGTCCACCGTGGGTGACAACTCGGCGGGCCGGGGCCGCGGGGCCGCCGCGGCGGCGCGCCGGGTTCCACCGACCCGGCAGCCCAGGCACTGCACATGCCCGGTCCGGGCGACGGTGTCGCGGGTGCGCCAGTCCCAGTCGGCACGGGGACGGGGGCCGCCGGGCTTGCCCCAGCCGGCGAGGTGCAGGACCCAGGTGACGACTCCGGCCACGCCGACGAGGCCGAGGCCGAGCCAGATGCCGGGGGTCCAGGCCGCGCACACGGCGACCCCGGCTCCGGTGCAGCCCAGCAGGACCAGGGTGGTGCCGGTCCAGCCGGCGACCGTGTGGCCCATGTCGACGTCTCCGTGCGCGCTCATGATTCTCCCCGGACGGACGGGCGGCAGTAGGCTCGAAGCGCGAGATGCCTTAGTGAGCAAGATAAGCATCTCACGAGCTAAGTTACTTAGACACTAAGGAGTATCTGCGTGCAGGGCAAGTCCCGCCCCGCGGCCACGCCCGCGGAGGCGCTGTCGCGCATGGACCGGTACGTCGCGCTCGGCCTCGTCGGCCAGCAGGAGGTGGCGCAGCTGCTGGGGCTGAACGTCACCGACCTGACCTGCCTGGGCCACGTCCTGGGAGCCGGTGACACCCCGCTGGGCGCCGGCGACCTCGCCGAGCTGACGAACCTGACCACCGGGGCCGTCACCGGGGTGCTCAACCGTCTGGAGCGGGCCGGATACGCCCGCCGGCAGCCGGATCCCGCGGACCGGCGCCGGGTGCGCGTGGTCGCAGACCCGGCGGCCGCGGCCCGGGTCTTCGCCGTGTACGAGCCCTTCTACGCCCGGCTCGGCGAGGTGTTCGCCGCGTACTCCCCCGACGAGATCGCCGTCATCGCCGACTGGTTCGCGCGGGCGACGGTCGAGATGACCGCCCACCTCGCCGAGGTGCGGTCCGGGCAGCTCGGCCCCCTGGCTCCCGGCCCCGGGACGCCGTAGTCCCGTGGCGCCGTGGCCCCGATGGTAAAATTCCTCTTTTCACGTCTCACGGAAGGTTCTGCATGAGGAACCCGTCAGCTCACGGGCGTTTCGGCATCAAGGCCGGAGCCAAGGCAGGCCCCAAGGGCGGTGCGAAGTCCGGCGGCAAGACCCCCCGGACGGCCCCCCTGAAGGGCGAGTTCGCGATGCCGAAGACGGTCGAGCCGGCGCTCCCGCCGGTGGAGGCCTTCTCCGAGCTCGACCTGCCCCGTGAGCTGGTGACGACGATGACCGACCTGGGGGTGACGGAGCCCTTCCCCATCCAGGCGGCCACGCTCCCCAACTCCCTGGCCGGCCGGGACATCCTCGGCCGCGGGCGGACCGGCTCCGGCAAGACCCTGGCCTTCGGCCTGGCCCTGCTGGCGCGCACCGCGGGACGCAAGGCCGACCCGAAGCGCCCGCTGGCCCTGGTCCTCGTACCGACCCGCGAGCTGGCGCAGCAGGTGACCGAGGCGCTGACCCCGTACGCACAGGCCCTTGACCTGCGGATGGCCACGGTGGTCGGCGGGCTGTCGATCGGCAAGCAGGTGAGCGCACTGCGCACCGGCGCCGAGGTCGTCGTGGCCACCCCCGGACGCCTCAGCGACCTGATCGGGCGGCGCGACGTCCACCTGGAGCGGGTGAAGATCACCGTCCTCGACGAGGCCGACCAGATGTGCGACATGGGCTTCATGCCGCAGGTCACCGAGATCCTCGACCAGGTGCACCACGCCGGGCAGCGGATGCTGTTCTCGGCCACCCTGGACCGCAATGTGGACCAGCTCGTGCGCAGCTACCTGAAGGACCCGGTCTCCCACACCGTGGACCCGTCGGCGGCCTCGGTGAGCACGATGGACCACCACGTGCTGCACATCCACTCCGCCGACAAGTACTCGGCCGCCACCGAGATCGCGGCGCGCGAGGGCCGGGTGCTGATGTTCCTGGACACCAAGCACGGCGTGGACCAGTTCGTGAAGCACCTGCGGGCCATGGGCGTACGGGCGGAAGGGCTGCACAGCGGCAAGTCGCAGCCGCAGCGCACGCGCACGCTCGCGCAGTTCAAGACCGGGGCCGTCACGGTCCTCGTCGCGACGAACGTCGCCGCGCGCGGCATCCACATCGACGACCTCGACCTCGTCGTGAACGTGGACCCGCCGGCCGACCACAAGGACTACCTGCACCGGGGCGGCCGTACCGCCCGCGCGGGCGAGTCCGGCAAGGTCGTCACCCTGGTCACCCCGAACCAGCGCCGGGACATGGTCCGGCTGATGGCCGAGGCCAAGATCCGGCCGACCACCACCCAGGTCCGCTCCGGCGAGGCCGCGCTGAGCCGGATCACCGGGGCCAAGCCCCCGTCCGGGGTGCCGCTGGCCGGCGCCGAGCCGACCGATGCGAAGGGCCGGCCCTCGGGCTCCGACCTCGCCTTCCGCGGGATCGGTACGCGTCCGGGCCGGCCGGGTGCGGCCAAGGAGTCCCGCAAGACCGCGGAGGCCCGGCAGCTCGCCGAGGCGCGCCGCGCGGCCCGCGTCCGCCGGGGCGGCTGAGACCCGACACCCACGGCGCCGGCCCCCGGATGCGGGGGCCGGCGCCGTACGTGCATCCGGAGGCGGTCAGCGCGACCGGTCAGCGGCGGCGGCGCCGCCAGGACACGATCGCGCGAGTGACGACCGGCGGGAGCAGGTCCTTGGCCAGCCTGCGCCAGGCGGTGCCGGCCCGCGGGCGGGGTCCGGGCTGGTGCACGGGCGCCACGACGGGCTCGGGCGCCGGACGCAGCGGCACGGGCGGCGCCGGCGGCACGGCTCCTTCGTCACCGATGCGGACCAGGGACTGGCCGGCCACCGCGTCCACCCCGTGCCACAGGTCCGTGCGGCCCTCCAGCCAGGTGAGCAGCGCCGACCGGTAGGCCGACGCGTCGTCCCAGGTCGCGTACAGCTTCGAGCCGGACACGGCGATCAGGTGCAGCTCGCCGGTGGCCACCGCGCCCCACACGGCGGCGGCGACGCCGGGGCAGTGTTCGGAGCGGTAGTCGTCGAAGACGACCACGGCGCCCGGGGCCGCCACGATGCGCGAGGACGCTATGTCCTGGACGACGTGCTCGTAGAGGTGCGAAGCGTCGATGTGGATGAAGCGGCAGCTCGCCGGGCGCACCCGGTCGGCGACGACGAAGGTCGGTGCCTGGATGAGCGTGGGCAGGGCCTCGTGGAAGGCCAGGTAGTTCGTCTCGAACCCGCGGCGGGTGAGGGTGGGGTACGAGCCCTGCATCTCCGCGAGGTTGGAGTCGTCCGGCGCGGGCGAGTCGAAGAGGTCGCAGACGGTGAACTCCTCGCCCTCCCGCAGGTACCCCCCGAGGAAGATCGCGCTCTTCCCCATGAAGGCGCCGAGCTCGAGAAGATCGCCCGGTTTTTCCTCTTCGCCGTTCTGGCGCGTCAGGAACCAGTCGAAGAGCACCTGGTCATAGTCCGAGAACCAACCCTTGACCTGGCTGTACTGGGTCGGTGCGGGCGGGGCCGGCTCGCCGTCGGGGGTGGTGACGGGAGCTTGGGAAACGTGCGACACGGAGAGCAGCCTCCAGTGGAACGGCATCGGATCAACGCTGATACCCGGCCAGGTAGGCAGACCATAAACCCCCGAACAGCCGTGTGACGAGACTCCTGTCCGGAGCGGACAGAACCGCACGCGCCGTATTCCCATCTTGCTCCTGATTGCCCCTTTCTTCCCAGCTGCGCCTGGGGGGCGGGTCAGGCTCGCCGCCTCAGGCCGTGATGTTGCGACGGTTCAAGCGCTGGGCGGCGGTGTTGCGCACGCGCCGGGTGCGGGCCGCGGCGGCGAGCAGGTCGAGGGCCTCGTACGAGGGCAGCGACTGGGCGGCGGTGCGCTGGCACCAGTCGGAGGCGGCGGTGAGCTCGGCCGGCGACCACGGCTCGCCGTCGGTGATCGCCTTGAGCAGGGTCCACTCGCGCAGCCGGCGGGCCGGGAAGGCGCGGGCGCCGATCGCGGTGTCCATGGCCCGGGCCCAGCCGGGGAAGCCCGCGTCGGTCAGCAGGTGGGCGGCGCGGCGGTCGAGGTGGGTGACCACCGCGCTCTCGGCCATCACCGGGTCGCGATCGCGCAGCACGGCGGCCACGGCATCCGCCTCGGCCCCGACCGCCGTTCCGGCCGCGGCGGCCAGGGCGTCGAGGTGGCGGGCGTAGCGCCAGTGGTCGGGCGCCGTGGTGGTCGTGCTCTCGGCGCGGTGCGCCGGGCCGCCCCCCTCGCGTATGTGGTTCTCGCTTCTCCCCATGCCGCCCATTCCACACGACCGCCGTGAACGACCGGTGCGCAGGGGTGCCCCAGCCTGCGCCCGGGGCACCGTTGCCCGCGGCTACTGCTGCGGCTGCGGCAGGGCCTCCGAGCCGACCGGGCGGCGCACGCACGGGTGGTCGGGGTCGGCGATCTCCCGCAGCTCCAGCGGCGGGTCGCCGGGCAGCGACGCGGCGACGCGGCGACGCGGCGACGCGGCGACGGCGAGCAGGTCGATGGTGTCGGTGGTACGGCCGGTGCGGTCGAGCAGGGCGGCGAGGAAGCGCGGGTTCATGGTGGCCGCGAGGCCGTCGCACTCGAGGGCGGCCAGGGCTGCGTGCACCCCATGCCCGCAGGCCGCCGCGTCCAGGGTCGCTTCGAGGGTGTGGCCCATGGCCGTCAGACCTGCTCGAAACGGAAGGACTTGATGAAGCAGTCGCGGGGCTGGCCGAGGGCGAAGAAGATGCAGTCCACCAGCGACTGGGCGGTGAGCGGGTCCTTCGCCGTGCGCGGGGCGCTCTCCCATTCCGGGGACAGCGGGTCGTGGTTGTCGAAGTCCGGCGGGTAGAGGGAGATGACGCGGACGCCCTGGTCGCGCAGCCGGCGCGAGAGGATCTCGGTGAAACCGGCCTGGGCGGACTTGGCGGCGTAGAACGCGTCGTGCGCGTCGGAGCGGTGGTGTCCGGTGTCGCCGCAGCCGGAGACCATCGTCACGATGTCGGGCTTGTCCGAGTTCAGCAGGAGCGGGAGGAAGGCCTTGGTGGCGAGGACGGTACCGGTGGCGCCCGAGGCGAGGGTGTCGACCACGTCCGCGTCGGACGCGGAGAGCAGGTCGGTGCCGTGCTGGTAGCGGGAGCCGTTGTTCACGAGCACGTCGATGCGGTCGGTGCGCGCGGCCACCGCGGCGGCGAACTCCCGTACGGAGGCCGGGTCCGTGAGGTCGCACGCGAAGGCGTGCACGCGGTCGGCGTCGTGGCCCTGCGCGAGGATCTCCTCGCGGACGCGTTCGGCGGCTTCGAGGGTGCGCGCGGAGAGGTGGACCTCGGCGCCCCGGGCGGCGAACCGGAGCGCGAGGGTGCGCCCGAAGTCGCGGCCGGCGGCGGTGATGACGACGCGGTGGTGTTCGAGGGTCATGTCAACGCTCCTGGTTCCGTGCTCGTTACACAGGATCTCAGGTGCGCCGTAGGGCTGTTCGGGCAGGGCGGGGTGCGGGACGGGGCGGCGGAGGCGGGCGGACCGGCGCCGGACCCGCCGCCGCCGGTGCACCCGGGGTCAGCCCCCGTGGGTCTCGTACCCGCCCCGCCCCTGGTCCGGATCGTGCCCCGGTTCGGGCAGCGGAGCCCCGGTCTCCAGCAGGGTCTTGAGGCTGGAGGCGAGCATCGGCCAGGCGCGGCCGCACATGCCGATCAGGGTGCCGCCGGGTTCGAAGCCCTCGTGGAGGATGGTCAGCCGCGCGAGCGTGTCCCCGACGGGCTCGATCTCGTACGTCACCTTCGTACGCCGCTCCTGCGCCAGCGCGGCCCGCAGCTCCTCGGCGATCCCGACCGAGGCCGCCCACTGCGGGGTGAAGGTGTGCCAGGTGTACGAGAGCCGGCGGTTCGGGACGCAGTCGAGGACCACCTGTTCGGGATCACTGGTCCGGGCCCCGCGCTCCACCCAGTCCATCCTCGATCCCACCGCCCAGTCGGTCTCGAAGCTCAGCCCCCAGTACCTCCGGGTGAAGGCGGGCTCGGTGAGGGCCTGCCAGACCCGGTCGGGATCGGCCTGGACGTACAGGGTGTAGGTGATCGCGCTGTCGCTCATCCCCCCATGCTGCGGGACCGGAACCCGCGGACCTCGGATTTCCCAGGTCGCGGCGGGGGTGGCCCCGGTACCCGGCATCCGGCGAACACCCGGGCCATCGCGATGAACCGCCGCCTCGGCTTCACCGACGCCGCATGGACCTGTCCCCGGGTCCGCGATCCCCCGCCGGGCCGGTCAGTACACGTGCAACGCGACCGCGCAGAGCCCGCGCCCCGTCGCGGCGGCGGACCGCCAGACGCGGAGGGGGCCGTCGGTGACGCGCTCTTCGCGGGCGCCGTAGTCCAGCCAGTCGCGGTCGGCGACGCGGGCCCGTTCCCCGGCGGTGAAGGTCAGCGCCCGCTCCACGCCCGGCAGCGTCCGGCGCACCTCGGCCGCGGTCAGGAGCACGTTGCCGCACCAGCCGGGCAGCAGGGCGGCCCGGTCCGGGCCGATGGCGTGGAACAGGGCGGCGAGCGCGTAGTCCTTGCGGTGCACGGAGACGAACATGTCCGCCGGCTCCGGTTCGGGCTCCCAGAGGTCCTGCATGACATGGAACCCGGGGTCGGTGATGCCGTTGCAGAGGTCGTCGACGTGCTCACCGGGGCGGGTCAGGTTCCAGAACGAGTCGATCGCCTCGTCGTGTGCCCGGTCGCTGTACCAGGTGCGGTGGTCCGGCAGTGGGGCGCCCTGCCAGGCCTCCCGGCGGCGGCGGGCCGCCGGGTTCGTGCGGTCGGCTTCGAGGGCCGGCGCGAGGCGGGGCGCCAGCTCCGCGATGACGGAGTCGGGGTGGCTGCTGATCGACCAGGCGCTGGTGAATCCCATGCCGGTCACGCTACGGGGCACCACGGACAGGAACCGGTGGCGTCACCAGGAGGCGCCCTGTTCGGGGAGTTCCGCAAGGGGGGTGCGGGGTGGGCGCGGGAGGCCGAGGTGGGAGCGGGCCGTGTGGACCGCGGCGAGTTCGGCGTGGCCGGCCGGGCCCCAGTCGGCGAGTTCGCGGACTTGCTCGGGGGTGGCCAGCAGGCGCACGTACGCCGGGTCCGCCGCCGGGGGCAGGGAACCGAGGCGGGCCGCGGTACGGGGCTGGGCGGCCTCGTCGGCGTACCGGTAGCCGAGCGGGGTGGAGCCGGCCGTCGGGGGCGGGAGCCGGGTGGCGCCGGTGGTGCGGCAGATCAGGAGCAGGACCCGGCCGTCGGGGGCGAACAGCCAGGCCGAGGGCTCCCGTACGGGCAGCGCCGCGGGCACCGGGCCGGGGTGCCAGGTGCCGTGGTGCGGGGCGCGGCGGGTGCCCAGCGCTCCGAACCGGTCCAGGGCGGTCGGCGCAACGGGGCGGCCGTCCTCCAGCAGGGCCGGGCCGCCGCCGTTGATGCGGGCGCGCAGCGCCGACAAGGCGCGGCGCGCGTCGCCCGGGTCCATCAGGGCGGCCAGGTCGGCCGGTTCGGCGAAGTGGACGCCGGTGATCTCCTGGGCGGGGAGGCGGATCGCATCGACCCGGTCCGGGGTCCAGGTGCCGCCGTCGTACACGAACAGGATCTCTCCCGGGAAGCGCATCTCGGGCGGGAAGCCCGGGGTGTCCGCCGGGATCCAGTCCACGGCGAGGCCGTTCGGGTAGCTGCCGTCGACGCCGAGTTCCTCCCGCATCTCACGGGCCGCGGCGGCCGACGGGGCCTCGCCCGCGTCCACCGCGCCGCCGGGGAGCATCCGGTCGGCGCGGTAGTCGACGCTCTGGACGAGGACCCGGCCGTCGGTGTCGGTGACCAGGACGACGGCGCCGGTCCAGAGCGCGGCCCGCGAAGCCCCGTACTCCTGCGGGGTCATCCACGTGCCCGGCCCGCCGCCGTCCCCGTCGGTCACGGCCTCGTCGGTCAGCTGCGGCATCGGAACTCCGTTCACCGTGGATGGACCCTCTCCCTGTGCAACAGCCCGCACGGCCTGCGGGTTACGCCGCCCGCGCCACTCCGGCCACGGACCGCCACTTTGCTTCCCCCATACCTCTTTATTACCTTGTTACGCCCTCGTTGGTACGTTCGCGTCGCGGACTGGCGGCCTGAAAACCGCCGGTCCGACCACGTCACCGGACCCGCACCGGACCTGCGCCGGACCTGCGCCGGACCTGCGCCGGACCTGCGCCAAAACCGCACCGAGGAGAGACAGAGCCATGCGACGCGCTTCCCGTCCGGGCCCGGCACCGGCCAACAGGCCCGCCCGCACGTGCGCGTGACGGCCGTGCGCAACGGCCCGGCAACCGACACCGGAGACGGCACGGGACCCGGCACCGGGCCCGGCCCCGGGCGGCTCGTCGCCGTCGACGCCGTCCGCGGGCTCGCGGTGCTCGGCATGTTCGCCGTACACGTCGGCCCGGGCCCGCGCCCCGACGGCGCCGGCTACCTGCTCGTCGCGGCCGACGGCCGGGCGCCCGCGCTGTTCACCCTCCTCGCCGGGTTCTCGCTCGCCCTCGCCCAGCGCGGCCGGACCCCCGCGCAGCAGCCGGACGGCTGGGCCCTGCGCTACCGCCCGCTGCTGATCCGCTGCGCGGTCCTGGCCGGGCTGGGCCTGCTGCTGGCCGCGCTCCGGCCGGGGATCCTGGTCATCCTGGCCTTCTTCGCCGTCCACTTCCTCGCCGCCGAGCCCTTCACCCGGCCGTCCGCCCCGGTGCTCACCGCCGTCGCCGGGGTCTGCGTGGTGGCGGGTCCGCTGCTCTCGTTCCTGCTCGGCCCGGTCTTCGGGTACGAGGCCTCGGGGCGCGGCGCGGTTCCCGGAGCGACCGCCCTCACCGGGCTGTTCGTGCTCGCCGCGCGCAGCCGGGCCGGTGCGCGGCTGCTGCGGCCGCTGACGGCGCTCGGGGCGATGGCGCTGAGCGCGTACGTCCTGCATGCTCTGGCGCTGGCCGGACCGGCCCACGGAGCCGCCTCCTGGACCGCACTGGCCGGCTTCGCGGGTGTGGCGCTCGTGGCGGCCTGGGCCTGGCAGCGGTTCTGGGCGGACAGCCCCCTGCGCTGCGGCCCGCTGGAACACCTGCTCCGGCTGGCCGCGCAGGGGCGCCCGGCCGCGTAGCCGGGCCCGATCGGCGCCCTGACTCGTGTGGGTGACGGTGCGTAGGTTCCACCGGCTGCCGTACGGCAGGGTGGGCGGATGCAGTTACGCCGGGTGGCCCTGCCCCTGCCCTTGACCCTCGCCGCGCTGGCGCTGAGCGCCGGCTGCGTGACCATACGGCCGACCGGGCCCGCCGAACCGGCTCCGGCGGTGGACCGGACCGCGGCCCGGGAAACGGCGGCCGGGGCCCTGCCGTTGGGCCGGCTGCCGGCGTCGGAGCCCCCGTCGGCGCCCGCGCCGGAGCCTCCCGCGCCTCCCGCGCCGCCCGCGGCGCCCGCGGCGCAGCCCGAGGAGAACCGGCCGCCGCAGCACCGGACCGGCGAGCGCGCGCCTGTTCGGCCGGCGCGGCCCGAGCGCGCCGCCCCGGCGCCAAAGCCCCGCAAGCGGCCGCCCGTACGGACCAAACCCCGGTCCGCGCCGCCGCGCACGTACGACATGACACCCCTGTGCGAGGCCGCCAAGGGGACGGTGTCCCCGTCGATCGTCGCCCTCTGCCGCTAGGTCGTCTCTTTCGGATCTTGTCGATCGGGCCGGATCATCCGAGTGGACCCGGCCCGGCTGCCGGGTGGCGGCGCGCCGGTTCGCTTGGATGGGCGGCGCGGGTCCGACCGGAGACCCGTACCGCCTCCACCCCCTGGGAGTCGCCATGGCGAAGATCGCCCTGTTCGGCGCGACCGGCACCATCGGAGCCCTTGTGCTGCGCGAAGCGCTCGGGCGCGGCCACGAGGTCACGGCGATGGTGCGCGACCCCGCGAAGCTCGGGGATTGCGGCGCCGAGGTGCTGCGCGGCGATGTCCTCGACCCGCACTCCGTCGCCGAGGCGGCCGCCGGCCGGGACGTGGTCGTCAGCGCGATCGGCCCCGGGTCCGGGGATCCGGGCATGCTCGTCACCGCCGCCAAGTCGCTGATCGGCGGCGTCTGCACGCTCGGCCCGGGCATCCCCCGCCCCCGGGTGATCGTCGTGGGCGGGGCGGGCTCGCTGCGCACCCCCGGCGGCCCGCTGGTCTGGGACGCGGCGGGCGTCCCGGAGTCGGTCCGCGCGCTCATGCACGCCCACGGAGAGGCGCTGGACTTCCTGCACACCGTGCCCGTGGAGGAGGTGCCCTGGACCTGTCTGAGCCCCGCCGCGCAGATCGGCCCGGGTGAGCGCACGGGCACGTACCGGCTGGCCCTCGACGATCTGATCGTGGACGAGGACGGCCGCAGCCACATCTCGGCCGAGGACTACGCCGTGGCGCTGGTCGACGAGATCGAGCGCGACGCGCATCCGGGCCGTCGGTTCACCATCGGCTACTGACCGGGCGGCGCGTCCCGCGGGTCCCCGGCGTACACCGCCGTGAGTTCGGCGCCGATCCGGGCCAGCCACTGCCGTACCTCCGGCGGCTCCAGGACCTCGACCCCCGCCCCCAGCCCGGCCAGGTGGCCGGCCAGGGCCTTGGGGGCCGGGCCGTCGACCCACACCTCGGTCCAGCCGTCGGGCAGCGGACCGCCGACGCGCACCCGGCCGCCGAGGAACCGCTGCAGCAGGGCCAGCGCGTCGGGGTGGACGCGGGCCCGCGCGGTCACCGCGTACATGCCGTCCTGGAAGACCCCGGACAGCTCCCGCCAGGCCGTGGCCAGGTCGAAGCCGGGCGGCCGGACCACGGGTTCGCCGGTCGGCTCGACGGAGCGGACCCGGCTGAGCCGGAAGGTGCGCAGGCCCTTCTCCGTACCGGCGACCAGGTAGTCGACCCCCGCCTTGGCGACGAGCCCGAGGGGGTCGACCGTACGCTCGCCGGCCGGTTTGCCGACGCCCGCGTACCCGAGGCGGACGCGGATGCCGTCCACGACGGCGCCCTGGAGCGCGGAGCGGTGGGCGGTGTCGGCGGTGACCGCGTTGCGGGACCAGTCCGTCGCGTCGACCACTCCGGCGCGGGTGGCGGCCTCGGCTTCCGCCCGGAGGGTGGACGGCAGGGCCCGGACCAGCTTGCGCAGGGTGGTGCGCAGTTCGGGGGTGGCGGCCAGCGGCCCGGTGACGAGGAACAGTGCCCGGATCTCGTCGGCGGTCAGCCCGGTGAGGTTGGTCCGGGCGCCGCCGACGAGGGACCAGCCGCCACCGCGGCCCCGCTGCGAGTAGACGGGGATGCCGGAGGCGGCCAGCGCCTCCAGGTCGCGGCGGGCGGTGCGCTGGGACACCTCCAGTTCGGCGGCCACCTCGGGGACGGTGACGCGGCCCCGCTCCTGGAGGAACAGCAGGGTCGCCACCAGCCGGTCGGCTCTCATGTCCCTCTTCTCTGCCTGCGCTCCGGGCGTTTTCGCCGGTCCGTTCATTCTCCTCGGGAAACTGGCCAGAAGGTGGCCAGTTTGGCTTCCAGGATGAACTCATGACCGAGATCACTCAGCTCACCGAGACCCCGTCCGCCCCCACCGCCTTCGACCCGCGGCTCGACCTCGCCGCGGCCGTCGAGCTGGCGGGCCGCACCCTTGCCGCCGTCCGGCCCGACCAGTACGACGCCCCGACCCCCTGCGACGAGTTCGACGTCCGGCGGCTCTCGAGCCACCTCGTCGCCGTCGTCCGCCGGATCGCGGTGATCGGGCGCGGCGAGGACCCGTTCAGCGTCCCGTCCTTCGCCGACGAGCTCGCCGACGGCGCCTGGGCGGCGGCCTGGGAGCCGGGTGCCCGCGCCGTCGCCGAGGTGTGGGCGGACCCGGCCGTGCTCGGCCGGCAGCTGCGCCTGCCGATGGGCGTCCTGCCGGGCGCGGCCGCCGCGGCCGTCTACACCCACGAACTCACCGTGCACACCTGGGACCTGGCCAGGGCGACCGGACAGCACCCGGAATGGGACGAGGCCCTGATCGAGCGGGTGATCTCCGTCGTACGCAGGGCGCTGCCGGCCGAAACCCGCGGCGGGCGGATCCCGTTCGCCGAGGTCGTCACGGTGGACCCCGACGCGCCGGCCGTCGAGCGGCTGGTGGCCTGGGCGGGGCGGCGGCCCTGACGGACCGGGCGGCCCCGCACGGGGGTTATTGGGTTGGATGCCCCGGCTCCGCATACCTAGAGTGACGACGTACCCCGTCGTCGAGCAGGAGCCGGTCATGCGCACCCACTACCCCCGTACACCGCATCTGCCCTGGTCCCCCGGGGCGGCGGCGGACGACGTGCGCGCCTCCGGGCTGCCGGGGCTGGCCGGGCGCGAGGTCGTGGTCACCGAGAAGCTCGACGGGGAGAACACCACCCTGTACGCGGACGGCCTGCACGCGCGCTCGCTCGACTCGGGCCACCACCCCTCGCGGGCCTGGGTCAAGGGCCTGCAGAGCCGGATCGGCGCCGGCATACCGGCCGGGTGGCGGGTGTGCGGGGAGAACCTGTACGCCCGCCACTCGATCCCTTACGAGGACCTGGACAGCTGGTTCCACGGTTTCTCGGTGTGGGACGGCGAGCACTGCCTGGACTGGGACCGGACGGTGAGCTTCCTGCACGGCCTCGGGGTGCCCACCCCGCGCGTGCTCTGGCGGGGCGTCTTCGATGAGCGCGCGCTGCGCAAGCTGCGGCTCGACACCGCACGGCAGGAGGGCTACGTCGTACGCACGGTGGCCGGATTCGCGCGTGCGGACTTCGGGCGGTACGTGGCCAAGTGGGTGCGCGGCGGCCATGTGCAGACCGACACCCACTGGATGTACGCGCAGGTGGTGCCGAACGGGCTCGGTCCGCAGGCCCCGCTGTGGGCGGTGCGCTCGGGCTCCGAGCCCGATGCGGCGGAGCTGGCGGCCGCCCTCGGTCTGGATCCCGCGCCCTGGGCCGCACCCGATGCCCCTGTCGCGGCGCTCGCGCCGGTCGTCGCCGAAGTGGCGGGCCGGCTCGACGCGTCGGGCCGCACGGGTGAGGACCGGCTGGCCGGCGTACTGGCCGCCGTACTGCACCGCGCGCCGCGGGCCCGGATCGGGGCGCGGCTGGCGGCGGGGCCGCTCGGGATGCCGCTCGCCCGGCGGGTCGCCGACCTGGTCGGGCTGTACCCGTCCCTGCAGCGGCCGTTCCCGGACGAGGGCCGGCGGGCCGGGCTGGTCCGGATGGCCGTCGCCGCCGATCTCGGGGTGCTGCACGCCCTCGCCGGCGCCGCGGCCGCGGGGGACGGCGAGGCGCGGGAGTGCGTGGAGTGGTCCGCGCTGTACGCCGAGGAGGCGGGGCTGCTCGGCCCCGATCCGCTGGGCCCGCTGCGCACCGGGCTGCGGGAGGCCCTCGGCGGGCTCGGCGCGGACGCGGCGGACCGCTGCTGGGCGGAGGCCAGGGAGGCGTTCGCGCGGGGCGGGATCTCCACCGTGCAGGAGGCGGTGGCCGCGACCTGGCGGTGGCGCGACGGCGGCTTCCCGCGGCTGGTCCAGCTGTGCGGGCCCTCGGGCAGCGGGAAGAGCACGTACGCCCGGAGCCTGCCGGGCGTGGCCGCGTACATCAGTCTCGACGATCTGCGCACCGCCCGGGGTTCCCGCGCCGACCAGCGGGCCAATGCGGACGTGCTGCGCGAGGGCCTGGACCTGCTGAACGCTGCGCTGACCGCCGCGGCGGGCGCCGGCGGCACGGTGGTGTGGGACGCCACCTCCCTCACCGAGCAGCAGCGGGGCCTGGTCGCCGCGGTCGCGCAGCGCCGTGACGCGCTGGTCACCCAGGCCGTGGTGCTGGTCGAGGAGGCGGAGCTGCTCCGCCGCAACGCCGTCCGCCCCCATCCCGTACCGCCGCAGGTGCTGGCCACCCAGCTGCACCGGTTCAGCCCGCCGTACCCGGGACACGGTCCGGGGCACCGCACCTGGTACGTCGGGGCGGGCGGGACCGTGCAGGACACGGCGGGATCCATCGGGGCGACCGCAGGGGCACCGGCAGTTGCCACGGCAGGGGGCGAGGACGGCTGATGCGCACCAGTGAGGAGCTCTACCACCAGGTGCGCTGGGACCCCCGGTTCGATCCGGCGCGCTTCGTGTTCGGGCTGCACCAGCGCGGGGCGCCGCCGAAGCGGATTCCGCTGCACTCCTTCGTGCCCGGCGGCGACATCCCCTGGCACCGGGTGCTGTTCGTCGAGGCGGACGGCGAGCTCGTCTGGGACCGGGCGAGCGGTGTGGACCTGATCGATTCCACCGAGGCCGGGCGGATCCGCGAACCGCGGCTGCTGCGGGCCCCGTTCTTCACCTCCCGGACCCCGCACGCGTGGGATCCGGCGGACGGCGGCGCCTGGCGGCCGGCCGAGGCGCCGGCCGGCGGGTCTGCGTCATCCGGCCCGGCCGGCGGCCCGGGGCCGCAGCACGTGCGGCTGCTGACCTGGAACACCCTGTGGGACCGGTACGACGCCCCGCACATCGACACCGCCCGGCGCAGGCCGATGCTGCTGGCCGACCTGGCGGGCTCCGACGCCGATGTGATCGCCCTCCAGGAGGTCGAACCCGCGCTGCTCGGCATGCTGCTGGCGGAGCCGTGGGTGCGGGCCGGATACACGGTGGGCACCGATCCGCGCGGCAAGGACGTCGCCGCCAGCGGGTTGCTGGTGCTGAGCCGGCTGCCCGTACGGGAGGCGGGGCTGCACCTGCTGGGGCCGCACAAGGCGGTCGCCGCCGTGACGGTGGACACCGCGAGCGGCCCCCTCGTCGTGGCCTGCGTCCATCTGACGAGCGATCACACGGAGAACGGCGCCGGGCGGCGCAGCGTCGAACTGGCCCGGATCGCCGAGGGTTTGAGCGGCATCGAGGCGGATGCGGTGCTGCTCGGCGACTTCAACGACGGCCGCTCCGGCCCGCAGGGGCCGGCGGCCGCACTCGGCATGCGGGACACCTGGAGCGAGGTGCACGGGGCGCAGGACGCCACGCCGACCTTCGATCCGGCGGCCAATCCGCTGGCCGCGGTGGGCTCGCTGTCGGGGCGGGCCGCCCGGCTGGACCGGGTGCTGCTGCGTTCGGCGGGGGCGCGGGTGCGGGAGGCCGCCTTGCGGGGTGACACCCCCGGTCCGCAGGGGCTGTTCATCTCCGACCACTTCGGGGTCGAGGCGGTGGTGGACTTCGCCGAGCGGGACGCCGGGCGCGCGGCGCTCGACGTACGGTCGACCGCGCGGACGGCGGTGGCATGGCTGCCCCCGCACGATCCGGCGGTCGAGGAGCTGCGCCGGGAGCACGACCCGGCGGTCCACCGCTGGCCGGCGCACGTGAACCTGCTGTTCGGCTTCGTGCCGGAGTCCTCGTTCGAGGAGGCGCTGCCGCTGCTGGCCGAAGTGGCCGCGCAGACCCCGCCGTTCACGGCCCGGGTGGCCGGGGTGCACAGCTTCGGGCACCGCGAGGACGCCACGCTGTGGCTGGATCCGGCGGCGGCCGGCGATGCGCCGTGGCAGCAGCTGCGGCGGGGGCTCGCCGAGCGGTTCCCGGGGTGCCGTGGGCGCGACGGCTTCACCCCGCACCTGACGCTGGGGCGCAGCCGGGATCCGCAGCGGGCGCAGGCGGAGTTCACCGCGCGACTCGGCGGATCCGGGGCGGGGGCGTCGGCCCGGGTCGGTGAGCTCGCGGTGCTGTCACGGCGCGGGGACGGGCCGATGCAGGTGCGGGCGACGGTGGAACTCGGCACCGGCAGGTGGCGGTGGGCACGGGAACCGGAACCCGGCCCGGAACGAGAGGCCGAACCGGTGGCGGCATCCGCACGTGACGCGGAAGCCGCGTCCCTCACCGCCCGGATCGCGCAGGCGCTCGGCGACGGCGTGCTGCACCTCGCCGGATCCCGGCGCATGGGCTGCGCCCTGCCCGGGGCGGACCTCGACCTGGTCGCGGCCCTGCCGGGCACGGTCGGGATCGCGGAGGTACGGGAGCGGGTGGCGGCAGCCCTCCCGGAGGCCGAGGGGCTGCGGGAGGTGAAGGGCGCCCGGGTGCCCGGGCTGCGGCTGCGTACGGCCGGACTGGACGTGGACCTGGTGGTCGTCACCACGGGCGCGGTGGACCCGGCGCAGGCGGTGGCACTCCGCGCGGAGCTCGGCGAGGCGGCCGCGATCGCGCTGAGCGCGGTGAGCGACGCCGATGCGGTACGGGACTTCGCGGGCTCCGATCGGCATGCGGCGTTCGTCCGGCTGACCCGGGAGGTGAAGGCGTGGGCCCGGGCCCGGGGGCTGGATTCGGCGCCGTTCGGCGGACTGCCGGGGGTGGCCTGGGCGGTACTGGCGGCGCGTACGGTCCGCGAGGCCGCCGACCTGTCCCCCGCGGCCCTGCTCCGGGAGTTCTTCGGCACCTGGGCGGCTTGGGACTGGCGCGACCCGATCGCCCTGACGCCCCGGACCCGGGACACGACCCCCGACCCCGTCACCGTCCTCACCCCCTCCGCACCGACCCGCAGCTGCACGGCCCAGGTCGGCCCGGGCCTGCGCGACCTGCTCGGCCGGGAGCTGTACCGGACGTGGGAACTCCTCGAGGCGGAGACCCGCACCCGGGCCCTGCCCCTCGGCGCCCCGCCGCTGCACCGCCGGCACGCTGCGTGGGCCGTGGTGACCGTACGGGCCGATGCGCCCCGGGAGTTCGAGGAGTACCTGGGCCGGGCACGCGGCCGGATGCGGGCCCTGCTCGGTGCGCTGGCGGAGGCCGGTGTCCGGGACGCACACGCCTGGCCGCGGCCCTTCGCGCTCTCCCCGGTCTCGGCCCGCTATGCGATCGGGCTCGGCGCGAGCCCGCCGGATGCGGCCGGTCTCGACGCGCTCGCGGGGCGCTGGTCCGCCGGCCTCACGGGCGTCGAGGTCGCCTGGGCGGAGTGCGGGGCGGTCCCCCCGCTCGGGTGACGCCTCCGCCTCCCTGTCGACAAGCAACGAACGCACGACGGCACTCGCCCTCCGGGCTGGGCCATGCTCCGAAGACGGCCGAACTCTGTCCCGCCCAGCGGGCGGGGCGGCACAGAGCGGCCTGAAATCTCAGTAGAGTCCTGACGCCTTTTTTCGTCAACACTTTTCACAAGGATTGAAGAAACTCCGAGTTCACAGGCCCCACCGGCCATTGACACCCCCTCAGGCCTTCACTTCATGAACGCGGAAACCCTTGACGGCCCTCGTGGCGGGCAGTTCACTCACGCTTCGATCGCCCCGGATCCACGACGTCAGGAGAGCCCCCCATGCCCCGCCTCTCGGACCATCCGCCGCGACTGACGGTCGCGGCCCTCGCCGCCGCGCTGGTCGCGGCCCTCCTCGTACTGCTGCCGGGTGGCACCGCCCAGGCCGCGCCCGTCCTCCTCTCCCAGGGCAGACCCGCCACCGCTTCCAGCCAGGAGAACGGCGGCACCCCCGCCTCGGCCGCCGTCGACGGCGACAACGCCACCCGCTGGTCGAGCCAGTTCGCCGACCCGCAGTGGATACAGGTCGACCTGGGCGCCCCCGCCCAGGTCAGCCAGGTGGTGCTGCACTGGGAGACCGCGTACGCGACGGCGTACCGGATCGAGCTGTCCGACGACGGCACGCACTGGAGCACCGCCTCCTCCACGAGCACCGCCACCGGCGGGGTGCGGACCCACGACATCACCGGCACCGCCCGCTACGTCCGCGTCTACGGCACCCAGCGCGCCACCCAGTGGGGCTACTCCCTCTACGAGTTCCAGGTCTACGGCACCACCGACGCAGGCCCCACCCTCCCCGGCGGCGGCGACCTCGGCCCCAACGTGATCGTCTTCGACCCGTCCACGCCGAACATCCAGGCCCGGCTCGACGAGGTCTTCCGGCAGCAGGAGTCGGCCCAGTTCGGCGCCGGCCGCTACCAGTTCCTGTTCAAGCCGGGCACGTACAACGGCCTCAACGCCCAGATCGGCTTCTACACCTCCGTCTCGGGACTGGGCCTCAGCCCCGACGACACCACCATCAACGGTGACGTGACCGTCGACGCGGGCTGGTTCGGGGGCAACGCCACCCAGAACTTCTGGCGTTCGGCCGAGAACCTCGCGCTCAACCCGGTGAACGGCACCGACCGCTGGGCCGTCTCCCAGGCCGCGCCGTTCCGCCGCATGCACGTCAAGGGCGGGCTCAACCTCGCCCCGGACGGCTTCGGTTGGGCCTCCGGCGGATACATCGCCGACTCGAGGATCGACGGCCAGGTCGGCAACTACTCGCAGCAGCAGTGGTACACCCGCGACAGTGCGATCGGCGGCTGGGGCAACGGCGTCTGGAACCAGGTCTTCTCCGGAGTCCAGGGCGCGCCCGCCCAGTCCTTCCCGAACCCGCCGTACACCACGCTCGACTCCACGCCCGCCTCCCGGGAGAAGCCGTTCCTCTACCTCGACGGGACCGAGTACAAGGTCTTCGTCCCGGCAAAGCGGGTGAACGCCCGCGGCACCTCCTGGGGCAGCGGCGCGCCGCAGGGCACTTCGATCCCGCTGAGCCGGTTCTACGTGGTGAAGCCGGGCACGACCGCCGCGACGATGAACCGGGCGCTGGCCCAGGGCCTGCACCTGCTCTTCACGCCCGGCGTCCACCACGTCGACCAGACCGTCCGGGTGGACCGCGCGGACACGGTCGTCCTCGGTCTCGGCCTGGCAACGATCGTCCCGGACAACGGGGTGACGGCGCTGAAGGTCGCCGACGTCGACGGGGTGAAGCTCGCCGGGTTCCTGATCGACGCCGGCCCGGTCAACTCGCCGAGCCTGCTGGAGGTCGGCCCGGCCGGGACGACCACGGACCACGGCGGCAACCCGACGACCGTGCAGGACGTGTTCGTCCGGGTGGGCGGCGCCGGCCCCGGCAAGGCCTCCGTCGGCATGGTGATCAACAACCACGACACGATCGTCGACCACACCTGGATCTGGCGCGCCGACCACGGCGACGGGGTGGGCTGGGAGACCAACCGGGCCGACTACGGGCTCCGGGTGAACGGTGATGACGTCCTGGCCACCGGGCTGTTCGTCGAGCACTTCAACAAGTACGACGTGGAGTGGAACGGCGAGCGCGGCCGCACGGTGTTCTTCCAGAACGAGAAGGCGTACGACGCCCCGAACCAGGCGGCGATCCAGAACGGTCCGACCAAGGGCTACGCGGCCTACAAGGTGGCCGACTCGGTGACCGTCCACGAGGGCTGGGGGCTGGGCAGTTACTGCTACTACAACGTGGATCCGACGATCCGTCAGGACCACGGCTTCCAGGCGCCGGTGAAGCCGGGCGTGAGGCTCCACGACCTGCTCGTCGTCTCGCTCGGCGGCAAGGGCCAGTACGAGCACGTCGTCAACACCACGGGCGCACCGACCTCGGGTACGTCGACGACCCCGTCCACGGTCGTCTCCTTCCCCTGATCCACCACCGTTGCGTTCATCGCCGCGCGGATCCACAGTTCCGGCTCGCGGGCCACGGCGCCCGGCGGGGCATTCGTACGGCCGGTGAAGCACGATCCGCTACTGTCGGACGACCCCCGGGAGGTCGGCCGGCACCTGCTCACCGCGCGGCTCGGCGAGGGCGGGATGGGGACGGTCTACCTGGGGCTCTCGCCCGGTCGGCGGCGGGTTGCGGTGAAGGTGGTGCGCGCCGACCTGGCGGCGGACCCGGGGTTCCGGAAGCGGTTCGCCCGGGAGATCGACTCGATGCGCCGGGTGGGCGGCTTCCACACCGCGCAGGTGGTGGACGCGTCTCCCGAAGAGGAACGGCCGTGGCTGGTGACGGAGTACATTCCTGGCCCGTCCCTGCACACCGTCCCGCAGAAGCACGGACCACTGCCCGCCCCGACGCTGCGCACCCTGGCGCTGAGGGTGGCCGAGGCGCTGGAGGGGATCCACGCCTGCGGGATCGTCCACCGCGATCTGAAGCCCGGCAACATCATCATCGCGGAGTCGGGTGCACGGGTGATCGACTTCGGGATCGCCCGAGCGGTGGATGCCACCGCCCTGACCCGGGCGGACCTCCTGGTCGGCACCCGGGGCTTCCTCGCGCCGGAGCAGCTGACGGGGGCTCCGCTCACACCGGCCGTCGACGCGTACGCGTTCGGGATGGTGCCGGCCCATGCGTGCGGGGCCGCGCCCTTCCCTGCGGGAGTGCGGCTGGAGTCGGCCCTGCGGGTGCTGCCCTCGGACGTGTCGGCCGTCGTGACGGCCTGTCTCTCGTCCCGGCCGACGGCCCGGCCGACCCCGGCGCAGATCCTGGACCACCTGGGCGGCGAGGCCGCGAAGCCGGCCGGGGACTGGCTGCCCCCGGCCGTGCACACGATGGCGGATCTCCACAACATGCCTACCTTCGCGGCGCATTGACGGGCGTCACACCTCCAGGATGATCTTTCCGGCGGCGCGCCCCGTCTGGCTGAACTCGAAGGCCGCCGCCAGCTCCGAGAGCGGGAAGGTCTTGGCGACGGGGACGGTGAGCTGTCCGCCGTCGGCGAGCCGGCCCAGTTCGGCCAAGCCCTCGGCGTCGGGCCGGACCCACATCCACTGGCCGCCCGCGCCGAGCACGGTGTGGTCGGCGATGGAGGCGTGCCGGCCGCCGTTCGCCAGGACCGCCTGCGTGACGTCGAGGACGCCGCCGACGAAGTCCGCGGCGACGGTGATCCCGTCGGGGGCGAGCGCGCGCACCCGGTCGACCAGGCCGTCCCCGTACTCGACGGGCTCGCAGCCGAGGCCGCGCAGCCGGTCGTGGTTGCGCGGCGAGGCGGTGCCGATGACCCGGGCGCCGAGCGCGCGGGCGATCTGCACGCCGAAGGAGCCGACGCCGCCCGCGGCCCCGTGGATGAGGACGATGTCGTCCTTGCCGGTGGCGAGCCGCGTGAGCAGCTGGTACGCGGTGAGCCCGGCCAGCGGCAGCCCGGCCGCCTCCTGCCAGCTGAGCGAGGCGGGCTTGGCGGCCGCGGCCCGTACGGGCACGCTGACGTACTCGGCGAAGGTCCCGCCGTGCACGTAGTCCTTGCGGGCGTACGCCATGACCTCGTCGCCGACCGCGAACTCGGGTGTGTCGATGCCGACCCGCTCGACCGTGCCGGCGACGTCCCAGCCGGGGACGACCGGGTACACGACGTCCATCAGGGGGTCGAGCCCGCCCGCCATGATCTTCCAGTCGACGGGGTTGACCGAGGCGCACTTGACCCGGACGAGGAGCTCGCCGGGGGCCAGCTTGGGCATGGGCAGCCGGGTCTCGGTGAGCACCTCCGTCCCGCCGTACGTCTCGTACGCCATCGCCCGCATGGTGTCCTCGGACATCTACCCGACCTCTCCGTGAGCCGTGAGCCGTGAGCTGGTGGAAGCTGGTGGAAGCACTCCTTCCCCATCCCATCACGAAAGACCGGGCCCGCCCCGAGAAGCGGGGCGGGCCCGGCGCGGCGCGGTGCCTGCGGTCTCACAGGGCCCGGTGCGCGGCGATCACCTCGGCGTAGCGGCGGCCGCTGGTCTTGACCGTGCGGCGCTGGCTCGCGTAGTCGACGCGGACGAGGCCGAAGCGCTTGTCGTAGCCGTAGGCCCACTCGAAGTTGTCCAGCAGGGACCAGGCGTAGTACCCGGCCACGGGCGCGCCGCGGCGGGCGGCGCGGGCGCAGGCCGCCAGATGCCCGGTCAGGTACGCGGCCCGCTCGGGGTCGTGGACACTGCCGTCGGCGGCGACGGTGTCGTGGTACGAGGAGCCGTTCTCGGTGACGTGGATGCGGCGGGCCCCGTAATCCTCGGTCAGCCGCATGAGCAGGGTCTCGAGGCCGTTCGCGTCGACTTCCCAGTCCATTGCGGTGCGCGGGACGCCGGGCCGGCCGGTCTGGCGGGCGTACGGGGCGGGCCCGGCCGGGTCGGCGGTGACGGTCTGCGGGAAGTAGTAGTTCAGGCCGGTCCAGTCGAGCGGGGCGGCGATGGTGGCCGCGTCGCCGGGCCGTTCGGGGAGGTCCACGGCGTAGACCTCGCGCATGTCGGCGGGGAAGCCGCGGCCGTGGACGGGGTCGAGCCACCAGCGGTTGACGTGGCCGTCCATGCGCAGGGCCGCCGCCCGGTCGGCTTCGCCGTCGGTGGCGGGCTCGACGGTGGAGAGGTTGTTGACGATGCCGATCTGCGCGCCGGGGGCGGCGGCCCGGACGGCCTGGGTGGCGAGCCCGTGGCCGAGCAGCAGGTGGTAGGAAGCGCGGACGGCGGCGGTGAGATCGCGCCGGCCGGGGGCCATCCTGCCTTCCAGGTGGCCGATCCACGCCGAGCACAGGGGCTCGTTGAGCGTGGCCCACTGGGTGACGCGGTCTCCGAGGCGGGCGGCGACGAGGCCTGCGTACGCGGCGAAGTGCTCGGCGGTCGCCCGCTCGGGCCAGCCCCCGCGGTCCTGGAGGGCCTGGGGCAGGTCCCAGTGGTAGAGGGTGACGGAGGGGGTGATCCCGGCCGCGAGCAGTCCGTCGACGAGCCGGTCGTAGAACGCGAGGCCCTTGGGGTTGGCGGGGCCGTCGCCGCCGGGGACCACGCGCGGCCAGGCGACGGACATCCGGTAGGCGTTGGTGCCGAGCTCCCGCATCAGGGCGATGTCCTCGCGCCAGCGGTGGTAGTGGTCGCAGGCGGTGTCGCCGGTGTGGCCGCCGTCGACGGCGCCGGGGGTGTGGGAGAAGGTGTCCCAGATGGAGGGGGCGCGGCCGTCCTCGTCCACCGCACCCTCGATCTGGTAGGCAGAAGTCGCGGTGCCCCAGGCGAAGTCACGCGGCAGGGCGGCCAGGTCGACGGATGCCGGGTCGCGAGCAGGGTCGGAACCGGTTTCGGAATACGTTTCGGAAAGGGTCACTTGACGGCTCCTGCCGAAGGATTCATTTGACGGCTCCCGCCGTGAGGCCGGCCACCAAGTACCGCTGCAGCAGCAGGAATCCGGCGACGACGGGGATGCTGACGACGAGCGAGGCGGCCATGATCTGGTTCCAGTAGACGTCGTTCTGCGTGGAGTAGCCCTGCAGGCCGACGGCGAGGGTGCGGGTGGTGTCGTTCGTCATGACGGAGGCGAAGAGCACCTCGCCCCAGGCGGTCATGAAGGCGTACACGGCGACGGCGACGATGCCGGGGACGGCGGCCGGGACCACGACCCGCAGGAGCGCGCCGAGGGGGCCGCAGCCGTCGACGGTGGCCGCCTCGTCGAGGTCGCGGGGCACCGAGTCGAAGTAGCCGATGAGCATCCAGATGGAGAAGGGGAGGGAGAAGGTCAGGTAGGTGAGGATCAGCGCGCCGCGGGAGCCGTAGAGGGCGATTCCGGTGGCGTTGCCGATGTTCACGAAGATCAGGAACAGCGGGAGGAGGAAGAGGATCCCGGGGAACATCTGGGTGGAGAGCACGGTGACGGTGAACAGCCGCTTGCCGCGGAAGCGGTGGCGGCTGACCGCGTAGGCCGCGAAGGCGGCGATGACGACGGAGGCGGCGGTGGCCGCGCCCGCCACGATCAGGGAGTTCACGAAGTACCGGGCGAGCGGGACGGTGTGCCAGATGTCGATGTAGGGGCGGACGGTGAGCCCGCTGGGGATCCAGCGGAAGCGGCCCGCGACGTCCTGGAGCGGTTTGAGCGAGCTGGTGACCATCACGTAGACGGGCAGCAGGACGAAGCCGGTGAGGAGGGTGAGGAAGACGGCGCGGACCGCCCGGAAGGAGGCGGGCGGGGCCAGGGGCGACGATCGGCGGCGGTCAGGCACGCTCGTTCCTCCGTCCGCGTGTCGTGGCGAGCAGGTAGCCGGCGGTGACGAGCAGCAGGAAGAGCAGCAGCAGGACGGACATCGCCGATCCGGTGCCGAAGTTCCAGGTGACGAAGCTGGATTGGTAGATGTGGAGGGAGATCAGGTCGGCGGCCTCGGGGGCGGATCTGCCGAACAGTACGAACGGTGTGTTGAAGTCGTTGAAGGTCCACAGGAACAGCACCAGGATCAGTGCCTGGTTGACCGCGCCGACCGAGGGCAGGGTGATCTGGCGGATCTGCTGCCAGACGCCGGCGCCGTCCAGCGCGGCGGCCTCGTACAGCTCCGCGGGGACGTTCTGCAGGGCGGCCATCACGATGAGGAAGGCGAAGGGCCAGCCCTTCCAGACGGAGACGGTCAGCAGGGCCCAGAAGCTGTTGTCGCCCAGCAGCCAGAAGGTGTGCTCGCCGCCGCCGAGGCCGAGCTGGTCGTGGAGGACGTGGTTCACCAGGCCGTTGTCCCGCTGGAACATGAACGCCCAGGTGATGACGGCCGCGTACACGGGCAGGGCGTACGGGACCAGGAACAGGGCGCGCAGGATGCCGCGGCCGCGGAAGCCCTCCTGCATCAACACGGCCGCCGCGGTGCCCAGAAGCCAGCACAGGCCTACGGAGAGCAGGGTGAACAGGCAGGTGGTGAGGAAGGAGCGCAGGAGGGCCTCGCCGACGGGCCGGTTGACGTCGACGGCGAGTTCGTAGTTGGCCAGTCCCGTCCAGGGGGCGCGGGACCAGTCGCGGATGAAGAACTGGGTCAGCTGCCGGAAGCTCATCAGGATGCCCATCACCATGGGGACGAGGTGGATGAGCAGTTCCAGGAGCAGGGCGGGCAGGAGCAGGAGGTAGGGCAGGGCGCTGCGGCGCAGGCGGGCGGTCTTGGGGCTCATCGGGCCGGACTCAGCTCGCCATCTGCTGCTGCGCCTTGGTCAGTTTGGCCTTGACCGACTCGGTGGTGACCGGGCGGCCCGCCGCGGCGTCGGCGAAGAGCTCCTTGACGGCGGTGCCGACGGCGGTCTCGAACTGGGACTCCTGGGGGACCTGCGGGAGCGGGGCGGCGCTGGTGCCCAGGGTGGTGCGGAGCACGCTGAGGTCGTCGGTGGCGAAAGCGGGGTCGTTCTGGGCCGCCTTGACGGGCGGGACGGAACCGTAGGTCTTGTTGAGGATCTTCTGTTCCTCGTCGCTGGTCATGAACTTCACGAACTTGAGGGAGCCGTCGATGTTGTCGGTGTTCTTGAAGACGGCCAGGTTGATGCCGGCGACCATGGAGTTGGTGTTGCGGCCGGCGCCGGGCACGCCGCCGGCGGGCACCGGGACCGGGGCCACGCCCCAGTCGCCCTCCTTCATGCCGTGGCTCTTGAAGGAGGAGGCGGCGCTCTGCCACAGGACCATGGCGGTCTTGCCGTTGGCGAAGTCCTGGAGGGACTGGTTCTGGGCGTACTCGGCGTTGCCCGGCGCGATGATCTTGTCGTTGGCCATCAGGTCGACGTACTGCATGACGGCGTCCACGGCGGCCGGGGAGTCGAAGGCGGGCTTGCCGGCCGCGTCGAAGAAGTCCGCGCCGTGCTGCTTGGCGAGGACGAAGACCTGGTGGATGTTGTTGGCGAGGTTGCCCCCTTCGGCGCCGAGCGCCCACTTGCCGTCCTTGGACAGGCTCCGGCCGATCGTGACCATCTCGTCCCAGGTGGCCGGGGGCTTCGCTATGCCCGCCTCCTGGAACATCTTCCTGTTGTAGTAGAGCGCGTACGACATCGAGTAGAGCGGGACGGCGGCCGGGTCCTGGCCGGCGGCGCCCGCCGAGCCGATGGCCGACTCCACGAACCGGTCCCTGCCGCCGATGGCATCGAAGTTCTTGCCGTCCCACGGGAGCAGGGCCCCGGTGGCCTGGAGGGAGGCGGACCAGGTGTTGCCGATGTTGAGGACGTCGGGGCCCTGGCCGGAGGCGGTGGCGGCGAGGATCCGGTTGAGCAAGTCGGACCAGGGGACGACCTCGAGCTTGACCTTGATGCCGGTCTGCTCCTCGAACTTCTTCAGCTCCGGGCCGAGGGCCGCCTGGTCCGCCGCGAGGTCGGGGCCCTGGTTGGAGGCCCAGTACGTGAGCTCCTCGGGGGCGGTGTTGGTCCCGCCGCCGTTGTCCGCGGTGCCGCCGCCGCAGGCGGTGGCCGCGGCGGCGAGCAGGCAGGCGGTCACGGCGGCAGCGGCGGCTCGGGTTCTGCGCATGGCGGATCGGCCCCTTTCGGCAGGGTCGGGGGAAGGCCGGCGGGTGGTCCCGGCTCGGGCGCTTCGAGGGCGCCCAACGCATCAAGGCCTTAATTTAGGACGTGAGTTAAGCCTCGCGAAAGGGTCGCGTCAAGGGGTCCCGCACGGGTATGTTGCGAGCGACGACAGGGCGAACGGCAGGACGGAAGGAGCCAGATGACCACAGGGCGTGGCGGCCGTACGGTGCGGGACCTGCGGCGCGGCAACCGCAGCGCCGTGCTCCAGCGGCTGTACTTCGGCGGGCCGATGAGCCGGCAGGAACTCGGGCCCGCCACCGGGCTGAGTTCCGGTTCCGTCAGCAACGTGGTCGGCGAACTCGTCGCGGACGGACTCCTGGAGGAGGCCGGCATCGTCGACTCGGACGGCGGCCGGCCCCGCACCCTGCTGCGCGTGGCCCCCGGCAGTGCCCACATGATCGGGGTCGACGTCGGCGAAACCCGGGTCCGTGTCGAGCTGTTCGACCTCGCCCTCACCGAACTGGCCCGCACCGAACTGCCGTTGCTGCCCCGTGGCTGCTACGACGTCGGCCCGATCGTGGACCACGTCCGGACCGGAATCGCCGCCGTGCTCGCCGAGGCCGGGATCGGGACCGAGCGGCTGCTGGGCGTGGGCGTCGGCGTCCCCGGCATCGTGGACCGCGAGGCGCCGGGCGGAGCGGTCGTGCACGGGCAGACCATCGGCTGGGACGCGGTACCGCTGGAGGCGCTGCTGCGCGCCACCGGGGCCCTGCCCGACGAGGTTCCGTACATCATCGACAACGGTGCGCGCACGCTCGGCCAGGCCGAGATGTGGTTCGGGGCGGGGCGCGGGGCCCGGGATGCCGTCGTCGTCCTGTTCGGCTCGGGCGTCGGCGCCAGCCTGATCACGGACGGCTCGCCGGACGGGGGCACGACGGAGGGCACCCCGCTGGAGTGGGGGCATCTCACGGTGTCGGTGCGGGGGCGGCGCTGCCGGTGCGGGGCGCTGGGCTGCCTCGAGGCGTACACGGGGGCGGAGTCCCTGCTGGCGCGCTGGGCGGAGCGGGGCGGGGGCACCGGCGACGCGCCGGACTCTCCGGACTCGCCGGACTCACTGGACGAGGAGGAGGCCCTGTCGGCCCTGCTGGCGGCGGCGGTCGCGGCGGATCCGGTGGCCGTGGAGGTTCTGGAGGAGACCGCGGAGTACCTGGGCGCGGGCCTGTCGGACGTCATCAACCTGTTCCGGCCGGAGCGCATCCTGATCGGCGGCTGGGCGGGCCTGCTGCTGGGCCCGCACATCCTGCCCGCCGTACGGGAGCACGCCGCCCGGTACTCCCTGCGCCATCCCGCCGAGCGGGTCACCATCGACCTGGGCTCCCTGGGCCCGGACGCGGTCACGGTCGGGGCGGCGACGCTCCCGCTGTCGGCCTTCTTCGCCACGGGCGGCCGCCGCACGCCCCCGCAGCCGCAGGCCGAACCCCCGGCCTGGCGCACGGCCCTGGAGGTCCGCGGCGGACCGGCGGGCCGGACCCGGCCGTGACCTGCCGGGGACCGGCTAGTCCGGGTGCCCGGCGAGGGTGTCCAGGAATGCCGTGGTGGGCGGGTCGGGGTGCGGGCGCATGTAGGCATCCGGCGCACGGGCGGATCGGGGCGCAGCACCCGGCTCGCGAAGCCGGGCGGCACGATACTCTCGGGGGCCAGGGCCGGGCCGAGCCCGGTGGCGGCCAACAGCGGTGCGGCGGCGGCCTGTTCGGTCCGTACGGCGGCACGCGGCCGGAAGCCGGCCGCCGTGCAGGCCTGGTCCACCACCTCGGCCAGGCCGTTGCCGGGGGCGTAGTGCACCCATGAGCGGTCGGCCAGGCCCACGAGGCGCACCCGGTCCGGGGCCGGATGGTCGGCGGGGACGGCCAGCACGAGCTCCTCCTGCCCCAACTCCCCTACGGGACGGTCCCACCCGCGGGGTTCCGGGCCGACGGCACGGCGGGCGGTGGTACGGGCCCGTTCGGCTTCGGCGAGCGCGGCGCGGGCGTGCGGGAGCATCGCGCGGCCCATCGGCGTCAGCCGGACCGCACGCGGGAGCCGTTCGAGCAGCGGGCCGCCCGCGCCCCGCTCCAGCGTCGGAGCAGAAGGGCCCCTACGGCTGTACGCGCATACCGTGCTTCCACAGCGCACAGCCCGGTGCCTGCTGGCCGCCGATCACGTGGTCCTTCTTGTCGTCCTCGCGCGTCAGGGTGAGGCCGCTCTCATCGTCGGCGTAGTTCTGCACCACCACCCCGCTGAGCAGATCATTCAGCTCCGCGGGAGTCAGCCCCTTCGGCCAGCACGTGCGTGCGTTCACCATCGCCCCGGAGAAGGAGGTGTGTGGGCCGGCGACGATCGCGTGGGTGAAGTTCGCACTGTGCAGGAAAGCCTTGCGCAGATCGGCGTCGATCAGGCTCGCGTCCTGGAGGTTGGCGCCGATGAGATTCGCTTCCCGCATGTCGGCGCCCGTGAAGTCCGCGCCGGTCAGGTCGGTGTCCCGGAACTTGGCGCCACGCAAGTCCGCCTTGGTGAAGTCCGCGTCGTGTAGCGACTTCCCACTGAAGTTGATTCCCTTGATGTCGCGGCCGGCGACAGTGAAGCCCGGAATGTTCGCCGCGCTCTCGACGCTCGCCCGCCACGTTGCGTACTCCTCGGAGACCCGCATCGACTCGGCCATGAAGATGGCGGACAGGCCCACGGCGATCCCGCACACCAGACCGCCGCCTATGCCGGAGAGCACTTCGATCCTCGGCTCGGACTCCGGTTCCTTGACGGCCATCCGCCAGGCGCGAACGGCGAGGAGACAGCCGAGGACGAGCAGTACCAGGACCAGGGCCCATTGCAATGGGCCTACATGAGGCATGGGGAGCCTCCCCACATTGCGTAACAGTGCGCAGACAAAGGCGACCTACGACGCACGCCCCTCTCTTCCTCTGTACGCCCGACCTGTCGTGATCGCAAATGCGCGCATGCATCGGGCAGGGCCGCCGCATGGTGTCCTGCCCGCCCGCCTGGGGCGTGGGTGCTCCGGAGCTTGCGGGCCGGCAGGAGAGGCGGCGGGGTCACTCGTACTCCGTGCCTCCCTTGCGGGTGAGGTAGGCCGGGCTGACGGCCTTGGCGATGGCGCGGCCGCCGACCACCGGGCTGTGGCGTTCGGTCACCGGGCGGATCACGACGCCCTCGCGCAGGTGCACGGCCCGGCCGGACACCGTCTCGCGGCCGCCGGCCAGCTCCAGGACCGCGTCGAGCTCGTACGGGCCCTCGAACAGCCGGGGTACGAGCGGGAGCTCGCCGTCCGGGAGCAGCTCGTGCGGGTCCAGCCAGCGCACCTGCCCGTCGATCTCGGCGGACACGTCGAAGACGGCGTACCCCGGCCCCGTGGCGGCGGTCCGCGCGTCGGTTCCGTACCCGAGGTCCTGGACGCCCGCGCCGTACACCTCGCCGAAGACGCCGATCCGGGTGGCTCCCAGCCGGGCGGCCAGCTTGGCCGCGACCTGCGGGACGCCGTGGCCGCGTACGGCCCGCCAGTAGAGGTTGCGGTCCTCCTCCTTGAGCGCCAGCCCCTTGGACCCGAAGCCCTTGGAGGAGACGAGCACGCGCTCGCCGTCCGCGACGTACGTCAGCAGGCAGGCCGTCCCGTGCAGTTTCTCGGTGAGGACGACCGGCTCGCCGGGTTCGAAGAGGTGCGGGTAGCGCTGGAGGTTCTCGATGTCCACCCAGGGCAGCAGGTCGGGCGCGGCCTCCACCTCGCCGTTCATGGTCGTCGGCACGGGCGGCGCCCATTTGGTGATCCCGAGCAGCTCGGCGAAGTCGGTACCCTCCTCGGCCGCCTGGGCCAGGTCCACGTCGGCCAGGGCGCGCGGCCGGCACACCAGCCCTTGCGACAGCTCGCCGCGCAGCCGGACGGCCTTGACCCGGTCGGCGGAGCCGCCGGCGAGGCGGCCCGTCAGGCCCAGCTCCGCGATCAGCTCGGCGGGCAGCACGGCCTGTTCGGGTATGTAGACGGCGAACTCACCCGAGCGGTAGGCGCCCTTGGCGACGACGGCACGGTAGAGGCCCACTTGGGCCAGCTCCAGCGCGTCGGCGTTCGGATGCTCGTGGACGGTCAGCTCTTCGGCTGTGACTCGCAGGGTCGACATGTGCGCAACTCCTCGGATGTGACGACGGCGCCCACTCTGCGGCCCGGCATTTTTGCTGGTCCAGCCGATATCACGGTGTTAGCCTGACCCGCCCGCCGCCCCGGCGGCCCGTTCCGCCGCCCAGGAGGCCCCGTGCCTCGTCGTCCGGTCACCGTCGTCACCGGAGGCGGCAGGGGCATCGGCGCCGCGACCTGTGTACCGCTGGCCGCGGACGGCCATGACGTGGTGCTGGGCTACCTCCGGGACGACGTGGCCGCCGAGAACGTCGCGGAGCGCGTACGGGCGGCCGGTGCGCGCTGCCTGACCGTACGGGGCGACACCTCCCGGGAGTGCGGGGTGGAGCGGCTCTTCGACATCGCCGGGGGCGAGTTCGGTGCGGTGACGGGACTGGTGAACAACGCCGGGGTGACCGGCCCGCTCGGCCGGCTCGCCGACGCCGCGACCGAGGATCTGCGCCGTGTGGTCGAGGTCAACCTGCTCGGGTACCTGCTGTGCTGCCGCCGCGCCGCCCGGGACATGGCGGATGCGGGCGGCGGGGCCACCGTGAACGTGTCCTCGGCGGCCGCCACGCTCGGCAGTCCCGGCGACTAGGCCGTCTCTTTCGGATCTCGCCGGTTGAGCCCGGGGTGTCTGGTGCCGTGCATCGCAAGGCGGAGGGGCGCCCGAGTACTGGACGTACTCGGGCGCTGCGACAACGCGGCGAGGCGCGATGTCAGGCGCCCCGGGCGAGGCGTGATCCGAAAGAGACGGCCTACGTCCACTACGCGGCGACCAAGGCCGCCACCGATGCCCTGACCGTGGGGCTGTCCAAGGAGCTCGGCCCGGACCGCATCCGGGTCAACGCGGTGGCGCCCGGCATCATCGAGACCGACATGCACGCCGCGATGGGCGACCCCGATCGGCCGGCCCGCGCGGCTGCCGGGATCCCGCTCGGGCGGGCCGGACAGCCCGAGGAGGTCGCCGGGGCCATCGCATGGCTGCTGTCCCCGGACGCCTCGTACACGACGGGCGCCGTCCTGCGCGTCTCCGGCGGCCGCTGAGCTCGGTCTTCGCCTTCGGGCTCGACCGGGGCCGGGGTGTGGGAAGGACGGCGCTGTGGGCGCAGGCCGTCTCTCCACGATCACCGAGGAGGGCGAGGGCCGATGAGCCGGCCCCGGCGGGTCAGCCCCCGAAGGCTGCCTGCGTGGCCGGGCCGTAGACGCCCGGCTGGTCGCCCTTGATGTCCCGGTCGCGCTGGAGCTGGGAGACCCCGCGTTTGGTCTGGCTGTCGTAGACGCCGGTGACGTCGACGTACGTGAACCCCTGGCCGCGGAGCCGCTCCTGCAGGGCGCTCACCTCGGGCCCGCGGTCGCCCATCCGCAGCGTCCCGGAAGGCCCCGCCGGCTGCTGTCCGGCCGAGGCGCTCGCCGGGGGCGTCCGCTTCGGCGTCCGGCTCGCGGACGGGCCGGCCGACGCCGGGGGCGCGGAGGCCCGTACGGATCCCGCGGGCGAGGGCTCGTCGCCTGCGCCCCCGCTGCCCGCCGGGAGCGCCGGAACGGACAACTCCGGCGGCACCACGGCCCGCTCGGGCCGCGGATCGGGGCCGCTCAGCAGGAACACCAGCCCGCCGGCCGCGCCGAGGGCGAGCAGGAGGACCACCAGCGGGAGCGGGCTGCCGCGGTCCCGCCGGCCGGCGCGGGCACCGGCAGCGCCGGCGGCCTCGGCGGACCGCCCGGGCTCGTCCTCACGCCGGGCGTCGGGCGCACGGAAGGAGACGGGGACGGGTCCGGTGTGCGGCCACGCGGGCGTCGTCGCCCGGTACGGCCGCTCCGAGGGGGCGACGTACGGGCGTATGAGCCGGCGGTCCTCGGGGACGCTTCCGCTCTCATCGGGATGGTGGGACACGGTTGTCTCCCGGCAGGGGTGGGGACCGGCGCGGCGGTGCGGTGTCGGCCCCCACCCGGCCGATCAGGCCCTGCGCCGCCGCGCGACGACCAGGACCATGCCCGTAGGGGGTGTCTTGGGGTCAAGCGAAGAGCGGACCGATATGAACATATGGGATATCTCCGAAGTGCAGCTCATGCGGTGGTTCTTGAGTGCTTGATCGGCGCACTCTTTCCCCCCGGGACGGCCCGGGTCAAGCCAGGTGTCCGAACTGCCCCATCCGTCCGGCCTACCCGTCGGTCGCGGTAGCCGTCGGCATCCGGACCGTGACGGTGAGGCTGACCGTGACCGCGGCCACGAGCATCAGCGCGGCCCCGGTGAGCGGGGCCGCCGGGGCGCCGATCCCGTCGACCGCGAACCCGCCCGCCAGGGCGCCCGCCGCGATGGCCAGGTTGAACATGGCCACCATGAGCGAGGTGGCGGCCTCGGCCGCGCCCGGCGCCGCCTTGATCATCCAGCTCTGCAGGCTCACGGAGACACCCCCGTACGCGAGCCCCCAGGCGAGCAGCAGCGCGGTCCCGGCGGCCGCTCCCGGCAGGGTGGCGATCAGGCCGAGGACCACGGTCAGCGCGGTACTGATCACCAGGAGCGCACGGTACGCATCGCGCGCCCCGGCCAGGAAGTTGCCCGCGACGCCGGCCACCCCGTACCCCAGGAGCAGGGTGCTCACGTACGCGGCGTCGATGCCGGAGACGTCCTGCAGGACGGGCCGTACGAAGGTGTAGGCGGCGAACTGCCCGGTCACCACCAGGAAGGTGACGATCACCCCGGCCCGCACCCCGCGGTTCCCGCGCAGCAGCGCGGGCAGTTCACGGAAGGTGACGTCCCGGGTCGGCGGCAGCGGGGGCAGCAGCAGGAGCAGCGCGGCCAGCGCGAGGAGGCCGAGGACGCCGACCGCGCCGAAGGCGGACCGCCAGCCGCCGAGTTCGCCGAGCAGCGTTCCGGCGGGGACGCCGAGCACGGAGGCGGTGGGGACGCCGCCGAAGACGAGCGCGGTGGCCCGCCCGACGTGGCGCTGCGGTACGAGCCGTACGGCGAGCCCGCCCGCCAGGGCCCAGAAGCCGCCCACGCCGACCCCGACGAGCAGGCGCGCGGCCAGCAGCACGGCGAAGCCCGGGGCGACGGCGGCGGCCAGGTTGGCGGCCGCCATCAGGGCGATCAGCACGCACAGCACGAGCCGCCGGTCGAGCCGGCCGGAGCCGACGGTGACGAGCGGGGCGCAGAGTCCGGCGACGAGCCCGGGCACGGTCACCATCAGCCCGGCGGTGCCGTCGGACACCCCGAGGGCGTCCCCGACGGGGGTGAGCAGGCCGACGGGCAGCAGTTCGGAGGTGATCAGGCAGAAGATCGCGAGCGCGACGGCGAGGACGGCCGCCCAGCCCTTCCAGGGCGCGGGGTGGACGGTGGGCGGGAGGGGGTCAGGAGTCGGTGCGGGGTGGCCGGGCGCGTCGGCTGCGGTCATGGATCGGTACTCCGTACGGTCCGTCGGGATGTGAGGGCAGGGCAGCACGGCGCACCGGGGGTCGCGCCTCCCCGGCCATCGCACTGTCGTTCCCGTCCTTCGGCAGACTACGGAAATTCCCGGTCCGGGCAATCGTTTCCGCAGCCGGGGCCGGCCCGGGACCGGCGCCGGGCGCCCCTGGTGGCGCCGGGCCGACTCCCCGATCGCACCCGCAGCGGGCTCCGCGGGCGGCTTGCGGGCCCTGTCACCCGGACGCGTGAGCGCGGGGACCGGCCGGCCGTGCGGTACGGCATGGTGGTCGGATGCAGTTACGCCGGGCCCTGCCCCTGTCCCTCGTCGCACTTCTCGCGAGCAGCGGCTGCGTCTCCGTCGGCGCGGACACGGATCCGGCCCCGGCGCCCGGCACCTCGGCGCCGCTGGAGGCGCGGGATCCGGCCGGTGCGTCGCCCCCGACGGCCGGTCCCGACCTGCCGCCGCCCGTCCCGGAGTCCCGGCCCCTGCCGCTGGGGCGGCTCCCGCAGCCGGACGGGGAACCGGATGCGGAACGTCCGCCGGCCGCGGCCGCGGCCGCCGCCCGGCCGCCCGCCGCGCGCAACGCGAAGCCGCCGGCCGCGCCGCGCCGGGCGCACCCGCCCCAGCCCGCGCCGCCGCGCGGCCCGCGGCAGCCGGCCCCGCTGCCCCGGCCGGACGAGCTGTGCGCGGCCGCCGAGGGCACCGTACCGCCGTCCATCGTGGACCTGTGCATCCGGCAGTATGGCCGCTGACCAGCAGATATCGCTCAGGACTTGACCCTCCCCCCGTGTCAGGGCCTGCACTGGAAGGCGTCATGTACACCATCGGAGACTTCGCCAAACACGGCCGGGTATCGATCCGTATGCTGCGTCACTACGACGCCATCGGACTGCTGCGCCCCGCACGTGTCGACCCCGCCAGCGGCTACCGCTACTACGAGGCCGGACAGCTCGCCCGCCTCAACCGTGTCATCGCGCTCAAGGAGCTCGGCTTCAGCCTGGACCAGGTGGGGTCGATCCTCGACGAGCGGGTGGGCGCGGAGGAGTTGCGCGGCATGCTGCGGCTGCGCCGGGCGGAACTGGAGTCGGCCATGGCCGCCGCGGCGGCCCGGCTGACCCAGGTCGAGGCGAGGCTCCGGACCATCGAGAGCGAGGGATCCATGTCCACCGTCGACATCGTCGTCAAAAGCCTCCCGCCCGTCCGGCTCGTCGAACTGACCGGGGTCGCGGGGAGCTACCAGCCGCAGGACATCGGGCCGGTCATCGGCCCGCTGTACGACGAGCTCTGCCGCCTGATCGAGGCCGCCGGGGTGGTCCCGACCGGCCCTGGGACCGCGTACTACGAGGACGCGCCGGGGGCCGAGGCCGGAGCCGTCCTCGTTCACGCCGGGCTGCCGGTGGGGGCCTCGGTACGCGCCGAGGACCTCGGGGGTGCGGTCCGGGTGGTCGATCTGCCGGGGGTCGAGCGGGCCGCGACCGTGGTGCACCGCGGCTCGATGGACCGCGTCCTGCCCACCGCCCAGGCCCTCGCCCGGTGGATCGACGCCAACGGCCACCGCTCTGCGGGTTACGCGCGTGAGCTGACCCTCGCCTGCCCGGAGGACCGGGACCAGTGGGTCACGGAACTCCAGGAGCCGCTCGCGCCCACGGCCTGGCTATAAAACTGCCGGAGGCCCTGCGGGGGTCACGGAGCCGGGTTCGCGGCGTCCCAGCGTCGGCGGGACGCCGCGATGGCTTCGCGGTGCTCGGCCGACCAGTCGGCGAGCGACTTGAGCAGGAAGGTGAGGCTGTGGCCCATCGGGGTCAACTCGTACTCGACGCGGGGCGGGACCTCGGGGTGGACGCCCGGCTCCTCACCGAGGCCGCCGGGACCCCCGTCCCCTTCGAGCCGGGGACCCTGGCCGGGGCCCGCGAAGCGATCACCGCCTCATGGGCGCCACCGGGAGCGATCTCGCCGGCCTGCTGGGCAGGCCCCCGCGTTCCGCCCTCGATGTCATCACCGCCGCGGTGCACGCGCGGCCGTGATGCCGAGGAGGGCGGCGGGGCGGCAGGCGCGGACGGAGGCGCAGCGCCGGGCCGTGCCCGCGCGGGCGGTGCGCAGCCGGTGCATCGTGGCGTGGCCGCGCCGGCGCCACTCGGCGCGGGGCAGGCCCGCCCGCTGACCGCCGCCGGTGATGAGGGCGTTGACGGGGGTGTGCGGGTCGGCGGCCATGCCCTTGGCGACCAGGACGCCGACGACGAGCGGGACCAGGGCCACGGCCAGGGCCGAGCCGGCGGTGGTCACGTGCTGCATGCGGCGCGGGCGGGGCGCGGTGCGGGCGGCGGCGGCGGCGAAGGTCATGCCCCTATTCGACCAGCGGCGCGGCCTCGGGGAATCGGGGCGGATACTCAGGTCGTTGGGCGTGAGGTACTCAGACCGAGGGAGGGTGGTGGGTGGTGACGGCATCCGGGCAGCGCTTCGAGCCCGCGACCGGCGACGGACCGGAACGGCCCGCCACGGCAGCGCGGGCGGCCGAGGTCCGCACGGCGTACGAGGGCCTGCTGCAGATCCGCCGCCTGGTGAACGGTCCGGCGGGGACGGCGGTTCCCGCCCCGTGGGAGCTGCGGCAGATGCCGCGCGCGGTGGCCCTCGTACTGGAGGCGGCGGGCCTCACGCCGTCGGCGGTGGACGCGGAGGGCCGGCGTACGCGGACGGGGTACCGGGTGGCGCCCGGCCCCTCCGAGTCCGGGGACGGACGGGTCGAGGTGACCTGGGCCGGCCCGCCGGGCGGCGGCGCGGCCGAGGCGGAGCAGGAGCGCCTTGTGGCCTGTGCGGCCGCTCTGGAGCCCCTGGGCTGGGGGTGCCTGCTCTACCGGGGCCCGCGCCGGCGCCGCTTCCTCGAGGTGGAACCCCCGCGCTGAGCGGCCCGTCCCGTCCGCCGCACGCGAAAATCGGTGTCCGGAAGCCCGGCAGGGCAGGCAGACTCGCCCGATGGGCATGCTCGACGCGTTGGCGGACCGCATCGGCCGGGGCGAGACCGTGGAGTTCCGGCCGGCCGGCGACTCGATGGTGCCGCTGATCCACAGCCGCCGGCGGGTCCGGGTCGCCCCGGTCGACCCGGCGCTCGTCGAGCCCGGTGACATCGTCCTGGCGCGGGTCGCCGGCACGGTGTACCTGCACCTGGTCTCGGCCGTGGACGCCCCGCGCCGGCGCGTGCAGATCAGCAACAACCGGGGCCGTGTCAACGGCTGGACCGGCCACGACCGCGTCTTCGGGATCTGCCTCGCCGTGGAGGGCGTACCCCGCCCCGGCGCGGCGGCCAAGGTCCGGCGGCCTGCGGCCCGTACGGTCCACGCGGCTGAGCTCACGACGCGTCGGCTCGACCTCGTCCCCCTGCGCGTCGAGCACGCCGGGGAGATGGCCCTCGTACTGGGCGATCCCGTACTGCACGCGTTCATCGGCGGTGCCCCGCTCTCGGCCGATGCGCTGCGGGCGCGCTACGCGCGGCTGGCGTCCGGGTCTCCCGACCCCGCGGTCGTGTGGTGCAACTGGGTGCTGCGGCTCCGCGGGGACGGGCGGCTGGTGGGGACCGCGCAGGCCACCGTCACGCCCGCGCGGGACACGGCCGAGCTGGCCTGGGTGATCGCAACCCCCTGGCAGGGCCGGGGGTTCGCCACCGAGGCGGCCCGGGCCGTCACCGCCTGGCTGGCGGAACTGCCCGTCGGGCGGCTGATCGCGCACATCCACCCGTACCACCATGCCTCGGCGGCGGTCGCCACGGCCTGCGGCTTCGCCCCGACCGCACACCGCGAGGACGGCGAGATCCGCTGGGAGCACCGCCCGCCGGCACCGCCCAACGGCTAGGAGGCTACGGCCTGTTGTGAAAGTGGGTCTTGCAACCGCCACGAAGCGACCGTGCTGGTCGCAGTCCTTGACGAGTGGCCACGGCGGCGGCGCCTCGCCGTCGGCGCCTGGGTGTGGTGTTCAGGCCGGGGGCCTTTGGCGTATTGCCCGTTGGCGGGTTGTGCCACGTCGAAGCCCCCGCCTCTCGGCTGGGGCTTCGCGCTGGCTTCGGCCACCTTTACGGAACAGCAGCCAGGGTCCCCGAACATGACCGGTCAGCTGGCAATCAGTCGTGCGGCGATTCGCCGGCAGCCGACCGACGACCCCCGATGGAGGCGACCAATGCGTCTGCCACGATCGCTGCATCTGCCGCTGCAACATCTGCTGGGTATTCCGGCAGCAGATCGTCCCAGACGGGCATCCATGATCCGTACAGCTGCGTCTGTCCCTCGGGCCGGGCGAAGAACCAGATGTGCAGGTGCGCGCCTCCATCTCCGATGCGGTAGACGTGAGCTCGCGAAATGTGCGGCAGGGCCTGCACGTGGCGGACAATGTGGGTGGACAGGACCCCCAGCTCGGCTGCCAGCTCATCAGGCAGGTCAGCCATGTCATAGTGCTCAAGCGGATGCAGCATGAGCACCAGCGGCACACCAACTCCCGTGATCCGGGTGAGCCGCCAACTGTCGTTGAACCAGATCCCATCGCCTCGGTCACGGCACGCCCCGCAGTTCGACGGGTCCTCGCCATGTCGCGGAGGCTCGGGCAGAACCGGAGGGCGCAGCGGCGCAACGCGCAATCCGTCCGGCTCGAACGGGCTGATATCCCACCCTGTCATGCGCGCGAGTGGGAGCCGATGCTCCCCATCCGCAGCGGCAAGCGCGTGGTCGTAGAACTCGTCAGGTCTCAAGGCCATGATCCGTAGATTAGTTCGGCATCGACCCCCGATGCGGGCTGGGGTGACGTGACTTGGCCCTTGGTAGGGCCGGGTCCGTCCTGCCCGCCGGGAAGGGTGGGAGCGCACCGCCGTCCTCGCCCGGTGAAGCCTCAGCCACAGAAGGTGCGCCCAGCGAAGCAGGTTGACTCTCTCCCGTCGCCAGGTTGCGCCTTCGGGTCGTGCCGCGGAAGTCCGGCGTCGTCCGCTCCCCTGTCCTGCGGCGGGATCGTGCCCTCCGGCTCGGGCTCCGGGTCGGGTTCGTGAGCCGGTGGCGGAACCGGCGCCGCGGCCACAGCCTCCGGTGCGCTCGGCGCGGGCGGCAGGAGGGTGGTACGGCCGGCCACGGACATGACGAGCGCGAAGAAGAACAGCGGAATCGCGAGCGCGCCGAACAGGGCGCTGCGCCACAGCACCAGCGCCAAGACCGGGTGGACGATGAGCAGCGCGATGGCGAACGCCATCCCGAGGACCGGCCGGCAGCCGCGCGACACCAGCAGGAGGGGACGGCGCAGGTGAGGCGGGACCCGCCGGGTCTGCCACAGCAGCCAGCCTCCCCAGCTGCCGACGAGCACGGCCGCGCACACCAGGTGGGTGACGAGGGCGTCGGTGCCGGTGGCGCCCGCACGCAGGTGGGCGGAGCCGGACGACACCGCGATGATTCCGGCGAGGGCCACCCAGCGGGAGCCCATGGCCGTCCCCCAGGCCATGGTCTCCAGGTTGTAGCGGGCCTTGTGGTCGTTCAGGTCGAGGGCGGCGGACTGGACGAAGCCCTCGGCAGCCCGGGTCCACGAGCCGGGACGGAGCCGGCGGCGGCGCAGATGGAGCAGCGCGAGGTTGTTGTGGGCCTGGCTGCTGTTCGGGTCGAGGCGCAGCGCCGTCTCGTAGGACTGCTGGGCGACGCGGTGGTTGCCGGTGCGGTGGGCGGTCAGGCCGACGAGGAAGTGCGTGTTGCTCTCCTCGGGGGCGAGGGCGGCGGCCGTGCGGGCGGAGTCGTATGCGGCGGCCCGCTTGCGTTTCCTGCGGCCGGCGCGGCCGAGGACGATACCGAGGGTGTAGTGGCTTCCCCAGTGCTACGGGGCGAGTTCGACGGCGCGCCGGGCGGAGCCCTCGGCCTGCTCGTAGCGCCCCAGGTCGAAGAGGGCGTCGCCCTGTTGCAGGGCCCGGCTCATCAGACCTTGTCCCGGTCGTGGCTGATGCTGAGCAGGTTCGGTACGAGTGCCAGCCAGAACAGGATCTGGGGGACGGTGCGCTCGCTCCACGGAAGGGCCACGAGCAGCAGCGCGCACAGGGTGGCCCAGGTGGCCTGGCCGAGCGCGACCCTGGGCCAGAATGAGCGGCGCACGAGCGCGAACACGGTGAGCTGTGCCCCGGTCCGCAGCCGCCGGTAGCGGCGCCAGGCGCCGAAGCCCCACACCGCGGCCATCAGGGTGAGCGTCCACAGCCGGGTGCCGAGGTGGACGGGCAGCTCCTTCGCCTCGCCCCCGGTGGGGAAGACGTCGACGGTGACGGCGGCCATGACCAGACAGAGCAGGGCGAGCCATCGGGTGCCCCGCAGCATCCGGTAGACAGCCCTGTCGAGGTCGGCGCGGAGCGACTCGGAGTCGGGGGCGACGGCGAGTGCGCCGGCGTAGAGGTCGGCGGCCCGCGCGGCGGACGTGCCGGGCTCGCGGGCCTCGCGATCGGTGACCACGGTGACGGCGAGCTGGTCGGTCGGGTCGATGCGCAGGAGCTGCCGCACGGACTCCTGCACCAGGTCGGAGCGGCTGTTGAACGCGGCGACCTTGTACATGGTGTGCCACGTGTCGACGACGTCGGGGCCGAGCCGAACGGCCTCCTGGGCCTCCTGGAGCGCCTCCTCCTTCGTCCCCACGAAGATCAGCATCTCGGCGCGCTGGGCCCGCGGGCCCCAGCTTTGCGGCGCGAGGCGGATGGCCTCGCGCTGCGACTGCTCGGCCTCGGGCAGCCGGCTCATCCTGCGCAGGGCGAATCCGCGCATGAAGTGTCCGTCGGCGAGCTCGGGTTCGAGCTTCAGCGCCTGGTCGGCGGCGTCGAGCCCCTCCTCGTTGCGGCCGAGAGCGGTGAGACAGCGGGCGCGCGCGGTCCACGCCTCGTGGTCGTCGGGTGCCTCGGCGAGACGCCGGTCGAGGAGGGCGAGCGCCTCCTCGCGCCGCTTCATGCCGTAGAGCTCGAGGGCCTGTTCGACCCGTGGGTGCAGGGTTGTTCCACTCACAGCTTGCGCTTCTTCTTCAGGTAGGCGACCAGGTCGTCGTACACACCGCCGTCGTTGGCGAACATGGCGACGTTGCGGGCGGAGGCGAACCAGGATTCGCTGGACGGCTTGATCTGCTTGGCCGCGTTCAGGAGGTCCTTGGTGCCGATCATGCGGACGGCGCCGGAACGGGTGGAGTCCAGGAGCGCGTACTCGGCCGCGCTCTCGCAGACATGGGCGAGATCGGCGCCCGAGAAGTCCTCGGTGACCTTGACGATCTTGCCGAGATCGACGGACTCGATGGGACGCTCGCGCAGGTGGTAGCGGAGGATCGCCTCCCGGGCCGGGGCGTCGGGCGGCAGCACGAGCAGGGTGCGGTCCAGGCGGCCGGGGCGGCGCAGGGCGAGGTCCACGTCCCAGGGGACGTTGGTCGCGGCGAGCACGAAGACGCCTTCGTTCTGTGCGGCGTTGATGCCGTCGAGCTCGGTGAGGAGCTGGTTGACGACATTGCGCAGACCGCCGTGCTGCGTACGCGAGCGCTTGGCGCCGAGCGCGTCCAGCTCGTCGAGGAAGACCACGCAGGGCGCCTGGCGGCGGGCGGCCTCGAAGATGTCGTGGACGTTCTTCTCCGAGGTACCGACGTACATGTCGAGGATGTCGGAGAGCGAGACCGACATGAACCCGGCACCGAGTTCGCCGGCGACGGCCCGCGCGATGAACGTCTTGCCGCAGCCGGGCGGGCCGTAGAGGAGCAGGCCGCCGCGGAGCGACTTGCCGTACAGCTTGCGGAGTTCGGGGTTGCGCATCGGGGCGAGGAAGGCGGCATCGAGCCGGTCCTTGACCTGCTGCATGCCGCCGACGTCGGCGAGGCGTACGTCGCCGGGGGCGTCGATGTCCCAGGCGGACGCGTCGGCCGGGTCGCCGCTGCCGTCCGCGGTCAGGGGAGCCTCGGTGGCGTCGCCCGCGTCGGTGGGGTCGGCGGCGAAGCGGGGGCCGACGACGCCGGCGACTTCCTGCTCGGCGGCGGCCCAGTCGAAGGCGGGGGGTTGGGTGCCGTCCGTGGCGGGTGAGGGGGCGGCGGCCGCGGCGGCCTGAGGCGGGGTCGTGGTGGACGCGGGCGGAGCCGGCGTTGCGGTGGGCGCGGGCGGGGTCGGCGTTGCGGTGGGCGCGGGCGGGGTCGGGGGCGTGCCGACCGTGGGCAGTTGCATGGCGCGGACCATCAGGTCCCGTACGGCTTCGTCGCCCGGCGCGTGCTGCAGCGCGACCGCGGCTTGCGCGACGGCCTCGTTGTGCCTCCCCTCCGCGAGGAGCAGTTCGGTGAAGTGCAGCCGCAGGGGCACGTCTTCGGGAGCGGCGGCGACAGCGGCCCGCAGGCTGCGGACAAGAGGTGACTCGTCGGACATGGGGTCAGCCTAGAAAGCGGCCCGCGGCTCTCGTGCACCGGGTGCGGTCAAGATCGACGGGCGCGGGGAGCGCGTCGGTCCGCCGGCGCCCGGCCGGCCACCACCAGTACGCGGAATACCTCGGTGCCCCGCGGCGTGCGGGGTACGGGGCACGGGGTACGGGCGACCGTGGTCAGCGCCATGGTCAGTCCGACGGATCTCCGGGGCACCGGCGGTGTCAGCCGTACCGTTCGGCCAGCGCGGCGACCGTGTCCGCGAGGGCCTGCCGGAGCTCGGGCGGGCCGAGGACCTCGGCCTCGGTGCCCAGTCGGAGCAGGTCCCCGACGGCTACGGCCTGGGATTCGACGTCGAGGTCGACGCGGATCCAGCCGTCCGGGTCCGCGGGGTCGGCCGGCCCGGCGCCGGCCAGCGCCCGTACGCCTGCGGCGCCGAACTGCATCGGCAGCAGCCGGCGGCCGCGCGGGGACAACAGCAGCCGGGCGGTCCCCTGTCGGGTCGCCTCCTCCATCCGGCGGGCGGACTCCGCCCAGTACGCGGCGAGTTCGAAGCCGGCCGGACGCTCGAAACCCTCCTCCGCGGTGTCCACGGCGAGGAACCGCGAGACCCGGTAGCTGCGCGCGCGCCCGTCGGCGGCCCGCGCCACCAGGTACCAGATGCCGCCCTTGAGGACGAGGCCGAGGGGGTGCAGCGGGCGCCCGGCCCGCTCCTCGCCGCTCCAGCGGCGGTAGTGGGTGAGCAGTACGCGCTGGTCCCAGACGGCCTGCGCGATCTGCGCGAGGTGCGGGACGGGGTCGGCGTCGCGGAACCAGGCCGGGGCGTCCAGGTGGAAGCGGTCCTGGAGCCGGCGGGCCCGGTCGGCGAGTGCGGCGGGCAGCGCGGCCTGGAGCTTGAGCTGGGCGGCGGCCAGATCTGCGCCGAGGCCCAGCTCCTGCGCGGGGCCGGGCGCACCGGCGAGGAAGAGCGAGCCGGCCTGGGCGTCGGTGAGGCCGGTGAGCCGGGTGCGGTAGCCGTCCATGAGCCGGTAGCCGCCGGCGGGCCCTCGGTCGGCCTGGACCGGGACGCCGGAGGCACCGAGGGCTTCGATGTCCCGGTGGACGGTGCGGACCGACACCTCGAGCTCGGCGGCCAGTTCGGGTGCGGTCATCCGGCCGCGGTTCTGCAGCAGGAGGAGCAGGGAGAGGAGCCGGTCGGCGCGCATGGGGCCATTGTGTCCGGGATACCTGACAGAGGATGTCAGGTATCCCGGACAGGCTGTACTCGCGCCGGAGGGACCGAGCCCGCCCGGCCGTGAACCAGGAGGTCCGCCATGTCCGCCCGTACCACCATCGGTGCCACCGCCCGTGCCACCACTCCTACTGCCGCTCGTACCACCGGCAGTTTCACCTTCGCCGACTGGCAGGAGCAGCCGATCGGTCCGGCCGAATCCACCCCGCGCCTCGCCCGCTCCACGGTCGTCAACTCCTTCGCGGGCGGGATCGAGGCCGGGGCGACCAACGCCGGCTACACGTTCACGTACACCGGGGAGGGCTCCGGCTCCTACACCGGCATGGAGCTCCTGTCGGGCACCGTCGACGGCCGCAGGGGCACGTTCGTCATGGAGCAGCGCGGCACGTTCGACGCCGCCGGCACCCGGTGCACCTTCGAGGTGGTCCCGGGCTCCGCGACGGGCGAGCTGGCCGGGCTGGCGGGCTCCGGCTCGTTCACGTACCGCCACGGCGACACGTCCGTCCCGTACGAGTTCACCTACACGGTGGCCTAGGCAGGGCGGGGCAGCGCCCGCACGACGGAGGGGCGCGGCCCGTTACGGTCCGCGCCCCTCCGGTGGAGTCACCAGCACTCACCCCTAGGGCGCGCCGAAGGTCAGCGTCAGCTGCGGCGTGCCTTCGTTCGCCGTCGCCTCGGAGGACCACAGCCACAGGGCGTCCGTACCGGGGCTGGTCAGGGCCAGGCTGTAGCTCGTGCCGAGTGCGCCCGCGAGGGCGGCCGTGGCCAGGCCGGTGGTGTGCACCGCCGTGCCGTCCGGGATCCCGGCGAAACTGCCGAGGGCCGGAGTGCCGGTGGCGGGGCGGTTGTTGTAGGTGGCGCCGGCCTCGGTCCAGCTGCCGGTGACCGGGACCACCGAGACCGTGTCCGCCGTACCGGCTCCGCTCATCGTGCTGGTCTTCACGCTGAGGGCGGCCGACTTGAGCACGGTGCCCGCGGGCGCGGCGGGCAGGGTGAAGCGCAGGTAGCTCGCGTACAGCGAGGTGCCCCGTACGGCGAGGGAGGACGAGGTCCCGTAATTCGTGTCCGGGGCGCCCGCGTTGGCGTACGTGTCCTCGGTGGCCTGCACCTGGACGACCGAGTCGGCCGGGGCGGTGGCCAGGGCGTAGTGGTTCTGCACCTGGGCCGCGCTCAGGACGCTCGGGTAGACGGCGGTCTCGTCGAGCCGGCCCGCCCAGAACTCGCTGGTCGGGCGGTCCGGCCAGCCGCCGAGGCTGTCGCCGCCGGCGTGCCAGTAGCCGGCGTAGTTCTCGTGCGTGGTGACGGCGAGGGTGCCCTTCTGGGCGCCGTCCACGTAGAGGACCATGCCGCCCGGTCCCTGGGTGGCGACGGCGTGGTGCCACTTGTCGTCGTTGTAGGCGGCGCCGGTGGTGACGGTGCGGGTGGCGCCGGTGTAGACGCCGAAGACGATGCGCCCGTCATTGGTCATGTAGAGGTGCTTGTCGTACTGGTTGCTGCCGCGCACCTGGTTGTTGCCGAAGCCGAAGAGCTTGCCGCCCCGGGTGGTGTTCGTCTTGAACCAGGTCTCGATGGTGTAGCTGCTGCCGATGTTCTGGCGCAGGTCCCCGTAGACCCGGGTGTCCGTTCCGTTGAAGCCGATCGCCGTGCTCGCGCCCGAGACCGCGCCGGGTGTCTGGCGCAGGGCGGGAGCGTTGAGGTGGACGCCGTTCTGGTTGCCGCTGCCCGAGGAGTCGGCGACGTTCGGCAGGGCCGACTCGTCGTAGCGCCAGAACAGCTGGGCGCCGTCCGTACGGACCTGGTTCGGGTAGGCGTCGACCGAGGTCGGGACGGTCACGCTCGCGGTCGCCGACAGGGCGCTGGTGTTTCCGGCCGCGTCGGTTGCCGTCACCCGGTACGTGTACGACTGGCCCGCGGCGACGGTGGTGTCGGTCCAGGAGGCCTGCGGGCGCTTGAAGAAGAGCGAGTCCGCCGTGACCGTCGCGATCGGCGTGCCCGAGCCGTTGCGGTAGATCCGGTACGTCAGCGCGCTGTCGTCCAGGTCGAGGCTGGTGCGCCAGCGCACCTGTACCTCACCGGGTTTGAAGCTCGCCGCGGTCGCGACGGGGACCGTGGGCGCGCCCGTGTCGCCGGTGGACGCGAACCGGGTCAGGCTCTGCTGCCCGGAACCGTTGACGGTCGTGAACTCGCCGCCGACCCACAGGTACTGGACGCCGCCCTGGGAGCCGACCGCCATCACGCGCGGTCCGATGCCCTCGCCGATGCCGTCGTTGGTGTCGGGGGCCCAGCCCAGCTTGCCGACGCTGGTGGTCGGCTGTGCGAGGAGGTGGTGGCGCTGCCCGTCCGGATATTCGCCCACGCTGGAGCAGTCGTGGGCGTGCGAGGCGCTGTAGAGCACGTTCTGGTACGGGAGCACGGCCTGCGTGGCGCCGAGGCAGGTGTCGCGCCAGCGCTGGCCCCAGTCGCTCAGGTTGAGCGCGATCCGGCCGTCGAAGACGCCGCCGCCGGTGCCTTCGTTGGCGGTGTAGAAGCCGGTCGCGTCGGTCGCGATGTCGTTGACGACGGAGTTGGTCTCGATGAAGCCGGGGTAGGTCTTGGTGAGCGCGCCGCTGGTGGCGTCGACGACGGCCAGCGCGTGCGTGTTCGTACCGTTGACGGTGAAGAAGTCGCCGCCGAGGACGACGTGGTTGCCGTCGGGGGTGACCTCGACGGCGCGGCCCGGCTCGTCGGCGTCGGCCGTGAAGGGCCGCAGCGCGCCGTCGGCCGCGTCGACGGCGGCGAAGCGCTCGCGCTGCTGGCCGGCGACGGTGAGGAAGTCGCCGCCCGCGTAGACGGTGTCGTTCGTGACGGCCAGGGCGCGGACGGTTGCGGCGAAGGCCGGCCGGAAGGAGCCCTTGACGGTACAGGTCGCCACGTCGATGGCGGCGAGGCTGGAGGCCGGGGTGCCGTTGACGGCGCCGAAGTAGCCGCCCGCGTACAGGGTCTTCTTGTCCGGCGAGAGGGTGAGGGCGCGGACGGTGGCGGTGCCGCCGCCGACCGTGAAGGAGAGGTTGCAGGAGGTCGGGGCGCCGGTCGCGGCGTCGAGTGCGGCGAAGTTCACCGCTGGCTGCTCGCTGCCGTCGGCGCCGTCGGGCGGGCGTACGGCGGAGAACGTGCCGCCGACGAACACCGTGCCGCCCGCCTCGGCGAGGGCCCAGACGACGCCGTTGGGCTGCCAGGTGGACAGCGCATCGGCGGTGAAGGCCACGGGCGGGGTGATGGCCGCCGCCTGCGGGACGAGGCCGAGGCCGATCCCTGCGCCGGTGCCGGCCAGGGACAGGGCGAGAGCGGCCGCCAGCCCTCTGGATCTACGCATGAGCCCCCCAGTTCGGTTCACTGTGCAGTGCTGGCCGAAAACAGCCGTACAGCCGTTCGCAACCGTGCGTACGGGCGCACCTTAGGCCTCTTTGGGCACGCGTTCAGCACACTTGACGCATCGGATGCCGAATTGCCGGATCCGGGCCTTCCCGGCCCGCCTATCCTTCCCTCATGATCACTTCGACTGAGCCGTTCGAACTCGTCATATTCGACTGCGACGGGGTCCTCGTCGACACCGAGCGGATCGCGACCCGCGTGAACGTCGCCCTCGGCGCGGAGTTCGGTTGGCCGCTCACCGAGGACGAGGCGATCAGCCTGTTCATCGGCCGCTCCAGCGCCTCGAACCGGGAGCTGGTCGCCGACCGCCTCGGCTCGGAGGCCGCCCGGAAGTGGGAGGAGCGCTTCGCGCAGATGCACACGGAAGCGGTGGACGCCGGGCTCACCCCGGTGGACGGCCTGCCCGAGGCGCTCGCCGCGATCACCCTGCCGACCTGCGTCGCCTCCAGCGGCAGCCACGAGAAGATGCAGCACACCCTCGGCCGCACCGGCCTCTACGAGCGCTTCGCGGGCCGCATCCACAGCGCCACCGAGGTCGCCCGCGGCAAGCCCGCCCCCGACGTCTTCCTGTACGCCGCCCGGCGCATGGGCGTCGACCCCTCGGCCTGCGCGGTGGTCGAGGACAGCCGCCCGGGCGTCGAGGCCGCCCGCGCGGCCGGCATGCGCTCCTTCGGCTACGCGGGCGGCCTGACGCCGGCGTCCCACCTCGTCGGCCCGGGCACGGTCGTCTTCACCGACATGCGCGACCTCCCGGGCCTGCTCGCCGACGCCGTTGCCGACGGCGGTCGCTGACATCGCCGACGCCGCCGACGTCGCCCGTCTCGTGGAAGGCGCCGCCCTCGTGGACGGACGGGTCAGGCGGACGGCAGCGGGCGGCACAGGAGCGCCGCCGGGCCCGGGCGGGAGGCCGCGCGGGTGGTGAAGGCGATGCCCGCCGCGTACTCGGTGGGCAGGCACTGGCCCTTGTAGTCGCCGTACGCGTACTCGCCCCCGGGGCCGCCCGGCGGGCGGTTGTCGCCGCGGTCGAACCAGAGCGTGCGCCCGCCCGCGGGGAGGGCCGTCCGGGACGGCGCGCACAGGGCGGCCGAGACGCGCTCGCCCCGCAGGCCGTACCCGATCAGGAACTGGTTCGCCGGGCACTGGAACTTCGTGTAGCCGGAGGCCCAGTCGCCGCCCGCCGGGACGTACGCCTCGTCGCGGACCACGGTGTGCCCGCCCGTCGCGGCCCGCAGGTCGGAGGTGCTGCACAGGCCGCGCCCGTCCGTGTGCCCGAGTCCGGCCAGCCGGGAGCCGTCGGGGCAGACCGCCTTGCGGGCCCCGCTGTCCCAGTCACCGGTGGCCCGCGTGCGCAGCGAGGCGTTGTGGTCGCGGTGGTCGGTGGTCAGCTGGTACCAGGAGGGGGTGACGGGGATCTGGCCGGTGCGCCCGGGGGTGGCGAGCGCGGTCCACGGCTGCGTACGCCAGTCGCCCGCGTCCAGTACGCCGGAGCGGCGGCCGGAGGCGTCGTAGCGGAGCATCGCCCAGGAGTCGCCGCCCGGGGCGCCCTGGGCGGTGGTGCTCCAGCCGACGAGCGGCCAGTACGCGAAGTCGGCGTCGACGGCGGTCAGATAGCCGGTCAGGTTCTGGAACCAGGCGCGCGGGAGGGCGCCCGTCTCGTCGGCGCCGATGCCGAACTCACTGACCCAGACGGGGGCGGTGAAGTGGGTGCCGGTCTCGGCGGAGACGTAGAAGGCCTGGTCGTAGAGGGTCTGTTCGAGCTGGGCCCGGCTCATGTCCTGGTAGCGGAGGTCGTGGGTCTCGCCCATGCCGGTCGCGCCGCTGTGCCGGGGGCCGGTGTACCCGTAGAAGTGGGCCGAGTACACCAGCTTGTTGGAGACGACGAGGGTGTGGGACAGGGTGCGGACGGGGGTGAGGGTGGGGCGGCCGTGCGGGAGGCCGTCCAGGGGGATGCCGGTCCAGTTGATGCCCTCGACCACGATCAGCAGGTTCGGGTTGGCCTCGGCGAGGATCCGGTCGCCGGCCTCCTGGGCGGCGGCCTGCCAGTCGTGGTTGTCGCCCAGCCCCCAGTTGGGGTCGTCGAGCACGTCGCGGCGGACCTCGTTGTAGAGGTCGGCGCCGACCACGCGCGGGTTGTCGCGGTAGCGGCGGGCCAGGAACACCCAGTCGTCGGCCCACTGGGCGGTGGACCGGCCGCTGTTCCAGCGCTCGTTGCCGTCGAGTCCGCAGCACCAGCGGGTGGTGACGGTGTGGTTGTTGAGGATGACGGCGAAGCCGGCGTCCGTGAGCGCGGCGACGACGGCGTCGTAGACCTCGAGCGGGGTACGGCCGCGCAGCGCCGGGTTGGCGGCGACGGCCGCGTCCGGGACGGGGGCGGTGGTGCGCAGCATCTCGTTGGAGAAGGGCAGCCGGATGCTGTTGAGGCCGAGGGCCCGGAAGTCGGCCAGCAGGGTGGGCAGCGCCACCCGGTCGAGCCCGATCGGGATGCCGTGGGAGTCCTGGCCGCTGTGGTGGGTGGCGGGGTCGTTCCGGTCGCCGGAGCCGCCCCAGGAGCCCTGGGCTCCGTCCCAGTTGCCGGAGCGGAGGCGGAACCGGTTGCCGTTCGCGTCGACGATGTAGCGGCCGCGGGTGGACAGCGGCGGGGCCCACGCCTCCCCCGCGGACGCGGCCGGCGCGGCCAGGGCGGGCACCGGAGCGGCCACCGCCGGCAGGACTCCCACCAGCAGCAGGAGGGCGCCGAACAGCGCGCGGACGAGGCTCTTCATGTCACTCCTGCCGGGGTCGGGCCGTCCGGGACCGGTCGGGGCCGGTCGGGCAACGGACGGATGCCGCGGCCAAGTTACCGGCCGGTCGCCGTCCAGGGAACCCAAAGGAGCGCCGACTTTCCGGCCGACCCCCCGCCGACGGCCCGCCGCCCCGCCGTCGACCTGCCGACGCCCCGCCGACGCCCCGCCGACGCCCACGCCCGTCGCCGGCCGGGGCGGGCGGTGATGCGGGCCGGCCCCGTACGTGCGGTCACCCTGGCGAAACAGCCCCGCGCGGGGTCCTCAGCGCCTACCGTGCCCCTCACGGGGACGGGAACGCACGGGAGGGTGGGGCAGATGGACGAAGAAGAGGACCTGCGGCTGGCGAGGATGACGCCGGAGATCTCCCGCCGCACCCTCACGATGCTGCGCGGCCTCGCCGGGCTGGAGCCACCGGAGCAGGTTCCCGAGGACGCGATGATCGTCGCCGACGCGATCCTGGCCGAGCACGGCACCGACGGGCTGCGCGTCCTGGTCATGACCCTGGCGGCCTGGGCCACGGCGCAGATCGAGAACGTCGCCGAGCTGAGCCGGCGCAGCCACGAGGCGGTCCTCGACGCGATGGAGCTGGCCTGCCTGGAGGCGAGCGCCGAGGAGTGACCCTGCACGGGGAGGAGCGCCCCGACGGGCCGCTCGCCGTGACCCCGGAGGACTTCCGGGAGTCGTCGGCGATGCCCGCGTCGGGCGTGTGCAGGGCGGCCTCGGGGGTACTCGGACAACCGGGTGATGCGCCGCGCCCGCATTCGTACGGGCGTCGGCGACACTGGGGGTAGTGGGGGGCCCTGATCGGAGGCCGTCGTGAGCACACCTTCCCCCATCCGAATCGCCGCCGTCCTCTCCGCCGAACATCGCGGACGGCTGATGTCACAGGCCCGTGAGGTCAACTTCCCCGAAGGCGCGACGATCTTCGAGGAGGGCGGCCGCACCGAGGCCTTCTGGATCGTGCGCTCCGGCACGGTGACGCTCCAGGTCCCCCTGCCCGGCCGCCGGCCCGCCCCCGTCGAGAACCTCGGCCCCGGTGAACTGGTGGGCTGGTCCTGGCTCTTCCCGCCCTACGTGTGGCAGCTGAGCGCGGAGGCGATGACCCCGGTGCGCTCGTACGAGTTCGACGCGACGGCCGTACGGATGCTGATGGACGCCGACCCCGCCTTCGGCTCCGCCGTCGGCCACTGGGTCGGACGCGTGCTCGCGCTCCGGCTCCAGCAGACCCGCACCCGGCTCATCGACCTCTACGCCCCGCGCATCTCGACGAGCCGCTAGCGGACGCTCCCCAGGACGCCGAAACCGCCCCCGGGGGCCGGTCCGGACCCGCCCCCGGAATGTTTCAGCGCGTGTGTTCGGCCGATTCGGCGGCCTGCTCCCCCACAGGTCAACACCCCTCACACGGCTGCGGTCTGCATACATTCGCTTACGATCCGTGACGAGAAATGGCCATACGGACGGGCGTTCACGGTCCGTGTCGGCAAGACTCCTGTCCGCTATCCGAAGCAACCACTCAAGGGAGTTCGAAATGCGGTCCATCGCAAAGGGTCTCGGCCTCGGTTCCGCCGCCATGGCGCTCACCGCTCTCACGGCCCTGGCCTGGCCCGGAGCTGCCGACGCCGCACCGTCCGGTGCGGAGAGCCTGTACGCGCCGTCCGCCCTCGTCCTGAGCATCACGGCCGGGGAGGACACGACGCACGGCACGGTGCTGCGTGCGGTGACGCTCGTCTGTGCGCCGGCCCCGGGCGGGACGCACCCGTCCCCGGCCGCCGCGTGTGCCGACCTGCGGGCGAACTCGCACGAGTTGGACGCGGTCGCGGCGCCGGGCGCCGGCGTCGACTGCACCAGGGAGTGGAACCCGATGACGGTCACCGCCGTCGGGGTGTGGCAGGGCCGCCGGCTGAACTACTCGTACACCTTCGGCAACCCCTGCGGCCTGCGGCACACCAGCGGCGCCCTGTTCGGCTTCTGACCCGGCACGACGCGACCGGCCGGGCGGCGTCGTGCGACCGCCGTCCGGCATCCCGCCTCATGCCCGGCACCCCGCCGGCCCAGCACCCCGCCGGTCCGCCGACCCGTCAGACCGCGCGCCCCTCAGCCCAGTTCGAGGCTCGTCACCCCGTACATCCCGGCCAGCTCGACCTCCGGGGCAGGGCCGGTGTACATCCGGGCGGCCTCGAAGGAAGGGGCCAGCCCCAGTCCGGCCAGCAGGGCGGTGGCCGCCGGATGGGCGTCGGGCACGTCCACGGCGACCGCCCCGTCGGGGCTGTGCTCCGCGAGCCGGTGCAGCAGGGCGGCCGCGATACCCGGGGTGGAGGCGTACAGCGGGCCGATCCGGGAGGCCCCGCTGCACGGGCGGATCACACCGAGGCCCTCGATCCGCCCGTCGCGGACGGCGGCGAGGGCGGTGCGGCCGGGCAGGCCGGTCCAGGCGGCCAGGAAGGCGTCGCGCGACGCGGGGAAGAACCGGCGGTCGTAGGCGGCCAGCTGCCCGAAGGGGAGCGAGGCGGCGTCGACCACCTCGGCCCCGGCCCCGTCCGCGCCTGCGCCTGCGCCTGCGCCTGCGCCGTTCATGCGTGGGACGCCCTCGTACCGGACATTGTTCCAGGCCGAACGGAACCCGGACTTGCGGTAGTTGTCCTGCTGGTCGACGACTCCGTCCAGGCCGACGAGCCGCCCGTCGAGCCGCTCCATCCCGGCGTGCCACAGCCGGATCCCGTAACCCTGCCCGCGGAAGGCGGGGCGGGCGATGTAGAAGCCGATGAACCCGAAGGCGGACCCGTAGCGCACGGCCGAGATGCAGGCCACGGGTTCACCGTCGATCCGGCCGACGAGGAAACCGGCCGGATCGGCGACCGCGAAAGCGAACCGGTCGGAGTCGCCCGGGTTCCACCCTTCCTCGTCGGCCCAGGTACGGATCATTTCCATGTCGGCGGCGCTCGCGCCGGTGATCTCGAATCCCGTCATGTCCGGTGTTGTACCAGACGGGGTACGGGCGGTCAGCCCGCGCAGATCACATCGTCGAGCTTGATCGGCCGGGAGTCGAGCCGCACGTACGCCGTGAACGTGTCGGTGCTGTCCGCGCTCCAGTGGGTGGTGACGGTGGCCCAGCCGACGCCGGCCGACTGGGCGACGGTGACCGGGCCGACGGCGATGTCCCAGGGCTCGTTCCGGGAGCAGAGCAGGACGTCGGAGTCCGGGATGTGTGCCTGCTTGTCCTTGAGCTGCTGCGAGACGCGCTGGTCGCGGTCGTGCGGGGAGGGGCCGTGGTGGCCGTAGAAGGAGGCGAGGAAGGCACTGATCTCGGCGGCGTTGTGCCGGTGGCGGACTTCGACCGGGGCGGGGTCGGCGACGGCGGTGGTCGGGGCCGGCAGCGCGAGCAAGGGCAGCAGCAGGGCACCGAGGCTGTACGGCATGATCTTCATGCGGGATGTGTAACCGCCGCGGGTCTTCGCGGGCAGGGGTGGACCGCGGAACTCACTCCTGTGGGGGGCGGGATTCACCGCAGAAACGACCCTCTCGGACGAAGACAATCCAGTCGCGGGCCCGTACCGGTCGTACGTAGGGTCGGGGCATGGGGAAGCCGCTTGTCGCAGTGCTCAGTGGGGCCGGGATGTCCACCGACTCCGGGATTCCGGACTACCGGGGGCCGCAGGGGTTGTGGCGCCGTGATCCCGAGGCCGAAAAGCTCGTGACGTACGAGTACTACATGGCGGATCCGGAGATCCGGCGCCGCTCCTGGCAGATGCGCGCCGAGGTCGGCGCCCTCGGGGCGCGGCCGAATGCCGCGCATCTGGCCGTGGCCGCGCTGGAGCGAGGCGGCACCCCGGTTCGGGTGATCACGCAGAACGTGGACGGGCTGCACCAGCTCGCCGGGATGCCGCCGCGCAAGGTGTTCGAGCTGCACGGGACCGCGCGGGCGGTGGTCTGCACGGCCTGCCACGCCCGGTCGGGAATGGACGAGGCGCTGGCCCGGGTCGCCGCGGGGGAGCCGGATCCGGCCTGTCTGGCCTGCGGCGGGATCCTCAAGTCGGCGACCGTGATGTTCGGCGAGCGGCTCGACCCCGAGGTGCTGCGGCAGGCCGTGGCCGTGGCCAAGGGCGCACACGTGTTCATCGCCGTCGGGACCACGCTCCAGGTACAGCCCGCCGCCTCGCTGGCCGGGATGGCCGCCGAGGCGGGGGCCCGCCTGATCATCGTGAACGCCGAGGAGACCCCGTACGACCCGCTCGCCGACGAGGTGATCCGCGAGCCGATCGGAACGGCCCTCCCGGCCCTGCTGGCCCGGATCGGCAACCTCGGCCGGGCGACAGCCTAGGCCTCGGCCCGGGTACGCCGGAGCTCTTCTTCGGGCCGGCCGGAGCCCTGTTACACCGCGTCGGCCGCCCGGCGCATTTCCGCCACGTCCAGCTTCTTCATCTTCATCATGGCCGCGGTGGCACGGGCGGCCCGCCCCGGGTCCGGGTCGGTGACCAGGTCGATGGCGCCGGCCGGGACGACCTGCCAGGACACCCCGAACTTGTCCTTGACCCAGCCGCACGCGGACTCCTGGCCGCCGTCCTTCGTCAGCTCGTCGTAGTAGTAGTCCGACTCCGCCTCGTCGCCGCAGTGGATCTGGAACGAGATCGCCTCGGTGAAGGGGAACTGCGGACCGCCGTTGAGGCCGACGAACTTCTGGCCGTTGATCTCGAACTCGACGACCATCACGTCACCGGCCGTGCCCGGCCCCGCCTCGTTGTAGTAGCCGGTCCGCCCGATCTTCCCGTCCTTGAAGACGGACACGTAGTAGTCGGCGGCGGCCTCCGCATTGCCGTCGAACCACAGGCACGTGGTGAATCCGTTGCTGCTGCTCATGACTGCCTCCAGGCGGGTGCGTGGTCGAGTCCGTGCGGTGGGCACCGTCTCGCTCCCATACAGACCGGCCCCGGGCCCGAAATTCATCGGTGGGCCCGGGGCCGGTCCGTAACGCGTCCTGAATCCACTCCTACGGCTCACACCGCAGGCCTGCAGCTCACACCGCGGGCTTGGCCGCCATGCCCAGCATCCGGTCGACGACGCGCTCGGCGGCGCCGCCGTCGTCCAGGTCGCAGAACTCGGCGCGGAACGCGGCCCGCGCCTCCTTGTACTGCGCCCCGACCGAATCCGCGCCCCGCACGGCCTCGATCAGGCTCGCCGAATCCGCCAGCAGCGGGCCGGGGGCCTTCTGCGCCAGGTCGAAGTTGAAGCCGCGCAGCGTGGTCCGGTAGTGCTCCATGTCGTACGTGAAGAGCAGGATCGGCCGGTCGGTGAGCGCGAAGTCGAACAGCGCCGAGGAGTAGTCCGAGATCAGCACGTCGGCGACGAGGAGCAGGTCCGTCGCGTCGGGCCAGCGGGACACGTCCACGACGAAGCCGTCGCGCACGTCGTCGCGGACCTGCTCGGTGACGTGGTGGTGGCCGCGGACCAGCAGGACGTGGTCCTCGCCGAGCTCGCGCCGCGCGGCGTCCAGGTCGATCTGCAGGTCGAGCTTGTAGCCGCCCGACCAGCCCTCGCGGTTCTCGCGCCAGGTCGGCATGTAGAGGACGACCTTCTTGCCCTCGGGCAGGCCGAGCCGGCGGCGGACCTCCGCGATCCGCTGCGGGTCGGGCTTGACGAGCGCGTCCGTACGCGGGCTGCCGGACTCGATGACCTCGCCCTGGTAGCCGAGGGCGCGCTTGAGCAGCGGCGTCGCGTACGAGCTCGGGGAGGCGAGCAGCGACCACTGGGCGCTGTCGTGCTCCAGACCCTCGAGGATCTCGGGGCTCGTGTAGTAGTCGTGGATGAAGTCGTGGCCGATCTCCTTGATCGGCGTCCCGTGCCAGGTCTGGACGACGATCTGGCCGGCGCGGCGCTGGAAGCGCCGCGGCACGTTGTCGTTCACGACGTAGTAGCGGGCCCGGGCCAGGACCTCCCAGGCTTCGACGCTGTCGTACTGCACGGCGCGGGCGGTCGCGGGGACCTCGGCGCGGCCGTCGCGAACGAGCCAGACGTGGTCGAGCTTCTCGCCGCGGCGCAGCAGCTCCTCGTGGATGGCCCGGGGCGAGTCGCCCGCGCCGTTCCCCTGGAAGGTGTCGTAGACGACGATGTCCTTGACCGGCAGGGCGCGCTGCGCCGGGTAGGTCTCGAACCGGGTGACGCGCTGGGCGTACCGGGAGCGGTCGTGCGGGCTGAGCAGCGGGTCGGCGACGAGCACCATGCGGTCGTAGAAGCGGGCCTCGACCCGCATCCGGCGGCCCTCCACGGTGAGGGCGTGCGGCCCGGCGTGCAGGGCGGAGGGCGCGAACTGCACCGGGGCGCCCCGGTCGACGCCGAGCAGGCCCGCGGTGGTGCCGCCCTGGGCGAACGGGCGCAGGGTGGGCCACCAGCGGCCCTGCGGCAGCGGGGTGCGGCCGGCGTAAGCCTCGGGGAGCACGGGCTCGAACGAGGACTCGAAGCGGTCGCCGTCGCGGGTGACGGGGTAGCTGAACTCGGTGCCGTGGGCGTCGTGCAGGACCAGCTCGTACGGCTCGTCGGTCGGGGCGACGAGGCGGCCCTTCAGCGTGACGGTGCCGTCCTGGGTGGCGACCGAGTCGACCAGCGGCGGCGAGGGCTGCACCGAGAGGGTCAGGTGTCCGGTGTTGCCGCGCTTGGCGAAGAGGGCGCGGCCGGTGTCCCCGCCGGTCAGGGGTACGACCAGGCCGGCGAAGCCGCCGCGCTCGTCGTGCACGAGACGGTGGTCGGCGCCGTCGGCGCCGACGATGGTCAGGCTCCACGGCTCGGGGGTCCACTCGCCGGGCTCGCACGCGGCGTCGGGTACGGCGGCCAGCTCGGCCAGCGGTACGCGCACGGAGAACGGGATCCGCCCGGCGCCGCCGGCGGCGGCGGTCTCGAGCGGGAAGGTGAGGACGGTGCCGGTGGAGACGTGCTCGGCGCGCAGGGTCGCGTCGGCGCCGATCGCGGCGGCGAGCTCGCCGGTCACCTCGACGGCGTCGTCACCGGCCGGGCGGACGTCCAGGGCGCGGGCCCGGACGACCTCCACCTGGATGGTGAGCGCGCCGGTGGAGTTCGGGACGATGCGGACGTCCGGGGCCACCCAGTGGGCGGGCGGGTTCTGGCCGGTGTCGGACTCGCCGCCCTTGAGGCGGGCGCGGTGCAGGCCGCCGGCGCCGGTGACGGCGATGGACGTGGTCCATATGCCGTCGTTCCACTTGCCGCCCGTCTGGAAGACGGTGGGGTCGACGACGGCGGTGAAGCCGGCCCAGTCGGCGTGCCGCAGGGCGAGGTGCGGGGAGTTCACGGTGGCCATCGGGGAGGCGACCGTACGAGTGCTGACGACGGTGCGGCGGCGCTTGCCGCCCTCGCGGAAGACCAGCACCTTGCGCGAGCCGAGACGGCTCTCCGCGCCGAGGTGGCCGGGCAGCGCGTAGCCGCGCAGCAGCAGCTTGCCGTCGCTCCAGACGGCCTGCTCGAGGCGGCTGACGACGCGGCGCTCGCGCGGGCCGAGGGTGAGGATCTTGGCGGGGACCGGCGGACGGCCGTGCAGGAACGGGTAGTCGGCCTGCGGGCGGGCCAGCCCCTTGACGGGGACGCTGTAGGAGTAGTCGCTCTGGTGCTGCGTGAGGGCGATGAAGTCCTCGACGCGGCCTTCGCGGGCCAGGTACGCCTTGAGGCGGTCGGCCACGGTCAGGGCGGACCAGGGGCCGGTGCCGATCTCGCGGACGAGCCCGCCGACCTCCTTGACGAAGGCGGCCCGGAAGTCGGCGCCGCCCTCTCCGACGTACTTGTAGATGAGCGGGAGCTCCTCGCTCAGCACGTTGTAGTCGTAGTCGCGCAGGTAGCGGACGTACTTGGCGCCCTCCTTGGCCTTGAGGGCCTCGCGGACCAGGCGGACGGAGGTGACGCGGTCGATCAGGGAGACCGGGTCGGTGGAGCGCTGGGTGATCGAGCGCTCGCCGGTTTCGCGCACGCGCCAGTGGTAGACGCAGTCGCTGATGACGTCGACGCTGGACGCGAAGTAGTGCGCGGGGATGCTGACGGGGGCGTCCTCGTAGAGGATGCCCTCCGGGTACTGGAAGCCGTGCTCGTCCCAGAAGCTGCGCCGGTAGACCTTGTTCCACGCGGTGCGGTCGGTGACCAGCGCCGGGAACTTGGAGATGTGGGTCTTCAGCTGCGTCTTGGTGAAGGCGGCCCGGTGGCCCCAGGACTGCTGCATGCCGACGGAGCGGAAACGCTTCACGTTGCCGCCGGCGAAGTCGGAGCCGGTCTCGTCGAGGGCGGCGATCAGGCGCTCGTAGGCGTAGTCCGGCATCGTGTCGTCACTGTCGACGAAGGCCAGGTACTCGCTGTCCTTGGAGGCGTGGCGGGCGCCCACGTTGCGGGCGGCGCCGAGTCCGGCGTTGTCCTGCATGACGACCCGGAAACGCTTGTCCCGCGCGGCGAAGGCCTTGGCGATGACGGCGCTGGTGTCGGTGGACCCGTCGTCGACGAGGATGCACTCGAAGTCGTCGAACGTCTGGGCGGCAATGGACTCCAGGCACTCGTCGAGGTAGAGCTCGACGTTGTAGACGGGGACGACGATGCTCAGGCGCGGGGGCATGGGTGGCGGGTTCTCCAGCGTTTTAAGCTATTTCGATGATCAGGTGATGACAGCATCCTACTCGGTAACGGGATGATAAAGTCCCCCCATCATGGACATATGACCCTTGTTCCCCGGGGCGGACGGCAAAGAATTCAGCCGCCCGCCACCTCTGCGTCGGGGTCGGACCGAACGTCTGCTCAGACTTCGAGCTCGGCCTCGATCTTCTGGAGCTGGTGCCGGGCCATGGCGAGGTTGGCGCGGCCGCGGTCGAGCGCGAGGTAGAGGAAGAACCCCTTGGAGTCGCGGCTCTTCATCAGCCGGATGAGGTGGTACTGGGTGCCGAGGGTGATCAGGATGTCCTCGATCTCATCCTTCAGGCCGAGCATCTCCATGGTGCGGACCTTGGCGCGGACCACGTCGGTGTTGCCGGCAGCGGCCACCGTGAGGTCGAGGTCCTTGCCGCCGCCGATGGTGCCGAGGGCCATGCCGCTGCCGTAGTCGACCAGGGCCGCGCCGATCGCGCCGTCGATGGTGGCAAGGGTTTCCTTGAGTGCGGTCTCCACGTTGGCCATGAGTGGCCCTCCTCTTTCTTCTACCGTTTCTACGGTGTCTGCGGTTTCTGCGGTCGGTCGGTGGTGGGTAAGGGGTGCGGTGCGGTGGGACGGCTCAGGCCGACGGGACCTCGGGGCCGCGGCGCCCGAGGACCTGGTCGATGAGCTCCGCTATCCGGAGGCTGGAGCGGCGGGCTTCCAGATGGAGCCGGCCGACGTTGACGCGGGGCTCCGCGATCAGGGTGAGGACGGCGGCGTCCCCGGCCGCGTAGGTGGCCACGTATCCGTGTTCGCCGCGGATGAGCAGCTCACGGAATCCGCCCTGGCCGGTGCAGTCGCTGAGCCGCTGGGCCACTCCGAGGGCGGCCGCGGTCAGTGCCGCGACGGACTCCACCTCGGTCGCGGCGCTGTCCTGTGCGAGCACCAGGCCGTCGGCGCTGCCCGCGAGGGCGCCGGTGAGCTGGGGGACCCGGGCGCGCAGCCTGCGGAGCTCGGCGAGTATGTCCGCTTCGGCCTCGGGGGGCACCATCACCGTGCTCATGTCGGGCTTTCTCCTGTCTGGCAGCCTCCGCTCGGAGCGGTCGGCGCGCTCCGAGCGCAGAGCCGGTCGCAGCGGGAGCCTCACAGGCTTGCCTCCAGTGCGTCGCGTAACCGGCGGAGCAGCGCCACGTCCGGGGATTGGGTCTGGGTGATCCAGTCGGGCAGGGGTGTTTCCACCGGTGCCAGGACCGGAGCGTGCGGGGTCTCGACGAGACCGGCCGCCGCGAGTCGCCGTACGTCGAGCAGCGTGTGGAAGGCCGGGCGGCCCAGCACCCACGCGAGGTCGGCCGGGGTCCGTACGCCGTCCGCCCTGGCCAGCAGGACGCGCTGGCGGCCGGTGACGGTCTGGCCGGGGGCGGCGGCCCGCGGCACCACGGGGGAGGTGTCCAGCAGCGGGTACGGCCACACCGCGTCGAGCAGCTCCCGCCGGCGCTGGGTCTCCCGCTCGACGGCGGCGGCCGGGACCGAGCGGACGGAGCCGATCCAGTGGGTGGCTCCGCGGCGGAACCGGGAGGGGCCGGTGCCCGGGGACAGGGCGAAGAAGGCGGCGTCGAATATCGCGGCGAGATGGCAGATCTCCAGTTCGCCGCCGGCGAGGCCCCCGCTGTCCACGAGGAAGCGGGCGACCTGGCGGCGGGCGCCGGCCCGGTCCACCGCCTCGCGCCAGCGCTCGGGGGCGAGGCCGCCGCCGGTGGTGAGGAGCACGTCGAGGCCGGGGGTGGCCGGGCTCTCGGCGTGCACGATGCGGCCGTCCTCCAGGAAGAGGGTGCCGCGGTCGCGGAGCAGGGCGCCGGTGGCGCGCTCGGCGGCGAGCCGGGTGAGCAGGGGGGAGACGGCAACGGCGGCGAGGCCGCCCACCTGGGTGCCGGTCATCTGAGGACCAGCCCCTCGGCGAGGACGCGGAGTCTGTGCCGGGCGAGGGCGAGGTTGCCGTCGGTCCGGTCCAGCCACAGGTGGAGGAAGACGCTGCTGTCGAAGCTGGTCTCGACGAACCGCAGGACGTGGTAGCCGGTCCGGGTGGTGACGATCAGGTCCTCCACGGGCTGGCCCGCGGGCTCGCCCTGGGCGGAGTCCGGGGCCGGCTGGGCGAAGGACTCGTACTCGGCGGCGGCCCGGGCCAGCTCGGCGGTCTCGGCGGCGGTGGTCTCGTGGTCGCCGACCGGCGAGTCCCCGGCGGTGCCGAGAGCCAGCCCGCTGCTCCAGTCGACCAGCGCGGCCCCCCGCGCACCAGGCAGGGCCATGGCTTCGAGCAGGCATTCGTCGATCCCGGGCACGCGGGCTCCCCTCCCGGCCAGACGTGCGAAGTGCACGGTCTACGGCGCGACAGGAGGGAACTTACTCACGTTCCACAGCGCGGAAGGGGCTTCTGGCATTTTCCGCTGGAACATGCACAGAACCACGCGACAGCTTGGCCGGAACCCGTCCACTTCTGACCACGAATGTTGATCACCGCCGCCGGTCGCGCAAGGGCGCACGGGGGCTCACGAAGCGAGCGGAAGATGGTCCGCGAGCCGGAACGCCCCGCCTTCGCGCTCCACGTATCCCTCGTGGGTGAGGGTGCGCAGCAGGTGGTACACGGTGGGCAGCGGAATGCCGGTGACCCGCGCGAGCCGTTTCGCCGTCGCCCCGCCCTCGGCGTACATCGCCTCGACGAGGCGCAGCGCGCGCTGCACGGAACCGATCAGGGTGGGTGCGCTGTCCTTCTGGCTGCCGTCGGTGCCCATGAATACTCCCCCTGCTCCGGTACGAGTCCTGGCACCCCCATAAAAGTCGCTTACCGCGCGCAATCCCAGCTGACTCGCGCAGTTCCGGGCATAAGATCACCACGCTTCGGGCCGACTGCCCCCACACTCGCGCACAACACCGCACTCCGGCCCCGCCGCGGGCTATTGGGTGCATGTCACGAAGGCCGGGAGGGGGGTGTCCTCGATCAGGTGACGGGGCAGGGACAGGGCGAAGCGGTGTTCGAGGACGGCGAGGGTGCGGCGGTCGCGGTCCGCGCAGGGTTCGTCCTCGGGGCCGGCGTGGGTGCCGTCCGGGGCGAGGACCCCCGCCGCGACCAGTTCCGGGAGCAGGAAGTCCGGCCGGTGGCCGCCGCGCCAGCCCTCCTCGCCGAGGCCGAAGCAGCACACGATCTCGCCGTCCCGGGCGTACGCGAACTGCCGGGGCGGGTGGTCCGGCTGCGGGTCGAGGTGGACGGCCTCGACGCCGGACCGGGAGACCTCGGCCAGCCGCTCCGCCCCGGCCGGCATGCCGTGCTCGACGGCGAAGGACCAGCCGCCCCAGCTGCCGACGCGGGCCACGCCGTCGCCGTCCATCGTCTCGGTCACCATGCTCCAGGCGTCCGTCGCGCCCAGCGGGCCGGGCCGGATGCCCGGCAGCGCGCCGAGGCGCAGCGCCAGTTCGCCGGGTGCTATGCCGCGGGCGAAGGTGAGGCCGGCGTACCAGCCGTCCCAGTCCGCCAGCCACTGGATACCGCCGCCCGAGCCCCCGGTCATCTCCACGGTCCCCTCCGCGCTGCGTGCCGGCACTCCCCCACCGGCACGATAGTCAGTGCGCGGGGCGCTCCGGGAGGAGGCGCTCGACCATCGCCTCGATGAGCCCCTCCACCGGGTACGGCTCGAGCAGCGCCGGCGCGGTCAGGTCGTCCACGATCAGGCCGAGCATCGCCAGGTGCAGCAGCAGCGCGCCCTGCCGGTCCCCCGGCAGCCCGGCCTCCCGGTGCCGGGCCGCGTCCGCCTCCAGCTCGGCCTCCTGGAACGCGGCGAGCTCCGCCCGGAGTTCGGGGCGCCGGATGCCCTCCAGCCGCAGTTCCAGCAGGGCGACGCGGAGGCTGCGCTCGCGCCGCACCCGTTCCAGGAGCTGCCCGAGCAGCGCCTCGCCTGCCGGCGGCCCGGCCGGGTCCGCCGGGCCGGGGATCAGCCGCTCCCGGGTGCGGTGCAGGATCTGTACGAGCAACTGGGCCCGGTCGGCGAAGTAGTTCGCGGCGGTGCCCGTCGGTACGCCCGCCTCGGCGTCCACCGCGCGCAGGGTCAGGCCCCGCGAGCCCTTGCGCGCCAGGACTTCGATCGCGGCGTCGAGCAGCGCGGCGCGGCGCTCCGGGTTCTGGCGCATGGGCGGTTCCCTGACCGTGTACGGCTGTACGGCTGTACGGGGGTGCGGAGCGCGGTACGGCGGCCACTCCACATGCAGTGATTCGGACACGCTAGCGGATGCGGCACGGTCCGGGCCCTCCCCTCGAACCCCTCCCACGTGTCACTCTGCCCGCATGGAGCGGATCATCGAGGAGATACGAGAGGACCTGTCCCGCCGCATCGCGGTGACGGCGGACCGGCTCGCCGACCGGACGCTGGCCGAGGACCCCGCGTACGCCGCCCTGCTCGGCCGGGCCGAGCTGCGCGAGCGGATCCACCACAACCTGCGGCAGGCGGTCGAGGGCCTGGTCCTCGGCATCCGCGGCCTGCCCGTGGAACTCGCCGATGCGTGCGCCACCGGTACGCTCCGCGCCGAACAGGGCCTGCCCCTCGCCTCGCTGCTGCGCACCTACCGGCGCGGCGGCCGGCTGGTGTGGCAGGCCCTCAGCGAGGCCGTGGCCGCGCACGACGCGGCGGCGCTGCCGCAGCTGCTGCCGGCCGCGGCCGTGCTGTGGGACGTACTGGACCAGCTGACGGACGCGGTGGCCGACGCCTACCGCCGTACGGAGGCCGCGCGCTGGGACCGCGACCGGGAGCGCCGGGCGGCCCTTCTGGACGCGCTGCTCGACGGTGCGGGTCCGTCGGACGGGCCCGCGGCCTCGGAGGCGGCGGCCCAGCTGGGGCTGCCCGAGCGCGGCCGGTTCGCGGTCGTCGTACTCGGCGCGGGCGACTCGGGCGGCTCCGGCGTGTCCGGCGGCTTGAGCGGCCCCGGCGGCTCGGGCGGCTCAGCCGGTCTCGGCAGCTCCGGCGATCCGGGCGGCCCCGGCCGGCCCGGCGCCGGGCCGGCGGCGAGCGGCCTGCGCGTGCTGTGGCGGATCCGCGCCGACGGGGAGACCGGCCTGGTGGATCTGGGCCACCATCCGCTGGAGTCCGTACGGGAGCTGCTCGGCCCGCTCAGAGCCCGGGCCGGGGTCAGCCCGGTCGTGGAGACCCCCGGCGACCTGGCCCGGGCGCGCTGGCTGGCCGCGCTGGCGCTGCGCACCGTCCCGGCGTCCGGCGGTCCGTGCACCGCCCTGCTGGACGAGCGGCTGCCGACGGCCCTGGTCGCCTCCCAGGCCGAACTCGCGGGCCGGCTGCGGGAGGTGGTGCTGGGGCCGGTGCTGGCGCTGCCCGCGGAGGACCGCCGGGTGCTGCTGAACACGCTGGGCACCTGGCTGACCTGCCAGGGCTCGACGACGTACGCCGCCCAGCGGCTGTACTGCCACCGCAACACCGTCTCGAACCGGCTGCGGCGCCTCGAGCAGCTGACCGGCCGCACGCTTTCCGACCCGGCGCACGTGGTGGAGCTGGCGCTGGCCCATGCGGCGGTGCTCCAGCGGGCCGCGGGCGCACCGGCCGCACCGGCCGCACCGGGAGCGAAGCCGGCCGGCCGCGCCCCGCGCCGCAGCGGCTGACCTCAGGCCCTCGTCGGCTCCGCCGGCTCGTGCGGTGCGGCCCGCCGGGCCGACTCGAGCAGGTACGGTACGTCGATCACCGCGACGCCCGGGGTGAACAGCAGCCTCGCCTTGAGCCGGAACGCGTTCTGGTTGTGCAGGGGCTGCTCCCACCAGTGCCCGACCACGTACTCGGGGATCACCACGGACAGGATGTCCGTCCCCTCGGCGGCGGCCAGTTCCTGGATGTGCGCGAGCACCGGCCCGACGACCTCGCGGTACGGGGAGTGCAGGATCTTCAGCGGGACGCCCGGGTCGTGCTCCGCCCATGCCTCGCGCAGCCGGCGCGCGTCCTCCTCGTCGGCGGCGACGGTGACGGCCGTCAGGGTGTCCGGCCGCAGCGCCTGTGCATAGCCGAGCGCCTTCAGCGTCGGGGCGTGCACGTTGGCGACCAGCACCAGCACGTGGTGGCGGGAGGGTTTGCGCGGTTTGACCCCGGGGGCGACGGCGACCTGGGCCGAGACCCGGTCGTAGTGCCGGCGGACCCCCTTCATGCCGAGGAACAGCACCGGCATCGCGATGACGACCAGCCAGGCGCCGTGCGTGAACTTGGTGAGCAGGACGATGACCAGGACCACGGCGGTCAGGGTGGCGCCGACCGCGTTGATCGCCAGCCGGCGGTGGATGTGGATCCGCTGCTCCCGGGGCGTGGCCGGGGAGGCGAGTTCCCGCCGCCAGTGCCGGACCATGCCCGCCTGGGAGAGGGTGAAGGAGACGAAGACGCCGATGATGTAGAGCTGGATGAGGCGGGTCAGCTGGGCGTCGAAGGAGACGATGAGGGCGACGGCGACGAGCGCGAGCAGCACGATGCCGTTGGAGTAGACGAGCCGGTCGCCGCGGTTGAAGAGCTGGCGCGGCGCGTACCGGTCCTTGGCCAGGATCGAGGCGAGCATCGGGAAGCCGTTGAAGGCGGTGTTCGCGGCGAGGATCAGTACGCCCGCGGTGACGGCCTGGAGCAGGTAGAAGAGGAAGTGCCAGTCCCCGAAGGTGGCCCGGCCGATCTGGGCGAGCGCGGTCGACATCGGCGTGCCGGGCGGCAGGCCCAGTTCGGTGGGGTCGGCGGCGACGTGCACCTCGTACACCATGGCCAGGATGGTGATGCCGAGGAACATGGTCACCGAGAGGACGCCCATCACGGCCAGGGTGTTCGCGGCGTTGCGGCTCTTGGGCTTCCGGAAGGCGGGTACGCCGTTGCTGATCGCCTCGACACCGGTGAGCGCCGTGCAGCCGGAGGCGAAGGCCCGCATGACGAGGAGGACCAGGCCGAGGCCGGTGAAGGTGGCCTCCGCGGTGATCGGGAGGTCGGCGGACTCGGCGCGGACGGTCTCGCCGGTCCCGAGCCGGACCGCCGCCACCGCGAACATGAGGTAGATGACGAGGACGAACCCGTAGGTCGGAATGGCGAAGATGCGTCCCGACTCCCGTACGCCGCGCAGGTTCATCAGCATCAGCAGCACCACGAACCCCACCGACAGGCTGACTTCGTGGTCGCTGAGCGAGGGGATCGCGGAGGTGATGGCGTCCACGCCGGAGACCACGGAGACGGCGACGGTCATGACGTAGTCGACGAGCAGCGCGCTGGCGGCGGTGAGGGCGGCGGTCTGGCCGAGGTTCTCCGAGCTGACGATGTACGCACCGCCGCCGCCGGGATAGGCGTAACAGGTCTGCCGGTAGGAGGCGACGACCACGATCATCAGGAAGACGATGGCGGCGGCCGCGTACCAGGCGAGGTGGAGCAGCGCGGCGCCGCCGAGGGCGAGGATCAGCAGGATCTCCTCGGTGGCGTAGGCCACGGAGGAGAGCGGGTCGCTGCAGAAGATCGGCAGCGCGAGCCGTTTGGGCAGCAGGGTCTCGCCCAGTCGCGCGGTGTCGAGCGGTTCACCCACCAGCACGCGCTTCAGATTGATACGCCTCATCCCGGCATGATCGTGCATATTTCATGCGCTTTGTCCCTCATTGGGGCTGTGTCATGCCGCGAACCCGGCCAGTTCCTCGGCCCGGTGGGCCAGCCACAGGTCGTAGCGGGCGCTCGGCGAGCGCAGCAGCGAGCGCTCCAGCAGCGCCTCGATCCGGGTCAGCCGCTTGCGCGTGCCCGGCACCGAGATGCCGAGCGCGGCCGCCGCCGGGACCAGGTGCGCGTCGTGCCGCAGCCAGGCCCGTACGGTCTCCCGGGCGCCGGGCGGGGCGTCCCGCCCGGTCAGCGGCGCCAGATGCGCGCGGGCCCAGGCCGCCAGGTCGGGGTGGCGCAGTACGCCGTCCAGATCGGCCGGAGCGCCGGCCGCGCCACCGTGGGAAGGCCCGGCCACGCCACCTCCGGAGGATCCCGCGCCGCCGCCCGCCCCGCCCGGGGTCAGCCGCAGCGCGAGCGAGAGCGCCGCCTGCTCGGGGAGCCGCGCGAGGTCCGTGCCGAGGACCGACTCGATCAGCCGCAGCCGGGTGGCCAGGGTGTTGCGGTGGATCTTCAGCAGCCGCGTGGCGTGCGAGCAGAAGTTCAGCCAGGCGTGCGCGGTGGCCCGCAGCTCCTGCGCGCCGGGGTCCTGGGGGCGCCGCGGCACGTACGTGTGCAGGGGCGCGAGCAGGGCCTCGGCCCAGCCGGTCCCGGCCGCGTGGGCGGCCAGCTCCAGTTCGGGCCCGGGGCCGAAACGGGCGTGCCGCCCGCCGCGGCCGCGGGCGACGGCCAGGGCGTGGAAGGCCTGGGTGTAGGCGGCCGGGGCCTCGCGCAGCCGCAGTTCCGCGCTGACCCCGACCGTGCAGTGGCGGGCCACCGCCACCAGCGCCTCGGCCAGCGGATCGTGCGCGGCCGAGGTCGCCGCGAGGTCGCCGGGGACCAGGACGAGGAGGTGGCGCACGTACACCGGGCAGCGCACGATCCAGGCCCGGCCGCCCGTCAGCTCCTCGCAGAGCCGGGCCACCTCGCCGCGCTCCCCGGCCCGGCACTCCACGACGTACATCCGCATCGGCTCGGGCAGCGAGGGGCAGAGCGCCTCGGCGATCTGGTGGGCGGTGGAGAGCCTGCCGTTCATCAACAGGTGCAGGACGGCCTCGCGGGCCCGTGATTCGGCGAGTTCGGCCCGCTCCTCGCGCCGCTCTGCCTCCTCGGCCCGCAGGACGAGGGCCAGTACGGCGGCGGCGTCCGCGAGCAGCGCGGACGCTCCCGGGTGGTGCGGCAGGTCCAGTACGGCGGCCAGCGCGCGGCTCCCGTCCAGCGCGAACAGCAGCGCTGCCGAGCGCTCGCCGTGCAGGACGGCCGAGCGCACGGCCCTGGCATGCAGCTCCGCGGCCCCGCGGAGGGCGAGCTCCGGACCTGCGGCTCCGTCGGCGTCCACCACGCCGGTCCAGCCGCCCAGCCGGGCGGCGAGCCACTGCAACACCGCTGCCGAGCCGCCTGATTGGGCGAGCCGGTGCAGCTTGAGGACGTCCTCGGACCGGCTGCGCGACCGGTCCGCGGGCGTTTGCGGGATGGGCGGATGCGAAATGACGGGGTCCCTCCGGTCCGGTCGCGCCGGCGGGTCAACCACCCCGGCGCATCACTGTGCTCAGTGATACCCGTTCTGCCCGGTCACTGTGCACGGCGGACCCTGCGAACCGGCGTCCCGCCGCATAGGTTTGACCGCGAGCGGTCGGGCCCCGGGGTCGACGGGGGAGTCCCCGGGGCCCCTCTCGCTCGCTCCCGGACGCTCACATCCTGGCGGCCGCGCTGCGGATGGCCTCCCGGATGCGGAAGTAGGTGCCGCAGCGGCAGATGTTGGCGATGGCGTCGATGTCCTCGTCCGTGGGCGTGCCGGTGCGCTTCAGGAGGGCGACGGCGGCCATGATCTGGCCGGGCTGGCAGAAACCGCACTGGGCGACGTCCTGTTCGAGCCAGGCCTCCTGTACGGGGTGCAGCTCGTCCCCGTTCGCCAGTCCCTCGATGGTGGTCACCGCCCTGCCGGCGCACGCGGCGACGGGCACCACGCACGGTCGGACGTCCACCCCGTCGAGATGGCTGGTGCAGGCCTTGCAGACGTCCACGCCGCAGCCGTACTTGGGGCCGCGTACGCCCAGCATGTCGCGGAGCACCCACAGCAGGGGCAGATCGTCGGGCGCGTCCACGGTGACGCTCTGCCCGTTGACGGTGAAGGTGTGCGAGGGCACGGCGGACTCTCCTGAAATGACTGGCAGTTGCTGTTCTAGCGGGGGTACGGGGTGAAGTCGACGTCGAAGTCGAGGGGGAAGCTGCGCGGCTTGTTGCCGGTGGCCCGGGCCCAGGCATTGGCGATGGCGCCCACCGCGGCGGGTACGCCGAGCTCGCCCGCGCCGCCCGGCTCCTCCCCGGTGGCCGGCAGCACGAAGACCCGTACGTCATACGGGGTGTCGCGCTGCCGGGCCCAGTGGAACTGGCTGTAACTGCCCTCCAGCGGCAGCCCCTTGTCCAGGTGCAGCCCGGCCTTCAGGGTGGTGGAGATCGCGTCGGTGAGGCCGCCGATCATCTGGGCCTCCAGTCCGCGCGGGTTGACGGGCAGGCCCACGTCGACCGCAATGACGGCCTTGGTGACGCGGACGTGCTCCGGGTCGCGGGCGTCGATCTCGACCAGGCAGGCGGTGCGGGACTTGTACTCGTCGTGGAAGGCGATGCCCTGCGCGCAGCCCGCCGGCATCGGCCGCCCCCATTCCCCCTCGGTCGCCGCCTTGTCGAGCACCGCGCGCTGGGCGGCGGTCTTCAGGAAGGCGCGCCGGAACTCGTACGGGTCCTTGCCCGTCCGCGCCGCGAGTTCGTCGACCACGATCTCCTCGGCGCCCCGGGTGTTGGCGGAGTACACCGAGCGCCAGGAGCCGGTCGGGATGCCGGTGGGCACCTCGCTGAGCCCGTGGGTGGTGAGCCCGAAGTGGTACGGGGACTTGATCGTGGTGTGGAACAGGGTCTGCGCCAGGGTCGCGTTGCCGATGCCGAGCGGCAGGCTGGCGGCGGTGGCGGTGATGATCTCGCCGAGCCCGTGGCGGAAGTCCGTCTCGGCGGCGGCGACCCGGTGCTCGAAGCTGAGCACCTCGCCCAGCAGGTGGGTGGCGCGGATCTTGTGGTGGGTGGCGGGGCGCATCCGGCCGTGCCGGGTGTCGTCGACGCGGGTCCACATCAGCCGGACGGGCCGGCGGCAGGCCTTGGAGACGCGGGCGGCCTCCAGGGCCGCGTCGAAGAAGAGCCGCCGCCCGAAGGAGCCGCCGGCCTGGATCACGTGCACGGTGACCTTGTCGAGCGGCAGGCCGAGCTCGGCGGCGATGGTCTCGCGGGCCACGATCGGGGACTTGAGCCCGGACCAGATCTCGGCGCGGTCGTCCCGTACGTCGGCCACGGCGGAGTTGGTCTCCATGGCCGCGTGGCTGACGAACGCGAAGTCGAACTCGGCGTCCACGTAAGGGGTGAGCAGCGGCGGCACCAGCAGCGGCGGGGTGGCGGCGCGCAGCTTGGCGCGGATCTGCGCGTCCGAGAGCTGGTCGGCGGGGCCGGGACCCCAGGTGACCTGGAGGGCTGCTTTGGCGTCGAGGGCCTGCCCGAAGGTCTCGGCGACGACGGCGACACCGGTCGGGACGGTGACCACGTGCAGGACGCCGGGCATGGCGCGGACGGCGGCGAGGTTGGCGACGGCCTTGACGCTGCCTCCGAGGGAGGGCGGGCGGCGCAGCACGCAGGGCTTGGCTCCGGGCACGTCGAGGTCGAGGGTGTACTGCTGGGCGCCGGTCACCATGGCGCGGGCGTCGATCCGGCCGGTGGGCCTGCCGACGAGGGAGTGCTTCGCCGCCTTCTTCGGGGTGGCGCCGAGGACGATCAGGGCGGGGTCGGCGGCGGCCGCGGAGAGGCCGCCGTAGTCGGCGGTGCGTCCGTCGGGGGCCCGTACGGCGCCGTTCGCGGTGGTCAGCGAGGAGGCGGCCAGGCCCCACCGGCGGGCGGCCGCCGCGACCAGGCGGGCCCGGGCGGTGGCGGCGGCCTGCCGGACCGGCCCGTAGAGGGAGCGGATGGAGTTGGAGCTTCCGGTGAGCTGGTTGAACAGCAGCTCGGGCCGCGCGTCGTCCAGTTCCACGCGGACGGCGGCCAGCGGCGCGTCGAGCTCTTCCGCGACGAGCATGGCCACGGCGGTGGTGAGCCCCTGGCCGACCTCCTCGCGCGGCAGCCGGAAGCGGATGGTCCCGTCCGTCTCCACGGAGAGCGCCAGCAGGGCGGAGGTGGGCGCGCCGGCCAGGATGAACAGGTCGCCGAGGTCCACCAGATCGGCCGGGGCGGGCAGGCTCGGGACCACGGCGTGGGCGGGCTGCGGGGCGAGGACGTCGGCCCCCGCCCGGGTGACGAGGGCGAGCGTCGGCGCCGCGACGAGGTACGTGAGGAAGGAGCGGCGGCTCTGCCCGGTCATGTTGCTGTGTCCCCAACCCCTGCGCGGGCCCGCGTTCACGGACCTCCCCCGGCTCGTTACCGACACGTAGAGTAGCGATCACCTGGTGGGGTGGGAAGCGGGACGGCGGTACGGGTCGCGCGGGGAGGGGGTCCTGCGTTCAGGGGGTCCTTCGTTCGGGGGGTACTCCCGCGGGGGCGTTGATCCGGCTCGGATACGGGTTCCGCCGCGCGCGGGTCTCGTACATCTCGTCCGTACGATCGATCCGCGCCCTCCGGAGGGCCGGTTTCCGGCCGCGGGAGGACGATGGGAGGAGATACGGCTGCACTCGCAGCGACACGTGAGGAGGTGTGCGGCGGTGACGATGTACATGGATGTCCACCACGGCATGAAGGGCATCACCGAAGCCGAGCTGATGGCCGCCCACAAGGCGGACCTGGCGATCGAGGGCGACGAGAAGGTGCACTTCGAGCGCGCCTGGGCCGACCCCGCATCCGGGACCGTCTATTGCCTGTCCGAGGCTCCCTCGGCGGACGCGGTGCTGCGGATCCACGAGCGCACGGGACACCCGGCCAGCGAGATCCACCCGGTGCCGCTCAGCGTGTGACACGGGACGGCGGCCAAAGACCGCCGATGGGATCCCGGTAGGGCTGACCGGAAACGTTCGTACAGGCGAAGGGGGGGCCGGGAGGCCCTTGGCATATGCCAGAAGCAACGACGTTACGGATGTTGCCAAACGCCTTACGGGCCGTCGCGGCCTGTGCAACAGTCGTAACCGGTCCTTCCTTCAGACTTGGCCGTGCCGCGCCGCCTGTATCGGAGTTCTCATGCCGTCCCACCTCTTCGCGGACCGTCCCGCGCAGCCGCCAGAGCCAGGTTCGGTGGACGCCCTGATCTCGCAGACCCGGCGGCTGCGCGGCGAGGTGGACGCGGTGCGCCGCGACACCGTCGTCGACGACGACGACGCCCAGGGCCGCTGGCAGCGCGCCCTGTGCGACCTCGCCGTCCACCAACTCGACGACCTGCGCGAGCACCTGGGACAGCTCAAGGAAGGCCTGCCGCCCGCTCCCGAACTCGACGAGCTCCCCGACGGGGCGCCGGCCACCGGAACGGAACCCCAGCAGACCCGCGTCGGCAGCGCCGAGTGGAACCTGCTCACCGACGAGGTCAACTGGTCCGAGGAACTGTTCCAGATCTTCGGCCGCTCGCCCGAGGCGGGCCCGCTCCCCCTCGACGAACTCGGTTCCACCCTCTTCTCCGATGACCAGCCGTTGCTCACCTCGATGGTGACGGCCTGTCTGGTCGACGGAAAGCCGATCGACGGCGAGTTCCGCATCGTCCGGGCCGACGGCCGCGTCCGGACGCTGCACATGCGAGGCGAGCCGGTACTCGACTCCGACGGCTGCACGGCCTCCATGTGGGCCGTGTTCCGGGACGTGAGTGAGCTGCGCCGAAGCCAGCGCGCCGTACGCGAGTCCCGTGACTCGCTGCAGCGCCGGCGGGAGATCGCGCAGACCGAGCACCGGCTGGCGGTCGAGCTGCAGGAAGCCGTGCTCCCCCCGTGGCGCGGCTCCCTGCGGTTCCCGCACCACACCACCGGCGCACTCGACGTCGCCGCACACTACCTGCCCTCCGCGACGAGCGCCCTGATCGGCGGCGACTGGTACGACGCACTCGAACTGCCCGACGGCTGCTCTCTGTTGACGGTCGGTGACCTGACCGGGCACGGGGTGACGGCCACCTCCGGGATGGCGATGATGCTGGGCGCCCTGCGCGGCATGGCCATGGCCGGGATCGAGCCGGGCCCGCTGATGGGCTGGCTCAACCAGCTCCTGGAGGCCTCCGTACAACCGGCGCTCGGCTCGGCCGTTTGCTGCCGTTACGATCCCGTGCGCCGTGTGCTCTCCTGGGCGCAGGCCGGCCATCCCGCCCCGCTGTTGTTCCGCGGCCGCTCGGGCCGCGCCCTGCAGCCGCCGGAGGGCGTACTGCTGGGCGCGACCTCCGGGGCGGCGTACGGGCAGGCCGAGGAACGGCTGCAGGTCGGCGACGTACTCGTCCTGCACACGGACGGACTGACGCCGCGCAGCATCGAGTTCAGCCGGGCGGACGGCACCGAGCGGCTGCTGGCCCTCGCGCCGCGGTTCACGGCGGCGCGGTCGGCGCAGGACTGCGTGCGGATGGTGGTCGAGGAGTTCGGCGAGAGCGAACGCGAGGACGACGCCTGCGTCCTGGTGGCCAGGATCGGTGGCTGAGCGCCGGGTCGCACCGACTCTTCACCGGGTCGTACCGACTCTTCAGGGCCGCGCCGGACGGCGCGGCCTTTCTCTTCTCCGTACGGCTGCCGGTGCACGCACCGGGTGCCCGCGCACGGCTAGACGCTGTGCTGCGTCGGGCTGTTCGGCAGGGCCAACTTGATCTCCGCGCGCAGGTCCTCGATGCGCGCGTACCCGGCGTACTGGCCGGTGAGCCGGTACATCTCGCGCAGCCGGTCCCACGTCCGGTGCGAGGAGGTCTCGTTCATCGAGACCAGCGCGAGGCGGGCGTAGCGGTCGGCCTGTTCCGGGTCGTCGGCGATGAAGCAGGCCGACGCCATGGAGATGTAGTCGAAGATCTGCGAGCGCTGGTGGCCGCCGGACCGCAGCCGCAGCGCCTCCCGGGCGTGCCGCTGGGCGATCGGCGCGACCGAGGGGTCGTGTTCGGCGAGGGTGCGGAACGCCAGGGCCTGCATGCCGTGCAGGTCCGCCTCGTCGAAGTTCTGCATCCACGACGGCGGGGGCACGTCACCCTGGTCCGACACGAACAGGTCCTCGGCCTCGCCGAGGGTGCGGCGCATGGCCTGGCCCTTGCCCATCGAGGCCTGTGCCCAGGCCTCGATGGTGTGCAGCATGGCGCGGGTGCGCGGCAGGGTCTGCTCGCCGGAGCCCGACTGTGCCAGCTTCATCAGGTCGAGGGCCTCGTTCGGCTTGCCCAGGTGGACCATCTGGCGCGCCGCCCGGGACAGCGCTTCGCCGGCCCGTGGCCGGTCCCCGCCCTCCCGGGCGGCGTGCGCGGCGATGACGAAGTACTTCTGCGCGGTGGGTTCGAGACCCACGTCGTGGGACATCCAGCCCGCCAGCACGGCGAGGTTGGCCGCCACGCCCCACAGCCGCCGCTGCAGGTGGTCGGGGTGGTGGTACGCGAGCATGCCGCCGACCTCGTTGAGCTGGCCGACCACGGCCTTGCGCTGCAGTCCGCCCCCTCGGGAGGCGTCCCAGGCGCGGAAGACCTCCACGGAGCGCTCCAGGGCCTCGATCTCCTGGGAGCCGATGGGGGCGGCCTCGTAGCGGTCGTAGCCGGCCGGGTCGGCCTGGAAGGAGTCGCCGAAGGCCTGCGGGGACTTGGCGGGGGCGGGATCGGTGTGCAGCCAGTCGTTCATGGCGTAGGTGAGGGCGGAGCCTGCGGTGAGCGCGACACCCGCGCCCATCAGACCGCGTCGGTTGAGCATGAGGTCCATTCCCGTGAATTCGGTGAGGACCGCGGCTGTGCGTTCGGGCGCCCAGGGCATTCCGTCGGGGTTGTCCTTCGCCCCGTCCGGCTGCCGTTTGGAGGTGCGCCGCTGCCGTACGAACCCGAGGTCCTCGATGGTCACGACACGACCGAGCCGCTCGGTGAACAGGGCTGCCAGTACGGTGGGCACCGGTTCGCGCGGGGTCTCCCCCATGTCGATCCAGCGCCGTACCCGCGAGGTGTCGGTGGCCAGTTGGTGGTGACCCATGGCCGCCGCCTGCCGGTTGACCATCCTCGCCAGCTCACCCTTCGACCAGCCGGCCATGCCGAACAAGTCGTTCAAGCGGGTGTTTGGTCCTTTGCTCACGTCAAGCCCCCAGGTTCTCGGCTGATTTGACAGTAGCCCGCCGTCAGATGCCCAGCGACTATTCGCCAGGCTTCGCCAGGGCACGCAAGATGGTCCGCCACCCACGGCCGGGTGTCAGGTAGGAATGCGCCTCCCCGACCCGGTCTCCGGGCGGAACTCCCCAGGGTGAAGTACGGGACCGGCGGGGTGGCGTACGCAACTCGTCGGCGCACGAAGGGATCCGTAACGCCATGTACGCAGCAACGTCCTCCGTGTCCGCCCCGGTTCGGCCGCACCGCACGCTCCAGGCGGGCGGCGGCCCCTACCTCGACCCCGGCCGCCAGGCGGCACCGGCGCAGGGCGCCGTACGGGCGCGGCGGATGCCGGGGGCCGGATCGCAGCCGCTCAGCGGAAGAATCGACCTCTCGGGGCCGCAGGGGGCGCAACTGCGCACCGCGCTCGCCTCGGTGCAGCGCATCTGCCCGGAGTTCGCGCCGGTACAGGTGCTGCGGCGCAGCGGCCGGTCGGTCCTCCTGGTCGGGACGACGGGCCGGATGACCGCCGTCGCCAAGGTTTTACTGGACCACTCGCCGGAATGGCGCGAGCGGTACCGGCACGAAATAGCGTCGTACCGGACGTTCGTCCGACACCGCCCGCCGGTCCGGGTGCCACGGCTGATCGCCGCGGACCCCGAGAACTGCACGCTGGTGGTCGAACGGATGGCGGGCCGGGTCGCAGCATTGCAGCGGCACCCCGTGGAGGCCCCGCCGCGGGCCGACGTACGGGCCGCCCTGGGCGCGGTGTGCCGGGTGAACCAGTGGCGCCCGCCGACCGATCTGTTCGGGGACCCGCTGAACTACCCGCAGCGGGTGGCGCGTTACCACGAGCTGGGACTGCTCACCGACCGGGACCTGGGTGATCTGCAGAAACTGCTGTGCGGGCTGAAACTGGCCGGTGTGCAGCGGCAGTTCAACCACGGTGACGCACTCCTGTCGAACCTGCTGCTGTCCCCGGCCGGGCCGGTGCTGCTCGACTGGGAGCACGCGGGCTGGTACCTGCCCGGCTACGACCTGGCCACGCTGTGGACGGTGCTGGGCGACGCCCCGGCCGCCCGCAGTCAGATCAGCCGGCTCGCCCAGTCGGCCGGTCCGGCCTCGCGGGACGCGTTCCTGGTCAACCTGATGCTGGTGCTGACCCGGGAGATCAGGATGTGTGAGACGGCGGTCCAGCGCTCCATGCTGGCGACCGCTCCGACCCAGCCCCTGCCGGTGGGCTCCCTGTCCTCCGGCGAGGAGCAGCGGCTGCTGCTGCGCCGTCTGCACGACGACTGCGGCATGGCGCGCAGGGCGGTACGCGCGGCGGTCGGCACCCGCTGATCCCGGCGGCCCGCACCCCGTACGAAAATCCCGTGGTGTACGCACTCGCTGTGCGTACCACGGGATTTCGTGCGTTCGGGGCCGTCTCGGCCCGGCTCGCCGTCCCTGCGTATGCCTTGACATCACATGATCCCCCGAACACCTTTTCTGACTCAGCATCAGAAATGCTGGAGCCGCCGTCCCGCCCTCCCCACTCCGCTGGAGCCCGCCCATGTCCGCAAGCGCTGATTCCGTACGCCCCGACCCCCTCCGCCCCGCTCTCCCCTCCCGTCGGACGGTCCTCGCCGGGGCCGGGGCGGGGGTGGTCGCGGCCGCCGTGCTGCCGTCCGCCGCCGCGCGGGCCGCGGACGGGGTTCCGCTCGGTGAGTACGACGTCGTGGTGGTCGGGTCCGGGGCGTCCGGGATGACCGCCGCGCTCACCGCCGCCAGGCGGGGTCTGAGCGTGCTGGTGGTCGAGAAGGCGCCGACCTTCGGCGGTTCTGCGGCGCGCTCCGGGGCCGGGATCTGGCTGCCGAACAACTCGGTGATCCTGGCCGCGGGGGTGCCGGACACCCCGCAGAAGGCGGCTGCGTACCTGGCGGCGGTCGTCGGCGACGGCTCGTCGGCGGACCGGCAGGCGGCCTTCCTCGCCAACGGCCCCCGGATGCTCGACTTCGTGATGGCCAACAGCCCGCTGCGCTTCCGGTACATGGACGGGTACAGCGACTACTACCCGGACCTCCCGGGCGGGCTGCCGAACGGCCGGTCCATCGAGCCCGACCAGATCGACGGCCATCTCCTGGGCGCCGAACTGGCCCGGCTGAACCCGGCGTACCTGCCGGTCCCCGCCGGGATGGTGGTGTTCAGCCAGGACTACAAGTGGCTGAACCTGGCCGCCGTGAACGCCAAGGGGCTGGCGGTGTCCACGGAGTGCCTGGCGCGCGGCGCCAAGGCCGCACTGTACGGGCAGAAGCCGCTCACGATGGGCCAGGCACTGGCGGCCGGCCTGCGGGCCGGACTGATGCAGGCGGGGGTGCCGCTCTGGCTGAACAGCCCGCTGGTCGACCTGGTGCAGGAGGCGGGTGCGGTCACCGGTGTGGTGGTGGAGAAGGAGGGGGTACGGGGGGTCGTACGGGCCCGCAAGGGCGTGGTCGTCGGCTCGGGCGGCTTCGAGCACAACGCGCAGATGCGGGCGCAGTACCAGCAGCAGCCGATCGGCACCCAGTGGTCGGTCGGCGCCAAGGAGAACACGGGCGACGGGATCCGGGCCGGGCAGCGGGCGGGGGCGGCGCTGGCGCTGATGGAGGACGCGTGGTGGGGTCCGTCGATCCCGCTGCCGGGCGAACCGTACTTCTGCCTCGCCGAACGCACCCTGCCGGGCGGGCTGATCGTGAACGGGGCGGGCGCGCGTTTCGTCAACGAGGCGGCCCCGTACAGCGATGTGGTGCACGTGATGTACGAGAAGGACCGGGGCTCGGTCGGCTCGCACATCCCGGCGTGGCTGATCGTGGATCAGAACTACCGCAACAAGTACCTGTTCAGGGACATCCTGCCGACGATCGTCTTCCCGGACTCGTGGTACCAGGCGGGCGCGGCGAAGAAGGCGTGGACGTGGGACGCGCTGGCCGGCCAGATCGGGGTCCCGGCGGGAGCGCTCCGGGCGACCCTCAACCGGTTCAACGCGCAGGCGTGGAACGGGACCGACCCCGACTTCCACCGGGGCGACACGGCGTACGACCACTACTACACGGACCCGGGGGTGCAGCCGAACTCGTGCCTGGCCCCGATCTGGGCGCCGCCGTTCTACGCCTTCAAGATCGTGCCGGGTGACCTGGGCACGAAGGGCGGCATCGTCACGGACGCACGGGCGCGCGCCCTGCGGCCGGACGGCTCGGTGATCCGGGGCCTGTGGGCGGCGGGCAACGCGAGCGCGGCGGTGATGGGGCACAGCTACGCGGGGGCGGGGTCGACGATCGGCCCCGCGATGACGTTCGGCTACGTGGCGGCGAACGACATCGCGGACACCCCCTAGTAGGGGGTGGCTGCTACCCCTGCTGGAAGAGCTCGGCGGGGAGCGGCTTCAGGAGGGCGTACAGGTCGTCGGTGATGGGCCGGTCCCAGCTCGCGATGGTGACCAGCACGTTGTCGCTGCGGTCGAACTGCACGCAGCTGATCCGGCCCTCGGAGAGCTTGATCTTCCGGACGATGAGGAGGTTGTCGCCCTGCATGACGGGGCAGTCCTCGGTGCCGGTGACCTCGACGTCCTCGTCGTTCTCGAGGGCGTCGAGGAGCTGGGCCACCTCGAAGGGGACCTGGCCCTCGGTGAGCTCCCGGGCGGGGGAGCCCTCGGGGAGGTTGCCGATGATCATTGCGGGGCCGCGTCCGCCGAACAGGTCGTAGCGGAGAAAGACGCCCTGGCAGCTGCCGTCGGGCGCGGGCAGCAGCCCGGCCCCGAGATTGCCCGGCCAGTCCCCCGGGTCCATGGCCAGGACGTCGAAGTCCGGGCCGGCGGGTGTGGCGGCGCGGTTGCGGCGGAGGAAGGACATGCCGCCATGGTACGTGCCCGCCCGCCTTTTCCGGCCCCGGGCCCCGCCCATCACCCGGAGGGCGCGCCTCCGGTCCGGCCTCCGGCGGCGGGGGTGGTGGGGGGCCGCTGCGCAGGGCTGTCGGCTCCGCGCAGCGGTCAGACGGGCGGGACCAGGGTGAAGTAGTGCGGCAGCAGGTCCGCGTCCCCGGTGACCGCCAGGCCGGTGGACGGGATCCGCCGCCAGAGGAACAGCATCAGGTCCGACGCCGTCCCCGCGGCCTCGACATCCACCGGGTCCGTGACCCCGTGCTCCACCAGGACCCGCTCCCCCGAGAACGTGACCGTCCAGGACTCGGGGCCGTCCGTCCGCCGCAAGCGGTACCGCTCCCCCGCCCCGGCCGGGGCCCCGGTCATGGCCCGCCGGAACGGGGCCATCGCCTCGAAGGTCTGCGGGACCGCGTCCACCGCGATCTCCGCGTCGATCGGCCCCGGCGCCCCGGTCGCGGACTCCGCGTCCCACCGGTGCACCGCCAGCTCGATCGTCTGCATCCGCAGCCAGAAGCCACTCGTGTGCGCCGCGCGATCCGCCGCGTCCACCGACCACGTCCACACCGGCACGTCCGGTCCCAGCTCCCGGAACAGGCCCTCCAGCTGCCGCGCGCCCTGCGCGAACCACTCCGTCAGCGCCTGCGGCACCGGCCCCCGGTTCGGCTCGGTCTCCGGCTTCGGCCAGGCCGCCCGTACTGCCGGGTCCTGCGGGATCGCGAAGATCGTCAGATCGGTGTGGTCCGGGGCCTCGGCCAGGCGGTCGCGCAGGATGCGGCCGACGAACCGGTGCACCCCGCCGAGGTGCCCGACGAGGTCGGCGGCCGACCAGCCGGGGCAGGACGGCACGAGCGGGACCGGTCCGTCGCCCGCTTCGGCGATCGCACGCCGGATCGCCTTCTCGAAGGCGAGCGTCTCGTTGCGGAAGTGGGAGAGCCTCTGACCGTGGTCGATGACGTCCATGACGAGACCCTGCCCCCGCCGGCACCGGTCCACGTCACCTTGAGCTCCGGGCGAACACCTCCAGCGCCTCCGCGAGGCCGGACCGGTCCGTGCCCAGCTTCCGGTAGAGCGGGGACAGGTCCCGGCCCCGCGCCGCCGGGTCGTCCCGTACGGCCAGTTCCGCCATCCGGAATTGCTCGTCCGTCAGCCCGTCCTCCCGGACCGCACCGCCCGCCGGCGCGGCGGGCGTCCCCACACCGCCCTGTGCCGCAGCACCCGTCGGTGCCCCGCCCAGACTCGCCACCAGCCCGTCCGCCCCGCACTCCCGCGCCGTCGCCACCGCCTGCGCCAGCAGCTCCGCGTCCCCGAGCTCCGTGGCCAGCGCGGCCAGCGCGCACGCCAGCTCGTACCCGGCCGGCGAGGCCGACAGCAGCTCCACCGCCTCCGTCAGCAGCCCCGCCCGCTCGTCCGGGGCCGCCACCTCCGCCGCCACCCGCAGCGCCTGCCCCACACCCGACGGGGCCCCGAAGGCGCGGGCCCGCCGTACCGCATCGGCGGTCAGGGCCTGCGCCCTGGCGGGGTCCTGTGCCGCCACGGCCCGGGCCAGGTGCAGCTGCCACGGACACCAGGACGGGTTCTGGATCCCGCGCCGGCTCAGCCTGCGGTCCACGGCCTCGAGTTCGGCCGCCGCCGCCTTCGTCTGGCCGCGGGCCAGCAGCAGTTCGGCGTACACGGTCTGGGGGTCGGGGAAGACCACCGCTGCCGGGACGGACTCCCCCAACGCGTGCTCCTGCGCCAGCTCCCAGGCCTCGTCCACCCGTCCCCGCGCGAGCAGCGTCGTGGCGAGGATCGCGATGTTGTACCAGTGCACGGGCGTGCCGCGCCCCACGCGCTCGGCGAGCCGCAGTCCGGCCCGGGCCAGCTCCTCGGCCTCCGCGAGGCGCCCGCGCCGGTAGCGGATGTACGCGCGCAGGCTGTACGCGAAGGACAGGTGGGCCCCGCGCCAGCCCTGCCGTTCGAACTCGGCGGTGCCGGCCTCGAAGAGTTCCTCCGCCCGGCCGGGCCGGTCGGCGTACATGTGGACCATGGCGGCGAGCACCGGTACCTCGAAGCCGCGGTCCTCGTAGGCCCAGCTGAACTCCTTGCCCAGGGCCCGTACGGCGTGGTGCAGGACCACGTCCACGGGTTCGCCGCGCAGGCAGGCGTCCCAGGCGCGCAGCCCGATGATGTACCGCTCGGTGAGGTCGCGGCCGGTCAGCCGGTCGGCGAGCCGGGTCAGCCGGCGCGAGCGCGCCGGGGAGTCGGGCTCGACGGCGTCGAAGGCGTCCCACATGAACTGCTCGGACTGCAGGCGCAGTCGGGTCCGGGCGTCCGGGGTGTGCGGGATCTCCCGCGCGAGCGAGTCCGAGGCCTCGGCGAGGCGGTCGCTGTGGGCGAGGACCTGGGCGAGCCGGATGACGATGCCCTGGCGCAGCGCGGGGTCGTCGAAGGGTTCGGCGAGCGCGGCGCGCAGGTGGTTCACGGTGTTCGCGGGTTCGGTGAGCAGGGAGGCGCAGCCGAGCTCGTACAGCACGGCCGCGCGCCCGTCGAAGTCCGGAGGCTCGCGCAGGGCGCGGGCGAGCTGGCGGCGGGCGGCCTCGGGGGCGCCGGCCCGCAGGTTCTCGGCGGCGGCCTCGCGCAGGGTCCGTACCACCCAGGGGTCGTTCTCGGGGTGGGTCTCCAGCAGGTGGCGGGCGGCGTTGGAGGCGCCGAGTCCGGCGTCGACGACGGCCACGGCGGCCTGTCCGTGGAGGGCGACCCGCAGTGCGTCGGGGATGGCCCGGTACAGGGCGGTGGCGATGAGCGGGTGGACGAACTCCAGCCCGGCGTCGGGCTCTTCGCCGGGGCCGGACAGGATGCGGGCCTCCCGCAGCCGCCGGGTGGCGTCGGCCGCCTCCTCGGGACCGAGTGTGCCGACCCGGGCGGCGAGCTCCTGCGGGATGGCGGTGCCCAGGACGGCGCAGGCCCAGGCGAAGCGGACGGTGGAGGGGCCGAGGCGTTCGAGGCGGGCGACGAGGCCGCTGCCGCGCTGGGCGGCGGCGAGGTCGCGCAGCAGCGGGGCGCTGGCCGAGGTGGGGTCGAGGCCCTTGTCGCGGACCTTGGCGGTGAGCTCGACGGCTTCGAAGGGGTTGCCGGTGGTGACGGCCCAGGCCTCGCGGCAGAAGGCGTCGTCGGCGTGGTCCCCGACCGCCTCGCGGACCAGGGTGGACACGGCGGCCTCGGTGAGCGGTGCGAGGGCCAGCGGGCGGTGTCCCGCGCGGCCGGGCAGCGTACGGAACGCCTCGGCGTGCGCGGGCAGTTCCTCGGGGCGGTACGCGACGACGAGGAGCAGCGGGAGGTGCTCGGCGCGCGGGGCGAACGCGGCGAGCCAGGAGAGGGATTCGGGGTCGGCCCAGTGGGCGTCGTCGAGGACGAGGGTGACGGGGGCGCGCTGCACGGTGAGGTGGGTGAGGACCCAGTCGAGGCCGTCGCGCAGGCCCTGGGGGTCGGGCGGGGCGCCCTGTTCGGGGGCGCACAGGCCGAGCGCGGGGCCGACGATGGGGTACCAGCTGCCGAGGGCGGCGTGCAGTTCCTCCTCGGAGTGGCCGGCCAGTTGGGGCTGGATGAGCTGGCGGGCGACGTGGAAGGGCTGGCTCTGCTCCTGTTCGCCGCCGCGGGCGGCCAGCAGCGTGCAGTTGCGGGCGAGGGCGCGGCGGCGCACCTCGGCGAGGAGGGTGGTCTTGCCGAGGCCGGCGGGGCCGGAGAAGGCGAGCAGCACGCCGCCCGCGACGGTGTCCGTACGGCGTGCGCCGCGGGATCCGGTGAGCTGCTCCAGGGCTTCGTCGACGGTGGCGAGTTCTGCCTCGCGTTCGAACATCTTTCGCCGTTTGCGGGTCCGGCGTTCCGTCATGGCTGGTACCCCCCAGGCCTGTTCGGGGCATCAGCGTACGCCCGCGCGCGCGTGGGGGAAGGCCCTCTGCGGGGAAAGATCGGAATCTTTGGTATCGGGCCGTTGCAGTCCTTTACGGGTGCCCCTCTTGCGCCGAACGGGTTGCCAGTTGCTCCAGTACCGCGACGGCCTCGGCCGCCCGTTCGGCGGGTACGAAGAGGTGGTCGTGGTGGTACCCGGCGATGACGTTGCAGCTGAGTCCGTGCGCGGCGAGCTCGGCGGCGAAGGCGCCGGTGAGGCCGACGGCGTCGAGGGCGGAGTGGATGCGCAGGGTGATCCACCCGGCGGTGTAGTCGTAGGCGAGGCCGGCGGCGTCGGCGTCCTCCTGGCGCAGGACCAGGGTGAGCCCCTCGGCTTCCAGGACGGTGGCGACGGGGGTGGCTGCGGCGGGCGGCGCCGTGGCTCCGGGGACGGTGCAGAAGACGTACCGCCCCTCGTGCAGCTCGGGGCGCATGCCGCTCAGCAGTTTCCTCAGGTCGCTCTCGCCGCTCGGCCACCCTACCTATCATCCCGTTATGACCGATTCCGCGCCGGCAGGGTCGGCGCCTGCGGAGGGCGAACGGCACGCCTCCTGGCTGGAGCTGTTCTTCGACCTGACGGCGGTGGCGGGCGTCGCCCAGCTGGCGCACCTGCTGCACGGCAGCCCCGGTGGGGACGATGTGGCGCTGTACGTGGTGATGTTCCTGGCGTTCTGGACGGGCTGGATGCTGTTCACGGTGTACGGGAACGTCAGCGGCGAGGAGGTCCGCACGTGGACGGTGCTGGCGGGGATGTTCGGGATGGCGGTGATGGCGGCCTCGGTGCGCGGCGTACGGGAGGACCGGGCGGGGGCGTTCGCGCTGGCCTACATCCTGGTGCGGTCGCTGGCAGGCAAGGCGTGGGAGCGGCGCGGGGAGTACGTGCCGGACCTGCCGATCACGCAGCTGGGGCTGGGGCTGACGCCGTGGATCGTGTCGATGTGGTTCGACGGGACGGCCCGGTACGCGCTGTGGGCGCTGGGGCTGGCCATCGACCTGGCGGTGATGTTCTCGGTGTCCGGCACGAGGCTGGCCGCCCGGGTGGACGCGCAGTACGCGCAGGAGGCGGCGCGCAGGCGGCGGGCCGCGCCCAAGCCGGTGGCGGCGCTGATGGACGCGCCGCATCTCGGGGAGCGGCTGGGCCTGTTCCAGCTGATCGTGCTGGGCGAGGCGGTGGCCCAGGTGGTGGCCGCCGCCTCGCAGGTGGAGTGGGACGCGGCGCTGTACGGGGTCGGCATCGGCGCGTTCCTGCTGCTGCTCCTGCTGTGGTCGCTGTCGTTGCGGCACGGGGCGGACGGGGTGCCGCTGCTGGCGTGGGACGTCCTTCCGGTACGGCTCGTGCTGCCGCTGCACTGCTTCGTCGCGGGTTCGGTGGCGGCGCTGGCGGCGGCGCTCGGCAATGCGGTGGAGTACACGGACCATGCGGTTCCGGAGTCGGTGCGGTGGCTGTTGTGCGGGAGCCTCGCGGTGTACCTGGCGATCGCGGGGGTGGCGGCGCTCGGCACGGGGCGCGGGAGGCGGGAGGTTCTGCTGCTGGTGGGGCCGTCGCTGGCGGCGGTGCTGGTGGCGGGGGCGGTGGCCCGGGGTGCCGCGGCCGTCCAGCTGGCGTGGCTGCTGGTGCTGGCGGCGGCGTGGCCGCGGGTGGTGCTGGAACGCCTCCCGCGGACGCCGCCGACGCCTCACCAGAACTCCCGGCCCTCGCTGTCGTAGATGCGGCGGTGCCACCAGGCGAGGGGGCGGCCGCTCCAGTCGGCCCACCGGCCGGCGGGCGGGTCCGGTTCGGGGAGGGTGCGCCGGCGGAACTCCGCGTCCAGGACGTGCAGGACGCGGCCCAGCGCGGTGCGGGCGGCGGGCGGCAGGGTGTGGTGGAGATCGGCGAGTTCGTCCCGGACGACGGCGACGTCGTCGCGCGCGCATCCGGGGCAGGCCGGGCACGAGGAGCGGGCCAGGAGCAGGGGGCTGCCCGGGCGGCTCAGGAAGGCCCGGTACCGCATCAGCAGGTCCGCGACCTCGTCGCCCCGGCCGGCCCCGGCCCAGTGGACCGCCGCTGCGGCGGCGGCCGGGAGCCGGTCCACGGAGGGCAGTTGCCATGCCCAGGCGGGCGGCCGGCGGTCCTCGTACGTTCCTCGTTCGGCGCGCAGTGCGCCGGGCCGTCTACGCGGCATCGCCCTTTCGGCGGATGATCGTCATACCGGCCACTCTCGCACATCCGGGCGGCCGTGTCAGGCGGATGTGCGGCGGCGCCACCGGCGCGGCGGCTCCGCGTCCGGTGGTGCGCCGCGTCGGGCCGCCGACTACGTCAGGTCGAACTCCCCGCCCCGCGCGTTCATGACGAACTTGCGCCACTCGTCCGGCGCGAAGATCAGCGAGGGGCTCTCGGGGCGGTCGCCGTTGCGCATCGCGATGAACCCCTCGACGAAGGCGATCTGGACGTCGCCCGCCCCCCGGCTGCTCGACTGCCAGTCCGCCCCGCTGAGATCGAGGTCCGGCTTGCCCCAGCCGGCCAGAGGCTGCGAAATCATGCTTTCGGCCACGTGCGTGCTCCTCCCGGTACGTCGTCCGGGGGCCAGAGTAACCATGGCAGCGGGTGCCGCACAGGCCACGGTGAGTCACCCGTGGCCGGTCGGGCACCAGCCGCGCGCCCGCCGGGAGGAGCGAGCCCGTTCAGGAAGTCGGGGACCCCGCTCCCACCAGCCACATCGCGAAGAACTGCGCGCCGCCGCCGTACGCGTGGCCCAGGGCCCGGCGGGCGCCCGGCACCTGGTGTTCACCGGCCTGGCCGCGGACCTGGAGGGCCGCTTCCGCGAAGCGGATCATGCCGGAGGCGCCGATCGGGTTGGTGGACAGCACCCCGCCCGAGGGGTTGACCGGGAGGTCTCCGTCGAGTTCGGTGACCCCGGCCTCGGTGAGCTTCCAGCCCTCGCCCTCCTCGGCGAAGCCGAGGTTCTCCAGCCACATCGGCTCGTACCAGGAGAACGGCACGTACATCTCCACCGCGTCGATCTCGCGGCGCGGATCGGTGATCCCGGCCTGCCGGTAGACGTCGGCCGCGCAGTCCTTGCCCGCCTGCGGGGAGACGAAGTCCTTGCCCGCGAAGAGCGTCGGCTCGCTGCGCATCGCCCCGCCGTGCACCCAGGCCGGCGGCCGCGGTGAACGGGCCGCGCCCGCCCGGTCGGTGAGGACCATCGCGCAGGCCCCGTCCGAGGAGGGGCAGGTCTCGGAGTACCGGATCGGGTCCCACAGCATCGGCGAGGCCTGGACCTTCTCCAGGGTGATGTCGTGCTCGTGCAGGTGCGCGTACGGGTTCTTCAGCGCGTTGCGGCGGTCCTTGTAGGCCACGAGCGAGCCGACCGCATCGGGGGCGCCCGTACGCCGCATGTACGCGCGCACGTGCGGGGCGAAGAACCCGCCGGCGCCCGCCAGCAGCGGCTGCTGGAAGGGGACGGGCAGCGACAGGCCCCACATGGCGTTGGACTCGGACTGCTTCTCGAACGCGAGGGTCAGGACGGTCCGGTGGACCCGCGCCGCGACCAGGTTGGAGGCGACGAGGGCGGTGGATCCGCCGACCGAACCGGCGGTGTGGACGCGGAGCATGGGCTTGCCGACCGCGCCGAGGGCGTCCGCCAGGTACAGCTCCGGCATCATCACGCCCTCGAAGAAGTCGGGGGCCTTGCCGATGACGACCGCGTCGATGTCCGCCCAGGTCAGCTCGGCGTCGGCGAGGGCGCGCGCCGCTGCCTCGCGGACGAGCCCCGCGATGGAGACGTCGTGGCGGGCGGCGACGTGCTTGGTCTGGCCGATGCCGACGACGGCGACCGGCTCCTTTCCCGTACGCGTCATGCGGGTTCCCCTTCCAGGACGGCGACCAGGTTCTGCTGGAGGCAGGGGCCGGAGGTGGCGTGCGCGACGGCCCGGTCGCAGGCGCCGCGGTGGATCCGGGCGGCGGCCTCGCCGATCCGGATGAGGCCGGCGGCCATGACCGGGTTGGCGGCGAGCGCCCCGCCGGACGGGTTGACGACGACGTCCTCGCCGAGTCCCAGCGCCTTGCGCAGGACCACCTCCTGGGAGGAGAACGGCGCGTGCAGTTCGGCCGTGTCCACCGGGCGTTCGAAGACCCCGGCGTGCTCGGCGGCGATCCGGGTGGACGGCGAGTCGGTGAGGTCGCGCAGGCCCAGGCTGTGGGCCTCGATGCGGTGGTCGATGCCGGTGATCCAGGCGGGTCGCTCGCAGAGCCTGCGCGCGGTGTCGCCCGCGGCGAGGACGACGGCGGCGGCGCCGTCGCCGATGGGCGGGCAGTCGCCCGTACGCAGCGGCCGGACCTCGTACCCGCCCTGCGCGACGGCGCCGCCCCTGAGCTGGGCGTGCGGGTTGGCCTCGGCGGCGGCCCGGCTGCGGGCTCCGATCCCGGCGAGCGCCGCCTCGTCGGTCTCGCCCGCGTCGATGAGCGCCTGGGCCTGGAGGGCGGCCAGGGCCACCGAGTCGGGCCAGAGCGGAGCGAGGTAGTACGGGTCGAGCTGCCGGGTCAGGACGTCCCGTACGGATCCCGGGGAGGACTTCCCGTACGAGTAGACCAGCGCGGTGTCGGCCTCGCCGGTCTGGATCTTGACCCAGGCCTCGTAGAGGGCCCAGGCGCCGTCCATCTCGACGTGCGACTCGGAGATCGGCGGCCAGGCGCCGACCCCGTCGAGGGTCATGGTGAAGGAGAAGGCGCGGCCGGCGAGGTAGTCGCTGGATCCGGAGCAAGTGAAGCCGATCTCGCCGGCCTTCAGACCGGTCTGGGCCAGGACCTGGTGCAGGACCGGCATGACCATCTCGACTTCGCTGAGTTCGTCGCTGCGGCGCCGGTGGTCGCTCTGCGCGAAGGCGACGACGGCGACGTCGCGTGCGTACCTGCTCGTCGCGGGCATCAGATGAGCTCCTTGTACGCGTCGTAGTCGGCGTCCGGCTCGCCGGTGGGGCGGTAGTGGTCGGGGTGGCGGCCGCCCTCGGTCCACACGGGTTCGACGCGCAGGCCCATGCGGACCTGGTCGTACGGGATGCCGCCGATCCGCCCGTGCAGGGCGAGGTCGGCGCCGTCGAGGGCGATGTGGGCGTAGACGTAGGGGACTTCGATGTCGAGATTCCGGGCCTTGATGTTGACGATGCAGTACGTGGTGACCGTGCCGGCCGGGCCGACCTCGACCTGGTCGGTGGTGGCGACCCCGCAGGTGGGGCAGGCCCCGCGGGGCGGTACGTACACCTTGTGGCAGGAGGGGCAGCGCTCGCCGACGGTCCGCCGGTCGGCGAGGGCGTTGATGTAGGCGGTCTGGGAGCGGCCGGGGCTGTAGGTGTAGTCGAGGCGGGCGGCGGCGACGATGCCGGTGACGGCGTCGGCGAACTGCCCGTCGTGCGGGGTCGCTTGCGCGGCTTCCGGGGTGTCGTGCGGCTCGAAGCAGGCGATGTCGGTGATCGCCCCGGTGCGCTCCTCGGCCCAGCGGATCCGGACCCGCATGCCCGTGTGGACGGCTTCGGGGCCGGGGGCGTCGAGGGCGTGCAGGATCGCGGTGTCGGCGCCGTCGAGGCGGACCAGGACCCAGGCGAAGGGGGCGGCGAGGGGCTGGTTCGGGCGCGGGGAGCCGTTCCAGGCCCAGGTGGTGACGGTTCCGGCGGCGCCGACCTCGACGAGCTCGCGGATCTCCTCGGCGGTGACGGGGTCGTACTCGACGGGCGGGACCATCACCTTGCCGTCGGCCGTCTTGACGCCGAGGACGACGCGCTCGCGCAGCCCGGTGAGGAAGGCGCTCTGGACGGGCCCGAGGGACCGGGTGAAGGGGAATTCGACGACGAGGGGCGCACGGAGCACCTCGGGTGGGGACGCGGCTGCTGTCATGAGAGCCCTCCGATGTTCGAAAACGATCAACAACACGTGCAAGTCCAGACACGGGAACCCCGGCCCCGCCCGGCAGAATCCGGCCCCGCCGACGTCTGGGGCTCCGGGGCCCGGGACGACGCCCGACCGGCAGAATCCAGCCCCGCCGGCGTTTGAGGCGCGGGGGTCCGGGGGCGGAGCCCCCGGCAGCGGCGCCGCACCGGCACTCGACCGCCGGGCCCGGCGGCTCCGGCAGGGCCCCGGCTGCGGCCGGCGGAGCAACGGCGGGGGCCGGGCCTGCTACTCCCGCCGGTACACGGCATCCCGCTTCTCCGCGAAGGCCCGCGCCCCCTCCTTCGCGTCGGCCGTGTCGAAGATCGGCCATCCCCGCACCAGTTCGGAGGCGAGCCCTTCCCGCTCGGTCATTTCGGCCGCCTCGTAGACGGAGGCCTTGACGGCCTCGACGGCCAGCGGCCCGCACGCGTTGATCTGCCCGGCCAGCTCCAACGCCGTCTCCAGCGCGGCCCCCTGCGGGACCACCCGCCCGATCAGCCCGATCCGGGCTGCCTCCTCGGCCGAGTACGGCCGGCCGGTCAGCAGCATCTCCAGCGCGTGCGTCCGCGCGATCTGCCGCGGCAGCCGTACCGTCGAGCCGCCGATCGGGAACAGGCCCCGCTTGACCTCGAAGAGCCCGAAGGTGGCGCCCGCGCCCGCGACCCGGATGTCCGTGCCCTGCAGGATCTCGGTCCCGCCTGCCACGCAGTAGCCCTCCACCGCCGCGATCACCGGCTTGCGCGGCCGGTGGTGGCGGAGCATCGCCTTCCAGTGCAGGTCGGGGTCGGCCTTCAGGCGGTCGCGGTACTGGTCGCCCGCCATCCCCTTCCCGGCCAGCGCCTTGAGGTCCATCCCGGCGCAGAAGTCCCCGCCCGCGCCGGTCAGGACCACCGAGCGGATCGTGTCGTCGGCGTCCGCCTCCAGCCAGCCGTCGTACAGCCCCACCAGCAGCGGCAGCGAGAGCGCGTTCTTCGCCTCGGGCCTGTTCATGGTGAGCACCAGCGTGGCGCCGTGGCGCTCCACGGTCAGGTGTTCGGTCCCACCCATTGCCGTCCTCCCGTCTCAAGACCTAGAACAGGTTGCAGGAGGGCCGGGTGCAGTTCAATAGTTTTCTGACACACAGTCAGATTTCTTGGACCGCGCCCTTCCCACTTGGGCTGAGCGGCGCTCTAATGACCGCCGCGGGCAGCACAGCCATGGGCCCGGCAACGGGCAACCTCGGGGGTGAGGAGGAACGGTGGAGTACAACCTTGCCGACCTGTTCGAGTCGGTCGTCGACGTGGTCCCGGACCGCGAGGCCCTTGTGTACGTGGACCACCCCGGGACCGGCGCCGAGCGCCGCCTCACGTACGCGGAGCTGGACACCGCGGCGAACCGCATCGCGCACCACCTGCTGGACAGCGGCTTGACGGCCGGCGAGCACCTGGGCCTGCACCTCTACAACGGCATCGAGTACCTGCAGACCGTCCTGGCCTGCCTCAAGGCCCGCCTCGTACCGGTGAACGTCAACTACCGGTACGTGGAGGAGGAGCTGGTCTACCTCTACAACGACGCCGACCTCGCCGCGCTCGTCTTCGAGGGCGAGTTCACGGAGCGGGTGGCCGCCGCCCTCCCGCAGACGGCGAAGCTGCGCCACCTGATCCGCGTCGGGGCCACCCCCGAGGGCGCCCCGGAGCCCTCGATCGCCCCGGTCGCGTACGCGGACGCCGAGGCGGCCGGCTCGCCCGCGCGCGGCTTCGCGCCCCGCTCCCCCGACGACCTGTTCATCATCTACACGGGCGGCACCACCGGCATGCCCAAGGGCGTCATGTGGCGCGCGGAGGACCTGTTCTTCGCGGGGCTCTTCGGCGGCGAGCCCTCGGGCGAGCCGGTGAAGCGGCCCGAGGAGCTCGCCGAACGGGTCGCGTCGAAGGGCGCCGGGCTCACCTTCTTCCCCGCGCCCCCGCTGATGCACGGCACCTCGACGCTGACCTCGTTCATCGCCTTCAACTACGGCCAGCGGGTGGTCATCCACCGCAAGTACGCGCCGGAGGAGGTGCTCCGCACGATCGAGAAGGAGAAGGTGTCGAGCGTTTCGCTGGTGGGCGACGCGATGCTCCGGCCGCTCATCGATGCGCTGAGGGGCCCGCTCGAGGGGACCGACCTGTCCTCGCTGTTCAGCGTCTCCTCGTCCGGGGCGATCATGTCGGAGACGGTACGGGCCGAGTTCCAGCGGCTGGTGCCGAACGTGATGCTGCTGAACAACTTCGGATCCTCGGAGTCCGGGTCCAACGGCCGGGCGGCGGACGACTCGAGCCCCGAGAAGGGCTTCCGCCTCGTCGTCAACGACCGTACGCAGGTGGTGGACCCGGTGACGCACGAGCCGGTGCCGGTCGGCGTACCGGGGCGGCTCGCCCAGCGCGGCCACGTCCCGCTCGGCTACTACAACGACGCGGCGAAGACCGCCGAGACGTTCTTCCGGAAGGGCTCCGAGCGGTGGGTGCTGCTCGGGGACATGGCGACGGTCGACGAGGAGGGCATCGTCACGGTCCTCGGGCGCGGTTCGCAGTGCATCAACACGGGTGGCGAGAAGGTCTACCCGGAGGAGGTCGAGCAGGCGCTGAAGTCCCATCCGGACGTGTACGACGCCCTGGTCGCCGGGGTGCCGGACGCGAAGTGGGGCAATCACGTGGCGGCGGTGGTCCAGGTCCGACCGGGCGCCCCGGAGCCGAGCCTGGAGGAGATCCAGAGCCACTGCAGGACCCGGCTCGCGGGGTACAAGATCCCGCGCCAGCTGGTCGTCATGCCGGCCATCCAGCGCTCGCCGAGCGGCAAGGCGGACTACCGCTGGGCGAAGTCGGTGGCGACGGAGGCGGACGCCGGCGCGGACGCGGCGCACTGATCCGGCCGGGCGCCGTGGCCGCGGGCGGGGCCGGCAGGCCTCGCAGGGCGCGCGCCCAGGTCCCGTCTACAGCTGGGTGCGCAGTTCGGCCGCCAGGCTGCGGGCCCAGGACGCGAGCTCGTCGCGGTCCGCGCCCTGGCCCAGTACGTCGGCCTGCTCGTCGGAGAGCCGCACCGGGCCGGGGTGTTCCAGCAGGAGGGCCACCTCGGCCAGCAGCCCGACCAGGCGGCGGGCGCCGGCGGCGCCGAGCCGTACCGATACCGCGGGGTCGATGACGGACATCGCCGCCGCCTCCCTTCACGCCTCTTCGGCGGGGGCCTCTCCCTCGACCGTACGCCGCGGGCCGGGCGGCCGCCTGCCGCCCGGGCCGCGCGGCCGCCCGGGGTCCGCCCGGCCCGGCCGCCCTTGCCCGGCGCTCAGACCCCTTCGGCCAGGAAGCGCTCGACCCGGGCCGCGAACCACTGCGGGTCGTCCAGCCACGGGAAGTGCGCGCCGCCCGCCTGGACGTCGACGGCGCCGTGCGGGAAGAGCCCCGCGAGTTCGGCGGCAAGCGCGGGGGTGGGGTTGCTGTCCAGTTCCCCGGCCAGCACCAGCACCTCGCCCTCGACACGGCGGAGCCCGGCCCGGGTGGCGGGCGGGTCGAAGGCGCCGGGGCCCGCGTAGGCGGCGGCCGCCACCGCGTTCTTCTCGCGGTCGCTCGCGTCGAGGTGGGCGCGCACCTCGTCGTTCCAGCGCCCGTACGCGAGCGGCATGGCCTGGCGCCAGTCCGCGGGGGCGGGGGTGCCACCGGCCGCCATGATCCCCTGGATCCGTTCGTAGGCGGCGATGGCCGTGTCGTAGGGCTCGCTGCCCGAGCGCTTCCGGACCACCTCCAGGCGCTGCTCCGGGGTCGAGTCGAGGCCCACGGCCCAGCAGGTCGGGGTGACCAGGACCAGGCGCCGCACCCGCTCGGGGTGGACGGCCGCGTACAGCTGGGCGAGGTTGCCGCTGGCCGAGTGGGCCAGCACGTCCATGCGCTCGAGGCCGAGGTGGACCCGCAGCGCCTCGACGTCGGCGACCTGGTGGTCGACCCGGTACGTGGACTCGTCCGCCGGTATCGCCGAGTCGCCCGTGCCCCGCAGGTCGAGGAGGATCAGCCGGCGTCCGGCGGTCAGCCCGCCGAGGTCGCCCAGGTACGCGGAGGCCCGCATGGCGCCGCCCGGGAGGCAGACGAGCGGCTCGCCCTCTCCCCGGACGTGGTAGGCGAGTTCGGTGCCGTCATGGGAAGTGAAGATCGACATGCGCCCATCTCACCATGCGATCACTCGTTCGAGTCATTGATTTAGTCGCGGAGCTGGGGCAATCTACCGAATGATCGGTCGGTTTGTTGGCTCACGGCTCACGGCTCACGATGGGGTGACGGCATGACGGCGCATGCGGATGTCCACGACGACAGCGAGCGGCTGAGCAGCGACGAGCTCGCCGCGCTCCAGCTGAAGCGACTGCGTACCACGCTGAGCCGTGCCTACGAGCGGGTGCCCCACTACCGGCAGGCCTTCGACAAGGCCGGCGTGCACCCCGACGACTGCCGCTCCCTCGCCGATCTCTCCCTCTTCCCCTTCACCACCAAGGCCGACCTGCGCGACCAGTACCCCTTCGGCATGTTCGCCGTGCCCCGCTCCGAGGTGCGCCGCATCCACGCCTCCAGCGGCACCACCGGCCGCCCCACCGTCGTCGGGTACACCGACGGGGACCTCTCCACCTGGGCGGACGTGGTGGCCCGGTCCATCCGGGCGGCGGGCGGCAGACCGGGCCAGATCGTGCACATCGCGTACGGGTACGGCCTGTTCACCGGCGGCCTCGGCGCGCACTACGGCGCGGAGCGGCTCGGCTGTACGGTCGTCCCGGCGTCCGGCGGGATGACCGACCGCCAGGTCCGGCTGATCCAGGACTTCCGGCCGGAGGTGATCATGGTGACGCCCTCGTACATGCTCACGCTGCTGGACGAGATGGAGCGCCAGGGGATCGACCCGCGCAGCACCTCGCTCCGTACGGGCATCTTCGGCGCGGAGCCGTGGACCGAGGAGATGCGCCGGGAGATCGAACAGCGGCTCGACATCGACGCGGTGGACATATACGGGCTGTCCGAGGTGATCGGCCCGGGCGTGGCGCAGGAGTGCGTGGAGACCAAGGACGGCCTGCACATCTGGGAGGACCACTTCTATCCGGAGGTCGTCGACCCGTTCACCGGCGAGGTGCTGCCGGAGGGCGAGTCCGGGGAGCTGGTGTTCACCTCCCTCACCAAGGAGGCCATGCCCATCATCCGCTACCGGACCCGGGATCTGACCCGGCTGCTGCCCGGTACGGCACGTCCGGCCTTCCGGCGGATGGAGAAGGTGACCGGCCGCAGCGACGACATGATCATCCTGCGCGGGGTCAACCTCTTCCCGACGCAGATCGAGGAGGTCCTGCTCCGCACGCCCGGCCTGGCGCCGCACTTCCAGCTGCGCCTGACCCGCGAGGGCCGGATGGACGCCCTGACCGTACGGGTGGAGGCGCGCCGGGAGGCGGACGCCGGTCTGCGGGAGTCGGCGGCCGCCGCCGTGGTCCGGGCGGTCAAGGAGGGCGTCGGGGTGTCCGTGCGGGTCGAGGTGGTCGACCCGGAGACGCTGGAGCGCTCGGTGGGCAAGATCAAGCGGCTGGTGGACCTGCGAGAAGCTCGGTAACCGCCCGCAGAGCCGCCTCGGGACGGCCGAGGCGGGCCACGAGCTCTTCGACGAAGGCCTCCACGTGTGGCGGCCTGGGGCCGGGGCGGGTGGCGCAGAACCAGGTGCGGGCCAGGGGCCGGGCTCCGATCCGGACCAGCGCCAGGCCGTGGGAGGCCGCGTACGGGGCGGCCACCCAGTTCGGCAGGACCGCGACGCCCTGGCCGCCGGCCGCCATCTCGATCACCAGGTCGGTGACCAGGGGCATGGTGGTGATCCGGCCGGGCCGGGCCCCGGGGGGAAGCGGCAGCGGGAACGACGGGATCCGGCTCTGGTCGTAGACGTCGTAGAGGACCAGGTCGACACCGGTGAAGTCGGCGGCAGTCACGTGCTTGCGGGACGCCCAGGGGTGCCCGGCCGGCACGACGGCCACCATCTCGTCCTCGAACAGCGGGATCAGCTCCACCCGGTCCATCTGCACGTCCGGCTTGGTGACCAGCGCGACGTCGACGAGATCGGCGAGCAGCGCCGGAATGGGAGCGTCGTCGGCAACCGCCTCGATCCGCACCTCGGCACGGGGCTCGCGTTCGCGGAACGCGCGCAGCACCGGAGGCAGCCACTGGAAGGTGGTGCTGCATTGCGCGGCGAAGCGGACCCGACGCTCCCGGCCGTCGCGCATCTCCCGCAGATCGCGGGTGGCCGACTCCAGTTCGCCGAGGATCCGGTGCGCTGCGACCAGCATCCTGCGGCCGGCCGCATTGGGCACGAGGCGGCGACCCTGCCGGTCGAACAGCTGCATGCCCAGCCGGTCCTCCAGCCGCGTCAGCCGCTGGCTGAGGGCGGGCTGGCTCACGAAGAGCCGTTCGGCGGCCGCGGTCAGCGATCCGGCATCGGCGGTGGCGGCCAGAAGTTCCAGGTCGCGCAGGTCCACATCCATAACGATGGATTATCACATGCTTCAAACTCCGTCGTGGTGTTATGAGTTCGGGGCTCATACGTTTCGGGTGTCGCTCGACGAACGACACAACCGGCCCGGACCGACCGCCGGCCGGCCGGCCGAACCGACTGAGCCCGAAAGGCAGAACCATGTCCTACGCCAGCACCCGCACCCGCACCGCCCTGATCACCGGCTCCTCCAGCGGCATCGGCCTGGACATCGCCCGCGCCTTCCTGGCCGACGGCGCCAACGTCGTCCTCAACGGCCGAGACGCCGACCGGCTCGCCAAGGCGGCGGCCGGGCTCGGCCACCCGGAGCGCACCGCCTGGGTCGCGGGCACCATCGCCGACCGCACCACCGGCGAGGCCCTCGTCCGTACCGCGCTCGACCGGTTCGGCAGTGTCGACGTCCTCGTGAACAACGCCGGCACCTTCGCGTCGAAGCCCTTCACCGAGGTCACCGAGGAGGAGCTGGACGGCTTCCTGACCCACAACCTCAAGGGCACGTACATCACCACCCAGTCCTTCGTGCGCGCCGCGCGCGAGCAGGGCCGCGGCGGCAGCGTCGTCAACATCGGCACCGTCCTCGTGGACCACGGACTGGCCGGCTTCCCGGCCTCCGCGCCGGTCGTCAGCAAGGCCGGTGTGCACGGGCTGACCACGAGCCTCGCCGCCGAACTCGCGGCCGACGGCATCCGGGTCAACCTCGTGTCGCCCGGCATCATCCGCACGCCGCTGCATGCGGGCTCCGACGTGGACTCCTTCGGAGGCCTCGCGCTGCTGAACCGCGTCGGCGAGGTCTCCGAGATCTCGCAGGCGGTCCTCTACCTCGCGGACGCCGAGTTCGTGACGGGCCATGCCCTGCGCGTGGACGGCGGCCACGTCACCGGCCGCTCCTGACCCCGCCGACCCCGGCCCCCACCCCGGCCCGACCCACCGGTTTCCCGGAAGGACCCGTCATGCCGTACGTCAATGTGAAGATCACCCGCGAAGGCGCCACCGCCGCCCAGAAGGCCGAGATCATCGCCGGTGTCACCGACCTCCTGGTCCGGGTCCTCGACAAGGACCCCGCCACCACCTTCGTCCTCATCGACGAGGTCGACTTGGAGGACTGGGGTGTAGGGGGCGTTCCGACCGAGGAGTACCGCCGCCGCACCAAGGGCTGAGCGCATCCCGCAAGCTGCCGCGCGGGCACGCGAAACCACCCCTTCGGGCCTACTTCGGGGGAGCCTCCGAGAGCCGGGGGGTCCGTCCGGGTAGTCCATGAGGCGTGACCTCGATCTTCCGACAGCTCCACGACCGGCTCCAGGCCTCCCCGGCCGGGCTGGCGTGGAGCCGGGGGCGGGAGATGGAGCTGATGCACCGGGCCATGGGCTTCGCCGCCCTCGGCTTCCTGACCCTGGTGCCGCTGCTGGTGGTCGTCGCGGCCGCCGCCCCCGGCAGCGGCTCCGGCTTCGGCCGCTGGCTCGGCCAGGCCCTCGGGGTCACCGAGTCCTCGCGGGCCCGGGTCGAGATGCTGTTCGGCGCGGCCGACCTGGCGCTCGAGCGGACCACGGCCTTCGGGCTCGCGGCCCTCGCCGTCTTCGGCCTGACCTTCGGCTCGGCCGTGCAGACCGGGTACGAGAAGGTCTGGGACCTGCCCACCGCCCGCTGGCACACCATGTGGCGGCACGTCGTGTGGCTCGCGCTGCTGGTCTGCTACCTCGGGCTGCTCGTCGAGATCCCCGCGCCGTCGAACGACGCGACCGGCACGATCCTCGGCACCACCGGCGACCTCGTCGGCACCTGCGCGTTCTTCTGGGGCTCCCAGCGGCTGCTGCTCGGCGGCCGGGTCCGCTGGCGGGCCCTGCTGCCGGGGGCGGTGGCGACCAGCCTGGGCCTGCTCGGCCTGCGGGTCTTCTCCCAGCTGGTGTTCTCCCCGCTGATCGCGTCGAACGCCGTCACCTACGGCCCCTTCGGCACGCTGCTGGTCGTCCAGTCCTGGCTGGTCGGCGTCGGCTTCGTCGTCTACGGCGGCGCCCTCGTCGGCCGCATGGTCCACGAACACCTCACCCTCCGGCGCCTCCACGACACCGGGCTGCCGCCCGAGTGACGCCCTGCGGCCGGGTCTACCCGCCCCGCCGGTCGTCCTGCCCGAACCGGTCCCGGAGTTCGCGCTTGAGGATCTTGCCGCTGGCGTTGCGCGGGAGGGCGTCCACGAACAGGACCCGCTTCGGGGCCTTGAAGCCGGCCAGCTTCTCCCGGGCGTACGCCAGCAGCTCCGCCTCCGTCACCTCGCCGCGCGGCACCACGACCGCCGTGACGGCCTCGATCCACCGCTCGTCGGGCAGGCCCACCACCGCCGCCTCGGCCACCCCCGGATGGGTGTACAGCGCGTCCTCGACCTGCCGGGAGGCCACCAGCACGCCGCCCGAGTTGATGACGTCCTTCACCCGGTCGACGACCGTGAAGTAGCCCTGCGCATCGCGCACCGCGAGGTCCCCGGAGCGGAACCAGCCGTCCCGGAAGGCCTTGTTCGTCGCCTCGGGGTCGTTCCAGTAGCCCAGGCAGAGCTGGGGCGAGCGGTACACCACCTCGCCCGCCGTGCCGTCCGGCACGTCCGCGCCGTCCTCGTCGACGACCTTCGCCTCGACGTGGCGGACCGGCCGGCCGCAGGAGTCCATCCGGCCCTCGTGCTCGTCCGGTCGAAGGACGGTGGCCAGCGGCCCGATCTCGCTCTGCCCGAAGCAGTTGTAGAAGCCGAGCCCGGGCAGCCGCGCCCGCAGCCGCTCCAGGACGGGCACCGGCATGATCGAGGCCCCGTAGTACGCCTTGCGCAGCGCGCCCAGCTCCCGCCGCCCGAAGTCGGGGTGGCCCGCGAGCCCGATCCACACCGTGGGCGGTGCGAAGAGGCTGTCGGCCCGCCCCGCCTCCACCAGGTCGAAGATCGTCTCCGCGACCGGCGCGTCCAGGATCGTGTTCTGCGCGCCCACCGCCAGGTACGGCAGCAGGAAGACGTGCATCTGCGCCGAGTGGTAGAGCGGCAGCGAGTGCACCGGCCGGTCCCCCTCGGCCAGGTCCAGTGCCTCGATCGCGCTCTCGTACTCGTGGACCAGCGCCTTGTGCGTCATCACCGCGCCCTTGGGCAGCGCCGTGGTCCCCGAGGTGTAGAGCAGCTGCACCACGGCGTCGGGATCGCGGTCCGCCGCGAAGGGCAGCGGACCGGCGAGCTCCGCCAGGAAGGAGCCGGGCGCGTCGCGCAGCGCCCGTACGGCACGGCCCCCGGGGATCCGCGCGGCGAGGTCCGGGTCGGCGAGGACCAGCGCGCTCGTGCAGTCGTCCAGGATGTACGCGAGGTCCTCGCCGGTGAGGTTCTGGTTGACCGGGACGTGGGTGAGCCCGGCCCGGGCGCAGGCGAGGAAGGCGAGCAGGTAGGCGTCGGAGTTGTGGGCGAAGGTCGCGACCCGGTCGCCGGCGGCCAGCCCGTACCGCTCCCGCAGGACGGCGGCGCCGGTGGAGACGGCGGCGTCGAGCTCCGCGTACGTCCAGGTCCGACCGCCGTAGCGGACGGCCACCCGGTCGGGGACCCGCAGCGCGCTGTCGCGCACCAGCCCGTCGACCGTGTTCTGCCGCACCGGCTCCCCGGCCTGCCCTGCCTGCACCGTCTGCGCTGCCGTCATGGCGTGATCCTCGTCTCCGCCGACGGCCGGGGTCAAGAACCGGCACAACCGGGGTACCGAACGGGATGTTGACAGATCATCAGGCCGCCTGCATGAGTGTGGGGGCACGCAAGCACCGCCTGTTCCACGGGCAACCACGCCCATCCGCAGGCTACTTGGGAGGCATGTTGCGCTTTCTTGATGGATACTGCCGCACCCGCCCGCTGCTCCGGCGCGCCGCGCTCACCGGCGCCGCCCTGCTCGCCGTCACGGCAGCGGTGCCACAGGCCTCGGCCGCGACGGCCGCCGCCGACCACGGGCCCTCCGGCGGCGGCCTGTCCGCCGTCATCCGGTACACCGAGAACGGCATCCCCCACATCCTGGCCCAGGACTACGCGCACCTCGGCTTCGGCACCGGCTGGGCCCAGGCCGCCGACCAGGTCTGTGTGCTCGCCGACGGGTTCGTGACCGTGGCCGGCGAGCGCTCGCGCCGGTTCGGAGCCGACGCGGCGCCCGACGGCTCGCTCTCCTCCGCGAGCAAGAACCTCACCAGCGACCTGTACTTCAAGGGGGTCCGGGAGTCCGGCACCGTCGAGAAGCTCCTCGCCACGCCCGCCCCGGCCGGCCCCACCCGGGACCTCAAGGAGCTGATGCGCGGCTGGGCCGCCGGGTACAACGCCTGGCTCGCCCAGAACAAGATCACCGACCCGGCCTGCAAGGGCGCCGCATGGGTGCGCCCGGTCACCGTCCTCGACGTGGCCTCCCGGGGCTTCGCCGTCTCCGTGCTCGGCGGCCAGGGGCGCGCCGTCGACGACATCGCCGCGGCGCAGCCGCCGGGCCGGGCGGCGTCCGGCCCGGCGGCCGCCGCCCGTACGGAGTCCGCGGCCGACGGGGTCGCCCGTACGGATCCTGCGGCCGCGGCCGACCCGGCGGCAGCCGCCGAGGCCGCGCGGGCCTTCTTCGACACGGGCCGCTACGACATGGGCTCCAACGCCGTGGCGTTCAGCGGATCCACCACCGCGAGCGGGAGCGGCCTGCTGCTCGGGAACCCGCACTACCCCTGGCAGGGCGGCCGCCGGTTCTGGCAGTCGCAGCAGACCATACCCGGCGAGCTGAACGTCTCCGGCGGCTCCCTGCTGGGCACCGCCGTGGTCAACATCGGCTTCAACGAGAAGGTGGCCTGGAGCCACACCGTGGCCACCGGCACCCCCGTCAACCTGCACCAGCTCACCCTGGACCCGGCCGACCCGACCGCCTATCTGGTCGACGGCACGCCGGAGAAGATGACGCGGCGGACGGTCAGCGTCCCGGTGGCGGGCGGCGATCCCGTCACCCGCACCCAGTGGTGGACCCGCTACGGGCCCGTGATCACCGGCCTCGGCCCGGGCCTGCCGCTGCCCTGGACGGCCGGCACGGCGTACGCCCTGAACGACCCGAACGCCGCGAACCTGCGCGGCTCCGACACCGCCCTCGCCATGGGCAAGGCCCGCACGGTCGCCGGGATCCAGGACGCGCTGCAGCGCACGCAGGGCCTGCCCTGGGTCAACACGGTCGCCGCGGACTCCGCCGGCGGGACGCTGTTCACCCAGTCCCAGGTGCTCCCCCGGATCACCGACGAGCTCGCCGCCCGCTGCTCCACGCCGCTCGGCCGGGCCACGTACCCGGCGTCCGGGCTCGCGGTCCTCGACGGCGCGCGCGGCGACTGCGCGCTCGGCTCGGACCCGGACGCGGTGCAGCCGGGGGTGTTCGGCCCGGGGAAGGCGCCGACGCTGCGCGACGCCCCGTACGCCGAGAACTCCAACGACAGCGCCTGGCTGGCCAATGCCGACCGGCCGCTGACCGGGTACGAGCGGATCTGGGGCAGCCTCGGCACCACGCGTTCGCTGCGGACCCGGGGCGCGGTGCAGGACGTGGCGGCGATGGCCGCCAAGGGCGGGCTGACCGTGGCGGACCTGCAGGAGCAGCAGTTCGCGAACCGGGTCCCGGCCGGCGACCTGGCCGCGGCCGACGCGGCGAAGGCCTGCGCCGCCCTGCCCGGCGGCGCGGCCACCGCGAGCGACGGCCGGCCGGTGGACGTCTCGGCGGCCTGCGCGGTACTGGCGGGCTGGGACCGTACGGCCGACACCGGCAGCCGTGGCGCGCTGCTCTTCGACCGGTTCTGGCGCAAGCTGACGGCGGGCACGGCGGCCAAGGACCTGTGGCTGGTGCCGTTCTCTGCGGCCGACCCCGTACGCACCCCTCGTACGCTCAACCAGGCGGCGCCCGGGATCGGACGGGCCCTCGCGGACACGGTGGCCGAGCTGACGGCGGCGGGCATCGCCCTGGACGCGCCGCTCGGCGCGCACCAGTTCGTGGTGCGCGGCGGGCAGAAGCTGCCGGTGCCGGGCGGCACCGAGGCACTGGGCGTGTGGAACAAGATCGAGGCGCCGTGGAACGCGGCCGCCGGGGGCTATCCGGAGGTCGTGCACGGCTCCAGCCACATCCAGGCGGTCGGCTGGGACGGCGGCCGCTGCCCGGTGGCGCGCACACTGCTGACGTACGGCCAGTCGTCGAACCCGGCCTCGCCGTACTACGCCGACCAGACCCGGCTGTTCTCCCAGGAGCGGTGGGTGACCTCGCGGTTCTGCGAGCGGGACATCCTCACCTCGCCGCAGCTCAAGGTGGTCTGGCCGCGCGAGCGCCGCTGACCTCCGTCCGTTCTCGGCGGGGCCGGACCGTTCCGGCCCCGCCGGGGTGCTCAGGGGCTGACGGCGAGGAACAGGTACGCGGCCAGCAGCACGAGGTGGACGCCGCCCTGGAGCAGCGTGGCGCGGCCGGGCGCGATGGTGAGGGAGCTGACGACGACGGTCAGGGCGAGCAGCACCATGTGGATCGGCCCGAGGCCCAGCAGCAGCGGGCCCGACAGCCAGATGGTGGCGAGGGCGATGGCCGGGATGGTCAGGCCGATGCTGGCGATGGCGGAGCCGTAGGCCAGGTTGAGGCTGGTCTGGACGCGGTCGCGGCGGGCGGCGCGGACGGCGGCGAGGGTCTCGGGGGCGAGCACCAGCAGGGCGATGATCACACCGACGACGGCGTTGGGCAGGCCCGCTTTGGCGACGCCCGTCTCGATGGTGGGCGAGACGGCCTTGGCGTCGCCGACCACGGCGACGAGGGCGACCAGCAGCAGGCCGAGGCTGACCAGCGCGGCGCGGGCGGTGGGCGGCGCGGCGTGCTCCCCGTCGCCGGAGCCATCGCCGGAGCCGTCGGCCTTCTTCGTACCCGCCTCGGTGGCGACCGGCAGGAAATAGTCCCGATGGCGGACCGTCTGGACGGCGATGAACAGCCCGTACAGGGCGAGCGAGGCGACGGCGGCGAAGACCAGTTGCGCGGTGGAGAACTCCGGTCCCGGCTTGCTGGTGGTGAACGTCGGCAGGACCAGGCTGAGGGTGGCCAGGGTCGCCACGGTGGCCAGCGCCGCACCGGAACCCTCGGCGTTGAAGACGGCGACCCGGTTGCGCAGGGCGCCGACGAGCAGGGACAGGCCGACGATGCCGTTGCAGGTGATCATCACGGCGGCGAAGACGGTGTCCCTGGCGAGCGAGGCGGTCTTGTCGCCGCCGTCGGCCATCAGGGTGACGATGAGGGCCACTTCGATGACGGTGACGGCGACGGCCAGGACGAGCGAGCCGAGGGGTTCGCCCACCCGGTGGGCGACGACCTCGGCATGGTGGACGGCCGCCAGCACCGCGCCCCCGAGGCACAGGGCGACCAGGGCCACGGCGAACCCGGGCAGATCGCGTCCCCAGCTGAAGACGAGCGCGATGAGCGCGATGACCGGGACCACTACGGTCCAGTCGGTGACGAAAGACCTGCCGGCTGTCGTACTCATGCCCCCACGCTGCCATGCGCCGTGGTCCGCTGCGCGATCGGCGGTACGGGCCGGCCGCGGGCCCCGTTACGGGATCCGCGGCCGGCCACCGCACGCCTGCGCGAACTACCAGAAGATGACGGCGTACCGTCGCCACTGCGAGTCGACGAACCGCCATTGCCGCCCGACGTGGTGCCACTGCCACCACCGGCCGCGCCGATCCCGCCGAGGCCCTCGAAGTCGGGCAGGCCGATGATGCCGTCCGCGACACCGCCGCCGCTGCCGCCGGGCCCGCCCGGCTCCCCGGGTCGGGTCACACCGCCGGTGCGGCAGGTGGCGGTGCCGCCGGTACCGGGCGTACCGTCCTCTCCGTCGGTGGTGGTCCCGCCACCGCCGCCGCCGCCACCGCCGCCACCGCCGCCGGCGGTGACCAGGATGTCTCCGCCGGGCGAGGCCAGGGTGGTGGCGCTGCCCGCAGTGCCCGGGTTGCCTGCTGCGCCGGGGCCTCCTCCCGTGGCACCGGCGCCACCGGTACCGCCGGTTCCGCCGTCGCCGACGAGGACCACGTACGACTTCCCGGGCTTCACCGGGATGCTGCACCATGCGAGGCCACCGCCGCCGCCGCCACCGGTGCCGCCGGAACCGACGTTGGTGCCGCTGCCGCCGCCACCGCCACCGGCGCCGCCACCGCCCGCGCCCCAGGCCTGGATGAACACCGAGGTCACGCCCGGCGGGGGTACGAAGGTCCCGTCGTTGGTGTACTCCTGTACGCCGTGCGGCGGGGCCTTCGGCTTCGGCTTCGCGCTCGGCTTCGACTCCTCTCCCCCGGGTGGCGGGCCGTCCTCGTGGCGGGGGTCTTCGCCCCGAACGAGCTCGTCGAGGCCCGGCGGCGGGTCCAGCAGCTTCCTGGCGGCGGAGCTCGCGTCGGCCGCTCGGTCTCCGTCCGCCTGGGCCAGCGGGGACATGACCAGCAGCTGGCCGGTGACGGCCGCCGCCGTGAGGGCCGCGACGGCCAGGGCCCGGTGCCGGGAGCGGCGGGAGGTGGTACTCGCGTTCATGGTTTCCTCACATCCCCGGGCCGTGTACGGCCGGAGGGGTGCGGTGAGGGGGCAGATGGAAAGGACCAGGCCGGCCCGCCGCCCATCTCACCGAATACCGCACCCGCGCCCGCAGAGGCACGGCCGTCCGTTAGCCCGGCCGGCCCGAACGGTTGCACTGTTCAGCCCACGGCGGGTCCCGGGACCGCGGGTCCCGTGGGCAGGCACCTCACACCGCGCGCTCGCGGCCCTCCCAGTACGGATCGCGCAGCCTGCGCTTGTACAGCTTGCCGTTCGGGTCGCGGGGCATCGTCTCGATGAAGTCGACCGACTTCGGCCGCTTGAAGCCGGCCAGCTGCCGCTCGCAGTGGTGCAGGATCTCCGCGGCGAGGGCGGCCCCGGCCACGAAGCCCTCGGCCGGTTCGATGACCGCCTTCACCTCCTCGCCCCAGTCGGCGTGCGGGATCCCGAAGGCGGCGGCGTCGGCGACCGCCGGATGGGTGAGCAGGGCCGACTCGATCTCGGCCGGGTAGATGTTCACGCCGCCCGAGATGATCATGTCGATCTTGCGGTCGCGCAGGAAGAGGTACCCCTCCTCGTCCATCAGTCCGAGGTCGCCCACCGTGAAGAAGTCGCCGATGCGGTTCTTCTTCGTCTTGCCCTCGTCCTTGTGGTAGCTGAAGCCGCCGGTGTTCATCTTCAGGTAGACGGTGCCGAGTTCGCCGGGCGGCAGCCGGTTGCCGTCGTCGTCGAAGATGGCGAGCTCGCTGATCGGCCAGGCCTTGCCGACCGTTCCGGGCTTCTTCAGCCAGTCCTCGGCGGTGGCGAACGCGCCGCCGCCCTCGCTGGCCGCGTAGTACTCCTCCACGCAGGTGCCCCACCAGTCGATCATCGCCCGCTTGACGTGGTCCGGGCAGGGCGCGGCCCCGTGGATCGCGTGCCGCATCGAGGAGACGTCGTACGCGTCCTTCGTCTCCTGCGGGAGCGCGAGCAGCCGGTGGAACTGCGTCGGGACCATGTGGGTGTGCGTGCACGCGTGGCCGTCGATGAGCCGCAGCATCTCCTGCGGGGTCCAGCGGTCCATCAGGACCAGCGGGTGCCCGATGTGCAGGGCGGCTCCGGCGAATTGGAGGACGGCGGTGTGGTAGAGCGGCGAGCACACCAGGTGGACGTTGCCGTCGAACGGGCGGATGCCGAAGATCCCGAGGAAGCCCCCGAGGTGCGTCTCCTCCGGGAGCTTGCCGGGCAGGGGGCGGCGGATGCCGCGCGGGCGCCCGGTGGTGCCGGAGGTGTAGTTCATGACCCAGCCGAGCGTGCGCCCGTCGGGCGGTGTCGCGGGCCGTCCGCCGAGGAGTCGGTCGTACGGGCGGAAGCCCGCGACCGCTCCGACGGCATAGCGGTGGCTCGCGGGCAGGCCCGCCTCGTCGGCCGCGGCGGTGGCGGCTTCGGCGAAGCGCTCGTGGGCGATGAGGACCTTGGCACCGGAGTCGGAGACGATCCAGGCGATCTCGGGGCCGACGAGGTGGTGGTTGACCGGGACGAGGTAGAACCCGGCCTGGGAGGCGGCGAGGTAGGCGGCGATGAACTCGACGCCGTTGGGCAGGACGACCGCGAAGACGTCGCCCTGCTCCAGACCGGCGGCGCGCAGTCCGTGGACGAGGCGGTTGACGTCGGCGTGCAGCCGGCCGGCGCTCCACTCCTCCCCCTCGGGGGTGACGAGGACGGTGCGCTCGGGGTCGGCGGCGGCCTGCGCCCAAAATCCTCCCCCGGACTCTGTCCGGGGGGACCCCCATGCGGGCTGCTCACTCGTGTCGCTCATGCTGATCACGCCTCTCAGGCCCGGCCGGCGATGCGGTTGATGCGGTCGATGGCGCGCTCGAAGCCGCTGGTGAGCTCGTCGAA